>NZ_SJZI01000041.1 GCF_004337505.1 Flaviaestuariibacter flavus | reverse complement strand
GCGAGCACCGAGCGCCAGAAAGCCGCTCCCTCGTTTTCTCCAAAGTAAATGCCGATCACTTCCTTTTGCCCTTCCGTGGAAACGGCCAGTATGGAATAGATGGCCCGGGTCTTCACCACGCCGTCCTGGCGGACTTTGAAGTGGATGGCATCGAGCCACACCACCGGGTAAACGCTCTCCAGTACCCGGTTCTGCCACTCCTTGATCGCCGGGATGATCCGGTCGGTAATGGCCGTCAGCGTGCCATCCGAGATGTCGAAGTCATAAATCTCCTTCAGGTGCTTCTGAATGTCTGAATAAGACAGGCCCATGCCATACAGGCTCAGGATCTTCTGGTCCATATCCTCGGAGATGACCCGCTGACGCTTGGCCACTGTCTGTGGCTCGAAGGAGGCGTCGCGGTCGCGGGGAGAAAAAATATCAAAGCCGCCCAACGAGCTTTGTATATTTTTTTGTGTGTGGCCGTTGCGCCGGTTGCCGCCCGGCCTTTTCTTCTCCTTAAGGTGCTCGTCCATCTCACCTTCTAAAGAAGCTTCAATAACGCGCTTTAAAAGCGGCGTAAAAACACCTTCCGCTCCAACTAAAGGCTTGCCGGAGCGAAGCTGCTCACCAGCCTCCTTTACAAAAGCATCAAAATCAAATGATTTCTTTTCCATCGTATATCAATTTAATCAGTTTTAAATTGACACACTTTATTGAGCATACTC
>NZ_SJZI01000040.1 GCF_004337505.1 Flaviaestuariibacter flavus | reverse complement strand
GAAGGCACATAAACGCCGCGCAAAAGACCTGCGGCCAGGTGGTTGGCAAGCCTCCGGGCATCAACGGAGTCGGTTTTGCTGCGGCGCTCCTGGTCGGTGCCGGGGATGTCTGCCGGGTTCACGACGATGCATTCCATACCGGCGGCCCACAGCGCGCGGCATAGGGCGAAGCCAAAGGGTCCGGCTTCGTAGACGCAGTGGAACTGTGCTTCACCGTAGCGGGAGCGCAGGTGCTGCACCAGCAGGCCCGCGTCGGCTTCAATGGAAACATTCTGCAGAACGACACCAGAGCATAGTACGGCTACCTGCCAGCGCTTTTTGTGTACGTCAATGCCGACATAGAGTTCATGGTTGGAAAAACCTTCGCTTTTCATTACCTTGGAGACAGGGGCTGTCTCATGAGCTGAAGCCTTTGTGGTTGTTTTCATAACAGAAACATTTTGTCCCATTAAGTTACTTCACTGCAGCGCCGCTTCCGAGTGGATGACTGCCCGCCAGAGACGGCCCCTTTTACATATAGACTGTTGCGCTATGGCCGGAAACTGTCCTATAATTTTCTATCTTCATGTTGGCCACAGCGCAAAGCCCTGGTCGTTGGCCGCCAGCCGCCGATTCGGGTTAATTGCGGCAGAAATTCTCTTCAAAAGCTTTTTCTTTCCGACCAGTCCTTGGTTCGACCAGCAGGACACGAACTTCTCCTTGGCATCACGTTCGACTTGCCAGCCGCCGGACACCGTACCTGCATTTTCGTTGACCTCCAGCGACCTGCTACGCAAGCTGTACACGCCAGCCACGCAAACAGTCTCGCGTACGACTTCCCTGTGAACTTTGGCGGACAACTCCGTCGCGGTAGTTTGTGGTATGGCTGGCGGCGGCTTCGCGGCGCACCTGCTCAGCTAGTT
>NZ_SJZI01000039.1 GCF_004337505.1 Flaviaestuariibacter flavus | reverse complement strand
CGGAAGCACAACGGCCCCGACGCCGTCGACCACCACGGTTGGCAGCACAACGTATTATGTGAGCCAGGTGGCCAACCCGGGCAACTGCACCAGCCCGCGGGCATCGCTTACAGTAACGGTGACTGCAAAGCCGGCCGCGCCGACCGTGACGACGCCGGTAACCTATTGCCAGGGAGCGGCGACGGTGCCGCTGACGGCAACCGCATTGGCCGGCAACACGTTGCTCTGGTATACAACGGCTACCGGCGGCACCGGATCCGCCACCGCACCAACGCCCTCGTCTGCAACGGTGGGCTCAACCACCTATTACGTGAGCCAGGTGAGCGGTAATGGCTGCGAAAGCCCGCGTGCCTCGATCGTGGTGACCACCAACGCGATCCCCGTGGCAACGGCACCTGCCAACCAGACGGTATGTGCCGGCAGCAGCACAACGGCGGTAACGTTCAGCGGCACACCGGCAACGGGTGTGGTATATAACTGGACCAACGACAACACGGCCATCGGGCTCGCCGCGAGCGGCACGGGAAATATCGCGTCTTTCTTAGCAACCAATACCGGCACGTCACCGATCACCGCTACGATCACCGTGACACCGACGCTCACCACCAACGGCGTCAGCTGCCCGGGGGCTCCGAAGACCTTTACCATCACGGTGAACCCGAAGACCGCGATCGTGACGCCGCCGCAGAACGTATCGGTTTGCGAGGGCGGCAATGCGACGTTTACCGTGACGGCATCGGGCACCGGGCCGCTTACGTACGAGTGGTTCGCTTTCGGCCCTACCGGCACCGCCAACACGCCTGCCGGCAGTGGCACCAACACGCTCACCCTATCGAATGTAAGCACCTCGATGAATGGCAACCGCTACCGGGTGGTTGTTACCGGCCCCTGCGGTGCGGTGACCTATGACTTCGCGGTGATAACGGTGAATGCGCCAGCAGTCTGCGCCAATGCATTGCCGGCAACAATTTCGGCGGTGGTGGCACCTGCCGGTACTTATACTTATGCATGGACCGTGCCTTCGGGCGCGGCGGCGGCGGGCAATGTGAGCAGCTTCCAAACCTCGACGGCTGGTACGTATTCGGTGACCGTTACCAACAGCAACAATTGCACAAACACGGGCTCGGCCAACCTGGTGATCAACCCCAACCCGACCGTTACGGTGAATACGCCGGCGCCGATCTGCAGCGGTGGCAGCGCGACGCTTACCGCGGGTGGAGCAAGCACCTATGCCTGGAGCCCGGCCCCGGGGCTGTCGGCAACTACGGGCTCGCCGGTAACGGCAAGTCTGACGGCGACAACGACTTATACGGTGACGGGTACTACCAATGGTTGTACGGGTACGGCGACTGCGACGGTAACCGTAAACCCGAAGGCCACGGCGACGCAGAGCCTGTCGGTTTGTTCGGTACAGCTGCCTTATAGCTGGAATGGGCAAAGCCTGACGGCTGCGGGAAGTTACCAGGCCGTGCTGCAGACTTCTCTTGGCTGCGACAGCACGGTGACCTTGACGCTGACGGTAAGAAATGGTGTGCATACCGACACCACCGCTACGGCCTGCAGCCAGTATGTGTGGAGGGGAACTACCTATACGGCTTCGGGCAACTATAATGCATACTCCACCGGTGTCAACGGCTGTCCCGACACCGCCACCCTGCACCTGACCATCAACCAGGGCGTGCATACCGATACCACCGCTACGGCCTGCAGCCAGTATGTGTGGAGAGGAACCACTTATACCACCAGTGGTAATTACAACGTCTATACAACGGGCGTCAACGGCTGCCCCGATACCGCCACCCTGCACCTCACCATCAACCAGGGCGCGCGCAGTGACACTACCGC
>NZ_SJZI01000038.1 GCF_004337505.1 Flaviaestuariibacter flavus | reverse complement strand
CCCTGGGCGATGGTGAGGTGCAGGACAGCTGTATCGGTGCAGGCACCGTTTACAGTAGTCACTGTATAGTCTCCACTCTGGCTATAGCTCTGACCCCTCCAGCTATAGGTACCGCAGGCAGTAGCAGTAGTGTCGCTGCGCACACCCTGGGCAATGGTGAGGTGCAGGACAGCCGTGTCGGTGCAGGCACCATTTACAGTAGTCACTGTATAGTTACCGGAAGCAGTGTAGGTAGTGCCTCTCCAGCTATAGGATCCGCAGGCAGTGGCGGTGGTGTCACTGCGCACGCCCTGGGCGATGGTGAGGTGCAGGACAGCCGTATCGGTACAGGCACCGTTGGGTGTGGTGAGGGTGTAATCTCCACTCTGGCTATAGCTCTGACCCCTCCAGCTGTAGGTACCACAGGCAGTGGCGGTAGTGTCACTGCGCGCGCCCTGGTTGATGGTGAGGTGCAGGGTGGCGGTATCGGGGCAGCCGTTGACGCCCGTTGTATAGACGTTGTAATTACCACTGGTGGTATAAGTGGTTCCTCTCCACACATACTGGCTGCAGGCCGTAGCGGTGGTGTCGGTATGCACACCATTTCTTACCGTCAGCGTCAAGGTCACCGTGCTGTCGCAGCCAAGAGAAGTCTGCAGCACGGCCTGGTAACTTCCCGCAGCCGTCAGGCTTTGCCCATTCCAGCTATAAGGCAGCTGTACCGAACAAACCGACAGGCTCTGCGTCGCCGTGGCCTTCGGGTTTACGGTTACCGTCGCAGTCGCCGTACCCGTACAACCATTGGTAGTACCCGTCACCGTATAAGTCGTTGTCGCCGTCAGACTTGCCGTTACCGGCGAGCCCGTAGTTGCCGACAGCCCCGGGGCCGGGCTCCAGGCATAGGTGCTTGCTCCACCCGCGGTAAGCGTCGCGCTGCCACCGCTGCAGATCGGCGCCGGCGTATTCACCGTAACGGTCGGGTTGGGGTTGATCACCAGGTTGGCCGAGCCCGTGTTTGTGCAATTGTTGCTGTTGGTAACGGTCACCGAATACGTACCAGCCGTCGAGGTTTGGAAGCTGCTCACATTGCCCGCCGCCGCCGCGCCCGAAGGCACGGTCCATGCATAAGTATAAGTACCGGCAGGTGCCACCACCGCCGAAATTGTTGCCGGCAATGCATTGGCGCAGACTGCTGGCGCATTCACCGTTATCACCGCGAAGTCATAGGTCACCGCACCGCAGGGGCCGGTAACAACCACCCGGTAGCGGTTGCCATTCATCGAGGTGCTTACATTCGATAGGGTGAGCGTGTTGGTGCCACTGCCGGCAGGCGTGTTGGCGGTGCCGGTAGGGCCGAAAGCGAACCACTCGTACGTAAGCGGCCCGGTGCCCGATGCCGTCACGGTAAACGTCGCATTGCCGCCCTCGCAAACCGATACGTTCTGCGGCGGCGTCACGATCGCGGTCTTCGGGTTCACCGTGATGGTAAAGGTCTTCGGAGCCCCCGGGCAGCTGACGCCGTTGGTGGTGAGCGTCGGTGTCACGGTGATCGTAGCGGTGATCGGTGACGTGCCGGTATTGGTTGCTAAGAAAGACGCGATATTTCCCGTGCCGCTCGCGGCGAGCCCGATGGCCGTGTTGTCGTTGGTCCAGTTATATACCACACCCGTTGCCGGTGTGCCGCTGAACGTTACCGCCGTTGTGCTGCTGCCGGCACATACCGTCTGGTTGGCAGGTGCCGTTGCCACGGGGATCGCGTTGGTGGTCACCACGATCGAGGCACGCGGGCTTTCGCAGCCATTACCGCTCACCTGGCTCACGTAATAGGTGGTTGAGCCCACCGTTGCAGACGAGGGCGTTGGTGCGGTGGCGGATCCGGTGCCGCCGGTAGCCGTTGTATACCAGAGCAACGTGTTGCCGGCCAATGCGGTTGCCGTCAGCGGCACCGTCGCCGCTCCCTGGCAATAGGTTACCGGCGTCGTCACGGTCGGCGCGGCCGGCTTTGCAGTCACCGTTACTGTAAGCGATGCCCGCGGGCTGGTGCAGTTGCCCGGGTTGGCCACCTGGCTCACATAATACGTTGTGCTGCCAACCGTGGTGGTCGACGGCGTCGGGGCCGTTGTGCTTCCG
>NZ_SJZI01000037.1 GCF_004337505.1 Flaviaestuariibacter flavus | reverse complement strand
AACGACCAGGGCTTTGCGCTGTGGCCGAGAGTGAAGATAGAAATTATAGTGACTGCTCGGAGGCCATAGCGCAACAGCCCCTGTTGGCCGCTCGGCCCGCCTACAAGGCCGCCGCCCCGACGTCGAACTGTCGGAGTGCTCCCCTACCGCAACTAGCTGAGCAGGTGCGCCGCGAAGCCGCCGCCAGCCATACCACAAACCACCGCGACGGAGTTGTCCGCCAAGTTCACAGGGAAGTCGTACGCGAGACTGTTTGCGTGGCTGGAGTGTACAGCTTGCGTAGCAGGTCGCTGGAGGTCAACGAAAATGCAGGTACGGTGTCCGGCGGCTGGCAAGTCGAACGTGATGCCAAGGAGAAGTTCGTGTCCTGCTGGTCGAACCAAGGACTGGTCGGAAAGAAAAAGCTTTTGAAGAGAATTTCTGCCGCAATTAACCCGAATCGGCGGCTGGCGGCCAACGACCAGGGCTTTGCGCTGTGGCCGAGAGGAAAGATAGTAAATAAAGTAAGGTTCGCAGGCCATAGCGCAACAGCCCCTCCTATGTTTGTTTTCTCATACTTTTCGGTGATAAAGAATGTGGGCAGCGGGAGTAAGACCAAACAGCCCCTGAAGCCAGGACAAGCTTGTCTAACATGATGGTCCCCCGCTGCCTTTTTACACGATACTGCGGGTAGTTCAACTGAGCACCGGTTGCCGCCGGAGAGCTCGCGTGAAATTAGGATGGCTGCAGATGTGTAAAAATCACATTCCTCATTTTTAACCAAAGTGAAAGTACAACATGAAGCTTGTTTGCGGTATTGACGTCTCTAAAGACACCCTCGATGTTTATTACAATGATGACAAAGGAAGGACCCATTATACCAAGCTCTCCAACACCGCCTCCGGCCACCGCGAGCTGCTGGAAAAGTGCGGTGAGCGGGTATATGTTCTGGAAACCTCCGGGCCTTATTATCTCGCCCTTGCCTTTACCCTGAAGGAAGCAGGAGGCGACGTGCGGGTAGAAAATCCAATGGTCGTCAAGCGCTTTATCCAGATGAACCTGGAGCGTAACAAATCCGACAAAAAAGACGCCCGCTGGCTCTTCCGCTATGGAGTGGAAAGAGAAGCTTCCGTGTGGCGTGTGCCCTCGCAGGCGCAGCTCAAATGCAGCCAGATCGGGGCTTTGATCAATATGTATGTGCGTCAGAAAACCATGCTTCAAAACCAGTTGCATGCCCTCACCTACATGCCCTTTGCCGATAAGGAGGTCACAAAAAGCCTCAAAGCCTCTATTGCCCGGATCGAGCGGGAACTGAAAAAGCTGGAAGCGCAGATGGATGCAGAACTGAAGCAGTGGAGTGGCAACCAGATGAAGAACCTGCGCTCCGTGCCCGGCTTGGGCAAGCGCGCCGTGGCCACCCTCATCGTAGCCACCGACGGCTTTACCAAGGTCTCCAACTACCGCCAGCTCATTGCCCTGGCAGGCCTTGCACCCAGGGAGCACACAAGCGGCACTTCGATAAAGGGAAAGCGGGGAATCTGCAAAATGGGCAACGGCTACCTGCGCAGTGTGTTGTTCATGTGCGCGCTCACGGCCAAGAAATATAACGCCGCATGTAAGGATCTCTATGACCGACTAGTGGCCAAAGGAAAGCTGCCCTATGTGGCCCTCATCGCCGTGTGCAATAAGCTGCTCAAACAAGCATTTGCAATAGCTACAAAAGGAACGGTGTATCAGGCAGATTTTAAAAGCGCACTCGCTTAAAAAAACTCTTGGAAATAACCATAGTTCATGTT
>NZ_SJZI01000036.1 GCF_004337505.1 Flaviaestuariibacter flavus | reverse complement strand
CGCTTTTTTCATTGTTAACTGCAGGAGTAGCAACTGTTATAATATTGATCTTCACATCTGCGGCGTCAGCCTTGTCTAACGCTGCTCTTAACATTGGAGCCGCTTGAATCGCCACATTACCTCCATGACTGTGAGCGATGAGAGTAATATCTTCTCCTTCTTTTCGATTGGCCATAATATATTTTACTAGCTTTTTAGCTGCACGTCTCCTATCTTCAATATCATTGAATGGATTATTTCCATAACCTAGAAACCCTCCCCATTCAAAGGCCGTGTTTATCCACTTACTGTGTTGCAATCTAAATAACTGCTTCGTACCTTCCTTTAAACTACCATCATTATTACGCCATCTTTTGTTGTTACTCATTGTCCCATGAATGAAAAACGCTTCAAGCCCATCAAGATCGATAGCCTGAATTGGAGTATTGCTTGCAAATTGGAATGGCGTAAGCATAGGGTATTTTGTAGTCAAAGGGTCGACACTCAAAAAACGTCCTAATTGCGGTTTGTAAATGCGAAATCCATAGTCCTGAAGTTGTGTTTCAGGGTCATTCTCCTTCCCATTAAACCCGTATCTGTAGCCGCTTCCCGCCGTAAATAATCTTCCTGGCATTTGCATTCCAAATGGATAGTACTATACATACTAGTAACTATTTCACCCCTTAGATATCCATTTAGAAATCGCATGAGGGACCATCCTAGTTGGACGTAGCTGGCCAGGCCTAAAATCTAATTTTAATGCAAATTTGACACGACATAGATAGTGACTACTATTGGGAGCAAGATGATCAACAATGGCACAAAAATTAATCCTTTGCTAGTTTCATTTACATATGGCCGCCGAAAGATTGATACCAGAGAAAAAATAAATAGGACCACGCCTACACACAAAAACGAAAAATTTATCTCTCCGATATATCTGAAGACAATTGAATTTGCTTGATTAATGAAAAGATGATCCACGACGCCAGCTAAATATATCAATACCTCAACGCCTAGAATCGATACCATAACATTACGAAGTCTTGACTTGGCCATTATTATTTTGATTCGGGCTTTTGAAATGTGATTGTATAGTTCACGGGACCTGTAACACATCCTTTTGGAAGTAGTGTCGCCTGTGCTTGTCCTTCGGATAGAGTGTATTTGATGCCTTGCTGATCCAAATACGACTTGAATTTCTCAATATGCCCCTTGTTGGTGGATGAAATTGATTTAGCACCGGCTTTCATATCAATGAACGAACTTAACAGAAAGATGTTTCCTTCTTTATTACCCCCGTTTTTTTGTACAAAAGTGAATATCGATAGGTCGGGGCGTCCGTTTTTCACATCCGAGTTAAATGCAAAAGATTTGCTATTGTAGATCTGAACTAGAGATTGAATATATTTCTGATACTCGCCAGGCCTTTTATTCAAGTTGTCAGCATCTTTGTTTCCATGACCTCCTTCAAAAGCATGCTCGAGAGTTATCCTGCCTAAACCTGGAATCCAAGTTGTGGTTTTCCCCCACATAGTGCGCTCACCATTTTCATCAATATAGCTATGAGCCCAAGCGTCCCCTACTTTGTGTAATTGATTAAGGTCGCCCTTCATCAAAATATTATTCATAGCGTCAATTAAAACTTCAGATTGGCGACCACCTGTTAGGCCGTGCCAGCTTTTTTGAAGTTCTCGATCTGACCATGTACCAAGCCCGAGCGCTAATCCCGTTTTGCCGTGTTCGTGAGAGTAGTGTAGTGACATTTTACTATTTGGTAAAGTATGGTGATCATAAAATTCAGCTTTTGAAGCTAAATACTGAGCTTTCGATTTAGATAACCCCATAGCCATGCCGAGAGCGTACACCGTCCAGTAATGACCATCTTCTTCCCATTTTCCATCCGGATCTTTGTACCGAATAGGGTCATTATGCCCGAAT
>NZ_SJZI01000035.1 GCF_004337505.1 Flaviaestuariibacter flavus | reverse complement strand
GCTCTTTTCGGGCCCAATGTGATGGTTGCCGTAGATATCGGTTCCTATAACAGCAACCTGTGGATACCTAGGGGCTCTCGAATTGGATAATTCATCAGCTTTTAACTGAGCTGGTTTAACCTGTGTAGCAGGCTTCTTACTTTGCAATTCAATTACACCAGCTGAGGCTACTCTTGGAATATTGTCATGAACAATACTCACTCCGTTATAATTATAATGCTCTAGACCATCTAAGTCAATTCCATCTATTGGTCTATTGCTTGCAAATTGATAAGGCGTTAACTCTGGATATTTGGAAGTCAGCGGATCAACACTTAAAAACTTAGATATAGCCGGATTGAAAATTCTCATGCCATAGTCCTGCATACCTGTTTCCGAATCTTCCTCCTTACCATTAAACCCATACCTGTAGCCCATTCTAACTGTAAATGCCCTTCCTGGCATTTGCATTCCAAATGGATAGTATTTCTTTTTACATAAGGTGTTGGTTTCGTGAGGGATGTAATGGATTGCAGTTCCGCCTAATGAGCCAAATTAGCCATTTTCTGTCCGCTTTCAGCGGCATTACTGAGCTTAGAAAAGGTAGCCTCCAGGTGCTGGCTGATTTATCTAGAGATATCAACCAAATGTTATGAAGAACTATCGTTTTCTTAAAAATTGGCCTATGGTAATGTTCGCGCTAATTCTCTCATATTCGCAATAAGGCGAGGAGGGCTTTCGGAGTGATACTATTATCAAACCATCTCGCACATAGATTTTGTTGAGTGCAATAATGAAGTCGGTATTGGTACTACGCACATTGCAAGCTGTTGAAGAATACAATGGATAGTGTTACAATCTCGGAAATTCAATGTCCCAACGCGAAGTGCCACCTCACTTTATTTGATTGACCTGCCTACCAAGTGCACAAATTATTACTGGTAGAGAGTAACGCATTTGGCCGAAACGCTGGTTAAATCTTTTACTTAGAGCCCCGACCAATCATTAGCCAAAATACTTCAATAGACATTAGAGGAGGGTCGGGGCTCGCCATCTTGCGCCTTTTTGTATTTCGTTTATTCTATATAAAGGTAAAAGTGGCAATTGAGAATAGAAATTTCAAGTTCTATTCATATGTCGAAGCAGCTATAAATATTTTAGCAAGTGTTGACCATGTATGATCTGAGGAGAATGAATCGTCATTACTGTCCCTAAGAAAAGCCTCAACTGCATTTAGATATTTGAGAAGAGTATTATTTTCCCACTCCGACTCGTTAGCCTCTAAGTCTTCGGAGAGCTGCTTAACGAAGTTTGCCAAATCATCCTTTGTACTTATTTGTTCAATATTGTCCATTAAATTGAAGTTTATGCTATTGTGATGTCGATTGTTTGCTATTCCTAACTTCGATCGAAGTTCCATTATTCTGAGTTGTGAATTTGAAATTTTCCTTTGCCGGAATCTCAGTTAATTTTACGTATGGTATTTCAATCCCGGCCTTTTGGAATGCATGCAATCGCCTATTATCTAATGTAAATATCTTCCCGCCCTTTTCCACAATCCTTATTGGTGGAATATTCATCATTTCTCCGCTTTTAAGTCTGACAACTAAGTCGTCTACACTTGTGCCGCCTTTAAATTTCTCGCTTATACTATTCTGACTAAAGCGGACTGTGCGCGGATCGACCTTTCCATTTGTTGCCATTCGTGCGAAAGCACTCTTAGAAATAAATTGAAATGCTCTACCCGCAACTTTATTGAGCACTATCGAAGCGATATTCGTTGCCATTCCAGGGCCGCCATTCGCGGCATTTTCTTCACGCAGTGCTTTACCGCTTCGATCTAATGATAGTAGCGCCCAATCTGATGAGCTTCTAGTGCCATTTTGATTGTTAAGCGCATCTTCTTCCGATTTGTATTCCCATCTAAGTGGGTAAGTTCTTACC
>NZ_SJZI01000034.1 GCF_004337505.1 Flaviaestuariibacter flavus | reverse complement strand
TCCTATGTTTGTTTTCTCATACTTTTCGGTGATAAAGAATGTGGGCAGCGGGAGTAAGACCAAACAGCCCCTGAAGCCAGGACAAGCTTGTCTAACATGATGGTCCCCCGCTGCCTTTTTACACGATACTGCGGGTAGTTCAACTGAGCACCGGTTGCCGCCGGAGAGCTCGCGTGAAATTAGGATGGCTGCAGATGTGTAAAAATCACATTCCTCATTTTTAACCAAAGTGAAAGTACAACATGAAGCTTGTTTGCGGTATTGACGTCTCTAAAGACACCCTCGATGTTTATTACAATGATGACAAAGGAAGGACCCATTATACCAAGCTCTCCAACACCGCCTCCGGCCACCGCGAGCTGCTGGAAAAGTGCGGTGAGCGGGTATATGTTCTGGAAACCTCCGGGCCTTATTATCTCGCCCTTGCCTTTACCCTGAAGGAAGCAGGAGGCGACGTGCGGGTAGAAAATCCAATGGTCGTCAAGCGCTTTATCCAGATGAACCTGGAGCGTAACAAATCCGACAAAAAAGACGCCCGCTGGCTCTTCCGCTATGGAGTGGAAAGAGAAGCTTCCGTGTGGCGTGTGCCCTCGCAGGCGCAGCTCAAATGCAGCCAGATCGGGGCTTTGATCAATATGTATGTGCGTCAGAAAACCATGCTTCAAAACCAGTTGCATGCCCTCACCTACATGCCCTTTGCCGATAAGGAGGTCACAAAAAGCCTCAAAGCCTCTATTGCCCGGATCGAGCGGGAACTGAAAAAGCTGGAAGCGCAGATGGATGCAGAACTGAAGCAGTGGAGTGGCAACCAGATGAAGAACCTGCGCTCCGTGCCCGGCTTGGGCAAGCGCGCCGTGGCCACCCTCATCGTAGCCACCGACGGCTTTACCAAGGTCTCCAACTACCGCCAGCTCATTGCCCTGGCAGGCCTTGCACCCAGGGAGCACACAAGCGGCACTTCGATAAAGGGAAAGCGGGGAATCTGCAAAATGGGCAACGGCTACCTGCGCAGTGTGTTGTTCATGTGCGCGCTCACGGCCAAGAAATATAACGCCGCATGTAAGGATCTCTATGACCGACTAGTGGCCAAAGGAAAG
>NZ_SJZI01000033.1 GCF_004337505.1 Flaviaestuariibacter flavus | reverse complement strand
TTCGGCCTCCTGGTAGGTGACGGCAACACGGGCGGCGACCCGGGTTGGGACGGCCTCGGCGGTTCCATCCGTCTCGGCTGGGAAAAGAATGCTGCCGGCAACATCGTGCTGCGCCCCGACGTATACTACAAAGACCAGCCCGGCTCTTTCGGTAACAACTTCGGCAAGCAGTTCCCGGCTACCGGCTCGCTCCAGAAAGGCACCTGGTACAAAGTGACCATGGTTGTTAAGAGCAACACCGGCTCCAACACCGATGGTAGCGTGCAGCTCCTGATCAACGGCACCACCGTGCTTGACCAGGCCATCCGCTGGACCACCAACGACGCCAAGCGCCTCGTAAACACCATCTGTTTCGAGACCTTCCGCGGTGGCGCCGAGACCTACTGGCAGTCGTCCACCAACGGCGACATCTACTTCGACAACCTGAAGCTGGTACAACTGGCACGCTAAGATTAGATGATAAAAATGAAAAGCCCCCCGCAGATGCGGGGGGCTTTTTTTGTGTTCCTCCAGGACCGTCATTGCGAGGGGCGATCTCTTCCAGAGCCGTCATTGCGAGCGTAGCGAAGCAATCCCCACAGCTATGGCACTGCTGTATACCGAAGCAAGGGAGTTGTCCCATAGATAGGGAGATTGCTTCGTCGTCTCCTTTCAGTCGCCTCCTCGCAATGACGGCATTAGGAGGCGCAATGGCGGCATTCAGAAAGACCGCCCGCCCCAAAATCCGGACCACTGCACCCTTTTCTTACTCCCGCTGCCGCGTAACCGGTAAATTCGGGACCCGGTTACCGGGTTCTTTCAACAAACCTCCAAGAAATGAAAAGCGCAATCGCTTCCCTGGCCCTGCTCGTTGCCACTACGGCCGCCGCACAGCAGCAGCCTCTTTACATGCCCCGCAACATCCAGCAGGCCTATGCCGCCGGCACCCGCAGCCCCGACGGCGCCCCGGGTAAGAACTACTGGCAGAACAAAGGCCGCTACAACATCGAAGTGAAGGTGACGCCGCCGAATAAGACGGTCACCGGCACCGAAACCATCGTGTACACCAACCACAGCCCCAACACGCTCAACCGGCTTACCATCAAGCTTATTCAGAACATCCACCAGCCCGGCGCCTCGCGCATGGGCGCCGCGGCGCGCGACTACCTCACCGGCGGCATCAACATCGACCGCTACACCGAGAACGGCGTTGAGAAGAAAGTACGCGCCAATACGGTGCGCACCTTCATGGATGTGCCGCTTACCAAAAAGCTCGCGCCCGGCGACTCCGTCACCCTCACCGTCAACTGGCACTACGACGTGAGCCAGGAGAGCGGCCGCGAAGGACGCCTCGACAGCACCAGCTTCTTCCTCGCCTACTTCTACCCGCGCGTGGCCGTGTACGACGACACCCACGGCTGGGACCGCATGGACTTCGTGGAGGCGCAGGAATTCTACAACGACTTCAACGACTACGAGGTGGCCGTGACGGTGCCCGCCAACTTTATGGTATGGGGCACCGGCATGCTGCAGAACGCCGGCGCCGTGTTGCAGCCCGCCTACCTGGAGAAATACAACCGCAGCCTTACTTCGGATGCCGTGATCAACGTGGTGACGAAGGCCGACCTCGCCGCCGGCGGCATCACAGCGCCGACCACCAACACCTGGCGCTTTGCCGCCACCCATGTGCCCGACGCGGCCTTCTGCATCTCCGACCATTACGTGTGGGACGCCGCCTCGGTGGTGGTAGACAAGGCCACCGGCCGCCGCGCCTCCTGCCAGAGCGCCTACATCGATTCGGCCGCGAACTTCCACCACCAGGTGCGCTACATCCAGCATTCGCTCGACTTCTACAGCAACCGCTGGCCCGGCGTTGCCTATCC
>NZ_SJZI01000032.1 GCF_004337505.1 Flaviaestuariibacter flavus | reverse complement strand
GCATTCCAAATGGATAGTATTTCTTTTATGGCCTTTAATATTACGACAATGTAAATTTTATGTGCCTTTTATCAAGGCTTAAGCCAATAGACAATTTTTGTTTTACTGTCTATTAATTTTGGCTTATCATGCCCCAAGCTAGCGATTTGTAGGTATTTAATTCTGCTGGAGTGAATACCGTTATTTAGGCTATACTTTTTCAGTTTCTTTCCCGTGTAGATAAAAAACTTTTTCACCGAGACATCATAATTGGGATCTGCCATCAATGCGTATTGTTGATTGGCATTTTTATAGATTGATATAAGAATAAATTCTCCGCTGACATTGGCTGGTCTGAATTTCTGATAAATCTTTCCATAAATATTATCCCCCATTGCTATCCCCCAAATGAAGCTGCTATCAAAGTCTGCGAAGAGTCCACCCAGCGACTTTAATCCAGAGCCGATTTCCTCTGAAATCAATGGGTAAATCGTGTCCTTCGTAATAAGGTTAGTATACTGTAGTGTATCGTCTTTTGAAAACCCAATTGAACAATTGTTTTTTAAGGTAATTGTAAACCTATTGTAATTATTCATGATCGGCTTTTGGCCTTTATGTTGCAAATACCGATCAAATGAATTTCCCTGGCATTTTGCGCTTTGCAAAAGCGGTAGGACCATAACTAACAAAATTATTGCTCTCATCGTTTTATATTGACTCTCCAATAAATAGTTTCCCCTGCGGTAGCCGTTGCTTCGAGGTGCCGACCATTTTTTACACCTGTTTGATAAATGAAGTTTCCGTTTTTGTCGAAGTTTCTCCAATCCAGAAACACAGATTCTATAATTGGCATTGTTCCTAATCCAAACGCGCTGAATTTGACGGTCCCTTTCGGATGAGCGGCTCGCAAGTTAGATACCGCCTTATCAAATATATCCTTACTGATCGTTATGGTTTGGTATTCCGTAAATTTTGCATGTTTGCCATTGTGCCATTTCCCCCTTGTTAAGCCCCATGCAAAAAAATCATTACCGTCGTTCTGAGTTGCTCCACCAGATAAGTCTGGACCGCCAATTAACCGATTCAAAATACCTGCCCTACTAGAAATAACCGGTATCGAATTATCCTCAGGTGAGAATCGATCCTTCGGCTTTCCAACTCTGTACACTGATGATTCTTTTCTTATTGTTTGAACAAGCTTTGTGGGATCATTCCCAGCATGATTAAAGAAAATACTAGCTAAAACTTTATACTCGGCGGGATCTTTAGAATCACCTTCTTGCCTCACTATACTTACGGCCTCTTGAAAATCACTGTGACTCATATTGAGCTTAATCGCTCCTTCGAATACTTTTATTTGCTCCACGACTCGTTTTCCTCCTAACATTATGGCGTTACCATTGGCATCTTTTTTTTCTGATATAACGACCCTCATTCTCTCAGCAGTATATAATTTGTTGTCGTTCTTGCCATCATTTCCCAAGTGAGTTCCGTCTTTCTTATAATAGTCTCCTTCTCCATTAAAATCGATTACGCCAGTTGGACTGTTGCTATAATAAGCATAAGGTGATTGCCAAGGATACTCCTCTGAGCGGGGATCATTGCTAAAAAATCGGCTTATCCTACTATCATATGCACGAGCCTCGAAAGCAATAAGTCCATCGGCAAGGTCTGGATCATCCTCTTTCCCATTAAACCCATACCTGTAGCCCGTTCCCGCGGCAAATGCCCTTCCTGGCATTTGCATTCCAAATGGATAGTAATCCTGGGCACTCAAAACGTCGGCAATAAATCGGTCCGATTCACCGTCCCCGGAGGTGTCAACCCCGTATTTGCGGTCGGAGATCGTCACCAGCACGTTGCCCAAGTGGTTGGAAAGCTCGTAACGCTTCTCCCCTCTCAGGTAAGCAATGGCTCCCGGATCAAAGACAGCTTCTCCGGTACCCGTGGTCACCCCTACCCGCTCGCGGATACCGAGGCGGGACGAACCATAGAGGTGTTGCTCCTTCAGC
>NZ_SJZI01000031.1 GCF_004337505.1 Flaviaestuariibacter flavus | reverse complement strand
GCAAAAAAATCATTACCGTCGTTCTGAGTTGCTCCACCAGATAAGTCTGGACCGCCAATTAACCGATTCAAAATACCTGCCCTACTAGAAATAACCGGTATCGAATTATCCTCAGGTGAGAATCGATCCTTCGGCTTTCCAACTCTGTACACTGATGATTCTTTTCTTATTGTTTGAACAAGCTTTGTGGGATCATTCCCAGCATGATTAAAGAAAATACTAGCTAAAACTTTATACTCGGCGGGATCTTTAGAATCACCTTCTTGCCTCACTATACTTACGGCCTCTTGAAAATCACTGTGACTCATATTGAGCTTAATCGCTCCTTCGAATACTTTTATTTGCTCCACGACTCGTTTTCCTCCTAACATTATGGCGTTACCATTGGCATCTTTTTTTTCTGATATAACGACCCTCATTCTCTCAGCAGTATATAATTTGTTGTCGTTCTTGCCATCATTTCCCAAGTGAGTTCCGTCTTTCTTATAATAGTCTCCTTCTCCATTAAAATCGATTACGCCAGTTGGACTGTTGCTATAATAAGCATAAGGTGATTGCCAAGGATACTCCTCTGAGCGGGGATCATTGCTAAAAAATCGGCTTATCCTACTATCATATGCACGAGCCTCGAAAGCAATAAGTCCATCGGCAAGGTCTGGATCATCCTCTTTCCCATTAAACCCATACCTGTAGCCCGTTCCCGCGGCAAATGCCCTTCCTGGCATTTGCATTCCAAATGGATAGTAATCCTGGGCACTCAAAACGTCGGCAATAAATCGGTCCGATTCACCGTCCCCGGAGGTGTCAACCCCGTATTTGCGGTCGGAGATCGTCACCAGCACGTTGCCCAAGTGGTTGGAAAGCTCGTAACGCTTCTCCCCTCTCAGGTAAGCAATGGCTCCCGGATCAAAGACAGCTTCTCCGGTACCCGTGGTCACCCCTACCCGCTCGCGGATACCGAGGCGGGACGAACCATAGAGGTGTTGCTCCTTCAGCAGTACCCGGTCGGAGGAGTCGCTGTAAACAGCCATCACATTGCCTTGGGCATCCCGTACATACCAGGTGGTTTTTGGCGTTCCCGCGCCGGGAATCACCGTTTTGGCAATGCGGTTGCCGGAGGCATCGTAACGATAGGTGATGGTGGTGTCGCCCCCCTTATGCACGGCCTTGATCTTGCCATAGACCGTCCACTCGATCCGGCGGATACCCTCCAGGGAGTCCTTCACCAGGTTTCCAATCGGGTCATAAGCGTAGTTAGCCACCGGCTGATCGTCGATGTCCTTGTCGTAATTTGTTGCCGGCACGTTATCGCGCACCCTTCCCAACTGGTTGGTTCCCGCCAGGTAATGATAGGTGAGTGAATCCATGGCCAGCGGCTTCCCTCCTGCCGTGGTGCCGTTGCGCAGGTAGCCCAGGATATTGCCGTTGGCATCGTAGCGCACCCGCTCCTGGTAGTTCGTGGAAAGAGAAAGGGCGCTCCAGTTATTGCCATCGCTGTTCAGCCCCGTATAAGCGTCCATACCGGTGATGCGGTTCAACTGATCGTACGTATAGCTATAGAGCATGGGACTGGACAGGGCACCGATATTGACGGCCATGCTGGAAATATTGCCGTTGTACAGCGGCCGGAAACCGGACGTGCCCAGGTAGGCACTTGTGCCCGGGAAGGGCGTCGTGCCACCGATGGCCTTATAGTCGCCGGCGTGGTAGTTGAGCGAGAATGAATAGGCGTCGCGTCCAGTATATTGAGCTGGTCCTCCGGGCAGACCATCGCCGCCAAGATCGTAGGCTGGCCGCAGCGAAGAGCCGTTCACCCCCTTCAGCCAGCCTTGCAGCGTATAGGCGTAGTCTACGCCCTGCACGGACTGGCCGCCCAGTACAGTACGGGCAAGCGGGCCGTGCTTGTAATAGCTGTAGCGGGCGTCGCGGTCCCAGGTCAAGCCATCGAGGCTTGTCTCCACCTCCGTCAGGCGGTTTTCGGCGTCGTAATA
>NZ_SJZI01000030.1 GCF_004337505.1 Flaviaestuariibacter flavus | reverse complement strand
GCTACCGGTATGGGTTTAACGGAAAAGAAGAAGACCCAGAAATAGGAGTTCAGGACTATGGCGAGCGGATATATAATCCTCAAATTAGTCGATTCCTCTCGGTAGATCCAGTTACATCGGAGTATCCGATGTTAACACCTTATCAATTTGCAAGTAACCGTCCCTTAGATGGGATTGATCTTGATGGGTTGGAATGGATGCCAGTCATTGGCTCTAAAGGTAACATAACAGATTACTCTTGGGCCGGATTTAACGCAGACGGGTCGGCTCCCAAAGGTTCAGTTGGTAACGCAACTCTCGTCAGAGGTAACGAGATATATAGATATCAATCCTCACCGTTCTTCACCAATTCAGGAACGTTAAGTGTTGACAATGGATCTAACATTGTCAAAGCAGCTGTCTTATATAACGACGGAACAGCAAAAATAAACTTTCAGGTTCTTGACGATGACGGCAGTATCCAAAGCGTAACAAACTCACAAGGAGTACAAGGAAATTACAAGGGAGCAACCGGTGCTCAAATCGGTACGGTTCTTAACCAAAAGTTTCTGGACATTTCAAAGCCAGACGACGCTCCAATTGAGAGTGACAATTTAGGATTGTTTGATTGGGTCGGTCCAGCTGAATTAAAATTGCTTGGTGGGGGAATTGCCGGTACTATTTTAAAGAAAGAAGTAGCAACTACACTCCTAAGAAACGTAGCGACCAAGAGAGAAATAACACTAGCTCGGCGAGCTGGCGTTCGACAGGCATGGAGAGAGGAACGTGCACTCTTAGCTAGGACTGGTGACGGTACCCGTCGTTGGTCAATCAGAGAAAAGGTAGAATTGCTAAAAAATGGAAAAGTAAAAGGGTATGTCGGGCACCATACAAATAGTGTACATGATAACTCGCTGGCGATGGCGAAAAATCCTGATAATGTTCAGTTTGTTAAAAAAGGTGCAGAGCACCTCAGGAAACACAATGGCAACTATGCCAACCCGACAAAAGGAAAGCTTCTCAACAGAAAAAAGGATGGCTAGAAAGGAGGATAGTGATTCCTGTTCTAAATTTATTGACTTATGACTTTCATTGAACTGATTGAATCTTATGGCATCAACGGAACCAAGGTGCTGCCAGATGGAACACGTCTTATATCTCATGCTCCACATGTGGCGGAAGAAGCCTGGCTGCATTCAGTCTACCCACCGCTAAAAGAATCTGAGGCGATCGAGCTAGAACACGCTCTGGGACGTTCAATCCCAATTGCTTACAGGTCCTTTCTGTGCACGGTATCAAACGGATTGAAAGTTTTTTCTGGCTCACTGAGTCTAGATGGGCTTCGAAAAAGCGAAGGGCGGCGCATTGAGAACGCTTGGCAGCCATTTTCAATTATTACTTCAAACGTCGATGAAAGAGTTGATGACGCGATGAATGAAGATTTTTTTATTGGGGGATATGATTGGGATGGTTCATTAGTTTATCTGAAGTCGAGCGAAGAACGTGTATTTAGATGTTCGCGCGAGTCCGTTGAGCCATTGAATACCTGGGAGAACTTTAAAACATACATAAATGAGGAATGTAATCGGCTCTCTCGTCTTTTCGATGCAAATGGCAAATTAATAGAAAGCGACTCACCAACTTGTCCGATACCAGTTGCGGAGTCTTGATCAAATCGTAATAAATTTCCAATTCTCGGCGGAGAATTAGAGGGGGGCTTTGTCCAGGATCTATAAGAACTCGCTTGGAATAGATTTTTTATAGAAAGCGGGGACTTCAGATCTCCTAATCGACCCTCAAAAACAAGAAGTATACAAATACGCAGTCATCGCCCTAGGTCACAAAAATTAAAACCCGCTTACCACGTTTTCAGGTGTACTGGCAGCGATGAAAAGGTGCAAGAATTACTGAATTTGGCATAATTCCCGACAAATTGAGATCGCGTATCTTGTACTAAACCAATTGCTTATGTGAATTTCAACACTATTCATTTGGAATGCAAATGCCAGGAAG
>NZ_SJZI01000029.1 GCF_004337505.1 Flaviaestuariibacter flavus | reverse complement strand
AAGGGTGCGCGATAACGTGCCGGCAACAAATTACGACAAGGACATCGACGATCAGCCGGTGGCTAACTACGCTTATGACCCGATTGGAAACCTGGTGAAGGACTCCCTGGAGGGTATCCGCCGGATCGAGTGGACGGTCTATGGCAAGATCAAGGCCGTGCATAAGGGGGGCGACACCACCATCACCTATCGTTACGATGCCTCCGGCAACCGCATTGCCAAAACGGTGATTCCCGGCGCGGGAACGCCAAAAACCACCTGGTATGTACGGGATGCCCAAGGCAATGTGATGGCTGTTTACAGCGACTCCTCCGACCGGGTACTGCTGAAGGAGCAACACCTCTATGGTTCGTCCCGCCTCGGTATCCGCGAGCGGGTAGGGGTGACCACGGGTACCGGAGAAGCTGTCTTTGATCCGGGAGCCATTGCTTACCTGAGAGGGGAGAAGCGTTACGAGCTTTCCAACCACTTGGGCAACGTGCTGGTGACGATCTCCGACCGCAAATACGGGGTTGACACCTCCGGGGACGGTGAATCGGACCGATTTATTGCCGACGTTTTGAGTGCCCAGGATTACTATCCATTTGGAATGCAAATGCCAGGAAGATTATTTACGGCGGGAAGCGGCTACAGATACGGGTTTAATGGGAAGGAGAATGACCCTGAAACACAACTTCAGGACTATGGATTTCGCATTTACAAACCGCAATTAGGACGTTTTTTGAGTGTCGACCCTTTGACTACAAAATACCCTATGCTTACGCCATTCCAATTTGCAAGCAATACTCCAATTCAGGCTATCGATCTTGATGGGCTTGAAGCGTTTTTCATTCATGGGACAATGAGTAACAACAAAAGATGGCGTAATAATGATGGTAGTTTAAAGGAAGGTACGAAGCAGTTATTTAGATTGCAACACAGTAAGTGGATAAACACGGCCTTTGAATGGGGAGGGTTTCTAGGTTATGGAAATAATCCATTCAATGATATTGAAGATAGGAGACGTGCAGCTAAAAAGCTAGTAAAATATATTATGGCCAATCGAAAAGAAGGAGAAGATATTACTCTCATCGCTCACAGTCATGGAGGTAATGTGGCGATTCAAGCGGCTCCAATGTTAAGAGCAGCGTTAGACAAGGCTGACGCCGCAGATGTGAAGATCAATATTATAACAGTTGCTACTCCTGCAGTTAACAATGAAAAAAGCGCAGAAAACCCAATCCATGCGCGCGATGCAATAAATTCACATATTCATATTTATAACACTCAGGACAAAGTACAAAAACAACTAGCAAATGCAGTTGATGGAGAAAAGTACGAGAGAGTTTATAAGAATGATAAAACCCAAAACATTGAACTTGATGTTTCAAAAGAATATAAGGGAACAACAACTGACGCCCATAGTGTGGACCACGACAAACCAGAAGTTATCAAGCGAAACATCGACAATAAAACAATACCCAAAGTCAGGCAATGATTAGGATATCAGGAGCTATCATATTTTTATCGGGCAATATTTATTTGGGAGCCATATATCTGCGCGATCTTTTAAAGTATTACGCTGACAAGTTCAATTATGACGGAATTAGGTATTTCATTCCATTAGTTATTGCAGACATTTTTTTCATAGTCGCATTAGCCCTGACTTATTTTTCAGCGAGATTCAACAAATATTTTCTGGCAATGCTTTTATTGTCAGTAATGCACAATGTAAACTTAGGAGTTGGGGTGGATAAAATTCCTTTTGTCGGCCTAGTCCTTGTATTGATATCTTGCATTGTCATCCCCTGGGGTTTATTTGCTAAGAGTCAGCGGCCTAGAATAATTAGAAAAGATGACATTTGAGACTTGGAAAATGATAGGCGACCAAGCAATTGGCTTTTAACTAGTATCAGTACAATTCGCGGAAAGCATATTTCGCCAACCTGTCGTTACTTCAGGTAAATGCACAGACCTAGACTCTGTCTCAATTTCTACTCGATGTCAGCGCAATAGA
>NZ_SJZI01000028.1 GCF_004337505.1 Flaviaestuariibacter flavus | reverse complement strand
GGGTGCGCGATAACGTGCCGGCAACAAATTACGACAAGGACATCGACGATCAGCCGGTGGCTAACTACGCTTATGACCCGATTGGAAACCTGGTGAAGGACTCCCTGGAGGGTATCCGCCGGATCGAGTGGACGGTCTATGGCAAGATCAAGGCCGTGCATAAGGGGGGCGACACCACCATCACCTATCGTTACGATGCCTCCGGCAACCGCATTGCCAAAACGGTGATTCCCGGCGCGGGAACGCCAAAAACCACCTGGTATGTACGGGATGCCCAAGGCAATGTGATGGCTGTTTACAGCGACTCCTCCGACCGGGTACTGCTGAAGGAGCAACACCTCTATGGTTCGTCCCGCCTCGGTATCCGCGAGCGGGTAGGGGTGACCACGGGTACCGGAGAAGCTGTCTTTGATCCGGGAGCCATTGCTTACCTGAGAGGGGAGAAGCGTTACGAGCTTTCCAACCACTTGGGCAACGTGCTGGTGACGATCTCCGACCGCAAATACGGGGTTGACACCTCCGGGGACGGTGAATCGGACCGATTTATTGCCGACGTTTTGAGTGCCCAGGATTACTATCCATTTGGAATGCAAATGCCAGGAAGGGCATTTACAGTTAGAATGGGCTACAGGTATGGGTTTAATGGTAAGGAGGAAGATTCGGAAACAGGTATGCAGGACTATGGCATGAGAATTTTCAATCCGGCTATATCTAAGTTTTTAAGTGTTGATCCGCTGACTTCCAAATATCCAGAGTTAACGCCTTATCAATTTGCAAGCAATAGACCAATAGATGGAATTGACTTAGATGGTCTAGAGCATTATAATTATAACGGAGTGAGTATTGTTCATGACAATATTCCAAGAGTAGCCTCAGCTGGTGTAATTGAATTGCAAAGTAAGAAGCCTGCTACACAGGTTAAACCAGCTCAGTTAAAAGCTGATGAATTATCCAATTCGAGAGCCCCTAGGTATCCACAGGTTGCTGTTATAGGAACCGATATCTACGGCAACCATCACATTGGGCCCGAAAAGAGCGTAAATGCTACTTTAAAAGCAAAAAGTGCCGAATACCATTCGAACAACCTAGCCGCTATTGCAACTGGCCCAGGAGCAGCAATCGGCTATATTGCTGCAAAAGAAAAAGGAATAGGTTTCGGCGCTGCAGCTGACGGTTTAGTAATGTCACTAGGAGGAATAAATCCCAACGAATCGATAGGTATATTTAACACTCGAGCGAAAGGAATTGATGTCAGGAATAGCAACTGGGTAGATCACAATGGTAATTTCATATGGCCTAGTCGAGAAGGCTTCGCTACTGAACCTACTACTGTCACACTTAAGCCAGGCGACCGATTTAATAGGTATGGGTCAGAAGCCGGAACCTTTGCTTCGCCAGCGGGCACTCCTCTCAATCAACGTGCGATGGCTCCAGGCTCAACTGCAAAGCCGTTAACTGAATATGAAGTTTTAAAGCCGTTCGATGCTAAAGCGGGAAAAACAGCTCCTTGGTTTGGCGAGCCTGGAGGCGGTACTCAATATAAATTTGACAGATCAGTTTCAGAGCTAAAAAAAGCAGGAATTATTCGTGCGATCCCACCAAAAACCAGTCAATAATATGAAGCCGACTAACATTGAAAGTTTGAAAGAAATTCTACTTAGGCTTAAAATTCGACCAGACTTCTATTCGTTGCATGGCGGGCTCCCAAATGAAGCTTACTGCGTTGATTCGTCGGGTGATAGTTGGTATGTTTACTATAGCGAAAGGGGGCAAAAAACTGGATTGACAAAATTTGAGTCGGAGAGTAAAGCTTGCACTTACTTTTTGAACCTTATCACCTCTGATAGCATTGTGATGAGCAACTTGGAATGAGGTTTTACTAAGGCGCCCATCATCGTCCCTGATGAAATACTCTCATAGGTAGAATTGACGATGGAATTGGGGGTGGTCGATGTAATAAAAACTTTAGTGACCAATAGACATTTGTCAGTGACGA
>NZ_SJZI01000027.1 GCF_004337505.1 Flaviaestuariibacter flavus | reverse complement strand
CGCCCTGGTTGATGGTCAGGTGCAGGGTGGCGGTGTCGGGACAGCCGTTGACACCGGTGGAGTATGCATTATAGTTGCCCGAAGCCGTATAGGTAGTTCCCCTCCAGCTGAAGGAGGTACAGGCCGTAGCGGTGGTATCGGTATGCACGCCCTGGTTGATGGTCAGGTGCAGGGTGGCGGTGTCGGGACAGCCGTTGACACCGGTGGAGTATGCATTATAGTTGCCCGAAGCCGTATAGGTAGTTCCTCTCCACACATACTGGCTGCAGGCCGTAGCGGTGGTGTCGGTATGCACACCATTTCTTACCGTCAGCGTCAAGGTCACCGTGCTGTCGCAGCCAAGAGAAGTCTGCAGCACGGCCTGGTAACTTCCCGCAGCCGTCAGGCTTTGCCCATTCCAGCTATAAGGCAGCTGTACCGAACAAACCGACAGGCTCTGCGTCGCCGTGGCCTTCGGGTTTACGGTTACCGTCGCAGTCGCCGTACCCGTACAACCATTGGTAGTACCCGTCACCGTATAAGTCGTTGTCGCCGTCAGACTTGCCGTTACCGGCGAGCCCGTAGTTGCCGACAGCCCCGGGGCCGGGCTCCAGGCATAGGTGCTTGCTCCACCCGCGGTAAGCGTCGCGCTGCCACCGCTGCAGATCGGCGCCGGCGTATTCACCGTAACGGTCGGGTTGGGGTTGATCACCAGGTTGGCCGAGCCCGTGTTTGTGCAATTGTTGCTGTTGGTAACGGTCACCGAATACGTACCAGCCGTCGAGGTTTGGAAGCTGCTCACATTGCCCGCCGCCGCCGCGCCCGAAGGCACGGTCCATGCATAAGTATAAGTACCGGCAGGTGCCACCACCGCCGAAATTGTTGCCGGCAATGCATTGGCGCAGACTGCTGGCGCATTCACCGTTATCACCGCGAAGTCATAGGTCACCGCACCGCAGGGGCCGGTAACAACCACCCGGTAGCGGTTGCCATTCATCGAGGTGCTTACATTCGATAGGGTGAGCGTGTTGGTGCCACTGCCGGCAGGCGTGTTGGCGGTGCCGGTAGGGCCGAAAGCGAACCACTCGTACGTAAGCGGCCCGGTGCCCGATGCCGTCACGGTAAACGTCGCATTGCCGCCCTCGCAAACCGATACGTTCTGCGGCGGCGTCACGATCGCGGTCTTCGGGTTCACCGTGATGGTAAAGGTCTTCGGAGCCCCCGGGCAGCTGACGCCGTTGGTGGTGAGCGTCGGTGTCACGGTGATCGTAGCGGTGATCGGTGACGTGCCGGTATTGGTTGCTAAGAAAGACGCGATATTTCCCGTGCCGCTCGCGGCGAGCCCGATGGCCGTGTTGTCGTTGGTCCAGTTATATACCACACCCGTTGCCGGTGTGCCGCTGAACGTTACCGCCGTTGTGCTGCTGCCGGCACATACCGTCTGGTTGGCAGGTGCCGTTGCCACGGGGATCGCGTTGGTGGTCACCACGATCGAGGCACGCGGGCTTTCGCAGCCATTACCGCTCACCTGGCTCACGTAA
>NZ_SJZI01000026.1 GCF_004337505.1 Flaviaestuariibacter flavus | reverse complement strand
GTGTTTACGAGGCGCTTGGCGTCGTTGGTGGTCCAGCGGATGGCCTGGTCGAGGATGGTGGTACCGTTGATCACTACCTGAACGCGGCCGTCGGTGTTGGAGCCGGTGTTACACTTCACGTATATCTTCACCTTGTACCACACGCCCTTCTGGATCGAGGCGCCGCCGGAGGGGTAAACCTTGCCGAAGTCGTTGCCGTAGGTGCCGGGCTGGTCTTTGTAGTATACATAAGGCTTCAGGATCACCGGGCTGGTGCTGGTATTCTTGTACCACATCAGGCGCACCGAGCCACCGTTGCCATCCCAACCCGGGTCGCCGCCCGTGTTGCCGTCACCTACCAGGAGGCCGAAGCCGATCTTGCCACCGAGGCTGAAGTCGAAGTCGGAAGCAAACTGCATGTCGTACGAAAGGGTGTACGTGGAGGCGTCGGGAATGTCAATCTTCGAGAAAACGCCGCCCGCCGTGAGGGCGTTCTTCAGCAGGGTCGTCTGCAGCATTTTGCTGTAGGTCTGGGTCTGCGAAGCGGAGGTCACTTTCCAGTAGGCGGTGGGGCCGAGGTCGGCGCTTGCCTGCGTCTGGCTGTAGAGACCGTCGGCGCGGCCGTCCCAGTTGATGGAGCGGTAGTAAGGCAGCACAAATCCGGTGTTGGCGGTGGTGGCTGTCGTAGCGAGGGTGTTGGTCCCTGTAGCATTGGCGGCGAGGCCTTCGGTGCTGATGCCGGGAGTGGGGGTCGCTGTCACTTGCTGATCGGCCGGGAGAATGTCATCCTTCTTACAGGAGATGACTGTCGTACTCAGTGCGAGGCACAGGAATGCCAGGCTCGAAACGCGGTGTTGTTTCATCGGAGGTTAGGTTAAGTGGTGAACGGTTAGGTTAATGCCTTGCGGCGGTCAATGCCTTGCGGCGCGGTGTAAAAGTAGTCCCCACAAATGGCGATTTGCTTTGACTTTAGATGGGCCCGGCCGATCACGGGGCCAACAGGGATTTTTGGGGGGTGAGGCCCTTTTTCAACGGGTACGCATGCCCGAAAACCCGCGCCAGTATTAGGTTTTAGCGATTAGAGGCCTCTAATGAAGCGATGGTCCAAAGCCGCATTTTTACATGGTTTCGGCGCTTTTTTGAAGCTTGCCCGGAGTATCGCATTAGCCGCAAACAGGCAGAAACCATTAGATGGCGAATGGAAAGCTTTATGCTTGCCCGGAGGCGTTCACAAGGTGTTAACAATCTGCGGCAACACCGGGCCTGCGACCCGTTGGTTCACGACGGCACGGCGGCACAACGGCACGACGGAGGAAAAAACTTATGGGCACTTTTTCGTCAATAATGTTGAACCCGGTTTATCCAAAATCACTTTTCTCCAGCCAAATGACGATGAGCGTTTTTTATCAAAAGAAAAAAACGTTGTGCCGTCGTGCCGTCGCGCCGTCGTGATCCAAGGCTGCTTGCAGCCTCCGCCACTGGCGACAAGACCGCCCCACCCTATCTTCGTCGAAACCCCTTTCCATGCAATTATCAAAGGACCTTCTTTCCAGATACGCCCAGGTAATGGTGCGCTATGCCCTCAACCACGGCAAGGGCATTAA
>NZ_SJZI01000025.1 GCF_004337505.1 Flaviaestuariibacter flavus | reverse complement strand
GGCCACAGCGCAAAGCCCTGGTCGTTGGCCGCCAGCCGCCGATTCGGGTTAATTGCGGCAGAAATTCTCTTCAAAAGCTTTTTCTTTCCGACCAGTCCTTGGTTCGACCAGCAGGACACGAACTTCTCCTTGGCATCACGTTCGACTTGCCAGCCGCCGGACACCGTACCTGCATTTTCGTTGACCTCCAGCGACCTGCTACGCAAGCTGTACACTCCAGCCACGCAAACAGTCTCGCGTACGACTTCCCTGTGAACTTGGCGGACAACTCCGTCGCGGTGGTTTGTGGTATGGCTGGCGGCGGCTTCGCGGCGCACCTGCTCAGCTAGTTGCGGTAGGGGAGCACTCCGACAGTTCGACGTCGGGGCGGCGGCCTTGTAGGCGGGCCGAGCGGCCAACAGGGGCTGTTGCGCTATGGCCTCCGAGCAGTCACTATAATTTCTATCTTCACTCTCGGCCACAGCGCAAAGCCCTGGTCGTTAGCAGCAACCCTACAGTCTTTCAATCATGACGTGCTGGTATACCGCTCGTGAATCATTCGGGCCAGCTGATGGCGACGGTTGGAGACTCTACGTTGAGTCATCTCGCATGCCTCAGCTCAAAGAACTCGTTGGTTTGGATGGTTTGCTTTGTGGGTCGGTATTCAAGCCGGACACCAACGACGATGAGTTCTGGGAGTTCGTTGTTATCGAGGAAAGTGTAATAACCAGCTTTTTCACGTCGCTTTCCTACGTTCGTTCTAAGGTCACCGGTATTGATTGCAATATTCTGGCTGTTGTAATGAATCCGGAAATCGAATGCTTGGGAGAGGTGCTTCCTGGCTTTGAGTTCCTAGGTTACGACTTGTTGGACTACCACTTTGACATTAGTCCTCTAACCAACTGCGGTGGCTTTGATGAGACCTTTCTTCCGGAAGAACTGAACCAGTATGGTCTCCTTACGTCTCAAAAGCGTGCTAGGGAGGTTTACAAAATGCTTCCTGAAAATAACCCCGATGAAGATCATGCCGAATGTAACTATTTCGCCGTTTGGCGTCTTGTAAGCCCGGAACTGGCGGTCAGTCCTCCTTGATTTGCCGGGCTGCTGCTAACATGGGCTCCTATGTAAAGGGATTAGTTGCGTGAGGTAACAAATATTTTTTGGCTGGTCCCCGATACTATCTTTTTCAAGCGTTTATTGAAGCATGCTCCTATAAGCAGTCAGCCTAACGTTGTGGGTGCTGCAAGTCAATATTTCCTTTTAAAAAAGCGGCCGCTGCAGACTGTGCCAGAGCAACCTGGGTTGCAGTTCATGTTGAGCAGTCGGCCGCCAAATAGATCGTGCTTCTGTATTGCCTGTATCAGAAAAGAAGCAGGGTGACACCCTTAGTTTTTTAATCCGTTTCCCTTTTGATTACTAAAAAATCTACGCCCATCGCTCAAGCGCTTGCCAACTCCTTGCGGGCCTTCCCTCTTCTTTTAGGCTCGGGAGGTAGCGGTGCTTCTATTTGTTCAGGGCTTCCTTCCGCTACGCCACGCACGTACATCCGCTCTGACAGCAGCACTGCCCGCATCCTCCTTAATAGTCGTCTCGCGATACGGATGATGGCCTGCGGTCCCTTCATGCGCCCGCACAACTTCTTATAGTGCTCCAGCAGGGCGGGATCCTTGGTAATGGCCATCCACGCGGATTCCACCAGCTGCGAGCGCAGGGCGTTGTGTCTTCTTTGGGTAAGGCCCGTATGGCGCTCCCGCTCCCCGGAGCTGTAGGAGTCGGGGCAGAGACCTACGAATCGGTTCAGGCTGTCTGCATCTTTAAAGCGCTTTACGTCTCCCACCTCCATGAGGAAGAGGGCGGAGGTGAGCGGGCCGACGCCAGGTATGGAGCGAAGCAAGGTCGCTTGTTTTGCGTAGTGCTCCGAGCGCATCACCGCGCGCAGCTTCTTTTCAGTTTTGAGCAACAGCACTCGTAAAGCCCGCACCTCTTCCAGCATCAGCTCCAGGGTTTCCCTCAGGTCTTCATCACCTGCGGCGGTGGCTTGGATCCAGTCGAGGAAGTTGTGGCTCCAGGTGGCGTTGTCAAACCTGGGAGGGACTATGATGCCCTGGAAGCGGAGCTCGCTTTTCAGCCGGTTCTTTACCCGGGAGAGATCACCCCAGAGCTTTTTTCTAAACCGGATCAGCGAGCGCTGCTTCTGTTGTTTTT
>NZ_SJZI01000024.1 GCF_004337505.1 Flaviaestuariibacter flavus | reverse complement strand
GTCCACAATATCTTTTTTGCCGATGCAAACTAAAACCGGTTGTCCATCGTCATTCCTTATTCGCAAATAGTGGAATTCCTCTGCCCCATCTTGGTCGATCGCTTGTATTGGGGTATTGCCCGCAAATTGGTAAGGGGTGTACCAAGGGTAATGCTTCATCAACGGGTCAACGCTGAGAAACTTTCCTATTGCGGGATTATATACTCTGAAACCATAGTCCAGCGCAGTCAAACTATTCAGATCAGTGTCTTCCTCTTTCCCGTTAAATCCGTACCGATAGCCGCTTCCAGTTGTAAAAGCTCTTCCCGGCATTTGCATTCCAAATGGATGGTAATCCTAGAAAAATTCTATTGCGCTGACATCGAGTAGAAATTGAGACAGAGTCTAGGTCTGTGCATTTACCTGAAGTAACGACAGGTTGGCGAAATATGCTTTCCGCGAATTGTACTGATACTAGTTAAAAGCCAATTGCTTGGTCGCCTATCATTTTCCAAGTCTCAAATGTCATCTTTTCTAATTATTCTAGGCCGCTGACTCTTAGCAAATAAACCCCAGGGGATGACAATGCAAGATATCAATACAAGGACTAGGCCGACAAAAGGAATTTTATCCACCCCAACTCCTAAGTTTACATTGTGCATTACTGACAATAAAAGCATTGCCAGAAAATATTTGTTGAATCTCGCTGAAAAATAAGTCAGGGCTAATGCGACTATGAAAAAAATGTCTGCAATAACTAATGGAATGAAATACCTAATTCCGTCATAATTGAACTTGTCAGCGTAATACTTTAAAAGATCGCGCAGATATATGGCTCCCAAATAAATATTGCCCGATAAAAATATGATAGCTCCTGATATCCTAATCATTGCCTGACTTTGGGTATTGTTTTATTGTCGATGTTTCGCTTGATAACTTCTGGTTTGTCGTGGTCCACACTATGGGCGTCAGTTGTTGTTCCCTTATATTCTTTTGAAACATCAAGTTCAATGTTTTGGGTTTTATCATTCTTATAAACTCTCTCGTACTTTTCTCCATCAACTGCATTTGCTAGTTGTTTTTGTACTTTGTCCTGAGTGTTATAAATATGAATATGTGAATTTATTGCATCGCGCGCATGGATTGGGTTTTCTGCGCTTTTTTCATTGTTAACTGCAGGAGTAGCAACTGTTATAATATTGATCTTCACATCTGCGGCGTCAGCCTTGTCTAACGCTGCTCTTAACATTGGAGCCGCTTGAATCGCCACATTACCTCCATGACTGTGAGCGATGAGAGTAATATCTTCTCCTTCTTTTCGATTGGCCATAATATATTTTACTAGCTTTTTAGCTGCACGTCTCCTATCTTCAATATCATTGAATGGATTATTTCCATAACCTAGAAACCCTCCCCATTCAAAGGCCGTGTTTATCCACTTACTGTGTTGCAATCTAAATAACTGCTTCGTACCTTCCTTTAAACTACCATCATTATTACGCCATCTTTTGTTGTTACTCATTGTCCCATGAATGAAAAACGCTTCAAGCCCATCAAGATCGATAGCCTGAATTGGAGTATTGCTTGCAAATTGGAATGGCGTAAGCATAGGGTATTTTGTAGTCAAAGGGTCGACACTCAAAAAACGTCCTAATTGCGGTTTGTAAATGCGAAATCCATAGTCCTGAAGTTGTGTTTCAGGGTCATTCTCCTTCCCATTAAACCCGTATCTGTAGCCGCTTCCCGCCGTAAATAATCTTCCTGGCATTTGCATTCCAAATGAATAGTGTTGAAATTCACATAAGCAATTGGTTTAGTACAAGATACGCGATCTCAATTTGTCGGGAATTATGCCAAATTCAGTAATTCTTGCACCTTTTCATCGCTGCCAGTACACCTGAAAACGTGGTAAGCGGGTTTTAATTTTTGTGACCTAGGGCGATGACTGCGTATTTGTATACTTCTTGTTTTTGAGGGTCGATTAGGAGATCTGAAGTCCCCGCTTTCTATAAAAAATCTATTCCAAGCGAGTTCTTATAGATCCTGGACAAAGCCCCCCTCTAATTCTCCGCCGAGAATTGGAAATTTATTACGATTTGATCAAGACTCCGCAACTGGTATCGGACAAGTTGGTGAGTCGCTTTCTATTAATTTGCCATTTGCATCGAAAAGACGAGAGAGCCGATTACATTCCTCATTTATGTATGTTTTAAAGTTCTCCCAGGTATTCAATGGCTCAACGGACTCGCGCGAACATCTAAATACACGTTCTTCGCTCGACTTCAGATAAACTAATGAACCATCCCAATCATATCCCCCAATAAAAAAATCTTCATTCATCGCGTCATCAACTCTTTCATCGACGTTTGAAGTAATAATTGAAAATGGCTGCCAAGCGTTCTCAATGCGCCGCCCTTCGCTTTTTCGAAGCCCATCTAGACTCAGTGAGCCAGAAAAAACTTTCAATCCGTTTGATACCGTGCACAGAAAGGACCTGTAAGCAATTGGGATTGAACGTCCCAGAGCGTGTTCTAGCTCGATCGCCTCAGATTCTTTTAGCGGTGGGTAGACTGAATGCAGCCAGGCTTCTTCCGCCACATGTGGAGCATGAGATATAAGACGTGTTCCATCTGGCAGCACCTTGGTTCCGTTGATGCCATAAGATTCAATCAGTTCAATGAAAGTCATAAGTCAATAAATTTAGAACAGGAATCACTATCCTCCTTTCTAGCCATCCTTTTTTCTGTTGAGAAGCTTTCCTTTTGTCGGGTTGGCATAGTTGCCATTGTGTTTCCTGAGGTGCTCTGCACCTTTTTTAACAAACTGAACATTATCAGGATTTTTCGCCATCGCCAGCG
>NZ_SJZI01000023.1 GCF_004337505.1 Flaviaestuariibacter flavus | reverse complement strand
CGGCACCACCACCGCCGACGCCATCCGCCGCCATTTCAGCGGTACGGTGGTGATCGCCCGGCAGCCGGGCAAAGAAGACCTGCTGCGCGAAGCGATGGAGTTTTTTGAGACCTTTATAACGAAGAATAATTTATGAGCGAACTGAAGAACGACCTCCTCCTGCGCGCCCTCCGCGGCGAATCCGTAGAACGCCCGCCGGTATGGATGATGCGCCAGGCCGGCCGCTACCTGCCCGACTACCTGAAGCTGAAGGCCAAATACGATTTCTTTACCCGCGTGCAGACGCCCGAGCTCGCCACCGAGATCACCCTGCAGCCCATCGACCAGGTGGGTGTGGACGCGGCCATCATCTTCTCCGACATCCTCGTGATCCCGCAGGCCATGGGCGTGGAAGTGCTGATGGAAGAAGGCAAAGGCCCCTCGCTGCCGAAGACCATCCAGACGCAGGCCGACATAGACGCGCTCATCACCGAAGGCGCAGAAGAAAGCCTGAAGTACGTACTCGACGCGCTCACGCTCACGAAAAAAGAACTGAACGGCCGCACGCCGCTTATCGGTTTCGCCGGCGCGCCCTGGACCATCCTCTGCTACATGGTGGAAGGCAAGGGCTCCAAAACCTGGGACAAGGCCAAGCAGTTTGCCTACACCCAGCCGCAGCTGGCGCATGCCCTGCTCCAGAAGATCACCGATATCACCATCGACTACCTGAAGGCACAGGTGAAGGCCGGCGCCGACACCGTGCAGGTGTTCGACTCCTGGGCCGGCGCGCTGAGCCCCGAGGATTTCAAAACCTTCGCCCAGCCCTACCTGCTGCAGATATCGAATGCCGTAAAAGACGAAGCACCCGTGATCCTCTTCCCCAAAGGCACCTGGTATGCCATCGAAGACCTGAGCCACTCGGGTGCCGCGGGTATCGGTATCGACTGGACCGTATCACCGAAGAAGGCCCGCGAGCTGACCGGCGACCGCATCACTATCCAGGGCAACTTCGACCCGGCAAAGCTGCTGGCACCCATCCCGCAGATCAAAACCTGGGTAAAGGAAATGATCGACGGCTTCGGCACGCAGCGCTATATCGCCAACCTCGGACACGGCATCACGCCGAATGTGCCGGTGGATCATGCAAAGGCCTTTGTGGAAGCTGTGAAGGAATATCGGATAACGAATATCGAAGTGGGCTGCCGACGGCGGCCCTCTTCGTCATTGCGAGCGCAGCGAAGCAAACTCCTGCGCGGTAGTGAAGTTCCAAAAAGAAAAACGCTATGGACATCAGCCAACTTCCGGAATCTGAAGCGAGAGCGCGCTGGATTCATTATATCCACGACCTCCAGGACAGCATCTGCGCTGGCCTCGAGGCTGTTGACGGAAAAGAGAAATTCTTCGAAGACCGCTGGGAGCGTCCGGAAGGCGGCGGCGGCAGAACCCGCGTCATTGCCAACGGCGGCGTGTTTGAAAAGGGCGGTGTAAATACTTCCGTCGTCTTCGGCGAGGTGAGCGACATCATGCGCAAGCAGCTGAAGATTGAAGGCGATCTGTGGTTTGCCTGTGGTCTTAGCCTGGTACTGCACCCATTCAACCCGATGGTTCCGACGGTACACTGCAACTACAGAATGTTCGAGCTCTATAGTAAAGATGGAAGTTCTCAGTCCCCCCCTTCGGGGGGCAGGGGGGCCGTAACCGACCGCTGGTTTGGCGGCGGCACCGACCTCACTCCTTACTATTTGTTCGACGAGGACGCCCGGCATTTTCACGGCACCTACAAAGAGGTGTGCGACCGCTTTGACCCGGCCTTTTATCCCACCTTCAAAAAGGTGTGCGACGATTACTTCGTGAACACGCACCGCGGCAACGAGCGCCGCGGCATCGGCGGCATCTTCTACGATCACCAGCGTCCCGATGCAAACCATGACCTGGATTTCTGGATCCGTTTCGGGCAGGCCTGCGGCGACGCCTTCCTGCCGGCTTATGTTCCCATCGTGGAAAAGCACAAGAACGATCCTTTCACGCAGGAGCAAAAGCACTGGCAGGAGATCCGGCGGGGGCGCTACGTGGAGTTCAACCTCGTGCACGACCGCGGCACCATCTTCGGCCTTAAGACCAATGGCCGCATCGAGAGTATTCTCATGAGCCTCCCGCCCACGGTGCGCTTCGAATACAACTACCAGCCCGCGCCCGGCTCAAAAGAAGACGAGCTGCTCCAGGCTTGCCTGCATCCGAGAGAATGGCTTGCACCCACGGAAGAAGATAAAGCCGAGTGGGCGCGGCGCAGCAACAGCTGCTGAAGAAATCTTTCGATCTCCGATGTCTGATTTATTTTAACATCCGGGAGCGCCCGGTAAAAACGGCATCTAATGGCATGTGAATACCTTTGCGGCGACCTTGATTTCGATCGGGAGATCGATGAATCGACAAACAAATCAGCCATCAGCCATCATACATCATAACATCTTTATGTATCTACAGCGTCGTCCCCGAATCCTCCGCGCCACACCCGCCATCCGCGCGATGGTGGCCGAAACGCGGCTCCGTCCCTCCGATCTGATCGCCCCGCTCTTTATCGATGAAGGCGAAGGCGTGGTGACCGAGATCGCATCCATGCCCAACTATTACCGCCGCTCGCTCGACGGCACCGTGCGCGAGGTGGAAGAGCTCTGGAAGCTCGGAATCCGCAGCGTGCTGCTGTTCATCAAATGCAAGGACGAGCTCAAGGACAATACCGGTGCTGAAGCCTGGAATCCCGAAGGCCTCATGCAGCGCAGCATCCGCGCCATCAAGCAGGCCGTGCCGGAGATGTACGTAATGACCGACGTTGCCCTTGATCCCTATTCGTCTTTCGGTCACGACGGCATCGTGGAGAACGGTGAGATCGTGAACGACCCGACGGTGGAAGCACTCGTGCAGATGAGCATCTCGCATGCCGAAGCCGGCGCCGATATGGTAGCTCCTTCCGATATGATGGACGGCCGCATCGGCGCCATCCGCGAGGGCCTCGAGCACAACGGCTATTCGAAGACCGGCATCATGGCTTA
>NZ_SJZI01000022.1 GCF_004337505.1 Flaviaestuariibacter flavus | reverse complement strand
CCGACGCCATCCGCCGCCATTTCAGCGGTACGGTGGTGATCGCCCGGCAGCCGGGCAAAGAAGACCTGCTGCGCGAAGCGATGGAGTTTTTTGAGACCTTTATAACGAAGAATAATTTATGAGCGAACTGAAGAACGACCTCCTCCTGCGCGCCCTCCGCGGCGAATCCGTAGAACGCCCGCCGGTATGGATGATGCGCCAGGCCGGCCGCTACCTGCCCGACTACCTGAAGCTGAAGGCCAAATACGATTTCTTTACCCGCGTGCAGACGCCCGAGCTCGCCACCGAGATCACCCTGCAGCCCATCGACCAGGTGGGTGTGGACGCGGCCATCATCTTCTCCGACATCCTCGTGATCCCGCAGGCCATGGGCGTGGAAGTGCTGATGGAAGAAGGCAAAGGCCCCTCGCTGCCGAAGACCATCCAGACGCAGGCCGACATAGACGCGCTCATCACCGAAGGCGCAGAAGAAAGCCTGAAGTACGTACTCGACGCGCTCACGCTCACGAAAAAAGAACTGAACGGCCGCACGCCGCTTATCGGTTTCGCCGGCGCGCCCTGGACCATCCTCTGCTACATGGTGGAAGGCAAGGGCTCCAAAACCTGGGACAAGGCCAAGCAGTTTGCCTACACCCAGCCGCAGCTGGCGCATGCCCTGCTCCAGAAGATCACCGATATCACCATCGACTACCTGAAGGCACAGGTGAAGGCCGGCGCCGACACCGTGCAGGTGTTCGACTCCTGGGCCGGCGCGCTGAGCCCCGAGGATTTCAAAACCTTCGCCCAGCCCTACCTGCTGCAGATATCGAATGCCGTAAAAGACGAAGCACCCGTGATCCTCTTCCCCAAAGGCACCTGGTATGCCATCGAAGACCTGAGCCACTCGGGTGCCGCGGGTATCGGTATCGACTGGACCGTATCACCGAAGAAGGCCCGCGAGCTGACCGGCGACCGCATCACTATCCAGGGCAACTTCGACCCGGCAAAGCTGCTGGCACCCATCCCGCAGATCAAAACCTGGGTAAAGGAAATGATCGACGGCTTCGGCACGCAGCGCTATATCGCCAACCTCGGACACGGCATCACGCCGAATGTGCCGGTGGATCATGCAAAGGCCTTTGTGGAAGCTGTGAAGGAATATCGGATAACGAATATCGGATAACGAATATCGAAGTGGGCTGCCGACGGCGGCCCTCTTCGTCATTGCGAGCGCAGCGAAGCAAACTCCTGCGCGGTAGTGAAGTTCCAAAAAGAAAAACGCTATGGACATCAGCCAACTTCCGGAATCTGAAGCGAGAGCGCGCTGGATTCATTATATCCACGACCTCCAGGACAGCATCTGCGCTGGCCTCGAGGCTGTTGACGGAAAAGAGAAATTCTTCGAAGACCGCTGGGAGCGTCCGGAAGGCGGCGGCGGCAGAACCCGCGTCATTGCCAACGGCGGCGTGTTTGAAAAGGGCGGTGTAAATACTTCCGTCGTCTTCGGCGAGGTGAGCGACATCATGCGCAAGCAGCTGAAGATTGAAGGCGATCTGTGGTTTGCCTGTGGTCTTAGCCTGGTACTGCACCCATTCAACCCGATGGTTCCGACGGTACACTGCAACTACAGAATGTTCGAGCTCTATAGTAAAGATGGAAGTTCTCAGTCCCCCCCTTCGGGGGGCAGGGGGGCCGTAACCGACCGCTGGTTTGGCGGCGGCACCGACCTCACTCCTTACTATTTGTTCGACGAGGACGCCCGGCATTTTCACGGCACCTACAAAGAGGTGTGCGACCGCTTTGACCCGGCCTTTTATCCCACCTTCAAAAAGGTGTGCGACGATTACTTCGTGAACACGCACCGCGGCAACGAGCGCCGCGGCATCGGCGGCATCTTCTACGATCACCAGCGTCCCGATGCAAACCATGACCTGGATTTCTGGATCCGTTTCGGGCAGGCCTGCGGCGACGCCTTCCTGCCGGCTTATGTTCCCATCGTGGAAAAGCACAAGAACGATCCTTTCACGCAGGAGCAAAAGCACTGGCAGGAGATCCGGCGGGGGCGCTACGTGGAGTTCAACCTCGTGCACGACCGCGGCACCATCTTCGGCCTTAAGACCAATGGCCGCATCGAGAGTATTCTCATGAGCCTCCCGCCCACGGTGCGCTTCGAATACAACTACCAGCCCGCGCCCGGCTCAAAAGAAGACGAGCTGCTCCAGGCTTGCCTGCATCCGAGAGAATGGCTTGCACCCACGGAAGAAGATAAAGCCGAGTGGGCGCGGCGCAGCAACAGCTGCTGAAGAAATCTTTCGATCTCCGATGTCTGATTTATTTTAACATCCGGGAGCGCCCGGTAAAAACGGCATCTAATGGCATGTGAATACCTTTGCGGCGACCTTGATTTCGATCGGGAGATCGATGAATCGACAAACAAATCAGCCATCAGCCATCATACATCATAACATCTTTATGTATCTACAGCGTCGTCCCCGAATCCTCCGCGCCACACCCGCCATCCGCGCGATGGTGGCCGAAACGCGGCTCCGTCCCTCCGATCTGATCGCCCCGCTCTTTATCGATGAAGGCGAAGGCGTGGTGACCGAGATCGCATCCATGCCCAACTATTACCGCCGCTCGCTCGACGGCACCGTGCGCGAGGTGGAAGAGCTCTGGAAGCTCGGAATCCGCAGCGTGCTGCTGTTCATCAAATGCAAGGACGAGCTCAAGGACAATACCGGTGCTGAAGCCTGGAATCCCGAAGGCCTCATGCAGCGCAGCATCCGCGCCATCAAGCAGGCCGTGCCGGAGATGTACGTAATGACCGACGTTGCCCTTGATCCCTATTCGTCTTTCGGTCACGACGGCATCGTGGAGAACGGTGAGATCGTGAACGACCCGACGGTGGAAGCACTCGTGCAGATGAGCATCTCGCATGCCGAAGCCGGCGCCGATATGGTAGCTCCTTCCGATATGATGGACGGCCGCATCGGCGCCATCCGCGAGGGCCTCGAGCACAACGGCTATTCGAAGACCGGCATCATGGCTTA
>NZ_SJZI01000021.1 GCF_004337505.1 Flaviaestuariibacter flavus | reverse complement strand
GGGAATTGCGTGGTAAAGGCCGAGGTGACCGAGGAGGGAGCGCCGTAGGCCGCGTTATTGGAGCTGGTCGACATTGTAGAAGTGCGGGAGCTGCCGCATGCCGCCAGCAGCATAACCGCTGCGCAGGCTGAAAAAAGGTGCTTTTTCATAACGATATAATTGAGGTTAGCTACCCGTTTAGGGGTTACCGATATACGCCGCAAAGGAGTTGCCACAATGGGCGCTACCTCCGCCTTGCGCCGAAAAATTCTGGCTAACGAAGAGCCTGTTGGCGGCGCTGGCATAAATATTTCTGCCAGGTGGACGCAGCCATGCTGCAGAAACCACTAAAAAAACCTCAACCATGATCAAACAGACATTTTTCGCGGCCATCGCCGCCGCAACGCTGATCGCCTGCAACGACAGGACAGACAAAACAACCACGACCACCACGACGGATACCTCGTCGATGATGACGACGCCCCCGCCCGCTACTACCGACACCGGTATGATGCGCACCGACACCATGGGCACAGGTGCCACCCACACCCCCGGTAACACCACTACCAGCACAACAACAACTTCAACCTCTACCAACCAGGCCTATGCGCCCTCCGAGGGCGACGTGAGCCGCCACAACGGCAAGGTGGTGGTATACCACAATGGCAAGTGGACGAGCTCGACCTCCGAGGTACGTCTCGACAATGGCGCCACGGTGAACTCCCAGGGCCGCGTAACCTATAACGGTGAAAACCGCGACCTCGAAGAAGGCGAACACGTAACGAAGGCCGGACGCTTCTTCGACAAGGCGGGCAACGCCATCGAGCACGGCTGGGATGCCACCAAGACCGGCGTGAAGAAAGGCGCCCAGGCGGTGGGCCATGCCGCCGAAAAAGTGGGCAGCAAGGTGAAGGACGCCGTTACTCCCGATAAGAAGGATCAATAAGCGTTCTTTTTAGCAATAAAGATCCCCGCGGGCTGTTTGCTCGCGGGGATTTTTTTGGCTTGGTCCACGGGAATATTTCTCGCAGAGGGCGCGGAGCGTTTCGCAGCGGGCACGGAGATGCTCGAGCTACCAACAGAAAGGTTTGGAGACATTCCTGCTGCTGGCAATCAACTTCCTGCTCAAGACAGCGGGAGGGGCCCTGCGGGCGGAGTTGGTTGGTGACGACTTTGCCGATACATTACCACCTTACTACGAAGGTGTTACCAGTTGCGGACATAGCGGTGGAAACCGTGCTTCAGGAGGGATACGTTGAAGTTGATCAGGTAGCCCAGCTTCTTTTCGTGGAGGCGGAGGTAGGTGAGCATCTGCGATTCCGCTACCGGCTCCAGCGCCTTCACTGCTTTTAGCTCAATGATGACTTCGTCGTTTACCACGAGGTCCATGTAATAGACGTCGCCCAGGTCTTCGCCTTCGAAAATAAAGGTGATCGGAACTTCGGTGCTGACCCGGAAGCCGCGCTTGCGCAATACAACAGCAAGGGCTTTCTGATAAGCCGATTCCAGCAACCCGGGACCTAAGGCCTTATGCACATAAATAGACGCATCCAGGATGGCGCCGCCGATTTGGTTGAGTTCTTCTTTTTCCATACCCCCAAACCTGCGGCAGCCAGCACAGGATTCCATGTGAAAAACAACAGAATTTCCTGGGTTTTTTCCCATGGAAATCTCCCCCCTCCGCCCGTAGGGCGTCTCTCGCTGTCTCCGTTACAGCGCAAGGGTAGCTACCGTTAAGCGTGCCTCCCAACCTAAATGTTGGTAGCTCGAAGGCCTCCGTGCCCTCTGCGAAACGCTCCGTGTTCTCTGCGAGAAAAAAACCACTTGCGCGGGAAGAAACCTCCTTCCAGCCGGCGCGGGCTTTCTGCGCGTGGAAGAACCCTTGCTCCAATCCGGAGCGCCCTTTTGCGCGCGGAAGAAAGGCTCCTCCAAAATGGCGGGCGCTTTTGCGCGGGCGCAGTAGCCCGCTGCCATGGGCGCGGCCCTTTCTTCCGGGCGCAGCAGCCCCGCGCCGCCGGCGCCTGCAACAAGGGTGCAAAAAGAAACGGGCCGCCGCTTGCAAAGGCCCAATCCCTGCCGTAACTTAATAGGAACAAAAAACCCTTGTCATATGAGATCAAAAGCTTTACACTTAACCCCGCTCACGAACGAGGAATTCATCCAGTTTTTCACCCAGCTTCTCAAGGCCATCGACACCGACCCGCTGCCGATGCCGGCCGTCATGCTGGGCGCCAAGGCCAGCGTTGCCGCGCACCTCGAAGACATCAGCCTGCTCTTCAAGCGCGACCACGCCTCGCGTCTCACCCAGAAGCTCGTGCAGCTGGACGGGCGCCGCGACGACTTCGTAGTCGGGCTGCAGGACCTCTGCGAGGGCCACTGCTATAACCCCGACGAAGCCCTCCGCGAGCAGGCCGCCCTCCTCGACCGCCGTCTCGAGGTGTACGGGCCCCGCATCTACAAGCAGAACTACCAGCAGGAGACAGCCATCATCAACGCCCTCGTGCGCGACTTCCGCGAGGACCCCGACTGCGCCGCCGCCGTCGCTGCCCTCGGCCTCCGCACCTGGATCGACGCCCTCGACCGCACCAACAAAGAGTTCGACGCCCTCTTCCTCGAGCGCGCCGCCCTCGAAGTCGACAAAGACATCCCCTACACCATGATCCAGAAGCGCGACGAGATGCGCGTGGCCTACGAGAACCTGCTCAACAAGCTCGATGGCTTCTACCACACCGCCGAAGGCGCCGAACCCTGGGGCCGCATGGTGAAGCTGGTGGAGATACTGACGCAGGAGTATCGGGAGATTGTGAGTGCCAGGAAAGGAAGGAAGGAGGCGAGGAAGGAGAAGGAGGGAACGGCGGAGGCGTGAATTCTTTAATGGATTGTAATAATAAAGCCGCTGCGGGTGCAGTGGCTTTTGCTTTTTAATAATGCTGCGGCCGGCCCGCCACCAATCAATCGGTGCGGGAATGCCGGTCGGGCCGGTTTCTTTTTCTAAAAAGAGGGTTTGTCATCCTGATGCGCAGCATCAGGATCTCTCTAGGTACTAGTAGGAGGCGGCCTGCTGATGC
>NZ_SJZI01000020.1 GCF_004337505.1 Flaviaestuariibacter flavus | reverse complement strand
CCAACACCGCCTCCGGCCACCGCGAGCTGCTGGAAAAGTGCGGTGAGCGGGTATATGTTCTGGAAACCTCCGGGCCTTATTATCTCGCCCTTGCCTTTACCCTGAAGGAAGCAGGAGGCGACGTGCGGGTAGAAAATCCAATGGTCGTCAAGCGCTTTATCCAGATGAACCTGGAGCGTAACAAATCCGACAAAAAAGACGCCCGCTGGCTCTTCCGCTATGGAGTGGAAAGAGAAGCTTCCGTGTGGCGTGTGCCCTCGCAGGCGCAGCTCAAATGCAGCCAGATCGGGGCTTTGATCAATATGTATGTGCGTCAGAAAACCATGCTTCAAAACCAGTTGCATGCCCTCACCTACATGCCCTTTGCCGATAAGGAGGTCACAAAAAGCCTCAAAGCCTCTATTGCCCGGATCGAGCGGGAACTGAAAAAGCTGGAAGCGCAGATGGATGCAGAACTGAAGCAGTGGAGTGGCAACCAGATGAAGAACCTGCGCTCCGTGCCCGGCTTGGGCAAGCGCGCCGTGGCCACCCTCATCGTAGCCACCGACGGCTTTACCAAGGTCTCCAACTACCGCCAGCTCATTGCCCTGGCAGGCCTTGCACCCAGGGAGCACACAAGCGGCACTTCGATAAAGGGAAAGCGGGGAATCTGCAAAATGGGCAACGGCTACCTGCGCAGTGTGTTGTTCATGTGCGCGCTCACGGCCAAGAAATATAACGCCGCATGTAAGGATCTCTATGACCGACTAGTGGCCAAAGGAAAGCTGCCCTATGTGGCCCTCATCGCCGTGTGCAATAAGCTGCTCAAACAAGCATTTGCAATAGCTACAAAAGGAACGGTGTATCAGGCAGATTTTAAAAGCGCACTCGCTTAAAAAAACTCTTGGAAATAACCATAGTTCATGTTAGCGGCAGTCCCGCCTCAAAGTCGTCCAGAGAGGTCGTCTAAAGCTGATCCCACAATTGATCCCATGGGGAGTTTTTGTCGTAAACTGTAACGATTTTACCATCGACAAACCCTTGCCGGCATTCTAACGAGCCATCTTTCCGATAGAAATACCTCAAGCAGAAATAAAGTTTTCCGTCTCTAATCTGTTGGCTTAGGTAAACTCGTCCAAGCGAGTCGAGATAATCAGTCTGTGATAAATCAAATTTTCGGTTTCCATCAAACTTGCCCCGCACAGCCTTTAAGTAAAGCAACTTTCCTTCAGTATCATACTGATAAATAACCATAGGCTGATAATGTCCGGTCCCTACGGAATCTGCCCTACCTAGGCGCCCAACAAATGTTGGTAAGCTTTCACCATTACCGCAAGAACGAAACCCACCCTGCGCTAATGCAGTATTGACTAATAAAACTGTTACGATATTAAGAAGGTGTCGCTTCATTGGATTGCCGCTAACGACCAGGGCTTTGCGCTGTGGCCAGCATGAAGATAGAAATTATAGTGACTGTTCGTGGGCCATAGCGCAACAGCCCCTGTTGTGCGCAGTGCGACTAAAAGCTGCCTCACTTTATTAGCAGCGCAAAAGCTAACAGGGGTCCAACAATAGTCGAAACTATTGCTGACAACAAAACAACCACGTTTCCAGCATCCTTCTTGGTAATCATCCGGAGGGTAAGCCAAGAAGCGAGATAAACAACAACCAAGCTTACGTAATAGAACTTGCCGATAAAAAAGATTTGCAATCCGGTGATGATCGCCCCCAAAATAGCACCTATTACAACGCCGATCACACTATCTGAAATGGTTTTAGTGTGAACCTTGGCATTGTTCTGTTGAACGACATGTCGTTTAGCAAGCAGGTCGATAAAATCTGACAACTCCTTTTCGGACAACAGGGTTGACGTGATCATTGTTTTTGGAAACTGCGGATCTGATTGTCCCTTCATTAATAAGGCTACTTCCGTAGCGATCCGTGCTTTCTCGGCCTTCAATTCCTTTTCCTTTTCGACCTGTGCTTTGAAAGCGGCCTCCCCACCCCGTCGGTTGATCTCTTCAAGCAGTTCTCCGGCGATTGAGCCATAATTCGCCATGGTTACGGCATAAACTTCCTCGAGCTCGTTTGTGCTAAGACTGCTATAACTGTTGGACATAACTGATAGTTAGTTTAGGATTTTCGAATTGAAGCGACCCATTGCGCACAACGACCAGGGCTTTGCGCTGGCCGGTCTAATTTAGGACACTTTCCGCTGTAGTAAGCCAGGCTAGCGCAACAGCCCCTGTTGGCCGCTGCCCATCAGTAGGAGAAGCGAGCTTCAAAGGAGTCGGTGTCGCTGGAATAGCGCAGGATGTTGCACTCGAACGGACCATATGCGTTCGTTAAGGTGAATGCTTTGCCATTGGTTGAGTAGAAAACTGATTTCGATTCTATACCTGCGTCAAGGCCCGAGACTGGATACCTACCGTGTTTAGAGTGGTAAGACTCGATCCTAGAAATCGCGGTTTCAAGTTCATGACGGGCAGAACCTTCACTACTTGGCAGCAAGGCATAGATAACTGCAGCAACGCAAAGCAGTAGTGCTAGTCTAAATATCCACTTATTAGGTACCGTAGTTTTCATCTTCGAATTGCGGAGTGTTCGCAGGTAGCGGCCAACGACCAGGGCTTTGCGCTGTGGCCGAGAGTGAAGATAGAAATTATAGTGACTGCTCGGAGGCCATAGCGCAACAGCCCCTGTTGGCCGCTCGGCCCGCCTACAAGGCCGCCGCCCCGACGTCGAACTGTCGGAGTGCTCCCCTACCGCAACTAGCTGAGCAGGTGCGCCGCGAAGCCGCCGCCAGCCATACCACAAACTACCGCGACGGAGTTGTCCGCCAAAGTTCACAGGGAAGTCGTACGCGAGACTGTTTGCGTGGCTGGCGTGTACAGCTTGCGTAGCAGGTCGCTGGAGGTCAACGAAAATGCAGGTACGGTGTCCGGCGGCTGGCAAGTCGAACGTGATGCCAAGGAGAAGTTCGTGTCCTGCTGGTCGAACCAAGGACTGGTCGGAAAGAAAAAGCTTTTGAAGAGAATTTCTGCCGCAATTAACCCGAATCGGCGGCTGGCGGCCAACGACCAGGGCTTTGCGCTGTGGCC
>NZ_SJZI01000019.1 GCF_004337505.1 Flaviaestuariibacter flavus | reverse complement strand
GAGTTGCGCATCTGGTGCACCAGGCACAGCTGCACTTCGGTCTGGGGGAATAAGTCTTCTATGGCTTCTGCAAACCCCTTCAGGTTATCGATGCAGGCAATGCAGATGTCTTCCACGCCCCGGTGCCTGAGATCAGCGAGCACCGAGCGCCAGAAAGCCGCTCCCTCGTTTTCTCCAAAGTAAATGCCGATCACTTCCTTTTGCCCTTCCGTGGAAACGGCCAGTATGGAATAGATGGCCCGGGTCTTCACCACGCCGTCCTGGCGGACCTTGAAGTGGATGGCGTCGAGCCACACCACGGGATAAACGCTCTCCAGTACCCGGTTTTGCCACTCTTTGATAGCCGGAATGATCCGGTCGGTAATCGCCGTCAGGGTTCCGTCCGAGATATCAAAGTCATAGATCTCTTTTAGATGCTGCTGGATGTCCGAATAAGATAGCCCCATCCCATAGAGGCTTAAAATCTTCTGATCCATGTCCTCGGAGATCACCCGCTGGCGCTTGGCCACTGTCTGCGGCTCGAAGGAGGCGTCGCGGTCGCGGGGCGAAAAAACAGCAAAACCGCCCAAAGAGCTTTGTATGTTTTTTTGTGTGTGGCCATTGCGTCGGTTGCCACCACCCCTTTTACCCGCCTTCAGGTGCGCATCCAACTCGCCTTCCAGCGAAGCTTCAATAACGCGCTTTAAAAGTGGTGTAAAAACACCTTCCGCACCCACTAAAGGCTTGCCTGAACGAAGCTGCTCGCCAGCCTCCCTCACAAAAGCTTCAAAGTCAAATGGTTTCTTCTCCATCGTTTATCAATTTAATCATTATTAAACTGACACACTTTATTGAGCATACTCCACCGCAGGTGGGACCTTTTGTATAACAACTTAGCGTACCAACTTCTTTCCTTATTCTCTTTGCGGTGACAAACCTTCTTTCTCTTTCCCTCAAACCTTCTTCCCACATTTCCATGGGAAAAAACTCATAATATTCTGAGGATTTCCTATTGTTTTCGCCCTTCTGCCGGCTGCATCTTGCACCTATGATCTCCCCGCGCCGCGGGGCTGGTTTGGTCCTCACAGTTTTGGTTTGTTTTCGTTTTTCTTGGTAGTAGTCCAGGGCTGTTTCCACGGCCCTGTTTCTTCTTTCTCCAACTAACCTATAAAACAACACCCATGCAGTTGCAGAAGCGCGCCGGCATTATCCTGGCGTTGACCGTTTGTTCTTTAACCGCATCCCCTGCCTTCGCAGGTGAACACGCTCTTGCTGTACCCGAGCCGGCAACCGCCCTGGTGGCAGGGATCCGCACGGTGAATTCCATCAGCCTCTCCTGGACGCCGGGTACCGGGAGCCGCCGCATCGTGGTGCTGCGTCCGGCCGGCGGTGCCACTACCATTGCTCCTGCAGGCGGCACCGAATACACCGTCAACAGCAGCGGTTCTTATAGCGGGCCGGGCAATGCCAGCACTGGCGCCGCCAACGTAGTGGTGTACAACGGTACCGGATCCTCGGTGACGATTACCGGGCTGAGCGCTGCCACAACCTATATCGCCATCGTATATGAATACAACGGCACCGCCGGCAGCACCGAGTACAGTGCCGGTCTCTCCTCGGGTACGCTGGCGACGCTTGCCGCTGAGCCCACCGGCCAGGTCGCTGCGGGCCTTGCCTTTGCCGGGGTGCAGGGCAATACTTCCGTTAAGATCGATTATCCGTCGGCAAGTTCCGCGGCCATCGCGGCCAACGGCTACCTCCTGCTTTATAAAGAAGGAAAAGCTGTTTCGTTATCGCCCGCCGACCTGCCAGTAGATGGAACGGCTTACGCTACGGGCAGTACGATCGGCGGGGCGACGGTAGGGGCATTCGTCAGCAACAGCAGCCAGGCAAGCTCCATCCTGGCGGGGCTGATAGCAACGAAGCACTACACCTGCTTCCTGCTGCCTTATGCCGGGTCGGCTACGAACAGCACGTATAACTACAATACTTCCGGGACGATTGCAAGCTGTTACGTGCCCGGTTTTTCGGGCGGCGTCAGCAGCGCCGGTGGTGAGGCGGCGCGTATCTCCTCCCTTCTCAATACAGCAACTATCACCGATGTTACACAAGGCGTACAGGTGTGGCAATTCACAATCTCGGAGGGCCCCGATGACGATGCGCTGCCAACGATTATCCGGAGCCTTATCATCAATACGCCGCCAGCGAACCAGTTTGATTTCAGCGCGGGTATTGAGGCGGCCGCGCTTTTCCGGGGCGGCACCCTGGTGCAGGCCACGCTGACCATTCCCCCGGGCAGCGACCAGCTGCAGTTCACCAATATCACGAATGTTGTGGTTCCCGATAATGGCAGCCTCACCCTGTCGTTGCGGCTATCGGTGAAAGCCAATGTGAATGGCGGCGCCAGCACCGGTTCCGCTAACAAGGATGGCGCGCGCTTCGTGTTCCAGATCAGTAATGCAAACATCCTTGCGGATGTGTCGGCAAACTCATCGCAGTTGTCGGCCTTTCCGGCAGTAACAAGCGTTGCCGGCGGGGCGAACATCTACAGTGTGGCGGGAACAGAGATGCGGTTTGCACAGGCTGTGCCTGCTTGGGCCGACCCCTACGTGGCGCTGAGCCCCGCCGTGTCGGTAGAAGTGGTCGATGCCGGCGGCAATCGCGATGTGGACTTCGTGTCGCCGGTAAGTCTTTCTTCCTCCCTGGGCATTGATGGTGTGATCGGCACTACGCCGGTTGCGGGGCTTGCTACCTTCAGCGGACTTTATTTTACCGGCAGCGGCACGGCCACCCTACAGGCCGCGAGCGATGCCTATAGTATCAGTAGTCCGGTGAGTGTCAACAGTTTTGGCATCGCGGGTGTATATACGTTCAATGCAGCCGCCGCCTGTGCAAACGGCACTGCCTATATGCCTTCCGTGGTGGCGGATCATCTCACGTTCAGCAATATTTCACTTGCGGGGATCAGCTGCAACGGCAATGGCAACACGCCAGGTGCCACCACGGCGGCAACCCTGCTCAGCACCAACACCAGCTGGCCGGCTTCGCCGGATCCGGCCAAGTACATCGAGTTCCAGGTGAGCGCCGCCGCGGATCATGGGCTCAATGTCAGCGCCATTGCTTTCGAAACACTGCGCACCGCCGCCGGCGCCACGCATGTCAGCCTGCGCAGCAGCCTCGATGCTTTCGCCACCGACCTGGGCACCGCTGCCGTGGGCACCACGCAGGCGCCGGTATTGTTTTCACCGGGCGCGGCCTTCGCCAATCTCACCGGGACGGTCACCTTCCGGCTTTTTCCCTGGGGGGGCACTTCCGGCAATTTCCGGATCGACAACCTGGTGTTGCGGGGAAACGTGGTTTTTTCCGAAGCCGTTGCCGACTACCGCACCGCGCAGAGCGGCTACTATGACGATCCGGCTACCTGGGAATATCAAACGGGTGCCGGCTGGGCCCCTGCCACCGCGATCCCCGGTGCGGCTAACAAGCAGACGATACAAAGCGGGCATACCATCACGCTTCGCGCGGACATCAGCGCCGGTGTGCTGCGTGTAGACGGCACGCTCGACGCAGGAAACAACGTGGTTAACGGCACCGGCACGGTTACGATCAATGGTGGTCTGCGCACGTCACATGCTTCGGGCATTGGCGGTACCCTGCCGGTGGCTGCCGTCAGCATCGGCAGCGGGGGCACTATTCATTATACCGGCAGCGGGCAGGCAGTCACCGCGCGCAACTACGTGCACCTCGACCTGTCGGGCGCAAGCGCACCGCAGTTTCCGACCGGTACCATCGGTATCAGCGGCATGCTGCATGCCGGCGCCCTCACTGCTATTCCCAACTGCACCATTGCGTTCAATGGGAGCACCCTGCAAACGGTGCCCGCCCTCGAATATGCCGGAATGCAGATCGACAATAGCGCCGGTGTGCAACTTGCCGGTGCGGTTAATACGGGTGCTCTTCTTTTAACAGCTGGCCCCTTGTTCCTCGGTGCGCATACGCTTACAGCGGGTGTCATCAGCGGCGGCTCGGCCGCCGCGTTCGTGGTAACGGGCAGCAGCGGTATGCTCAAGCGCGTCGCACTTAATGGGACGCAGCTTTTCCCCGTCGGGTCGGATGCGGCCACCTACACGCCGGTGACCGTAAGCCATGCCGGGGGGATCGACTGGGCGGTACGCGTGCAGGCGGGCTTTGCCGGTTACCCGGCCATCAACAGCGGGCAGGCCCTGCCGCGCGTCTGGCATATACTACCTGCGGCGGCACCGGTCACAACAGCTGCCACCCTTAGTTTTTCTTATCCCGATGCTTTATGGACAAATCCTGTTTCGGTGGATGCTTACCATTACAGCAATGGCTGGTACCTCGCCGACAATGGCGCCGGGCTGCCCCCCGTGTCTGCCGGCGGCATGCGTACGGTAACGCTTTCGGGGCAAAGAAGCTTTTCTCCATTTGCTCTTTCCGGCACCGGCACGCCGCTGCCGGTACGTCTGTTGTATTTCCGCGGACGAAGCACGCAGGCGGGCGGGGTGCTCGAGTGGGCGACGGCCACCGAGGCGAACAATGCCGGCTTTACAGTGGAGCGTTCCCGCGACGCGCGACACTTCGAAGTCCTGGCCGCCCTGCCTTCGGCAGCCCCCGGGGGAAACAGCACAAGCCGGCTTGACTATCATTATGTAGATAGTTTGCTGCCGGAAGGCGGTGCCTGGTACCGCGTACGCCAAACCGACCATGACGGCCGCAGCAGCCTGGGAACGGTGCTGCAACTGCGGCGCCAGGGAGCGGAAAGTATATTGTTGGTGCCGGAAGCAGGCCGGTTGCGCCTGCGCATAAAGGCGATGGAAGCCAGTAGTGCCAGCGTTGCACTTTATGCTGCCGATGGCCGGCTCCTGTACCGGAAGCAGCTGATGCTTACGGTCGGCACCGTTTGGCATGAGTTGCCTGCACCTCCTAAACCGGGTACCTACTTCCTGCAGTTGCTGCTGCCGGATGGCTGCCGGCGTCATTCCTTTATATACAGGGGGCTTCCGTAGTAATACGGGCGGGGGGCATCGGCTATTCCGAAAACGCAATAGGCAACCCATATTCTTATTTCGCCGAGGATTTTGCCGGCTTCAAAGAAAAAAAGAAGTTTTTCATCCGGCGGTTGAAATGAAGATTCTATATTAGCAGAAGATTAGACTTGCACTACTGACCTTTCGTTTCCAAGAAAACAGGGCTTTACTTTCCGCCCGCTAGCCAGCCAAACAACCAAAACTAACCTTTCAAAACCTCCGCTCTAACCTCTTTTAAACTCCTCGTGGAGTGGCGTTTCGCTGCTTCCTGCTTTCCTGTCTTCAACACCCGTTGAGCCGTCTTCGTATAGCCGGCCGGACCCCTTTTTGCCCTTACTGGCCAAGACCAAAAAAACAACCTACGTTTATGAGGAAGCTTTTTGCTGTGCTCTGCACTCTTGCGTGCGCTATGGCCGCCCAGGCCCAGAATGTTGCCGTTACATCCACAACGGGAAGTTCGCTATCCAGTAGTTATACAACCCTTAAGCTGGCTTTCGACGCAATCAACGCCGGTACGCACCAGGGTGTGGTCACCGTGACGCTGAACGGCAATACCACCGAGGGTACGACGCCCGCCACCCTGAACAACAGCGGTATCGGGTCGGCCTCTTATACCAGCGTCAGTATCCGGCCAGGTGTGGATGGAGTAACGGTTACCGGAAATCCTGCTTCCGGCTTCGGCGTGATTCAGCTCAATGGTGCCGACAACGTCACCATCGACGGCGACAACCCCAACTCCGGGGGCACCAACCGCAACCTCACCATCAACAATACTTCCTCCACGACCTACAACTCGGTGATCCGCGTGGCAACAGGCACCAGTAATACTACGGCCAACAGTATTATCATCAGGAATGTCAGCCTGAATGGCGGCATCACCGGCGGTAACGCTTCGACGGTTACATCTTCCACGTCGGCGGCCGGCACCCAGTTTGGTGTGCTGGTAGGTTCGGGCGCCAGCTCCACCAATTCAACGCTCACCGCTACATCGTCGGTGACACCGACGATGAGTACGACGGCGACATTTACGGCGAACAACTTCACCGTAACGAACTGTGCCATCAACCAGGTAGGTCGCGGTATCGTTTTCGCGGGAGGAGCAACAACAAATACGAATCAACTGACAATTACCAATAACGTAATTGGCGCCGCCGGATCCTTGTCCGGCGTTTCCGCGCCTTATACCAGCCCCGCGACGACCGTATATATACGGGGTATTTACGTTTCGGGTGTTACCTCGCTCGACATCTCCGGCAATACCGTCCGCAACATTGTTTCCTACCTGCTGACCAGCAGCTACGGTATCGAGCTTGCAGCCAACATCGGCGCCACGGGTGGAACTATCACACTGAACAACAATACGGTTTCCGGTGTGTCTAATAACAATGTCGGTGGCTTCTCCGGGGCCGCGGCGGGCATCCAGGTCACGGCATTGGCTATCGCCGCCCAGGTCAAAGGAAACGTCGTCAGTGGTATTCATAACGTCAGCGGCAGCAGCGTTACCGGCATTGCAACCGTAACCAGCGCCACCGCCACACCGAGCATCGAGCTTTCCTTCAACCAGGTAAGCAATGTATATAACGACTACAGCTCCGGCGCCGCCGCCCGCGGTATTGCCCATACGAGCGGCAACAACGTAATGATGTTCAACAACTTTGTTTCCGACGTGAACGGCTACGCCATCGGTTCGCTGACCTCCACCTCGGGGAAAACGGGTATTTATGTATCCTCCGGTACCGGGCATAAGATCTACCACAACTCGGTGAACCTGTACGGCACTATCCTAGGCGGCACGGGCACCGATATCACCAACGCGCTTCATATTACGAGCACTTCGGCCACCGGCATCGACGTCCGTAACAACATCTTCTCGAACCAGATGACCCGTCCCGTTTCTAACGGATCGCAGATGAACCGCACGGCGGTGACCCTCCCGAGCGGCCCTACGGTGTCGATGAACCTGACCCTGAACAACAACGCTTACTATTCGGCTTCCGATACGATCCTGTCGGCGGGCAGCGTGTATTATAAAGCTTCCGCTTTCAACAAGACCGTTACGACACCGACCACGAATTCGCGCGCACTCACCAGCACCCTTTCTTCTGCAGGCACCAACGATAATGGTTCCTACGCCGCTTCGGTACAGCCCCCCTTCCTGAATAACGCCGACCTGCATCTCGACGCAACCGACGAAGCGAACCTGATGTACGGTGGCGACAATTCGGTGGTGACCGCAAACTCCACACTCCTGAACAAAGACATCGACGGGCAAGGACGGCCGGCCAACAGCCCTGTGCCGCTTTACGGCGCCGACGAAGTGTCGCTGCCCGTCTGTGATCCCGGCAACCTGCAGGCCGGCAACCCGAACGGGAACGGATATTCCATCTGTATCAACGGCAGCCAGCAGCTTTCGATGAACTCGTATACGACGGCAGTAGGGGTGAGCTATAAGTGGTATACCGCGGATGGAAACGGTAACCTTCTTGCGCCGGTCAGCGGTGCCACGAGCCCGAGCCTGACCGTGGGCTCCGGACTCAGCGCGGGAACATATTACTACGTGTTTACAGCAACCTGCTCCGGCACCACTCAAAATGCCCAGGTGATCCAGCTTGACGTGAACCCGAATCCTACGGTTTCGATCAATGCCAGCAGCCGCACGATCTGTACGCCGGGAGGGACGGCCGTTACGCTTACTGCAAGCGGTGCCACTACGTACAACTGGAGCCCCGCATCCGGCCTGAGCGCTACGAATACGGCGTCGGTGACCGCCAACCCCTCGGCTTCTACCAATTATACCGTAACCGGCACGAACGCATTCGGTTGTACCGCCACCGCGGCCAGCCCGGTAAGCCTGATTCCGGGTGTTACCATGAGCGCGGCTACGGCAACGCCCAACCAGATCTGCGCGGGCGCTACGTCGCAGCTTGCATCGGGCGCCTCGGTGCCAACGACGGCCAAAGGCTATAAATTCAGTGCGGGCACCGGCAGCCTCGACCCGATGGCCGGAGCCACGGCCCTGACCTTCTCCGAAAACGACGACGCCGCGAGCGCCGCCACCGCCATCGGTTTCAGCTTCCCGTATGAAGGCGTGAACTATACGCATTTCGCTGCTGCCACCGACGGCTGGCTGATGCTGGGTGCTTCGTCGATGACGGCTGCCGCCGACTTTACCAACGGCCTCAACAAGAACACCAATATACCGAAGCTGAGCCCCCTGTGGGATGACCTCTCGACCGGCACCGACGGTGGTGTGAAGTATGTTGTTACCGGCACGGCGCCGAACCGCATCCTGATTGTCCAGTGGTTTGTGACCATCCCGCGCAATACCACAGGAGCCGCCAACGCTACCTTCCAGGCCTGGCTTTACGAAACGAGCGGAAAGATCGAATACCGCTACGGCAACACCGGTACGCTTGTAAGTGCTTCGGTAGGCCTCACCGGTGCCGTCAGCACCAACTTCCTCAGCGTGACCCCTTCGAACCAGGTAATTGAATATGTAACGCCCAACGATGCCGTCACCGCAGCACCCGCTTCGGGCACGGTATACCAGTTTTTGCCCACCACCCTTTCGGGCTACACCTGGGCCCCGGCTACCTTCCTGAGCGATCCGCTGGTGCAAAACCCGATGGTCACCAGCGCTTTCAACGCCACCACCAACTATACCGTACAGGCAGTTGCTTCGAACGGTTGCGCCAGCACGTCCAGCACCTCTGTGGCGCTCAGCACCGGTGCCCCGAGCCTCAGCGGCCTCACGCGTACACCTGCCACTTCGGTGTGCCCGGGCACGGGCATTACGATCAATGCCAACCTGGCCGGCGGATGTGGTCCCTTCGTATACCGCTTCTGGGCCAACGCGGCTTCGGCTGCCGATACCCTCAGCGGCGGCCCGGCCACACTCCTGTACAGCGGCAGCACCTTCAGCGGCAGCAATGCCGTGGTGGCGCCCACCGGCACTACCAACTACCTGCTGGCCATTTATGACAACAACAACAGCAGCGATGTCAGCCTCTTCACCGTAACAGTGTTCACAACTCCCAGCCTCAGTATCAGTCCCGCCACAGCTACCGTGTGTGCCAACGGCACGGCATCACTTACCGCCAGCGGCGCCGTGACGTACGCCTGGTCACCGGCCGGCGGACTCAACGCCACCACCGGCGCCTCCGTAACTGCCAGCGCCGTGGGTAATGTTACCTATACCGTTACGGGCACCGACGCCAACGGATGTACCGGAACCGCATCGCGCATCGTAACCTATGTGCCGGCACAGGCGGTGACCATCACGCCGTCGGCGTCGTCGATCTGTTCCAACCAGATCGCCACGCTCAATACCACGGTGGCCAACATTCCGGCCACGGTGAAAAATTATTTGTTCAGCACTGGCACCGGTGCCGCCATCGACCCGATGACGGGCGCCACGGTTGCCCTCTCTTCGGGCGATGACGATACGCCAATGGCTACCAGCACTGCCATCGGCTTCAACTTTCCTTACGAGGGCACCAACTATACGCAGTTCGCGGTGTCGCCCGACGGCTGGGTCCGCCTCGGCACCTCCACGTTCACGCCCTCCAGCAGCTTCAGCAACTCGCTCACCAGCAGTTCCGAGCTGCCCAAGATCTCACCTTACTGGGATGATCTTTCCACGGGCTCCACGGGCAATGTGAGCTACGTGATGAAAGGCACGGCACCGAACCGCATCCTGGTCATCCAGTGGTTCGTGACCATCCCGCGCAGCAACAGCGCCGCGGCCAACTCCACCTTCCAGGCCTGGCTGTATGAAACCACCGGCCGCATCGAATTCCGCTACGGTACGATGGGCTCTTCCAGCATGAGCGCCTCTGTAGGCCTCACCGGCGCTTCGAGCAGCAACTTCAACAGCGTAACGGTAAGCAGCAACACCAACAGCGTTACCACTGCCGACGACGCGGTTTCGGGCCAGCCGGTTTCGGGGCGCTACTATGCCTTCGGCGCACCCGCTTCGGCACAGGCGCCCTATACCTACAGCTGGTCGCCCGCTACGTTCCTGAGCGACAACACCGCCCAGAATCCCATTGTATCTAACCTCAGCGCCACGACTACCTACACGGTAACCGCAACCGGTGCTTCGGGCTGCAGCAATACGGCGCAAACCACCATTACCCTGGCTACCGGCGCGCCCAATATCAGCGGGCTGACCATGACGCCGGCCACGGCCGTCTGCCCCGGCACCTCCGTTGCCATCGCCCCCAACCTCACGGGTGGCTGCAACCCCTTCCGGTACCGCCTTTTCCGTAATGCCACACAGGCCTCCGACACGCTTAGCGGTGGTCCGGCAGTGCTGGTATACAGCGGCAGCAGCTTTACCGGTGCCAACGCAAGCGTTGCGCCCACCGTTACCACCAACTACTACCTGTTGGTGACCGATAACTCCAACCAGACCGGTGAGAAGTTCTTCACCGTCAACGTGAATGTTCCGGGAGTGCTGACGGTGACCCCGTCCGCAACGACCATCTGCAACAACGTACCGGTGAACCTGACCGCCAGCGGCAGTGCCGGCACCTATGCCTGGAGCCCCTCCACAGGCCTCAGCGCCACCAATACGGCAACAGTGACGGCTACACTGACGGGCTCGATGGTATATACCGTTACCGGCACGGACGCCAACGGCTGTACGGCCACCGGCAGCACCGCGCTTCGCTATGTTCCTGTTCCGGCGCTCACCGTCAGCGCGACGCCGGCCACTATCTGCTCGGGACAAAACGTTTCCGTGCTCGCTGCGGCAACCGCGGTGCAGACGGCCAACACTTATTCTTTTGCAAGCGGTACCGGCAGCACACTCGACCCGATGACCGGCGCTACGGCGCTGACGTTCTCGGGCAACGATGATGCTGCGAGCGCCGCGACCGCCATTGGTTTCAGCTTCCCTTATGAAGGCGTGAACTATACGCATTTCGCTGCCGCCACCGACGGCTGGCTGATGCTGGGCAACGCGTCGATGACGGCTGCCAGCGACTTCTCCAACAACCTCAACGAGAATACCAACGTTCCGAAGCTGAGCCCCCTGTGGGATGACCTCTCCACCGGTACCGACGGCTCGGTGAAATACTATGTTACCGGCACGGCCCCGAACCGCATCCTGATTGTTCAGTGGTTTGTGACCCTGCCCCGCAGTACGACGGGAGCCGCCAATTCCACCTTCCAGGCCTGGCTCTACGAAACGAGCGGCAAGATCGAATACCACTATGGTGCCATGGGCGCGCCCGCATCGGCCTCCATCGGCCTCACCGGTGCCGTCAACACCAATTACCTCGGTGTGAACGTCGCCGCCGGTTATGCCCTCTCCGGTGTCGTCAAGGATGACAATGCCGTACAACCCGCCGCCGGAACAGTATACACCTTCCTGCCTGCATCGACGCAGATGAACTACAGCTGGACTCCGTCGACCTTCCTCGACAATGCGGCGATCGCCAACCCGACTGCGGTAGGCGTAATGGCCTCGACCTCCTGGACAGCCAATGTTACCGACGCCGCCGGCTGCTCTTACTCCGGCGCCACTACCGTGAACATCACGGCACAGCCGATCAGCATCGGCTCCATGAGCGCTACGAACAACAACTACTGTGTCACCGCGGTGGCCAGCACCACCATCTCTGCCAACGTGCTCGGCGGCTGTCCTCCCTACACCTATGTGTGGAGCGCCAACGGCAGTACGCTGCAGACGCAGACCTCGCCCTCGATGCTGAATACCCTCACGGTTTCGCCCACGGCGAGCACCACCTACACGGTGGTTGTAACCGACGTGAACGGAACGGTTGCCAGCACCGGCAACACCTTCACCGTGAATGTGACCAACCCGCAGGTTACCGGCACCACGCCGGCCTCCCGTTGCGGCACGGGTACGGTGGTTCTGGGCGCCAGCGCGGCCCCCGGTGAAATCATCACCTGGTACAGCGCCCTCACGGGCGGCACGGTGCTGGGCAGCGGCAGCAGCTTCACCACGCCGTCGATCAGCAGCACCACGAACTTCTACGCTTCCGTAACCTCCGGCGGGTCGCTGGTATCGGTGGGCGCGCCCAACACCGGCATCTCGACGTTGCTCGATGCGCAGACCACAACCAACAGCGCAGGTATCAACTTCGATGTGCTCTCCACCACGACCATTTCCTCGGTGGATGTGTACCCGACCGGTGCCGTGGGTTCCAGCTACACCATCGGCATCTTCCAGCCTTCGGTGAGCACCACAGTGCCGGTTGCCACCTATACCTTCACCAGTACGGTGCAGGGATCGATCAGCAATGCACAGGTGCAGACGGTGCCGGTGAGCTTCACGCTCACGCCGGGCAGCTACCGGATGGCGTTCACCGTTAATGCCGGTGTGCTGCGCAACGATGGCGGCGCCGCATTCCCCTACGCTTCGCCGACGCTGACGCTTACGAGCAGCACGCTGAGCGGATATTATTACTACTTCTACAATTTCGTGGTCAACAACGGCTGCACCGGCACCCGCGTGCCCGTGACCGCCACGGTGACCGACCCGCCGATACTGACCATCACGGGTAACAAGACGATCTGTAACAACACGATCACAGCCCTGTCGGTGACCTCCGCCACGACGGACTTCAACACTTACGTATGGAGCCCGGTAGCCAACCTGTATACGGATGCCGCTGCCACACAGGCCTATACCAGCGGTACCAGTGCCACCACGGTATACTTCAAGTCGTCCACTTCGGGCAACTACACATACTCGGTGCTTGCCAACCAGACCGGCGGCGGCCAGTGCGGCGCCACGGCTACAAGCATCGTGTCGGTGCAGCCCGCTTCGGGTACGCTATCGGGTGGTACCAACCCCATCTGCATCAGCGCAACGCCCACCATCACGCTCGGCGGCGGCACCTACCGCACACCGTTCCTGGTGTGGGAGCGCTCCACCGACGGCAGCAGCTATAGCCCCATCACGCCTTCGACGAGCGCCGCGGCTTACGCGGAGCCCGCCGCCATTACCGCTACCACCTGGTATCGTGTAACGGTGAAGGACAGCCTGGGTGCCGTCTGCTTTGCACCCGCACCGCTCCAGCTCGTGGTGAATACGCCGGCACTCACCCTCGCCTCCGCTTCGGTAACCCGTTGCGGCGCGGGCAGCGTGACGCTCTCGGCAAACCCCGCCGGCTCGGCCACGATCAAGTGGTACACCGTTCCGACGGGCGGCACCGCTGTGGCCACCACCAACAGCTATTCTCCCAACGTTACTGCCAATACGACCTACTATGCCGCGGCCGTTATCGGCACCTGCGAATCGGCCCGCCAGGCTGTGGCAGTGACGGTATCTACGCCGCCGGCGGTGAACATTACCGCCAGCCCGCTGGTGAACGGCAACGTATCGATCTGTGCCGGCGCCACCATCTCGCTCAGCGCAGGTAGTGCCAACGGCTCTTACAGCTATAGCTGGACCGGCAACGGTCTCAGCGCCACCACCGGTGCCGCCGTTACAGCCACGCCCACGCAGAGCGGTTCCTACACCGTTACCGCTACCGACAACTCGGGCGGCGCCTTCACAGGCTGCTCCGGCACAGCGACCATCGCGGCCACGGTGAACCTCGCCGGCTACCAGCTGACGGCCAATGCCACCAATACCAACCTGTGTAATGGTGCCACTACGAACCTGTCGGCTGTCTTCACCAACAACCTCCCGGCGCCTGCATACACAGCGGGTGTCGTGACGAACCCGGTTACGGATGAAGACATCGCGAATGTGACCTTCGGCCAGGGTGCCACCACCCTGTTCAATAACAGCTCCACGCGCAACTCCCTTACCGGCACGCTCGGTGTTGCTACCGGCACTGCCGGCGCTTATTCCGATTTCTCGGCCTTTGGTCCCTACACCGTTAGCGCAGGCCAGTCGTACGACTTCTCGGTCACTACTTCGGATGCCGGTACGGGCTTCTCCCACGCAGTTGCCGTGTTTGTAGACTTCGACGGCGACGGTGCGTTCAGTGCCGCGGAAATGGTGTACACGTCGGCTGCCACCACCTCGGGTGCGCATACCGAAACCGGTAGCTTCACTATCCCCACGACCGCCATCGGCCTGATGCGGATGCGAGTGATCGCAAACGAAGGCTTGATCACTTCGTCCACCCAAACCGTTGGCTATGGCGAACAGGAAGACTACCTGCTGAGCGTGCGCAACAGCGCGCCGGCCGCCATCACCAGCTACAGCTGGAGCGACGGCACCTCAACGGTGAGCACGTCGCCTTCCTTCAACGTGGTTCCGGCGCAAACGACAACCTATACGCTGACGGCAACGCAGACCGCCTCGGGCTGCTCCATCAGCGCCAGCCGCCTCATTACGGTGGGCAGCGCGCTTGTAATGGCACCGGCTGCAGCACAGCCCGCGATCTGTGTTGGCGGATCAACCACGCTTACGGCAAACGTCAGCGGCGGCGGCCAGCCCTATGCTTATTCCTGGAAGGATGCAAACGACCAGGTAGTGAGCACCGCGGCTTCCTTCAGCGTGTCGCCGGGCCAAACGACCACTTACACGCTGACGGTTACAGACAACTGCGGCTCCACCGGCAGCGCACCCGTTACGGTGACCGTAAACACGTTGCCGACCGTGACCATCACACCTTCTGCAACGACGGCCCAGTGCGCCTCAAGCCTGCTGCTGAACTCGTCGATTACCAATGGCGGCAGCGCGGTGTACCAGTGGCTGCGCAACGGCAGCGCTATCGCCGGCGCCGGCAGTGCGAGCTTTAACCTCACCAACGACGGCTCCGGCATTGTCAGCGGCTTGTTCAGCCTGCGGGTGACCAACAGCACGACGTCCTGCTCGGCAACATCGGCTGCTACCAGCATCACGCTGAACCCGGTTCCGTCTACGCCGGCCATCACGCCTGTCAGCGCGTCGGTATGCCAGGGCTCGGTGCAGCAGCTTACCGCTGCCTCCACCACCTACCGCAGCGGCACCATCGGCGCCGGCACCGGCAGCTCGTCCACGGTAACGCCCTACCGCGGCAGCTTTGGCGCACAAAAGATCCAATACCTGTATAAGGCTTCCGAGCTGACCGCCATCGGCCTCAGCAGCGGCAGCGTCATCAACAGTATCAGCATTCCCGTTACGGCGCTCACCGTGCAGCCGGCTGTCTTTGCCAACTTCACCATTTCGATGAAGAATACGTCGACGACGGCGCTGACCAGCACTGCGGAAACCGGCCTGACGACGGTATTGCCGGCAACGACGCTCACGCTCAGCGGCACCGCGCCGTTTACCGCCAACCACGTGCTGGCCACTCCTTTCACCTGGAACGGCACCTCGAACCTCGTGGTTGAATTCTGCTACAATAACAACAACAGCGGTACGGCAAGCACCTCGGCTACGGTAACCACGACCACCACCACGGGTGGGGCCGCTTACAGCAGCGCCGATAACACTCCGGCCCACTGCAGCGCCACCACCGGTTTCACCACGTCTTCGTCGCGGGTGAATATGGGCTTCCAGGCTGTCGGCACCTCCAATATGGTGTGGACGGTGAGCCCGGGTGTTTACACCGGACTTTATACCAATGCCGGCGCCACCACCGCCTATACCGGCACCGCCGCGACCAGCGTGTACACGAAGCCCACGGGCAACGTTACCTACACGGTGACCGCCAGCAATAGCCAGGGCTGCTCGGCCACAGGTTCGGTAGCCGTTACGGTAGCCACACCTTCCGTGGCGCCCACGGTGCTGAACGCTTCGCAATCCACCGTATGCGCAGGCACCAACGTAATCCTGACGCAGACCGGCGGCTCCCTGGCCGCGGGTGCACAGTGGAAGTGGTACCGCGACGCTGCCTTTACCCAGGCGGAAGGCAGCGCCATCGCCAGCGCCAACGCCCAGGTTACGGTGTCGCCCACCAGCACTACCACCTATTACCTGCGTGCAGAAGGCGGCAACGCACCCTGCACGGCTAATGTATCGGGTGCCGCCACGGTAACCGTGACCGTGCCCGGCGCCGCCGTGGGTGGAACAGTAGCGTCCAGCCAGTCGATCACCTCCGGCCAGGCGCCCGCCACCCTCTCCCTCTCCGGCCACACCGGTACGGTAACGGGCTGGGAGCGCTCCACGGATGGCATCAACTGGACGCCGGTCGCCGTGTCCTCGGCTACCCTCACCGGCGCCCAGACAGGCAACCTCTCGCAAACGACACAGTTCCGTGCGCTCGTCAACTCGGGTGGCTGCTCTTCGGCTACCTCTACGGCCGTCACCGTCACGGTGGTTGGCGCCCCAGCCACCTTTACCTTCTCGGGTTCGGGCGGTTATTGCGACGGCATCGGCCGCACCGCAACGCTTTCAGGCTCCGAAACCGGCATCAGCTACCAGCTGAAGAAAGGCGCCGTCAACCAGGGTGCGGCGGTAGCCGGCACCGGCGCGGCCCTCAGCTTCGGGCCGCTCACCGCGGGCACCTACACGATCGTGGCATCCAACAGCGTTGGTTTCGAGGTGACCATGACCGGAACGGTGGTGATCTCCGACCTCGGCTCCTTCGCGGTGCAGCTGGTACCCCAGGCACAGTATATCTGCAACGTGGGCGGATCAACTACTATCAACATCAGCGGCGGCCCCGCCAACGGCCAGGTGACCTACCTGACCAACGGTGCCAACCCGGTGACGCTCCAGCTCAATGCCTCCGGCGCTGCCTCCTTCGCTACGGGCGCCCTGCCGGCCAATGTCACCTACACGGTGAACGCGGTCAGCAACGGCACCTGCGCCACGGCAACAAGCACGACCACTACGATCTATGTAGGCCAGCTGGCACCCGCTACGGTGCCCAACCGCGACTACTGCGCCGGCGTTTCCGTGCCCGCACAGACCTTTACGGGTAACTTCCCCGCTGGTACGCAGTACCGCTGGACGGTGCGCGGCGGTCTGCGGATCGGTATGAATGCCCAGGACACCACCGGCACCGGCACGGCCCTCCCGGCCTTCACCAGCGCCAACGCTACCGGAGCCCAGATATCGGCCCAGGTATCCGTAGCGCCGGTTGTTACACCGCCGGCAGGATGCAAAGTGGGTTCCTCGGAATACGTCATCCGCATCCAGGCCGCACCGCAGGTGCAGGTGGTAACGGGTGGCAACCAGGTGGTATGCTCCGGCTCGATGTCGCAGCCCATCGGGCTGCAGGGCAACCAGGCAACGGGTATGACTTTCCGCTGGACGCATACCAATACCGCGGTGGGCGCTCTAGCCACCGGTGCGGTGTCTTCTTCCAGCCCGGCCATCCCGGCCTTCCTGGCGCAGAACCTGACAGCCAGCGCCACCATCGCCACCACTTATACCATCACGCCGTATATCGGTTCCTGCTCCGGCAGCCCGGTAACGACTACGCTGACGGTAAACCGCGCGGTGAGCGATATCGTCTACCCTGGAGCCCCGCTCTGCGCTTCGACAGGCGTGGTAACACCGCGGTTGTCGGGCACACCGGGTGGCAGCTATAGCTACATCAACATGAGCACCGGAACCCCGACCGGTCTCAGCCTCAACACAAGTACTGGTGCCGTGAATACGCTGGCCTCGTCGGCGGGCACCTACCGCGTGACCTATACCCTCGGGGCAGCGGCCGGCAGCTGTGGCGGCAGTGCCAGCACCGACCTGATCATCAGCCCGAAAGTGGAAGTGAGCGGCACCTCCAACCGCACGATCTGCAGCGGCACCCCGCTCCTGATCACCTTCTCGTCGCCGCAGTCGTCGCAGACCACGATCACCTATACCTGGGCTATCGGGTCGGTGTCGGGCTCCAACCCCGTGGCGCTCGGCCTGCCCACCTCCGGTACCGGAACCACCATTTCGGCCACACCGGTCAACAACACCGGCGCGCCGGTGCGGGTGATGGTGCAGGTGAAGGCAACGCCTTCGGGCGCGGGCTACTGTGCTTCCACTACGTCGAGCTTCTATGTGACCATCAACAACTGCGGTACCATCACCATGAGCGGCGACGCTGGCGGAGCCCCGGCAACGGCACGCAGCATCGCGGCGCCGGCCGAAGAAGCACCCGCCGAAGCGGTGACCCTCGGACCGAACCCGACGCAGAACCGCGTGACGGTATTCCTCGAAGGCGGGAAGGGTAAGACCTACGCGGTGCAGCTGCTCACCCAGCAGGGTGCCGTACTGAGCCGCCCCGCCACCTTCAGCAGCGACCGCTATACGCTCGACCTCACCGGGCTTCCGGCAGGCGTATATATCGTGCAGCTGCAGGAAGCCGGCACCGGCCGCATCACGCGCCGGCAGGTGGTGAAGCTCTAGGACGCTGAACACACACTCAAACTCAAAGGCCTCCCGAAAGGGAGGCCTTTTTATTCGGCAAGGGATCTATCTCGGAGGAAGGGCGCAAGCGCCCTGGGTCACGACGGCGCAAAGGCACGACGGCACGACGCTATGTTGGTAGAACATTTTTCGTTGCGTCGTTGTGCCGTTGCGTGAAAAGAGGGCCGCAGGCCCTCCGGATGCATCATCGGGAAAATTGGTTTAAAGCACCGCCAGCTCGTAAAGGCGATAGAGGTAAGCGGCCGTGGGGATGGCGCCGAGCCAGAAGGCGGCCAGCAGGTTGCGCCGCGGGCGGTCGGTGAGATCGTAAAACATCGCCAGGAAAAAAACAGCCGCGAAATAGAGGTTGCCGAAAATGAGAACGCCTACCGACTGCCAGATGAAGTAGTCGAAATCATACATCATGTCGGCCAGCCCGAACACGGTGGTGAGCATGAAGGAGAAAAAGGCGATAGTCATGGCAACCGGGCGTAACGACATAGCACCAAGATACGGCAGCCGGCCACGAAAAGCCATGGGAAAAAACCCCTGAAAAATGGGTTTTTTCCCATGGCCGGCCGCCATCAAAGGCGGAACTTCCCGAGCCGGCGATTTAACGGCTACAATTTTTAGCAAGCCGGCATCTTCCCGTACCTTGCAAGCCGGTTTGACCGAATTCAAAAACACAACATTCACCATATAAAATCTCAGATGTCGGATCTCAGATCTCGGATTTGCTAGCCAGATCCGAGATCTGAGATCTGCGATCTGACATCTTCTTTTATGCAGGATTATCTGAAGGGATTGAACGAGCGGCAGCGCGACGCGGTGATCACCACCGACGGGCCGCTCATGATCGTGGCCGGCGCGGGCTCCGGCAAGACTAAAGTACTGACCACCCGCATTGCCCACCTAATGGCCAAGGGCGTGGATTCGTTCAACATCCTGGCCCTGACCTTTACCAACAAGGCGGCCGCTGAAATGAAGGAGCGTGTGGAGCACATCCTCAAAAGCCGCGAGGCCCGCAACCTCTATATCGGCACCTTCCACTCGGTGTTTGCCCGCATCCTCCGCGCGGAGGCCCATCGCATCGGCTATCCCAACTCCTTCACCATCTACGACACCGACGACGCCAAGAGCGTGGTGAAGGCCGTCACCGGCGAGCTCAACCTCGACGTGCAGCACTACAAGCCCAACCAGGTGTACAACCGGATCTCCTCGGCCAAGAACGGACTTGTGGGCCCGCGCGAATACGCTACCGACTACCACATCCAGCAGGAAGACATGCGCGCCAACCGCCCCATGATCGGCGCCATCTACGACGCCTACGCCAAGCGCTGCTTCAAGAACGGCGCCATGGACTTCGACGACCTGCTGTTCAAGTTCTACGAGCTGCTGAAGACCCACCCCGAGGTGCTGCACAAATACCAGCACAAGTTCAAGTACATCATGATCGATGAGTACCAGGATACCAACCCGGCGCAGTACGAGATCATTAAGCTCCTTGGCGCCGCCCACGAGAACGTGTGCGTGGTGGGCGACGACGCCCAGTCGATCTATTCCTTCCGCGGCGCCACCATCCAGAACATCCTCCAGTTTCAGAAGGACTACGACGACGCCAAGGTGATCAAACTGGAGCAGAACTACCGCTGTACGCAGAACATTCTGGCCATCGCCAACGAGGTGATCAAGCAGAACAAGGGACAGATCCCCAAGACGCTCTTCACCGAGAACGAAACGGGTGAGAAGATCCGCCTCGTGCGCACCATGACCGACAACGACGAAGGCAAGTTCATCGCCGACGCCATCCAGGAGCTGCGCCTGCGCAACCACTACACCAACAAGGACGTGGCGATCCTTTACCGTACCAACGCGCAGAGCCGCTCCTTTGAAGAAAGCCTGCGTCGCCACAACATCCCCTACACGATTTACGGTGGCATCTCCTTCTACCAGCGCAAGGAGATCAAGGACTATATCGCCTACCTGCGCCTCATTGCCAACCCGCAGGATGAAGAGGCGCTGAAGCGCATCATCAACTATCCCATCCGCGGCATCGGCAAGACCTCGGTTGACCGCGCCATCCTGGCCGCCAACGAGCGCAACATCTCCATGTGGGAGGTGCTCGAGCAGGCCGCCTTCAACGGCTTCAAGGGCGGCACGCTCTCTTCCATCGAGGAGTTCGTGCTCATGATCAAGAGCTTCAAGTCGATGCTCGAAAAAGCCAACGCCTACGATGTAGCCTTCCACGTGGGCAAGCAGACCGGCTTCGTGAAAGAGCTGTTCAACGACAAGAGCACCGAAGGCGTGCAGCGCTACGAGAACGTGCAGGAACTCCTGAACTCCATCAAGGAGTTCGTGGAAACACCCATCGACGAAGAGAACGGCGAGGTGGGCGATAAGAGCCTTTCGGCCTACCTGCAGCAGATTGTGCTGCTCACCGACACCGATAAGAAAGACCCCGACGCCGACACCGTGAAGCTGATGACCATTCATGCGGCCAAGGGCCTCGAATACCCCGTGGTGTTCGTGGGCGGACTGGAGGAAGGCTTGTTTCCGAACCAGATGTCGCTCAACACGCGCGAGGAGCTGGAAGAAGAGCGCCGTCTTTTCTACGTGGCCGTTACGCGCGCCAAGGGCCGTCTCTACCTTACGTATGCCAACACACGCTACCGCTTCGGGCAGCTTATTCAGAGCGATGCGAGCCGCTTCATCACCGAGATTCCCGAGCAGTACATCGATCAATCGTATGCCGGCGGCGGCGTCAAGAACCAGGGCTCCTCTTCCAAGTGGGGACAGGGCTCGGCTTTCGAGCGCATGCAGCGCGGCTTCCCCTCGGCGGGCACCAGCAGCAAGGAACCCGAGAAGACCGTGGTGACCTCGCTGATCCAGAACACCCGCCCGAAAGAAGTGGAGCACAAGGCTTCCGCCAACTTTACCCCGTCGGACCCCGCCACCCTGCAGGAGGGCATGAAGGTGGAGCACCAGAAGTTTGGCTTCGGCACCGTGCTGAAGCTCGAAGGCTCGGCGCACAACCCGGTGGCCACCATCCAGTTTGAGCAGAACGGCGAGAAGAAGATCATGCTGAATTATGCGAAGCTGATGATTGTTTGACCTCACCCCCGGCCCCTCTCCGGAACGGAGAGGGGTGACAGCACCAGTCGGGATAGAAAAAAGGCGCCGCATTGCGGCGCCTTTTTCATTGCGAGCGAAGCCTCTATACCCGCCGCGTAGCGGCGGCACCTCTTAACCCGGGGCTTCAGCCCCGGGCTTCCCCGGCGCCCGCGCAGGGGAAAAACCCAGAAAACCCTGGTGAATCTCCCATGGCCACTACTGCCCGCCTACCGAGCTTCGGAGAAAACACTATGGCTAACACCCTCCGTCAATCAGCCGTTCACGCCGTCTTCGCACCCAAATACCGGCAGGCCCTGATCCAGCCTTCGTTCCGCGAGCCACTCGAGCGCTATATGACCGGCACCCTCAGCGGCATGGGGCACCAGCCCATCGCCATCTATGCCATGCCTGATCATGTGCACCTGCTCTTCGCCATCACCATGAATATGGCGCCGCAGCGGATCATGCATGCGTTGAAGGGCGGGTCATCGAAATGGATCAATGAACAGGAATTTCTGCAGCATACGTTCCGGTGGCAACGGGGCTATGGGTGGTTTCACGTGGGCGGCCGGGCCCTGGACACCGTGGTGAACTACATCCGGCGCCAGCCGGAGCATCATCGCCAAAAGCCGTTCCTGCGGGAATACACCGAGCTGCTCAATGAAAATGGTGTTGCCTATGACCCGGAATACCTGTTCCTCGAGCCTGAATGACGCGGGATACCTGGCGGCGCTTTGCGCCGCCTCCGCCGCTTGCGCGGCGCCCGGGGTTAAAACCCGGGCTCAGAGGTGTTGCCGCGATGCGGCAATAACGACAAGAGGTGCTGAAAAAATCCGTGGATAATGCTTGCAGATATCGATGGGCTTTTATAGATTTAATCCACCAACGGTCCCGACCCTATCCAAACCAGCTGCTACCCCCTGAACCGACACCACCCGCTCTTTCCTTAAATAATTTGTCCCGTCGAACAGGCATCCGCAGCACCCGCGAACAATACCCCGATCACCCGAAGGGTATTCCGCAGCACCTGCGCCCTACACTTCGCCTGCCCGAACCGCTATCCGCGGCTTCTGCAGGTGGTACTTCGACCGCACGACGAGGCATCCGCAGCGCCTGCGGACAGTGCTTCGCCTGCCCGAAGTGGTATGCGCAGCACCTGATGGTGATGCTTTGTGCGGGCGAACCGGGATCCGCAGCTTTTGGGAAAGACAGAATATTCCAGAGTCGTTCATTTTTAAACATTTAAACGATACAATCATGATTGGAATCTTCAAGGTTGCCGACAACCCCTTCGACAGCGTGCTCATTTCCAACGACCGGCTGTCCACCTTTGCTTCGGATGCCGCTACCCGCCTGCGATCCACGCACCCGGCGCTGGCCGATGCTATCGACGGGCCCCAGCGGACTTTCAGCGCATTACTGGGAAAAATATCGGTAAACAATGCGGTTAAGCAAACCGGTACGGAAGGACTCGACGTTTTCCTGGCAGAACTGGCCCGTTACATGACGGAAGCCGAGGCCCAGGTGACCGTGTCGCTCGGGAGGAACTCCGGAGCCTACCAGGCTATTTATCCCAATAAGAAACAGACGTATACGCGGCTTACCAAAACCGAGGCGCCGGCACGTCTCGACGCACTGAAAAAGGTGGTGGAAGAATCGGGTGCATCCCTGCCCGCCGACATGCGCACCCGCATGGCCGGCTTCCGCGCCGCCTGGGACGATGCGCGCGCGTCCCAGAATGCCGCGGAGGGCGAGCTATCCGGCTCACGCAGCGATCGGGACACCGCCCGCGCCACCCTGGAAGACGCTCTTTTCGTGGCCCTGCTCGACCTCTCCAAAGAATTCCGCAAAGAGCCCGCCCGTCTTAAAAACTATTTCGACCACACCCTCCTCGACGCACCCCGCCACGCGTCTCTGGAGCACAACGACGCTGCTCCGGTTGTTTCCGCTTCGGAGTAATTCGGTATAAGCAAAGTTTATGGTTTAGGCCGCCCCGTTCGTTCGTGAACGGGGCTTTTTTGACCTCACCCCCGGCCCCTCTCCGGAGCGGAGCGGGGAGTTGAATATCGAATAGCGAACAAGGAATATCGAATATCGAAATGAAGAGCGGATGCCTGTGGCATCCGCTCTTTGCTTTTAAGGTTAACCAGAGCGATGTATCAAACAATAAAGAATGTTGAACAGAGTCACCCCTCTCCTCCCGTAGAGGGGCCGGGGGTGAGGTCCATGGACGAGCGGCCGGGGGGGTCTACGCCTTACACGCCGCCCACAGCCTTTGCATATACTCCAGCCCCTTCTCCCGGGCAAAGGCCGCATTGCGCTCGGGTATCTGCAAAGTGTCGGGGTAGGCGTCGATGGCGCGGCCGACGCTCTCCTCGCGCAGGACCTGCAGCATGGGGTAGGGCGAGCGGTTGGTGTAGTTGGCGGCGTCGTTGAGCGAGCTGCCGGCGAAGAAATAATCGGGATGAAAAGACGCGAGCTGGTAGCGGCCTTTGTAGCCCGACTTGCGCAGCAGGGCCTCCGCGGCATCCAGGAGCTTGAGGTATTCGGAGAAACGATTGAAATGCTGCGGCAGGAGCAGGAAGAGCGTTTCTACTCCGGGCTCCGCATCCATGCGGGCACAGGCCGCCGACAAGGCCGCCAGCACCGCCGGCTTTTTATCGGCGATCACCTCGAAGCGGATGCTGTCGCGTTTTACCTCGCGCAACGCAAAGGGGCAGAAGTTGCAGCCCACCACTACGTCGAGGATCCACTTCTTGGTATGTGCAATGATCGTTTCGGGGTTCGTCATCAAGGAAACAAAATTAGCACAAGTGACCGGCGCAATGCGCGCTCTTCCCTGCAATGCCAAGGAATCATAAAGCCTCAAACGCTAAAACCCAACCCGGTTTCTTCAGCCCTCCCTCTTGGGATGTCCCGACGGATCGGTCGCGGGGCCGCCGCCCAACTTGCGGTGCAGGGCGATCTCCAGCTCGGTGAGGTCGCGGCGGATGTCGCGGAGCTCCTCCCACGACGTGCCGTCCAGCAGCGCGGTCTTCAGCCGCGCGGCAGCCAGCGCGTGTTGCGTGCGTAAGGTATCGAGGTTGAGGCGGGACAGCTTTTCGAGATCCATGACGGTGGTGTTCGGATAGGTAACGAACTAAGGCCGCATGTAGCGTGCCGGCGGAAGGAGTAGCGGGATTATTAGCAGTCCTTTAGCAGTAGGGAATCGGGAGCCTTGAGCGCTGGCGCCTGCGTGCGTCGCGGTTTTTGTTTGGTAGGTGGCGAAGCGACGCGCAGCGTCATTGCGAGCGGAGCGAAGCAAACTCCGGCGTTACGCAGGGTTTCGTAGCCGAAGACTTTGCAGGTTGATGCGCGCTCCGGCTACGACCTGTCTTCAGGTCAGGGAGTTTGCTTCGCTACGCTCGCAATGACGGCCGAAGGCCGTCGCGCGACGCGATCGCGCTACTGCGCATCGCGGGCTCAAGGTTGTCGGCTCACGCCTCCGCCGCGCCCGAATGCCGTTGCCGACCTGCTGACCCGCACCGGCGACTCGGTGCTCCTCGGTTTCGAGATCCGTGAAGACCTGCTGGGCGACTTTCCGGCCCGTCGCACCGAAGCGGCGCTGCTGGCCAGCCCTTTTTTCCAGGGCGTTACCGGCGATGGCCGCAACTCGGAAGCCTGGAAGAACCTGCTGCTCACCGCCGCCCGCAACCCCCGCATCGGAACCTTCTTTTTCGACAACCGCGAAGCTGCCCGCGACAGCTTTATGGCGCTGCGTATCTCCGCCGCCATGGAGGCGCATCCCACCTGGAAGGAGGTGACCATCTCCGGCAACCAGCATAACAAGGTGCGGCCCTACAACGGCCAGCCCAAGGCCGCCTATTACCTGCTGCAGGCCGGTGGCCGCGCGCTCAACGGGCGTGTCTGCTCCGTCAATATCGCCTATGCGGAAGTATCGGCCTGGGTCAATATGGGCGACGGGCTGAAGCTGCATTCCGGCACCAGCGACAATATCTACGCGCAGGCCGCGCCGTCCGACAACTACCTGCTTTTTCTCGACCCGAAGTCGGACTATGACTACAACGCCATCCTCTTTGTAAGAAAAGTAACGGCCTCGAGGCCGTTGAAGTAACGTGAATCGGGAATCGGCAATCGTGAATGCTGGTGCCTGCGTGCGAAGCCGACAGCGAAGCTGTCATTGCGAGCGAAGCGAAGCAAACTCCATGACCTGAAGACGGACCGTAGCCGGAAAGCGCTTCAGTCTGCAAACTCCTTTCCGCCACGACCACCCTGCGTAAACCGGGAGGTTGCTTCGCTCCGCTCGCAATGACGGCCGAAGGCCGTCGCGCAGAGCGACGCATTAGCATTACCGCGCATCGGGATGATTTGAGCCGCTAAACTATCCGTTCGGCCCCGTACACTGCCCGCACGCCTGCAGCAAACGCCGTTTTCGCCGGATGAACGGAAGGATGCGGCGAATTTTGCAAAATTTTTTTTGAAGAAAAAATGAGCGCTTTTCAACGCTTTTCAGCTCATTTTCCGCTTTTTTGGAAGCTCCTTTTAAACTTTTTCCTACCGGTATCGTCTGAGCGGAATTTTTCAAAAACGCCTCCTTTGAACCGTGCCTGAATAACGCGCATTTTTTCTGGCACAGAATTGTCTTATGGCTGGGCGAACCCTTAAAAAGCAAAAAAATGAAATCTGCCAAGCAATCCCTCCTCCTGATCGTAGCTACTTTCGGAGCCACTGCCACCTTCGCGCAACTGGGCGCCACGGTTACCAGCACCACCAATGCAGCTGTAAAAAGTAGTGTGAACACCGCCGCCGCCACGCACGCCGCCAGCGGTGCCGCCGCACAGGCCGCCGCCAGCGCCACCAAGGCAACTACCGCAGCCGCCGCCACTACCGGCGCTGCCGCCCACGCCGCCACGGGCGCCGCTTCTGCCGCTGCCACCAAAGCCGTTGAAGTGAAAGGTACCGTTGGCGCCACCACGGGCGCTGCCGCACAAAACGCGGCGCAAGGCGCGAAGTCGGCCGCCGACGTGAACACCGGCGCCCGCGTCAACGCGCAGGCTTCCACGCATGCCTCGGAGCAGGCAAAGGCCAACGCCGATGACAACAGCGCCGTATTCGGTGCCAAGAACGACGCCAGCATCCAGGCCGGTGCCGGTGCCGACGTGAAAGTAAACGGCAGCCAGGCCATCGACCGCACCGAGCAAAGCGCCACCAAGGTGAAGACCCGCGTGGAAGGCGACGGCCGCACCGTAGTGCAGAAGAGCAAGCAGAAAGGCACTGAAGCCAAAGCCAAGGTAAAAGCCGAAGCCCGCGCCAAGTCGCAGGGTGCCGCCCACGCCTCCGACCGCGCCATTGACCGCGCCAGCGACAACAGCGCCGTGGTATCGGGCAGCAGCAGCACCTCGGTTTCTTCCGACACCCGTGGCGACAAGAACGGCGTGCGCACCCAGGGCGCCGCTGCTCATGCTACCAAGGTCAAAGTGAAAAAGAGCTAAGCTCTTTTTCACCCAAAGGAAAGATTACATGAATACATGATTACATGAGTACATGAGCCGGAGAGGGAATTTTTCGATCTCCGATCTCGGATCTCTGATTTATTGGCAGATCCGAGATAAACAGATTTCCTTCTCCCCTCATGTAATCATGTACTCATGTAATCATTTGCTCTCCCCTCAACTCCTTCTTCCTCCCTCGTTCCTCCGACCTCAACCCTCGTGTATGAAAAAGATTTTCCTTGCCCTCGCCCTTCTTCCGGGCACGGCGCTCCTTGCCCAGTCGGACAGCACGAAGCCGCAGCTGAAGCTCTCCGTCAACTACAACAGCAACCTGCACTACTACGGGCGCACCGACTCCTTCCGCAGCAGCGGCTACTTCCCGATGGTGGAATTATACATCACCCCGAAGTTTTACGTCAACGCGGCGCCCATCTTCGTCAGCAATAAATTCCAGTCGTTCAACTATGCCGGCACCGTGGCTACCGCGGGCTATCTCAACGTTACCGACAAGTGGCTCACCTCCATCTACGCGCTGAAGCCGTTTTATACGTCGGAGGCCCGCCTCGTGCAGTCGGCGCTGAAGGCGCAGGCCGGCGCCTCGGTAGGGCGGCTCAACAAGGTGGCCAACGTAACCCTGGGCGCCGACGTCAAGTTCAGCGACGCCGTCGACTTCGGCGCCTCCGCCGGCCTGGACCATATCTTCCGCCACATGCTGCCCGGCAGCGGCGGGGTGATCGTGGTGGATCCCACCGTCACCGTCAACGCGGGCACGCAGCGCTTCAGCACCACCTATGTGAAGCAGCAGAACGGCAACGGCAACGGTCCCCTGGGCCTGCCCATCGGCAATGGCAACGGCAACGGCGGCGCCAGCACCGAAACCGTGCAGAGCAACCGCTTCAACATCCTCAGCTACGAAGCCTCCGTGCCGGTGATCTACGTGCGCGGCAAGTGGATGCTCCTGGCCACCCCCGCCTGGGTGAGCCCGCAGAACCTGCTGGCCGGTGAATACGGCAAGGACCAGTTTTATGTGACGGCGGGGCTCAAGTACAGCTTTTAAGATCTCGTAATCCCGGATCCCGGCATCTCGGATTTGCCTGACGGCGGTGAATATTTAACGCTAAGGATATTTTCAGGGAGGTGGACTGGGGCTCGTTCAGTCTGCTGCCTCTGGAAGGGCAGTCGGTTTTACAGGCCGGGGATGCGGAAGGCGCTAAGCGGGGCCGGGCGCCCAAGGGCACCCGGTATGCTCTATGGAAAAGGCATATTTACCCGATACTGATTCTCGGTTTTGCTCCTCTTATCGAGGAGGCCTGCCGCAGGCAGCTCCCGCAACTCTCTGACCTGAATTATAGGACATTGGCCTACCTGTCAGACTGCCTCCCAAAACGGTAATCGTAGCAAGAGCCTCCGTGCCCTCCGCGAAACGCTTAGTGCCCTCTGCGAGAAGAACTTCCGGCAAAAGTCCTCAACCATGATCCGCCTTGTGGCTTCCAACAGATCCGGGATCCGGGATCCAAAGATCCAGCCGTCATATTTCCCTTTCCCGTAACATTTCCGGCTTGCTCTTTGCCTACCTTTGCCTCGTAAATCGACAGTTATGATCAAGACCGGCAACCCCATCATCAGCATATATACCGAAATGACGCCCAACCCGGAAACGATGAAGTTTGTGGCCAACAAGCTTCTGTACCCGGGCAAAAGCATCGACTTCCCCGACGTGGAAAGCGCCAAGCCCTCGCCGCTCGCTACCGAGCTGTTCGGCTTTCCCTTTATCCGCGCGGTATTCATCGCCTCCAACTTCGTAACCCTCACCAAGACCCCCGAGACCGACTGGGCCGACGTGATCCCCTCGATCCGCCAGTTCCTGAAAGAATACCTCGAGGAAGGCAAGGCCGTGGTGAATGAAGAGGAGCTCGTAAACGTGGTGCCCCAAAGCTCCAACGAGGTGACGGCCGACGACGACGACGTGGTGAAGCGCGTAAAAGAGCTGCTGGAGAACTACGTGAAGCCGGCCGTGGAAATGGACGGCGGCGCCATCCAGTTCAAAAGCTACAACGACGGCGTGGTGAACCTGATGCTGCAGGGCTCCTGCTCGGGCTGCCCCTCCTCCATGATCACGCTGAAGGCCGGCATTGAAGGGATGATGAAGCGCATGATCCCCGAGGTGAAGGAAGTAGTGGCCGAGGCGGAGTAAGACCTCACCCCCGGCCCCTCTCCGGGACGGAGAGGGGAGTTGAATATCGAATAGCGAAAAAGGAATATCGAATATCGAAGCAAAGAGCGGATGCCGTAGGCGTCCGCTCTTTGCTTTTGAAGTCCAACCAGCGTAAAGGTTCAACATAGTAATGTATGTCCAACAGAGGCACCCCTCTCCTCCTGGAGAGGGGCCGGGGGTGAGGTCACTTCGGCCGCCGGTGCCGGATCTGCTTGACGATCGGCCAGTGCAGCACGCCGCGATGCGGCGCCGGCGGCGGGGTGTCGCCCATCAGCAGTGCAAAAGGCCGCAGCGGCGGTATCTCCTCGAAGACCACCTTGAGGATGGCCAGCAGCGGCAGCGCCATAAAGGTGCCGGCCAGGCCCCAGATGGCCGCCATGGTGATGACGGCCACGATGGCCGCCAGCGCGTTGATACGGATCTTGGAGCCGATGATGACCGGGTTGAGGATATTGCCGTCGATCATATGAATAATAAGCATCGACACCACCGCCCACAGCACCGTGGCGGGCGTGTTGGTGGTGAGCGAGATGAGCGCCGTAAGCAGGCAGGCGATGGTGATGCCCACGTAGGGCAGGATCTTGATGATGGCCGAGATCACCGCCAGCAGCAGCGCATACTGGATACCCAGCAGGAAGAGGACCAGGAAGAAGGCCGTGGCCACGATCACCATCTCGATCAGCAGCCCCGTGATGTAGTTGCGCACCACGTAGTGGATGCGCTCGAACAGGCCGGTGATGACGCCGCTGTGCTCCTCGGCAAAGAGCTGGCGGAAGAAGGCGACGATGAGGCCGCGGTAGAGCAGCATCAGGAAGGTCATGATGAGGAGCATGATGCCGGCGAAGAGCACCACCGAGCCGAGGGTGAGCGCCCGGTTGACGAGGTAGGAGGTCTTGGGCAGCAGGTTGGCCTGCGAGTTTTGCATGATGGTGTGCATCCGGGTGGCCGGCACGCGGAGCCAGCGGCTCAGCATCGCCTCCAGCTGCAGCAGCGAGGCGTCGATATTCTGCTTGATGAGGGGCAGGTCGTTGCGGAAGGAGAGGATGGCGTTGAAGATGAAGTAGAATACGAGGATGAAGAACACCAGGGCAAACAGCAGCACGATCATGGCGGCATAGCCGCGCGGGAATCCCTGGCGCTCGAAGAAGCGGCAGGGCGAGGTAAGCAGGAGCGCCAGCAGGCCCGCCAGCGCCAGGGGCTTGAGCACCATTTGCCCGTAGTATAGCAGGCCCACCGCCACGGCAAGGCATACCAGCGCCGGCGCCAGGCGGCTGAAGAGGGCGGAACTCGGAACGCGGCAGATGTTCATTGTGGAGCAGGGTATAAATTTCTGTGCCCGACCCCTCCCCGGCCCTCCCCGGTGGGGGAGGGGTGACTCCCGGGAATCTTTCTTACAGTATCAAACAGTATTCTGTTTGGCGCTAATACAAAAGAGCGGATGCCGCAGGCATCCGCTCTTTGCTTTTGATCTTCGAACAGCAGCAAGTAACATCCGGTAAAGAATATCCAACAGAGTCACCCTCCCCACGTGGGGAGAGCCGGGGAGGGGTCCAGCACCTCCCACCCACCATCTTCAATCTCCGCCTCCAGCTCGCCGGCGTCCCAGCCGCAATAGCCCACGAATACGCGTATGTCGGTAACCGGCAGCGTACCCGCGCGCAGCGCCGCCACGGCCGCGGCGAAGTCGCCGCCCCAGAACACGCCCGCGCCCACATCGGTGCCGCCGCCGATAAGGTCGGGGCGACGGTGCAGGAAGAACAGGTGCTCCCCATCCACGGGGCCGCCGTGGTAGAGGGGCAGGGCCGGAGCGTCGGCGAATTCGGCCAGCTCGTTGAGGGTGCGGCCAAGGGGCTGGTTGACGATATGCCCCGCCGCGCCGCCGGCGTCGTGCTGGTGGATGAATACCCGGGCCCCGCCGAACACGGGGTCTTCGGAAGCGGCGGAAGTGCTTTGGAGAAAGACGCCTTGCAGGTGCATACGCAACGGTTTAGCCTGCAAGTTAGCCGGCGCCCGCTTTCCCGGAAAGGATGCTAGCTTTGGCATAAGGCCGCGCTAAGGCCGCTTAAACCTACCGCATGCAATTCGACTTTGACGCCACCATGAAAGAAGCGCCCGATGCCGAGCTGATCCGCATCGTCATCACCAACCGCCACGAGTACCAGGAAGCCGCCGTCAGCGCCGCCCGCCGCGAGCTGGAGCGCCGCAACCTGGAGCCGGAGGCGCTGGCCCGGATCCGCAGGCGCCACGAGCGCGACAACCACCGCAAGGCCTACCTGGCGGCCGTGCCCCTCGAGCTTCACTGGAAGCTCCTCGCCTTCCTGCTGCCCGGCGCCTTCCAGTTTTTCATCGCCGGCTCCTTCAAGATGAACGGCTACGACCGCAAGGCGGCCGAGGTGGGCCGGTGGACGCTGTACGGCCTCTTCTTCTACGTCGGCATCTTCCTGTTGTACGCTTCCCTGTAGCTACACCCACGCGCCGCTCAGGAAAATTATTCTTCGTTGCGCCGTCGTGTCGTTGTGCCGTGGTGGACAAAGGCCGGCTGCGGCCTTTTGATTCACGAAGACGCAACGGCACGACGGCACAACGTTCTGCACGTAAATAAAACGGCCGCCCTTTACCGGGGCGGCCGTTGTTTGTTTTCGGGGGATGGGGTCAGGCGCCGGGAGTGGCGGCGGGGCTGCTGGCTGCGGCGTGGGTGGCGCGGGCGGCGAGGCGGGTATTGGTTTCGGCCGCGAGTGCGTTGACGGCGGCGATGATGCCGGGCCAGGGCACTGCGCCTTCCTCGGTGTCGTTGAACGATTCGATGCCGCGGCAGAGGGCGGCATAGGCCGGGTAGAGCTTCAGGCGCAGGTCGGCGAGGCCGGTGCTTTCCGGTGCGTCGGCGCGCTCCTGGTTGCGCTCCTGCCATTTGGTTTCGAAATCGTTGTTGGCCCTGTCCATCGTGTCGATCCAGGGCGTGGCGCCGATAAGGGCCACGGCAGCGGCCAGTTCGGGCTTGTTGCGCAGGTCGGACACGAGGCTGCGGATGTTGGCCGACTCGCTGCCGGGCAGGTCGCGGGTAACCTCGGTGACGGTGCCGTACACGGCCATCTGCGCCGCGATGCGCTCGCCCGCGGCGCGGGCGCGCATGTCGTCGGTGCGGCAGGTCCAGGCGGCGGCGAGGTGAAAGAGGCCGTTGTACTGCTCGTCGCGCAGGGCGTCGAGCGCGGTGAGCACCTCGGTGAGCTCCGAGCCCTGCATCGTTTTGTGCACGCTTTCCATCTGCGCCAGCAGTTGCGCCACGGCGGTCTTGCGGGCCTCCAGCGACAGCGGGAGCGCGCTGCTGCCTTTTACCAGGCCAAGGAAGCGGGTGATGAAGGTGAGGAGTTCGGGGTTGCGCAGCTTGCGCAGGTTCACTTTCGAGATCCGGGAGTTTGTGTTCATAAGCGTTGATTTAGTTTTCTTTAAAATAGGCATTCCGGCGCGTATGTAAATGCCCCTCGCGCCCGGGAGGAAGTTCCCGAAAGGGCCGGGGATTGATTTTCAATAGGAAAGAAATGGATGAATTGTGATACCGGTGCCGTGCAACCGGCTGTTGAAACCGCATTTCAACGTTGCGGGAGGGTTCAACAGGCTGTTGAAGGGGCAAAACAAGGTTGTAAGAGCGATCAACAGGGTGTTAATGGGGCAAAACAAGTTTGCAAGAAGGATCAACAGGGTGTTGAAGGGGCAAAGCAAGTTTGAAAAGGGTGGTTAACACCGTGTTGGAGGGGTAAAACAAGTTTGTAATAAGGCTTGACAAGTCGTTGGCGAGAGGTGAAGGATTGGCATGCGGAGTAACGAAGTGTTGGTGCCGCTGGCCCTGATGGCTTGGATGGGGTGCTACCAGTAAAATAGGGGATGTAAGCGACATGTGTTGTTTAGTTGCGGAGAGCAGTAGTGCAGAGGTAGGGCGGGGTGGATGCATATTAGGGGAGTAGACCCCGACCAACGTGTTCTTCGCTAAAAAAGAGTTAGTTTAGGAGTAATCTAAACAACCAACTCCATGTCGGAAATATTATCAGGGATACTCGCAATTGTTTTGATTTTATGAGTATGCTCAATAAAGTGTGTCAGTTTAATAATGATTAAATTGATATACGATGGAGAAGAAACCATTTGACTTTGAAGCTTTTGTGAGGGAGGCTGGCGAGCAGCTTCGTTCAGGCAAGCCTTTAGTGGGTGCGGAAGGTGTTTTTACACCACTTTTAAAGCGCGTTATTGAAGCTTCGCTGGAAGGCGAGTTGGATGCGCACCTGAAGGCGGGTAAAAGGGGTGGTGGCAACCGACGCAATGGCCACACACAAAAAAACATACAAAGCTCTTTGGGCGGTTTTGCTGTTTTTTCGCCCCGCGACCGCGACGCCTCCTTCGAGCCGCAGACAGTGGCCAAGCGCCAGCGGGTGATCTCCGAGGACATGGATCAGAAGATTTTAAGCCTCTATGGGATGGGGTTATCTTATTCGGACATCCAGCAGCATCTAAAAGAGATCTATGACTTTGATATCTCGGACGGAACCCTGACGGCGATTACCGACCGGATCATTCCGGCTATCAAAGAGTGGCAAAACCGGGTACTGGAGAGCGTTTATCCCGTGGTGTGGCTCGACGCCATCCACTTCAAGGTCCGCCAGGACGGCGTTGTCAAGACCCGCGCCATCTACTCCATACTGGCCGTTTCCACAGAGGGGCAAAAGGAAGTGATCGGTATTTACTTC
>NZ_SJZI01000018.1 GCF_004337505.1 Flaviaestuariibacter flavus | reverse complement strand
CCACGACGCCAGCTAAATATATCAATACCTCAACGCCTAGAATCGATACCATAACATTACGAAGTCTTGACTTGGCCATTATTATTTTGATTCGGGCTTTTGAAATGTGATTGTATAGTTCACGGGACCTGTAACACATCCTTTTGGAAGTAGTGTCGCCTGTGCTTGTCCTTCGGATAGAGTGTATTTGATGCCTTGCTGATCCAAATACGACTTGAATTTCTCAATATGCCCCTTGTTGGTGGATGAAATTGATTTAGCACCGGCTTTCATATCAATGAACGAACTTAACAGAAAGATGTTTCCTTCTTTATTACCCCCGTTTTTTTGTACAAAAGTGAATATCGATAGGTCGGGGCGTCCGTTTTTCACATCCGAGTTAAATGCAAAAGATTTGCTATTGTAGATCTGAACTAGAGATTGAATATATTTCTGATACTCGCCAGGCCTTTTATTCAAGTTGTCAGCATCTTTGTTTCCATGACCTCCTTCAAAAGCATGCTCGAGAGTTATCCTGCCTAAACCTGGAATCCAAGTTGTGGTTTTCCCCCACATAGTGCGCTCACCATTTTCATCAATATAGCTATGAGCCCAAGCGTCCCCTACTTTGTGTAATTGATTAAGGTCGCCCTTCATCAAAATATTATTCATAGCGTCAATTAAAACTTCAGATTGGCGACCACCTGTTAGGCCGTGCCAGCTTTTTTGAAGTTCTCGATCTGACCATGTACCAAGCCCGAGCGCTAATCCCGTTTTGCCGTGTTCGTGAGAGTAGTGTAGTGACATTTTACTATTTGGTAAAGTATGGTGATCATAAAATTCAGCTTTTGAAGCTAAATACTGAGCTTTCGATTTAGATAACCCCATAGCCATGCCGAGAGCGTACACCGTCCAGTAATGACCATCTTCTTCCCATTTTCCATCCGGATCTTTGTACCGAATAGGGTCATTATGCCCGAATCGATAAGGGGTTTCAAATGGAGCGAAGAAACGCAAGGGGTCAGCACTAAGCCATCTACCGATTCTCGCGTCATAGAACCTTGTTCCGAAGTCCAAGCTTGATTCGGTAAGGGTTCGGTCTTCTTCCTTTCCGTTAAATCCATACCGGTAGCCCTTCGCCGCGGCAAATGTCCTTCCTGGCATTTGCATTCCAAATGGATAGTATTTCTTTTATGGCCTTTAATATTACGACAATGTAAATTTTATGTGCCTTTTATCAAGGCTTAAGCCAATAGACAATTTTTGTTTTACTGTCTATTAATTTTGGCTTATCATGCCCCAAGCTAGCGATTTGTAGGTATTTAATTCTGCTGGAGTGAATACCGTTATTTAGGCTATACTTTTTCAGTTTCTTTCCCGTGTAGATAAAAAACTTTTTCACCGAGACATCATAATTGGGATCTGCCATCAATGCGTATTGTTGATTGGCATTTTTATAGATTGATATAAGAATAAATTCTCCGCTGACATTGGCTGGTCTGAATTTCTGATAAATCTTTCCATAAATATTATCCCCCATTGCTATCCCCCAAATGAAGCTGCTATCAAAGTCTGCGAAGAGTCCACCCAGCGACTTTAATCCAGAGCCGATTTCCTCTGAAATCAATGGGTAAATCGTGTCCTTCGTAATAAGGTTAGTATACTGTAGTGTATCGTCTTTTGAAAACCCAATTGAACAATTGTTTTTTAAGGTAATTGTAAACCTATTGTAATTATTCATGATCGGCTTTTGGCCTTTATGTTGCAAATACCGATCAAATGAATTTCCCTGGCATTTTGCGCTTTGCAAAAGCGGTAGGACCATAACTAACAAAATTATTGCTCTCATCGTTTTATATTGACTCTCCAATAAATAGTTTCCCCTGCGGTAGCCGTTGCTTCGAGGTGCCGACCATTTTTTACACCTGTTTGATAAATGAAGTTTCCGTTTTTGTCGAAGTTTCTCCAATCCAGAAACACAGATTCTATAATTGGCATTGTTCCTAATCCAAACGCGCTGAATTTGACGGTCCCTTTCGGATGAGCGGCTCGCAAGTTAGATACCGCCTTATCAAATATATCCTTACTGATCGTTATGGTTTGGTATTCCGTAAATTTTGCATGTTTGCCATTGTGCCATTTCCCCCTTGTTAAGCCCCATGCAAAAAAATCATTACCGTCGTTCTGAGTTGCTCCACCAGATAAGTCTGGACCGCCAATTAACCGATTCAAAATACCTGCCCTACTAGAAATAACCGGTATCGAATTATCCTCAGGTGAGAATCGATCCTTCGGCTTTCCAACTCTGTACACTGATGATTCTTTTCTTATTGTTTGAACAAGCTTTGTGGGATCATTCCCAGCATGATTAAAGAAAATACTAGCTAAAACTTTATACTCGGCGGGATCTTTAGAATCACCTTCTTGCCTCACTATACTTACGGCCTCTTGAAAATCACTGTGACTCATATTGAGCTTAATCGCTCCTTCGAATACTTTTATTTGCTCCACGACTCGTTTTCCTCCTAACATTATGGCGTTACCATTGGCATCTTTTTTTTCTGATATAACGACCCTCATTCTCTCAGCAGTATATAATTTGTTGTCGTTCTTGCCATCATTTCCCAAGTGAGTTCCGTCTTTCTTATAATAGTCTCCTTCTCCATTAAAATCGATTACGCCAGTTGGACTGTTGCTATAATAAGCATAAGGTGATTGCCAAGGATACTCCTCTGAGCGGGGATCATTGCTAAAAAATCGGCTTATCCTACTATCATATGCACGAGCCTCGAAAGCAATAAGTCCATCGGCAAGGTCTGGATCATCCTCTTTCCCATTAAACCCATACCTGTAGCCCGTTCCCGCGGCAAATGCCCTTCCTGGCATTTGCATTCCAAATG
>NZ_SJZI01000017.1 GCF_004337505.1 Flaviaestuariibacter flavus | reverse complement strand
GGCTGCAAGCAGCCTTGGATCACGACGGCGCGACGGCACGACGGCACAACGTTTTTTTCTTTTGATAAAAAACGCTCATCGTCATTTGGCTGGAGAAAAGTGATTTTGGATAAACCGGGTTCAACATTATTGACGAAAAAGTGCCCATAAGTTTTTTCCTCCGTCGTGCCGTTGTGCCGCCGTGCCGTCGTGAACCAACGGGTCGCAGGCCCGGTGTTGCCGCAGATTGTTAACACCTTGTGAACGCCTCCGGGCAAGCATAAAGCTTTCCATTCGCCATCTAATGGTTTCTGCCTGTTTGCGGCTAATGCGATACTCCGGGCAAGCTTCAAAAAAGCGCCGAAACCATGTAAAAATGCGGCTTTGGACCATCGCTTCATTAGAGGCCTCTAATCGCTAAAACCTAATACTGGCGCGGGTTTTCGGGCATGCGTACCCGTTGAAAAAGGGCCTCACCCCCCAAAAATCCCTGTTGGCCCCGTGATCGGCCGGGCCCATCTAAAGTCAAAGCAAATCGCCATTTGTGGGGACTACTTTTACACCGCGCCGCAAGGCATTGACCGCCGCAAGGCATTAACCTAACCGTTCACCACTTAACCTAACCTCCGATGAAACAACACCGCGTTTCGAGCCTGGCATTCCTGTGCCTCGCACTGAGTACGACAGTCATCTCCTGTAAGAAGGATGACATTCTCCCGGCCGATCAGCAAGTGACAGCGACCCCCACTCCCGGCATCAGCACCGAAGGCCTCGCCGCCAATGCTACAGGGACCAACACCCTCGCTACGACAGCCACCACCGCCAACACCGGATTTGTGCTGCCTTACTACCGCTCCATCAACTGGGACGGCCGCGCCGACGGTCTCTACAGCCAGACGCAGGCAAGCGCCGACCTCGGCCCCACCGCCTACTGGAAAGTGACCTCCGCTTCGCAGACCCAGACCTACAGCAAAATGCTGCAGACGACCCTGCTGAAGAACGCCCTCACGGCGGGCGGCGTTTTCTCGAAGATTGACATTCCCGACGCCTCCACGTACACCCTTTCGTACGACATGCAGTTTGCTTCCGACTTCGACTTCAGCCTCGGTGGCAAGATCGGCTTCGGCCTCCTGGTAGGTGACGGCAACACGGGCGGCGACCCGGGTTGGGACGGCCTCGGCGGTTCCATCCGTCTCGGCTGGGAAAAGAATGCTGCCGGCAACATCGTGCTGCGCCCCGACGTATACTACAAAGACCAGCCCGGCTCTTTCGGTAACAACTTCGGCAAGCAGTTCCCGGCTACCGGCTCGCTCCAGAAAGGCACCTGGTACAAAGTGACCATGGTTGTTAAGAGCAACACCGGCTCCAACACCGATGGTAGCGTGCAGCTCCTGATCAACGGCACCACCGTGCTTGACCAGGCCATCCGCTGGACCACCAGCGACGCCAAGCGCCTGTTCAACAACATTTGCTTTGAAAACTTCCGCGGCGGCTCTACAACGTCTTACCAGTCGGCTACCGACGGCAAGGTGTTCTACGACAACGTGGTGATCAGCTCCTCGCCGGTTACTGCGCCTGCCCCGACTCCGACGCCGACGCCCACTCCGACGCCGACGCCGACCCCCACTCCGGCTCCGGCCCCGGCACCTGCCCCGGCACCGGCTCCCACGCCTGCTCCCACTCCGACAACGGGTATTTCCACCCGGACCATTAACTGGGACGGCCGCGCCAACGGCAATTATGGTCTCTCCCAGGCCATCGCCGACTTCGGCAACGCCAACTACTACCAGGTGAGCAACGCTTCGCAAAGCCAGGTATACAACGGCATGCTGAAGACCACCCTGCTGGCCAACAGCCTTACCTCGGGCGGTGTGCTCACACGCTCCAACATTCCGCTTGGCTCGGAGTATGAGCTCTCCTTCGACATGCAGTTCGCCTCCAACTTCGACTTCAGCTGGGGCGGTAAAGTAGGCTACGGTCTCTTTATCGGCGACGGCAACACGGGCGGCGACCCGGGTTGGGATGGCAACGGTGGCTCGGTGCGCCTGATGTGGTACAAGAATACCAGCACCAGCCCGGTGATCCTGAAGCCTTATGTATACTACAAAGACCAGCCCGGCACCTACGGCAACGACTTCGGCAAGGTTTACCCCTCCGGCGGCGCCTCGATCCAGAAGGGCGTGTGGTACAAGGTGAAGATATACGTGAAGTGTAACACCGGCTCCAACACCGACGGCCGCGTTCAGGTAGTGATCAACGGTACCACCATCCTCGACCAGGCCATCCGCTGGACCACCAACGACGCCAAGCGCCTCGTAAACACCATCTGTTTCGAGACCTTCCGCGGTGGCGCCGAGACCTACTGGCAGTCGTCCACCAACGGCGACATCTACTTCGACAACCTGAAGCTGGTACAACTGGCACGCTAAGATTAGATGATAAAAATGAAAAGCCCCCCGCAGATGCGGGGGGCTTTTTTTGTGTTCCTCCAGGACCGTCATTGCGAGGGGCGATCTCTTCCAGAGCCGTCATTGCGAGCGTAGCGAAGCAATCCCCACAGCTATGGCACTGCTGTATACCGAAGCAAGGGAGTTGTCCCATAGATAGGGAGATTGCTTCGTCGTCTCCTTTCAGTCGCCTCCTCGCAATGACGGCATTAGGAGGCGCAATGGCGGCATTCAGAAAGACCGCCCGCCCCAAAATCCGGACCACTGCACCCTTTTCTTACTCCCGCTGCCGCGTAACCGGTAAATTCGGGACCCGGTTACCGGGTTCTTTCAACAAACCTCCAAGAAATGAAAAGCGCAATCGCTTCCCTGGCCCTGCTCGTTGCCACTACGGCCGCCGCACAGCAGCAGCCTCTTTACATGCCCCGCAACATCCAGCAGGCCTATGCCGCCGGCACCCGCAGCCCCGACGGCGCCCCGGGTAAGAACTACTGGCAGAACAAAGGCCGCTACAACATCGAAGTGAAGGTGACGCCGCCGAATAAGACGGTCACCGGCACCGAAACCATCGTGTACACCAACCACAGCCCCAACACGCTCAACCGGCTTACCATCAAGCTTATTCAGAACATCCACCAGCCCGGCGCCTCGCGCATGGGCGCCGCGGCGCGCGACTACCTCACCGGCGGCATCAACATCGACCGCTACACCGAGAACGGCGTTGAGAAGAAAGTACGCGCCAATACGGTGCGCACCTTCATGGATGTGCCGCTTACCAAAAAGCTCGCGCCCGGCGACTCCGTCACCCTCACCGTCAACTGGCACTACGACGTGAGCCAGGAGAGCGGCCGCGAAGGACGCCTCGACAGCACCAGCTTCTTCCTCGCCTACTTCTACCCGCGCGTGGCCGTGTACGACGACA
>NZ_SJZI01000016.1 GCF_004337505.1 Flaviaestuariibacter flavus | reverse complement strand
AAAAACAACAGAAGCAGCGCTCGCTGATCCGGTTTAGAAAAAAGCTCTGGGGTGATCTCTCCCGGGTAAAGAACCGGCTGAAAAGCGAGCTCCGCTTCCAGGGCATCATAGTCCCTCCCAGGTTTGACAACGCCACCTGGAGCCACAACTTCCTCGACTGGATCCAAGCCACCGCCGCAGGTGATGAAGACCTGAGGGAAACCCTGGAGCTGATGCTGGAAGAGGTGCGGGCTTTACGAGTGCTGTTGCTCAAAACTGAAAAGAAGCTGCGCGCGGTGATGCGCTCGGAGCACTACGCAAAACAAGCGACCTTGCTTCGCTCCATACCTGGCGTCGGCCCGCTCACCTCCGCCCTCTTCCTCATGGAGGTGGGAGACGTAAAGCGCTTTAAAGATGCAGACAGCCTGAACCGATTCGTAGGTCTCTGCCCCGACTCCTACAGCTCCGGGGAGCGGGAGCGCCATACGGGCCTTACCCAAAGAAGACACAACGCCCTGCGCTCGCAGCTGGTGGAATCCGCGTGGATGGCCATTACCAAGGATCCCGCCCTGCTGGAGCACTATAAGAAGTTGTGCGGGCGCATGAAGGGACCGCAGGCCATCATCCGTATCGCGAGACGACTATTAAGGAGGATGCGGGCAGTGCTGCTGTCAGAGCGGATGTACGTGCGTGGCGTAGCGGAAGGAAGCCCTGAACAAATAGAAGCACCGCTACCTCCCGAGCCTAAAAGAAGAGGGAAGGCCCGCAAGGAGTTGGCAAGCGCTTGAGCGATGGGCGTAGATTTTTTAGTAATCAAAAGGGAAACGGATTAAAAAACTAAGGGTGTCACCCTGCTTCTTTTCTGATACAGGCAATACAGAAGCACGATCTATTTGGCGGCCGACTGCTCAACATGAACTGCAACCCAGGTTGCTCTGGCACAGTCTGCAGCGGCCGCTTTTTTAAAAGGAAATATTGACTTGCAGCACCCACAACGTTAGGCTGACTGCTTATAGGAGCATGCTTCAATAAACGCTTGAAAAAGATAGTATCGGGGACCAGCCAAAAAATATTTGTTACCTCACGCAACTAATCCCTTTACATAGGAGCCCATGTTATGCGCAGTCCAGCCTCCTAGGAGTCCTCCCCGGCGAGACGCTCCAGCTCACTTACATAGACCGAACGCAATTCTGGATTCGGCTCATAGTTAATGACCGATCTCAAAGCAGACAAAGTGCGATCACGATCATCCGCCAGTCTCGCCAATGCCAAGCTTTGATACGTTAAAGCAATGTCTAATGGAGCCAAAATCGACTCGGTCGCCTTGTCAGACGCAATAGTATAACGCAAGGAATCTATTCCATCAAAAACAGCCGCAATCAATTGCTTGTCCTCGACACTGTTGGCCAAGATGACACTAGCCGTGCTAACAAAGAATACAGCTTGTTCCGACACGCTCATTTCCGCCTGTCTCGCTAAATTGTTTCTAATGAAGTCAAGTCCTAATTGCATTTTTGGTCAACAGTTGTCGCGTGTCTGGGATTGCGCATAACGACCAGGGCTTTGCGCTGGCCGGTCTGCTTTAGGAAAGATATGAACTATTAGAAACTAGGCTAGCGCAACAGCCCCTGTTAAGCGCAGGCTGCACCTAAACGATGGTCGACCTTAATTTCTCGGCAAGCTCTCTGCGCTGTCGATTTGCTCCACCGAAGTCTATAAAACCACCATCACTCCGGTCCTGTCCCAAGATTACAAAAGAAAATCGTTCATCATCGAGAAACAGTTGTACGTCATATGGAGAATTCCAAAACCGTTTTTGAATAGTGAAACGCACGAACTGGTTGGATACTTTGGTAATTGGAGATTCATATTCGTTAGCTATTCTTTCAATCACCTCTATTTTCTGCGAAACTGGAAGAGGCATTTCCACTGTAACTACTTGATACCTTTTTGGAAGCAGGTACAATCCATATGATCCAAGTCCGAGAAGAAATGTAAAACAGGAATAATGAAAGACATGATTTCCCTTGAACTTAGAAGGATTGATGGTTATCATGAATAGAAGCGCTAATGACAAAGCGATTGTCGCATAACAGATGAAATAGTACCAATATCGGTCAAATCGATTCCGCTTTTGGATGGTATTTTGAAACTCTTCGAATGTCATGAACTGCTTGCGCTTAACGAACAGGGCTTTGCGCTGGGCGTCTGACTAAATAAAATTACAACTTTAGGACGGCAGCCTAGCGCAACAGCCCATCCTATGTTTGTTTTCTCATACTTTTCGGTGATAAAGAATGTGGGCAGCGGGAGTAAGACCAAACAGCCCCTGAAGCCAGGACAAGCTTGTCTAACATGATGGTCCCCCGCTGCCTTTTTACACGATACTGCGGGTAGTTCAACTGAGCACCGGTTGCCGCCGGAGAGCTCGCGTGAAATTAGGATGGCTGCAGATGTGTAAAAATCACATTCCTCATTTTTAACCAAAGTGAAAGTACAACATGAAGCTTGTTTGCGGTATTGACGTCTCTAAAGACACCCTCGATGTTTATTACAATGATGACAAAGGAAGGACCCATTATACCAAGCTCTCCAACACCGCCTCCGGCCACCGCGAGCTGCTGGAAAAGTGCGGTGAGCGGGTATATGTTCTGGAAACCTCCGGGCCTTATTATCTCGCCCTTGCCTTTACCCTGAAGGAAGCAGGAGGCGACGTGCGGGTAGAAAATCCAATGGTCGTCAAGCGCTTTATCCAGATGAACCTGGAGCGTAACAAATCCGACAAAAAAGACGCCCGCTGGCTCTTCCGCTATGGAGTGGAAAGAGAAGCTTCCGTGTGGCGTGTGCCCTCGCAGGCGCAGCTCAAATGCAGCCAGATCGGGGCTTTGATCAATATGTATGTGCGTCAGAAAACCATGCTTCAAAACCAGTTGCATGCCCTCACCTACATGCCCTTTGCCGATAAGGAGGTCACAAAAAGCCTCAAAGCCTCTATTGCCCGGATCGAGCGGGAACTGAAAAAGCTGGAAGCGCAGATGGATGCAGAACTGAAGCAGTGGAGTGGCAACCAGATGAAGAACCTGCGCTCCGTGCCCGGCTTGGGCAAGCGCGCCGTGGCCACCCTCATCGTAGCCACCGACGGCTTTACCAAGGTCTCCAACTACCGCCAGCTCATTGCCCTGGCAGGCCTTGCACCCAGGGAGCACACAAGCGGCACTTCGATAAAGGGAAAGCGGGGAATCTGCAAAATGGGCAACGGCTACCTGCGCAGTGTGTTGTTCATGTGCGCGCTCACGGCCAAGAAATATAACGCCGCATGTAAGGATCTCTATGACCGACTAGTGGCCAAAGGAAAGCTGCCCTATGTGGCCCTCATCGCCGTGTGCAATAAGCTGCTCAAACAAGCATTTGCAATAGCTACAAAAGGAACGGTGTATCAGGCAGATTTTAAAAGCGCACTCGCTTAAAAAAACTCTTGGAAATAACCATAGTTCATGTT
>NZ_SJZI01000015.1 GCF_004337505.1 Flaviaestuariibacter flavus | reverse complement strand
CTTCCCTGCGCCCCGCACACGCATCTACCGGCCACCTGAGTGTCTCGCGGGGCGCACCTTTTGAACAATAAACGCTTTGTCATCCTGATCGCCTGCGATCAGGATCTTAACGGCGCAGAACGTCTCTTCCTGGCAGTACTTACAGAGCTCCTGACGGGAAGCACAAGATGCCACCCGTAACCAAGGCCCCGACCCTTTCCAGTAGGTACAGAGACCCGCTAATGCTTCGCATCAGGATGCCGCTTGCGATCAGGATCTTGCCGGGCATCAGCAGGCCGCCTCCTACTAGTACCTAGAGAGATCCTGATGCTGCGCATCAGGATGACAAACCCTCTTTTTAGAAAAAGAAACCGGCCCGACCGGCATTCCCGCACCGATTGATTGGTGGCGGGCCGGCCGCAGCATTATTAAAAAGCAAAAGCCACTGCACCCGCAGCGGCTTTATTATTACAATCCATTAAAGAATTCACGCCTCCGCCGTTCCCTCCTTCTCCTTCCTCGCCTCCTTCCTTCCTTTCCTGGCACTCACAATCTCCCGATACTCCTGCGTCAGTATCTCCACCAGCTTCACCATGCGGCCCCAGGGTTCGGCGCCTTCGGCGGTGTGGTAGAAGCCATCGAGCTTGTTGAGCAGGTTCTCGTAGGCCACGCGCATCTCGTCGCGCTTCTGGATCATGGTGTAGGGGATGTCTTTGTCGACTTCGAGGGCGGCGCGCTCGAGGAAGAGGGCGTCGAACTCTTTGTTGGTGCGGTCGAGGGCGTCGATCCAGGTGCGGAGGCCGAGGGCAGCGACGGCGGCGGCGCAGTCGGGGTCCTCGCGGAAGTCGCGCACGAGGGCGTTGATGATGGCTGTCTCCTGCTGGTAGTTCTGCTTGTAGATGCGGGGCCCGTACACCTCGAGACGGCGGTCGAGGAGGGCGGCCTGCTCGCGGAGGGCTTCGTCGGGGTTATAGCAGTGGCCCTCGCAGAGGTCCTGCAGCCCGACTACGAAGTCGTCGCGGCGCCCGTCCAGCTGCACGAGCTTCTGGGTGAGACGCGAGGCGTGGTCGCGCTTGAAGAGCAGGCTGATGTCTTCGAGGTGCGCGGCAACGCTGGCCTTGGCGCCCAGCATGACGGCCGGCATCGGCAGCGGGTCGGTGTCGATGGCCTTGAGAAGCTGGGTGAAAAACTGGATGAATTCCTCGTTCGTGAGCGGGGTTAAGTGTAAAGCTTTTGATCTCATATGACAAGGGTTTTTTGTTCCTATTAAGTTACGGCAGGGATTGGGCCTTTGCAAGCGGCGGCCCGTTTCTTTTTGCACCCTTGTTGCAGGCGCCGGCGGCGCGGGGCTGCTGCGCCCGGAAGAAAGGGCCGCGCCCATGGCAGCGGGCTACTGCGCCCGCGCAAAAGCGCCCGCCATTTTGGAGGAGCCTTTCTTCCGCGCGCAAAAGGGCGCTCCGGATTGGAGCAAGGGTTCTTCCACGCGCAGAAAGCCCGCGCCGGCTGGAAGGAGGTTTCTTCCCGCGCAAGTGGTTTTTTTCTCGCAGAGAACACGGAGCGTTTCGCAGAGGGCACGGAGGCGCATTCTACGCTTACAGTTTTTTGGAGGCGCTCCTACAGGCCGCAATCAGCTTTCTGTTCAAGACAGCGAGAGGCGCCCTGCGGGCAGAGGCGCTCCCTCTCCCCTCATGTATTCATGTAATCATGTACTCATGTAATCTCCCCTCAACTCCTCCCGGCCTCTTCTTTGCAGCCCTTCTTCCCTCATGAACGCCGACGATCTTCTTTTTCTCAGGGACGTATACACCGCCGCGCGTTTCCGCTACCGCCCGGCGGGACTGCAGACGCTGCTGCTGGCGGAGGCGCCGCCGGAGAACCCGGAGCGCTTCTTTTATTACGAGGATGTAAAGCGGCAGGACTCGCTCTTCCTGGAGATCATGGGTGTGCTCTACCCGCGCGAAAAAGAGGCTTACCTGAAGGGCGGGCGCCGCACCGAAGACAAAACGGCGCTGCTGCGCCGCTTCCAGGCCGAGGGCTTCTGGCTCTGGAACTTCTACCCGCTGCCCGCCTCGCCCACCACCGAAAGTGACGCCTTGCTGCTGGAGCGCCTGCTCGAAAGCCTGGAGCAGTACGTGCCGCGGGAGACGCCCATCATCCTTATCAAGACTTCAGTGTACGACAGCTGCTATGCGCCGCTGCGCGCGGCAGGGTACAACGCGGTGAATAGGCGGCTGCCCTACCCCGGGAGCGGGCAGCAGGGGCTGTTCCGGGAGGGCTTCCGGCGGGCGCTGGATTATTAAGAGAGATCACTCTTGTGAATATTTCTCGCAGAGGGCGCGGAGCGTTTCGCAGAGGGCACGGAGGCCTTCGAGCTACCAACATTTAGGTTGGGAGGCACGCTTAACGGTAGCTACCCTTGCGCTGTAACGGAGACAGCGAGAGACGCCCTACGGGCGGAGGGGGGAGATTTCCATGGGAAAAAACCCAGGAAATTCTGTTGTTTTTCACATGGAATCCTGTGCTGGCTGCCGCAGGTTTGGGGGTATGGAAAAAGAAGAACTCAACCAAATCGGCGGCGCCATCCTGGATGCGTCTATTTATGTGCATAAGGCCTTAGGTCCCGGGTTGCTGGAATCGGCTTATCAGAAAGCCCTTGCTGTTGTATTGCGCAAGCGCGGCTTCCGGGTCAGCACCGAAGTTCCGATCACCTTTATTTTCGAAGGCGAAGACCTGGGCGACGTCTATTACATGGACCTCGTGGTAAACGACGAAGTCATCATTGAGCTAAAAGCAGTGAAGGCGCTGGAGCCGGTAGCGGAATCGCAGATGCTCACCTACCTCCGCCTCCACGAAAAGAAGCTGGGCTACCTGATCAACTTCAACGTATCCCTCCTGAAGCACGGTTTCCACCGCTATGTCCGCAACTGGTAACACCTTCGTAGTAAGGTGGTAATGTATCGGCAAAGTCGTCACCAACCAACTCCGCCCGCAGGGCCCCTCCCGCTGTCTTGAGCAGGAAGTTGATTGCCAGCAGCAGGAATGTCTCCAAACCTTTCTGTTGGTAGCTCGAGCATCTCCGTGCCCGCTGCGAAACGCTCCGCGCCCTCTGCGAGAAATATTCCCGTGGACCAAGCCAAAAAAATCCCCGCGAGCAAACAGCCCGCGGGGATCTTTATTGCTAAAAAGAACGCTTATTGATCCTTCTTATCGGGAGTAACGGCGTCCTTCACCTTGCTGCCCACTTTTTCGGCGGCATGGCCCACCGCCTGGGCGCCTTTCTTCACGCCGGTCTTGGTGGCATCCCAGCCGTGCTCGATGGCGTTGCCCGCCTTGTCGAAGAAGCGTCCGGCCTTCGTTACGTGTTCGCCTTCTTCGAGGTCGCGGTTTTCACCGTTATAGGTTACGCGGCCCTGGGAGTTCACCGTGGCGCCATTGTCGAGACGTACCTCGGAGGTCGAGCTCGTCCACTTGCCATTGTGGTATACCACCACCTTGCCGTTGTGGCGGCTCACGTCGCCCTCGGAGGGCGCATAGGCCTGGTTGGTAGAGGTTGAAGTTGTTGTTGTGCTGGTAGTGGTGTTACCGGGGGTGTGGGTGGCACCTGTGCCCATGGTGTCGGTGCGCATCATACCGGTGTCGGTAGTAGCGGGCGGGGGCGTCGTCATCATCGACGAGGTATCCGTCGTGGTGGTCGTGGTTGTTTTGTCTGTCCTGTCGTTGCAGGCGATCAGCGTTGCGGCGGCGATGGCCGCGAAAAATGTCTGTTTGATCATGGTTGAGGTTTTTTTAGTGGTTTCTGCAGCATGGCTGCGTCCACCTGGCAGAAATATTTATGCCAGCGCCGCCAACAGGCTCTTCGTTAGCCAGAATTTTTCGGCGCAAGGCGGAGGTAGCGCCCATTGTGGCAACTCCTTTGCGGCGTATATCGGTAACCCCTAAACGGGTAGCTAACCTCAATTATAT
>NZ_SJZI01000014.1 GCF_004337505.1 Flaviaestuariibacter flavus | reverse complement strand
TCCTATGTTTGTTTTCTCATACTTTTCGGTGATAAAGAATGTGGGCAGCGGGAGTAAGACCAAACAGCCCCTGAAGCCAGGACAAGCTTGTCTAACATGATGGTCCCCCGCTGCCTTTTTACACGATACTGCGGGTAGTTCAACTGAGCACCGGTTGCCGCCGGAGAGCTCGCGTGAAATTAGGATGGCTGCAGATGTGTAAAAATCACATTCCTCATTTTTAACCAAAGTGAAAGTACAACATGAAGCTTGTTTGCGGTATTGACGTCTCTAAAGACACCCTCGATGTTTATTACAATGATGACAAAGGAAGGACCCATTATACCAAGCTCTCCAACACCGCCTCCGGCCACCGCGAGCTGCTGGAAAAGTGCGGTGAGCGGGTATATGTTCTGGAAACCTCCGGGCCTTATTATCTCGCCCTTGCCTTTACCCTGAAGGAAGCAGGAGGCGACGTGCGGGTAGAAAATCCAATGGTCGTCAAGCGCTTTATCCAGATGAACCTGGAGCGTAACAAATCCGACAAAAAAGACGCCCGCTGGCTCTTCCGCTATGGAGTGGAAAGAGAAGCTTCCGTGTGGCGTGTGCCCTCGCAGGCGCAGCTCAAATGCAGCCAGATCGGGGCTTTGATCAATATGTATGTGCGTCAGAAAACCATGCTTCAAAACCAGTTGCATGCCCTCACCTACATGCCCTTTGCCGATAAGGAGGTCACAAAAAGCCTCAAAGCCTCTATTGCCCGGATCGAGCGGGAACTGAAAAAGCTGGAAGCGCAGATGGATGCAGAACTGAAGCAGTGGAGTGGCAACCAGATGAAGAACCTGCGCTCCGTGCCCGGCTTGGGCAAGCGCGCCGTGGCCACCCTCATCGTAGCCACCGACGGCTTTACCAAGGTCTCCAACTACCGCCAGCTCATTGCCCTGGCAGGCCTTGCACCCAGGGAGCACACAAGCGGCACTTCGATAAAGGGAAAGCGGGGAATCTGCAAAATGGGCAACGGCTACCTGCGCAGTGTGTTGTTCATGTGCGCGCTCACGGCCAAGAAATATAACGCCGCATGTAAGGATCTCTATGACCGACTAGTGGCCAAAGGAAAGCTGCCCTATGTGGCCCTCATCGCCGTGTGCAATAAGCTGCTCAAACAAGCATTTGCAATAGCTACAAAAGGAACGGTGTATCAGGCAGATTTTAAAAGCGCACTCGCTTAAAAAAACTCTTGGAAATAACCATAGTTCATGTTGGCCGCAGCCGGTCAGTACTTTAGGATCTGACCCTTTCGGAGCTATCGGTAAAGGAGCAAAGGCTTGCTTTAAAGGCTAAGGTACCCTACCTTCCATTAGCCTCTATACTGTCGATTGCCCGGATAATTTCGGTATATTCTTTAGTCACCGGAACATTGTAGTCAGAAAACATCTCAGCATCAGCGAGGATGTCGTTGTTCTGCGGCTTGCCTGCCTCGTAGACAACCGGAAGCTTTTTCCCAATCAACAATGCCCGATACCCATTTAAACAAGAGCCTGTCCCGCAATGCAATTGCTGTGAGCCATTAAATCTTTCCTCGCCGGCTAAAAACCGGAATTTGATCCTATAGGTAGGGGATTTGGAATCACCGTTGATGGCGACAATTTCTCCAACTGTAACCTTGTGATTAAGATCAAGATTTCGGTTGTCCCGCCTTACAAGTAGATACAAAAGCCCAAGCACACATAGAATTAGCCCAATCAACAAAAGCTTGTGTCTCATCCGCGAGAAATCATTTTCACTTTAGGAATGTAGGTTGCGGCCAACGACCAGGGCTTTGCGCTGTGGCCTTGCTTTAGGAAAGATATGAATTTAGGACATTGGCCATAGCGCAACAGCCCATGTTGGCCGCTGTTCCGTCGAGTCAGCCCCGCGGCAGCCTGTACGTCAAACCGTGCTTCCTGAAGTAAGCTGCAACTTTCTCCCAAGAGAACAGCAATTCCTCCCCTGATAGGTCTTGCGACGCTGAAAGTTGCCGACATTGGAAACAAAGGTCGACATAGGACGCTTGCCCATTCCTTAATAGAACCAAAGAATGGTGCGGCTCAAAGCACTTGGCCGGCGTATAACGGTAGCCTTCGCGAGGGAGCTTGAATGCTTCGATGAGGCCTTCCAGCGCAGATTTCGGAAGCGCTTTCTGCTGTTTAACCACACTTCGATTCAGGCGACCATTCACTACAAGTGCAGGAAGCGGCTTAGAATTGTTATGCTCTCCCGGCACTGCTTCTTTCCTGACACCAACAAAAACATCGTCGTGTGAGATAAGCAGAACCCTATCTGCCTGCAAAATCATTGATTCGAGCGAACTGTGTGCCTGCCCAAATGCAGCGTTCAATGCAGTCAAAAAAGCTAATATGGTCAGCGGAGTCTTCATCGAATAGCGGCCAACGACCAGGGCTTTGCGCTGGCGCTGAACTAAAGATAACACTTTGCTGTAGTGAGGCAAGCTAGCGCAACAGCCCATGTTGTGCGCGGGCTATCAGGGTCGTCGAACATCTGTCACGACGATTACCGGGAAGCTAGGTCCTAACGTAATACAGGGGAAGCTTTCTTCCGGATTAATTTGCCGCACTTTTACCAACACATCATTCCCGACCACCGTGTACTCAGCTGGAAAGTCTTTTGTTACATACGTCAGCCACTCATTACCGGTTATTGCACGAATTGCGGCTGAATCCTGAGCAAAGTTCAACAATGGCCTACCGCAGTTCATGTCGGCAATGGATACCACCTTTGCATTCAACCAAGTACTGGAACTTTCCTGTTCTTTATTGCAGGCTACAAAAAGTATTGGCGCCGCTAGAAAAAAGAGTATTCGCATTAGAGGCTTTTACTACTGACACTTCAACTTTAGGAAACGTTGCACCAGCTCGCGCACAACGACCAGGGCTTTGCGCTGGCGATGATTATAAAGATACTTCAACTGTAGGAAAGCAAGCTAGCGCAACAGCCCCTGTTGTGCGCAGTCGTCCCGCTTATTGCTCATTGCGTCGGTCGAGTCATGATAGCCAAACAGTTATAGACCTTGTTTCCAAGCATCTCTCCTTTCGTCACTGAAATCTCACCGTACTTACCCTTCATTGTCCAGCCCCAATCTTTTCCTACCTCGTTAAACTCCAAGGAAAAGTTTTGAGTGAGATATTTTTCAAAAAGTGGAACAATTCGCTTATCCGTAATCTCGATAAACTGGTTAAAGCATAGGCCGTTCTTATTAAAGGTGTACCGGGAATTGAAACCCCTAGCCTCAACAGACAACACGCGCAAGTTTCTTTCATTGGTCGAAAAGCTATACTGCAACATGTTATCAATCGCATAATGTAAAATATCTTTCTCTGCGCTAAGGACCTGCACTTGTTGCGCATTTGAGAAAAATGAACAACACACTAAAGAAATGGTCAAAACTACTTTCATGTCAGTTGATTTCGGTTTATGTGGATTGCGCACAACGACCAGGGCTTTGCGCTGGCGGTGAACTAAGTTAACTATATGCTTTGAGACAGCAAGCTAGCGCAACAGTCTATATGTAAAAGGGGCCGTCTCTGGCGGGCAGTCATCCACTCGGAAGCGGCGCTGCAGTGAAGTAACTTAATGGGACAAAATGTTTCTGTTATGAAAACAACCACAAAGGCTTCAGCTCATGAGACAGCCCCTGTCTCCAAGGTAATGAAAAGCGAAGGTTTTTCCAACCATGAACTCTATGTCGGCATTGACGTACACAAAAAGCGCTGGCAGGTAGCCGTACTATGCTCTGGTGTCGTTCTGCAGAATGTTTCCATTGAAGCCGACGCGGGCCTGCTGGTGCAGCACCTGCGCTCCCGCTACGGTGAAGCACAGTTCCACTGCGTCTACGAAGCCGGACCCTTTGGCTTCGCCCTATGCCGCGCGCTGTGGGCCGCCGGTATGGAATGCATCGTCGTGAACCCGGCAGACATCCCCGGCACCGACCAGGAGCGCCGCAGCAAAACCGACTCCGTTGATGCCCGGAGGCTTGCCAACCACCTGGCCGCAGGTCTTTTGCGCGGCGTTTATGTGCCTTC
>NZ_SJZI01000013.1 GCF_004337505.1 Flaviaestuariibacter flavus | reverse complement strand
CATTTGGAATGCAAATGCCAGGAAGATTATTTACGGCGGGAAGCGGCTACAGATACGGGTTTAATGGGAAGGAGAATGACCCTGAAACACAACTTCAGGACTATGGATTTCGCATTTACAAACCGCAATTAGGACGTTTTTTGAGTGTCGACCCTTTGACTACAAAATACCCTATGCTTACGCCATTCCAATTTGCAAGCAATACTCCAATTCAGGCTATCGATCTTGATGGGCTTGAAGCGTTTTTCATTCATGGGACAATGAGTAACAACAAAAGATGGCGTAATAATGATGGTAGTTTAAAGGAAGGTACGAAGCAGTTATTTAGATTGCAACACAGTAAGTGGATAAACACGGCCTTTGAATGGGGAGGGTTTCTAGGTTATGGAAATAATCCATTCAATGATATTGAAGATAGGAGACGTGCAGCTAAAAAGCTAGTAAAATATATTATGGCCAATCGAAAAGAAGGAGAAGATATTACTCTCATCGCTCACAGTCATGGAGGTAATGTGGCGATTCAAGCGGCTCCAATGTTAAGAGCAGCGTTAGACAAGGCTGACGCCGCAGATGTGAAGATCAATATTATAACAGTTGCTACTCCTGCAGTTAACAATGAAAAAAGCGCAGAAAACCCAATCCATGCGCGCGATGCAATAAATTCACATATTCATATTTATAACACTCAGGACAAAGTACAAAAACAACTAGCAAATGCAGTTGATGGAGAAAAGTACGAGAGAGTTTATAAGAATGATAAAACCCAAAACATTGAACTTGATGTTTCAAAAGAATATAAGGGAACAACAACTGACGCCCATAGTGTGGACCACGACAAACCAGAAGTTATCAAGCGAAACATCGACAATAAAACAATACCCAAAGTCAGGCAATGATTAGGATATCAGGAGCTATCATATTTTTATCGGGCAATATTTATTTGGGAGCCATATATCTGCGCGATCTTTTAAAGTATTACGCTGACAAGTTCAATTATGACGGAATTAGGTATTTCATTCCATTAGTTATTGCAGACATTTTTTTCATAGTCGCATTAGCCCTGACTTATTTTTCAGCGAGATTCAACAAATATTTTCTGGCAATGCTTTTATTGTCAGTAATGCACAATGTAAACTTAGGAGTTGGGGTGGATAAAATTCCTTTTGTCGGCCTAGTCCTTGTATTGATATCTTGCATTGTCATCCCCTGGGGTTTATTTGCTAAGAGTCAGCGGCCTAGAATAATTAGAAAAGATGACATTTGAGACTTGGAAAATGATAGGCGACCAAGCAATTGGCTTTTAACTAGTATCAGTACAATTCGCGGAAAGCATATTTCGCCAACCTGTCGTTACTTCAGGTAAATGCACAGACCTAGACTCTGTCTCAATTTCTACTCGATGTCAGCGCAATAGAATTTTTCTAGGATTACCATCCATTTGGAATGCAAATGCCGGGAAGAGCTTTTACAACTGGAAGCGGCTATCGGTACGGATTTAACGGGAAAGAGGAAGACACTGATCTGAATAGTTTGACTGCGCTGGACTATGGTTTCAGAGTATATAATCCCGCAATAGGAAAGTTTCTCAGCGTTGACCCGTTGATGAAGCATTACCCTTGGTACACCCCTTACCAATTTGCGGGCAATACCCCAATACAAGCGATCGACCAAGATGGGGCAGAGGAATTCCACTATTTGCGAATAAGGAATGACGATGGACAACCGGTTTTAGTTTGCATCGGCAAAAAAGATATTGTGGACCGTGTATTAATCGGCTATGCGAGTTCTAATAGTCTTTTCAACGATGCTGCCGTGCCCAAATACGAAAACTCGATTAACAAACGACAGACCCACATTGTACACGACACCTATACAACAATGGTCGATGTCAATCCAACTTTTGGAAGTAAGCCCGTTCAAGAGGTAAGAACTTACCCACTTAGATGGGAATACAAATCGGAAGAAGATGCGCTTAACAATCAAAATGGCACTAGAAGCTCATCAGATTGGGCGCTACTATCATTAGATCGAAGCGGTAAAGCACTGCGTGAAGAAAATGCCGCGAATGGCGGCCCTGGAATGGCAACGAATATCGCTTCGATAGTGCTCAATAAAGTTGCGGGTAGAGCATTTCAATTTATTTCTAAGAGTGCTTTCGCACGAATGGCAACAAATGGAAAGGTCGATCCGCGCACAGTCCGCTTTAGTCAGAATAGTATAAGCGAGAAATTTAAAGGCGGCACAAGTGTAGACGACTTAGTTGTCAGACTTAAAAGCGGAGAAATGATGAATATTCCACCAATAAGGATTGTGGAAAAGGGCGGGAAGATATTTACATTAGATAATAGGCGATTGCATGCATTCCAAAAGGCCGGGATTGAAATACCATACGTAAAATTAACTGAGATTCCGGCAAAGGAAAATTTCAAATTCACAACTCAGAATAATGGAACTTCGATCGAAGTTAGGAATAGCAAACAATCGACATCACAATAGCATAAACTTCAATTTAATGGACAATATTGAACAAATAAGTACAAAGGATGATTTGGCAAACTTCGTTAAGCAGCTCTCCGAAGACTTAGAGGCTAACGAGTCGGAGTGGGAAAATAATACTCTTCTCAAATATCTAAATGCAGTTGAGGCTTTTCTTAGGGACAGTAATGACGATTCATTCTCCTCAGATCATACATGGTCAACACTTGCTAAAATATTTATAGCTGCTTCGACATATGAATAGAACTTGAAATTTCTATTCTCAATTGCCACTTTTACCTTTATATAGAATAAACGAAATACAAAAAGGCGCAAGATGGCGAGCCCCGACCCTCCTCTAATGTCTATTGAAGTATTTTGGCTAATGATTGGTCGGGGCTCTAAGTAAAAGATTTAACCAGCGTTTCGGCCAAATGCGTTACTCTCTACCAGTAATAATTTGTGCACTTGGTAGGCAGGTCAATCAAATAAAGTGAGGTGGCACTTCGCGTTGGGACATTGAATTTCCGAGATTGTAACACTATCCATTGTATTCTTCAACAGCTTGCAATGTGCGTAGTACCAATACCGACTTCATTATTGCACTCAACAAAATCTATGTGCGAGATGGTTTGATAATAGTATCACTCCGAAAGCCCTCCTCGCCTTATTGCGAATATGAGAGAATTAGCGCGAACATTACCATAGGCCAATTTTTAAGAAAACGATAGTTCTTCATAACATTTGGTTGATATCTCTAGATAAATCAGCCAGCACCTGGAGGCTACCTTTTCTAAGCTCAGTAATGCCGCTGAAAGCGGACAGAAAATGGCTAATTTGGCTCATTAGGCGGAACTGCAATCCATTACATCCCTCACGAAACCAACACCTTATGTAAAAAGAAATACTATCCATTTGGAATGCAAATGCCAGGAAGGACATTTGCCGCGGCGAAGGGCTACCGGTATGGATTTAACGGAAAGGAAGAAGACCG
>NZ_SJZI01000012.1 GCF_004337505.1 Flaviaestuariibacter flavus | reverse complement strand
CATTTGGAATGCAAATGCCAGGAAGGGCATTTACAGTTAGAATGGGCTACAGGTATGGGTTTAATGGTAAGGAGGAAGATTCGGAAACAGGTATGCAGGACTATGGCATGAGAATTTTCAATCCGGCTATATCTAAGTTTTTAAGTGTTGATCCGCTGACTTCCAAATATCCAGAGTTAACGCCTTATCAATTTGCAAGCAATAGACCAATAGATGGAATTGACTTAGATGGTCTAGAGCATTATAATTATAACGGAGTGAGTATTGTTCATGACAATATTCCAAGAGTAGCCTCAGCTGGTGTAATTGAATTGCAAAGTAAGAAGCCTGCTACACAGGTTAAACCAGCTCAGTTAAAAGCTGATGAATTATCCAATTCGAGAGCCCCTAGGTATCCACAGGTTGCTGTTATAGGAACCGATATCTACGGCAACCATCACATTGGGCCCGAAAAGAGCGTAAATGCTACTTTAAAAGCAAAAAGTGCCGAATACCATTCGAACAACCTAGCCGCTATTGCAACTGGCCCAGGAGCAGCAATCGGCTATATTGCTGCAAAAGAAAAAGGAATAGGTTTCGGCGCTGCAGCTGACGGTTTAGTAATGTCACTAGGAGGAATAAATCCCAACGAATCGATAGGTATATTTAACACTCGAGCGAAAGGAATTGATGTCAGGAATAGCAACTGGGTAGATCACAATGGTAATTTCATATGGCCTAGTCGAGAAGGCTTCGCTACTGAACCTACTACTGTCACACTTAAGCCAGGCGACCGATTTAATAGGTATGGGTCAGAAGCCGGAACCTTTGCTTCGCCAGCGGGCACTCCTCTCAATCAACGTGCGATGGCTCCAGGCTCAACTGCAAAGCCGTTAACTGAATATGAAGTTTTAAAGCCGTTCGATGCTAAAGCGGGAAAAACAGCTCCTTGGTTTGGCGAGCCTGGAGGCGGTACTCAATATAAATTTGACAGATCAGTTTCAGAGCTAAAAAAAGCAGGAATTATTCGTGCGATCCCACCAAAAACCAGTCAATAATATGAAGCCGACTAACATTGAAAGTTTGAAAGAAATTCTACTTAGGCTTAAAATTCGACCAGACTTCTATTCGTTGCATGGCGGGCTCCCAAATGAAGCTTACTGCGTTGATTCGTCGGGTGATAGTTGGTATGTTTACTATAGCGAAAGGGGGCAAAAAACTGGATTGACAAAATTTGAGTCGGAGAGTAAAGCTTGCACTTACTTTTTGAACCTTATCACCTCTGATAGCATTGTGATGAGCAACTTGGAATGAGGTTTTACTAAGGCGCCCATCATCGTCCCTGATGAAATACTCTCATAGGTAGAATTGACGATGGAATTGGGGGTGGTCGATGTAATAAAAACTTTAGTGACCAATAGACATTTGTCAGTGACGAAGTTTGGTAGAGGATCGGTTGCTGTGGAGTCGGGCGGCCCGGCGCAGCCAAAGAAAGTTGTTTGTTCGTGGACGCGGTGCTTCGGATTACCCGCACGAGCGCCCATCGCGCGACCTCCCAGAACGTGGTTCAAGCATCACAAAATCAGTAAAGCACGCCTGAATTAATTATCGCGAGTAGAATGATCTCATTGATTAATAGGGTGTTTTGACATGAATTGTTAACCAATTAGCTGACCAATGTTGGTTACCGGTACGTGCGGCTCTAGAACTGTAGTCATTTTCTATCCGAGTTAAGAAAGCTCTTGGCGCTTCTCCTTAGCTAACTACAATAGGTTTGCAATGGAAGGCAGTGTCGATGGCACTCCTACCAAACTAAACCGATGACGTATTTTAAGGCCAGGAGAGCAATAACAGAACGGTGTTTGAAATAACTGAAGATCCAATTATTAGTTACTTTGTCTCTGGCTCAAGAAAAAAATCCGCCTATCCCGCGGCAACTATTCCTTTTGCCTAAAGCCCGTTACCGCCGTAAATACAATCTTTACCATTTGCAATCAAATTATATAGTCATTAGGCGCAATCGAGATGTTAACTATAATATATCATCTGCGGTTAACCTAAGATTCTCGTATTCCTTTATTTCTTTTTAGTAAAATCATAGTCAAACAAATTTGACTCATTGCGACTAATATCACGTCAATAATGACTGGCATGTCGAAACCACTGTTGTCTCCGTTCAATATCATACTTAACACTATAAGGCATCCGTAGGTAACGAAAAGAGATATAATTGGTGTCAGAACTGCTTGTAACAATCGATAATTATACCCCTTATACTTAAAGTAACAATAGACTACACCTGCAATTCCTGAAGCCATTAATTTGAAAAGCAATCCGTTGTCTTTTCCAAAATGGATGCGAAAAGCGTCAATCAAAATACAAAGTAGGGTGTCGATAAGAATCAGTAATACTTCAATCATATTATCGTTTTCTATCTTCTATTTGGTTTTTTACTTTTAACCAGTATTCCTTGCTTGCCTTTGTAGCGACAGCCTCAGCAGCACGCGTATTATATGACACTTTTTTGCCTCTTGTGTCTGGAGCAATAATAGTGTAGGTAGAGCCTGCGCCGACATCATGATTCATTTCCTTATGAGAACCAGCGCCTTCACCGGGATAACGCCCGGTTTTTAAATCTCTTTTCAATTTCTCAGCAAACTTTTCATACTTCATATTTGACATTGTCTCATCGAGAGTAGGGATAGTCGAAAGATCTTTTACTTTGCCATACATTTCGGTATATAATTCAACGTAGTTCGAATGCGAGTAGAAATCTGCCACTGCATGTAACTTTTTACCGATCTCGAATCCCAAGTTGTGAGCTTGATCGTCGCTCTTTATACCTCCACTTAATTTATAATTGTCGATTAAGGCTGTGGTCTGGGTTTTTATCCGGTTGAAGTTTTCCATTATCTGAGCATAGTTCATTTGGTCAAAATGGGAAGACTTATTGTCCTGTTCGTGCCAATCCGGGTAGACTACTCCGCCATATCCTCCTATTATAACCCATTTATCCCAATTATTAGCCTCACCCCGGATTCCTCTTGAGAATCCAGCCGTCAGGCTACCATTCAGGTATCGATCCCTAAACATTCCACCACCGCTAGTTCGTTCATCAACAAACTTAATCTGGAAATTGAATAACGCGTTTCGAACGATTCGGCGATGAACGTCAAGCAGGAAGTTACCGTCAGGGTCAATGTATCTTATCGGATCATTATTTACAAATGAGTACGGACTAAAATTGGGCAGCAAGGATGATTGAGGGTCGATGCTAAACCATTTCGCTATGCGAACGTCGTTCATTCTTCCACCGAAATCTAACATTCCGATATTAATATCCTGATCATTTTCTTTCCCATTAAACCCGTACCTATAGCCCTTTTCAGCAGCAAATGATCTCCCTGGCATTTGCATTCCAAATGGATAGTA
>NZ_SJZI01000011.1:8299-96232 GCF_004337505.1 Flaviaestuariibacter flavus | reverse complement strand
CCTAGGGCGATGACTGCGTATTTGTATACTTCTTGTTTTTGAGGGTCGATTAGGAGATCTGAAGTCCCCGCTTTCTATAAAAAATCTATTCCAAGCGAGTTCTTATAGATCCTGGACAAAGCCCCCCTCTAATTCTCCGCCGAGAATTGGAAATTTATTACGATTTGATCAAGACTCCGCAACTGGTATCGGACAAGTTGGTGAGTCGCTTTCTATTAATTTGCCATTTGCATCGAAAAGACGAGAGAGCCGATTACATTCCTCATTTATGTATGTTTTAAAGTTCTCCCAGGTATTCAATGGCTCAACGGACTCGCGCGAACATCTAAATACACGTTCTTCGCTCGACTTCAGATAAACTAATGAACCATCCCAATCATATCCCCCAATAAAAAAATCTTCATTCATCGCGTCATCAACTCTTTCATCGACGTTTGAAGTAATAATTGAAAATGGCTGCCAAGCGTTCTCAATGCGCCGCCCTTCGCTTTTTCGAAGCCCATCTAGACTCAGTGAGCCAGAAAAAACTTTCAATCCGTTTGATACCGTGCACAGAAAGGACCTGTAAGCAATTGGGATTGAACGTCCCAGAGCGTGTTCTAGCTCGATCGCCTCAGATTCTTTTAGCGGTGGGTAGACTGAATGCAGCCAGGCTTCTTCCGCCACATGTGGAGCATGAGATATAAGACGTGTTCCATCTGGCAGCACCTTGGTTCCGTTGATGCCATAAGATTCAATCAGTTCAATGAAAGTCATAAGTCAATAAATTTAGAACAGGAATCACTATCCTCCTTTCTAGCCATCCTTTTTTCTGTTGAGAAGCTTTCCTTTTGTCGGGTTGGCATAGTTGCCATTGTGTTTCCTGAGGTGCTCTGCACCTTTTTTAACAAACTGAACATTATCAGGATTTTTCGCCATCGCCAGCGAGTTATCATGTACACTATTTGTATGGTGCCCGACATACCCTTTTACTTTTCCATTTTTTAGCAATTCTACCTTTTCTCTGATTGACCAACGACGGGTACCGTCACCAGTCCTAGCTAAGAGTGCACGTTCCTCTCTCCATGCCTGTCGAACGCCAGCTCGCCGAGCTAGTGTTATTTCTCTCTTGGTCGCTACGTTTCTTAGGAGTGTAGTTGCTACTTCTTTCTTTAAAATAGTACCGGCAATTCCCCCACCAAGCAATTTTAATTCAGCTGGACCGACCCAATCAAACAATCCTAAATTGTCACTCTCAATTGGAGCGTCGTCTGGCTTTGAAATGTCCAGAAACTTTTGGTTAAGAACCGTACCGATTTGAGCACCGGTTGCTCCCTTGTAATTTCCTTGTACTCCTTGTGAGTTTGTTACGCTTTGGATACTGCCGTCATCGTCAAGAACCTGAAAGTTTATTTTTGCTGTTCCGTCGTTATATAAGACAGCTGCTTTGACAATGTTAGATCCATTGTCAACACTTAACGTTCCTGAATTGGTGAAGAACGGTGAGGATTGATATCTATATATCTCGTTACCTCTGACGAGAGTTGCGTTACCAACTGAACCTTTGGGAGCCGACCCGTCTGCGTTAAATCCGGCCCAAGAGTAATCTGTTATGTTACCTTTAGAGCCAATGACTGGCATCCATTCCAACCCATCAAGATCAATCCCATCTAAGGGACGGTTACTTGCAAATTGATAAGGTGTTAACATCGGATACTCCGATGTAACTGGATCTACCGAGAGGAATCGACTAATTTGAGGATTATATATCCGCTCGCCATAGTCCTGAACTCCTATTTCTGGGTCTTCTTCTTTTCCGTTAAACCCATACCGGTAGCTCGTTCCAGCCGCAAAAGCCTTTCCTGGCATTTGCATTCCAAATGGATAGTAATAATTATTGCATAAATAGTTGGTTTAGTGTGAATAACGTTGATGTCATTGGCGCTCCATTTCGCCAAAATACGCATTTTTCGACGTTTTAGTTCGGGTTGCTGAGCTTAGAAAAGGCATGCGTCAAGTGCTGGTTTACGTAATCCTGGGCAATGACAACGTACTTATAAAATTCCTTGCTCCCTGGGGCATGACCTGAAATACGACGTACAGCCAGTTCGGGTACCCCCATGATGAGAAGGGTGGTTATTGCCGTTCGGCGCATAGTATGTGCAGTTACTTGTCCCGCAAAGGTCTGCGTGCCGCCATCTGCGGTTCGCTGCTCTACAACCCTGCCTCGCCGGTGACGCAGTTTAGGTAGGGGATGGTCCCAACCAGCTTCAATGCAAAGTTCCTTAACCTGCAGGTTCACATTAGTAGAGGAAAGGCGAGGCAGCAGGTATCGGTTTCTGGGGCTTTTATAGCGCTTGATTATATCAATCAGGTATGGAGGCAGCGGAATTTGGACAGGCGTGCCGGTTTTCTGCGTCCTTATATTAAGGCTGTATCCCTGATCAGTTGGGATCAAATGCTTACGTTCCAAGGCCATTAAGTCGGAATAGCGTAGCCCAACGGTACAGCCAAAAACAAAAAGGTCTTTTGTACGGGCTAATCGGGGTGATAGGCGTTCGGAAAAGGGACGATCGTGAATAAGGAATTGAAGTTGTTGCGGCGATAGGATTACCGGTTCGATCGACGGGGCCTTGACCTTAAACGACTTATGAAAGCTTACAACTGGTAAGTGCTTGTCTTGAATAATATAGTTAATGCATGCCCTGATCGTTTTCAACACGGCAGCGACATAGGAATCGTGATGCTTTTTACGAGAATACAAAAAGTCAAGGAATTGCCGAAGAAATCGTTGCCAATACCGTTTTTCCTGACCAAGTATCCGGGTTGATGTTCCCTTGTAAACCAAGAGACGGATGGGAGCCCCATCCAAATTTTCGTACTCTTCCAGTAGCTGGTCTACGAATTCATATTGGCGAATGGTGCCTTTCGTTAACTTTTTTCCGGGATACTTTTCTCTTTGCCCTTTTTCAGATTTCGTAATAAAATCTCGGAATAAGGGCCGGAGCAGGTAGGTTTTGGTGGACATGTTTTTCGGCAAATATATTTGTGATGGCAGAGGGCAATTTTTAAGGAATGCCTGTTTCAATGTATTGGATGGGATTAGCGCCGGAGAAGAGCGTAAACCTGAAGATCACGGGGGATTTTCTGTTTTAAGAGTCTGCAACACGTAAAGGCGATTTTTCAATTCTAAATTGCTCTGGCGTGTTGGACATCAAATTTCATCCCGATGCACTATATTAATGCCTCAAATCAACTGTAGTTATGCTATCCCCATTAGCCTACCACCAAATGGCCGTTGAGTACTTCCGCAGAAATGAACCCGTCTGGAACTTTTTCGCCAGCCCAAAGCATCAGAAAGAGCAGCTGCAGGATTTCAAAGTAAACCTGCTGAAGAGCACGTACAAGTTCGACGAGGCTGGGCATCCCGTCCTGTTTCAGCAACTGGAAACAGCCAAACAGGCTTTGGGACTATCAATTCCGGTATACGTTTACCAGGCTGAGCACGCTACTGAAATGAATGCCTCGATCGTATACTTAAACGAGGAGGCACATATTGTCTTCACCGGAAAGCTGATAGAGGTCCTTTCGACCGAAGAGCTACTGGCCATTCTGGGCCACGAGTTGAGCCACGTACTCCTGTACCGGCAGGAGGGAGGCGCCATCGAGGTGGTGGACCGGATCGTGACCGCGATCGGCGCCCACTCGGATGCGACCCCGGCCCATTACGAAACGGCGCGGCTTTTTCAACTCTATACGGAGATCTTCTGCGACCGGGGCGCCTGCCTGGCCACAAAAGACCACCGCCCCATCATTAGTTCACTGGTTAAGATTTCCACCGGCTTGCAATCCGTAAATGCCGACAGTTTTGTAAAACAGTCCGAAGAGGTCTTTGCAAACGATGCCCTCACCAAAACATCGGGCTTGTCTCACCCGGAAAACTTCATCCGGGCCCGTGCGCTGGCACTGTGGCAGACTAAGGGGCAGGGGGCGGAACCGGAAATTCAGAAGATGATCGAGGGGCATGCGGGCATCGACGAACTTGATCTTTTCAAACAGCTTCATATATCGGAAATCACCCGAAAAACGATTTTGTGCGTTTTGGGAGAGGAGCGGCTCCGCACGCCACCGGTCCTGGCGCTTGCAGCCCAGTATTTTGGAAAGCTGCAGGTTGATGAGGTGGTTGATCCGGTCATACTCGGACAAGCGACGGAACTACTGCACGCCAGCCTGAAAGACTACCTGGCCTATGTGCTGTACGACTTTGCCACTGCAGACAAGGAGGTTGAAGAACTCGGCCTTGGGCGCTCCTTCCAATTAGCTGACGACCTCAAAATTCAGGAAGCCTTTTCCGCAGCAGTCAAAAAAGAGCAGAAGCTCACGGACAAGAAAGTAGCCACACTGCGAAAGAATGTCCTGAAAGCTTACCAGCAGCAACCTTCAGTTGAGGCCTGAGCCTTCCATCTATTTACCAACCAACTAACTCCGCATGTCACCCGTTACGACATTTCAGCAATTTCTTCAATCCGCTTTTACCCGCGGCCCCCTTTCCACCGACGAGGTCGTCGAATTCGTGCTGCCACTCTTCGAAGAAGTTTTGAGTTTCCACGATGCCGGCCAGGTTGGCTCTTTTGACCGACCGGACACTGTTTTCCTGACCGATAGCCGCCTGGATATTGACGAGAACTTCACCCATGCCCCGGCGTCCGGGCTGGAAGCGGTGCAAAGGCTGCTCGACGAGCAAGCCATACAGGGGTATGAGATCACCGGTCGGATACTTGTTGATCTGGACCTGTCGGCCATTACCAGTAACGTGGCCAATCTGGAGGTGCAAGGCGATCGGAGTCAGAAATTGGCGCACCCGGCCTACCTGCCCGGTTACCAGTGTTACGAGATGTTGCTGGGGCATCATGATGCCCGTACCGACATTTTTTGTCTTGGCTTAATCCTCGGGAGCGTCGTTATGGGACTCAACCTGTACAACCGCGAAGAGCTGGACCGCTTCGCTTCGTTCCGGGTGCAGCCAATCGGCCTTAATCCAAGGATGCATCCCACCATTTGCGCATTGGTAACCGAGATGACCGAGCTGGACCGGCGGAAGCGCTCGGTAGACCTCGCAGAAGTAATCCAGCGCCTTCGCAATTACCGGGATTACGATCCACAGCGCAATTCGGATCTCTCGGAACTGGCTGCCCTAAGTGCCGCAAAGCCTGCAGACCGGAAAGGATTCATCCTTTCCAAGCTCCGGAACCGTCTGTTCGATACGAGCCGGAGAAACCGCCTGCTATATTATAAACCTAATGCCCGCTTTGTTAACCTGACAGTAAGCAGCGTTCCGCTGGTATTACATTACCAAACCATCAACCCCCAGTTGCTGTTTACGTGGAATGAGGAGATCTCGAAACTCCTTATCAAGCAGTCCGATCTCGCCTTGAATAAATACCTGCGATTTGAGGACCATCCTTATCTCAACAGTCAGCTAAATGCGATCCGGCACCAATCGGAAAATGATAAGAAGGAATTCGGCTTTAGCCAGCTCAAACTAGTAGTTGCTTTCCTGCACTGGCACAACCTGAAGGAAAACCCGAAAGAACGGATCCAGAGTCCGCTGCTGCTCCTGCCTGTGGATCTGGAGCGGAAGAAGTCTCTGAAAGAGGAGCGGTTTACCCTCAAAATCAAGGACAACGCCGCCATCATCAACCCGGTTTTGGCGAACCACCTGAAAGACCTTTATGGCATCGTTCTTCCGGAAAGCATTGATTTCGATGATACGAGCATGGAGCAGTTTTTCGAGTTGCTCCGCGCCCAGATCGATGCGGCCAAACAGGGAGTAAAGCTTAGTTATATCGACAAACCCCGGATCAAGATCGTACATACCGTGGCGCGGCAGACGGTTAATAATTACCGCAAGCGCCTGAAACAGAAAGGGACACCAGCGTTTCATCAGGTAGAATACAGCTACAGCGAGGAAAACTACCGGCCTTTGGGCCTGGAGCTGTTCCGCCAGCGCGTAGAACCGCGGCTCAGCACCCTCGAATTCCTACTGAAAGACCTTCCACCGGCCCAACCGGCCGCGAATTTCGCAGCCGAGGCGGTAAAAAGCACCTTTCAGCTTACCGACGGAGATGAGAATCCCTATCACTGGGATTTTGACGTCTGCAATGTCGTTCTGGGCAATTTCAACTATAAGAAAATGAGTCTCGTTCGCGACTATAACCTGGTTGCGGAGGAGGGGATTGATCATAAGGTATTTGAGGATCTGTTCAGCAAACACCCGAAAGAAGCCGAAGGTGCGGCCGTAGTCAATGATCCGGCAGAATGGTACCATGTGGTATCGGCCGATCCGACGCAATCGAAAGCCGTATTGCAGGCCAGAACTGGAAAGAGCTACATTATTCAGGGGCCTCCCGGTACCGGGAAAAGCCAGACCATTACCAACCTGATCGCCGACTTTTTGGCGAATAACAAGACGGTCCTTTTTATTTGCGAGAAACGAGCTGCGCTGGATGTTGTGTATTACCGTCTGCAGGAGAGTGGGCTCTCCGAACTGTGCTGCTACATCCACGACAGTCAGGCCGACAAAAAAGAGTTCATCAAAGACCTGCGAACCGTTTACGAGGATTTCCTCAAAAACAAGATGGATCTGCCCTCTATCGTGGCGCACCGCAGCGAAACGCTCCGCCGCCTGCTTGCACAGGTGGATGTATTAAAGCACTATCACGATACGCTCACTGGTGTACCTGCCGACGCCGGCATTCCGGTGCGAGGCCTGATCGAGACGCTGATCGAGCTAAAGCCTCATTTACCGGGGGATGGAGTGTTGAAAGACGATGGTCTGCCGCATTACCAAAGCTGGGTCCGGTTCGGTCATGTAGTTTCCGAGTTGAGCGAAGCCCTGGATAAGAGCGGCGCCGAGCCGGTTCTTGCAAAGCACCCGTTCCGGAACCTTTCCCATACGGTGGTTCAGTCAGACAACCCGTTTTCTTTGCTTGAAAGTGTCTCAGGAAGCGCCCTGAGTGCGATAGCCGGGCTGATGGAGGTGGTTGCAAAGAATAACATTCCCCAGCAACACGCGACTGAATTGCAGCAGCTGAAAAACCTCATAGAGGATTCGCTTGTTTTGGAAGACCTGGCCCGAACCGGCAACCTGCGACTGGTTGACCCGGCAACACCAGAAGCCAGAAAGTTTGAAACGGAGCTGGATGCATACCGGTCGCTGCAAAACAGTTACGAGGAAGCGGCCCGGAAGAACGGCAAATGGCGTGACAAATTCGGAAAAGACGAAGTGGTCGGCGCCCTGGAAATAGCCAGTAAGTACGAGCGCTCGTTCTGGCGGATCTTCAATGGTTCGTGGCGCCGCTTGAAAAAGCAGCTGGAGCAATCCTATGATTTTAGTGCCCATAAGCTAAAACCAGCCTATAGCCAGATCCTTCAACTGCTTCAGGAAGAGTACCGCGAGCAGGACAAAGCGGAGGCTGTCCGCAGATCGCTTCAGGGTCAGTACCGCGTGGATGATATCGAGTCGGTTTATAGCGGGATTAGGCTTTTACGCGAGAAGCAAGGCGATAAGGAGGTAGATTTCCTCCTTGCCCATCCGCGCTCCAATGAGCTCGTACTGGCGCTGAGCAGGCTCAATAATCCGCTGCAACAGCTCGAGGTGCAGCTGGCGCAATGCCTGGCGGGTTTGGGGCAGAAAACGATCCAACAGATCAACGACGAACTGACAACCATCCTTGCGAACAAAGCTGCCTTGAAGGATCTATTGCCAGCGCTGCGGAAGTTTTCGGAGCTGCCAGTTGGTCTGCAGGAACTGTTGCGCCGCCTTCCGCTGACACCGGTGCAGGCGCAAGCAGCAATGGCCAAACGTACCCTTGAAGAGATCTACCGGCAGAATACCGCTTTTGCCGCGGCTAATCAGGCGACGCTACAAGATGCTGTGCGCGAGCTCGAGAAGGCCTACCGTGAACTCCTGGATCTGAATAGTGCTTTTATCCGGGCCCAAAGGCGCCAAACCTTTCTCGCCCACTACGAAATCAGCAATGCGTCGGTGACGGTGCTATCTCCTGACCAAAAGGTATTCAAAAAAGAATATGCCAACGGTCGCCGTGTGCTGGAGCATGAAATGGGCAAATCCACCCGGCATAAAAGCATCCGGGAACTTGCTTCGGGCGACAACGGGAAAGTGTTGCGGGATATCAAGCCGGTTTGGCTAATGAGCCCTTTGAGTGTAAGCGACAGCTTACCGCTGGATACTTCCTATTTCGATGTGGTCATTTTTGACGAGGCAAGCCAGATCACCCTCGAGGAGGGAATTCCCGCCTTGTTCCGTGCCCCGCAAAGCATCATCGTCGGCGACGATAAACAGATGCCGCCAAGTAATTTCTTCAATGCCCGTGGCGAGGATCCGGAAGACCTGGAGTCCGTCGAAGGGGAGAAGGAGGATGAAATATTGAGCTCCGACGCGGACAGCCTGCTGGTACAGGGTGCCCGCAAGTTGCATGGTACGATGCTGAGCTGGCACTACCGCAGTCGCCATGAGACACTGATCAGCTATTCCAACCATGCCTTTTACGAAGCCGGACTGCTGACGATCCCGGACCGGGCCTTCCAGAATATTGAAAAGCCGCTGCTTGAGGTAAAGTCGCCTGATGAGGGCGCCGGAAATGCCGGTTCGCTGCTCGGAGGTGGCATCACCTATCATTACCTCCCGCAAGGAGTATACGAGGCACGCAGCAACCGGAGCGAAGCCCGGTATATTGCCCAGATGGTTCGAAAGTTGCTCCTCGATGGTGCTCCGGATAGTATCGGCATCGTTGCCTTTAGCCAGGAGCAGCAAGGTGTCATCGAAGAGGCGATCGACGAGCTGGCGCTGGCGGATAAGGCCTTTGAAGAAGCACTGGAAAAGGCAATCAACCGAAAAGATGACGGACAGTTCACCGGGCTTTTCGTAAAGAATCTGGAAAACGTTCAGGGCGATGAGCGCGACATCATCATTATGAGCGTTTGCTATGGTTTCGATGCGAACGGGAAAATGATCATGAACTTCGGTCCGATCAACAAGAAAGGAGGCGAGAAGCGCCTGAACGTCATTTTCAGCCGGGCGAAGAAGCATATGGCTGTTGTGGCCAGCATCCGTCACCAGCACATCACCAACGACCATAACGACGGCGCGAGCTATTTCAAGCGTTTCCTGCACTATGCTGAAATGGTCAGCACGGGAAATCTTCGCCTGGCAAGGACCATCTTGGACAGTCTCGTGCTATCTGAAGGACGGAAAAGCCAAACAGTTGCCGGGTGGTCAAAAGTTGCCGAGGGGATCAGGCAGGCGCTCCAGTCTAAGGGGTATTTGGTCGATGCTTCGGTCGGGCAAAGTAGCTTCAAATGTTCGCTTGCCGTGCGAAAGGGCGGTGCGGCCAGCCATTACCGCATGGGAATCTTGATCGATGACGAGGCCCATTACCAGAACCGTGACTTGGTGGAGCAGTATTTCCAACGGCCGGCAATCCTGCAAAGCTTCGGCTGGGATGTAGTCAGCGTTTTTGCCAAGGATTGGTGCGAGTCTCCGGACAGTGTGCTGCAAAAAATCGTAAGTCGGCTGGAGGGGAAAGCACTGGAGGTCGATCCTGCACCGGCCGCGGCCACGAAGGCGAGCCCCCAGGCAGCTCCAACTTTTACCGAACTTACCTCTGCTGACGGGCTTCGGTTCTGGCGAATTGCGCAGGAGCAAAGGCAATTGCGCATAACGGAAGGTAAGGCGGGAACAAACGGACTGGTTCAGGTGAGCACGTATGGGAGCGAGGCTGAAGCGGAAATGCACATGAACCTTTTGATCGAAAAGCAACTTTCCGAAGGGTATCAGAAACAAGCGCCGGTATCACAATAGAGCTGACGATTATCAATGGTTATCAAAAGTTGATTTGATGAAATTTAGTTTGGTATGTATGCATTAATAAAAAGGCGCGTTTTTACGTTTCTGGATCCATCTGAGACCGAGCACCCTGCTGAGAAGTGGGTCGATGCGGCAGTAATCGCACTCATCCTCGCCAATACGGTGGCTGTGATACTGGAAACAGTGGAGCCGCTCTACCAGCGCAACCGGGTATTTTTCGACGGCTTCGAGAGCTTTTCCGTTGCTTTTTTCACGGCCGAATACCTGCTCCGCCTCTGGACGGTAACTGCCAATCCAAAGTACCGACACCCAATTCAGGGGCGTGTGAAGTGGATGGTGAGCTCCGGGGCGATCGTGGACCTGCTGGCGATCCTTCCCTTTTATTTACCGCTTTTGATCGGCTACGACCTCCGCTTTATCCGGCTGCTCCGGCTTACCCGGCTGCTGCGCTTCTTCAAAATGGGACGTTATGTCGGTGCCTTCCGGATGATTCACCAGGTATTCCGTACCAAGAAAGAGGAGCTGGTTTTAAGCTTGTCGATTACGCTGCTTTTGATTGTAGTCGCCTCCTGCCTCATGTACTTTGTCGAACATGACGCGCAACCCGCCAAGTTTTCCAGCATACCCGAAACGATGTGGTGGAGCGTGGCCACCCTGACTACAGTAGGTTATGGAGATGTCTATCCGGTAACTACGCTTGGTAAAACACTCACAGCGCTGATTTCCATATTGGGCGTAGGGATGTTTGCCTTGCCGGCCGGAATCTTGGCCTCGGGTTTCTCGGAGAGCTGGAAAGGGGAGAAGAATGGGCAGAACTGTCCGCATTGCGGTGAGTCAATTAAGTGTCAATAGATTAGCCTTAGGAGGTGCCTAACGAAAATTTGATTAGGCACGTGCCCAAAAGTTTGGGGAGGTCCTCCGGACTTTGGTCGGATTTTCTGGAGATGTTTCGGGAGCTAGGGGCCGGGGCCTCAGAAATTCGAAATCATTTTTGCGTACCTATTTTCGGAATCTGGTAAATACAGCTGGAAATTGTAAGATGAACGGGTGCCTGTCGTTTCAAATCCCTTTCCTTGCTATTTTATAAGCTGGCGCCGGAATCTATGCCGATTTCCCGGAAAATGAAAAATGGTTCTCGTGACCTGGATGGAATTCCGTGAAAATTCACGATTACTGACTAACGTCGCCCGCGAAATGCATCATATCAATGCACTTCAAAGCGTTTTGAAATTCATTGATACGTATCAATACGCATCGACTTTTCGGGGTTCACGTGCTTTTTTACGGTTTTCCGCGTTTTATGCGATTTCTCTGGGCTTGCTCCTTAATTGCTAAAAAGTGAGTTTTCGGCTGCTTTTGCTTCTGTGTACCAAATAGCTTCGAGATCCGTTTTCGTTATTCCGAGGATCGATTGGGCTTTCAACTTGGTGAGTTTGGGCTCCTTTTTCCGGAGATCAACCAGCTTCGTCTCGAGTTCTTTTTTCACAATCGGCAGGACCCGCTCCGGATATTGCCGTTCTGCCATCCGGAACACATTGAACGCAATGTCATAAGATTTCCCCTTTTGGTTCTGTAAGAAGGATAGTACAAAACGTGACCGGTCTGGGAATTTCATCTTTTCTCGGTATTCAGGATGATTCAACACCTCTTCAACCAGGGTTTCTATTTCCTGGCGCCAGCTCCTGGATTCCTCTGATTCTGCCTGATTTTCGCTGTTGTCCTCATCCCCAAATTCGGCGTCTAAAAGTGTTTTCACGATTTCTGCCAGTTCGTTTTCTGCTTCGTATTTATAGAGTACGGAGTTATGGAAGAAAGAAAGCTCAAAAGAATAGGGCTTTCCGTTCGACACTTTGGCTTTCTCAATAAGTTCCGGAGTGAGGTCTTCGTCATCCGGTGAATCTTCCACGATTTGGTCAATGTCGTCGGCGTCGTAGTCAAAATGCTCCACTTCCAGGTGAAGCATAGGCGTTCCGCACCTTTGCGCGATTTCAATGAACTTTCGCCAATCCTCCGTGTTTTCACCTTCCCAGGTGCAATCAATCAGGTCGGGTGCATATATGCGCCCGGGGAAAATCAAGGTGTTCTGTTCCGAACAATACTTCTTTAGCTCAGAAATAATCTGCTCTAAGTTGGCTGCCATTTCGTGGATTTTAAGGTATTCGGAATTGAATTTCCTCAATCCAGCATAGATCCACCCCAAGGTGATAGCTGTGTTTTACCCGGCGGAAGTTGTATTTTACGCCAAATTCTGGCAGATTATGAACGGTACGGGTAAAGGCACCCACATTGGACAGAAGATCGTACGCATCCGGGAACTCCGGGGCATGAAGCAGGATACCCTTGCCACTATTCTGGGGGTTTCTCAACAGTCAATATCCAGGATGGAGCAAAGCGAACAGATTGATGACGAACGTTTAAAGGCAGTGGCAGATGCCTTAGGGGTAACGCCAGAGGCCATTCGTCAATTCAACGAAGAGGCACTTTTCAATAACATTCAGAATAATTCGGATACCGCTTCAAATAATTTCATCGTCAACTATCAGTTCAACCCAATCGATAAAATCGTTGAATTGTACGAACGTCTTTTGCAAAGTGAGCGGGAGAAAGTGGAATTATTGAGCGGGATTGCGAAAAAGGATAGCTGACATATTCGATAATCTTTACACCTTCCAAGATGTTTTAATGTAGTTGGACTTTTTGCTTTTTTCCAAGTCCGTTTTTTGAAATATAGCCGTTGGGCTTGCCAAGATTATATCCTGCGAACAATCAAAAGCCCTAATAGCTGCCTTTTTTGCCATTTCAATCATTTACAGCAGGAGTAAAGCACATTTTTGTTGTACATTTTACCTCCTAAACCAATCTGGAATATGGAGGAGGTGAATCCTAAATTCGATTTTTTAAGCGAAATAGAACGCGATCGTACCTATTCTCTGTTATTTCCTACGCGCCAGCAAGGGGTTGCAATCATTCGTTTATACCTGGCGGTTAAGAATGGTGCTTTCCCGGATAAGAGTTTCAAAGAAGAAGATATTTACGATGCTTTAAGCAGTTCCCATGTCGGTGACGAGGCATATTCCAGAATACCACAGGAGCATTTCGTTGAGCTCATTGGACAATTAAAAGAATATTTCCTGATTTGGGACGATGAGCGGCAGGTATATTACTTAAAGGAATATGCCTTCGATTTCTGTAGGAATGCGGAGAAAATACTCGAAGCAAATTTTAACCCTACCAAAATCGAGGTGCTTTGTTCAGAACTGCTACAGCGTTTAAAGCAGGTAGGGGGTGAAGGAGAATTGACAACCTGGCTCGAAATTCATTTTGATTTGTTTAAACCCGAAATGAAGAGTCAAGTCGATTTTCTAGATAAGCAAATTGATAACACTGTAGCTGAATTGCGCCAAACTGCTGGGGTACAAAATGAGTCAATTTTGGCTGTTTTGAAGAGGATTGATGCCGAGTTGGATCGGCTACGGGACCAGAACAGGGAATTGCGGGCGGCATTTCGCCAGATGAAAATAATACGGGAGACTCTGGAACAGTTGTCCGTGAATATTGACAGTGCGGCTTTATTTGAAAAAGCAGCACTAGCCAGAGAATTTTTTCCTGAAGTCAAACGACGGCTTTCACTCATCGATCGGCGATTGGATCGCATTCATCCGAAACTAAGACAGTTTTTCGGAACGCTCAACAAGCCCTTGTTCAATAACCGCGTCGAGAAATTTTTGAATTTTTTGTTCCAGTATTCCAATGTTACATACTTAAAAGCTAGAAAAATCCTTGAATTGCCATCTAATGTCAGCCTTCCGCAGATCTATATTCCGACTGCCCATCTAGCGATCTTGGAGCGCAAGGAAAATCTATTTCCGGTGAAAGCTAGAGCAGCACTTGATTTTGAACAAAATCCCGTTCAGGCGAAGCAGGCCGCAATCTTTGTACAGTCGAAACTTAAGGTCCAAGAAGAAATAGAAGAATGGTTCGGGCGTATTCTCGAAGATGTCAAGTCGCGGAGTAAAGTTTATTTTTCTCAGTATTTCTTTGCGCTTGCAGAGGCTAAAGATGGCAATCTGGAACTTCCGATAAAGCTTGCGCATCGAATTGTCCGATCTGGATTCTTTCTGCATGCTTATCTTATAGATGTTCAAGAAGAACTTATTGTCCACGAAAATTTTACAGGTGTAGCAATATGCGAAATCAGCATTTCTCTGAAATAGAAAAATTTGATTTTCTGTTTGACTTGGAGGCCCGAGATCTCTTCGGGAAATTGGACTATTTATTAAAAGATGGCGTCCATATACAGAATCGAGATGGACAATTCAATTTTTTCCAATTTATACAAAAGCACATTGGTTCACTTAAGCATTATTATGCCACATTTTTTCAAGTGAAACTCGACAGTGGTGGGAGTGGTAATGATATATATTATTTTTTAAGTTTTTTCGAGTCCGGCCGAGGCAAAATCGACGCAGATCATAGGTACTTCCTTAGGAGCGAGTTCGTTGTTATTGGGATTCTGTTGTACAAGATTGTTTACATCGATAAAAACTTCGAGCTTTCTTCTGTCAAGAAGCTTCAAGAAACCATTCGGCACGACTACGAAGAGTTAAAACTAGGTATATACCGTTTGCTTGCTAAAACTAAAAATGGAATTATTTCTCATAAAGGCGATAGCCGAATCGACAGCTTGGTTTTGGATTGCTTAGAAGAATTTAGTAAAATCGGTTGGGTGGATTTGGATGATGATTACTTCGATTTATTACCGGCTTTTCAACGACTAATCAGTATCTACGGTGACCAGATCGCAAACATTGATACTTGGCTGCATCAATTTATAACCGAATGAAAGCTTATCCCCGCATCTATAGCCTGACCACTTTAGGTATAAGGCAGCATCAGCATTTCGAGTACCGGTTTCACCCGTTTCGTACTGATTTTGTAGGTGACAGCGGTTCCGGAAAAAGTATGATAGCAGATATGCTTCAGCTCATTTTTGTTGGGTCGGAGGCTTGGATGTCACCCACTGAAGCGACTGAACGGCGAACCGTTGATGGTATGGTGCTAAGAACGGCGTCGCGGGGGACCGAGATTGCCTATATGTTTTTGAATCTAGAGGTTGAACAGGAGGAATATGTCATTGTAGGGGCTTACTTAGAGTCATCAAGCGAAAACACAAGGTCTTTTATTATACACAAAAGTTTCGACGAGAATATATTAGAGTCGACTGCAGAGCCCCTTGCCAAAGCGACCTTCCTCAAGGATAAAACCATTCTGCCTTTAGATGAGCTAAAACACCACCTTGAGTCGCAAAATCTGGTGCTGCACACCTACTCAAGAAAGAAATTCCATAAAGTTCTTTTCGATAATAACATTTTGATGTTAGATATGAGTAGCAACGAACGCTTACTGCGTGACTATGCTATGATCATTCAATCGTTTTCTAGAGGCAAGGTTCTGGAGATAAACAGAAGTGATAGTCTCAAAGCTTTTTTGTTCGGCCACACAAAAGGGAAAGAGTTTGCCAGGCTGTTTCGCCAGGCGGAGGATGAAATGCGCGCAACTATCAATGACTACAGTTTGAATAAGGCTGAAATAGAACAAGTCGTGCAAAAGCACAAAGCCCTGCTTGAGTTGCAAAGGCAGCAGCAGGAGCGTGATGCAGCGAAAAAGGATTGGTTAACTAGCAACTGCCGATTCGCGAATCAGGAGGTGCGGTTTCAATTCGAGAAGCTGCAGGGGGGGGTTAAATCGCATGTGGTTGCAAAGCAAAGGTTGGTAGCTATTCAACGAGTACTGATGGAATATGTAAACGCACTCGACGAAGAGCTGGCACAATCAAACGGATATTTAGAAAACGCTAAAGCAAATTATGAAAGTTATGTTCCCCAGTGGGAAGGTCTGAAATCGGCTAGAGAGCTTGTTACAAAGCTCGGTATTCCCGCTGGCCGTCTTTCGGAAAGGTATATAGAGAACAAAACGTACCGTCGAAAGCAGGAACTGCTTGATCGCGTTGATCCAAAACTAAAAAATGCGGGCTTAGAAATATTGTCAATTGAGATCGCTAACTATTCTACAAATGCAGAATTGCTCGAAACCTTACACCAACTTCGGGAGCAATTTAGGTCGGATCTAGAGGAGAAAGAACGATATCTTGAGTTTGCAAACATGCGGGATGAACGCTCCTTGGGCTATTGGGCGTTGAAGGAAGGACGTGCTTTAACAGACGTAGAAGAAAGTATCCTTATGCATTTCAAAAGTACACGCCTATCGCAACCAGCAAATCCGAGCCCTGGGGACAAATATATTCCGGATCCTTTAAGGTTACTAAAAGAAGCAATACCAACAAGTATTACAGAGGAGGGCTTTTGGACAACGTTTGGCGGAATAAGGGAGTACATCACATTGGTAAAAGAACAGAAGTTTACCGCATTGAACATAGAAGGCCTTGACAAAGTTCTTAAAATGATCAGTGAAGGGGTGTCGGGAGAAATCGAGAGTATAAAAAGGATAATTAATGCAATCGATTCAGTTAAAGAGGTCATTCTAGCAGAAAGCGATTTCAATGAATACTTACAGGCCGCCAGGGACCGCACGCAGGTTCGTTCATATGAGCACATTGAAGCTTTAGATAAAGGAATCGAGGAAGTGCATCGAATGCAGCATCTGCTAAGCTCCAGTATGCAAATTGAAGCGGGCTACTCGCAATCTCACTTGGTTTTTTGGGATTTGAGTCAATCAATATCAAACAGGAGGTTTGAAAAAGTGCGGTTGACGAAAGAGGGGGAAAAACTCGAATTAATACTTTCTGATTCTCAATGGACAGATCGCCTGCAATCAGTAGTAGATCAAGTTCGGCCCCACTTGGAGATAATAGATGACTTGCGTCCCGTCGTGGCAGATATAGAAAAAATGGTGAAAATTTCGGCTGATCCGGCTAAAGTCATCTATGATGAAATCGAGGATCAAAGACCTAAATTGAACTCGCTAACTATTATAGGAGAATTCGAAGAGTATCAAAAAAAGATCAAGGTTCGGGATGAGGTCTGGAGAAAGTACCAAAGCACCTATATGGCTGATCCCGAATTTTTTGGCACTGATAAGGAATTCCAGTCAGATCCAAGTGGTAAAGAGCGCGTTTTTCAAGTCTTGAAAGAAGTGTTCGAACGTTCTTTTTTGGCGGTGATCGACCAGTTTCAATTAAAGGACAGTTATAAACTAAAAGATGAATTTAGCCTGGTCGTTCTAAGCCATATGTTGTTGCCGGAGGCTTTTAAGGAGGTTGACGTTCACGAAGAAGCAATTATTACGACGATTGAATCTTACCTGAAGAAGATTAACGAAAAAAATAGGGAACTAAGTAAGCGGAAACTGCAGAAAATACATGACGTATTAGAAAAGGTTCGTGATGAAATCAGTTTGAATGTTGACTTTGCCCGTAGGATCGACTTGTTCTTGAACCGACCAGAAAGCGAAATTACTGGTGGAAACCGCGCACGCCTTAAACTAGAGTTTTCGAGAGAGTTTCCAAAGGTTTGGATTGACAATTTTTCTGAAAAATTGCAACAAGAAGGGACACTTTTTCAAGATGTATCAATTGCGGAACAGCTTGCGGAAAGTATTAGTCTTCAAGATAAGTTATTTCAGGCTTTTCAGCTTTGCGGAGGCTCCTATGCTATCTACAGTTTGGAGAAGTTACTCGATCCGAACTCCTATGTTGACCTCAATTTTCTAATGGAGTCAATTCTGACTGGTCGGTCCAATAAAGGCAGCTCTGGGCAAACATATGCGGCTGTAGCCTTGCTTTGTATTGCTCGAATGTCATTGATTGATAAAGATGCCGGTTCTAAACGACGCAAAGGAATCCGGTTCATGCCGATTGATGAGGCGGAGGGACTTGGAAGTAATTATGATATGCTTTATTCGATTGCCAAGAAGTTCGATTATCAGATTATATCGATGTCAATCAATCCTCTGGGACGATTTGTCGAAGGCGATCAATATTTGTACATGCTGCATAAGAATACAGATTCAGAATTGGATGTAAACAATGAACCCTTCGCTGTTTTGCAAAATTATACCAACAAGGAAAACACTGATTTCGCAAATGGGCAGTCGTAATCTTTCTTGGTCGGAGCTGCGAGGTTTGCATGAATTGTTTGTCGCTGGCGAGACCCGGTTGGCTATTCTTAATAGTGCTTATGTCAAAAGGCTGAAAACGGACCGAAGATTAATTGATTACAAGTTCGGCAATCGTGGGGTTTTTGTTGCTAAACGCGGCTATTCGGAATTTTATGAAGAAGTACTGATGGATGATTTTATTCGATACTCGGATTTCTTTAGTCGAAATGGGATTGAAAATGATGGTAGACGAAACTACGATGAATATGACCTCAATACGCTACTCTTTATTGAAAGAAATCAAAGTGAATTAGCTAATAGCCTAACAACGATAAGGCAGTTCTCGGCTATTGTTTTTAAGGGGAAGGGTTCAAAGTATTTGCAGGAAAAGCGTAGTTTGAAAAAAGCAGTTTGCAAAATTCTGGGAATAGAGGAGTTTCCGGATAAAGATCCTAAAACACATCAATGGCGATTGGTTGTAGATTGCCTTAATCCGGAGGCTGTAGTGCTCTGTGAGAATATTGCCTATTTAAAGAGTCCTGATAGCGCACGCGCCAATAATATTGAGCCTTGGTACGTCGGAGGGAATAATATTGCGATCCTAGAGCATATTCCTCCAAGCAAGTTGGCATTGCCTCTTTACTACTCCTGTGATTGGGACTTGGCTGGTTTACAGATTTATGTCCGAATAAAGCGGTTGCTTAGGGAAAAGGGCATATCTATTGGGTTGTTTTTCCCATACGAAACATCCAATCGGTTGTCGGTAAATTCTCCATTTCACAGGAGTAAATGGAATAGTTCAATAGATTTTTCTGGACTGCCGGAAGATTGCTTCACAGCACGTGAGCGGAGTTTGATTGGTGAATTAATAAGGCAAGGACGGTGGATCGAAGAGGAAGGATTGGATTTGATATCAAACTTTGTTTTCAACCATAATCGATAGAGCTCATTTTGTTTATTTTTGCGGTTGCTCGCTTGAAAAACATCCGGCCAATCCATGACGTTTATTGTCTTTATGCAGCTCTATGGACTGTTAGGATTTTGAACAGTGCCTTTAGCGCTGTTCTTTCTCTTCCAAATTACATACGGGGTTTGCACCTTTGGCAAATAAGGGCGCAAATCGACCTGTTCTCTTTTTTTGAGGTTTCGAAAACAGTTTTAGTGAAGACTCTTTTGTCCCATGCTCATTACCTGCCGGGTCTTAACCATTTGTTATGGAGACAGATCAGATTCTCGAACGATATTTTTTTCCGGGCGACGACCAAATTAGTGAAGATGGCGGCATCGACCTTCTAATCTCGGAATGGCAAACAGGAATTCTGCATCTTATGCCGTAACCTGGAAAGTAAACCTTTCAAAACTCAAATGGGCATGTTTCAATATGTGGCGTTTCCAAGGGGGTATCTATTTAGTCGACAGAATTATTTACATCTTGGGTTTCTTGATCATTATCCTCTTTGTTCTTTTGTTGCTGATGTTGGCAGTAGATAATTGTACATCCAACAACTATTATAATAGCCAATCCAATCAGCAAACCGCGGTGTTTGCTTGATGGTGCTTTTGCTACTTTTTCGGCTATTGCTGCTACTTCTGGAGCAGGTGCGACCGGGATGGGCACTATTATCGGCTGGACGGGCAGGGCAATCGGTTTGCCAATGCGCCATCTTGGAAGGCGGATCAATTCATCGGGGGTAAAGGGGGCAGATCTCGGATTAAGCATAATACTTTGTTTTTGTACGGTAATGAATGGTGAATAGGCGGGCCTCAGCGTTAACTAACTCCAGGCCATAGGCGTAAAACCAGAGTATCGGCCGGCCCGTATCAAGGTTTTTTTCCCAAGTTCCAACCTCTTGGTCGATGCACAGTAGTTCCAGGCTGGACTCCGGAACCCCGTTCTCTTCATAGTTAGGGCTCTCGTACAGGCATTCCAGCAGCTGGTCATTGAGCCGCCGAACCCCGTCGGTCGCAAAGCGGGTGGTGTTCTGCAGCCGTCGCTGATCGTTGTGATAAGCCACCCGGCATCCGGTACTGCAATACCGCATGCGGAAGTCGTCGGGGAAAAACTCGACCCGGCAATTCGGGTTCTCACATGTACGGGGTGGATGTATACGGCCCATGTTAACTATTTTTCAAAATCGTGCGTATTGCACAAGATATTTGTAAAAATAGATAAAAATCGTAGTATTGGGTGCTCAAACGCGATTTCTACATGAATTTGGAAAAAGTAAATCAATCTCAGAATCTGCCCGTGGAGGTGTTCCGAACAAAATTGTTCGACCCGTTGATCCCAATTGACACTTTAGGCATCGATCGGTCGGTTACTGCTTTTTGGAGGCGCGAAGGGCTGATGCCCTTTATGATGAATTACCAACATGCGCGCCTGAGTCCTGTTAAAGCCATGTGGGTTATGCTTCTGGACGTCGTGCGCGGACTGGGGCTCCCCACAAAGCGGATGCGGGAACTGGCGGAGTACTTCCTGTATCGGGCCGAAAGTGACAATCTGCCGAAGCTCAATATTGAACATCATATCAATCGAATGGAAGAAAAGGCGCGGCTTGTACCACTTATGGTCGAGGAACTGGAACTGCTAACCGAAATCAAGCGCACGCTCGCGGACGAAGCTGCACTTGAGATCCTGCGTTGGGATGTCAACTACTTTTCAAACCTGGTGCTGGAATCGCTGACCACGGGAAAGCAGGCCGGGATTCAGCTCTATAAGGATTATATCGTTGAATACGTGGGTGATAAATACCGGACGTTTCCCGATCGGGAGTGTGATCTGGGCGAACCCCATATTAATATTCCACTTCACCACCTCCTGAACCATTTTGTAGTCTGGGAGGAGCTGGACGGTTTCCCCGGGCTTTACTTTTTTCCGAGCCCGGATGAGCGCAAAGTTCTTGATGCCATTGCCGATAGAAGGGTAAAGACCATCACGATCAAGCGCGGAAAAAAGCGCGAGCCGCTCATCATCACCACAACGGAGATGAAATACCTCAGCTCGGAGGAAAGCGCAAAGCTCCGGGAGGTTTTGCGCCTGAAAAACTACGAGTCCATCACGCTCGATACCGTTGACGGCAAAACCGTCTCGTTTACGAAAACTAAGAAAAAGCTATAAACGGTTCTGATACAATCAGGCCTTTGGTTGGACCCTTGGCTGCATTCTGATACAATCAGGTGCCGGCCGCAAAGCAGGGTGAAACATGTTCAAAGAAAATGAAAACGCCTATGTAACAGAGAATAGTAACGAAAGCGATTCCCCGACACACAGTAATACTTCGGCCTCCCTTCCAACTTTGGAAGAGCAGTTGGAGCGGTTCGCAGAAATTCTCATTGATCAACTTTTAAGCAACCCCGATGTCGAAAAATAAAGCCGGCAGCGATCTGGTGGCGCTCCTGGAGGCTGCCACCGAAAAGCAATATCAAAAGTCCACGGCCAAAGCCCGTACTGGCCGAAGCGGAGTGATTTACACCCGCGTTAGCTCGCAGGAACAAGCGGAAAGCAATTCTTCCCTTGAAGTGCAAGCAAAGCTCTGTGCGGAATACGCCCAGCGGCATGGAATTACCGTTAAAGCCTCCTTTGGAGGCACCTTTGAGTCTGCCAAAAGCGATGGTCGAAAGGAGTTCCAGAAGATGCTGGCTTACGTAAAGAAGGAAAAGGAGATAGCATTTATCCTTGTATACAACTTTGATCGCTTTTCCCGAACCGGACCGGCCGCTGCGCAGCTCAGTGCGGACCTAAGGGGGATTGGCGTGTCAATTAAGTCTGTGACCCAGGAAATAGATGCCTCAACTCCTTCCGGGAGCCTACAGGAGAATTTCTTTCACCTATTTAATCACTTCGATAACCAACAGCGGGCCTCCCGCACCTCGACCAACACCCGGGAGGTAATGCTTAAGGGTTATTGGCCTTATCCGACACCGTTGGGATATCGGAACCTGAAGCCAAAACACCGGGCCTGTGAGCACGTTTACGAGATTACAGAGGAGGGCAAATGGCTTAAAAAAGCCTTCGAGTGGAAGGCAGAAGGATTGCTGAGCAACGTAGAAATCGTAGAACGCCTAAAAGTGCGGGGGCTTCGGCTGAACACGAGCAATTTCAAATGGATCCTTTCCAATCCGTTCTATGCAGGCTATGTGACCGGCAAGCTGGTAGGAGGGAAGCTGATCGCGGGCAAACATCCAGCGCTGGTCAGTTTGCACACCTTTTTAAAAGCCAACGAAATGCTAGCAGGAGCCTCTAACGTGGGCATAGCCAAGGTGCCCAATCGAGAGGAACTGCCACTCAAGGTATTTATTCGGGAGGAGGCGACCGGCTCGCCACTTACAGGCTATAAGACAAAAGGGAATTGGTATTATAAGGCCCGGGCGAAAGGGGCGGGCGTTAACATCCGCGCAGAGTCCCTTAACAGTCTGTTCTGTGACACTTTAAAAACCTTTGAATTCGATAAGAAGCACAAGGCTGCGCTGGCTCAGAAAATCGAAGAGGGGCTGCACAAACGGCTTGCATCGGCACTCGAGGAATGCAAGGCGCTAAAGAAGCGTCTCGCCGAATTGGAGGGCCAGTTGGAGGAGATGGAAGAGCGTTATGCACTCGGAAAAATTAAAGAGGAGACCTATGAAAAGTTCGCGGCTAAATACAATCTACAGATGTTGGAAATTAAGGCGGAATTGCAAAAGTCCGACGTAGACAGTTCGAACCTGAAAAAAGCCGTTGAAAAAGCGCTCGAACTTGCGCAAAGCCTAAGTGGGCAGTGGATTTCAGGGACCTATGAGGTGAAACAGAAGTTGCAACAGCTTGTGTTTCCTGAAGGAGTCCTGTATAACAAGGAAAAAGGGTTAGTTCGAACTACCCGTGTCAACGACCTCTTCCTCGAAATCCCGCTACAGGCAAGGGATTTGGACACAAACAGAAAAGGCAACCCGTTGCCGGATTGCCTTTTTGTTGATGCTGTGCCCAGGACTGGATTCGAACCAGCACACCTCGCGGCGCCGCCACCTGAAGACGGTGCGTCTACCAGTTTCGCCACCTGGGCAACTCTTAAAACTCATCCCGCCTTGGCAGGATCCCCAACTTCCTAAAGTATTGGTAGCTACTTTGTTCCGTTGCGGGAGTGCAAATTTAGGGGGATGGGATTATTCCAGCAAAAAGTTTTTTTGCCGGAGGCAGCAGGAGAGAAGGAACGCTGATCCGCAAGCGGAATACGCAGATGGGTTATATTTTATTATGATCGCTGACGCACGCTTGATTTGACAAGCTCACCATGACATTGTCTGCCTGAGCGTAGCCGAAGGCGGCGTACATCCTAACAATCATAAAAGAGCTGCGTTCTTTCTCTCCCAGCGCTTGCATCATCACACACTCACGTTGAAGTCGCGCAGCGCATCATTCAGGCTGGTCTTCAGGTCGGTGCTTTCCTTGCGCTTGCCGATGATAAGGGCGCAGCCGACGCCGAATTCGCCGGCAGGGAACTTCTTGGTGTAGGAGCCGGGGATCACCACGCTGCGGGCGGGCACCACGCCCTTCATCTCGATGGGCTCAGGGCCGCTCACGTCGATGATCTTGGTGGATTGGGTGAGCACCACGTTGGCGCCAAGCACCGCCTCTTTCTCCACGCGAACGCCCTCTACCACGATGCAGCGCGAGCCGATAAAGCAGCCGTCCTCGATCACCACCGGGGCTGCCTGCAGGGGCTCCAGCACCCCGCCGATGCCCACACCGCCGCTCAGGTGCACGCCCTTGCCGATCTGGGCGCAGGAGCCTACCGTGGCCCAGGTGTCCACCATCGTGCCCTCATCAACATAAGCGCCGATATTTACATAGGAGGGCATCAGCACCACGTTGCGTGCGATATAGGCACCGTAGCGGGCCACCGCATGCGGTACGGCGCGCACGCCAAGCTCCTGGTAGTTCTTTTTCAGCAGCATCTTGTCGTAAAACTCAAAAGGAGCGAGGTCCCATGTCTGCATCGGCTGGATGCCGAAATAGAGCAGGATGGCCTGCTTTACCCACTCATTCACCACCCACCCGTTTTCGGTGGGCTCGGCCACGCGGAGGCGGCCCTTGTCCACCTCTTCGATGATGGCGCGGATGTCGTTCTGAACCGATGGGTCTTGCAGGAGACTGCGGTCCTGCCAGGCTTTTACAATGGATTCTTTTGCGTTCATGCCGCAAAAGTAGCGCATGCCGTCCTTCCCTCGGCGCTTCGGCGTATCTTGCGCAGCACCGCATGATGACGATCGCCTTTGATGCAAAACGCGCCTTTCACAACGGCACCGGGCTGGGTAACTACAGCCGTACGCTTATCCGCGGACTGGCAACCTTTTACCCCCAGCACCGCTACCTGCTGCTGAACCCGAAGCCGGGAAAGCATTACCACAAGCCGGCCCTGCCGAACGTGGAGGAAGTGCGGCCGTCCGGCTTTCGCGACAAGGCCTTGCCGGGCGCCTGGCGCAGCCGCTTTGTAAGCGGTGAGCTCAAAGGCCTCGGCGTGGACCTGTACCATGGGCTTAGCCACGAAATTCCCGTAGGCATCGGTGCCACCGGCATCCCTTCGGTGGTAACGATGCATGACCTCATTTTTGAGCGCTACCCGCACCAATACAAGAAGATCGACCGCGCCATCTACCGGCGCAAGTTTTTGTATGCCTGCCGGCATGCTACACGGATCATTGCCATCAGCGAGCAGACGAAACGCGATCTCGTGGATATCTACGGTGCCGATGCGTCGCGCATCGACGTGTGCTACCAGAGTTGCGACCCGGCTTTTGCGGAGCGGGTTTCCGGCGACATGCGCGAAGACATCCGGCGGCGCTACCACCTTCCGGAAAAATTTCTCCTTTACGTCGGCTCGCTCATCGAGCGTAAGAACCTGCTTGGCATCTGTAAGGCGCTCGATGCGCTTCGCAAAGAAGCGTTGCCGCCCCTCGTTGTTGTGGGCGGAGGTGGCGCCTACGCACAGCAGGTAAAGGATTTTCTCCATGACAAAGGACTCCAGGACCGCGTGCGTTTTCTTTCGGAAGAGCCGGCGGTGAAGACAGACCCACGCTTTCGCGAGCCCGCCACGCTGGCGGCCCTTTACCAGATGGCCGATATGATGCTGTACCCTTCTTTTTTCGAGGGTTTCGGCATCCCCGTGCTGGAAGCGCTCTGGAGCCGCGTGCCGGTGATCACGTCCAACACCTCCTGCCTGCCGGAAGCCGCGGGACCGGGCGGCTGCTATGTCGATCCCGCGCAGCCGGAAAGCATTGCCGAAGCGATCCTCAAGCTGCGCCGCGACCCGGCGTTGGCCGCTTCGCTGGTGGAGCGCGGCTGGGAGCATGCACAGAAATTTACACTGGAACGCTGCAGCGCTTCGGTGATGCAGGTATACGAACAGGTATGGAAAACGCATTCTTCAACTCGGAAATAGAAGCGGCACTGGCGGCGCTGCGCCGCGGCGGCACCCTGCTGTATCCCACCGATACCGTATGGGGCCTTGGCTGCGATGCGCGCAACGCCGAAGCGGTGTCCCGTATTTATACGATCAAGCGACGCCCCGACAGCAAGAGCCTCATCGTTCTGGCCTCTTCCGCGCGCGACATCCTGGAGCTGGTGGCGGCACCCGACCCGGAAGCGCTGGCATTCATGGAGGTGCAGGAACGGCCCACCACCGTGATCTTCAGCGACGCTATCGGTCTGCCCGGTAACCTGATAGCCGAAGACGGGTCGATCGCCATCCGCATCGTACGCGACCCTTTCTGCCGCCACCTGGTGCGGCGCCTCGGCGGCCCCATCGTGAGCACATCCGCCAATATCAGCGGCGAGCCGGCAGCCCCCTTCTTCAAGGATATATCAGAACCGATCCGAACCGGCGTCGATCATATCGTCAGGTGGCGGCAGGACGACGAAACACCCGCGCAGCCATCAATGATCGTAAAATGGATCGGCGGCGGAAAGTATGAGGTCATCCGGAAATAAGTTAGTCAAGGTTGCATACCCCTATTTGCATGAACCAACCTTAAAACCTCGGAACCACAGAACCTTAGAACCTTCCCGGGAGCCTTATCTTTGCGCCCCATGGACATCCCGGTTTCTCCATACGAGCTCGATATCCTGAAGAAAGTGGCCGCGGCGGCGCAAGCCAACAGCCTTCCGGCTTACCTGGTCGGTGGCTTTGTGCGCGACAAGCTGCTCGGCCGTCCCACCAAGGATGCCGACTTCGTATGCATCGGCGACGGGATCGCGCTTGCAGATGCGGCCGCGGAGCAGTTCCGGCCACGTCCGCGGGTGCATTTCTTCAAAAACTTCGGCACGGCGCAGTTCCGTATGCCCGAGGGCTTCGACCTCGAATTTGTAGGTGCCCGCAAGGAAAGCTACAGCCGCGGCTCGCGCAACCCGCAGGTAGCACCCGGTACGCTGGAAGACGACCAGAACCGCCGCGACTTCACCATCAACGCGCTCGCCATTTCGCTCAACCGCGACGACTTCGGCACACTCGTGGACCCCTTCAACGGGATGGCCGACCTGAAGGAAGGCCTGATCCGTACGCCCGGGGAGCCCGCCATCACCTTCAGCGACGACCCCCTGCGGATGATGCGCGCCATTCGTTTTGCATCGCAGCTCGGTTTTCGCATTCACCCGCCCACCTTCCGGGCCATCCGCGAGCAGCGCGAACGCATCCGGATCATCAGCCAGGAGCGGATCACCGATGAGCTCAACAAGATCATCGCCAGCCCTAAGCCCAGTGTCGGCTTTAAGCTGCTTTACGATTCGAAGCTGCTGGAGCTCATTTTCCCGCAGATGGTCGACCTCGCCGGTGCAGAATTCGTGGATGGACTCGGGCACAAAGACAATTTCTACCACACCCTGCAGGTGCTGGATAATGTGGCCGTGCGAACCGGCAATATCTGGCTGCGCTGGGCGGCCATCCTGCACGACATCGCCAAACCGGCCACGAAGCGCTTCGAGGAAGGCCACGGCTGGACCTTTCACGGCCACGAGGTGGTGGGCGGGCGCATGGTACCCAAGATCTTCAACCAGTTCAAGCTGCCGCTGGGCGAACCGCAGAAATACGTGCGCAAGCTGGTGGAGCTGCACCTGCGCCCTATATCGCTTTCAAAGGAAGACATCACCGATTCGGCCATCCGCCGCCTTCTTTTCGATGCCGGCGCCGACTTCGATGACCTGATGATCCTTTGCGAAAGCGATATAACGTCGAAGAACAAAGCCAAGGTGCAGCGCTTTCTCGACAACTTCGAGCTGGTGAAGCAGCGCTGCATCGAGGTGGAAGGCAAAGACCGGATGCGCAACTGGCAGCCGCCCATCACCGGCGAGCTCATCATGGAAACCTTTGCCCTGCCGCCCTCGCGCGCCGTAGGAGAGATCAAGGACGCCATCCGCAACGCGATCCTGGACGGGCATATTCCCAACGAATACGAGGCGGCTTTCCAGTTTATGCTGGTGAAAGCGGCTGAGCTCGGAATCAAGCGCCCCGTGTAAATAATCCGGCTTTTCCGCAGATCTGAGGTCCGAGATCCGAGATCCGAGATTCCTGTGTTTCTCCTTATTTTTGACGTTCACCCATTTGGCAACCCTGCATGGCGATTCTTAAGTTTCGAGTACAGTACGAGGATGACGATAGTGTTTACCGCGATATCGCCATCCGCCATACACACACCTTTTTCCAGCTGCACGACGCGATCCTGAAGGCATTCGAGTTTGACAACAAGCACGCCGCCACGTTTTTCCGCAGCAACGACAACTGGCAGCGCGGCCGCGAGATCACGCTCGAGCATTACGACCGGCCCTACCGCATGGCGCCCCTGCTGATGAAGGACGTGACGATCGGATCGGAGATCAAGGACCCGAACCAGAAATTCGTATACGTGTACGACCTGGCAAAGAACTGGACCTTCCTTGTATCCCTGATCGGTGTGTCGAAAGAAGAAAACCCGAAAGTGACCTACCCCACCACGGTACGTTCCGAAGGCATCGCCCCGAGCCAGTACGGCGCCAAGAGCCTGCTCGGCGAACGCTTTGCCGATGTGGAAGAAAAGTATGACCTCAGCAAGGACGCCGAAGGCTTCGGCACCGAAGGCGAAGGCGGTGGCGACGACCACAGCCCCGAAGAGTCGGGTCATGACGAAGGTGGCGGTGAGGATTTTTAAATATCGAATAACGAATATCGGATAAGGAATATCGAAGACCGCTGCACCGCAGCGGTCTTTTATTTGCGACCTTTACCGGCGATGAAAAAGACCGTGATCGTTATTGCCGGGCCGACGGCCGTTGGAAAGACTGCCGTGGCCATCGATGTGGCCCTGGCGTTCGGAACCGAAGTGCTGTCGGCCGACAGCCGCCAGTGCTACCGCGAGCTCAACATAGGCGTGGCACGCCCCACCGACGAGGAGCGGGCAAAGGTGCGCCACAATTTCATAGCCTCGCATTCGGTATACGACAACCTCCATGCGGCTTCGTATGAGCAATATGCGCTGAATGTAACGCGCCGCGTTTTTCAAAAGCAGGATACGATCGTAGTGGTTGGCGGCACCGGTCTTTACATCAAGGCACTTTGCGAAGGCATGGATGCCATCCCCGAAATCCCCGCAGAAATACGGAAAGGGCTGCAGGCCGATTATGAAAAATACGGCCTGGAGTGGTTGCAGCAACTCGTGGCAAAATCCGATCCGCACTATTTCGCGTCCGGCGAAACGCAGAACCCGCACCGCCTGCTGCGTGCTATGGAAGTGAAGCAGGCAACAGGCCGCTCCATCCTCGACTTTCACAGCCGGCAGCCGTCGGAACGTCCCTTTGATGTGGTGAAGATCGTGCTCGACCTGCCGCGCGAAGAGCTCTACGACCGCATCAACCGGCGGGTGCTGCAGATGATGGCCGACGGGCTTGAAGCAGAAGCCCGGGCGCTCCTGCCATTGCGCAAACTCAACGCCCTGCAAACCGTTGGCTACAAAGAACTCTTCGAGCATTTCGATGGCAAGTGCACACTTGAAGCGTCGGTAAATGATATTCAAACCAATACGCGTCATTATGCAAAGCGACAACTCACCTGGTTCCGGAAGGAGGAAGGAAGCGCGTGGATGGCGCCTGATTCTGAAACAGTAATAAGTTATTTGAAGGAGAATAAGAGTCTTTCACCGCTAAGAGAATAAGAAGAAGCGATATGCTAAGTTGTTACGTTAAAGGTCCCGCCGCAGGCGGGACCTTTTCAATTGTATTCCTTAGCGTAACGCTTATTCAACTTTTTTCTTCGCGGTTTAGAACCTTCTTTTCCTTTCTCTCAAAACTTCACCCCGACTGTTAACGCCACATTTCCCTGCATGCGGTTGGTACTGGCGATCGGGTAGGGGCTACCGGCAAGCCGGTACGGCGCGTTGATATCTTTTTGAAGGCTGTGCACATAGGTGAGGTCAATGAAATAACCTTTATCCCGGTAGCCGAGGCCGCCGCTCAGGTTGAGCCGGTGGCCGGTGCCGCCGTTTACTTCCTTGTACGGGTTGCCGTAGTAGGCCGCGCCTGCGCGCACCATCCAGGTGGTGAATTTGAGCTCGCCACCCACGCGGAAGTTGAAAGCGCTGTGGTACGCGTTCCTGATGGCGCGGTTCAGCTCGTCGAGGTAGGGCTGGTTGCCGCTGTCATCCGTTTCTGCGTCGTTGTCGGTGAGGTATTTCATCATCGGGTAGTGCACGAATTCGGCGTCGGCGGTGATGAAGCCGCGCTGCTTTGAAACATCCTGTGTTTCTCGGATGACGAAGGACACCGAGCCGGTAACCTTGAGCGGCGTTACCAGGCGGTACCTGAATTCATTTTCCTTACCGTCATTATAGTCCTTCGAATAATCGGTCCACTCGCCTTCGTAATGCTCCGTGTTGGTGGTCAGCTCGTATGAATAACGGTCGGTGAGTTTATAGAGTGTCGGTGATTGAAACGACAGGCCAAGACGCCAGAATTCGGTAGGCTTGTAAATCGCGCCCAGTCGCACATTGATGCCGACACCGGAGGTGTTGAGGTTTTCGCGGTACTCGGCAAAGTCGAAACGGTTGGAGGTGTCCGTTGTAGCATCGGCCTCGGTGAACGTTGCCTTACGGTCGTAATACAGAAACGGAATGCCGAGCGTGCCGCCCACGAACCATTTCGACGTCACCTGTTCGCCGCCACCCACCGCGGCTTCGTAAATGCCGCCGCGGCTGCGGATGTACTGCTCCTGGATAAGGCCGGTGGCGATGGGCGAATTGGTAGCGAAGCCCGTAACAGCGCCGCTACCGTCTTTCACCGGGTCGAGCCAGAACGTATTGATCGCAAGGCTGGAGCCGGTGGGATACAGGTAGGCCGCCGAGCCATCACGCACACCGGAGCGCTGCAGTTCTTCCAGGAACCGCTGCGAGTAGGAGCTTTGCCGGTTTCGGCCCAGGTAACGCAGCTCGCTGCGGAAGTCGGCCTGCGTGCTGAAGCCGAGGGTAAAGGCAGAACCGCGTTCTCCGCGTTTGCCTTGCGCATGCCCGAGCACAACGCCGATGGAGCTGAAGTCGAAGCGCTGCTCCTTGCTTTTTTCGGTGCGGCCAAGGTAATCGGCTTTCGTATCGCCCCAATGAAAGGAGGGCGTGAATACAAAGTCACCGGTGCGGTAGAACCCGAGTCCGGCGGGGTTGACGAAAGTGGCGCCGTAGTCGCCGCCAAGTGAGCCCATGGCGCCGCCAATGGCCTGCTGACGGGCGGTGGCGCCGGGAAAGGTTTGCGAAAAGCGCAGCGCGTCGGTCGGCTCCTGCGCGCGGAGGGCACCCGCTGCAAGCAGCACCGGGGCCAGGAAAATCCCTTTGTTCATATGGGTGTATTCGGGAGGTTCAGGAATCAGAATCGGCGCACGCCTGCGTTGCGGCTACCCGAGGAGGAGCTGGACGAAGACGAGGAGCTGGACGAAGAAGACGAACTGCTGCGCGTCGGCGTGCCCGAGCTGCTGCCATTGTTATAGGCATCGCGGAGCGAGCCGCCGCGGGTATTACGCGGCTCGTAGCTGTTGGCGGGCGGCGTGTAATATTCGTTCTTGCCTCCCGTCTGCACGGTCGGTGCCGGCGGCGTCTGCCAGCCGTCAAAGTTGAAACGGCGCGGCGTGTTGGGCACTACCGGGCGGTATACCACCGGCCCGTAATAGCTGTACGGCGAATAGTAGTAGCCCCAGGAGAGACGCGGGTTCACGGCGTAGCCGCACTGGCAGTAGTGGTAGTTGTACGCGTAGGGATCGCGGTAGTATTCGTCGAGGTCGGACCAGCGCTGGCGGTTGCGGACGCGCATCCGCAGGTAGCGGTCTTCCTGCGTCGTGGGCTCGTCGCGGCGCGCCACGCTGCGTTCTTCCACTTCCTCGTATTCGCGCACCGGGCGGCCGGCTGCGTAATAAACGTCGTCGGGCGTTTGTCCCGACTTGTAAGTAGTGCTGCAGCCCGCAAGTGCCGCGGAGAAAAGAAGGACAGGTAGAACAGGTTTCATAAGCGCTTCTTTATAAGGTGCAATCGGAGGGATGTGTTACTTTTGGGCGCCCCGGCCGCGACAGGTGGCAGGAGGGTCTTGCTGTAAAGTTGGCAAAAGGACATTTAACAGTTGCGCAGCAGGTTCGCATTCACAAAACATTAGCAAATATCGCCATAACATCATGAGCAAAGAAATTACTTCCCGGGAACAGGATTATTCGCAGTGGTACAACGATCTCATCCTCCGCGGCGGCCTCGCCGACTATTCGGCGGTGCGCGGCTGCATGGTGATCAAGCCCTATGGCTATGCCCTTTGGGAAAACATGCGCGACGTGCTCGACCGGATGTTCAAAGACACCGGTCACCAGAACGCCTATTTCCCGCTTTTCGTGCCCAAAAGCCTTTTCGAAGCCGAGGAGCAGAATGCCGAAGGCTTCGCCAAGGAGTGCGCCGTGGTGACGCACTACCGGCTTAAGAACGACCCGGAAAAGAAAGGCAAGCTGATGGTGGACCCCGAGGCGAAGCTCGAAGAAGAGCTCGTGGTGCGTCCTACTTCCGAAGCCATCATCTGGAATACCTATAAAGACTGGATCCAGAGCTACCGCGACCTGCCGATCCTGGTGAACCAGTGGGCCAACGTGGTGCGCTGGGAAATGCGTACGCGTCTCTTCCTGCGCACGGCCGAGTTCCTCTGGCAGGAAGGCCACACGGCGCACGCCACCGCCGATGAAGCCATCGTGGAAACGAAGCAGATGCTCGACGTCTATGCCGCCTTCGCAGAAGAGTATATGGCGATGCCCGTCATCAAGGGGGTGAAGTCGCCCGCCGAGCGCTTTGCCGGCGCCGAAGACACCTATTGCATCGAGGCCCTGATGCAGGACGGCAAGGCCCTGCAGGCCGGCACCTCGCACTTCCTGGGGCAGAATTTTGCCAAGGCTTTCGAAGTGAAGTACCTCACCAAAGAGAACAAGCAGGAATACGTGTGGGCTACCTCCTGGGGCGTGAGCACCCGCCTCATCGGCGGCCTCGTGATGACGCATTCCGACGACCAGGGCCTGGTGCTGCCGCCGCGGATCGCACCGCTGCAGGTGGTGATCGTGCCCATCTACAAGGGCGACGAGGGCAAGGCCGAAATGGCACCGCATGCCGATAAGCTGATCGCCGAGCTCAAAGCCGCCGGTATCCGCGTGAAATACGACGACAACGACAATACCCGCCCGGGCTGGAAGTTTGCCGAATACGAGCTGAAAGGCGTTCCGGTGCGCGTTACCCTCGGTGCCCGCGACCTGGCCAATGGCGTGGTGGAGCTGGCGCGCCGCGATACGAAAGAGAAATCGACCGTGCCGCTGGAAGGGCTGGCGGAGCGCATCAAGGGCCTTCTTGTAGAAATACAGGACAACCTATTCGCCCGTGCCAAAGCCTTCCGCGACGCACACATCACCAAAGCAGATACCTGGGAAGAATTCGAGCGTGTGCTCGATGAGAAAACGGGTTTCGTTTCCGCTCACTGGGACGGCACCGCCGAAACCGAAGCTGCGATCAAGGAAAAAGCAAAAGCCACGATCCGCTGTATTCCGCTCGACAACCCGCTGGAGGAAGGCAAGTGCATCCTCACCGGGAAGCCGAGTACGCAACGGGTGCTGTTTGCCCGGGCGTATTGACCTCAGCCCCGGCCCAAACCCATCCCCCGGCCCCTTTCCAAGGGGAAAGGGTGACTCTCGGGTAGTTTCCTGTTGTGTTTAAGCAGTCCTCTGTTTAATCCTATACTAAAGAGCGGATGCCGAAGGCATCCGCTCTTTGCTTTCGAGGTTCAATCAGCAGACAGTAACAAACATTAAGAATGATCCACAGAGTCACCCCGCTCCGCTCCGGAGAGGGGCCGGGGGGAGGTCAGTGCGTCGTCAAATAATTATAATCCTTCAGCAAAATCTCCAGGAAATCATAAGGCGACATGGAATTGTCGATCCGGAGGTGGTTGCGGATCTTGTCGGCGGCGCGCTCGGCGAGGGCATAGTCGTGGTGCCTGCGGGCCGAGTCGAGGATATTCTTAATGGCGTTGATGTCGCGGTCGGAAAGCTGCAGCACCTGCGGGAACTGCGGCGTATAGGTGTCTACCACGTGCTGGAAAATGGTTTCTTCAATGCCGGTCTTCTGGGTGGTCCGGATAAGGATGGTATGGGCGAGGATATCGCCCAGCCGCTGGTGACGCGCGGTTACGTTTACCAGGATGATATCGAGGGCCAGCAGGCCGAAGGCAATACCGACCTGCGTCAGCACCTGCGGGTAGCGGCTCGCGATCAGTGACATCAGGATCACCACCAGCACCATGTAGTCGGAGGTGCGGATCAGCCAGCGGATCAGCACCTGCGAGATGCTGGCACGTCCGCCCTTGTCGTTGATCACCCGCAGCTGGGTCACTTTTTTGCCGATGCTTTGCCCGTTGAGCAACAGCTCGCAAAGCGGGTGGTACGTAAAGATGGGCACCACCGTCAGGAACATCCAGATGCCGCGGACTACCGATCGCTCGGCGTCTTCATCGAAGGGCGTTCCGCTCACAAAGGCGCTGAAGATCTTGGTGAGGAAATACAGGTAGGTGATCAGGATCGCCAGGTCGATGGCCCAGGCACCCAGCCGCCGGTGAAAGGAAGCCGCGGGGAAGGTGATGCTGATGTTGAAACTCGTGGGAATGTGGATGGTGGACATAAGCGCGATGGGGACAAGTTAGGATTAAATCGGCTGCGGCGAAGTGAAAAATCTGTATTTTACGAAGCCTAAACAGACCCGTTTGCGCGAAGGTTTATTTATCAAGAAGAACAAGGACCACTGGGAGCAGATCGAGCACGACCGTACCGCCAATGCCGATGAAACCGCCAGCCATTTTACCCGGCTGGTCAACGACCTGGGCTACGCCAAAACTTTTTATCCGACCAGCAAGATCACGGCCTACCTCAACGCGCTTGCCTCGCGCATCTACCTCAATATTTACCAGAACCGCAAGGATCCGTCGAACCGACTCGCGCTGTTTGTAAAACGCGACGTGCCCCTGGCGATCGCGCGCCACTACCGCGTGCTGCTGTTCGCCCTGGGCGTTTTCCTGGTTTTCTTTAGCGTCGGGTTCTTCTCCGCGATGCAGGAAAAAAGCTTCGTGCGCCAGATGCTGGGCGATGCGTACGTGGATATGACAGAAAAGAATATCGCTGCCGGCAATCCTTTCGACGTTTATGGCGACACGAGCCCCTTCCTGATGTGGATCATGATCATGCTCAACAACATCCAGGTATCACTGCACTACTTTGGTGAAGGCATCCTGCTCGGCATCCCGAGCATCATCGCGCTGGGACGCGAATCGGTGCGCATCGGCGCCTTCGAATACATGTTTTACCAGCACGGCCTCGGCTTCAACTGGCTGGTGTCGGTGATGCTGCACGGCACCCTTGAAATCACCGCCATCATCATGACCTGCGGGGCTGGTGCCATACTCGGCACTTCCTTTCTTTTCCCGGGGACCCAGCGTCGCCTCACGGCCTTCCGCGAAGGCGGCAAGGACGCTATCAAGATCGTACTCGCCCTGATACCCGTGTTCATGGTGGCCGCTTTTATCGAAGGCTTTATCACGCGTCATTACAAGATGCCGCTTTATGCAAGCGGGTCGATCCTGCTTGCCAGCCTGCTGTTTGTAATCGGATACTTTGTGATCTACCCGATCCGTGTGTGGCGCCAGGTGCGCAAAGAGGAGGCCGCCCATGCGTAATTTCTGGCTGCTTGCTTTGATGCTGGCTTTGGGCTTTTCCGCCGGTGCCCAGGCAACGGATGAATCGGATACGGTGGTGGTAACGGAGGCGCCTGTATCGGCGGATGAACAGACCACGACGGTTGAATCGGAAGAAAGAAGTGATTCCGAAGAGAATACCCCGAAAAATTACCTGTTACCCGTACGCCCCGAAGACCGCGCGCCCGTTGCCGCACGGAGCGTTCCGCCGGCGCAGCTGGACTCCATGCGGCGCTCGAAGGATTACTGGTATTGGAACCACCGCAACAAAGAAGAGCGTCCGGAGGGTAAAAGCTGGCTTGCTTCGCTTTTCGAGTCGGGAGCGATGCGCTACCTGTTCTGGGCGCTTATCGCCCTTGGCTGTGCGGCACTGCTGTACTTTTTCCTGCTTTCGCTCAACGTCAACCCGTTTGCCCGGCGCGTTCCGAATGCTGACGATGAAGGCACGGCTGCGGATGCCGAAGCCGATTTCTTCAGCCGCGACTACGACGCGGACGTAGCACGCGCGCTCGCCGCCGGCGACTACCGCTCGGCCATCCGGGCGCGCTACCTGCAGCTCCTCCGCGAGATGGCCGGGCGCAATATCATCCAGTACCGCCACGAGCGCCCCAACGGGGTATACGTGAGCCAGCTGCTTGGCACCAACTATTTCAACCCTTTCTTTCGCATCACCCGCACCTTTGAATATGCCTGGTACGGTGAAATGGCCGTGACCCGCGCCGCTTACGATTACATGGAGCAAGACATCGATCACCTCAAAAAGCAGTTTGTATGAAACGGAACGGGTTGCTGATCGGCGGGGCCCTGCTGCTGGTGGTGATCGCCGTGCTGGTGATCGGGGGCGGGCGGCGCAAGGAATTCAACCAGCGCATCACCCTGCGCTATGAAGACCGTATTCCCTACGGCTACAGCATTGCGCGGGGCCTCGTGCCCGATCTGTTTCCCGGGGTGCCCCTGGTCAACGACCGCAATGCGCCGGGCGCGTGGGATTCGATCGACGTCAACACCGGCGGGCAGGCCGTCGTGCTTGTCGGGCGCGAACTTGCCGCCACCGACGACGAGCTCGAGACACTGCTGGCCTTCGTGGAAAAGGGTAACTACGTTTTCTGCATCGCGCCCGATTTTTCAAGTGCCGTGTTTGACCGCCTTCGGCTCTATAATTCGACTTTCTACTCCCTGAAGGGTGAAGACACGCTGCGGGTGCAGCTCCGCGCCCCACGCTTCAACGAAAAGCGCTATACATTTCCGGGGCCTTCGGCCGGCATCCATTTCTCGCTCCGCGGTGCCGACAGCACCGTGGTGCTGGGCACCGACGGCGATGACCATCCGAATTTTCTGCAATACCGCGTCGGCAAGGGCGCGCTTTTCCTGCACGGTGAGCCCATGGCCTTCACCAATTATTTCCTGCTGCAGCCCGGTAATGAAACCTATTATGCACAGGCGTTTTCCGTGCTGCCGCAAGGGCTGCGCCGCCTGGTGTGGAACGAATACTACCTGACCGCGCACAGCGGCGCCGGGGGCGAGCCCAACTGGCTCGGGGTGCTGATGAAGCAACAGCCCTTTGCGTGGGCGTTCTGGGTGTTATTGTTCATCCTGGGGCTCTACCTGTTGTCGGAGATGCGTCGCCGCCAGCGCCCCATCCCGCCGCACCCGGCGCCGCGCAACGAATCGCTTGATTTTGTAAAAACCGTCGGGCGCCTTTATTACGACAAGCGCGACGATCATAACCTGGCGCTCAAGATGATCCAGTATTTCCTCGAAGGCGTGCGCCATCATTACAAGATCAATACGACGGTGCTCGACAGCGAGTTTGTGCAGCGCCTGGAGGCCCGCTCGGGTTACCCGCGCGAGCGGCTGCAGTCGCTGATGGACCTCGTCGCCCGCCTGCGCCACGAAGGCCGCACCACGCCCGCCGAACTGCAGGACCTGCACCGGCAATTAGAAGCCTATTATCAAACTATATAGAATGGAATCAGAAATTTTTGAACAGAGAACCGACCTCAGCGCACTCAGCGAAGCCATCGCGGCCGTGCAGCACCAGATCCGCACGGTGATCGTGGGACAGGAGGAGCTGGTGCGTCTCGTTATCGCCGCCCTGCTGGCCGACGGTCATGTGCTGCTGGAAGGTGTGCCGGGCGTGGCGAAAACGCTTTCGGCCAAGCTGACGGCCCGAAGCCTCGACGTACCGTTCTCGCGGATCCAGTTTACCCCCGACCTGATGCCTTCCGATGTGCTCGGTACGCCGGTCTTCAACCCAAAGGAAGGAACCTTCGACTTCAAGAAGGGCCCCCTTTTCAGCAACGTCGTGCTCATCGACGAGATCAACCGCGCACCCGCGAAAACGCAGTCGGCAACCTTTGAGGTGATGGAGGAGCGGCAGATCACCATCGACGGCAAGACCTACCCGATGCAGCCGCCCTTCATGGTCATCGCCACGCAAAATCCCATTGAGCAGGAAGGCACCTATCGCCTTCCCGAGGCGCAGCTCGACCGCTTCCTCTTCAAGATCGTGGTGTCATACCCCGATGCCGACCAGGAGTACGCCATCCTGAAGCAGTTCAACCACCAGGCCACCGCCGAAGTGCTGGCCGCCATTCAGCCCGTGCTGCGCCGCGACGACGTGGTGCGCCTCCGCGAGCAGGTGCGCTCCTTTGTGATCGAAGAAAAACTGCTGCGCTTCATCGCCAACTTCGTCAGCAGCACCCGCAACCACAAGAGCATCTACCTCGGCGCTTCGCCCCGCGCATCGCTGGCGATCATGAATGCCTCGAAGGCGGTGGCGGCCCTCGGCGGCCGCGACTTCGTAACGCCCGATGACATCCTGGAGGTGATCCCGCCGGTGCTGCGGCACCGTATCATCCTCACTCCTGAAAAGGAGATGGAAGGAGTGACTGAAGACACCGTGATCAAACAGATCCTTCAAACGATAGATATCCCGCGTTGATGAACAAGCTTCGCTACCTGCTCAACCAGACCAGCTTTTTCCCGAGGCCGAAGGTGTATTATGCCGGCTTCGTGATCAGCGTGTTGTTCATGGCCAGCTATTATGTGCCCGTGCTTTTCGCCGTGGCGCAGCTGTGCCTGCTGTTCGGGGTGGTGGCGATTGCCGCCGATACGCTGCTCCTGTACACCCGCCGCGGCATCCGCGCGGCACGTATCTGTCCCGACCGGTTCAGCAACGGCGACGAAAACACCGTACAATTACAGGTGCACAATGCGTACGGCTTTCCCGTTTCGCTGAAGGTGATCGACGAGCTGCCCTTCCAGTTCCAGGAACGGTCCTGGGAACGCTTCCTGCACCTGGGCAGCGGGCAGAAAGATGGCATCACGTATTCACTTCGCCCGGTGCAGCGTGGTACTTATGACTTCGGTGCCATCAACGTGCTTGCCCGCTCGCCGCTCGACCTCGTTAGCCGCCGCTACCGCTTTGCCCAGGAGCAGACGGTGAAGGTGTATCCCAGCTTCCTGCAAGTGCGCCGCTTCCAGCTGCTGGCGGCCGCCAACCGCCTGCAGGAGGCCGGCATCAAGCGCCAGCGGGCCCTGGGTCACAGCCTCGAATTCGAGCAGATAAAGGAATATGTGCGGGGCGATGATTACCGAACCGTGAACTGGAAAGCCACTGCCCGCCGCGGCGACCTGATGGTGAACAACTTTACCGACGAGCGCAGCCAGCAGGTGTACTGCATCATCAACAAGGGCCGCGCCATGAAGATGCCCTTTAACGGGATGACCCTGCTGGACTATTCGATCAACGCGGCGCTCGTGCTGAGCAATGTGGCGCTGCAGCGCCAGGATAAGGCGGGCCTGATCACCTTTGCGCAAAAGACCGGCGCCTTCCTGGCGGCCGACAAGCGACCCGGCCAGTTCAGCCAGATCCTGGAAACCCTCTACAAGCAGGAAACCACTTTTCTGGATGTCGACTTCGAGCGGCTCTTTGCCGTGGTACGCAATCGTATTACCCAGCGCAGCCTGCTGGTGCTGTTTACCAATTTCGAATCAATTGAAAGCCTGGAGCGGGAGCTGCCTTCGCTGCAACGGATGGCGCATTACCACCTGCTGGTGGTGGTATTTTTCGAAAACACCGAGCTCAAAGAGCTGACGCAGAAATCGGCAAAAAACGTCGAAGAGATCTACATTAAAACCATCGCGGAGAAGTTCATCCAGGAAAAGCGCCTCATCGTGCGCGAGCTGCGCAAGCACGGCATTCTCGCCCTGCTCACCTCCCCGGAGAACCTGACGGTGCAGACGATCAACAAATACCTGGAAGTAAAGAACCGCGCGGGGATTTGAGAACGAGAGAACAAGAGGACGAGCGGTGAAAGAACGAGATGCGTTCTCAAATTTGACCAGCTCTCTTTGTCTTGTTCTCACGTTCTCTCGTTCTCTTTTTCTCGTCCACCGTACCTTTGCGCCCGATGAACAAGCCGCTGAACAAATATGAGGAAGGCCAGGTGTTGCTGGTGAACAAGGAACTGCGCTGGACCTCCTTCGACGCTGTGCGCAAGCTGCGCAACACGATGCGCATCAAGAAGGTCGGGCACGCCGGCACGCTTGATCCACTGGCCACGGGGCTGCTGATCATCTGCACCGGGAAGTTCACCAAGCGGATCAACGAGTTTATGGCGCAGGAGAAAGAGTACACCGGTACCATCACCCTGGGCGCTACCACGCCTACTTATGATCTCGAAAGCGAGCCCCGCGATTTCAAGGCAATCGGGCATTTGAGCACCGACGAAATCCGCGCCGCCACGGCACAATTCACCGGCACTATCCAGCAACTGCCACCGGCGCATTCGGCCATTAAGAAAGACGGCAAGCGCCTCTACGAGCTTGCCCGAGCCGGAAAGGAGGTGGTGCTCGAGCCGCGTACCGTAGCGATTTCTGAGTTCGAGCTGACGCGCATCGAAGGCGCGGAAGTTGACTTTCGCGTTGTTTGTTCCACCGGCACTTATATCCGGAGCCTTGCCAATGATTTCGGCGCCGCACTCGGCGTAGGCGGCTACCTGAGCGCACTTTGCCGCACCCGCATCGGGGCATTCACCCTTGATCAGTCGAAGACGGTCGGTGAGTGGGAAGAAGAGATCCGTCTTGAATTAGCGAAAGAGAAAGAACACTGATTCCGTAAGCGGAATGCGCAGATTGATTATGATTTGCGCAGATGCCGGTGCCGACATCAGTGTGCATCATAACAGATCATAAAAAATCTGCATTCTTTCCCTCTAAATCAAAACGGGTAATCCACCCCCAACTGCACCGTTCCTCCCAGCACCTTGAAATTCGGGAAAGGCTTGTTCTGCAGGTTCGGGTCGGCCGGGCTCGGATCTTTTGCCTTGTAGGCATAATCAAGGCGAATCTTGATGAATCCGAAGTCGACGCGTACGCCGGTACCGACGTCGATTGCGATGTCTTGCCAGAGGCGGTTCAGCTTAATGTTTCCGTTCGGAAAATCCGGGTTTTCCCGCAGGTACCACACGTTTCCGAAATCGGCAAAGACCGCGCTGTTCACGAACACGCCCCGGATATTGGCCACCAGGAACCGGTATTCGATATTGGCTTCGAGCTGCATGTCGCCGAAGCGCTCGGGGAAGGAATCACGGGCGAACGTGCGGATGGTGGATCCCGGCCCCAGCTTGCGCAGGCCCCAGCCCCGCATGCTGTTGGCGCCCCCGGCGAAGTAGGCTTTAAAGAAGGGCATATAACGCCGGCTGTCGTTGTCGCCGGGATAGCTGTAGCCAACGCCCCCAAGCACCCGCCAGGCAAGCACCGAGTTCTGCCCGAGCTTCCGGTTTTGGGCATACGAAGCATCGAATTTAAAAAAGCGCTTCAGGGTTGTATCCAGGAACGCGGATTTTCCCATTCCCAGGAAAAGTCCTGAAATCTCGGCACCGAGACGCAGGATGCTGGTGGTGCGGGTTTTCACACGGCTGTGGGTTGCGCTAAGGATTGTAGATACTACCAGACCGTCGTTAAAAATGTACTTGTACGATTTGTTGTTTTTTATCAGGGTGTCAAGGATACTCCGACGCTGTACGCTTGTGAACTCAACATTGGGAAGACGAACAGACACCAGCCATTTAGGAAGGGAAAAATCGTATCCCCAGGAGGCGTTCACGCCCACGAGGTCGAGGTAGTTTACCCGGTGGATATACCGCGCATTGATGCCGATCGACGTGCGTGGATTGGCGTCGCGCCACTTTGCAGGCAACCGGAAGCCAGGGATGAATCGGGGAAATACAAGTGAATACCCCCCGGAAAGCTGCGTTGTTTGCGTCACGGTGGAATTCAGCTCGGTGGCCACGCCCAGGCTATAGGTAGCCTGCACGGCCCGCTGCGCAAAGTTGCGGTTCTGCAGGTTGAGATTTATACCTACCAGATTGCTTCCTACAAAAAGACCACCGAGGTTCTGGCTCGCTTCGATGTTGAAGTCGTAAATGTATTTCTGCGCCGGTGCGAGGCGGATGATCATGTCCACGGAATCCGTCCCCGGCCGCGGCACGGCTTCGATATTGGCGGTGCGCCAGGCCGGTATCGAGTTGAACCGGTTGGCCGTTTTCTGGTGGATGCGCTGGTCGTACAGCTGCCCGCGCTTGAAGTAAATGTTTTCGGTAAGCACGCGGAACTTGAAACGGTCCTCGTAGTGCTTGATAAATACGTCGCGGTAGTAGTCGTTATAGACAACCGGGAGCTTGCTGTTTTCGGCGTTGAGATCGGGAAAGATGGTCACGTTGCCGATATGGTAGCGCACCAGCTTCGTGCTGTCGGTGATGGGGCGCAGGCGGAACTCGATGTCGGCCACCGGGTTTTCGCGCCGGTGTTGCAGGGCCTCCAGCAACTGGGCCTGCTCGAGTGGGTCGGCTGTGGGACGCAGCAGCCCGATGCCTACCGTGTCCCAGATCACCCGCAGCTCGTCGCGCGTCATCCGGAGGTAGCCATTGTTGCGGTAGATATTGGTAAGGCGATCGAGTTCTGAGGAAAGCAGCGGCTTGGCAAAGGGAGCCCCTTTTTTTACTTCCGAACCGGCACGCGCCGCCAGCGTAAGCTGCTGCAGCGTATCGAGCGAAGCCGCCTGGCGCGGGCTGTTGAGTACCGTGTCGTTCAGCGCGACGCTGATGGAGTCGACTTTGAACAGCTTTTTGGCATCCACGTAAAAGCGAACCGTGGTGCGCTGCTGGTCGTCTTTTGCCCGGATGTCGGCATTGTACCAGATCGAGTCGCGGTAATACCCCAGTGAATGCAGCAAGGCATTCATGAAGCCGATCGATTTGTCGGCATTGGTACTATCGTATACCGGCGGGTTTTTAAGCTGGGAGAAGAAGAACTTCGATACCCGGCGCACCGCGATGCTGTCGTGGAGCTGCTGGTAGAGGCGGCTTTCGAGGTCCTTGCGGTCGTCGGGCTTAACGTCTCCGCCCACCACATGCACCTCGGCATTGTATACAAAAGGCCTGCCTGCGGGATAGTCTTTTACCGAACAGGCGCTTAAAAACAGGAGCAGGGCAGCGAGGAGGATGCTATTTTTGACGCGTTTGGTGCGAATTGCTGCCGAATGGATCATACAGTTAATTACAGGCCATGCCCAGTAAACAAGTGCTCAAAGATATTCAAAGATTAGGCCTGAAAAAAGGGCGCGCCGGGAGCGGCCGCTTCCTTGCCGAAGGCCCGAAAGTAGTAGGGGAGCTGCTTGCCGCGATCCCGGAGGCGGTGGAAAGCGTTTATGCATTACCGCAATGGATCGACGCACATGCTGCCGCCGTCCCCGACGGCCTCCTGCAGCCGGTCACACCGGAAGAACTGGCGCGCATCTCCCAGCTACAGACGCCCAACGAGGTGCTCCTGGTTGCACGGCAGCTCCCGGCCCGCGAGCCCGTGCTGCAAAGGGAGCTGGCGCTTTACCTTGATGCCATCCAGGACCCGGGCAACCTCGGCACCATCATCCGCATCGCCGACTGGTTCGGCATTCGTCACATCGTGTGCGGGCCCGGATGCGCCGAGCTGTACAACCCGAAAGTGGTGCAATCCACGATGGCTTCGCTGGCGCGCGTCAATATCTGGTACGATGAGGAAGACACCTGGCTTTCCCGCCAAACCCTTCCCGTGCTGGCCGCGGTGCTCGGCGGCACTTCAGTGTATGAATACAGTGGCAATGCGGGCGGCATCCTGCTCATCGGGAACGAATCGAAAGGGCTCCGACCGGAGCTCCAGGAGCGCGCTACCGTCAAACTGACGATACCCCGTATTGGTGGTGCCGAAAGCCTGAATGCGGCGGTGGCGACGGGGATTATGCTGAGTGAGCTGACAAAGCCGCGGTAGAGAAAGGCCGCAGATCTTCTATGATTCTTATGATTTACGCAGATATGATTGCGTGCGTCAGCTAATCATAAAAAATCATAACCAATCTGCGCATTCCGTCCGCGGAATCAGCGTTCTTTCTCTCCGCTGGTCTAGCTAAAGCGGATCGCCTGGATCGGCCGGATCCGCCGCACGATCAGCGAGGGCAGCAACAATACCAGTAATGAAATGACCAGGGTTCCGCCCACAACGGCGCCGACCTGCGTCCAGTCGACACGCACGGCAGCCGTGGTCATGTAATACTCTTCTTCCTTCAGGTGCACAAACTGGAACCGTTGCTGCAGCCAGATCAGCAGCAGCGAAAGCCCGGTGCCGATCACGAGTCCCGTCAGCGTGATGATCGCCGAATGGGCGAGGAAGATCTTTTGAATGGCCCAATCGGTAGCACCGACGGCCTTGAGAATGCCGATCATCCGCACGCGCTCGAGCACCAGGATGATGAGGCAGGTGATGAAGTTGATGATGACGATCACCGCAACGATGATCAGCAGCACACTGCCGTTGTTGGCCACGATGCCGAGCCAGTCGAAGATATTCGGGTAGATCTCGCGGATGGTGCGGGTTTCCCAGAGCTGCGGAAAAGAGGGCTGCTCATAGATCCGGCTGCTGACGGCATCCATGTTGTGGTAGTCTTTCAAAAACACCTCGTAACCGCCAATCTCGTCGGCCGACCAGCCGTTGAGGCGGCGGATAAGGCGGATGTCGCCGAGGGCAAAGGTCTTATCGTACTCTTCGATGCCCGTTTTGTAAATCCCCACGATGCTCAGCTTGTCGGGACGCAGCGAGCCGTCGGGCCGCACGAAGTAGATCAGCAGCCGGTCGTGGAGCTTCAGCCGCAGCTGGTTGGCGGTATAACGGGAAACCACGATCTCGCGGGTATAGCTCGAATCGTCGAAGCGAATCCAGCGCCCGCCTTTTTCGATATAAGGCTTGATATGAGCCGAATCGTAGGTGTCATCGAGCCCCTTGATGAGCGTGCCCTCCATCTCGTCGGGCGTTTTCAGGATGGCGTATTTCGTGGCAAAGGGGTGGATGGAGCGTACGCCCGGCATCTCCCGCACCGTTTGAACAATTGAATCGCTTTTCTCCATGGGCGCCTCTTCGGCGATCGCCACCTTCCCCGGCTGCCGGTAGCCGATCCGGATGTGGCCCCAGAAGGAAAAGACCTTCTCGCTTACCGCATCCTGGAAGCCGTTTACGAAGGAGAGCGTGACGATCATCACCGTTACCGAGATCACCGTGGCCACCGTAGAGAGGCGGATGATGAAGCGCGAGAAGCTGCGCTGCTGGTTGAAGGCGATCCGGCGGGCAATGAAGGAGGAAATATTCACAGTGTTTTTTCGTTTCTTCGGGAACCATCGGGCGCCTGAGCGCGTCTTCTGGATCAACGCGGTAAAGATAAAGGCACCCGCAATAGAACGCCCCGATATGAAACGTATTATCCTTTTCCTGATAAGTTCCCTTTCCCTCGTACCGGTTTTCGCTAGTGGGAAAACCGGAGGTCTTCACCCTGAGATCCGAGATCGGAGATCCGAGATCAGAGATCCTTCCGGCTATGTGGGTGATATCCACAGCGTCAAGCTCTACCGCCCCGGCGACCAGACCTCTTTCCCGATGTATGCACTCAACTCGGCAGAGGGCCTGGAACTTCACTTCGACGACCTCGATGCCGACGTAAAGAATTATTATTACGCCTTCCAGCTCTGCAACGCCGACTGGTCGCCGAGCATTCTCAATCCATTCGAATACACCCAGGGTTTCCGCAACGTGCGGATCACCAACTACCGGCAGTCGTCGATGACCTCGACGCGTTACACGCATTACCAGGCCTCGGTTCCCGACCGCAACTGCGCGCCTTCCCGCTCGGGCAACTACCTGCTGAAGGTGTTCATCAACGGCGATACCTCGCAGCTTGCCTTTTCAAAGCGATTCGTGGTTACCGACAACAAGGCCGTGGTGGCGGTGCAGGTGCAGCAGCCTTATAATGCGCGCTACTTCCGCACCCACCAGAAGCTGTTCATCGGGGTTACGCCCGACGAGCGGCGCGTGCGCCTCATGGGCCCGCAGGACCTCAAAGTGGTGGTGCTGCAGAATAACAACTGGGCAACCTCCCTGCAGTTTAACCGGCCCACCATTTACCGGGGCAATTATTACGAGTACAGCGATGAAACGCTCACCGGCATTCCCGCCGGCATGGAATGGCGATGGGCCGATATCCGCAGCCTGCGTCTTATGAGCGACCGCGTGGAGTCGATCAACACCCGCGCCGATACCACCCAAATCTACATGCGGCCGGATGCGCCCCGCAACGGCCAGATGCGGGTTTACTATCGCGATCTTAACGGCGCTTACTCCATCGAGTCGATGGAAGGCCTCAACCCGTTCTGGCAAACCGAGTACGGCGCCGTCCATTTCCGCTTCCAGCCGCCCGGGGGGCAGGCCATCGAGGGGCGCGACGTGTATGTATTCGGCGAGCTGACCAATTATGCGCAGGATGGAGATGGCCTGATGACGTTCAATTCCGACAAGGGCGTCTATGAAGCCACCCTTTATCTGAAGCAGGGCTATTATAACTACCAGTACATGACCCTTCCGAGTGGAAAAGGCGGCTACCCGGACTTCGAGGCCACCGAGGGCAATAACTGGTCGACCGAGAACAGCTATATCGTGCTCGTTTACTACCGTCCTTTCGGTGCCCAGGCCGACGAGCTGATCGGGGCGTCGCGGGTGAGCTCACTGTTCAGCGACGAGCTGCGGCAGCGGTAGGGAAGGAACGCTGGTTCCGCGAGCGGAACGCGCAGCCTGTTTATGATTAACGCGGATATCGGTACCAACATCCGCGTAAATCATAACAGATCATAATAAATCTGCGGTCTTTCTCTCGCCCGCGCAGCCTACCTTTGCCGCCCTACAAAAGACACTGCAGCGAATGGAACCGAAGTATATCCAGCAAATTGCCGGGAAGCTTTCCCTGGCCACCAAACAGATCACCGCCGTTGACGGCATGCTCGCCGAAGGCGCCACCATCCCCTTTATGGCCCGTTACCGCAAGGAAGCCACCGGCGGTCTCGACGAAGTGCAGATCGGGAACGTGGTGGAGGAGATCGGCTATTTCAACGAACTCGTGAAGCGCAAGGAAACGGTGCTCAAGACCATCGGCGACCTGGGCAAGCTCACCCCGGAGCTGCAAAAGCGGATCGACGAGTGCTTCAGTGCCACCGAGCTTGAAGACATCTACCTCCCGTATAAGCCGAAGCGCAAGACGCGCGCCACGCAGGCAATCGAGAAAGGCCTCGAACCGCTGGCGCAGAAGCTCTTTGCGCAGGAAGGCGATCTGAACCTGGACGAGCTGGCTGCCGCCTTCCTCAACGACCAGGTGAAGGACACAAAAGAAGCCCTGCAGGGCGCCCGCGATATCATCGCCGAATGGGTTAGCGAAACCGAGGAAGCCCGTGCCGGCATCCGCAAACTGTTTACCGAAACGGCTACCGTTGTTTCGAAAGTACTGGAGTCGAAGAAGGACGAGCCGGAGGCGCAGAAATACCGTGACTATTTCGAATTCAGCGGCTCGCTGGAGAAGAGCCCGTCGCACCGCATCCTGGCCATCCGCCGCGGTGAAAAAGATGGTTACCTGCTGATGGACCTTACCGTAGACAAGACCACCGCCGTAGAACTACTGGACCGCCAGTTCGTGAAAGGATCGGGACCTGCGGCCGCCGAAGTGCGCCGCGCGCTGGAAGATTCCTACAACCGCCTGCTGAAGCCTTCGATCGAAAATGAGTTTCGCATGGCGAGCAAGAATAAAGCCGACGAGGAAGCGATCGCGGTGTTTACCGAAAACCTGCGCCAGTTGCTCCTGGCCTCGCCGCTGGGATCCAAGCGTGTGCTGGCCCTCGACCCGGGTTATCGCACCGGTTGCAAAACAGTTTGTCTCGACGCGCAGGGTGCATTGCAGCATCATACCGTCATTTACCTGCACCAAAGCGACAACGCGGTGCACGAGCTCAAATACCTGGTACAGAAATACGAGATCGAGGCGATCGGTATCGGCAACGGCACCGCCGGCCGCGAAACCGAGGCGCTGGTGCGCAGCATCGACTTCGGCAAGCCGGTAAGCATCTTCCAGGTAAACGAAAGCGGCGCTTCGATCTACAGCGCTTCTGAGGTGGCACGGGAAGAGTTTCCCGACCAGGACGTAACGGTGCGCGGCGCGATCTCCATCGGCCGCCGCTTGCTGGATCCGCTCAGCGAGCTCGTGAAGATCGATCCCAAATCGATCGGGGTGGGGCAGTACCAGCACGACGTGAACCAGGTGAAGCTCAAGAGCGCCCTCGACCGCGTGGTGGAAAGCGCCGTGAACTTCGTGGGGGTTGACGTTAACACGGCATCGAAGCACCTGTTGCAATACGTGTCCGGTATTTCTACAACGCTGGCCGGCAACATTGTAGCGTACCGCAACCAGAACGGACCCTTTAAAAGCCGCGACGAACTGAAGAAAGTACCGCTGATGGGGCCGAAGTCTTTCGAGCAGTGCGCAGGCTTCCTGCGCATCCCCGGCTCGGAAAACCCGCTCGACAATTCGTCGGTGCACCCGGAACGCTATGGGCTTGTATCACAGATGGCGACGGACCTCCAGGCGACGCTCGAAGACCTGATCAGAAAGTCGGAGCTCCGCAAGCAGATCGACCGCAAGAAGTATGTGAATGAAACGGTAGGTACTTATACCATCGATGATATCCTCAAGGAGCTTGAAAAGCCGGGCCGCGACCCGCGCGGCGTGGTGGAAGAGTTTCGCTTCGAGGAAACGATCAAGAGCATCGAGGACGTAACGCCGGGCATGCAGGTGCCGGGCATCGTTACCAATATCACGGCCTTTGGTGCCTTCGTGGATATCGGTGTGAAGCAGGACGGCCTCGTGCACGTGTCGCAGCTGAGCAACCGCTTTGTCAGCGATCCCAACCAGGTGGTGAAGCTTGGTCAGAAAGTACAGGTAACGGTTAGCGAGGTAGATGTAGCCCGTAAGCGCATCGCCCTTACGATGAAGACCGCGGCACCGCAGAAAAACGAGGCGCGTCCTGCAAAGAACTTCAGCAAGCCGGCGCCCGCAAACAAGGCGCCGCAAAAAGAGGAGAGCTTTGCCGATAAGCTGGCGAGTCTCCAGAGTAAGTTCAAGAAGTAACCTGCTGTTGCGCGGATGCGTTTGCACAAAGGGGCCCCGCCGGGGCCCCTTTGTCATAATGAGCCTGAAGCACTAGGCTCTTGGCGTCAATTTGCCAACCGTCCGGCCGCTTTGCGACACAACGGCACCGCTTGTATGTACCAGCAGCTTTGTCTGGTCGTCGTAAATGACGTAGGGATAGTTGCTGCTGTTGCTGCGCGCCAGCTTTCCGAGCACCTGCAGGCCATTGGGCTGCACTTTTACCACGTTATAGCCGGTAGTTACATAATACTGCGCGCGCGGATCGTTGGTGAAGGTGAGCACGCCCAGGATGTTGCGGTCGGAGAGGCCGCCGCTGTTGCCGCGAACCGTTGACGAGCGTACCGTAGAAGTACGGGACGGTGCCTGGGCCGTGCCGCCTTGAGCAGGAGCGGGGAGGGGCTGCTGCATTACCCTCGCGATATCGGTGGTTTCACCGGGGCCGCTCACTTTGTTCCAGCCGCGGGCGATGGCGGTGAGGCGATCGCTGCGGCCCGGATGGGTGCGGGTGGCCGCGTCGGAAGCGATGGTGCGCATGGCAGCCTGGGCGTCGGCGAGGGAGGCACCCATGCGGTGCAGCACAAGGCCGGAAAACTCGTCGGCTTCCAGCTCCAACTCGGGTTGCGAGCCGGCGCTGGTAACGGTGTGGCCATCGAGGTGGTGACCGATCTCGTGGGCCAGTACGCTCACGGCAGCCCACTTGTTGCCGGTACGCTGCACCAGCTCGTCGATAAAGGTCGGGTTGTAAAGGATATAGCGCTGCCCGCCATAAATAACGGCGGCGGCATTGTCGATCCGGGCGGCCTGCACCTTGAAATTGGGCTTGAGGCCAACGGTATTCATGATCTCCTGCACATAATACGGTGCTTCGGATGCAACCGAGCTGGCCGCCGCCGAGGATGTGGGCGTCCAGTTATTCAGCATTCCCGCGGTGCTCCCGGGGTGGGTGCCGATGCGGATCACGATCTGCTGGGCATTCACGCCGGCGCCCACCAGGAGGGCAAACAGCAGGACGAAGGGGCGGAATAGGATACGGTTATTCATGCACCGCTAAAAGCAAATTTGGAGCCGGTCGCCAGCCTTTTTTCAGGGCTTAACACGGGCTTAGATTAATTAACGTTAATGGAAAAACGGGGAGGAAGCTTCAGGAGGTTCAAGAGGTTCGGATTACCGCTTATCCCATTACCGCATTATCCCATTACCCCATTAGCACATTATCTTCGCGCCATGCGATTCCTGAAGCCGCTTGGCGCTCTTTGTGCTGTTCTCCTGATCTGGTGCTGTTTCCTGCCCTGGGTGCGGATCGTTTCGAAAGGCCTTGAGATAACGGGGATGGACACCACGGGCACCAACTTCGGTAAGCCCGGTTACCTGCACCTCATTTTCGCCGTCATCTTCCTGGTGCTGATTTTTGTGCCGCGGGTGTGGGCGCGGCGCCTTAGCCTCTTTTTTATGGCCTTCAACGTGGCCTGGGCCTTCAAAAACCTGCTCCGCATCGGCGCCTGCGAAGGGGGCGAATGCCCCGAAAAGCAATGGGCCCTCTGGGCGCTCCCGGTGCTGAGCCTCCTGATGCTGCTGACGGTGCTGCTGGCACCCGAAAAAATACCGGCGGCAAAAGATGCGTCGGCCCAGGACTAACGTCAGAACCTTAGCACCCTGGAATTTTTCCCGCTTTTTATCCACTTTTCTTCGAAAAATATTCTCATCCCGGCTTTCGTATAGCCGGAATTCTTAATTTGGTAATCTTTCCCCGGATTTTGCTTGCCCCGGGACGCCTAGTTTTGCTTGCTCTAACCTCCTGACAGACACCTTCTTCCAGTCTCCGTCCTGAAAACCGACCCTGTGGAACCGGCATTCAGCCGTATACCGCTCTAAAACGTTTTAAACCAAAGCTGATATGACAAAGTCTGTCTTGTCTGTCGCCGGCATTGCTCCGGCGTCGATTGCTTCGCAGTCGCGTTTCCTTGCTACCTGTTTCCGGAAAATGGTTCTCCCGGTGCTCTTGCTGTTAGGAGGAAGTGCCTGCGCCCAGGTAACCCTGTTTTCGGAAAATATGGGAACCACTACAGCATCAACCATCACCGGCTATACCGGATGGCAGAATGCCGGGCTGATATTTGGTGGTGATGGTGACCTGCGCACCACAACGCCATCGAACAATACCGGGTCCAGTGCTGGAAGTAACGTGTTCCTGACAACGACGGCAGGCAAGAACTTTGTGATTTCCGGAATCAGCACGCAGGGATTTACCGGGCTGACACTTACTTTCAACATGCTTAAGAGCTCGATTGCTTCGGGTGGTATCATTGTAGAAGTAGGAAGTGACGGAACAAACTTTTCTGCTTTGACACTTATCCAGGCAGGAAATGCTTCCTGGAATGCGTACACAATTGCTACAGGGATTATTGCTACACCAACCCTTTATATACGCTTTCGTAACTCAACCACCACGGCTAGTTATAGGATCGATGACGTGAAACTCACCGGTACCCCCGCCACACCTACCACATCCGGGATCAGCCCGACATCTGTAACTGCCGGCGGCAGCGCCTTCAGTATGGTTGTTACCGGCACCAACTTCGTGCGCGGCAGTAATAATACAACCGGCCTCCCCTCGGGCACATCTTCTTCTCTGGTGACCGTAAACGGATCCACCACCGGCGTTACTACTGTCTGGAATTCGGCAACGCAACTCACCGCCCAGATCCCGGCTTCGGCGATCGCCGCCGGTGGGTCGGTTAACATTGGCGTAACGACAAACGGCGCCGCCGCCGCTTCCAACACCCAGGCGCTGACGGTGACCACTGCCCCTGCTGCAACTACCGGCACGGCAACCGTTACCAATGGCGCTACCGCAGTCACGCTCAACGGAACAGTGAATCCTGCCACCGCTTCCACCACTGTCAGCTTCGACTACGGCCTGACGACCGCTTATGACAACACTGTCACTGCCATCGAAAGCCCGATCTCCGGCAACAGCAGCACCGCGGTTACGGCTTCGGTGAGCAGCCTCAGCCCCAACACAACCTATCACTTCCGCGTCAACGCTACGAACAGCGGCGGCAGCAACAGCGGCAGCGACGCCACTTTCATTTCGCCCGCCGCCACACCGGCCGCACCGGCGCTCTCCAATGCGAGCACGACCACGCTTGACATCAACCTTGGCGCCGACGCCAACCCCGCGGGCACTGAATACGCCATCCAGGAAATCGCTTCGGGCAACTACGTGCAGCTGAACGGCGCCCTTGGCGCCACACCGGTGTTCCGCACCGCCGCCCAGTGGAACGGCAGCAGCATCACCGGCCTGGTAAGCAGCACCACTTATAATTTCCACGTGATGGCCCGCAACTCGGCGTCTGTAAACACCGCCTTTGGCAGCAACGGTTCCGGCAGCACCCTCGCCGGCAACACGATCTCCGTCACCGGTGGCGTGCCTGCCGGCCTTTGCAATGCCGCGGTCAATAATTTCAACGTGTCGTTTGCGGCCGGCGGCTCCTTCTCCGGCAATTTTTACGTTCAGATCTCCGACGCCAACGGCGCTTTCCCCAACAATACCACCGACAACCTCGTGAGCGCTGCAGCCACTGTTTCGCCGATCAGCGTCACGATCCCGGCAGGCTTTACTGCTGGTACCGGGTACCGCTTCCGCGTCATCAACGATAACCCGCAGTTCTACGGGTCGGATAACGGGGCCGATGTCACCATTACCGGCGCAGTAACACCTTCTGTAACCATAAGCGCCAACCCCGGCACAGCAATCTGTTCCGGCAGTTCCGCCACCTTCACGGCTACACCCGTCAATGGCGGCACGGCTACTTACCAGTGGAAGAAAAACGGCAGCAACGTAGGCAGCAACAGCACTACGTATACGGATGCTGCCCTGGTAACGGGCGATGTGATCTCCGTGGAAATGACCTCCGGTATCAGCTGCGTCACCAGCAGCTCCGCTACCGACCAGGTGACGATGACGGTAAACACGACCCCGGCACCGCCCACACCGACAGCCACCGCCGGCTGCGGCAGTGCGCAGCTTCCCGCCATTGCCGACCCGGGCGCTCCGCTCAAGTACTACTGGCAGGGCACCGACGCCAATGGAACCCGTACCGACTCGGTAGCTACCGATCCTTACCAGGCGGGCGGACAAGGCACTTACTACCTCCGCGCCTATAATACAACTACCGGCTGCTGGTCGGCCAGTTCCACTTCGGTTTCCACCACAGGCCTGATTACCAGCGCGCCCGCCATCAGCCAGCAGCCTTCCAATATCAGCGGCTATGCCGGCGGCAACGGCACCTTTATGTCGACCGCAGTGAACGTAACCGGTCGCACCTGGCAAATCTCCACCGACGGCGGAAGCAACTGGAGCAATCTGACTGTCAGCAGTCCCTACTCCGTAAGCACGGTCGGTACTACCACCTACCTCGCCATCAGCGACCTTACCGGTCTAGCCGGCAACCGCTACCGCGTGGTGTATACGGGCAATGCGCCCTGCGGCAATGTGAACAGCAGCGCCGGCACTATTACTTCGGTAGGAGCGGCCCAGGTGCAATTGTTCCTGGAAACCGTAGGTACGGCCGGCACCGGCGGCACCAATGTCAACAGCTATACCGGCTGGACCAATGGCGCAGGGCTCACCTTCAGCACCACTAATGGTACGGATGCCCGTAACACGCTTGCCTCGTCCGGCTATGCCGGGGCGTCGGGTGCCTCTGGTATCTTCATGGGTACCGCGGGTGGCAATACCAAAGACTTTACGATCGCCAACATCAACAGCAGCAGCTACACCAACCTGGTACTGACCTTCGGCATGCTGCGCACCAACAATACCACCACGCTGGATGTAGAAGTGAGCACCAACGGCACTGACTGGACGCTCCTCACCTTCAGCTACCCGGCGGTTACAAGCACCTTCACGCAGATCACGGCCTCGGGTATCATTCCCGCGGCATCGAACCTGCGCATCCGCTTTACCAAGAATGGCACCGGTGATGTGCGTCTTGACGATATCCGCCTTGCCGGCAACCTGCTCGATCCGACCACCAGTGCGGTATCGCCGAACTCGGTATATGCGGGCGCAGGGAACACGACAATTACCGTTACGGGTACCAACTTCGTGACCGGCAAGACCGCTATTACTTTCAATGGCTCCACTACGGGCGTGACCATGGGTGCGGTTACCGCGACCACTGCAAGCGCAACGATCTCTTCTTCGTTGCTTACTTCAGTTGGAACGGCGCAGGTTGGCGTAACTGTTACGGGTGCGCTGAACCCATCGAACACGCAAACGCTCAGCATCCTCCAATCGCCGCCGGCAGTAGTTACGGGGACCGCCACGCTTGCCAACGGCAGCAGCACCGTGACCCTCAACGGCACTGTGAATGCCCAGGGCGCCGATGCCGCCACTTCCTTCCAGTACGGCCTCGACAACAATTACGGCAATTCGGTAAATGCGCAGCCGAACCCGGTTACAGGCAACACCAGTACCGCTATTGCGGCCGATATCACCAACCTCGTTCCCAACACAACCTACCACTTCCGTGCGGTGGGCAGCAACAGCGCCGGCACCACCAACGGCAGCGACGCCACATTCGTGTCGCCGGCTGCAGCGCCCCTTGTACCTGGTGTTGGCAACGCAGGCGTGACCACACTTGACGTAACTATCAACGACCCGAACAACCCGGCGAATACCGAGTATGCCATCCTGGAAACGGGCAGCAACCGATACGTTCAGGCCAACGGCAATCTCGGCGCCGCGGTGGCCTGGCAGCCTGCCGGCGCCACCGCCGGAACCTGGGGAGATAACTCGGGCAACCCGGGTACCGCCCGCGTAAACGGGCTCAGCGCCGCAACCCAGTACACTTTCGTGGTGATCGCACGCAACAGCACCGGCGTTCTGTCGGCCCAGTCGGGCTCGGCATCGGCAACGACACTCGCCGGCAACTCCATCGTCATCAACAGCGGCGTTCCTGCGTCGATCTGCAATGGCGCGCCGACAAATATCTCAATCTATTATACGGTTTCATTCACGTTTAACGATTACTCCAGTTTCCGTGTTCAGCTTTCCGACGAAAATGGTGTCTTCCCGAACAATACGAATCAAAACATCATCGGAGGGTATTTTACCAATACGCTTGGCAACGCTATCGCTAATCTTGATGTGCCGGCAGGTCTGACTCCCGGTTCTGCTTATCGTTTCAGAATCGTAAAGGCATCCAACCCGGAATTCATCGGAGCCGACAACGGTTTCAACGTGAGGATTGTCGCGGCTTTAACACCCGCGGTGTCGATCGCAGCCAACCCGGGCAGCACTATCTGCTCCGGCACTCCGGTGACCTTTACGGCAACGCCTGCAAACGGTGGTACGCCTGCTTACCAATGGAAGAAGAACGGCAGTGCCGTGGGGTCCAACAGCGCTACGTATACCGACGCGGCCCTGGCCAACGGAGATGATATCAGCGTTGTGATGACCAGCTCACTGGGCTGTGTGACCAGTGCTACGGCAACGTCGGATGTTGTTGTTACCGTGAACAGCACGATGGCACCCGCTGCACCCGTAGCCGCTGCCAACCCGTCCTGCGGTCCCACTACGCTCAGCGCCATGACCGACCCCGGCAGCGGCGTTAACTATTACTGGCAGGGCACTTCTGCAACCGGTACTTCTACGGCTTCGCCGGCTACGGCTGCCTACCCGGTTGCAGCATCGGGCACCTATTATGTACGTGCGTATAACAGCAACACCGGTTGCTGGTCTTCCGCTGCAGGTGTGTCCGTAACGATCAACCCAGCACTTGCTGTAACGACGCAGCCGTCCAATGCCACCACGATTGTGGGCAACACGGCCTCCATTACCGCGGCGGCAGCCAATGCCTCGGGGGTTGTATGGCAGGTGAACACGGGCAGCGGTTTCAGCACTATCACCGACGGCGGCAACTACAGCGGCGCCACCACCAGCACCCTGAGCATTTCGGGTACGACGCTCACCATGAACGGCTACCAGTACCGCGCCGTTTACACCGGCACCGCTCCGTGCACCACCGCCGTTTCCAATGCGGCTACGCTGAGCGTGTTCCCCACACCGGGTACGGTGTTCGCGGAGAACGTAGGAACCGGCACTGCCAGCGGCACCAACCTGGGTGTGAACACCTATACCGGCTGGCAAAACCAGGGCGTACTCTCGTTCAGCGGCTCCATCATTAGCAGCCAGCAGGCCGATGTGCGCACCTCGACGCCTTCAACCGGTTACACGGGTGCGTCCGGGAACAGCAACGTGTTTTTTGGTACGGCGAGCGGCATCAACAACCGCAGCCTGGTGATCGGGAACATAAACACGACCAATTACAGCAACCTGGTACTGAGTTTCGGACTCAACCGCGATAACACGAGCAATGCGATGACAGTTGAAGTAAGCAGTGACGGCACCAACTATACACCACTCACGTTTACACAACCGGCGGTAAGCGCCACAACGTGGTCGTTGATCACACCAACCGGCTCCATCCCGGCAACCGCTAACCTTCGCATCCGCTTCTCCAAAAACAATACGACTTCTTTCCGTCTCGACGACATCAAGCTTACCGGCAACCCGGCCACCCCCGCAACCACGGGTCTTACCCCGGCCAGCATCGTGGAAGGCAGCAACGGCTTCACGCTGACGGTAAACGGCAACAACTTCGTGCCGGCTTCGGCTGTAACCTGGAACGGCTCTTCAGCCGGCATCACCACCACCTTTGTAAGCAGTACCGTGCTGACAGCTTCCATCCCGGCCAGCCTCGTTACCAATGCCGGCCCGGCAGCGGTGGGTGTGAGCTCGGCCGGCGCGGTGAGCGCTTCCAACACGCAGACCTTCACCATCAGCCCGCGCAGTATTACCATCAATTCGCTTTCGGCGAATACCTTCTGCAACGGTGCCGTGAATACCTTCAATGTAGCCTTTACGAGCACCGGCACCTACTCAGGCAGCTACTACGTGCAGTTGTCCAATGCAGCCGGAACATTCCCTGCCAACACCACCGACAACATCATCAGCAGTGCCTCGACTGGCTCGCCCATCACGGCAACGCTGCCCGCAGCGCAGGTGCCTTCGCCATCGTACCGCGTGCGTGTTGTTAACACGGCCCCGCAGGTGTTCAGCACCGGTCTGCCGATCACGGTCAACAACGGCGACCTCAGCGTAACAGTGGCACCGCAGGACCAGTTCCTTTGCACTGCCGGCTCCGCCACCACGATTCATATCACCGGTGGTCCGGCCAACGGAACCGTTGACTACAAGGTCAACGGCGGCGCAACGCAAACCATCGCGCTCGATGGCAGCGGCAATGCCAGCATCGCTACGGGCGCCCTGAGCGCGAACGTCACCTACACCGTGACTTCGGTGAGCAGCGGCACCTGCACCCGTGCATCGAGTGCGTCGGCCACTGTGTACGTGGGCGCCATTGCTGCCACTACGGGTGGTAACCGCGAGTTCTGCGCCGGCGTCACCACGCCCGCACAAACCTTTACGGGTAACTTCCCTGCCGGTACACAGTTTACGTGGACGGTGCGCGGCGGCCTGCCCATCGGCATGAACGCTGCGGATACAACCGGAACGGGTACCGCCATTCCTTCTTTTGTTACGATGAATGCCACCAGCCAGCAGATCTCGGCCCGCGTATCGGTGATCCCGGTGGTGAGTGCACCGGCCGGCTGTAAGGTGAACTCTTCAGAATACGTGATCCGCGTTAACCCGCAGCCGGCCGTACAGGTGATCGGCGGCGGCGACCAGCAGGTGTGCGCCGGGAACACTACGGCACCCATCCAGCTCCAGGGCAGCCAGGCCAGCGGTATGACCTTCCGCTGGGCCAGCTCCAATACGGCGGTGGGTACCCTGGCAACCGGTGCGGTCGGGTCGTCCAGCCCTTCGATCCCTGCCTTTACCGCGCAAAACAGCTCGGCGAGCGCGTCGATCGTAACCACGTTCACCATCACGCCCTACCTGGGCAACTGCGCCGGTTCGCCGGTAACAACAACGCTGACGGTTAACCGCTCGGTGAGCGCCATCACTTATGCCGGTGGTCCCAGCTTCTGCGGATCGACCGGTATCATCAACCCCCGCATCACCGGCGGCAGCGGCGGCACCTACAGCTATGTAAATCTCGGCACCAGCACGGCTACCGGCCTCACGCTGGATGCCGGCACGGGTGCGGTAAATACCCTCACGTCGACTGCGGGCAACTACCGGGTTACGTACATCATTCCCGGCTCCGCTGCGAGCTGCGGCGGCACAGTCACAACAGACATCAGCATCACCCCTAATGTTACGGTTACACCCTACCGCAACCTGACGGTATGCTCCGGCCAGCCCCAGACCCTCACGTTCACGTCGCCGCAGGGCGGTGAGCCGGGTGTCAGCTGGATCTGGAGCATCAGCGGCGCCAACGCCAACCTGCTGGGTGTGGCCCTGTCCGGAACCGGCAACACCATCACCATGACGCCCCAGAACCCCACGGCTTCGCCGATCCGGGTGCTGGTGGGCGCCAAAATGAGCATCGCAGGCGGGGGCACCTATTGCGGCTCGGCACAGACCAATTTTTACCTGACGGTAAATCCATGCGGACCAGTGACGCAAATCGGCAATACGGGCGGCGGCAATACCGCCATGGCACGTACGGCACGTATACCGGTTGAAACAGCACAGGAAAGCGGCATCACCGTGGGCCCGAACCCCACCAGCGGACGCGCCATTATCACCTTGCCCGGCGAAATGGCCGGCAAAGTCTACTCGGTGCAGGTGCTGAGTCAGCAGGGTGTTGTGATCACGCGCCCCGCACAGGTTTCGGGCAACCGGCACCAGGTTGACCTCGGCGGCCTTCCGGCTGGTATTTATGTGCTGCAGCTTACCGATACACGCAGCGGCGAAACAATCCGCAGGCAGCTGGTGAAGCTTTGATAGCAGCGTTTACTTCCCGAAAGGGGAGGAGCGGATAAAGCAAAAAGAAAGAGCCTCCCGGTAAGGGGAGGCTCTTTCTTTTCGTAACGAGTGGCGGCAAAGCCATATTTCTTATTGAAGTGTGCCTTTCTTTTAAAGGAAATCCGGTACCCGTTTTCCGGATGCTGCCTCCTGTATTTCCGGTGCCGGTGCATACCGGTCCGGCAAATCCCGCCCCGGGCACCGGCCCGATCTGGCTCCCCGGAGAACTGTGGATAACAGTGAGTTATCCACAGTCTTCGCGCCTTTTTTTTAATATATACCCAAAAAAATCATTAATTTCAGCCCTCCTTTTACGGACTAACTATTTCAAAACTGCTTATGAGAAAGCTTTACTCGCTTTTTGCCCTGCTGTTTATTGCCGGTACCACATTGGCACAAAGCACGGCCAATTACTCGGTTTCCTCAACGACGAACGGATCGCTGGCGCTCGACCTCAATGGCAACGCCATTGATATGAGTACCGGCACCAACCTGATCGCAGCCGCTTCGTCCGACCAGCCGACGGCAACCGTGAACAACATCGGGTTTGATTTCTACTTCATGGGTGTGCCTTACTCCCAGTTTTCTGCCACGGCCAACGGTATTATCCGCCTGGGTTCAACGGCGATTGCTACATCTCAATACACGATCGGCTCGGCAAGCATGGCGCTGATTGCTCCTTTTGGCGGTGACGAGGAAACGAGTTCTACCGGAAAGGTGCATTACAAGGTGGTCGGCACCGCCCCGAACCGGGTACTTGTTGTCGAGTTCCTGAATATGGGACTTGACTACACGGGCAGCTACCAGAACCCGGACGGTACCTTCCAGGCCCGCCTTTATGAGAGCACCGGCAAAATCGAGTATGTATATGGGAACATGAACGTCAACTCGTCCGGCGCCAATACCGGCGTTTTCAGCATTGGTTTTTCGTCCGGATCGGCAGCCAACACAATCATGTCGATCACTAACACATCAACCAACGCCTTCTCGACTACAGCGGTAACGCTGATTACACCGACCCGTCCTACGGGCACAACGGCTCCCTACCCGACCAGCCCGATCCCCGATCTGAACAGCGCTTCGGACGGAAGCCGCAAAACCTATGTATTCACTCCCCCCGTGCCTGCCGCCCCGACCGCGCTGAACTTTACCGCCGTTACGGTTTCGTCGATGACCCTCAACTGGACGGATGCCGCCGGTGAGCTCGGTTATGTCATTCAACGTTCGTCGGATGGCATTAACTATACCAATATTGCCTCGCTCGCAGCCAACACGACCACCTACGCTGCCACTGGCCTTGCGGCAAATACCAACTACTTCTGGAAAGTTGTAAGCTTCTCGGAAGGCACCTTTAACAACGCACTTTCGGGTTCGCAGGCAACACCTGCCGGTACGCTGTCGGGCATCAAGACAGTGGGCACCGGTGGTGACTATACCAACCTGACTACGGCCTTCGCTGCCATCAACGCCAACGGCCTTGCCGGAAACATTACCCTGCAGCTGATCGCCGGCTACCCGGCCGCCCCGGAAACGTACCCGATCGTTTCGTCGAACTCCGTGGTCGGCAATTTCACCGTTACCGTGTATCCGACCGTGTCCGGCCTGCAGATCACCAGCAGCAATGCCACGGGTACACTGAACCTGAATAACGGAACCAACATTATTTTCGACGGCCGCGTAAACGCGACAGGCGGTGCACCCGACCTCGTTATCAGCAACACCGCAACCGGCGGCTATGGTATCCAGATGATCAATGATGCCACCGGTAACATTTTCCGCTTCCTGGTGATCCAGGGAGTTACGACTTCTACCACCAGCGGTGTGATCGCCTTCCAGGGTACTACCGGTACGCTCGGCAACAGCAACAACACCATCACGAGCTGCTTTATCCGCGACGGGGCGACAACGCCGACCAACGCAATTTATTCTTCCAGCTCTGCTGCCGCGGCTCCCAACGCCAACAACGTAGTGAGCAACAACTCGATCATCAACTTCTTCGCCGCAGGTTCCAGCTCCAACGGTATTCTCGTCAGCTCGAACGGAACCGGCTGGACGATCTCGGGCAACAGCTTCTACCAGACAGCCACCCGCACTTCCACCTCCGGTAACACACATGCGGCCATCACCATCTCCAATACGGGCGGTGGCTATGTGATCAACAACAACGTCATCGGCGGTGGTAATAATACTGCAGGCGGTACTCCCTGGACCCTCGCCGGCGCCTTCGGCAACAAACTGATCGGTATCAGTATTTCGGCCGGAACCACGCCTGTATCCTCGATCCAGGGAAATACCGTCGCCAATTTCAGCCTCGCATCCACCAGCTCGGCTACCACTGCCGGCGGTGTGTTCTCCGGCATCTATATCGGCAGCGGTTCCGTCAATGTCGGCACCACGACGGCCAACACGATCGGCAGCGGCACCGGTACCGGTTCCATCACAGTAACAACCAGCAGCAACTCCGGTGGAGCGATTTACGGTATCTATTCGGTAAGCAGCAACGTCGTTACGATTAATAATAACGTCATCGGCAGCTTCAATATCACGAACCCGGCCTCGTCCGCTATCTACGAAAGCTTTTATGGAATCCGTGTTACTTCCGGTACCAATACGGTTACGGGTAACTCGATCGGCAGCAGCACCACTGCACTCAGTATCAACAACGCTGCCGGTAACACTTCCACCACATCGCATGCCACCCGGGGCATCAGCTCGGAGAGCGGCACTTCGTCGGTGATCTCGAACAACAATATTTATAATATCGCCTATACAGCCGGTGGTACGGGTGCCCAGGTTCAGGGGATCAACATCACCTCGGGAACCAATACGGTTTCGGGCAACGTGATCTACGCGCTGTCGAGCACCGGCCCCAACGCGGGCACCGGAACCGCGGTTTCGATCATGGGTATCTATTACGGTGCCTCCACCGCTCCGGCTACCGTGTCGCAAAACACGATCTATGACCTGAGCAACAGCGCTGCCACCGCGGCGGTGACCGTACGTGGTATGTATTATGGTGGCCCCGCCAGCGGCACCAACCTGGTGAGCAGGAACTTTATCCATAGCCTCAGCACAGCTTCCAACAGCACCACGGCCATGATCGAAGGCATTTATATTGCTTCGGGCATTGGTACCTTCCAGAACAACATGGTCCGACTTGGTATCGACAAAGCGGGTGCGGCACTTACCAATGCAGGCTATGTCGGTATCGACAAGCCTGGCACCGGTAACGTAAACATCTATCACAACAGCATCTATATCGGTGGCGCCGGCGCAGCAGTGAGTGCAAACTCGGTCGCCTTCCGCCGCACCGCTACCGGCACCGACGACGTGCGGAACAACATTTTTGCAAACGTTCGCTCCAATGCTGCCGGCACCGGCAAGCACTACGCGATCGGCATCAATGCCACCACGACGCTTACCAGCAACTACAATATCCTGTTTGTCAGCGGTACCGGCGGCTTCATTGGCTACAACGGCGCTCCCGGCGCAACGGATTACGTCGATCTCGGTACCTGGACGGCCGCAACCGGCCTGGATGTCAACAGCGTTTCCTCCAATCCCAAGTTTGTAGCACCCGAAGGCACCAGCACTACGGTTGACCTGCATGTACAAATGGGCACACCGGCCGAAGCCGCGGGTGTAAACATCGCCGCGGTAACCGACGACTTTGACGGACAGACCCGCTCGACGTTGACCCCGACCGATATCGGCGCGGACGCCGGCGACTTCACCATCCCGGGTGCCGACGTTGGTATCACGGGGGTTACTACCCCGGCCGCTACCGGCTGCTATTCGGCCACCGAAACAATTACGGTAACGCTGAAAAACTTCGGATCCAACCCGATCAACTTTGCCACGGATAACGTAACCGTCAACGTCAACATTGCCGGACCGACTCCGTTCAGCGGCAGCCGGGTTCTGAACACCGGAACACTGGCAGCGGGTGCCTCCATGGCGGTGACGATGCCTACAACGGCCAGCCTCACCGCTCAGGGTACCTACACCATTACGGCGAATGCTGTAATTGCCGGCGATGTGAACGCCAGCAACAACGCGATGAGCCCGGCGATCCGTACTTCGCTGGTGCTGGGCGGAACAAAAACCGTCGGTGTAGGCGGCGACTATGCAACGCTTACCGCTGCAATTGCTGCGTATAACAGCGCATCCTGCTTCTCCGGCCCCGTGGTGTTCTCGCTCATCGATGCGACCTACCCGGGCGAAGCCTTCCCGATTGTTATCAATCAAAATACGTTTGCGGGAGCCAATTCGCTTACCATCAAGCCAGCCGCGGGTAACAATGCCACCATTTCCGGCAGCTCGAGCTCGGCGCTTATTAAGATCAACGGTGCAGACCGCGTCATTATCGATGGCTCCAACAACGGCTCTGCCAGCCGTAACCTGACGCTGGTCAATACCAACACCGGCACATCGTCGGCACTGATCTGGATCGCCAGTGCTACGGCTACCGATGCTGCCACGCAGAATACGGTGAAGAACCTGGTGCTCACCGGCAACGCATCCACCACAACCCTGATGGGTGTATTTATGGGTGGTACCGGCTCCATCTCGACCAGCACCAGCGCCTTGGCCGCCAACAGCGGGAACACGATCCAGAATAACGTGATCTCGAAAACCCAATACGGTATTTTCCTGCTCGGCACATCTGTTACGACACTTGACGACGGAAACGCGGTTATTGACAACCAGGTAGGTGTGACCGGCGCCGGAAACGAGCTGTTTATCGGCGGTATCGACATTCGTCGTCAAACGAACGCGATCGTCCGCAACAACATTGTAGAGAACATCAAGGGCGCTTCCGGAACCAACATGCAGGGTATCAACCTGCAGGATGTTACCAACTCGGTTGTGAGCGAGAACATCGTTCGCGATATGAACTACTCGGGTTCCAGCACGACCAAGGTTTACGGTATCACAACCTCTACCTCGACGTTCAATACAGCAGCAAACGCTTCTGCCAACCAGTACATCAATAATATGGTGTATGGACTGACCAGTGCCGGCACGAGCGCTTCCTGGAACACTTCCGGCATCAACAACAACGGTGGCTACGGAGACAAGTATTACTTCAACACGGTATATCTGAGCGGCCAGCTTTCGGGCTCGGGTGGTACGGCAGGTTCAGCTGCTTTCAGCAACGGTAACGGCATTACTTCCACATCGGCCGACGCCATCGAAGTGGTGAATAATATCTTTTATGTAAATGCGACTTCTGTTGCTGCCGCGCCGCTGTATGCACACTATACTACGCGTGCCAACTATACCGGAAGCGTGATTAACTACAATGACCTGGTTTCGATCGCTACCGGTCCTGCCACGGCGCATATCGGTTACATCGGTGCCAACCGCACGACGCTGGCCCTCTGGCGTACGAACACCGCCCAGGAAGCCAACTCGGTGAGCATCCAGCCTTTCTTTACCAACAATGCCCTGCACCTCGACCCGGCCAACTCCTATGCGCTTGACAACCTGGGTACTTCCATTCCTGCCGTGAACAACGATATCGACGGTGATGCCCGTGCTGCCAACCCGGATATGGGTGCCGACGAATTCGACGCGGTAACCTGCTCCGGTGCCGTCGGAGGCAACGCAACCGCCGCCACTACGACTTTCTGTAATTCCGGCTCGGCTACCATTACGGCCACCGGCTATTCGGAAGGTGCCGTGAGCTCGTACCAGTGGGAGTCTTCTGCAGATGGCAATACCTGGACGCCCGTTGCCGGCCAGACTAACCCGGCCACCCTCAGCACCGGCACCCTGACCGCTACTACCTACTACCGCCTGAAAGTTACCTGTAACACCGGCCAGGCGACGGATTACTCCAACGAGGTGCTGATTACGATCAACCCCAACCCGAACGTGACGGTTGCAGCTTCCCAGGCGACCATCTGCCCGGCCGGATCGACCACGCTTACTGCTTCGGGTAACGCCTCTACGTACGCCTGGAGTCCCGCTACCGGCCTGAGCGCCACCACCGGTGCTTCCGTAACGGCTACACCGGCTGCCTCCACCACGTATACGGTAACCGGCACGATTACAGCCACCGGCTGTACCGCATCGGCGACGGTTGTTGTTGCGGTATCATCGCTGCCGAGCGCAGTGACGGTGACCCCGGCCAGCGCTACCATTTGCCCGACCGGTCCTGCTGTCCAGCTTACCCTGAGCGGCGGACTTCAGACGGCGACTGCTACCACCGGCACCAATGCGACCACAACATCCACTGCCGGTATCACTCCTTTCAACAGCAACTGGGAAGGTTCGCGAACCCAGTACCTGGTACGTGCATCCGAACTGAATGCCCAGGGCCTTACCGCCGGCGACATTTCGGAGCTCTCCTTCAAAGTAACGGCGGCCGGAACAGGCACCTTCACCCAGAAGAATTTCTCCATGAAGATTGCGCATACGGCACAGTCGGCTCTTACGTCGGCCTACGGCACACCCGTTGGTTCCTTTACCACGGTGTATACCAATGCTTCGGAGCCCGCACCGGCTGTTGGTGTGAAGACGTTTACGTTCATCACTCCCTTCTCATGGGACGGCGCGTCGAACATCCTCATCGACATTTGTCATGATAACGATCCCACCGCTACCTGCGCCAGCTGCTTCAGCTCCAGCAGCACCGTGGCTGCCACCACCACTTCCTTCAACTCGGTTTGGGGCAGTTACGCCGACAACGCACCGAGCTGCGGTGTCCAGGCTTCGAACACCATTACAACGGTTAACCTGCGCCCCGATATGACCTTTAAGGTGGTGAGCGCGGCTACATATTCCTGGTCGCCGGCAACAGGCCTTTATACAGATGCTGCCGCTACGACTCCTTATTCCTCCGGCAACGTAACAACCGTTTACGCGCTTCCCGCTACCACAACGGTATATACCGCGACTGCCACGAATAGCGCCGGTTGTACCGCATCGGGAACGGCAACAATCACGGTGAACCAGGCTCCGGCCATCACGGCGCAGCCGCAGGCAACCGCTGTGTGTGCAGGTGGAAATGCAACTTTCCATGTAACAGCCACCGGCACCGGTGTAACCTACCAATGGCGTAAGGATGGTGCCGACATCACCGGCGCTACGACGGACACCTACTCCATTACTGGTGTTTCCGCTGCTGCTGCGGCTCAATACTCGGTTGTCGTTAGCGGCACCTGTACGCCTGCCGTTACTTCGGCGAATGCCCAGCTGACCGTGAATACCGCTCCGGTTATTGGTACGCAACCCGTTTCGCAAACGACCTGCGCCGGCAGCCCGACGACCTTCGTTGTGGCTGCGAGCGGTTCCGCGCTCACTTACCAATGGCGTAAGAATGGTGCGAATATCACCGGGGCCACCAGCGCTTCGTATACCATCAGCAATACAGCTTCGGCTGACGCGGGTAGCTACGACGTTGTCATTTCGGGTGCCTGCGCACCGGCTGTGACATCCGCTGCCGCTACGCTTACTGTTGCAGTCGCGGCTGCCATCACAACCCAACCTGCTTCGCAAGCGATTTGTTCGGGTGCTACTGCCAGCTTTACAGTCGTGGCCACTAACGCTACGGGCTACCAATGGCGGAAAGACGGCGTGGACATTCCCGGCGCCACAGCAGCTACTTACTCAATCGCCGCCGCAACGGCCGGCGACGCGGGTACCTATAGTGTAGTTATTACCAGCAACGCGCCTTGCACGGTTGTTGTTTCCTCCGGTGCTACGCTTTCCTTTAACGCGGTAACGGCTATTACTACACAACCCGCAGCCGCAACGGTTTGCGCGGGTACAGCAGCTTCCTTCACGGTTGCAGCCACGGGCACCGGCCTGAGCTACCAGTGGAAGAAAGACGGTACCAACGTCCCCGGGGCCACAGCCGCTACGTACACGATCGCCTCAACCGGGGGTGCCGATGCAGGCGCTTACACGGTTGTTGTAACGGGTGCCTGCGGTACGCTCACCTCGGCCGCCGCGCAGCTGACGGTGAACGCAGCCACGGCTATCTCCACCCAGCCTGCAGCTCAAACTGTATGTACGGGTGCAGGTGCCACCTTCAGTGTTTCCGCCAGCGGTACCGCCCTTTCCTACCAGTGGAAAAAGAACGGCACCGATATCTCCGGGGCTACGGCCGCTACCTACAGCATCGCTTCTGCTAGCGCTGCCGATGCTGCCACCTACAGCGTGGTGGTAACCGGCACCTGCGGCACCATTACCTCGGCAAACGCCGCACTGACGGTTAACGCTGCTACTTCGATCACGACCCAGCCCGTTGCTTCCCAGGCTGTTTGCGCCGGCTCCAACGCTACTCTTACCGTTGTGGCAACAGGTGCGGGCCTCAGCTACCAGTGGAAGAAAGACGGCAATAACATCACGGGTGCAACCAGCGCTTCCTATAGCATTGCCGCCGCTTCTGCCGGCGATGCAGGAACCTACACCGTGGTAGTTACCGGGGCATGCGGATCGGTTACTTCTGCAAATGCCGTGTTGACTTTGAATGCCACCACTTCCATTACCACACAACCGGTTGCGGTAAGCACCTGCAACGGTACCTCGGCATCCTTTACCGTTGCTGCGGCCGGTTCGGGCACGCTGACCTATCAGTGGCGCAAGGATGGAAGCAATATCACGGGTGCAAACAGCGCCACGTATACCATCAATGCCGTTACGGCTGCCGATGCCGGATCCTACAGCGTAGTTGTTACCGGTGCATGCGGCAATGTGACCTCTGCTGCAGCTGCGCTCACCGTAACTACCTGCACCGCGGTTTCGACATTAGACCCCACCGTTTCAGCGGTAAGTCTGCGTCCGAGCCTTGCACACGACTACACGACAATTGTGGTGCGCGCCACCCGCGCGTCCCGTCTGGAATGGCAGTTGGTTGATGCAAAAGGCACCATTGTCAAAGTGCTCCATCAGAATGTAGTGCCTGGTGAAAACCAGCTCCGCGTAACACTTGCCGGTCAGGCTGCAGGAAGCTACTTCCTGAACGGCATCTCCGAAAAGGGTAAGGTGGCAACGCTCCGACTCGTGAAGCTTTAATAAGCGTTCGTCTTAATTCAGAAACCCTCCGGCACCCGGAGGGTTTCTTTTTTACGAATCAATTGGCACTGCAAACAAAAGAGCCGGTCCATGGGCCGGCTCTTTATCAAAATGGACGATTGCTGTTTTGTAGCAGGCCGTGTATAATCAGGCAGGCCGAAGATTGTCAGGAAAGGGTTTTCAGGCTCGTGGCGATCCGGTCCACACAATCGTCGATCTGTGCCCGGTTGATTACCAGCGGGGGCGCAAGGCGGATCTTGTCGCCGTGGGTGGGCTTGGCCAGGATGCCCTGGTCTTTCATGTGGAGGCAAAGCTTCCAGGCGGCCTCTTTATCCGTGTGTTCAACGATAATGGCGTTGAGCAGGCCTTTGCCGCGTACAAGGCGAAGGAAGGGCGATTGCATCTGGCGCAGCTGCTCGCGGAAATAAGCGCCCATCTCTTCGGCGTTTTCGGCCATCCGTTCATCTTTCAGCACAGCGAGGGCTTCCATGGCCACAGCACAGGCCAGCGGGTTGCCGCCATAGGTAGAACCGTGCTCGCCCGGCCCGATCGTCATCATTACGGAATCGTCGGCCAGCACCGCGCTCACCGGGAGCACGCCACCACTGAGGGCTTTGCCCAGTATCAGGATATCGGCACGTACGTCTTCGTGGTCAACGGCGAGCATCTTGCCGGTGCGGCATAGGCCTGTCTGGATCTCGTCGGCGATAAACAGCACGTTAGCCTCTGCACACAATTGTTTGGCGGTGCGCAGGTACCCTTCATCCGGTACCACCACGCCCGCTTCACCCTGGATGGGCTCCACGAGAAAGGCAGCGACGTTTTCATCCCGCAGCGCAGCGCGGAGCGCGTCAAGGTCATTGTAGGGCACCCGTTCAAATCCGGGCATGAAGGGGCCGAACTGGGTGTAGGAGCTGGGGTCGGAGCTGAAAGAAATCACCGTAGTAGTACGGCCGTGGAAATTTTCGTTGCAAACGATGATTTTGGCCGCGCCCTCGGCGACTCCCTTCACCCGGTAGGCCCAGCGGCGTGCCAGCTTGAGCGCGGTTTCCACCGCTTCAACACCGGTATTCATGGGCAGCACTTTGTCGTAGCCGAAATAACCGGTGATGTAATGCTCATATTCACCCAGCAGATTGCTGTAAAAAGCACGGCTGGTAAGGGTCAGCTTTTGCGCCTGCTGCACCAGCGCATTGACGATGCGCGGGTGGCAGTGGCCCTGGTTGACAGCCGAATAGCCTGAGAGAAAATCGAAATATTGCTTGCCCTCTACGTCCCAGAGGTGCACGCCGAGCCCGCGCTCCAGCACCACGGGCAGCGGATGGTAATTGTGGGCACCGTACTGGTGCTCCAGTTGCATAAAATAATTGGGGTCCTGGACCCGTGTTTCTACGGTAGCCATAATAGAAGAATAAGAAAGTTAAACAGGAGAGGAGCTGCAGGTAAATGCCACCCGGGGGGCGGGGAATGTCATGCCGGTACTCAGTGATTGAGTAGGTCGAGATTAGCCTTTAAAATATGGGGCGTTGCCGGATGCATCGGAAACAAATATAGCAATTTGCCGCAAAGCAGCCTTAGAGGCGTATTGAACGCACGAAGTAATCCGGCGGGTAGGACGAAGCGATCTCCGTATGTTCTTTCGGGAAAATGCCGAATACAGCGGAGCCGCTGCCGGTCATTGCGGCGTAGCATGCACCGCGGTCGTAAAGATCCTGTTTCAGCTCCGCGAGCTCTGGGTATTGCGGGAACACGGAATCCTCGAAATCATTGTGAAGGGTGTCGCGCCACTGCGCAACCGGGAGTGTGGCCAGCGTGCGGAGTGAGGGGCGGTCATCGTCGGGCCTTACCCGGCTGAAGGCGGCGCTGGTTGGAATGTGCAGCCCCGTATGGACAAGCTGCAGCCAATAACCGGAAAGATCAAGCGCCAGGGCCTCAATGCGTTCGCCACGACCCGACGCAAAGCCGGGGCGGTTGTAGAGAAAGAACGGGCAATCGCTTCCCAGCTGGAGTGCGAGCGCCGCAAGTTCATCGGTTGAAAGTCCGAGACCCAGCTTTTCATTGAGCAGCATCAAGGTAAATGCCGCATCGGCGCTGCCGCCGCCAAGGCCCGCGCCGCTGGGCAGCACCTTGTGCAGGTGCAAGGCAACCGATGGAAGGTCGGGGAAGCGCCCTTGCAGCAGCCCGTATGCTTTGAAGCACAGGTTCTGCTGCGGGGTGGCGGTGACGGCGCGCCCGCTGGCGGTGAAGGTAATGTGCCCTTTTCCCGCCACCTGGATCCCTTCCAGCATATCATAAACCGGCACCGGGTAAAAGATGGTTTCCAGGTCATGGTAACCATCGGCGCGCCTGCGCCGCACCTGCAGACCGAGGTTGATCTTGCAATTAGGAAAAACGATCATTAATTATTTCCGCTTCTTCCGGTTGTTGATCTCATCGCGGATGGCGATGGCGCGGATATAGTCCTCCTGCTCGAGTACTTCGCCCAGCAGCGTATTCAATTCTTCAAGAGAGAGGCTGTGGAGGTCTTCCTTGCTGCCGGTAGTGGTGGTGGTCGGCTCGTCGTCTTCCTCTTCTTCCGAGGTGGCCGACGACTTGCGGCGCTTGGTGGTGCTGCTGTCTTCCATCATGATGCCGGCCGAATCGAGAATGTGCTCGTAGGTATACACGGGGCAGCCGAAACGCACGGCAAGTGCCAGGGCATCGGAAGTGCGGGAATCGATTTCGATCGTATCGTTATCAGAGGAGCAGACAAGCTTGGAGTAGAAGATGCCTTCCTGGAGGTCCGAGATAATGATCTCGTGCAGGTCGATGTTGAAGGCATTCATGAAGTTCTTCATCAGGTCGTGGGTGAGGGGGCGGCTCGGTTGCATCTTCTCGAGCGCAACCGCGATGGCCTGCGCCTCAAAGCCGCCGATCACGATGGGCAGACGGCGCAGCCCGCCAACTTCGCCCAGCACTACGGCATAAGAATGAGTTTGGGTAATACTATGCGACAACGCCACAATTTCCAGTTCTATTTTCTTCATATCCGTATTCTAAAACTTTGCTGCTTTACAAACCTACTGATTTAAACAATAAAAATGCCACAGCGGAGGCTATGGCATCGGGTAAGCTCTTCTCTTAAACGCCCTTGTATTTCTTCACGGCTTCCACCATCTTCGGCACTACCTCGAAGGCGTCTCCGACGATGCCGTAATCGGCGGCTTTGAAGAAGGGTGCCTCGGGGTCTTTGTTGATCACCACGATGGTCTTGGAACGGTTGACACCGGCAAGGTGCTGGATGGCACCGGAGATGCCGATGGCGATGTAGAGGTTGGGAGCGATCGCTACACCGGTCTGGCCTACGTGCTCGTTGTGCGGGCGCCAGTGGGCGTCGGCAACGGGGCGGCTGCAGGCCGTGGCGGCACCCAGCGCGTCGGCGAGGTCTTCCACCATCTTCCAGTTTTCAGGGCCTTTGAGGCCACGACCGGCGCTCACCACAATATCGGCTTCGGTAAGGGCCACCTTGCCGGAAGTCTTGGTGGTAGCGGTAACGCGCAGCTTCGGCTCATCCACCTGTGCACTGAAGGGCACTACCTCGGCGGAGCCGCCGCTTTCGGTGATGGCGAAGGCGTTGGGGTTGAGTGCGATTACCTTGCGGTCGGTTTTCACCGAAACCTGGGCGAAGGCCTTACCGGAGAAAACGTTTTTGCGCACCGTGAAGGCACCGTTGGTATCGGGCAAGGCGGTGGCACCGGCAACAAGACCGGCTTTGAGGCGTACTGCCACGCGTGGTGCGATGGCTTTGCCGGAAGAGTTGTTGGAAAATACGACGATGTTGGCGCCGGTAGCTTCGGCGGCTTGTGCCACCACCTTCGCATATACCTGGGCATCGAGCTTGTCGAGCTTGCTGTCCTGCACCTGGTGGATCTTCGTGATTCCGTATTTGCCGATGGATTGAAGGTCGTTGGGGTTGCCGAGCACGAGGGCTTCAGCGGTGGTGCCGGTCTTCTGGGCCAGCTGTGCGGCATAAGAAGCTGCCTCGAAGGAGGCTTTCTTGATGTGGCCGTCGATATGGTCGATGAAAACAAGAACAGACATAAATGTGTGGATCTAATAATTTGAAGATTGGATGATCGCATCTTTCGATCTCGGATCTCGGATCTCCGATTTGTAGCAAATCGGAGATCGGACATCGTTAGATTACTCTTGCGTCGTCGTGCAGCATGCGCACGAGCTCGTCGACATTGTCGGCCGAAACAAGCTTAACACCTGCCTTGGCCGGCGGGAGACCGAATTCGGCCACCTCGGTGAGGGTTTCGGCCGAAGCTTCCACCACTTTGAGGGGCTTGGTACGGGCAGCCATGATGCCGCGCATGTTGGGGATGCGTGCTTCGGCCATGCCCTTCTGGCAACCGAGCACGAGCGGGAGCGCGCCTTCGAGGGTTTCTTCACCGCCTTCGATCTCACGCTTAACCGTAACCGTATTGCCAGAAACCTGCAGTGAGGTGGCCAGTGCCACATAGGGCATATCGAGCAGCTCGGCGAGCATGCCGCCAACAGCGCCGTTGTTATAATCAATCGTTTCCTTTCCGGTGAGAACGAGATCGTAGCTACCGCCCCTGGCTACTTCAGCAATGGCGGAAGCCACCTGGTAGGGGTCGGTAGGATCAAGGTTGATGCGGATGGCCTCGTCGCCGCCCAGCGCAAGCGCTTTGCGGATGATGGGCTCGGCATCGGCGCCGCCGACCGTTACGAGGTGAATCGTTGTGGATGCATCGGCTTCCTTCAGTTCAATCGCACGCACCAGGGCGTACCATTCATCATAAGGGTTGATGATCCACTGCACCCCGGCATCGGCGAATTTTTTGTTGTTGTCCGTGAAGGCTATTTTTGCCGTGGTATCTGGCGTCTTACTGATGCACACCAAGATTTTCATATAAACAAACAGGTTTTAGAGTGAATAGCGGAAAGTTGCTTATGCAACCATCCGGCATGCAAATATAAGCTTTAGCCCCTGCCAAAATACATTTTGTAATGGACCGGATCGCCCGTTTGAAAGAGCTCCTGAGCACCCAGCCCGACGACTCATTTTTGCAGCATGCGCTGGCCCTCGAACACATAAAAAACGGCGACGACGCCACGGCACGCACCCTCTTTGAATCTGTGCTGGGACGGGATCCTGGCTATATCGGCTCTTATTATCATCTTGCCAAGCTGCTGGAACGGCAGGGGGAGGAGGCGCTCGCCATCAGCACCTACGAAAAGGGGATGGCAGCAGCCAAAGCAGCGGGCGATAACCACGCTTTTTCAGAGCTGCGTTCGGCCCATGAAGAACTGACAATGTAAGGACCGTTACCCGTGGTTTCCCTGCCGGCCGCCAGAACCGTTCGCCGGGTAATTTTTCCCACCGATTTCATAAATGTTGATTGTGGATCTGTTTTCCCGTTTCATAGAATATATCAAAGACGAGGAGCTCTTCGGGTCGAAAGACCGGTTGCTCCTTGCCGTTAGCGGCGGCCTCGATTCGGTGGTGCTCACGCACCTGTGCCGGCGTGCGGGCTTCCCGGTCACGCTTGCCCATTGCAATTTCGGGTTGCGTGGCGGCGAGAGCGACGGAGACGCAACATTCGTACGGCAACTTGCCGAAACGCTGGGGCTGCCCTATTTCGAAAAAAGCTTTCCCACGCAGGCCTATGCCCTGGAACAAAAGTTATCGATCCAGGAGGCAGCGCGGGAGCTGCGGTATACCTGGTTTGAAGAGCTGCGCCTGCAGCTGGAGGAGGCCGGTACGGGCAGGGCATACCTGCTTACTGCCCATCATCTTGATGATTCCATTGAAACGCTCCTGATCAACTTTTTCAAAGGAACCGGCATTGCAGGCCTGCACGGCATCCGCCCGAAGAACGGGAAACTCGTTCGCCCCTTGCTTTTCGCAAGCCGTGCCGAGCTGGAGGCGTGGGCACATGCACAGGGGCTCCGGTGGCGGGAAGACCGCTCCAACCAGGACCCGAAGTACACCCGTAACGCGGTGCGGCTCGAGCTGCTCCCGGCCATCGAACGGGTGTTCCCGGGGGCGCGCGCCAACCTTGCCGCCAATATCGGTCGCTTCGCGGAGGTCGAGCAGTTGTATCGGGCATCCGTAGATCTACGGATTCGCAAAATGACCCGAGTTTCGGGCGCCGAGCTGCGTGTGCCGGTACGGCAGCTCCTGAAGGCCGAAGCGGTCGATACGCTGCTCTGGGAGCTTGCCCGCCCCTTCGGCTTCAAGCCGGGGCAGGTGCCGGGCCTGCGGGCACTGCTGCAAAGCGCGCCGGGACGTTACCTCGCCTCCGGCACCCACCAAGCCGTTCGCCACGGTGCCTGGCTGCTCTTTGCGCCGCTGGGCGTACCCGACAACACGGTTTTTGTTATCGACAAAACAGAGGAGCGGGTCCTGTTCGGAACGCAGCTCCTGCAGATGCAGGTACTCCCTGCCGCGCCGGCCGTATTGCCGGCCGACCCGCAACTGGCCTTGCTGGATGCCGCGACGCTCGACTACCCGCTGGTGCTGCGGCGGTGGAAGCCCGGCGACTATTTTTACCCGCTGGGCATGCGCAAGAAGAAAAAGGTGGCGCGCTTCCTCATCGACAGCAAGCTGTCGAAAACGCAAAAGGAGCAGGTATGGGTGCTGGAGTCGCACAAGCGCATCGTGTGGGTGGTGGGTCACCGCATCGACGACCGGTTTAAGATCACCGCGCACACGCGAAAGGCGATCAGCGTCCGCGTCGGGCCCCTCAGCGGTCCGCCCAATGACGCACCTGGAAAATGAAGTCGCTCACGACCGGCTGGCCTGCAGCTATCCCCGCCACGATAATGAACGCAATACCGAAAAGCGCTCCCCAGAGGTGGGCCGAATGGTTGATATGTCCGGCTCCTTTCCGGTCGAGGTAGGAGGTAAGCAGGAGGTATAGAAAGCCGAAGATGAATCCCGGCAGGGCCGGAAGAAGGAACAGGCGGATCGGCATTGTGGGCGAAAGAATGATGCAGGCAAATATGACCGCACTCACCGCCCCCGACGCACCGAGGCTGCGGTAATACGCATTGTGCCGGTGCTTGTTGAAGGATGGCAGGTCGCTCGCCAGCAGTGCAGCTACATATAGAAACGCATAAGCCAGCTGCCCGTAACCGGGGAAGAGCTCCGTAAACCGGTATTCCACATAGCTTCCGAATCCATACAATGCATACATGTTGAACAGCAGGTGGAAGTAATCCTGGTGAATCAGCCCGCTGGTAAAGAAGCGGTACCATTGGCCGTTGTCGATGGCCGGGCCGTAGAAGATCAGGTCATCCATTACTTTCTGATTTGAAAAGGCAATGAGCGACACGATCACCGTTACGGCGATGATCACGTAGGTAATCAGGGGCACAAAGGGTTGTTCGAACATAAGCTTACTTGTGGTGGTATTTTTCGTTGCGGAGAATGGTGCCGGCGCGGTAGAGCTGCTCGGCCAGCACGAGGCGCACCAGCTGGTGGGGAAAGGTAAGGGCCGACAGCGACCATTGAAACTGGGCCCGTCGCAGCACCGCCGCGTCGATGCCAAAGGCGCCGCCGATCAGGAAGACAACCGTCCGGGTGCCTTCATTGGCCCTTTGCTGCAGCAGCCCCGCGAGACCTTCGGAGCTGAGCCCTCTGCCGCGTTCGTCAAGGGCCACCAGGTAGTCGTCGGGCTTCAGCGCGGCGAGGATGAGCTCGCCCTCACGCCGCTTCAGTTCGGCTTCGGAAAGGGTACCCGCGCCCTTCGGCACGGGGATGATGTTCCACTCCGCCGGGAAATAATGATTGAGCCTTTTGGTGAAATCCTCGATCCCCGCTTTTACATAGGGCTCGTGTGCTTTCCCGATGGTCCACAATGCTAGTTTCATGCGCTTTTCTCCGGGGCAATACTACGGCAATTCGCCGGGTCGAAGGCAGGCCGTGGCATCTTAGTACAACATTTGCAGAACGGGAGGGAAAGACTACGAACGGATGTGTTTTAAGGCCTGGTGTTTTTTTGCCTGGATGTTGATAATGAATGCCTGCGTGGCGCAGGCGCAACCCCGCGATTCGGTGACCGTGCCGGTAAGCCTGCAATACCGGCATCCCGGGCTGCTGAACCGGATCCTGCTGGGCAATAATTACCGGAAGCTGTGGGAAACCCCGGTGCGCCTGCCGGTGTTCCGGCTCGATGGCTTTACAATAAAAGAACTCGGCGGAGGAAATCAAACGCTTTCACTTCAGCTCGTCGATGGCGATGGCAAAGCCTGGGTGTTGCGTACTGTTGACAAAAACGTAAAACGCGCCCTACCGCCGGTGCTACGGAGCACCTTTGTGCTCAATATGACCCAGCAGCAGGTCTCGGCAGCGCATCCTTATGCCCCGGTGGTGGTGGCACGGCTGGCAAGGGCGGTAGGGGTTACGGCCCCCGATCCAACCTTTTATTATGTGTCCGACGACCCGGCGTTGGGCGAATATCGGCCGCTTTTTGCAAACTCCGTTTGCCTGCTTGAAGAACGCGAGGCCGGGGAGCGCAATACCCATAATTCGGGAAAGGTGATGGAACGCCTCGTGGATGAGGGCAGCGTGCGCCCCGACCAGGGCGCCATCCTGCGGGCCCGGGTACTCGATATCCTGGTGGGTGATTGGGACCGGCATGCTGACCAGTGGCGCTGGGCCGAGCGTCGCGAGTCCGACGATATGGCGATGGTATTTGGCATCCCGCGCGACCGCGACCAGGCCTTTTTCTTCAGCGACGGGCTTCTGCCACGTTTCCTCCAGGTGGTAGCGCTCCGCTACCTCGTTTCCTATAACCGCGACCTCGACCACTGGCGTCCGCTTACTTATAAGTCCTGGCCCTTCGACCGGTATTTTCTCAACGGGCTCGACCGCGGGCAGTGGAGCCGCAACCTCTCTACCATGCAGGCCTCCCTTACCGACAGTGTACTTTCGGAAGCGGTGCACCGCCTTCCGCCCGAGATTTATGCCAGGAACGGCAAACGGCTGCTCCGCCAGCTGAAAGGGCGCCGCGATGAACTGTACCGCAAGGGCATGCGTTATTACCATTACCTGTGCGGCTATGTCGATATCTATGGTACGGACAAAGACGATGAGTTTGTGATAACCGGGAGCGGCGATTCGCTACGGGTGCAGGTGTTTCAGCGAAAAGGCATGCAACGCGGCGCCGTGCTTTACGACCGGCGCTTCCTGCGCGCAGAAACCCGCCTGCTGCGGCTTTGGGGCATGCGGGGCAAAGACCGCTTTGTATCCGACCCCGGCGACACACGCTTCGTTATCGAGATCGCTACCGATGACGGGGGCGACGAATTTGCGCTCGATCCGCTGAAGCGCGTACGCCAGGTAAAAGACAAAATGCCCTGATCACGTAAGTATACGAAACGGATACGTGGATCTTACAATACTTCGGTCGTACATCTTCGTTGCCTTTTGCACGCCTCGTGGAATTTCCTAAAGCCGGGCTAATGCTTTTCACAGGCCGCGCTAAAAAAGCTCATCCGGGAAAACCATTTTGAAACCGGAAGCCGTACTTTGGGAAAGTATTCTTAACCCAAAACCCGTCCTTATGAAAAAGATCCTCCTGGCAGGAATCCTGCTTTCCGCAAGCACGCTCTCCATCGTAGAGGCGAACGCTACAAGCAGCCCCGTACACCATGTGCAGCGCCTGGCGTTGCCGAAGAATGTTGCTGACGCTTTCAGCGCGTTCGAGGCGCAATATGCCGCACAGGGCTTCATCCTCACCAATGTTCAGTGGTCGCACAGCAAGAACAAGTACACCGCTACGTACCTGATCGCCGACATGGCGAGCGACAACGTGTATGACGGTTCCGCTTCCTGGCTGGCCAACGGCCAGCGTGTTACCGGCGGCACCGGAAGCGGCACTACTCCCGAATGAGTTATCCGCGCTTTTGCAAAACAGGCCCCGGCAGGGGCCTGTTTTGTTCAGATCGGGTGGCGCTGGCTTTTTTGAAGGATAAACGCGTCATTTTGACGGCGTTTCGGGCAGATGAGCTAATTTTGCCGGCACCAAATTCTAGCAGCATGAAGCAAACGATTACCTTGTTCCTGTTAATGATCGGCATGGCGGCTTCGGCCCAGCGCACCGAGTTGCGTGCCGGCGCGTTGGCGTCTTTTTTCGGTAAGTCGGGCGTCGGCGATGGCTTCGGCGGCGAATTATACGTGGGTGAGCGCTGGGGTGTTTTCTCCTCCGGGCTCAACATCCAGGCGGTGCACTCAAGCCACAACGGCATCTATGCGCCGGTGACGGCATCTATCGGCCTGTCGGCCGGCCCGCTTACTTTCCACGTCGACCCGGGTTTCCTCATTCACAACCAGTCGGTGGGTAAATACGAAGAAAAAGGCCGCTTTTATTTCGGCAGTGGTATCCGCATTACCGGCGAAGACGGCCTGTATGTGAACCTGCAATACGGCAAGCACTACACCCGCGTCGACGATGGCTCGAAAGCAAGCGGCACAAGCGCGGTGGCACTTTCGATCGGTTACCAGTTCGGCTCGCGTAAATAATGCGTCGTACGAAAAATTAATAAAGGCTCCCTGACCGGGGGCCTTTTTATTGCGCGGAAGCGAACCCGGGAACACGGATTATTCCGGAAACTCCTGGATGACCTTTGCGTCCAGGTAATTCATGGCGTAGGCAACTTCCTTATCGCTGCAATTGCAGGTAATACTGAGGTTGATGAGGTCCTTCTCAATAATGTTATTATCCACGAGGCTTCGGAACCGGGTAAAGTCCTGAGGCGTCTGAAACTGTATGGTCACCTTTCTTTTCAAAAGCAGGATTTGTTTGTGTGTCGCCGGCATTCGGGGGCGCCGGTTTTCAGGAGTCTAAATTAGTGTGTTCGGATGAACTGTAGCGTACAATACCGCATTAGGAAGGAAAAGAAATCCGAATTCATGATTTGCTGATGCCTGGGCGGTGGCACTGGAATTGCAGCGCTTACTGCAAACGCATTCCAATGAAAAAGGTATTGGTTCTATGTTCCGCGCTCCTGCTGGGCACGGCAGCGCTTCATGCGCAAACAACGGACGACATCAAGTCGACACCGACCAAGCAAAAAGAAGAACACAGCGACGGCACCAAGGTAAAGGTGAAGCCGAAGACCACCGCGAAGGACAAAGCTTACAACGTGGTGCACCGGAACAAGAAGCGCAGCAGCGGTACAAAGGCCAAGATGAAATCAGCCGACGGGGAAAAGACGCGGGTACAAACAAAAACATCTGAGTCCACAATCCGCAAAGACAACTGACTGAAAGCCCCGCACGCCGGGGCTTTTTCATTGCTAACACATTGAATGCAAGGACGCAGCGGGTTAAACGCGGACCGATTCTCTGAAAATTTTTTCGCAGGTTTTTTGTTTTTTAAACTCCGGCCTCCCTATATTTGCACTCCCAACGCGATGGCTGCGTAGCTCAATTGAATAGAGCATCTGACTACGGATCAGAAGGTTTCAGGTTTGAATCCTGACGCGGTCACAGAGAACCTCACAGAAATGTGAGGTTTTTTCTTTTTGCCCATAGCTCGACGGAATAGAACATCCTCCCTTCGACGGGAATGTTTCAGGTGGAAATCCTTTTATGGTCACAAGAGCACGTTTCAGAATCTTGTGGTTTTCGTTTCATGTCGGGGCCGGCTAAATAGCGCATTCCTGACACGGGCCCAAAGAATGAGCCCCGGCAAAATCCGGGGCTCATTCTTTCTAAGACGTATCGTAAAGGCGCTCGGTTCTGGTTCAATCAAAACTCCCAACGGCGAAACGATTCAAGCGCTGCATAGCGGGTGAGGCCGAGCTGCGCGAAAAGGTTGGCGGTTGCGGCGTTCCGCTCTTCGGCACGCTGCCAGAACTCGCGCGCGTCGTTGCCCTGGAAGGGAACGATGTCCTTTTGCGACTGGTGCATAAATATTCCGTGGCGCTTTTCCAGCACCTGGCCGGGGCTCATGGGCACCGCCATATCGGTTTCCTCCACCGACCATTCCTGCCAGGCACCCTTGTACAGCCAGAGGCGGCAGTCTTTGATCCAGTCGGCACCGGCTTCCTTCAGCTGGCGCAGGGCCTCGAAAATGATATCGAGGCATACCTTGTGCGTGCCATGCGGATCGGCGAGATCGCCGGCGGCAAACACCTGGTGCGGCCGCACTTCTTCCAGCAGCTTTTTCGTGAGCTCGATATCGGCAGGGCCCATCGGCGCTTTTTCGATCGTGCCGGTTTCGTAAAACGGCAGGTCCATAAAATGCACCTGCCGTTCGGGCAGACCTACATAGCGGCAGGTGGCGCGCGCCTCGCAGCGGCGGATGAGTCCTTTGAGCGAACGCACCAGCGGCGAATCGAGCTCGTGCGGCGCTTTCTGCGCCAGGTATTCGCGCACCTCGCGGATGGCGCTGGCCGAACGCTCGTTGCTGCCCGCGGCGATCGACTCGAATCCTTCGGCGAAGTCAAGGTGGCGGATCACGAATTCATCGGTGACCGCGATATTGCCGGAGGTCTGGTAGGCCACATGCACCTCGTGGCCCTGCTCGTGGAGGCGGCGGAAGGTGCCGCCCATGGAGATGATGTCATCATCGGGGTGCGGCGAAAACAGCACCACGCGCTTGGGCCAGGGCTCGGGGCGCTCCGGGTGCGACGGCAGCGAGCCGGGCTTGCCACCGGGCCAGCCGGTGATGCAGTCGCGCAGCATGTAATAAACGTCGAGGTTGATGGCGTAGGCATCGCCCTGCTCCGCCAGCAGGTCGCTGAGGCCGTATTCGTTGTAATCGTTGTTGGTGAGCGAGAGGATCGGCTTGTCGCGCTCCAGGGCCATGTTCACCACGGCGCGGCGGATCATCTCCGGGGTCCATTCCACTTCCCCGGTGAGCCAGGGCGAGCGGTGCCTGGTCAGCTCGGTTGCTGCGGCGTCGTCGAGAATGAAGGTGCAGTCGGGATGCTGCTGCAGCAGCGAGGCGGGCACCGATTCGCTGACAGCGCCTTCCACGGCGCGGCGCACGATGCGGGCCTTGCCGCCGCTCCAGGCCATCAGCAGGATGCGGCGCGCCGACAGGATGGTGCTGAGGCCCATCGTCAGTGCTAGGCGCGGCACCTCGCCGGGGTTGGCAAACTCAAAGGCGTTGGCAATGCGTGTGTCCTGCTCCAGGTTGATGAGACGTGTGCGCGAGTGAATGCTCGAGCCCGGCTCATTGAAGCCGATATGCCCGTTGTGCCCGATGCCAAGCACCTGCAGGTCGATGCCGCCCGCCGCTACGATGGCGGCTTCATAAGCCGCGCAGTGTGCCTTGAGCTCGCTCTTGGGAAGCCTGCCGTCGGGGATGTGGATGTTGGCGGGGTTGATGTCGACGTGGCGGAACAGGTGCCGGTGCATGAACTGCCAGTAGCTCTGGAAGGCATTCCGGTCGATGGGGTAATATTCGTCGAGGTTGAAGGTGACGGCATGTGCGAAGGAGAGGCCTTCCTCCCGGTGCAGCCGCACGAGTTCGGCGTAAAGGGCGATCATGGTACTTCCCGTAGCCAGACCAAGCACGCAGGGTTTGTTTTCGGCAGCACGCGCGCGCAGGGTCTGCGCGATGATGTTCGCCGCCGCGCGGGAGCCTTCGGCAGGATTAGGGAAAATGCTGACAGGTATGCGCTCAAAGGCGTCGATCAGGTTTTGTTCGGCAATCGGCATCGTAATCGTTATCGTTATGGTTGCTTAAAAGTAGTACCATGCAACCAATAAAAATGCCCGCCTTGTATGTGCGGGCATTTCAGTTTGATGAACCGGTATTTACATGCGTTCCGGAACACGGATTCCGAGCAGGCTCATCGCGGCTTTCAGCACTTCGCTGGTGCGGCGGCAAAGCTCGAGGCGCAGCCACTTCTTGGCTTCGCTCTCGGCGTTGAGTACGCTGTGTTCCGAATAAAACCCGTTGTAGGTTTTGGCAAGCGTAAACGCATAGTTGGCGATCACCGACGGGTTGTATTCGGTTGCCGCCTGCTGCACTGTGCTGCCATACTGCTCGATGAGCAGAAGCAATTCTTTTTCCTTCGGCAGCAGACTTTCCTCCCCGGAAGGCGCAAACGAAATATCGCCGGCTTTGCGAAGGATGGATCGGATCCGTGCGTGGGTATACTGGATGAAGGGACCCGTGAAGCCCTGGAATTTGATCGTCTCTTCCGGGTTGAAGAGCATCTTCTTCTTCGGGTCTACATGCAGCAGGAAGAACTTGAGGGCGCCGAGCGCGATGGTTTCATAAAGCTCTTTCAGCTCGCCTTCGCTGAATTCTTCCACTTTGCTGTGGGCCCGGGTTTCGGCCTCGGCCACCTTCACCATTTCGTTCACGAGGTCGTCGGCGTCCACCACGGTGCCTTCGCGGCTTTTCATGCGGCCTGTCGGCAATTCCACCATGCCGTAAGAAAGGTGGTGAATGCCGTCAGCATAGGGCGCACCCAGCTTTTTGAGTATGAGCTGCAGCACCTTCATGTGGTAGTTCTGCTCGTCGGCGATGACGTAGAGGCTCTGGTCGTAGGGGAACCACTCGTATTTCTGCTGCGCAAGGCCCATGTCCTGCGTGATATAAACCGATGTGCCGTCCTTGCGGAGCACCAGCTTTTCATCGAGGCCTTCGGCCGTGAGGTCGATCCATACCGAGCCATCTTCCTTGCGATAGAAGACGCCTTTTTCAAGTCCCTCCTTTACGAGGTCGCGGCCCAGCAGGTAGGTATCGCTTTCATAATAAATCTTATCGAAGTCGGTGCCGATGCGTTTGTAGGTGGCGTCGAATCCTTCATACACCCAGCTATTCATTTGCTTCCAGAGGCTCATCACCTCCGGCTTGCCCGCTTCCCAGTCTACGAGCATCTGCTGCGCCTCTTTCATGATGGGCGTAGAGGCACGTGCGATCTCGCGGAGGCCATCGAGCGCTTTCTGCGCGGCTTCGCCTTTGCGGTCGCCGTTGGCCCAGTTCTTATAGATCGCTTCGGCTTTCACGCGCTGCGCTTCGGTAAGGGTGTCGAACTTGCCGTTCTTCAGGCGCTCCATGACAGGCTCCGTCTGGGCCTTGAGTTCGTTCTCGAAGCGCACGTAATAGTCACCCACAAAATGGTCGCCTTTCTGGCCCGCACTCCGGGGCGTGGCGCCGTTGGCAAACATCTGCCAGGCGATCATGCTTTTGCAGATATGGATGCCGCGGTCGTTGACGATACAGGCTTTTCTTACTTCGTTGCCGGCTGCCTTCAGGATCTCGGCCACGCTCCAGCCAAGAAAGTTGTTGCGCAGGTGCCCGAGGTGCAGCGGCTTGTTGGTGTTGGGAGAGGAGTACTCCACAATGACGTTCTGCCGGCTACGGGTTTCGGCAGCAACGGGTTTCCGCAGGAATTCAAGCAGCACCGCATCGGCGAGCGTGAGATTCAGGAAGCCTTTGATCACATTGAAGGCCGTGAACAGGCCCGGGTTATCGGCCACGATGCGGGCGCCGAGCTCCTGGCCCAGCGCTTCGGGGCTTTTTCGCAGGCTCTTCACCAGCGCAAAAAGAACAACGGTATAATCGCCCTCGAACTCGGGCTTCGTCTGGTTAATGGTGATCTCCTCCGGCGTCACCGCGGTGCCGTAAAGGCTGTTGATTGCGGCGGCGCTGGCTTCTTTAACACGGGCTACAAGGCTCATTTGCTGCGAAAAATTAGGTCGCAAAGATAGTAGTTGAATGGGGTAATGGGGTGATGGGGTAATCGGAGCATCAGTATTTCGATGGATCGATGAGCCGGACGATAGCTGGATGTGTGAGCTCAATCAGTACAACGAGGCGCGTCGGCATTCGGTTTCTGATGTAACCGCCAAAATATGTCGGTCGATAAGATTACCCCATTATCCCATTCTCCCGTTACCCCATTCGCATTAAATTCGCGCTTCATGAAACAGGTGCACTATACCGTCCGGGCGCTCATATTGCGCTTTATTGACCTGTTTTACCCGCCATTCCGGCGCTTTATGCCCCTGCAGCTGTTTCGATACGCGGCCTGTGGCGGCGGCAACACGGTGTTCAACATCGTGCTGTATTATCTCTGTTACCATTATGCGCTCCGCGAAGAAGTGCTCGATCTCGGGTTTTATGCCTTTGAGCCGCATACCGCGGCGGTGTTCCTTGCCTTCTGCTGCACGTTTCCAACCGGTTTTTACCTGAGTATGTTCGTCGTCTTCCAGGGCTCCTACCTGAAGCGGCGCGTGCAGTTGTGGCGGTATTTCCTGGTAACGATGGCCTGCCTCTTCCTCAACTGGATCTTCGTTAAGCTGTTCGTGGAAGGCCTCGGCTTTTACCCGACGCCGGCCTACATACTCACTGTGGTGATCGTGGTGCTGTTCAGCTACCTGGCCCAGCGTTTTTTTACGTTCAAAGGCAACGGCTCCGGACCCCTTGAGGACTAGAGCGCGATCTCATTCACCACCACTGCCAGCTTGCCGGCGCAATTTGTCCGGATCTTCAAGGCGTCGGGCAGCGCATACAGCGCCGTAATCTGCAGGTTCGATACCGAACCCGAACCGCGGATGCCCCTGGTCCATTCGCGGTTGAGCCAGTCGTTGATGGTTTTCGACGCAGAATCGTAATAGGGCTGCATCGGGAAGGAGGTATATTTCTTCAGCTCCGTGGTGATCTTGTTGGAGAAAAGCCACTTGGCGGTTTTCAGCAGCAGGTTTTTCGTTTGCAGGTCATAGGCGAGTTCGGCCACCTCGATGGTCTTTTTAGCCGCATCATAAACCGGCTTGCCGATAAAGACCGCCGTACCATTGAAAGAACCGGAGAAATCGAGTTCGAAGCGCAGGTTGCCGGTGGTATCGGAGGTGACCCGGGTGCCTTCTACCACAATGTATTTTTTGAAAAGCCCGTCGCTCACATCGAAGCGCTTGTGGAGCATATAGGTGTTGAGCACCTGCGTGAGCGAATCGTACTGCAGTGCTGCCTCAAGAAAAATGTTGAAGCCGCCGGGGTGCGCGGTGTTGCTCAGGTCGGGCACGGCCGAAGCGGTTTCGGCGGGCCGCGAAAGGCTTACCACCGGGGTGGCGGAGATGCCGATCGAAATGTTGAGCAGGTCGTTTTTCGCCGATATGTTTTCCATGCGGAGTCGTTTGGGGTGAAGGGAGAAATACCCTGCTCCCGGGATTGCATAAACCGTGCTGAGCTTATTCCAGGCCTGTTGCAGAAAGGGGCGGAGGTTGACGCGGCCGAAGGAGTCCTGCAGCTCTTTCTTCGAAGCGTCGAGCTTGGCGCGGATGCCGTCGATGACCGTACTGGTCACGTCCTGCCCCCAGAAGCAAACCGTGCATTTGTCGAGTGCCTGCGGCTCGGGACGCACGATCGTGGTCTGCAGCAGCAGGTCGGGGCGGACGTTGAAGGTGGCACCGAAGCCGATCACCACGCGACGCTCGCTCTCCTTGATGCCGCAGGAGCACTCGGGTGTCCAGGGGCTTACCACCGTGCCGTTGACGCAGGCACGGGAAGAGCCGATGATCTGGTAAAAGCCGGTAAAGGCCAGGTTGAACGCGGTGCCGGTGGCCGAGAAGCGCAGGGGCGAACGGCGGAGGTGGTATTTGTAGCGGGTGCCGCAGTCGGGCTGCACCCAGCCGGCCGGCCAGCCGGGGGAGGCAAAGGCCGTGTCGACCTTTTTTTCGGCCATGGCGTAAAGCGGGCGGAGGTTGATGGTGATGGGGATATCGATGTCCGACTCGGGCAGGGAGTCGAGCAGGCGGCGGGCAGAGTCGGTAAGCGGCTTCTGGGCAGCGGCACCAACGGTCAGCAGGAGCCCAAGGACGGTAAAGAGGCGTTTCATCGGCTGCAAAATAAGCAATCGGGATGTGGAAGCGAGAAAGGACGGATAAGTAAAAGAAGAGTTTTTCACCGCGAAGAAGAGAAGGAGCTAAGGATTACGCTAAGTTTTTATTGTCTGTATCGTCGCAAGCAAAAGTCTGCCATCAAGCGCGACCGTTATCCTTGGCGTAACGCTTCTTTACTCCTTTTCTTCGCGGTGAAAGACCTTAGTCACCTTTGCCCCCTTCCTTCGACGAACCGGCAAAATGTCGCCTCTGCCGTAAAGGCCTGTCATTTTACGACCCTGTTCCGCCTCAGACCGGCCCCGCCTGACACGTTCCTGACAAAATTGCACATTACGGCGCAGGGGCATAATGATTGATGATAAAATGCGAACTCATTAAAAAATCAGACAAGAAATGGGAAAGATTATCGGTATTGACCTGGGAACGACCAACAGCTGCGTCGCGGTAATGGAAGGCAATGAGCCCGTGGTGATCGCCAACGACGAAGGCCGGCGTACGACCCCGTCGGTAGTGGCATTCCTCAAGAACGGGGAACGCAAGGTGGGCGACCCGGCGAAGCGCCAGGCCATCACCAACCCGCAGAATACGATCATGAGCGTGAAGCGCTTCATGGGCCGCCGCTTCGATGAAGTGACGGAAGAAATCAGCCACTGGAGCTATAAAGTAGCCAAAGGCGACAACAATACAGTGCGCATCGACATCGATGGGCGCCTTTATACACCGCAGGAGATCTCGGCCATGGTGCTTCAGAAAATGAAGAAGACCGCCGAAGACTACCTCGGCCAGGAAGTAACCGACGCCGTCATCACCGTGCCGGCTTACTTCAACGACGCCCAGCGCCAGGCCACCAAGGAAGCCGGTGAGATTGCCGGTCTCAACGTGCGCCGCATCGTAAACGAACCCACCGCGGCCGCACTGGCCTATGGTCTCGACAAAGGCGGCAAAGACCACCACATCGCCGTATTCGACCTCGGCGGCGGTACCTTCGATATCTCCGTGCTGGAGCTCGGCGAAGGCGTATTCGAGGTGAAATCCACCAATGGTGACACCCACCTCGGCGGTGACGACTTCGACAAAGTAATTATGGACTGGCTTGCAGAGGAGTTCCGCAGCGACGAGAACGTTGACCTCCGCAAAGACCCGATGGCCCTGCAGCGCCTCAAGGAAGCTGCCGAAAAGGCCAAGATCGAGCTGTCCTCTTCCTCGGAAACAGAGATCAACCTCCCTTATATCACGGCCATCGACGGCGTGCCCAAGCACCTCGTGAAAAAGCTGACCCGCGCCAAGTTCGAGCAGCTGGCCGACAACCTCTTCGAGCGCTGCCTGCGGCCCTGCGAGCAGGCCCTCAAGGACGCCGGTCTCAGCGTTGGCCAGATCGACGAAGTGATTATGGTGGGCGGTTCTACCCGTATCCCCAAGGTGGGCGAGATCGTAGAAAAGTTCTTCGGCAAGAAGCCCAACCGCGGTGTTAACCCCGACGAGGTGGTTGCCATCGGTGCCGCCATCCAGGGTGCCGTACTCACCGGTGAGGTGAAGGACGTGCTCCTGCTCGACGTGACCCCGCTGTCGCTCGGTATCGAAACCATGGGTGGTGTGATGACCGCGCTGATCCCCTCCAACACTACTATCCCCACCCGGAAGTCGGAGACCTTCTCCACCGCTTCCGACAACCAGCCCGGCGTACAGATCCACGTGCTGCAGGGGGAGCGCCCGATGGCCTCCCAGAACAAGAGCCTCGGCGTGTTCAACCTCGACGGCATCCCGCCGGCACCTCGCGGCGTTCCGCAAATCGAAGTGACTTTCGACATCGACGCCAACGGCCTGCTGCATGTGACGGCTAAGGACAAAGGCACCGGTAAGGAGCAGAAGATCCGCATCGAAGCCGGCTCGGGACTGAGCAAGGAAGAAGTGGAAAAGATGAAAGCGGAAGCCAAGGCCAACGAGGCTACCGACAAAGCCGAGCGCGAGCGCGTGGAGAAAGTCAACGCGGCCGACTCGATGATCTTCCAAACCGAGAAGCAGCTGAAGGAATTCGGCGACAAGGTACCGGCCGATAAGAAGGCGCCCATCGAGGCAGCCCTGGAGAAGCTCCGCGAGGCGCACAAGAGCCAGGACCTGGCCGCCATCGATACAGCCATGGCCGAGATGAATGCTGCCTGGACATCCGCTTCGGAAAGCATGTACAACTCCACCCAGGGTGGCCAGCCCGGCCCCGACGGAGGCGACCAGCAAGGTCCCCAGGGCCAGCAGGGCGGGTCGGAAAATGTAACCGACGCCGAGTTTGAAGAAGTGAAATAAGGCTATATGAAGGGGCGGCTACCGTAGCCCGGATTTTGAAAATGACGATTAAGACAGCAGCCGCCCGCCCGATAAAAAAAGC
>NZ_SJZI01000011.1:0-8231 GCF_004337505.1 Flaviaestuariibacter flavus | reverse complement strand
CAATTGTGCGGGCTTTTTTTATCGGGCAATTTCCTGATCTCCGATTTCCGATGTCTGATTTGGTTCAGAAGAATAATTAAAAAGCCCCGCCGAGCGGGGCTTCAAACAATTTATCATTCCGATGATCGGAAAAATCAGACATCGGAAATCGGAGATCGAAAGATTTAAATAATGTCCATTGCCAGCACGAAGAACGTGGTGACGAAGGGGATGATGAGGGTAAGCCACTGCCAGTGGGCGAAGATGGCGAACAGGAGGGCGGCGGTGGAGATGAAGAACAGGAGCCAGTATTTGCCGCGGTTAGAGCGTTTCACTTCCATCAGAAAAAATTTTGGCAAAAATAGGGGAGCGGCGGCAAACATCGAAGGAGGCCTGCCTTCTTTATTTAGACTTTCCCCGATCAGCGTGCTTTACCTATTTTCGCGGACATTGTGTGCCTGCCACACAAAGTCTTTTGCTTGATCAAAGCCAATCACATTGCGATGAAGATCGATTTTTACCTGCGTTTTCATACCCGCTACGGGCAGGCGCTCTCGGTTTCGGGAAACCTGCTTTCCCTCGGGGGAAATGACGGCGCCGCCGCCCTTCCCATGCGTTTTATCAACCAGGACTTCTGGCATGCCTCCATCGAGGTGGATCCGGCGCAGAGCGAGACCCTGCACTATCACTACATTTTAACCAACGAGCACGGCGAACGCAGCACCGACGCGGAAAAAGACCGCGTGGTGAATATCGCCAAAAAGGATACGGAACACCTCGTGCTCATCGATACCTGGAATTACGCCGGCGAATTCGAGAACTCCTTCTTCACCGCACCCTTCCGGGAAGTTTTTTTCAACAACGGCGGCTCGCCGCGCCTCCGCAAGGCAAAGCGCTATACGCACCAGTTCCGTGTAAAGGCGCCGCTGCTGGGCCCGCAGGAATGCGTGTGCCTCCTGGGAGAGGGCGCGGCCCTCGGCAACTGGAACAGCGAGGCCCCGGTGCTGCTGGAGCGCTCCGGCGACTGGTGGACGGTCAAGCTTGACCTCACGAACGCCAGCTTCCCGCTTACGTATAAATACGGGGTATATAATTTCAAAAAGGCCGACTTCGCCGCCTACGAGGAAGGCGATAACCGCACCCTGTTCAGTCCCGACGTTGCCGACACCATCACCATTGCACATGATGGCTTTGTTCGGCTTCCCAACAGCACCTGGAAAGGCGCGGGCATTGCCATCCCGGTGTTCTCGCTCCGCTCGCAGGCATCCTTCGGTGTGGGTGAGTTCGCCGACCTCAAAGTGCTCGCCGACTGGGCCGCAGGCGTTGGCATGAAACTGATACAGCTGCTCCCGGTCAACGATACTTCGGCCACCTTTACCAGGGCCGATTCCTATCCCTACGCCGCTATTTCTGCTTTCGCCCTCCACCCGCAGTATATCAGCCTCTCCCGCGTGGCGGGCAAGAAGGGCGCCGCGTCGCTGAAGTCGCTGGCCAAAAAACAAAAGCAACTGAACGCACTCACCGAGATCGATTACGAAGAGGTGATGAAGATCAAGATGCAGGTGCTGCACGAACTGTATGAGGCCGCGGGGGATGACTTTACCAAGGAATCCGACTACCGCGATTTCGTGGCAGCCAACAACCATTGGCTGAAAGCCTACGCGGTGTTCAGTCACCTGCGCGATAAGTTCGGCACCTCCGACTACAACCAATGGAAGACGAACGCAGTTTATAACGAGGAAGAGATCGATAAGCTGATCTCGGCCCGTTCCAAGACCGCAAAAGATATCCGCTTTTATTTCTGGCTGCAGTACCACCTGCACCTGCAACTCCGCGATGCGGTGGAATACATTCATAAAAAAGGAATCGTCGTCAAAGGCGACATCCCGATCGGCATCTACCGCTACAGCGTGGACGCCTGGCAGGAGCCGGAGCTGTACCACATGGACTGGCAGGCCGGCGCTCCGCCCGACGACTTCGCCGTAAAAGGCCAGAACTGGGGCTTCCCCACCTATAACTGGGACCGCATGCAGGAAGACGGCTTCCGCTGGTGGAAGCGCCGTTTCGAGCAGATGTCGAATTATTTCGACGCCTTCCGCATCGACCACATACTCGGGTTCTTCCGCATCTGGAGCATCCCGATGGACGCGGTAGAAGGGATCATGGGCCGCTTTATCCCCGCACTGCCGATCCGCCACCATGAGTTTGGTGAGCGCGGCATCTGGTTCGACTACGACCGTTATTGCCGTCCCTATATCACCGATGCCGTGCTCGGGGAGATCTTCGGCGGGAGCGCCGAATTCGTACGCCAGCATTTTCTCCGCGACAATGGGCGCGGGGGCTACGACCTGCTGGAGTCGTACAACACCCAGCGTAAGATCGAGGCGCATTTTCACCTGCAGGACGAGAACGATCAGAATGCGGCGCTGAAGCAAGGTCTTTTCGACCTCGTGTCGAACGTACTCTTTTTCGAAGAGCCCGGTTCCAACGGCACGAATTATCATTTCCGCATCGCGATTGAAAGCACCACGTCGTTCCGTCACCTCGACGGCGCGCTCCAGGCCCGCCTGAAAGAGCTTTATGTCGATTACTTCTTCCGCCGCCAGGATGAATTCTGGAAGCACGAGGCGCTGCGCAAGCTCCCCGCCCTGAAGGAAGCCACCAATATGCTGATCTGTGGTGAAGACCTGGGCATGGTGCCTGCCAGCGTGCCCGACGTCATGAAAGACCTGGGCATCCTGAGCCTCGAGATCCAGCGGATGCCCAAGGATCCGAAGACTGAGTTCTTCCACCCCAAAACGGCGCCCTACCTGAGCGTGGTAACGCCTTCCACCCACGATATGAGCACCATCCGCGGCTGGTGGGAAGAAGACCGCGATCGTACGCAACGCTTTTACAACCAGGTGCTGGAATCGCACGGAACGGCGCCCTATTTCTGCGACAGCTGGATCAACCGCGCTATCGTGCTGCAGCATCTCTATTCCCCCGCGATGTGGAGCATCTTCCAGCTCCAGGACCTGCTGGGGATGAGCGACGAACTGCGCCGCGACGACCCGGCCGCCGAGCGGATCAACCAGCCCGCCGACCCGAAGCATTACTGGCGCTACCGGATGCACCTGACACTCGAGCAGCTGCTGAAGGAAAAGGAGTTCAACACCGAGGTGCGCGATTACATCACCAATAGCGGTCGTTAAGCATGCGGCTTTGGTATCGGGCCTACGAGCTTCCCTTCCAGTACCCGTTCACGATCTCGAAGGGAACGAAAACGCAGCAACCCACGCTGGTTACGGCGCTGGAGCATATGGGACATTGGGGCTTCGGTGAAGCACCCGCGATCACCTACTATGATATCAGCACCGAAAAGATGGTGGCCGACCTCGAGCGGAAGAAGATCTTCGTGGAGAAGTTTGCCTTCACCGATCCCGAGCGTTACTGGCATTACCTGCATCACCTGTACCCGGCCAACCCGTTCCTGGTGTGCGCGCTCGATATAGCCGGCTGGGACCTGTATGGTAAGATGAAACGCAGGCCGGTCTCGGAGTTCTGGAAACCGGCCGTGCCACTGCAGCCTGTGACCGACTACACCATCGGCATCGACACGATCGAAAAGATGGTGGCAAAGCTCCAGGCGCATCCCTGGCCGCTTTACAAGATCAAGCTGGGCACCCCTGAAGACATTGCCATTATCGAGGCCCTTCGGCGCCATACCGAAGCGCCCTTCCGCGTGGATGCCAATGCGGCATGGACGGTGGAAGAAGCGCTCGAAAAGATCCCGGCGCTTGCCGCGCTTGGGGTAGAGCTGATTGAGCAGCCGCTAGCCAAGGACAACTGGGAGGGCATGAAGCAACTGATGAATCACTCGCCGCTGCCACTCATTGCCGACGAAAGCTGCGTGTTTGAAAGCGACGTGGAGCGCTGCGCCGGCCACTTTCACGGCATCAACATCAAGCTAACTAAGTGCAGCGGCATCACACCGGCGCTGCGGATGATAAAACAGGCACGCGAACTCGGACTCAAAGTGATGATCGGCGCGATGAATGAAAGCAGCGTCGGGTCCGCCGCCATCGCCCACTTGTCTGTACTTGCCGACTATATCGACGCCGACGGCCCCTTGCTGCTGTCGCAGGATCTTGCCAAAGGCCTGACCTACCATCCCGATGGCCGCATCGAGACTTCAGGCGAGCCCGGGCTGGGAATTACGTTTCATCCGGAGCCTTACCAGAAGTAGAAAAGAATTATGAAGGTGTAACTTGCTGCGGTCAGTCTTAACGTCATGGAGTTTGCTTCGCTGCGCTCGCAATGACGCTGCGCGTCGGCTTCGCCTACCACGGCTACGCCCCTTGCTTCGCACGCAAAAAGAAACCCGTCGCATAGCGACGGGTTTCTTTTTTATTCCGTGGTTTCCGCGTGCACGTTACCAGATCCGGACTCTCAGCGAATCCGCGCGGTACATCTTGTCGCCGGGCTTAACGCCAAAGGCTTCATAGAATTCCGGCACGTTCACAAAGGGTCCGTTGACGCGCCATTTCGCCGGCGAATGCACGTCGGTGAGCAGGCGCGTTGCGAGCTCTTCTTTCTTCTGGTGGCCGAGCCATCCCAGTGCATAGCCGTGGAAAAAGCGTTGCAGCGGTGTCATGCCGTTGATGATCTTTCCGCTCTTATAGGTTTCCGTTTTTTTGAAGACCTCGAGCCCGAGAATGGCGCCGCCGAGGTCGGCGATGTTCTCGCCAAGCGTGGCGCGGCCGTTGATGCGCTGCGTGTCGACAGGCATGTACTCGTTGAACTGGCGAACCATGAATTCGGCGCGCTTCGCGAATTCGGCGGAGTCCTTCGGGGTCCACCAGGCGCGCAGGTTGCCCTTCTCGTCGTACTGGCGGCCTTCGTCGTCGAAGCCGTGGGTGATCTCGTGACCGATGGTCGTGGCGCCGGCGTAGCCGTATACCAGGGCATCGTCGAGCTGTGCATCCTTATAGCCCGGCACCGTGAAGATGCCCGCGGGGAGCACGATCTCGTTGTTACTCGGGTTGTAATAGGCATTGTAGGTCTGCGGGTTCATATCCCACTCTTCGCGGTCAACGGGCTTACCGAGCTTGTTCACTTCGTAGTGATGCCACCAGTTGGCTGCAGCCATCACGTTGCGGGCAAGCGGTTGCCGCTTGATCTCCATCGCGGAGAAGTCTTTCCATTTGTCGGGGTAGCCTACCTTCTTCTTCATGGAAGCCAGCTTCACAAAAGCCTTCTGCTTCGTGCTGTCGCTCATCCAGTCGAGCTGCGTGATGCGGTCGTGCAGCGCGGTGCGCACTTCTTCCACCATCTTTGAATAACGCTCCTTAGCTTCTTCGGGGAAGAATTCTTTCACGAACACCTTGCCGAGCGCTTCACCCATGAGGCGGTCTTCCAGCTGCAGCATGCGCTTCCAGCGGGGGAGGGGCTTTTCGATGCCGCGGATCTTTGTGCTGTAAAAGCGGAAATACTGCAGGTAGGTGGCCGAATCGAGGTAAGGCGCCATGCTGCGCAGCAGGTGAAAGCGCAGGTAATCCTGCAGCACCGGCACCGGTGTTCCGCGCAGCGCTGCGTTGAGTTCTTTGTAGAACTCCGGCTGGCCTACGATAACCGAATCGACACCTTTTACGTCCTGCTTTTTCAGCAGTTCGGTCCAGTTGACGGCGGGGCAAAGTGTAGCGAGCCCGTTCACCGACATCTTGTTATAGTTGCGGTAGGGATCGCGGAGGTCTTCCAGCTTGCGCGAGGCGCTGGCGAGCCGGGTTTCGAGCTGCAGGTGCAGCGAAGCCTTTTGTTTGGCGGCCGCTACATCGTTGCCCAGCGTTCCGAACACTTCCTGCACATATTGCTGGTAGCCCTGGCGGATGCCGGTGGTGCGCGCGTCGGTGTTGAAATAGTAGTCGCGGTTCGGAAGCCCGAGTCCGCCCTGGTTGAAGTAGAGCGCCATGACATCGGAGTTCTTCGCATCCTGGTAGATACCGGCGTCGAAGCCGCCACTGATTCCCTTCATCTGGAAATCGGCAAGCACGTTCATGATCCCGTTGAGGTCTTTTGCTGCGTTGATGGCATCCAGCTCCGGCTGGATGGGCTGAAGCTTCTGCTGTTCGGCGGTGGTGGAATCCATGGCGCTGTACCAGAAATCGCCCACTTTTTTGTCGATGCCGCCGGTGGCCTTCAGCGCGTCTTCGTTGATCTGCCGCAGGCGCATGTCGAGATCTTCCTGGATGGCGTGGCCGATGGTCCAGGAGCTATAGCCTTCGGGGATCGGGAAGCGCTTGATCCAGCCGCCGTTGGCGTAATCGAAGAAGTCTTCGCGCGGGCTTACGCTGCTGTCGCGGTCGGAAAAAAGAATGTCGGCGGCGGGATTGTCGGCGGTGGAGCCGGCAATCTTGGTGTCGCCGCCGTTACAGGCCGCCAGCAGGAGCGTTACGGCTGCAAGAGGTAGAAAAGGACGGTACATAATTGTTACTTGTTGAGGCTTAAAAATAGCGGAAACGGCGGGAAGATGCTTGTTAATGTGATCGGCGGCAGCAATCGGCATCGAATTTGTTAAACTGCGGAAAAACACCACCCTTCATGCGTCTTTCCCTGCTGACCTGCGGCGCCGCATTGCTTTTTGCATCGGCCGCATCTGCGCAATCTCCTGTTCAACTTGGACTTTTTGCCGGTATCGGCCAATACGAGGGCGACCTCAAAAGCGGGCTTTTCCGCGGTCGCGTCGACCCGGCCATCGGCCTCACCGGGTCTTACGATATCAGCAGCCGCTTTGCGCTGCGCGCCGGTCTTACCTTCTCCGCCCTCCAGGCAAGCGATGCCTCCAACAACAAAGATGAATTGCGCCTGCGCAATTTTTCATTCAAAACAAAGCTGACCGATTTCAGCCTGGTGGGGCAATACAGCTTCTTCAACATTGACCAAACACGCTGGACGCCGTATGTATTCGCGGGGATTGCCGTGTTTCATTTCGATCCGTATACGTACGATGCATCCGGACAGAAAGTGTACCTGCAGCCGCTCGGCACCGAGGGGCAGGGGCTGCCGCAAAACCCGGGGCGGGATCTTTACAAAAAGACGCAGCTGGCCATCCCGTTTGGCGGCGGCATCACCTATGCGCTCACGGAGCGCTGGCAGCTCGGGATCGAAGCCGGCATCCGCAAAACATTTACCGATTATATCGATGACGTCAGCGGCACCTATGCCGACCAGGCCGATCTGCTTGCCGGGCGCGGATCAGAGGCGGTATCTGTTGCCTACCGCCGTGATGAAGTAGACCCGGGTGCCGCCTACCCGCAAAAAGGTGCCATGCGCGGCAACGACAAGTTCAAGGATGTATACTACTTCACCGGGCTGCACCTGCAATTCCGGCTCGGAAGCGGTGGGGGAAAAGGGAAATACGGTTGCCCGTCGGTGCAATAAGATTGAATAAGGTGAAAAAGAGTTTTTCACCGCGAAGAGAAGGAGTAAAAGAAGCGTTACGCTAAGGAATAGGGTCCCGCCGGGCGGCGGGACCTTTGTTTGCGACGGTAGTGCTCAGTTAAGTGTGTCATTTATTTATTCAGCCTGTCTCCGTACTTCAAAGTTAACTCTGTGCGGACGGTGGTCCATGCGAACATGGTGCCTTGCCACCTGGTGTTTGCATTTATGGTAGCCAGGTAGATTTGTTTGACGATAGCATCTTCGGAAGAGAAGGCGCCTTTCGTCTTGGTGACCTTGCGCACCATGCGATGATAACTTTCGATGGGGTTGGTCGTGTATATGATCTTACGGATGGCAGGTGAATAGTTGAAGAACGTGCTGAGCCGCTCCCAATTGGCCCGCCAGCTTTTGAATATGATGCTGTACCTGGCACCCCACTTCTTTTCTGCTTCCTCCAGGTAGTGCAGGCCCATGGCGGCATTGACAGCTTTATAGACCTGCTTCAGATCACGCACAAAAGGCTTCAGGTCCTTCCAGTTCATATACTTCATCGAGTTGCGCATCTGGTGCACCAGGCACAGCTGCACTTCGGTCTGGGGGAATAAGTCTTCTATGGCTTCTGCAAACCCCTTCAGGTTATCGATGCAGGCAATGCAGATGTCTTCCACGCCCCGGTGCCTGAGATCAGCGAGCACCGAGCGCCAGAAAGCCGCTCCCTCGTTTTCTCCAAAGTAAATGCCGATCACTTCCTTTTGCCCTTCCGTGGAAACGGCCAGTATGGAATAGATGGCCCGGGTCTTCACCACGCCGTCCTGTCGGACTTTGAAGTGGAT
>NZ_SJZI01000010.1 GCF_004337505.1 Flaviaestuariibacter flavus | reverse complement strand
TGTGTGTGGGAGGTGTGCGTGTGCGGGTATAAATGCAAAAAAGCCTCGGATCTTTCGATCGAGGCTTTTTTTAATAAATATGGCAGCTACCTACTCTCCCGCATTGTGGTGCAGTACCATCGGCCATGAGGGGCTTAACTTCTCTGTTCGGGATGGGAAGAGGTGAACACCCTCGGCAAAACCACCATAATAAGGTGATGATTACGAGTAATCAACAATAAGGTGACATATTGGAATCGTTGTTAAAACGAGGAGTAAATAAATAAAAATTAAAGCGTACGGGCAATTAGTACTACTCGGCTTTGCTGTCACCAGCTTTACACCTGTAGCCTATCAACGTCATCGTCTCTGACGACCCTTAAAAGTAAACTCATCTTGAGGAAGGTTTCACGCTTAGATGCTTTCAGCGTTTATCCTGTCCGTACATAGCTACTCTGCGCTGCACCTGGCGGCACAACAGATACACCAGCGGTACGTACGACCCGGTCCTCTCGTACTAAGGTCATGTCCTCTCAATTTACTTGCGCCCACCACAGATAGGGACCGAACTGTCTTGCGACGTTCTGAACCCAGTTCACGTGCCACTTTAATCGGCGAACAGCCGAACCCTTGGGACCTTCTCCAGCCCCAGGATGTGACGAACCGACATCGAGGTGCCAAACCTCCCCGTCGATATGAGCTCTTGGGGGAGATCAGCCTGTTATCCCCGGAGTACCTTTTATCCTTTGAGCGATGGCCCTTCCATACAGAACCACCGGATCACTTCAGCCGGCTTTCGCCCCTGCTCGACGCGTCTGTCTCACAGTCAAGCTCCCTTATACTGATGCGCTCTACGTACGATTACCAACCGTACTGAGGGAACCTTTGCAAGCCTCCGTTACTTTTTAGGAGGCGACCACCCCAGTCAAACTACCCACCATGCACTGTTTCCCGTAAGGGATTAGACTCTAAACAAACGAAGGTTGGTATTTCAACGATGACTCCATGACCCCTGGCGAGGCCACTTCACAGTCTCCCAACTATCCTACACATCGGTTGTTCAAAATCAATGCAAAGTTGTAGTGAAGGTTCACGGGGTCTTTCCGTCCCGTGGCGGGTAACCGGCATCTTCACCGATACTACAATTTCACCGGGCTCGTGGAGGAGACAGTGTTCAACTCATTAGACCATTCGTGCAGGTCGGAACTTACCCGACAAGGAATTTCGCTACCTTAGGACCGTTATAGTTACGGCCGCCGTTTACTGGGGCTTCAGTCAGAAGCTTTGGGTTACCCCGAACATCCTTCCTTAACCTTCCAGCACCGGGCAGGTATCAGGCCCTATACGTCATCTTGCGATTTTGCAGAGCCCTGTGTTTTTGTTAAACAGTTGGTTGAACCATTTTACTGTGCCCTACCGAAGTAGGGACGCTTTATCCCGAAGTTACAGCGTCAATTTGCCTAGTTCCTTCTCCACGGCTCACCCGAGCGCCTGAGAATATTCTTCCCGTCTACCTGTGTCGGTTTGCGGTACGGGCCGCATTAGCCTAACCTTAGAGGTTTTTCTCGGCAGCTTTTAGGTTCACTCACCGCAGCCGAAGCCTTGGTGTACTTTCAGTCTTTGCCTTATCTTCCGGATTTACCTGGAAAACAAATAGCTACAACCTTAATCGCACTATTCCGTAAGTGCGAGGAACTTTCAATACTGCGTCACCCCATCGAAACTAATGCGGGTACTGGAATATTAACCAGTTTTCCATCAGATACCCCTTTCGGGTTCTCCTAAGGACCCGACTAACCCTGATCCGATTAACGTTGATCAGGAACCCTTAGACTTTCGGCGACAAGGTTTTTCACCTTGTTTATCGTTACTTATACCTACATTTTCTTTTGAAGCCGCTCCAGCAATGGTCGCCCATCACCTTCGACGCTGCTTCAATGCTCCCCTACCGTATACACACATAGTGTGCAACATAAAGCTTCGGTTCGTAGTTTGATGCCCGATTATTTTCCGTGCAGAGTCTCTCGACCAGTGAGCTGTTACGCACTCTTTAAATGAATGGCTGCTTCCAAGCCAACATCCTGGCTGTTATAGAAACTCCACCTCGTTTGACCAACTTAACTACGTATTAGGGACCTTAGCTGTTATTCTGGGTTATTTCCCTCTCGGCCATGGACCTTAGCGCCCACAGCCTCACTGCCACAGATATTTATGAGCATTCGGAGTTTGTCAGGGTTTGGTAGGCGGTGAAGCCCCCTAGCCCAATCAGTAGCTCTACCTCTCATAAACTTCTAAAATGTGACGCTGTTCCTAAAAACATTTCGGGGAGAACGAGCTATCTCTCAGTTTGATTGGCCTTTCACCCCTATCCACAGGTCATCGCAAAACTTTTCAACGTTTACGCGTTCGGCCCTCCAGCGTGTGTTACCACACCTTCAGCCTGCCCATGGATAGATCACAAAGTTTCGCGTCTACCCCCACTGACTAAGCGCCCTGTTCGGACTCGCTTTCGCTACGGCTCCGTTACTTAAGAACTTAACCTCGCCAGTGAGGAGTAACTCGTAGGTTCATTATGCAAAAGGCACGCCGTCACCCATTACTAGGCTCCGACCGCTTGTAGGCACACGGTTTCAGGTACTATTTCACTCCCTTGTTTAGGGTGCTTTTCACCTTTCCCTTACGGTACTGGTTCACTATCGGTCTCTGAGGAGTATTTAGCCTTACCAGATGGTGCTGGCAGATTCAAGCAGGATTTCTCCGGTCCCGCCCTACTCAGGGTACTGCTCGTCCAAGTCAATTTACGCGTACGCAGCTTTCATGCTCTATGGCCCCACTTTCCAGAAGGTTCCGCTTGATGACTCTTTCTAAATGCAGCCCTACAACCCTCAAGGAGCACGCTCCTTAAGTTTAGGCTATTCCCGTTTCGCTCGCCACTACTCAGGGAATCACTATTTGTTTTCTTTTCCTCCCGGTACTTAGATGTTTCAGTTCCCGGGGTTGGCTCACCTTACGGTGTAACATGCCTTCAGCATGCTGGGTTGTCCCATTCGGATATCCAGGGATATAATACTTGTGTGCAGTTCCCCCTGGCTTTTCGCAGCTTACCACGTCCTTCATCGCCTCTCAGAGCCTAGGCATCCACCATGTGCCCTTAATTGCTTTAAAAAATTTAGAAATTGTATTTGTTACCCGACCACTTCAGAAAAGACCATCCAATTATTACTAACTTTCTGATCTATTATCTTGTGTGATCGTGTGATTTACTTCACGTTATAACAACTTAATTGATTCCAATATGTCAAAGAACTTTCCAGTCCACCAAGATCAACCAGTACTTAGCTCTCAGTAATGAGTAGAAACTCATAAGGCTGAAAACCGTTCCCCGTATCACTATTCCGTGGGTGGTTTTTGTAAATGTTATGGTTGCGAACCATCAGGCTACCACACTTTGTGATACCACATCTAAAAGAAAGAAAAGAACTAATTTGTGGAGGATAACGGATTCGAACCGTTGACCCCCTGCGTGCAAGGCAGGTGCTCTAGCCAGCTGAGCTAATCCCCCAAGGTTTTAGGCTAAGCGTCTGGAGCGTACTCGTCACCATTCAATCCGCACATCACTCTCCTCGCAGCTTCACTTTTGGTAGACCCGAGCAGATTTGAACTGCTGACCCCTACATTATCAGTGTAGTGCTCTAACCAGGCTGAGCTACGGATCTTTTTGTAGCCCCCGTAGTCACGGAGTCCAGTGAAAAGAACTAAATATTGAAAGAAAGAGGGAAACAATAGCTGTTAAGTAAGCGCTTCATAAAAAGCGACATTGACAGCTGCTCTAAAAAGGAGGTATTCCAGCCGCACCTTCCGATACGGCTACCTTGTTACGACTTAGCCCCAGTTACTAGTTTTACCCTAGGCGGCTCCTTGCGGTTACCGACTTTAGGTACACCCAGCTTCCATGGCTTGACGGGCGGTGTGTGCAAGGTCCGGGAACGTATTCACCGTATCATTGCTGATATACGATTACTAGCGATTCCAGCTTCACGCAGTCGAGTTGCAGACTGCGATCCGAACTGAGAGTCGGTTTTTGGGATTGGCTCCTTATCGCTAAGTGGCAGCCCTTTGTCCGACCCATTGTAGCACGTGTGTAGCCCTGGGCATAAAGGCCATGATGACCTGACATCATCCCCTCCTTCCTCGCGTCTTACGACGGCAGTTTCACTAGAGTTCCCAGCGTTACCTGATGGCAACTAGTGATGGGGGTTGCGCTCGTTGCGGGACTTAACCCAACACCTCACGGCACGAGCTGACGACGGCCATGCAGCACCTTACAGTCGGTGTATTGCTACAAAGTGAGCTTTCACCCACGGTCCAACTGCATTCTAGCCCAGGTAAGGTTCCTCGCGTATCATCGAATTAAACCACATGCTCCACCGCTTGTGCGGACCCCCGCCAATTCCTTTGAGTTTCAACCTTGCGGTCGTACTTCCCAGGTGGGATACTTAATGCTTTCGCTCAGACGCGTACAGTCATATCGCACACGTCGAGTATCCATCGTTTAGGGCGTGGACTACCAGGGTATCTAATCCTGTTTGATCCCCACGCTTTCGAGCCTCAGAGTCAATATAGGCGTAGCGAGCTGCCTTCGCAATCGGTGTTCTATGTCATATCTAAGCATTTCACCGCTACATGACATATTCCGCTCACCTCCACCATATTCAAGACAGATAGTATCAATGGCAGTTTTCGGGTTAAGCCCAAAGATTTCACCACTGACTTACCTGCCCTCCTACGCTCCCTTTAAACCCAGTGAATCCGGATAACGCTTGCACCCTCCGTATTACCGCGGCTGCTGGCACGGAGTTAGCCGGTGCTTATTCCTAGGGTACCGTCAGACAACATGGAAATGTTGATTTCGTCCCCTATAAAAGAAGTTTACAATCCAGAGGACCTTCATCCTTCACGCGGCATGGCTGGTTCAGACTTGCGTCCATTGACCAATATTCCTTACTGCTGCCTCCCGTAGGAGTCGGGCCCGTGTCTCAGTGCCCGTGTGACTGGTCGTGCTCTCACACCAGTTACTGATCGCAGGCTTGGTGAGCCGTTACCTCAACCAACTACCTAATCAGCCGCACACCCATCCTAAACCGCCGGAGCTTTAATCGCTGAGTGATGCCACTCCACGATCCTATGAGGTATTAATCTCCCTTTCGGAAGGCTATCCCCCAGTTCAGGGTAAGTTGTGTACGTGTTCCGCACCCGTTTGCCGGTCGCCATCAGTTGTATTGCTACAACCATGCTGCCCCTCGACTTGCATGTATTAAGCCTGCCGCTAGCGTTCATCCTGAGCCAGGATCAAACTCTCCATTGTAAATGAATTGTTGACTTCCTGACTAGAAAATTTTCTCAAGAAAATGATCGAGTCATTAATTGTCGATTATTAGTTAATCAGACCATCAATGCCTTACCTACTTAATTTTTTATACTACCTAAATAGTATGCTATTGCTTCCCTTTCTTTCAAAGAACTT
>NZ_SJZI01000009.1 GCF_004337505.1 Flaviaestuariibacter flavus | reverse complement strand
ATGTCCTGGACACCCCGGTGTCTCAGGTCGGCGAGCACCGAGCGCCAGAAGGCAGCGCCTTCATTTTCACCGAAGTAAATACCGATCACTTCCTTTTGCCCCTCTGTGGAAACGGCCAGTATGGAGTAGATGGCGCGGGTCTTGACAACGCCGTCCTGTCGGACTTTGAAGTGGATGGCATCGAGCCACACCACCGGGTAAACGCTCTCCAGTACCCGGTTCTGCCACTCCTTGATCGCCGGGATGATCCGGTCGGTAATGGCCGTCAGCGTGCCATCCGAGATGTCGAAGTCATAAATCTCCTTCAGGTGCTTCTGAATGTCTGAATAAGACAGGCCCATGCCATACAGGCTCAGGATCTTCTGGTCCATATCCTCGGAGATGACCCGCTGACGCTTGGCCACTGTCTGTGGCTCGAAGGAGGCGTCGCGGTCGCGGGGAGAAAAAATATCAAAGCCGCCCAACGAGCTTTGTATATTTTTTTGTGTGTGGCCGTTGCGCCGGTTGCCGCCCGGCCTTTTCTTCTCCTTAAGGTGCTCGTCCATCTCACCTTCTAAAGAAGCTTCAATAACGCGCTTTAAAAGCGGCGTAAAAACACCTTCCGCTCCAACTAAAGGCTTGCCGGAGCGAAGCTGCTCACCAGCCTCCTTTACAAAAGCATCAAAATCAAATGATTTCTTTTCCATCGTATATCAATTTAATCAGTTTTAAATTGACACACTTTATTGAGCATACTCCGGATGTCGGATTTAAGCTGGAGATCTTTTCATCTACAAACAAATCAGACATCCCACATCAGACATCAGCCATTCCCTCCCCGGCTCATGTAATCATTTGCTCCTGTACTCATGTAATCTGCCTTCAGTTTTTCCATCCCGCGCTCATCCGATCGCCCACCTCCGCCCTCCCTTTTTTTAAACCCCAGCCATGCAAAGGCAGAAGGCTTTGTCGTAACTTATGGGCAACACCCGCATCTCATTTTTGAGAAACCTCCTTAAGCTGACTATGAAACGCCAACTACCTCCGACTGCACGGCCAGCCTTCCTGTCTGAAGGCGGCGAAATGGGGCGCGCCATCGCGGTCCGCGACTGGTCGAAAACGGCCCTCGGCCCTCTTGATGACTGGCCCGAAAACCTATGCAGCGCGCTTGCCCTTATGTTGCCTTCCAACGAGCCGATGGCCCTGGCCTGGGGCCCGCACCGCATCCTGCTGTACAACGACAGCTACCGCATGCTGTGCGGCAGCCGCCATCCGCACATCCTGGGCCTCGACTTCCGGCGCAGCCACCCGCCGGGGTGGCCGGCCATCCGCGCCGCCTTCAACCGGGCCGCGCACGGCGAAGGGTCCTGCGTGGAAAATCAGCCGGTGCTCTTCGACCACAACGGCTACTACGAGGAGTCGTTCTTCAACTTTTCGTTCAGCCCGGTGCACGACGAGCAGCACCACGTGGCGGGCATCTTCATGACCGTGGCCGGGCAAACGGCCAAGGTGCTTTCCATCCGCCGTCGCCGCGCCCTGGTGGCCCTCGCCAGCCGCAACGGCGAGGCCCGCACGGTACAGGGTGCCCTGCAGCTGGCTGCTGCCACCCTGGCGCCCTTCGACCTCGATCTGCCCTTCCTGCTCCTTTACCGCACCCGCGACAATGGCGTGGAGCTGGTGTCGCATGCCGGCTTCAACGAAGACCACATCAGCCACAACGTGCCGCCCACGGTGGCCGATGGGGCCGACTGGCCCTTCGAAATGGCCCTGAAAAGCGGCGGGCCTTTCGAGGTGATGATCGGCGACCGACTCGGCGCGGTACCCGTGGGGCCCTACCCCGAGCTGCCGCAGCGGGCCTTCATCCTGCCCATCACGCCGCCCGGCTACTCCGGCCCCGCCGCCTTTGCCGTGGCGGGCGTGTCGCCGCGCCTCACGCTCAACGAAGCCTACCGCGCCTTCTACGGGCTGCTGGCCACCACCCTCACCGCCTTCCTGGCCTACACCGAAGACCGGGAGGCCGAAGAGATGCGCGCCAAAGCTCAACTCGAGGCCTATTGGGAGCACTTCCGCCAGATGGCCGCCGCCGTGGAAAAAAGCGAGGAGCTGTTCCGCACCCTCGCCGACCAGGTGCCCGTGATCGTGTTCATGACGGCGCCCGACAACGCCACCTACTGGAATAAATTCTGGCTGAACTACACGGGGCTTTCCGCTACCGAGTCGCACGACAAGGGCTGGCGCGTTGCCGCCCACCCCGACGACGTGGCGGAGGCCATCGCCGTCTACAACGGCGCCGTGGCGCGCCAGGAAACGGTGACCCACGAGCTGCGCCTGCGGCGCCACGACGGCATCTACCGCTGGTTCCAGTTTACGGTAGGCCCGCGCTATGCCAGCGATGGCACCCTGTCGGGCTTCTCGGGCATCGCCATTGACGTTACCGAGCGGCGCGAGACGGCCACCCTGCTGGAGTCGCTGGTGCGCGAGCGCACCAGCGAACTGCAACGCTCCAACGAAGACCTGCAGCAGTTTGCCCACGTTACCTCGCACGACCTCAAAGAGCCGGTGCGCAAGGTGAAGACCTTTACGAGCATGTTGTCCGAAGACGCCGACAACCACCTGTCGGAGCGCAGCAAGGGCTACCTGCAGCGCATCAAGAGCGCCACCGACCGCATGCTGACGATGATCAACGGGGTGCTTTCGTATTCGACCATCACCGCCTCGGAACCCGAATGGCAGCCGGTGCCGCTCAACGAGCTGCTGGCCTCCATACTCGAAGACCTGGAGGTGCCCATCCGGCAGAAAGGCGCCACCGTGGTATGCGGCCGCCTGCCGGTGCTGGAGGGCTCGCCGGTGCTGCTGTACCAGCTCTTTTACAACCTGGTGAACAACGCGCTGAAGTTTACCCGCGAAGGCGTGGCGCCCCGCATCGACATCAGCCGGCACCCCGACCGCCTGCCCGGCTGGACGCGCATCGAGGTGCGCGACAACGGCATCGGCTTCGAGCCCGACTACGCCGAGCACATCTTCGAAACCTTTACCCGCCTGCATTCCAAAGACCGCTACGAAGGCACGGGCCTCGGCCTGGCGCTGTGCCGCAAGATCGTGCAGCGGCATGGCGGGCACATCTCCGCGCAGGGCATGCCGGGAGAAGGAGCGCTGTTCGTGGTGTCGCTGCCGCTGGCATTGACGGACCGGCGCCCGGAGGGCGATGGGCGGGAGAAGGAGAGTGGTGAAGGGGTGTTGAAGTAGTACGGGTTGCCCCCAGGGTTTTTCCTGGCAGGGGAAGATTTCTCGCAGAGGAAATTTCTCGCAGAGGGCACGGAGCGTTTCGCAGAGTTCACAAAGGCTCGTTCTCCGATTAACGTTTTTTGGAGATTGTCTTATAGGTCTCACGATGTTCTATAACCGAGAGAGCGAGAGCGGCTGCAAGCAGCGGAGAAGTTGGGTGTTGTTGGTAGGTGGCGAAGCGACGGGCGTTAGCCCGTCATTGCGAGCGGAGCGCAGCAAACTCCGGCGTTACGCATGGTGTTCGTCGGCGGAGACTTTGCGTATTGAAGTCTCCTCAGGCGCCGACCAGTCTTAAGGTCAGGGAGTTTGCTTCGCTACGCTCGCAATGACCGCTGCGCGATCGCTTCGCGTCCTACCAACGTGCGTCAGCCGATAGCGCGCGTCAGCCAAATCAGACATCAGACATCCGCCATCCGCCATCAGCCATCCTGTTTCGGTTCCTGCATTTTCTTCATCTGGTCGGCTACCCTGTCTTCGGGGAGGATATTGCCGATGCCGGCCATCAGCTTGTTTTTGGCGCCGGAGATTCCTTTGTCTTTGTCGGCGAGGAGGGCCCGGTAGCCGTCGGCGGCTACCTGTGCGGGATCGGAGAGGCCGCCGTCGAGGATCCGGGAGTCGTTCGTGTCGGCCTTGTTGAAGAAATCGGTTTCGGTGGCGCCGGGCTGCAGGGCGGTGACGTGGATGGCGGTGTCGGCGAGCTCGAAGCGGAGGGCCTCGGTGAAGGAGCGCACGTAGGCCTTGGTGGCGTGGTATACGGCCAGCCGGGGGGCGGGCATCTGCGAGGCGATGGAGGCGAGGTTGAGGATCTTGCCCGAGTTGCGGGCGATCATACCCTGGAGAAAGAGGTAGGTGAGCGCGGTGAGGGCCGACACGTTGAGCTGGATGATATCGAGCTGGCGGTGGATGTTGCTTTCGGCGAAGAGGCCGTACTGGACTTGGCCGGCGTCATTTACGAGGGCGTCGATAACGAGGCCGCGGCCTTTGATATCCTCGTAAAGCTCAAAGGGGGCGTTGGGCTGGAAGAGGTCTTTGGCAACGGACAACACGTTGACGCCGAAGTCTTCTTCGAGAGCGTGGGCGCGCTTGTACAGGTCGCTGATGGTGCGGGCCACGATGATGAGGTTGTAGCCGTCTTTGGCAAAGAGACGCGCCAGCTCGTAGCCGATGTCGCTGGTGCCGCCGGTGATGAGTGCGTATTTCCTGGAGGATTGTGTAGCCATGGTGTTTTTTGAGTGCGTAAGAAAGGGCGCAAAAACAGGGCCTGACCTCACCCCCTGGCCCCTTTCCGGAGGAGCGGGGAGTTGAATATCGAATATCGAACAAGGAATAGCGAATATCGAAGTGAAGAGAAGAGGTTGCAGGCGGCAGATGCTGCGCTGTTCTAACATCAGGCATCGGCCTTTTGATTCCGGTTGTGCGCATCAAACGAAAAGGCCCCCGAAATGGGGGCCTCGACGTTCATTGCTGAAGCGGCTGAACCATCAAGCCGCACGTGTTTCGTTTTCACAGGTTAGCCTCGGGGCGGTTCCGTATGGTTAAGGGTGCCCCGTATCCACATTAATCACAAGATCGTGCCAAAAACGTGCTTCGGAAAAGATGGGAAGAGTAGTGCCGCTGTCAGCGGTGGCGGTTGCCGGAGGAAGGATCGTGGTGGGGTGTTTCCTGGCGGCGCGGGAGGCAGAAGGTAAAGGTGGCGCCGGCGCCCTCGGTGCCTTCGGCACGGATGGTGCCGCCGTGGGCGTCTACGATCTTCTGGCAAAGCGCCAGGCCCACGCCCATGCCTTCGATGCCTTCGCGGTGGTGCCGCTCGAAGGGCTGGAAGAGCCGCGGGCCGACGCTTTCGGGGAAGCCCATGCCGTTGTCGCTGCAGGCGATGCAGCACCAGTCGGCGCCGGCGCCCGCTACTTCGTGCACGCGCACCACGGGTGCCACATCGGGGCGGCTGTACTTGAGGGCATTGCCCACCAGGTTGAGAAGCAGCTGGTACATTTCGCCGGGCACCGCGTCGATCACCGGGAGCGTGTCGGACTCGAGGCGGCCGTCTTTTTCCAATAGCAATAACTCCAGGTCGGCGCGCACCTCGCGCAGTACGTTGTTGAGGTCAACGGGCTCGAAGGGCGGGCGCTGGTGACCTACATTGGAGATCTGCTCGATGCCGTTGATAAGGCCGCGCATCCGGATGGCCGAGGCCTGGATGGCTTCCACGCGCTTGCGCGCGCCGTCGGCGATGCCGGTGCCGTCGAGCAGCAACCCCGCGTTGAAGATGATCTTGCGCACCGGCTGCCGCAGGTCGTGCGATACAAAGGAGGCGAAGCGGGCATTCTCTTCGTTGCTGCGCTCGAGCTCATGGCGCTGCCGTTCCAGTTCGGCCGACGCGGCGCGTGCGGCCGTGACGTCGCGGAGTGCCAGCAACGAGGCGGGTGCGCCGTTCCATTCAATGGCCGACACCAGCATCTCGGCGGTTTGCATGCGGCCGTTGCGCAACAGGGTAATCTCCTGGATGACACCCGGCTCGGTGGTGCGTCCGAAAGGCTGGCCCAGCAAGGCTTCCGCCGGCCGGCGAAACAGCTCACCGGCCGCCCGGTTGGCGTACACGATCGTGTCGGTGGCATCCACCACCAGCACAGCGTCCAGCAAATGTTCCAATATGTTTTCGGCGCCGGTCATGCTGGGTCAGTCTTGCTCATCGTTTTCGTTACCGGCAGGCATCGGCATGCCACCGAGGATGCCGCTGATGCGGCTGAATTCGGAATCTGAAATATGCATGCCGGAGCTATCAATATCGAATTCATAAATGCTCTTGGTGTGGCGCGAGCCGCGCATCTTGAGCACCGTCACCACGCGGTAGATGCGCCCGCGCAGCTCGGCATAGCGCAGCAGGATGATGGTGTCGGTGATCGTGGAGATATGGCTGTCGGTAACCGAGGTGCCGCCGATGATGTTGGCGCTGGTGGAGGTGAAGATGGCCATGATCTCTTTCTTCTTGAGGAAGGAAGTAAGCGCGATGAGGAACTCCCGGAAATTCTTTTTTGAAGAGCCACGCTCGATGGCCGAGAGCGAATCGAGCGCGAAGCGGGCGGGCTTGTATTTTTCAACGAGACCCTGGATGTGTACCAGGTGCTCTTCGAGGGGCATCGTCTCGGGGTAAAGCACTTCGATGTGCAGGCGGCCCGAACGTTCCATCTTACCGAAGTCGACGCCCCAGCCGGCGGCATTGCGGCCCAGCTGCGCGCGGCTTTCCTCGTAAGCCAGGAAGAGCACGCGCTCGCCCGACTCGTAGCCACCCTTGATGAACTCGGTGACCATGAGCGTCTTGCCGGTTCCGGTAGCGCCTGATACCAATACGATGGAGTCTTTGAAAAAGCCGCCGCCGCACATGGCGTCGAGCGGGGCATTGCCGGAGGAAACGCGTGCTTCGGAAGACTGTTGCGTAAGCGCGAGGCGGGTGAGCGGGATGACGCGGAGGCCGCTTTCGGCGTGGATGACGAAGGGCTGCTCGCCGGCGCTGTGCGCCGAGCCGCGGTACTTGAGGATCTCGATGGTGCGGCGGCGCTTCTCGCTTTCCAGCACGTTGCGCAGGATGAGCACGTTGTCGGCGAGGTATTCTTCCACCCCAAAGCGCGATACGTTGCCGTACTCTTCGAGGCGTTCGGAAGTAAGGATAATAGCGAGGTTTTTTTTCTTCAGCTGGGTGAGCAGCTTGTGCAGCTCGTGGCGGATCGTGTTGGGATCCTGCAGGTAGTGAAAGAGTGAGCCGATGGAGTCGAGCACCACGCGCCTGGCGCCGATGGTGCGTACCACGTCGAGCACGCGCAGGGTGAGGCCTTCAAGGTTGTAGTCGCCGAGGATGCGGGTGTCGTTTTCAAAAGGCGTGGAGGCGTCTACATAACGCCAGAGCTCTTTTTTCTCCAGGGCTTCGATGTCCCAACCGAAGGAGCGGACGTTGCGCTTCAGGTCGGTGGCCACCTCTTCGAAGGTGACGAATACGCCGGGCTCGCCGGCCAGTGCGCCTTCATAGAGAAACTGCGTGGCGAAAATGGTCTTGCCGCTGCCCGAAGAGCCGGAGAGGAGGGTGGCGCGGCCGCGGGGGAGGCCGCCGTAGGCGATTTCGTCGAAGCCGTCGATGCCCGTGGGTACTTTATGAAGAGGCGCCGGCCTGCGGGCCGGTGCTTTGACGGTTTTTCTGGTCATGGCAGGGGGATGTCTTCGGTTAAAAATTCTACGGCCCTGGCGGCGCCTTCGGCGTTGAGGTTGCCGATGATGCGCTTTTCCGGACCCGGCGTTACACGGGCGATGGTGGGGAGTGCGAGGATCTTGCGCTCTTCGCCGAGGCCGGGGTCTTTGCCCAGGTCGACAAGCTCCACACTATAGGGGCGGTTTCCGAGCGCACCGGTGCAGGCCTCCCGGAAAAGGGAAAGCAACTGCTCGTTGCGGGGTGAGCGGCCGGCCACATATAAGTGAAAGACGAGTTTTCCCATTGCGGGAGCTTGTGGTTAAGGATGATCGTGGGGAGGCGGGGACAAGGTAGGGTATTTCCAACGGGTCGACCGGCATTTTTAGGGGGCCTGGCTTTAAAAAGGCAGATACGGCACAGGCTTTGCCTTAGGTAGGGTAAGAGAAACCTACTAACACCATTCGCCATGTATCAAAGCTTTACCGACAACGAGCTGCGCGAGGCCATCCGGGCCAGCACCGAAGAATACCAGTTGCTGCGCAGCAAGGGCAGCGCCCTGAAGTGGGTGCTGCAGGTGGCGGAAGCGCTGACCAGCATGCAGGGCGAGCTGAACCGGCGCCTGGCGCTGCGCAGCCGCAGGGCGTCTTCGACGGGAATGTCTTAAATGCGTTGCCCTGGCCGCACAGTCAGAATCTTCAAGGGAAGTATTCCAGCTTCATTCTTTACCCGTATTTGTATCACCCAAGGCCTTGCGCCTTACGGCAAGCCGCCGCCGCCCATGGCCCCATATACCTGCCCGGTTGTGTAGGAGGCGTCGTTGGCCGCGAGTTGCACATAGATGGAGGCGAGCTCGGCAGGTTGGCCGGGGCGCTTCAATGGTGTTTGTCCGCCGAACTCTTTCAGTTTTTCCATCGTAGCGCCGCCGCTGACCTGCAGGGGTGTCCAGATCGGGCCCGGTGCCACGCCGTTGACACGGATGCCTTTTCCGGCCAGCTGCTTTGCCAGTGAGTACACGAAGTTGCTGGTGGCGGCTTTCGTTTGTGCGTAGTCGTAAAGCTCGGCGGAGGGCTGCAGGGCCTGCTCCGAGGTGGTGGCGATGATGACCGAGCCGGGCTCCAGGTGCGGCAGCGCGGCTTTGATGATCCAGAAGGGCGCGTAGATATTGGTTTTCATCGTGCGGTCGAACTGCTCCGAGGAGACGTCGAGGATGGATTCTTTCGTTTGCTGGTACGCGGCGTTGCTCACGAGGATGTCGAGCCCGTCGAGGGCCTGGAGTGCGTCGGCCACGAGGCGGGTGCAGGCTTCTTCGGTGCGGATGTCGGCGGGCAGGGCCACGGCCTTGCGGCCTTCTTTTTCGATGAGGGTGATCACCTCGCGGGCATCGGGCTCTTCGTCGGGGTGGTAGTTGATGGCCACGTCGGCGCCTTCGCGGGCATAGGCGATGGCGGCGGCGCGTCCCATGCCCGAGTCGCCACCGGTGATGAGGGCCTTGCGGCCGGCAAGGCGCCCCGATCCTTTATAGCTTTCCTCGCCGTGGTCGGGCCTGGGGTCCATCTTCGAGGCAAGTCCCGGCCAGGGTTGTGATTGTTCTTTAAAAGGCGGCTTGGGGTATTTTTCGCGGGGATCCTGGAGCCCGCCGGGTGTGGTGTTGCTCATGGTAAAATTCGTGTCGGGGTCTGTAATAAAACCAGGCCTAACGGGACAGTAAACGAGGGCCTCCGGTTGCTTACAGAGGGGGGACGCGCTAATTGGTTGGCTGAGAATTGTTGGTAGCAAAGCGCCCCGGAGGGGCGCCGCTGGCCGGGGTGGTTTGCATCGCAAACCGGGTGATAAAAACACCTATACCCAACGGGAAAAATAACATCCGTTCCTGTATCTCACCACATGGCCACTACGTCCTCGTTTTGCAGTTTGCATCCATGTCGTACAAACAGATTTACCTGCACATCGTATTCGCCGTTGAATACCGCCGTGCCCTCATCCTGGATACGTGGCGCCCGCGCCTTCACCAATACAGCATCAGCGCGCTCGAAGGCCGCCGCCATAAGGTTATTGCCATCAATTCAATAGAAGACCACCTTCACCTGCTGCTCGGCCATTGGCCCTCCGATCCCTTACCCGACCTGATGCGGGACTGGAAATCCAATTGTACCGTATGGATCAACCGGGAGGGATTTACCGAACGGCCCTTTGCATGGCAGGAAGGATATGCGGCCATAAGCGTCAGCCCCGATATCGTTGGCCGTGTGGCAGGTTATATCGGCCGGCAGCGGGAGCATCACAAGCGACAGAGTTTCCGTAATGAAATCACCGGGATATTGGATGCCGCCGGCATCGAATGGAAACCGGAATATTTGTTTACGGAGCCGAAGGACGGATAGCCCGAGGTATTACGGCAACCCTTATTGCGATTTGCGGCGCCCCTCCGGGGCGCGGTTTTCTGTATATCGCTCGTTACCCCGGGCTGACGCCCGGGGCTATAAAGCCGTTGCCCCTCCGGGGCAATGCGCTACCAACAGGTGTAGCCGCAACTGTTGTTGCACCAGACGATTGATCTGTTGTCTCTTTGTCGCAATGCGCTACCAACGGTTATAGCTACTAATCATCCTCGCATTCGACGATCGGACCGTTGCCCCTTTGGGTCAATGCGCTGCCAACAGCACTGCCGATAATCGAACGTTTGCTCTTCCGTCTTCAAGGCTTTACGCCACCCACACACTCACCGACCCCGCACTCACCGGGAATTCCGCCCAGCCGGCCTCATCGATCACCACTGCACCGTCGTGGTGGCCCAGCAGGTCGCGGAAGGTTTGGCCGGCGTAGCGGGCGCCGATCTCCATATGCTTGAAGCCGGTGTCGCCGTTGGAGAGCACCACCGCGCAACCGCTGTGCTGCTCGTCGCCCCCGCGGGTCCAGCCCACGCAGTTGGGATGATCGAACCATTCGCGCTGGAGGCCCCAGGCATGGTCGCGGCGGGCCTGCAGCAGTTTGGGCAGCGCCTCGATCTTCGGCAGGAAAATCTCGTGCTCGGCCCCGTCGCGGCCCGTGTCTTTATAGGAGGCGCCCCAGAGGTCGGGCGCGAAGATGCAGGGATAGCCTTCTTCGCGCAGTAAGATCAGCGCGTAGGCAAGCGGCTTGAACCAGGGCTCCACGGGCGCCTCGAGCGCCTGCAGCGGCTGCGTGTCGTGGTTCTCCACCACGGTTACGGCTTTGTCGGGACGCGCCTTCATCAGCGAGTCGTTGAGGATGCCCGCGAGGTTGTAGGCGTTGCCGCTCTTGCTGGCTTCGTGCAGGCGGTGGTGCAGGGCCGAGTCGAAGAGGCTCATACGGTCGCCGGTGGCCTCGAGGTAGCGGAGCAGCAGCTCAAGGTTGCCGGGTGCCCAGTATTCACCCACGGCGAAAAGAGTGTTGTCGGCGTCGGCGCGAAGGCGGTCGAGCCACTCGTTGTAGAAGCGCGGGGAGATGTGCTTCACCGCGTCAAGCCGCACACCGTCGAAGCCGATGGCGTGGTGGTACCAGCGGCCCCAGCGGTACAGTTCCTCGCGCACCGCGGGATTGCGAAACTCCACGTCGTTGAACATCAGGTAATCGTAGTTGCCTTTTTCGTCGGAAATCATCTCTTCCCAGTCGTCGCCCCATTCCTGGAGGATGCTGTAGATGCCGGTTTCGCCGGTGCGTGCATCCCAGTCGACACCGCTGAAGCACTGGTGCGTCCACACGAATTCGGAGTACTTGCCACCACGCGCCGGGTATTTAAAAAGGGTGTAGGCTTCGATCTCGCGCGGCTCGCCAACGGGGGTGATCCGGTGCTCGGGGTCGACGGGGATGGCCATTACGGTTTCGGTTTCATCGCCGCCCCCCAGGTGGTTGAGCACGATGTCGGCGATGGCCTGGATGCCCTGCTCCTGGAGGGCTTTCACGGCGGCTGCATATTCGTCGCGCGTGCCGTAGCGGGTACGCACCGAGCCTTTCTGGTCAAACTCGCCGAGGTCGTAGAGATCGTACACATCGTAGCCTACCGAGTTGGCGCCATCGGTGGCCTTGCAGGCCGGCGGCAGCCAGGCGGCGGTGATGCCGAGCGACGCGAGGAAGGGTGCCTGTTCGCGCACCCAGTTCCAATACGTGCCGTCGGCGGGGGAGTACCAATGAAAAAGCTGGATCATCGTTCCGTTCATGTGTGGTGCCTTTCTGTTGGCGTACAGTATAGAAAAAGCCGTTCCAGCCCGGCGCTGCGCGGGTGGAACGCATTGCTTATCTTGTTATTTATACCATGAACCGACTGCTATGCGAAAACATTTTCCCCTTGCTTTACTTTTTCTTGCGCTTGCTGCCGGCCCCGGCTGCGCCCTCATCATCCACGGCCCGAACTAGGGTGTGGTCATCGACAGCGACCCCGCCAAGGCGCGGGTGCTGGTAGACGGCAGAAATGAACGGTGTGCTGCAGGGCGGCACCGCTTCCGTGTACGACACCCGCAACGACCTCCGCATCGCGGTGGTGCTCCATGCCGACCCGTCGTGGCAGCGCGTCGGGCAGCTGGAAAAGGCGGTGCCCGCTGCGCAACCCTGAGCAGGCTTCCAGGTTAGGCTCCGGCGTTTTATTTGTTTGAAAACGTGCAAATCCGCTCCCGGGGCGGATTTGCACGTGCCTGCGCCCGCCTCCGGGCAAGAAAAGGCGGCCCGGGTCTGGCAAAACGCTGTACCTTGCCCGAACTTAAACGCTCCTCAAGAGCAGTTTAGTTGGTTTATTGACGACTCCGGTTTTCACCGGAGTTTCCTTTTTTCCGGCAGTGGCACGATACCGTGCTTTGCTTCGAGACGCGCCGGTTGAGGCAAAACCGTCCCAAAAACCCGGTGACCGCCACCGGGGGAAGAACGCTTCACAAAAGGCATTGCCGTGGGATGCGCAGTGACGCTGCCTTCCCGACTACCCGCCCGGCGCCGTTGTAACGCTCACGGGCACGGGATTTCTCCCCGGAGAAACAGTGACTCTTCAAGTGCTGCATAATGATGCGGATTCTGTCGGATCCGACCCGCAGTACCACCAGCCCTGGACGGTGATCGCCGACTCTTCGGGCAGCTTTGTTACTTATTGGACTGTCCCACTCGATGGTGATGCCGAGTGGGCGACGCTCATTGCCAGCGCCAACGGCAACAGTTCCGGGCTGCATGCCGAGGCCATCTTCACCGACGCGCCACAACCTGCCTGCAACCTTTCGGCGATCAGCGGTCCTGCCAGCCGTTGCCAGGGTGCCGGGACGAGCTCCTATAGTGTTACCTACGGTGATGTGTCGGGCTTCAACTGGACCGTCAGCGGTACGGGTAATACTATTTCATTTGTGAACGGAAGCGCCACGGTAACGTGGGCCGCCGGTTTTAGCGGAACGGCTACCGTTACCTTCAGCGTAACGGCATCCCTGTGCACGGGTCCTGCCACGCGCTCGCTGAATGTCGTGGTGAGCCCGCTTACGGCAGCTGCAACCGCCAATAGCGGCAGCGGGGCTACCGCTTCCGCCATCACGGCCAACTGGAGCGCGTCGGCGAATGCCACGAAGTACCTGCTCGACGTATCGCAGGATGCCGGCTTCGCCACCTTTATTACAGCGGGTGGTAAAACCTATAACAGCTTCGATGTGGGCAACGTAACGACGTATACCGTTACCGGGCTTAACGCCAACACTACCTATTACTACCGTGTGCGGGCCTCCAACAGCTGCGGTACGGCGGCGGTTTCCAATGTCATTACCTACGGAACCCTTCCGCAGGCCCCGTCGGCACCCACGGCCAATGCCGGCACCGATGCGGGCTGCACGCAGGTTTCGGTAAGCTGGAACCAGGTTGCGGGCGCTACCGGCTATTTCCTGGATGTGGCGCGCAACAACGGCTTCAGCACGGGCGCGATCGTGGGGAATTATAAAGATTCTTCCCTTGGTGCGGTGAGCTCGTTCGTCATCACCGGCCTTACTGCCGGCAATACGTATTTCTACAGGTTGCGCGCTGGTAACGGCGGCGGCTTCAGTGGCTACTCCAACATCGTTTCCATCGCTACGCTCCCGGCTATGCCCGCAACCCCGGGCCCCATCAGCGGGCTGACGACAGTGTGCAGCGGCGCGAAGGGCGTATCGTATTCGACAGGTTCCGTTGCCGGTGCTACCAGCTACGTATGGACCGTGCCCACGGGCGCCTCTGTAGCCACGGGCGATGGCCAGAACGCCATCACGGTCAACTTCGGCAATACGGCAGGCTCCATTACTGTCAAGGCGACGAACGTCTGCGGCACCAGCAACGCCCGCTCGCTCGCCATCAGTATGAATACGGCTGCCGTTGTTAGCAGCGAGCCCCTGCCACAGTCGGTCACCTACGGCAACAATGCCTCGTTTACGGTTGCCGCAGGCGGCACACCGGCGCCGAACTACCAGTGGCAGGAGTATATTTCGTCGTGGAACAATGTGCTTGATAACAATGACTACCACGGCGCCGCCACAGGCACACTCAGCATCGATACGCCCGGCGTAGCCGCGAGCGGACGCAGGTACCGCTGCATCGTAAGCAACAGCTGCGGCGCCGATACCACCGACGAGACGGCCCTGCTGACTGTGGCCGCAAGAGCCATCACGATTACCGCGGATGCGAAGAGCAAGGTGTATGGCGAGGACGACCCGCCGCTGACGGCGCAGGTAACGGCAGGCAGCATCATCGGCCCCGATATGCCCAGCGGCGCCCTGGCCCGCACCGGCGGCAAGAACGCCGGTCGTTATGCCATCAAACAGGGCACCTATACCTACGGTGCGAACTACGTGGAGACCTACGTTGAAGACAGCCTTACCATCAGTCCGCGACCGATCACCATCACGGCCGATCCAAAGAACAAAACCTATGGTGATAGCGACCCGCAGTTCACCGCGAAGGTGACTTCGGGGAACACGATTGGCACCGACGCGGCCAGCGGAACACTGACGCGCGACGCGGGCGAAAATGTCGGCCGCTATGCGATCCGGCAGGGTACGTATTCCTACGGTGGCAATTATGCGGAAACATTTGTGAAAGACAGCTTCAGTATCGGCCAGCGGGCCATCACAATTACCGCCAACGCGGCCGGCAAAGTTTATGGAGATGCCGACAGCGTGCTCAAGGCGAAGGTGACGTCGGGCAGTATCGTGCCGGGCGATGCCCCCTCGGGTACCTTAGTTCGCGCGACCGGGGAAGGCGTAGGAGCCTATGTTATCACCCGGGGCAGCTATTCGTATGGAGGGAATTATTCGGAAAACTTCGTGGAGGACAGCTTCCGCATCAGTAAGCGCCCCATCAGCATCAACGTTAACGATGGGCAGCACAAAACCTATGGCAACGCCGATCCGGCTTCCTTCGCATACACCCTCGGCGCCGGAGAGCATCTTGCTTCATGGGATGCATTCAGCGGCAACCTTAGCCGCGATGCGGGCGAGCAGGTGGGCAATTATCCCATCCGGCAGGCAGGGCTTTCAATCAAAGAGGGCAGCGTGGACCATACGGGCAACTATGCGATCAGTTTTAATGGAAGCGATTTTGCCATCGAACGGCGCGCCATTACAATAACAGCGGATGCGAAGAGCAAAACGTATGGTGATCCCGACCCGCCGTTGACCGCCCGGGTAACAACGGGCACGATTGCCGGAAACGATGCGCCCACCGGGGCATTGAACCGGGCACCCGGCGAAAACGTGGGACGTTATGTCATCCGGCAGGGCACGTATTCCTACGGTAGCAATTACCTCGAGACTTTTGTTGAAGACAGTTTCTCAATTGGCCCGCGCGCCATTACGCTCACTGCCAACGCGGCCGGCAAGATCTATGGCGATGCCGACAGCGTGCTCAAAGCGAAAGTGACATCGGGCAGCATTGTGGCGGGCGATGGCGCCTCGGGCACATTGATCCGTGCGGCCGGCGAGGATGTGGGCGCTTACGTGATCACGAAAGGCACCTATACCTATGGCGGCAACTATGCGGAGACCTTTGAACAAGACAGCTTCAGGATCCGAAAGCGCGCGCTCAATATCAATGTGACTGCCGGGCAGCACAAGACCTATGGTAATGCCGACCCGGCGTTCGCATATACACTCGGAGCCGGTCAAAGCCTCGCTTCCTGGGATGCCTTCTCCGGCGGCCTGTCGCGGGATGCGGGCGAGAGCGCCGGCACCTACCCAATCGGAATCGGCGGCCTTGTCATCAAGGAAGGCAGCGTTGATCATACCGGCAACTACGCCATTGTGTTCGCAGGCAGCAACTTTGTCATCGACAAACGTCCTGTTTGTATCACGGCGGATGCAAAAGCCAAAAGTTACGGCGCTCCCGACCCTGTGCTGACTTACCAGATCACCAACGGCTCGCTTGCATTCAACGATACCTTCAGCGGTAGCCTGGAAAGGGTGGCTGGTGAAAATGTGGACAATTATGCGATCCTGCAGGGAAGCGTGGCGCTCAACAGCAATTATACGCTGACCTATAGGGGAGCCACCTTCCGCATCAATGCAGCAAGCATCACCACTTATTTCGGCGTGCCCGTCCCTGCGCGCCGGCAATACAGCGACACGGTGACCTTCCGCGCGCGTATCATCGGCGGGGCTCCGAAATTTGCCAACACGGCCGGGGCCGCCGACAGCGTCATCTTTAAGGTGGGTACCCAGGTCATGGGGACAGTGGTATTCAGCATCGACGGTGCCGACCTGGTGGCCGCGCTGCCGACTTCGCTGCTCGAAACCGTCGCCGGCCAGATGGCCCCGGGCACCAAAACGATCACCGCAGTGTTCAAAACCCCGAACGGCAACTACGGGCTCACCACGGCAAATAACACGCTGAGCGACCCGTATTTCACCATCGACAAGGAAGATGCCCGCATCGAGTATACCGGCGACCAGCTGATGAGTACGGGAACGACGACAACGGCCATTGTGAAGCTGCGTGCCCAGGTGCTCGATATCACCGCGGTGCCCGCCGACCCCGCCTACGACAAGGCAGCCGGGGATATCCGCAATGCAAAAGTGATGTTCGTGAACGGTGAAAGCCGGACGCCCCTGTCGGGCTGGCTGCCGGTGGTGCTCATCGCCGGCGACTCGCGCATCGGCACGGTTGCGTTCAACGACACGGTGGTTCTTTCCAGTGCGGAAACCGACCGCGAGATCAGCATCGGCATCGTGGTGGACTATGGCTATTACCGCCGCGACTGCACCGCCGACAATACGGTTGTAACGGTGTACAAGCCGGTGGGTGACTTCATCACCGGCGGCGGCCACGTGGTGCCGGATAAATCGGTGGGAACAATGAAATCGGATATAGGCACGAAGACCAACTTTGGCTTTAATGTGAAGTACACCAAGAAGGGAACAAGCCTGCAGGGCAACATGAACATCGTGTTCCGCCGCACGGAGAATGATGGGGTGTTGCATACCTACCAGATCAAGGCCAACTCGCTGCAGTCGCTGGCCGTAAATGCATCGAACCCGGCGCTGCAGACGGCGCAGTTCTCCTCCAAGGCCAACCTCACCGACGTCACCAACCCACTGGCGCCGGTAGCCAGGGGCGGCAACAAAACCCTTTATGTGTACATGACCGACCGCGGTGATCCGGGCAGCCAGGATTCGATTTCGATCGTGCTGGTGGAAGGCACCGCCAACCCGGCCGTGCTGGCCAACCTGATCTACTCGAGTGAGTGGCTCCTGAACAAGAGTGGCCAGAAAGGGCTACGCGGCGGTAACCTGGTGGTGAAGAGCGGCTTCAGCCTGGGCGCTACCACGCCGACTGCCGCTAAGTCGATAGCAGTAGCCGTTGAAGAAACCTTTGCGCGGAAAGTCCCGGTTGGCGATGCCTGCGGGGCAACGGCGCGCTTCGGCCTGCGGGCATACCCGGTGCCCACGCAAAGCGAGTTTACGCTGGTGGTGGAAAGCGACGATGCCCGAACACCCGTGACGCTCCGCATCACGGACCTCCGTGGCCGCGTGGTGCAGCAGTACACTTCCCTGTCGGCAGGCCAGGTGATCCGCACCGGCGTCAGCTATGCCGGCGGTACGTACCTCGCCGAGATGATCCAGGGGCGGCGGCGGACGGTGGTAAGGCTGTTGAAAGAGTAAGGAAAGAAGTGTATATGAAAGACGAAGAAGGCCTGCGGGCCTTCTTTTTTTTGAGGAGCGGGCATGAAAAAACCGGCGAGTTGCCGGTTTGATGCTCCCTCGGAAGTGTGTTACTCAAACCTTTTGCTGGAGAAATTACGGGGGATTTATCATTTGAAAGGAGTTGTAAATATCTGAAATAGAATCAGTTGTGGAAGGCCAGAAGGAAACCCAGTGTAAAACGGCAATGGAGCTGTTTGGAACAATTTCGGGAAAGGAGGTGACAGGATAGTGTTTTTAAAATGTCTTAATTATTCTAAAAATTGAGACATTTTTAGTCGTTATAATGTCGCAATTATTTGCAAATTTGAGACAATGGAAGCGACCCATACTTATATCCGCGATTCCCTTTCCCGAAAAAAGAAAGGTGAACTTGTCTTTCCGACGGATTATAGGGGGAAGGGAACCCAGGCGGCCATCAACAAAGCGCTGGCCAGACTAGTAACCGAGGGGCGGCTAAAGCGGTTGGCACCTGGTATTTATTACTTGCCGAAAAAGGATCCAGTTTTGGGAGAGATAACACCCGGTGCTGACGAAGTAGCCCGGATGATCGCGCAAAAAGAAAAGGTTCGTATTCGTCCTACGGGCGCCTATGCCCTTCACCGGTTGGGCCTTACCACGCAGGTGCCAACTAAACTAGTTTACCTGACAAATGGTACGCCTCGCCAATTTACCATTGGAAAGATGTCGGTTCGCTTTAAGCCGACCACGCCTAAGAAGCTCGCCACGCGCGGTGAGATCAGCGGTCTTGTTATCCAAGCCCTGGAAGAACTGGAAACGGCACACATTGATTCAGGTATCGCGGATAAAATTTACGCCCTGCTCCTGCAGGAGTCGCCGCAAAATCTTGCTCATGACGTGAGCCTGGCACCGGCGCGTATTAACGACTTTATTGTAAAACTCCTAAAGGAAAAGTCTAAAGATGATCGGCTGGCTCACACAAGCAGCTGATGAGCAAAGATGGATAATGCTAAGTCAAGCGAAGTTGCCAGCGGTGTCCGGACCAAGGTAATTGCGAAAGATAGGTAGTGGCGCCCACGCTTAAAGCGCTTTTTACATCTGACTTTGGTTCTCATACCTGTTCGCCAGCAAAAAGGAGGGTCAGTTTACTCCGGCCAAAGCGGATCAGTTTGACCGGCTTATGGACTTGGTAAATGAATATGTTTTCTTTTCCAAATTAGTCAATATGTCGCTCCCTCTAGCGATGTATCAATATTTATTGCCGTTCACAAATATTTACATAATATTCGACCACTAACTAACTAAACATGGAGATCTGTTTTATCTGGGTAGAGCAGTTTCGTAATCTCACGGACTTCAATTTAAATCTCTCGAATTCTGTAAAATTTCAATACAATTCGTTAGATAATACGATCTCAAAGGTTGATATAACTCCATTGCCTCAATCTTTCTTTGGTCCATCCATCGATGAGGTTACTGGACTCATTGGTCGAAACGGTTCGGGAAAAAGCAATGCTATCGAATTAATATGCAAAGTTTTGAAAGGGGCGAAGACTTCATTAAATACAGACTTCATTTTGATTGTAAGGGATGGTGGAGCCTTTATTTGCTATCATTCGTTGAGGAATAGGTTGGATCCAGCGAAGGCTAGTTTCTCTATGATATTTAGGGAATACGAGAAAAGTATTAACCCATTGAAGGTCGTATATTTTACTAACGTTTATAATCATAGGAAGAGCGAGTTTGATAAAGAAGTAGCAGACATTTCGATTAACCGAAAACCAAGATCAACTAAAAAGAAAGAGATTTCAGACTTTGAAAAGCAAATTAAATTTATCGATTCGGATGAGTTTAAAGATTTAGAAATAAGTCTCCCTGTAGAGGTTTTATTTGCAAGTAAGGTGTGGACGCCTCGTCCGTACGCAGGGCGGGATTATTACAATGTAGATTTTAGCATAAGAGATAGCTTCGACGAAATTCGCAGGTTTCTTCGCGATAGAGTACGAAAGATTAATGATACCGGCAAGTTTGTATACACACTACGGTATGCATACTTTACGGACTTTATGGCCAAGTTTGTAGGCTTGGGGAACTTTGGGGAAGGGTTTGCGGAAAGTCTAAAAAAATTTGTTTCTGACATCACTGTTAGGGAGACAGAGTCGGCTACTGAAGCACTTCTAAATTTTATCCAAGACATCACTTGGAAAATGCCAAACGATTTAATCAGAAAGCTTACTGATTCAATTGGCGAACTCACATCTAGTGAGGCGTTCGACTTAATTCAAAAACAAATAGACTTCTTACGTGATATGCCCGGCTTTGTTCAGGAGATACTAAAAGAGCATAATACTGAGGGCGCGCGAGCTAAGAGTGTAGATTATTTTAGAGTGCACTATGAACGGAATGGCAAGGAGTTTATCAAACATTTTGTTGCGTTGTTCGGGGAATTAAAGGATGTTGATGTGAACTGGGTTGGGATAAGTTCCGGTGAAAAGGCCTACTTGAATTTGTTTTCATCGATCCGAAATGAAATTAGGTTTACTCGGCAGCCCAACCTTTTAATTTGTATTGATGAAGGTGACTTGTACCTCCATCCACGGTGGCAGACCGAATTTTTCGATAGATTATTGTTAGTACTTCCAAAAATATATTCTGGAAAAATTCAACTTGTTCTGACATCGCACTCGCCCTTTCTTTTATCTGATCTGCCGAACCAGTGCGTTACAATACTGGATACAAGCCAAACTAGTCAGTCCTTGGATGGAGTTCATTTAAAAATGAAAACCTTTGGCGGCAATCTTTATGACCTATATGCCGAGCCTTTCTTCTTAGGTAGAAAACGTATGAGTGATTTTGCATACCGGAAGATATCATCACTTGTGCTTGCTCTCGAATCGGATTCAGTGAATAAAAGGGAGAGAGCGACAGTTGGACAACTGGTTGATTTAATCGGAGATGAAGTTATAAGGTATAAATTGGAAAAGATGCTTTGAGATGATTAGGATTCAAGAACATTTAAACAGGGCTGATGCGGACGCATATCTTGAGAGCTTAGCGACAAAGCTTTGGGAAAATTTAAACAAGAAGCAAGCGAATGGTCGAATATACAAGGATAACTCTTTGATACAGAAGTGTCGCTTTTATCGGGACAAGACCACTGATAAAGAATATGTAAAGAAGTATGCCCATGATGATAAGTTAGAAGCACAAAGACACCGGGCATTTTTCAAGTATTTGCTCGCGGATAGGTATAAGGAACTTAAGCGCTTGATTATGTCAAAGCCGATGCAGTTGGACCAGGTGATTGCAGATGCTTATAATATATTAAAGCCTTCTGATGTCTATACTATGAAAGGCAATAAATATGAAAGTACTCCATTCGGGACACTTCTTTTGGGGTCCATTTTTAACTACAAGGCCTTTCGGAGCTCGGCCTTTTGTAGACAATTATTTTTGGATGTCGGATTCAAAAGCACAACTTGCCCTTACTGTAATGATAAGGAAGTACAAATTGTGCAGCTAACTATGAGTTCATCTAAAGCTTTAAAGCATAAGGCATATTTGGATTTAGACCACTTTTATTCTAAAGTCGCTAACCCATTTTTAGCGTTAAGTTTCTACAATTTAGTGCCCTCGTGTCACGATTGTAATTCTGCAGATAAAGGCGAGAAGCCATTTACCATATCTACTCACATACATCCATATTTCGAAGCTTTCGATGATGAATATGATTTCAAAGTTTCTTTGATGGTTTTACTTGGTGACCCAGTAGATAAGATTGATATCGTGCATAAAGGAAAGAAAGTTGGGGACAGGACATTGGTTGACCTTGAGCTAATGGCTCGGTATGACAATAATCGAGAGGGAGTAGAAGCCTTAGTGAAATTCTTTTTGAACCACAGACATAAGCTTGGAACTCCTGATGAGCAAATATTTATAGATGGCATCTTTGATCTGCATCAAACGCCGAGGATGAGGACACATATCTTAAAATTTCATCGAGGCAAGCTGAAGCGCGACACTTTAAAGCAACTTGATATAAGCAATAATTTGGGAATGGGTTGAAGAGAACCAGACGTCAGAGGTTTAATCAATTTTAAGCGATTAATCGGGATTACTATAACGGCCTGTTTATACTGATCTTTTCAAGGTGCTTTCAACTCAATTTGGATAACTACGCATTTTCGACGTGCTTTAAGTTTTACTGGGCTCGACGAATAGGAAGCCTAATCTCCGCATTTGGCGCGGTAAATAACAGCCGACTTGCAGAGAAAATCGGTATATTCACCGCATAAGGTGCGGAGTATGTACATCCATCAACACTCAAATTGGCCCAAGCTGACGTGGAATAAGCAGGCATTAGCCGAAAAGTTAGCGGGTGTGCGCTACCGCCAGGGCCGGCTGATTGGCCATATGGAAGCGCTCGGCTTGTCGCTCCGCAAAGAGGCGATGCTGCAGGCCCTCACCCAGGAAGTGATTAAAAGCAGCGAGATCGAGGGTGAATTGCTGGACCGCGACCAAGTGCGTTCTTCGATCGCTCGCCGGCTCGGAATACAGGTCGCTGGAACTGTATCGGCCGACCGGAATGTGGAAGGGGTGGTGGATATGATGCTGGATGCCACGCAGAATTCGTCAGCGCCACTTACCGACGAACGCCTCTTTGGCTGGCAGGCGGCACTCTTCCCAACGGGAAGGAGCGGTATGCACCGCATTACGGTAGGCGAATGGCGCACGGGCGCGAAAGGCCCAATGCAGGTGGTATCCGGTGCTATTGGAAAAGAGAAGGTACATTACGAAGCACCCGAAGCGAGCAAGGCGGCACAGGAGATGAAACTTTTTCTCGACTGGTTTAACGGAGCTTCTGATATCGATCCGGTACTGAAAGCCGCCGTCGCACATTTCTGGTTTGTGACCATTCACCCTTTTGAAGACGGTAATGGCCGCATCGCCCGGGCAATCGCTGACCTGCAGCTGGCCCGAGCAGATGAAAGTCCGCAGCGGTTTTATTCCATGTCGGCGCAGATCCGTAAGGAACGGAATGATTACTACGCGATCCTGGAAGCCACGCAGAAGGGTGGGCTGGATATTACGCCCTGGCTAGAATGGTTTCTCGGCTGCCTCGACCGGGCGCTGCTGGCCACGAATGACCTGCTGGCGAATGTGCTGATGAAGGCCAGGTTCTGGGAACGGTATGCTGGAATATCGCTGAATGAGCGCCAGCGCCTGATGCTGGACAGAATGCTAAACGGTATTGAAGGCAAGATGACTTCGTCCAAATGGGCGAAGATGGCAAAGTGCTCGCAGGACACAGCAGGGAGGGATATTCAGGACTTGGTTGGAAAAGGAGTGTTAATGAAAGAACAAGCTGGAGGAAGAAGCACTAGCTATATACTGGTTGAATGCGATAAGTGATCAATACAAAAAGCAGCATCCGCTTCTCAAATCTAAAGGCACTTCTCAACTTTCCTGACTAATTTCCAGGTGCCGAACCATTGGCATATTGTGGACCGACCATTCGAAATTCATAAAATCTACAAACGCTCATTGATTCACGATCAGTACGGCGGCAACCGGCAGGGTGGCATAGCTGCTTCAGCTCGCTATCCTTATATCTTTATTTTTTCGGGAAAGTCCGGGCATCAGCACGGCTATAAAGACCAATGGGAAAACCGGGATGTGTTCTCCTATACCGGCGAGGGGCAGCAGTCCGACATGCAGTTTATAAAAGGGAACCTGGCGCTGCGTGACCATATGAAAAGCGGAAAACGCATTTTCCTGTTTACCGAAGCACCCCTCCGCAGCCACGTTATCTTTGAAACCGAGGTTGAGTTGCGCGAGTTTGACTTTTTTATTGCTCCAGACCGAGATGGAGAGGACAGAACCGCGATCAAATTCTTTTTTCAGCGGGTGGGGAAACAGCTTGAGTACCCTAAAGACCTTTCCGCAGGCAGCTATGCAGCCGAGTACGATGCGGCTTTAGACTGGAATAAGCCCAATGAAACCGAGCGCAAGGGTCTGGTGACATCACGGGTGGGACAAGGTGCGTACCGGAAAAGCATATTATACCGCTGGGAGTTTCGATGTGCCGTGACGGGCTATAATAAAAAGGACATTTTGATAGCATCGCATATTGTTCCTTGGAACAAAGCTTCCAATGACCAACGCCTCGACGTAAACAACGGCATCTTGCTATCGCCGAATTATGACGCGTTATTCGACCGACACCTAATCAGTTTTGAAGACTCGGGGAAAATCATTCTTTCAGAATCGTTACTCCGAACAAACTATGACGAGCTCGGGATTACAGGGAGTGAGCGGGTAAAAGCGTTTTCCAAGGGAAATCTTGATTACCTGTGCTTACATCGACACAAGCTGCAGGTCTGATTGTCCATCGTTTCTTTTGATGCCACTGGGACACCAGCATGGTCAGATCCTTGTTCTGTAATTAGGCAAACCAGAATTTCTGTCGGTGTAGCACTAGTTTGCTCTAATCGGGTGAACACTTCTGTTCGCTCAAGGATCCTTCTGCATCGCCACTATCGGATACTCCTTTGATCTGTTCTATACTGCGCGGTCCATCAATAGATAGGGAGACGATCTCAGTGAAGCTGCAATGGTATTTAACCAGATTTATATTGCGGAGTGTGCGCCTTCTAGAGTGATGCAATAGCGTCAATTTGCATAGCCGAATACGGGAGTTTCTCTTAACTTTCAGTTTGCAATATCACCGTACTCTGCTTTAATATTTACTTAGCGAGCAACTGGAAGAAGTCGCACAATGACATGCTTGTTTGAAAGCTAGAGATTGCGCTTTGGTGTACAGGAGAAATCATATGATACGCGGTTTAATCATTCGAACGGTTTTGTATCCATCCTCGCGTTTGTCGTAAGTCTTTCTGTGGTTTCATGAGCAGGCTTCAACCTAAAAATATAGCCGCGGCTCCAGAATGTGAATTGTCATGGAGAAAGGGTTTCATTTAAAAATTCTTTCAATTTGTCTAAGCACGGTCTATCTAAATCCCACAAATCTTGTTTAAGATAATCCCTGCCTTCTTTATTGTTTACTTTGCCTAGCATCATATATGTATACCAATCTAGTTTTGTTTTATCGAAGCACTCAATCTCGCGGATGCCTTTCGGTTTATTTTCTGCAATTTGCTCTAAACATGACACATATGAGGACAGGCATGAATAAAACTGCTTTCCTCCATCACTAATACATTCAGTCAATAAGCTTTCTAAATTTCCGTCGTCAGAATTATTTGGAATTAAAAAGTACTTCACATCCAGACCATTCAGAAGTTGGTCTAAATAGGACTTCCTTTCTACATACCCACCGGCAGGATTTTTATGGTTTGGTGTATCGGTATCTAAAATCAATACATTTTCCAAACCTAATTCGTTATTTGGTTTTATTATAGTATCGACAAGACTTCTTAAACTTTTATTGCTAATTCCGCCCTGTCCTGTGTTAGGAGAGAACGTATGAATTTCTATTTCGTATACTTCATTCGAATACACACCTTTAAGCTTATTTAGGTCAGTAGTTATATTAATGTTGAATTGCTCCGCAATGAGATGACCAATAAAAATTAAATCGCCCTTTCCTTCAACATAAATCCTTAACTGCTTCATAGCTTATGACCTCTAAGTTCGAAATTGTTATCCATAGCATACTCGAAGCCGGAGAATTCACGTACAACAGGGACTATGTTTTTGTTCTTGACATGCCGTTCTAAGGTTATAATCCTTGTTCGATCCTTAATTTTTAAGTTGTTATGTTTCCTAACACTTTCTGAAAATTCTTTTAACCATTCTTCACTGTGGGTAGTAGCAAAAATTTGGACATTCAACTCTAATGCGACATCAAGGATGATCCGCGAGTATTCTTCGAACTTGGAATAGTGAATGCCTGCGTCTATTTCATCTATCATCAATTTGTTGTCTCTTGCTGCGTATAGTTGAACAAGTATTCTAAATAGCTTGTTTGCTCCTTCTCCATAATCGTAAAGGGGCATTGAGGTTTCGACGTTTCCATCGCTTTCACCTATAAGAATCGTTTTGCTATTCGGTTCGATGGATATATCTACTATCCTTGGGATGAATGTAGACATATGTCTAACAAAATGCTCCCTTACACTACGTTTAGAGCCGACCTCGTCAAAGTATACTTCAGACAGCTTATCTAAATACCCTTTTCCAAAAGGGATAAAGGGAATCTTTCTTATCGATGACGCTTGATTTAGGTCAAAAGAAATGTGATCTATTCTACTGCTAATTTTGATTCTGCTTCTCTTTTCCTTGATACCGATAAAAAGCCTAGGATCTGAATCTTTTATATCTTTTATTTCGGATAGTTCGAGGTTCGATGGATTTCTCACCTCATATGACCAAAAACGTCTTCCGTCTGCAATAGTAAATTCCAGTGTTTCACTCTTTGATATTTGATTAATGATTGCATTCAGGAGAGTTCTTGTATCCTTAAGGTCATATGTTGATGTATTGTTTCGTTGTTTGAATGTATATAAAGCATTTTCTAAAAAGACATCAGGTTCATGCGAAAACAATAGCCCTTCCAGCAATGACGTTTTACCACTGTTATTATTGCCTACTATAATATTGAATTGGCCAATATTCGCAATCTTCAATTCCCCGAAACGTCTAAAGTTTTTAATTGTAATTGATTTAAAGTGATGCGGCGGTGAGCTGGTTAAAACCTCGATCCTATCCGGGATTTCATTTAATTCATCAATTGTCCAGTGTCCATTCGATTGAGGAAAAGGAAATTGAAAACTATCAAATTCAATATTAATGCGCTCTAAAGCAAGCCCTTTGTCAATGGCCTCGTTTATCATCTGTCTGTATTTTGCCTTTGCCCACCTTTCTTTTAAAAATCCACAAACAAATTCGTCTCGACAGGTAAAAATCATTGTAGATAAGATCTCAGCCAACCTTTGGGCATCTTTGAATTCATTTTCTAGACGAGGCCCGATCTCGCTAATTAAATCATAGTTGCTTAGAATTGTTGCAGCGTGGAAAACGTGCTGAATTAGCTCCGTTTTTATCGGATGGCTGAACAACGTGTCACGAGACTGTTCAAACCCGCTCAAAATCTGTTTGCTAGCACTAACTGATTCGCCCTCTGAAATCTTCAAGCTAAGTAAGCGCCCTGACCAAAGTATTTTATCAATTTCGTTATTTTCATCATCCGCTTTTAGCAAATGAGCTTTTACATAGTCAGGGAAGTAATTTGGCTTTTCCGAGACGTTTACAATCTTCTCCCAAGCTTCTATACTGTTATTGTAGAGTTTGGATTCAAAGTACAATTGTCCTACCAACTTCCACAATTGAATGTCATTCTCATTCACGAAGCTTTCCAGAACAAATGCAACACTTCTTTTTTCTTCTATGTTTTTTACTCCAGAAATCCATACCGTCAACTTGTTGCTAAACTCGTTGTACCAGTCTATAGTTGAAATTGTATCACTTATGATATTTCTGAGTTCATAAATTTTCGAAACATCATCTTTTGTCCAAGGAATATCTTCCATTAACTTGGTAATAATGGCCCTCACCTCTTGTTTGTTCCCTTGCCGAACTCTTGTTGTTCTTTTGAAATTTTCCCAAGATTTACCGCGGAAATAACAGTCAGAAGCTTCTTCATAGTTTTGTGCCTTTTCAAAGTGAGAACCGGCTCTAATCCATTGTTTCCGAATTTTTTCTTTATACCCGAGACAATTATTAGCCTCGTTTACTTTACCTAACATAAGGAAAACGTTCGAGGCAACTACAAGTCTGCCGATATTCGAGTCGCTGATTCCTTGCTCCATGTCCTGTTTTGCGTTGAGTAACGCATCATCTGGCGTACTCTCTAAAATGGATTCAAGTCCTGTGTGAGGTTCAATCGGGAGGATCTCATTTATTTCCTCGTAGATTTCCCAAGCCTCAAAGTTATTTGGAGGTGATAGTAGGGGCTTCCAAAACTTATCGATTGATTCGCGTGAATCAATAATGACAAGTTCGTTTTGTGCTCTCGTTATTGCTACGTAAAGTTTATTGAAGAAAAAGCGCTTTTTAAAGTCAACATATTCGGCGGTCCAAGTCAAAGTCTGAAATTCCTTAAGAAAATATTCGCCAAATCCGAATACAACAACCTGAGAATATTCAGCCCCTTTGGCGTCGATACTGCTTTTCACATCAGTTATTTCTCCATTCGAAAGCAGTCTTTGACTCTGTCGATACTCATTTTCTTCATTCAAGTCGACAGGAACTATGAAAGTTTTAAACTTGAATTTTTTTATAAAAATTTCAGTGTTTGGTTCTTGTTCAACCCATTCCTTCGAGTGAAGAATTGGTATGGTCGCGCTAAGATTCACCCTTTTCGATTTTTGCGCTATGGCATTTTCTTCGCCAAGTGCTTTCATTCTAAAATTCTGTATTACGTTAGCAAGCCTAACTATAGGCTGTGAGGATCTGTAATTGAACTCCGGGTTGTAGGTTGACCTGGTCTTATCATATTTGAACTTCGCTTCACTAAATGCGTCAAAATACATCTGATGTAGACGCGTATCTGAGAATCCTGTAGGGCTTACTGTCTGCAATGCATCTCCAGCAAATACTACAGGAATTTGATCAGTTTCACTCAAATCATATGAGGTGAATAATGACGACTGTAAAATCAATCTTAATTCGATTCGAGTAAAGTCCTGCGCTTCGTCGCAGAAGACGACTACATATTGCTTTGGAAGTTTTGACGGGTAATACGTTCGAATTTTTCTTACAATTCTCGTCTTGTCCCAAAAGCCATCTTCATGTAGCTTGCGGAAAAAGCTATGGTATAGCTTTAAAATATCTGAGAAGCTATCATTGTCAACGATTCTAAATTTAGACGGGATGCCATTTTTGTCATCGGTATATTTATCTATAGTGTCAACAATCTCTATCTCATAATAGCCATAAACATATGTGGAGAAAACAAACCATACTTCTTCAGCTGAGTACCGTTTTGATATTGATGGAGATTCGTTGAATATATCTTTGAATCTCGCGAAATCTAAATATTTGTTTTCGGTGAAGTTTTCACGCTCTTCCTCGGGTAAAATATCTAATAGATAATTTTTAAACGATGTAAAATACGCTCTTGCGTTATCCCTTTCCTCCAATGTAAAACCAACGCTATATTCTGGGTTGCTACTTAGCAGACCTATAATTGCCTGAGCTGTCTTATCTAATAGATTCTCATTTTCAGTTAAGAAAATAATGTTACCGGTAAATTGGCCGAGTACCTTATAGAAGAACACATTAGCGAAAAGATAATACAGCATGGTCGACTTTCCACTTCCAGCTTGTCCGTTGATATATGCAGGAAACTTGAAATTATTAAGAAATTCAACCTGTTCAGGTAACAAGGAGAGGTTGTGCGAGCCTTCGTAGCGCTGTATTGCTATCCACAGATCTTCGTTATCATTTGTAATGATCCATTTCGGATATGCTCGAAATGCATCTTTGCTTATCTCAAGTAGGTCGGGCCGAATGGGATGTTTCCTCTTCGCAATATTTTCTATGGCGTTTTGCCAACGCTGGGGCTGATCTTTTATTATTGCCCCATCATGTATTACAACGACGCGTTTGCCGGCAACATCGGAGAAGTCGCTGTATATAATACCTATTTCAAATGGTTCATGAATCGCTGTAAATACTTTATTGTCGTCGTCAATACATTCGATCTTGACCTTTGATAGTTCACTTTCGTTATTTAAGACAGCTTTTATAGTATCTCTGAAAAAGAGGATATACTTCTCTTGCAGACCGTTTTCCGATGTTCGATCACTAGTATAATTGACCCAAGCTTCTCTTTCATAAACGTCAAAGTCAATCTTGATCTTAAAGTCCTGTATCCAACTAGTTATGTCAGGCGGTAAACTTGGAAGGTTATGTGTCTCTTCGAGTCGAGATTGAAATTTCGCTTTAAAGGTCTCAACTTCAAACGATGGCAACGGGTTCTTGGATAACCATTCGCCGCTGGTGAGTTGAGGATGAATGATGGTGCCCCAGAAATAGTCAAAGCTTTTTTTCGATACGAAGTCTCGCACGAAGTAAACGCTGACCTTTGATCCGTTGATGTCGACCCATTGAGGTTCGATAATCGTTCGACAGGTATTTCCCTTTACAAATTTTAAAACCAGTATACCTTTTGAATACGAGTCAATAGAGTTTAACCCCTCTGGTTTATCTATTGCTCGGATTTCTTCTAGCTTGTTAAATACCAGACCTTTCTTAGGATCGTTTTTTATTTTCTCTATGAACTCCGTAGTAAAATGCAAGTAATGTCCAACGTTCATCTTCAGTGTTTGATGTCTTAAGTTATTTTATATCGGGGTCATACGTCCGCCTATGGCCCGATTAATGCTCAAAATCTAACGTTTTATAAGGTCCCAATGAACTGATAGAATATTTACATTAACTACAGAATTACAAGGAGCCTTTTTTGTTATTCTGTAGTCTCTTTGACTAGGAAACTGATGTTTAATAGTTCAAGTTTATCATTAACTGATTCAAATCGAAGGTCCCAACGGCGTTCCATAAAATCGAGCATATCAATCCCTCTTTCCATTATCTCATTAGCGGACCATATTGGTTTCATCGAAACTTCGATCTCACTGTGAGACCCATTGTGATAGCCCATCCGCACTTGATTCCCTTTCTCATCTAACTTCGCCACTTTCTTTTCGTCGAAGCAGTCATTTTGAAGGCTCGAGTTGATGCTTCGAGACAATGGTAGTAGGTTTCCTAGCGTGCCTTGCAGTCGGCTGATTTCATTTTTTGTATGCCCTTTTAAAATTGCCTTCCAACACGATTTGGTGGGCGTTTGGGGTAAGATATGTTCGATGGATACTTTATCACCTTCATTCTTTACGAATAAGGACCAATCAATCTTTTGGCTGCCACGATGCCGAACTAAGTCCATTTCATATTCATAAAGGAAATATCTGAGGCCATTCCACCAATAGAATCCGCCTCCATTTTGAAAGTGTTTATCTACATATTTTTTGAAAAATCCATAGTCAAACCATTTTGCTGTTTCACCCTCATTTGAATAGAAGCTGAATCCAAGTCGTATATCTAACAAATTGATGACTGCGTCAACAGTCCATTCGCCTTTACGTAACAGACGAGCAGCGCGATAAAATTCGCTATTACGATAATTCGAAAAAGCACCTTTTAGGCGGAAAGCGATGAAAATTAATCGTTCAATCGCTTTGAATAGTTTTATCCGATCTTTTACCTCAATTGTATCATTCAAAAATGAAGAAGTGACGAGAGGGCGGAAGTAAGAAATACCTATACGATTCAGCCTGTCAATCCACAGTTGCTCATCTGCTTTAAGCTGACTATTGCCCACTGGATTGAAAGAGTTGTACCAATGCACTGCTGCCGATTTAAGACTGTTAACGTAGTCTTCAATCTCTTTCGGCCTAAGTTTCGCTCCTCGCACTGTAGCTGTGTCTTCATCTTCAACAGTATCTTCGTCTCCGTCATCTTCGGTTTCCGACAACACTTCAAATCCTTCCAAGTCATAGACCGGAATATCAATCTTATCAAAAATGTTTTTAGGGGTGAATTGGTCATTCAATAAGAAATTGATATAATCGTCACCTTTCTGTCTGGAGTATTGGAAGTACATGATCCAATGGGCAACGAGGAAATCATCGTCGTTCAATGGATAATTTTTGTTCCTACCTAATTGATAATATACCTCCTTCCAAGCATCATCTATTTTAGTTCGCAACGAAATACGGTCGTCTTCTTTCAGATCATGTGGTTCGTATAAAGTTGTCAAATAAATCAGGCGATTTTTGAGCAGTTCGAGGTTGGATAGTTTTTTCCCACGGTTATTCATTGTTTCAAATGCAACAAATACATCAAAGTCCTCTTCTATTTCATAGACGTTGAATCTGAAGTTGACAGTCATTTTCCTGAAGAGCTCTACGACATCATCCTCGCCACTATGTGTCAAAACGCCCCGAAGCTTTTCTTTGAAAAACTTTTTCGCATTCTCAAGGTTCAGCGTATAAAACGTCTCATCTACTGTTCCGCTATTGTCCTCGTTGAAAATTCTATATCTCAGAAAGCGAAAACTCGGGTTGTCACTTTCATATCCAAATTTATAGGTCCGGATAATATTATGTGGAGGCTTACTTATCAACAAGTAAGTTTCTCTAATGTCCTTTATCGAATAGGAACCAATATAAATATCCGACTCATGCAAGTCTCGGTTTTGCGGCAAGGAGCCAACTACCTCTACCAATGATTGAATGAAGATAATTGACGTCGTCAGTCGCTGTTGACCATCAACTACATAATATGCTTTGTAGCCCCTCTCTTTCAAAAGCCAATGTTCCTCATTCCATTTATCCGAGAGACTAATTTCTGACGGTACGAGCTTTACCGTTAATACTCCGGTGTAATGCTGTTTTGATTCATGTAAGTTGTGTAGATCGTCCCAAAAGTCCTTTAACTGGTTGGGCGTCCATGCATAACCTCGTTGGTAATCTGGAATACGGTAAAGTGTGTTTGAGAATATTTCACTTAAGGACTTTAAAGCAGCCATATCAAAATGATTTTTTTAGTATCAGGCGGTTCTATTTGAATATAATTCCTTTTGAAACCCAACAAACAACTCGCGAATTCGTGCCACGCCACCAAGGCGCTCAGCCGCCTCGCTTACTTCATTGTATTTGAGCTCCAGAAGGTGTGGTAGCTGTTCCTGGTCCAACTCGTCCACCCCGGCCTGCACATACTGGTGCAATACGAAATCAATGAACTCGCGCTGTTCAGGAGAAAGCAGGGCGTGGATATTCGTCTTAGCGGCCGTAGCGCGCTCTTCGCGTGTAATTGGTGTGCGGGAATAGGAGATGAACTCCAGCACATCGAAAATGTCTGAATGCTCCGCATCGATTGCTTTTTGCAGGGAAGCAAAGGCGTCCCGGTCAAAGCCGGCTTCTGCAAGGCGACCCAGAAGCACTTTGCGGGTCATGGGGTTGCTCCAGATGCGGCGTAACTCTTCTTCGCTCTTGAACAGCTCTGGCAGCTTGCCATATAGGCTGTTTAGGAATTCCTGTACGCTCATAGGCTTACCGTCTGGACCCATGAAGGTGGTGCTAACCTGATGGCTGATCTGCACTTCTTTACCATTAGCCAGCTTCACTTTTACTTTCTTAGGGCGTGGCACCGGTTCGTAACCGCCCGGAGGATCTTCAACGCCATTGGGTTCAGGCTCGACCGGGTCGGGCTTTGGCTTCGGGTCGATCTCTACCGGCTCGATAGGCTCGCCATCCCACTCCGGGTCGTTGAAGCGCTCAGAGGCATTCACGAAATCGTAGATAGTAAAGAAGTTTTTGCCGTCAAAGAGACGGGTGCCCCGGCCAACGATCTGCTTAAACTCTACGATGTTGTTGACGGGGCGCAATAGCACGATGTTGCGCACGTTGCGGGCGTCGACACCCGTGGAAAGCTTTTGCGAAGTGGTGAGGATGGTGGGAATATTCTTTTCGTTGTCCTGGAAGTCGCGGAGGTAACCTTCTCCGAGCTCCCCGTCGTTGGCAGTAACGCGCACGCAGTAAAGCAGGTTCGGGTTCCTCGCGACTTGGTTAATGAGGTCGCGCACGAGGGCGGCGTGTTCCTGAGTAGCGCAGAATATAATTGCCTTCTCTTTCCGGTCGATGAGGCCCATGAAGATTTCCACGCGCTTGCGCTCGCGGGCAACTATCTCAATTGTCCTGTTAAAGTCTTTTTCGGTGTAGGTTTTGCCTTCTTCGATCTCACCTTCGACAATATTATCGTCGGAGGTATAGGTGTACTCGTCGAGGGAGGTGCGAATCTGCTTCACCTTGAAGGGCGTCAGGAAACCATCGTTAATGCCATCTTTGAGCGAGTAGATAAATACGGGTTCGCCAAAGTATTTGTAGGTGTCGGCGTTGATGGTGCGCTTTGGCGTGGCGGTGAGGCCGATCTGCACGGCTGGCGCGAAGTATTCGAGGATGGCGCGCCAGGTGCTTTCGTCATTGGCGCCGCCACGGTGGCATTCGTCTACGATGATGAGGTCGAAATAATCGGGTGGGTACTGGCCAAAGTAAGGAACAGGATTGCCTTCCTTATCCTTCCCGCTCATAAAGGTCTGGAAGATGGTAAAGAAGAGGGCGCCATTGATGGGCACCCGGCCCTGCTTCTTGATCTCGTTGGGTTTGATGCGCACGAGGGCATCTTCAGGGAAAGCTGAAAAGGCATTAAAGGCCTGGTTGGCCAGTATGTTTCGGTCCGCGAGGAACAGGATTCTGGGACGGCGGGCACCGTCGTATTGGCGGTTCCAGCGGGTATGAAACAGTTTCCAAGCAATTTGAAAAGCGATGAAGGTTTTACCGGTACCAGTGGCGAGCGTGAGCAGGATGCGGTCCTTACGCTGCGCAATGGCATCAAGGGCGCGCTCCACGGCCAGCTCCTGGTAAAAGCGTCCGCCCATGGTACCGCCTTTGTCCTCAGCGGGCTGCTCGTCGAACTTGTCCTGCCAATCGTTGGTGGTTGGGAAGGCTTTATCCCAAAGTTGCTGTGGGGAATGAAAGTCTGGCACGGTGCCTTCATGCGGCGAATCAAGGTTGATGTAGTAAATCTCCTTGCCGTTGGCTGCATAAGCGTTATCGAGCTGCAGCTTGAGCGCATAAGCCTTTGCTTGTGCCACGCCTTCGCCCACCACACGCTCATCGCTCTTGGCCTCCACTACGGCCAACTTGCGGCCCCGGTACGCCAACAGGTAATCGGCTATAAGTGGCTTTTCGCGCCCGCCGCCCGCGCGGATCTTTCCGGCCGTAAGGTGGTACTCGCGGTGTACCTTCACCTCAGGGTCCGCCTTGCTGTCCCAGCCGGCTTCTTTGAGCTGCGGGTCGATGAGTTCCGCGCGGGTTTCGGCTTCGTTCATGCGAGTTCGAGTTTGGGAGTGGTGAGTTGGCCGGAGAAGGCTTCGTTGAGTAAAGTAGATTTAAGACTTTCCATCTTATCTAGCTTTGTCTTATAGACTCTAATTAGGTCTTTGGTATGTTTTTCTATGGCGTACAATGATCTAACGAAATCCTTCTGCTCTTTCAAAGTCGGAAACAATATTTCAAGAGATTGGATTACAGGAAGTTTTAAAAATTTTGTACCCGCACCAACTGATTTTTCTTTCAAATTTGCCAAGCTTCTTTCCATTTGATAAAAGAGAAACCTATAATCAAGCTCAACTTTCGGCTTAATAGTTATCACATAGGTTCGCTGATAAGCATTAAACTTCCCTTTATAATGCTTGACGTTGAAATCACCTACGGCGTTATTTCCTGCCAATAATATTGCTTCACAGTCAAAAGCATAAGTATCGATACGCGACACCTCACGTGAGCAAGTAAAAAATGGAAATTCGCCCCCCTCATTTGCAGCGTTGGCGTTGAGTTTTCCCGTACACAAATTAACCAATTCGCCGAGTTGCTGACTTCCATTGAAATCGCGATTTAGCGAGACGCTGTAAAGCTCCCGCGCATTCTGCAGGTTCCTTTCCACGTTGGCTTTAGCTTTGTCGATGGCGGCAAAGGCTTCATCGAGGGTGGCGACGATATGTTTTTGTTCATTGATTGACTGGGGATAAGGTAGTTCGAAGTTTTCAATGAACTCTTTCGATACTCTTTTATGCCCTACTGCCCCGGACATATTTTGCGCACCCTCTTCGCGGAATCGCGGTTGCGACAAAAAATAAAACAGGTATTCCGCAATAACATTGCTTTTGGGACGGAAGACGATGTATTCGCTTGATCCAAATCCAACGCCATTTTTTAACCCTTCAGCAATGCCAAGTTTCCCATTTTCAAAGCAAGGAGTGATTTTTGCCAATAGGACGTCACCGTCAGCAAAATATGTATAACTTCCTATGACATCTTTTAGTTGCTTCTCTTTGACTGCCGTTACTGACTTTGTCGCTACTCCCAAATCTTCCATGGGTAAGAAACTTACAAAGTCCTTATTAGAAAGACTATCCTTTGCCTCGCTTTTCGAAGGCTTAATCTCGAACAGGTCTGATAGACGGCCTTTAACCCACCCCTCCATCATATCATCTCTATTAACGAGTTAAGAATATCATTTGTCTCCTCATCCAGGGATTTCATTTCCTCCAGTATTTCTCTTGGCTCTCTCAACTGTTTTTCCTCTTTCCGGTTCGGGTTCTTCACACTCAGGTCATAGGCCGCGGTATCAACGTCGGCAATCTTCACCGTCCAACTGTTTTCGCTGCTAGCTTTCGTGGGCTGCAGTTTTACAAAATCTGCCAGGTCCCTTTCATTAAGTGGGTTGGTCTTGCCCAGGTTGCGGCCGGGCGCCAGCTGGTAGTACCAAATCTTGCGGGTGGGTGCTCCCTTATCAAAGAAGAGCACTACCGTCTTTACACCAGCGCCGGTAAATGTGCCGCCGGGTAGGTCGAGGATCGTGTGGAGGTTGCAGCTTTCGAGCAGGTGGCGCCGGAGGGCAACGGACGCGTTGTCGGTATTACTCAGAAAGGTATTTTTGATAACGATACCGGCCCGGCCACCCGCGCGAAGGATTTTAATGAAGTGCTGCAGGAAAAGGTAAGCCGTTTCTGAGGAGCGGATGGGAAAGTTTTCCTGCACCTCGGCGCGCTCCTTTCCGCCAAAAGGCGGGTTGGCCAGCACAATGTCAAAGCGATTCTTCTCCTGGATGTCGGCCAGGTTCTCGCTCAGCGTGTTGGTGTGCACGATATTGGGCGCCTCCACGCCGTGGAGGATCATGTTCATGGTGCCGATAACGTACGCCAGTGCTTTCTTTTCCTTTCCGTAAAAGGTTTTGGACTGCAGCATCTTGTCCTGCGCAACAGTGCGCTTCGGGTGGCGCTCCTTCAGGTATTCAAAGGCTTCGCAAAGGAAGCCGGCCGAGCCGGATGCGCCGTCATAAATGGTCTGCCCCAGGTCGGGCGCCACCACTTTGATAATGGTGCGAATGAGCGGGCGGGGCGTATAATATTCGCCGCCGTTGCGGCCGGCATTGCCCATGTTCTGGATCTTACCCTCGTAGAGGTGGCTCATTTCGTGCTTCTCAGCAGAGGTGCGAAAGCGCAGTTGATCCACTAGGTTAATGACTTCGCGTAGGTTATAACCGCTCTGGAGCCGGTTCTTGAGCTCAGTGAAGATCTCGCCGATCTTGTACTCAATGGTATCGGGGCCGGTAGCCGTTTGCCGGAATTTCTGGAGGTAGGGAAAGAGCTGCCCGTTCACGAAGTCGCGCAGGTCGTCACCGCCTAGGGCTTTGTGGTGGTCCAGTTTGCCATCTTTAGTCTTGGGTGCTGCCCAGGTACTCCAACGGAACTTTTTGTCGATGATCTCTGAGTATTCTTTTCCGGCGAGTTCCGCTTTTGTCCGGCGGTCTTTTTCAAGGTCGTCGAGGTATTTGAGAAAGAGAATCCAGGAGGTTTGCTCCACGTAATCGAGCTCGGAGCCGCAGCCCGCGTCTTTGTGGAGAATGTCGTCGATGTTTTTGAAGGTTTGTTCGAACATATGATTTAAAATCTTCTTTAAAGATCAGAGATATATTGATTTCCTCATGCAGTTAGTTGTTCTCGATATTTGTTTACGAAGTTTTCGATTTCCTTCTGAGAACGCCGTCGCCGAAAGTTTTCCTCGTGTCGTTGATCGACTTGCGAATGACACAAGACACATAAACACTGTAAATTAAGAGGTGCGTTATTAAGCTTGTTTCCATCACGATGATGAGTCTGGATAAACCGCTTGTCTGCCGCCACCGTTATTTGTAATCCACAAGATTCACAGGTATACTCTTTAGCTTGACGATAAGCTCGGCTAATTTTTTCCCAATTAAGAACATAGCCAAATAAATCAACTTCCACATCTTGGTTCAGCGTTGTCTCTTCTTCATAATTTAAATCAAAAAAGCCTCCTGTTGTCGTAAATTCTTGCACTCCAGCTTGCTGTCGACAGTTGCCACAAAGGCTTAGTTCAACCTCTTCAAATACCTGATGTGTTGATCTGTCCTCAAGACTAACTACATTCGAATTATGCCAGAAATAACGACCGTCGAAACTGCCATTGGCGCGCTGCTTGTCGATAGTTGCACAATTGGTGATGTGAAATTTTGGCAATCCGTATCTAATGATGTCAGGAAATTTGAGGTACATGTAACCTTTATAAGTTTGACCATCAATCGTGAAATAAATCCCGTCAACATCAAAGTTTAAGTTTCCAGCACGCTCTTCTGAAGTTAAATCGCGACGCATGATGCGAACACTTGAGGTCTCCACGTCCGGATAGCCAAGTTCGGTTAGCTTAAGAGCGAGATTTTCAAAGGCGTATAGGCTCATATTAGCTTATCCTTTTAATAATTTTTTCCACGAGAACATCACTTGTTGTAACAATACGAAACTCAACCCGTCTCGATTTTACTTTGTCAATAGGTTTGCCTGAAAATTGAGTGAATTTCTTATCGTCATCTAACGTGCGACCAAAAGACAATCCATTCGCTGTTAACCAGTATTGAAGTCTCTGCTCGTCGTTTCGTGATAATTGACGGTAAGATGTTAGCGATCTTAAGAATTGCAATACTCTCCGTGATCGGTCTTGCGAAAGTTTCACATTGTCGATATAAGGGTCGTTACTCTCATGAATCGGTACATCATCAGTATGCCCTTCTATTCTAATTTCTGCAATTTTGTCTTTGTATCGTTCCTTCAGTACAATAGAAAGGTATTTCGGAAAAAAATCTGATAGAATCTCTTGGAATTTTGGTGTTACATCTGATTTCCCTGATGGAAAGAGAACTTCTGGGTTAGTAAATTTGATTGACAGGTCACGGTCGAGTTCTAAATTCCATTTCCTGAAGTCGTTTGCGAATGTTGTCTGCAGTTCATTGTACAAGTCTTCTTTTGTTTTTTTGTATTCTTCGAAAATCTTGTCTTGCTCTTTCTTTTGAACTTGAACTAGTCCCATATAAGCAAGAGAAATAAACATGAATATGACCATGAGAACCGTCATCAAGTCGGCGTACGGAATCCAGAAACTTTCTTTTTTGGCGCTCATAAATTATCGGTTACCGACCATAAACCTTTGAATACAGCCGTCTAAATTGGTCAGAGTGTCATTTAACCTTTGGTAGAATTCTGCATTGATGTTTTCTAGATCCCCACGCAAGTGTGTACTCGCTTCTTTCACAATAGAAACCGCCTTCTGCATTTCCATTCGATAATTATCCCACACATTTCCATTGAAGTCACGGAACTCTTCCAGTTTCAAGATTAGAACATCCGCAGACTCCTTGAAGTTTCGTTCTTTTCGAATCCAGTCGTTTAGTTTAGAAGTGGTTTCTTCAAATTTCTCGGTTGTGTTTGACAAGGTATCCACAGTGGTCGAAAGCTTAGTGGTTACCTCTTGAAGTTGCCCATCTTTCATTAAGACTTTCTCGAGCTCAGTTACAATTCTTCCAAGTTTCCCTTCCTCTTTTACGAGTTGTTCTGTTTTGCTCGCGACCTCTTTCAAAGTAGTAGCCGAAATAGAGAACGCCTGCGTTGTTTTTGTGAAATTTTCAGTCAAAGCGCTGATTTGTTCCATATTCTCTTTTTGCCATGCATTCATGGTTTGAACGCTCGCATTCAGCTCCTTAAAATTTTCTTTGACTAACCGATCAATGAGTTCACCCATTTGGGAGTTAAAATCTTCGGTTGCTGCTTTCATCACCTCAACTAGGGCTTCCGTGTTATTCTTTGCAAGTAATTCGGAAAACTCTTCAAACTTTCTACTCACAAGTTTATTGTTCTCGGACATTGCCTTGATAATCTGCTCGGTATTCTTGTTCGCTTTTTCACCGGTATTAAACTGCTCTGTTCTTAAGAACCCTAACTGCTCATTTAGTTTGTCAAAGCTCTCATATAAGATTTTATGCGTTTGGACGTTGGTACTTTGAATTACATCATTCGTTTGAAACACCCCTATTTTCAGCTGTTTAATATCTTCATGAACTAATGATAGCATTGATTGGACTTTGGACTCTAACTCATTAGACACAGTAGCAATAAGTCTTTCAAGGTTCTGGCTATTTTCAACCTTCATCTCGTTCATCGAATGGCTGAGTTCGGATAGGGCGGTTAACTCATCGGTCTGCTTCCTTGGCCTAGAGGGGTGATCATCAATTGATTTTTGAATAACAGCGTTTATTTTTTGAAAGACAATCAGTCCAAAGATTCCAGCCATTGTTGCAACGAAGGCGAGCCTCAGGCCTTTTAATAGTTCAGGAATACTTCCTTGAATATTTTCAGTCTTGAAGTTCCATATTCCAATAGTAATTCCTAACGCGGTGCAGAATATTCCAAGTGTTGGAAAGACAGGTGGAATCGAATCAAAAATGTATTGATTGTTCCAAAAGCTTTTTTGTACAGTTTGATCATGATTCAGATGGCTGGCTTTATAGCGACGTATATAGAGAACGCTGAATAAGGTCCAAGCCATGAACAGCATTAGAGGAATAATGAGGTCGACCACAACAAATACATTTTACGTGTCAAAAAACGGGATACACTATTAGTTACAAGCAGAACACAGAGGATATCGCACGGAGGTGCTAAACTTTTTGCCACACGAATGACAAAAGCGCTCTCCGAAATCCGGATTACTGTACTTAGCCCAGCTTTGATAAGCCCCACGGCTAAGTGGTCTTGCCGGATTGAAGCTAATTTTTTCGCCAGTCCGGATACAAAACCCTCGTTCCAACATGGGTTCCGGCTTCTCTTGGCGATGCGTTGTAAATCCGATTGGTGTTCGCGCGGAGATTTGTTCTTTTGGTTTCACCTGCTCGTAAAACCATTCTGTGCGATCAACAATGACTTCTGAGTGGCTGTAGGATTTTGTGAGGCCTAATAAACCCTTCTGATATCGAGGCTCTCGTACAAAAATCTTTTCGGCATTCTGGTAGATATCGTAAAAGAACTCGCTCGCTTCTGTGGCCAGGTCCTCGGTGTCGGAGATGATTGAGGTTACGTTGCCGAGTACGTCACTGGTCATCTTCTTCAGAAGATTCTTGGTTTTGAATTCAACGCCTACCTCAATATTGTTGTTTTGTGAATAGGTGTGGAGGTTCAATGAGGTGATTAACCCGCGTTTCTCATTTGCATAATACTTTGCATGAAGTCTTTTTTCGTAAGCGATCTCCACATTGCGAAATGACTGCAGGAACTCAAAATCCTCCCGGTTCAGGCTTCGAGATGGATCGTCTTCATTTTTTCCGAATACGATTGTCACCTTTAGCCGGTCATCATCCTTGCGTAGGCGAAGTTTATCCCGAAGACGATCATGTAACTTAAAATAGGGGCAATAGAGAACCAGGAGGTCTTCGGCTTCCTGAATCATTTCTTCCAGGATGACGTTGATGCGGGTGTCATTGACAAAAGATGCCATAAGAATTGCAGTTAGTTTGTTTCGCTTTGAGGCAGTTGGCTTGGTAGGAAGCCAAAGTAGCTAAATTTTGAGAATATTCCGGTAATATGGCGCTTTTGACTTGTATAAACGCTGTTTTGGAAAGGATTACGAACTGGTTTATAGGAGAATCATTGTTTTGGGTCTTGATTATTGCACGCTCTTATAATGCTCCCTAATCTTTTCCGATGCCTCCCTAATTGCTCCGCAATTCCTCCACAATTATTGCTACATGACCGAATCATTGATGGTCATCAATTATGGCTTTTTATGTGCCTATGGCAATCCTTTTCCGTGTTTCCGGAAATCGGGAAAAGCAGGGAAAATTCGCTCCCAAACTGACAACTTTTGACATTATCCTGCAAAAACAGCCATAAACTGACCCAAACTGGAAAGCAAGTTTTCCTGCTGTTCTAGGTTTGCCTTTGCATTTAGTTGTTATGCAAAAGGGGCGAGAACAACCCGCCCGTAAAACACAATACTAATTGATAATCAATCGTTTATAACTTAGATCTGTAAACAATATGACAACCGGAGCCGGTGCCTCGAAATCCAAAGATCTGTATGAAAGCCTGCCAAGCGTAGAGCAATGCCGCAAGTTGTTCAAAGCAAAGGAGTATGATTATACCGACGATGAACTGCTGCAGCTGCGCGACTTCCTGTATAAGCTAACCAGGATCTACTACGACTTCTACATGCTGGATTTCCGGCACCGCGCCCCGGTTGTGGACTTAAACAATACTACCCATGGCACAGAAGAAAGCCATCCTCTACGTCCGCGTAAGTACCGACGAGCAAGCTGACCGCGGCTTCAGCCTCCAGCACCAGGAAGAACGCCTGCGACAATATTGCGCCCTGCAGCAGATCGAAGTGGTCGACTTCTACCGCGAAGACCATTCGGCCAAAACCTTTGAGCGGCCTCAGTTTCAAAAGCTCCTGGGCCGCCTCAAAAAAGAAAAGAAGCTCGCCAACTTGCTCTTGTTCCTCAAGTGGGACCGCTTCTCCCGCAATGCCGGCGACGCCTACGGCATGATCAATACCCTGAACAAGCTGGGTATCGAGCCCCAGGCTATCGAGCAGCCGCTCGACCTGAACATCCCCGAAAACAAAATCATGCTGGCCTTTTACCTGGCCGCGCCCGAGGTGGAGAACGACCGCCGGGCGCTGAACACCGTGGCGGGCATGCGGCGGGCACGGAAAGAAGGCCGTTGGATGGGTGGTGCGCCCGTAGGTTATCGAAATACCCGCAACGAACGCAACCAACCGGTGATCGTACCCTCCGAAAAGGCACCGATCGTCCAATGGGTCTTCGAAGAGATCTGCAAAGGCATCTCCAGCGGCGAGGTGGTGCGCAAGGAGGCGATGCGCCGAGGGCTTGGCGTCTCGCGCGGGAATTTCTACATGATGATCAAGAACCCGACCTTTTGTGGCCGGATGGTTATCCCCGCTTACAAAGACGAGCCGGAGATGGTCGTGAAGGGCCTCCACGAACCCCTCATCAGCGAAGAACTCTTTGACGAAGTACAGATCGTCATGGCGAAGAAGCGGCGCAACTGGCCTGTGTCACACCGACCGCGGGAAGAGTTTCCGCTGCGGGGGCACCTGATTTGCGCGCGCTGCGGCCGCAAATTGACGGGCAGCACCTCGAAAGGAAACGGCGGCATGTACTATTACTACCACTGCACCCCCAAGTGCGGCGAGCGATTCCATGCCGAAGAGGCTAATGCGGCCTTTGCCAAAATGCTGCAGAACATCAGGCTGAATGTAGTGGCCCATAATGCCATCGAATACTTCGCCACTTCGCTGTACGGCAGCGACGGACAAAGTGCCGCAAAGGAGCGGGCAAAACTGAAAGGGGAGATCGAGAAGAATAAGGAACGCCTCAACCAGGCCCAGCAACTCCTATTGGACGGCACCATCGATCCGGCCGACTACAAAGCCATCAAAAACCGCTACGAACCGATCGTGAGCCAGTTGGAAAGCCAGCTGCGCAGCCTGTCGCGCGAAAACAGCGACCTGGCCGACCTGCTGGCCTTCGCCGGGAAGTTTTTTACCAACCTGGACAACCTCTACGTGGAGAGCAACCTGCTCCTGAAGCAACAGCTGATTGGTTTGATGTTCCCCGAAAAATTGATCTATTCGAAAAAAACTTTTCAAACCATAGGCTCCAACCCCCTCTTCGCGCTGATAAGCAAGCGGGGCGCGGGTTTCGGGCGACGAACACATAAAAAAAGCCCACAATATGTGGGCTTGTCTAGTGAGGCTCCCCCTTCAGGACTTGAACCTGAGACCCTCTGATTAACAGTCAGATGCTCTAACCAACTGAGCTAAGGAGGAATTTCCCTACCTCGTTCCGGCAGTGGAGCCTGCCTTCCCGTTTCGGGACAGCAAAAATAGGGGATTCTGCAAAAACAGACGCCATCTGCTGAGAATTTTTTTTCTAAAAGCTTTGACCACAGGCACTTGGCCGCCCGCCGGCGCCGGCGCCGTGCGACACTAGCGGGCCCTGGCCAGAAACAAGGATCCCCCGGCGCTGCCGGGGGATCAATTTCGGAGTCGGAATCGGTGTTTGTTCAGGTTTTAGGTTTCCTTAAGGTAGGATGGTCTTTCAGGATCGGATCTGGTTTTTCTAAGGCTTGGATCTTTGGTTCTTCAGGATACGGACATGGTTTTGTTCAGGATACGGATGCGTTTTTCTTAGGATCGGATTGGTTTTCTAAAGGATCTGGACGGTTTTCAAAGGATCGGACGGCTTTTCGTGGATCTGGATCGCGGCCGCATTGCTGCAACCACACTAAACATACGTAATGCGAAAAAAATGGTTTTCCCTACAGATGACTTTTTTCTCGCGTTAATGGAGAAACCTTAGTGTTGAGCCATTGAATTCCCTTTTGGCTCCTCGGCCTCGGCCGGCAGCGGCAGCGTTACCTGCAGGGTGCAGCCCCGCCCGGGCGCCGTTTCGATGCGCAGCGAGCCACCCAGGGCCCGCGCCCGGCTGCGGATATTGTTGATACCGATGCCCGCCCGGCGCGCCGTCGGGTCGAAGCCCTTGCCGTTGTCGCGGATGCGGAGCATCGTTTCGCTGGCATTCTGGTCGAGGGTGATGAGCACCTCGCTTGCCCCGGCGTGCTTCTGGATATTGTTAAGCTGCTCCTGTAGTATGCGGTACAGCGCCAGCTTTTGCTCCTTGGGCATCGCCCGCTTATAATGTTCGTGGTCGAAGCGGATATCGAGACGCCCGCCTTCGCCCACCATTTCCACCAGCGCCGCGATGGAGTCGACAATGGAGCGGGTGCCGAGCGTAGGCGCCGAAAGCTCGCGCGAGAGGGTACGGATGCCCGAAATGCACTGCTGCAGGTAGGCCACCGCGCGCGGCAGCAGGCGCGCGCCCTGCGCCGGCTCCGACTGCACCAGCTCCAGGTACAGCTTCACCGTAGTAAGCACCTGGTTGACGTTGTCGTGCAGCTCGCGGCCGATCTCCTCCCGCTCCCGCTCCTGGGCGGCGATGATCTGCTGCGTCATCTGGCGCTGCATGCGACGCTGCTCGCGGCGGTGTGCCTGCGCTGCCTTGCGGATGGCATTGATGCTATACCTGCGCTGGCGCAGGGTAATCACCACCATCCCTGTAAAGAGCAGCACCAGCGTGCTCACCAGGGCGCCAAACCAGTTTTCGCGGCGGGACATCACGCGGTACTCGGCGAGTACATCGATTTCCGAAACACCCACGGTGGCAATCATCGGGTAGTTTTCGAGCTTGCGGTAACTGAAATAGGTGGGGATGCCACGGATGGCGTCGCGCGCGAAATAACTGCCCACCGGCTGCCGCGCCACGTAGCTGAACAGCGGGCTCTTGCTGATGTCCTCACCCTGGCTTTCGCGGGTGCCGGTGCGGCGCGCATAAGTGATGCCATCGAGCGAGATCAGCGACATGATATCGTTGGGACGCATGCGGGCATGGGCATAAAACTCGGTAAAGGTGCGCGGCTCGATCTGCACGGCAACGGTGCCTGCAAAGCGCCCGTCGGCCGTTTGCAGGCGGCGGCTGATGGGAATGACGATCCTGTTGATGGTGCGCGAAAAAATCGGCTTCCCAATGAACAGCGTGTCGTTTTTACGGTCGCGGTGAAAGGTAAAATGCTCGCGGTCGGAGAGGTCCATACCGATGCTTTGGCGCATGCTGCTGTCGCCGGCAACCATGCGGCCATGCGCATCGAGGACGGCGATGCCTTGTACAAAGGCCGCGTCGATAAGGCCCCCGTTGCGCAGGTGGTCGAAGTCCACGGGACCGTTGACCCGCGTGTATTCAAGCCGCACCAGCTGCAGGAGCGCGTCGGCATTGTGAATGGTGCGGATGGCGTACTGCTCCAGCGAAACGGCCAGGTTGTCGCTCCGTCCTTCGGAAGCCGCTATGGCCGCAGCGCGCGCCGAACGTTGTTGTTGAAAAATGGCGGTCCAGAGCAGGACGATAATGCCCGCGCAGAAAATGGCGGCAACGGGAAAAAGGCGTCGGGGCTTGTCCAGTCGGCGGGTCAGGACCATGATGCGAAGGTACCACCCTCTATCCCGATAAACACACCGTCTTCGCGCACTTCCAGGGGCCAGTGTTTGAGATAATAGCCTTCGCCGCTGATATTCCGACCGTTAGCGAGGCAAAACTTGTAGCGGTGCAGCGGACACACCACGTTGCCCGCGCCGTCGATGAAGCCGTGCACAAAACGTCCCGAAGCATGCGGGCATTTGGGTGCTACGGCAAAGAGCTTCCCGTTGTGACGGGCAATGCAGAAAGAGCGGCCGGCGGCTTCGATCTCGGCCAGGTCGCGGTCATTGAACAGCAACTCATCCGGCGCCTCGGCAATCTTCACCCATTGCAGCGCCATCAGTAGAAAAATTCCGTTTTGTAAGGGTAGCGAACGCGGTACAGCTCGCGCACCTTGCTCAGGATCACTTCGCGCAGCTTCTCGATATTGGTCCGCTCCAGCGCCGAGATGAACAGCGCGTTGCCATTGGTGGCGCGCTGCCAGCGCTCTTCCAGGTCGCGGAGGATCTCTGCTTTCGTATCTTCCTCCAGCCAGGGATCGAAAGTTTTTTTCACGTATTCATCCAGCTTGTTGAAGATCGTCAGCGTCGGCTTTTCGAAGCTCTTGAGCTCTTGGAGGGTCTTGTTCACCGTGCCCATTTGGTCTTCGTATTGAGGGTGGCTCAGGTCGACCACGTGCAGCAGGATGTCTGCCTCGCGCACTTCATCGAGCGTGCTTTTGAAGCTTTCCACGAGATGGTGGGGCAGCTTGCGGATAAAGCCCACCGTATCGCTGAGCAGAAAGGGCGTTGTTTCGTACACGATCTTCCGCGTGGTGGTATCGAGGGTGGCGAAGAGCTTGTTCTCGGCCAGCACCTCGCTCTTGCTCAGCAGGTTCATGATGGTACTCTTGCCCACATTGGTGTAGCCCACGAGCGATACGCGGATGAGCTCGCCGCGCTCCTTGCGCTGGGTAAAGGCCTGCTTGTCGATCTCCTTGAGGCGGTTGCGGAGCAGCGAGATCTTTTCCCGCACAATCCGTCGGTCGGTCTCTATCTCCGTTTCACCCGGACCGCGTGTGCCGATGCCGCCACCGAGGCGTTCCAGGTGGCTCCACATACCGCGGAGGCGGGGCAGGATGTATTGGTATTGGGCAAGCTCCACCTGCGCCTTGGCCTGGGCCGTTTTGGCGCGGCGGGCAAAGATGTCGAGGATAAGGTCGGAGCGGTCGATGACCTTCACCTTGGTTTCTTTTTCAATATTGCCGATCTGCGCGCCGGTAAGCTCGTCGTCGAAGATGATGAGCTCCACGCCGTGGGTACGCACATATTCGGCGATCTCCTGCAGCTTGCCCTTGCCTACAAAGGTCTTGGGCTCGGGGCGGGCCAGCTTCTGGATAAAGCGCTTTACCGTCACCGCGCCGGCGGTCTCCGCCAGGAAAGCCAGCTCGTCGAGATACTCGTTCACCTGGGTTTCGTTCTGCTCTTTCTGCACCACGCCAACCAGCACCGCCTGCTCTTCTTTTCCAATCTTATTCTGCTTATCGATCATATTGGACAAATATAAAGCCCCTGTGCTCCGCCAGCCGGCGGACACCCAGGACTAACATTCTTTTATGCACGAATCATTCCTAAAGAAGGTACTTCAAAACAAAAGACCGGATCGCTAGGCGATCCGGTCTTTTGTAAGCCTCCCCATTGGGAGATTTGGGGACTTTAGAGGCCGGAGAGCGCCACGCCGATCGTGAAGGGGTGAACGTCGGGGCCCATGTTCTCTTTGAACACCTGCGACACTTGGTAGGTGGCGAAGATGCCGAAGTGACCATACGATACGCGGCCGGTGGCCACGAGACGCTGTCGGTTGAAGAACTTCTTGCTGACCTCTTTTTCCTTGTATTCGTTGATGGTGTCGCCGCTGCCGTTGAGCAGGGTCCTGCCCTTGGTCTTGGCATTGAGCAGGAGGCCAACCTTGGCGCCCAGCGCAAACTTGAGGCTGCGGTTGTCGTCGTTGGGATGGCTCGAAAAACGCAGTTCCACAGGTGCCTCGAGGTAATCGGTGGTCAGCTTGTATTTCTTGTAGTGCTGCGTGTTGGAAACGTCAATGAACTTGATCCGGGTATCCACGTCGCGGATGCGGATATCCGTGTTCTTGAAGTAAATGTTATCGGAACCAACGCCTACGCCAATGGCCGCGCTCCAGTGCGGGTTGGTGCGGAAGGGGAAGGCCAGCATAAAATAGATGTTGAGCGAGCGGGGAATGCCGGTGGTGCTGATGGTATCCGGACGGCCGGCCCACTGGGTGTAGCCTACCTGGATCATAAAGTGGTCATTGCCCTTCGGCAGGCCGCGGCTGGAAAGAATACTGCGCTTTACCGAAGAGTCGGACTGGGCAAACAACACACCGGAAAGACACAGGCCCAGTGCAGCAAGAAAGAGTTTTCTCATAAATCAGGTTAAAAATCAAAAGTAGCCGCCAAAGGGTTAAGGAAAGGTTAACCCAACGGGTGGGCGCAAAGATAGGCGGCATTAGGGAATGTGGTAATGTGATAATATCAGACGGTGGCGGATAAGCCACCGTCGCATTGTAAATAATATGTCGGTCCTCTTTCGGCGCTGCTTTACCACATTACCGCATTCGCGCATTGAACTGCGGCAGCACCTTCGCCGCGAAATCCTCAATAAACCGCTCCTGCTCCCGGTTTACGTTGTGGAGGATGATCCGTTCAAAGCCAAGCTCCTTCAATGATGCGATGGCATCGGCATGCTCCTCCAGGCTCGACGAGACGAGCACCTTTTCTTTCACCTCTTCGGGCTGCACCAGGTCGCCGAGGGCATCGAACTGCGCCACGGTGCTCAATTCGCCCAGCACGGTGCCGGAGAAGATATTGTTGCGCCACTGCTCCCATGCGCCCTGCAACGCGGCGGCATCGGTGGCGGCGTAGGAGAGGTCGACCTTTACGCAGGCCGGTTTCCCATCGCCGCCGTTGCTGCGGAACGCATCCAGCACTGCCCGCATGCGGCTGTATTCCTGCCGCACGGTGATGAGCCCGTCGGCCCAGGCAGCCACGATTCCTGCCGTCTCGGGCGACAGCGCCGCGGCAAAAAGGCGGGGCTGCGCTGCCGGGACCGTATACAGGCGGGCGCCTTCTACGGTCACGGTGCCATGGTGCGTTACTTCTTTGCCCTGCAGCAGCGCGCGGATGATCGCCGCGCACTCGCCGAGGCGCACATTGCGTTCCGCCTTCGGCGGCCAGGGTGCGCCGGTGATCCGCTCGTTGAGCGCTTCACCCGAGCCGAGCGCCACGTCGTAGCGGCCCGGAAAGAGCTCGGCCAGCGTCGCCACCGCCTGCGCCACGATAGCGGGATGGTAGCGCTGCCCGGGGGCGCACACCGATGTGAAGGAAAGTGTGGTGGTGGCAAGAGCCGCGCCCAGCCAGGAGAAGGCAAAGCCGCTCTGGCCCTGCGCGCGGCTCCACGGAAAGAAATGGTCGGAGCTGTTGACCGAGGTAAAGCCGGCCGCTTCGGCCAGCTGTACGTAGCGCAGCAGTTGAGAGGGACTAAATTGCTCGTGGGATGCCTGGTAGCCGATCATGGCAGGTCCGGATGCAAGGAGCGGGCCGGAACGATGTATCTATTCAGCACGCTCCCGCCGCAGGCGCTCCTGCTCTTCCACGGAAGGGATGTCCGGCTCCTTTTCGAAGAACAGGCTCCAGAGAAACAGCAGGGGAAGCAGCAGGAGGATGAAAAGTGCGCCCGGCCTGCGGGTATACAGCAAAATCACCGGCATACCGTAAAACTACAGATGCTTTCGGTTTTAAGAACGCTTTAACGTGTTCGTATTTGGAGGCGGCGATTCTGCCATCGTACATTAGGATTGCCGCCCGCATTCAAAATTGCAGCGGTGTTTTATGGAACCTCCCCGGGCCCGGCCCACCACTGCTTTCCTCCTCTTTTTCCTGGCAATTTTCACCTCCTGCCGCGAGCGGTCGCAGGTAACCCGTGCTTACTATTACTGGCGCAGCAGCGAGCCCGAGGCTTCGGAGCGCCATTTCGTAAAAAAGACCGGGCTGCAAAAGCTGTACGTGCGTCAGCTCGACGTGGACTGGGACCCGGTGCAGGGCGCCGTGCCGATGTCGGAAGGCAGCCCCGAGAAATTGAAGGAACAGTTGCGGCTCTACGACAGTGTCAATCCACAGTTTGTGCCCGTCGTGTTCATCACCAACAAAGTGTTTGAGCAGATCGATACCGTCGAAGCTGTATCGCTGCTGGCCCGGCGCGTGGCGCGGCGCTGCCTGCCGGGGCTCGACGCCATCGACCTCCAATACGAAGACCGCCACTACCTGCGCGGCTGGGGCGGGGCCATCCGGCCGCGCGAGGTGCAGGTCGACTGCGACTGGACCGTGGCGACAGCTCCGGCCTACTTCGCGTTCCTGCGCGCCCTGCGGCGCCAGGTGCCCGACAGCATCCGGCTTTCGGCCACAATCCGCCTGCACCAGTACAAGCACTTTAGCAAAACCGGCGTGCCGCCCGTCAATCGCGGCATGCTCATGATCTACAATATCAGCGATCCTACGCGCTACGGGCCGGGCTCTTCCATCTTCGACGAGAAAAAAGCAGCCGCTTATTTCGACGGAGCGGCGCGCTACCCGCTGCCGCTCGATATGGCGCTCCCGGCCTTTTCCTGGACGCTCATCTTCCGCAAGGGAAAATTCTATGGCATCCAGAACAGCCTCGACGAAGAAAAGGTGCGCGCGCTCTCCTTTGTCACCCATAAAGGCGGGCCTTTTTATGCCGTGACGCAAGACACCGTCTTCAACGATATCTACCTCCGTCCCGGCGACGAGCTGAAGGTGGAGCAGACCTCGGTTGCCGACCTGCGGGCGGCGGCGGCGCTGGCGCAAACGGCGGTGAACACGCGCAGGTACAGCGTAGCCCTTTTTGAGCTTTCCGAAAACGAGATCAAACACTACGGTCATGACACCCTTTCTGCGGTTTACGCTTCTTTCCGCTAGCCTGCTTGCCCTGCTGCTTCCCAAGCGCACGGCGCGGGCCTGCGGCTTCAGCGTATGGCCGGGCACCTACCGCTTCTGGCTGCTGCAGCCCGACATCGTGGAGGCGCCCGACCTGTCGCCTTTTTATTTCGCTTCCACCTACTTGTACCACGATGATCTCGAACAGGCCGCCCGCCCCGACCTGGCGCAGAACCTGGCGGAGTGGCGCGCCGAAACCGGGCCCGGTGTTACGCTGTCCGCCATCGATACGATCCTTAATCACACCGATCCGGATGACTTTCCCGGCGGACCGGACGATGCCGCCACCAACAGCTTCCTGCGCTGGCTGCAAACGCAGGGGCATGAAGATGCGCTTCGCTATATGCAACTATCGAAAGAAGTTGAGTCCATCGCAGCCAACCCCGATCCCTGGGAGGAGCAAGGCCCCAATGTAAGCGCGGCCTCCGTGGCGGCCGCACTGCGCGACCTGCATCATAAATCGAAAAGCCCTTTCCTGCAGCTGCGCTGCGCCTTCCAGGGCATCCGCGTGCTTGGCTTCAGCCGCGATACACTCGCGCAGCAGCAGTTGTACGATGCGTGGGTGGCGCCGGGGCCCGGCAACAGCTGGGTGAAGGCCGCGGCACTGTACCAGCTGGCGCTGCAGCGAAGCGGGCCGGCGCGTGGGTACCTGTTTGCAAAAGCGTTCGCGGGCGGCTACCGGCGCAGCAACTGCCTCATCCACTTTCGATCAGAAGACGCCGACGCTGTCCTCGCAATGGCCGGCAGCCGGCAGGAGCAGGCCACGGTGCTGGCCATGCGCGCCTTCAACAACCGCGGCCGCGCCCTCGGCGATATAAAGCGTATCCGCGCACTGGAGCGGCACCACCGCGACCTGTCTTTCCTGCTGCTGCGTGAGATCAACAAGATCGAAGACTGGCTGCTCACCAGCAAAACGAGCGATTTCGGCTGGTCGGCTACCGGGCCGCAGCCTGACTATGATTATAACAACGACCGCTTTCTTGTTCCCGACCTCGAAAGCAACCGCCGCAGAGACATTTCCTATGCAATGTCGCTGGCCGTATTTCTACGGGACGCGGCCCGCGATGTGCGCGGTAATGAACGCGTGCTGCTGCATCTTTACGATGCCCACCTGTCGCTGCTGCTGCGCAACAGGAGCCGCGCCCGAAGCGAGCTGCGCCTTGCCGAAAGCGTGAGGGGATTGCCGCGTAAGCTGCGCACGCAGGTTGCGGTGAGTCGCCTGTTGCTCGACCTCGAAGAGGACTTCGGGCCCGAAACGGAAAGGCGCTTTATGCGCCTGGCTACGGCTTCCGACAGCAGCCTCGGTGTCACCGATCCCGACATCCTGCGCAACCAGCTGGTACTTTACACGGCCCGCAAGCTGATGGCCCGCGGCGACCGGGTGCGCGGGCTCCTGTTGCTGTCGCAAACCAACCGCGCGCTGGGTGAGCTGCCCATCAGCAGCTACAAAGGTGTGTACCAGTTTGTAGGGGAGGAGGCGCTTCCCGCCGATTACGATGCGATGATCGCCGTGCTGGACCGGGCCCGCAAATCGGCTTTCGAGCGCTTCGTTACCCGGGCGCCCTTCCGCTCGCCCGAAGACATGTACCTGGAGGCGCGGCCCGACAGCAGCCACGGCTACTGGGATCGCAACCGCCTCCTCGATTACAAAGCTTCCTGGTATCTCCGCCGGCAGCGCCCCGCCGAAGCATTGCCCGTGTTGAAAGCCATACCGGAAAGCTATTGGCACCGCTATCCCTATGATGACTACTACCTCGGCGACCCCTTTTACGTAAACCTTTTCGAGAAGAACGAGGAGCGCGACCGTCTTTACCCGATGACGAAGCCCGACCTGGTGCGCGGGCTGCTGCGGCGTGAGCGCGAATTGCAGCGCGGTATCCAGCCGGCACGGGCGGCGCTGGAGCTGGGCAATGCCTGGTTTAATATGAGCTATCATGGGAAGTCGTGGCTGGCTACCCGCCAATACCGGTCGATGTACGAACTGGAGGGCAACCCCTACCGAACCGCCCGGGTGCAACGAAGCGCTGAAAACGACGATTACTACGGCTGCAAAAAGGCCCGGGCTTATTATGAAACCGGGTGGCGCCATGCCACCGACCGGCGCCTTAAAACCTTTTGCTATTACATGATGCAGCAGTGCGACCGGCGCTGGCTCGACTACCTCGCCGCCGTGGCCGGGATCGATGAAAGCAAGCGGGCGCCCTTCCGGATGCCGGGCGAACAGGCCTTGCGCCGCCAGGGCGTGGACGCCGCCTATTTCAACGACCTGGTGGCGGAGTGCCAGGTGTACGCCGCCTTTATCCGCGACTACCGGCGGTGAAGCTTATGCTGCCGGTCTTACACGCCCTGCGGCTGCGCTTCGGCCTCCACCGCCAAAGTAGCTAAAGCCTGTTCCGACGTGGAGTGCTGCTGCACACGGCCGTAGCCCCAGGCCGCGCCGGCCAGCAGCAGCGTCAGCAGGAGCCACAGCGTGCCGTAGCCCCAGTGCTCGGCCAGGAAAAAGCCGCCCGCCGGCCCGATCACCTGGGCGCAGCTCCAGCAAAGCGTATAACCCGCGGCATATTGACCGCGGTTTGATTCGTCGGCGCGGCCAAGTACGAAGCTGTTGAGAAAGGGCAGCGCAAACATTTCTCCTACGGTAAAAAGCAACATTGACACAGTACCAGCCAGGAGCGCTGCCGAGGCCGGAAGGGCGAGAAACAGGTAGGCGGCACCCAGCAGCAGGGCTCCCGCCATGGCGAAGCGCAGTGGCCGCGGCCGCTTTTCGAGGCGGGCGGTGAGCACCATCTCGAAGAGCGCGATGATAACTCCGTTGAGCCCCAGCAGCAGCCCGATCACCGATTCGTTGAGTCCCCAGCGCTCTTTGAAAAACACGGGCCCGATGCGGAACATGAGAAAGAAGCAGGTGGCAAACAAGGTGGTCACCGTCATGAAGCGCAGGAAGATCGCGTCCTGCCAGGGGCGGCGCACCGGCGCGGCGCCGGCCTTGCGCTTTTTCAGCTGCGGGCGTACGGCCGGAAGCAGCAGCAGGATCGCGCCGCCGGCGATAATGCTGATGCCGCCGTCGACAAGAAAAAGCAGGCGGTAGTTGATCGAAGCCAGCACCCCGCCGAGGCCGGAGCCTACGGCCCACCCGATATTCATCGCCAGCCGGTTGAGGGCGTAGGAGCGCGTGTTGGTGCCCGGGCGCGCATAGGTATGCGTGGCCGCGAAGTTGGCGGGACGGAACGACTCGGTGAAAAAGGCGATCACCAGCGCAAGCGCGCAGAGCGTGCCGAAATGAGTGATGGAGGAGAAGAGCAGGAAGAGTGCGCCACCCGTCACCAGCGCGCCGATCTGCACCGGCTTGGGTCCGAAACGGTCGGTGAGAAAGCCGCCCGTTGCCGCCCCGGCCACGGAGCCGACGCCAAACAAGGCGATGATCAGCCCGGCCTCGCCGGTGCTGCGGTGCAGGTGCTGCGTTACGTAAAGGCTCATAAAAGGCACGGCCATGAAGCCGCAGCGGTTGATGAGGATGACGGTGGCCAGCAGCCAGGTTTCGCGGCTGAGGCCTGAAAAGGAACGCTTATAGGTGGCGGCGATTTGCTGGAGCAGCTGCATCCCTCAAAGCTACGGCATTGCCCGCGCGGGCACCGGTACAGAAGGCGCCGGGTTGCACCAAACAGTGCATGGGTTGCCGGGCGCCAACGGGCGTACTGGCACGGTAATTTGAGCGGCTGGCAAAAAGCGTCATGCGTAACCTCACCTTCCTGCTGCTCCTGTTGCTGGCGGCCTGCTCCGGCAACGACAACAACAACAAAAAAAAGACTACCGAGACAACCAGGGCCGCGGCGCCTGCCGACGGCGAAACCTGCTACCGCCGCGTGCAGGGACGCGACACCTTCTCCCTGCGCCTGCAGCGCAACGGCGCCGACCTCAGCGGCGACCTCGGCTTCGACAATTATGAAAAAGACAGCAGCCGCGGCACCGTCACCGGCAAGGTTACGGGTAATGTATACCGCCTGATATACGTGTTTGAATCAGAAGGCAGCAGCAGCGTTATGGAGATTTTCTTCCGCCGCGAGGGCAATGGCCTCGTACGGGGCGTGGGCCCTATGGAGAACTCCGGCGACACGGTGCGTTACGCGCATCCCGGGTCGGTTCAGTTTCTGAGCGAGGAACGCTGGGAACCCGTGGATTGCGCGAAGGCCGCCCGCTGACGGGCGCAACCCGCGCGCAGGCGGATGCGCCGGCAGCCCTCGTGCGCTATGCCGGAATAAAATGACGTAGTGCCGGATCGGTCAGGAACGTTGTTGTTTCAGGAAATTCTGGAGCGCTTCCATTTCGTTGGCCGAAAGCGCCGATTCGTAATTCATGTGGCTGCTCTTGGAGCCGGGAGGTGCCCATACAAAAGATTCGGGCTCGGCGTCGGGTTTGTCGAGGCTGAACATAAAAGCCTCGCCATCAAGAACAGGGTTTACTTCCACACGGGTGCCGTCGTTGAGCGAATAGAGCAGGGGATAGCTGATCATCTGGGTTTTGATTTTTTGAACCGGGGCCGGTGACACGAGCGCCGGGTTTGGGCATCTAAGATAAGCATATTGCCGGGCGATGCAAATGTAGGCCGGTGCCGCCGCCTTTTGGTCAGCAGTACGAAAGCTTACGACAGGCTATCTTTGGCCGCCGCCGCAGGCGCCATAGGCTATGATCCGACTTTTCTATATCAACAAGCAAGGTAGGCTGACCTGGGAAAAAGGACCCGGGAGCCTGCAGCCCGAGGGCTGCGACCGGATCGTGTGGGTTGACCTGCAGGGCGCATCGGCGCAGGAGAAGGCCATGGTGGAGCAGCAGTTCGGCGTGGAGCTCTTCACCCGCCAGGAGGCAGCCGAGATCGAAAGCTCTTCACGCTTTTTTGAAGACGAGGATTACACCGAGGGCAACAACACGTTCATCCTGTATGCCAACCACACCATCGTCACCGACCAGGTGTCCTTCATCCTGCAGAAAGGGGTTCTGTTTACACTGCGCGATGCCGACCTGCGCTCCTTCGCCCTTACCGTGAAACGGCTTAAAAGCCTGCGCTCGCCCAGGGGCATCGATGGCATCTTCCTGCTGCTGACCGTCATCGAGTTCCAGATCGACCTCGACGCCGACTTCATCGAATACAGCATGCGCCTCACCACCGATATCAGCCGCAAGCTCACCAAAGAGCGCTCCTTCAAGGAGCAGGTGCTTATCGATATCACCGAGCTGCAGGAAAGCACCATCCAGGCGCGTGAAAGCATCGTAGACAAGCAGCGCCTCGTGTCGGCCCTTGTCAAAAGCCGCAACATCGACGCCGACGACAAAGAGCGCCTGCGCATCATCATGAAAGATATCGGCTCCATCCTGCAGCATACCCAGTTCAACTTCGAGCGCCTCGAATACCTGCAGAACACCTTCCTCGGTCTCGTCAATATCGAGCAGAACAAAGTGATCAAGATCTTTACGGTGGTGACGGTGGTGTTCATGCCACCCACGCTCATCGCCTCCATCTACGGCATGAACTTCCGGCATATGCCCGAGCTGCAGTGGCGCGGCGGCTACGCCTTTGCGCTGGCATTGATGGTGCTGGCCTCGCTGCTCTTCCTGTGGATCTTTAAGCGGAAGCGCTGGCTGTAGGCAGCGCACGGGGTTACTGCGTACAGGGCTTCCCGTTAGCACGGCACCCTTATTGATGCCCTAGCGCAATCTTTGCACTTATGGAACAAGTCATTGCCTTGCTGACGCTTATCCTGCTGGAGGTCGTGCTCGGTCTCGACAACGTGATCTTTATTTCGATCGTTGCGGCGCGGCTGCCCAAAGAGCAGCAACAGAAGGCCCGGCGCCTTGGCCTCCTCCTCGCCATGGTGTTGCGCCTCGTGCTGCTGGGCCTCATCTCCATCATCCTGAAGCTGGAGGGCGACCTGTTCGTCGTGTTCGGGCAAGGCATCTCCGGCAAGGACCTGATCCTTATCTCCGGCGGGCTTTTTCTCATTTACAAATCCTCGAAGGAGATCTGGCATAAGACCGAAGGCGAGGAAGGTGATACTTCCAAAAACATCAAGGCGCATTCTTTCAAAGGCGTGATCGCCCAGATCCTCATCCTCGACCTGGTGTTTTCGGTTGATTCCATCATCACCGCCGTGGGTATGGTAGACGAGCTGTGGATCATGTACGTAGCGGTGATCGTTACTGTTTCCATCATGCTGTTCGCCTCCGGGCCCATCAGCGCATTCATCAACAGGCACCCGGCCTTCAAGATGCTGGCGCTCTCCTTCCTGATGCTCATCGGCGTGTCGCTGATGGGTGAGGGCCTCGGCTTCCATATCCCGAAAGGCTATATCTATTTCTCGATGGCCTTCGCGCTTTTCGTCGACATCCTGCAGATGCGGACGCACAAGACGAAGCAGCCGCCGGTGGACCTGCGCGAGCACTACGACGAGGGTAAACGCGCTGGTGGGAACACCCGGCCAGGGAGCTGAGCTTCTTCCGGAACCTTTCTAAAATAGCTACGGCCCGCCATGAAGCGGGCCGTAGCTATTGGAAAGCAGAAAGTGCTGCTTTAATTCCGGTTTACAGCCGATGAGGCATGTGCTGTGCGGCTTGGCTGTTGAAAGCCGGTTCTACGGTGCGGGCGCTTTGCTCTTTGTTGAGGTACTTGCGCATGAACTCCGCTTTCGAGTCTTTGTAGGAAGCCACCATGCCGATGCGGTGAAGCGTCCAGATATAGATCCAGGCCAGGTCGATTTGCGAAGGCAGGAAGCCTGCGCGCGCCGAGCCGGGATAGAGATGGTGGTTGTTGTGCCATTCGCCGGCAAAGAGGCCGGGGCGCACCTGGTTTACCGACAGGTTGCTGCGGTCGAAGTCGATCCCATCCTGGTGCTTCACTTCGCCTTTGCCATGACCGGTGTAGTTAAATGCACGCACACCGATATACCAGAGCGCGGCACCGGTGAAAAGCGCGCAGGCCAATGCATGACCGCCGATGAGAAACAGTGCTACGTACCAGAAGGCCCAGTTGAGTGCCCAGTTGGCGATGGTCGCCACCGGCGTGGCCACGGAGCCCCATTTGCGGTATTGTGCATAGGAGTTCAGCTCTACCCCGCTGTGCTCCATAAAGCGCGCGGCGCGGCGGTATTCGGCCTCGTCGAGGTTTTTGTTGATGCTGTGGTGGTTGAATTCCGAAAGCATGCAATACATAAAGCCGCCACGCGGGTTGTACGGATCGCCGGGCTCGTCGGACTTTACATGATGCACGTGGTGCGAGAGCACGTACATCTCTTCGGGGAAAGTCTTGATCACCAGGTTTTGCGTCATGATGCGCCAGATGGGGTGACTGAATTTATAAGCCTTGTGCGTGCAATAGCGGTGATACCAGATGGTGCCGTGAGTGCCCATGATCACCATACTGTAAAACACGGCCAGGAGGACCAGCTTCCAGGAAAAATACGAGGCAAAAAATTTCACGGCAAAAGGCATCAGGCAGGCGATCATCACTACGCTGATGGCGGAGATCCAGTTGTTCTTGTTTTTAAAAACATTGATGCGGGAAAAGGTTTCGCGCCAGAGTTGCCGCGTTGTGGGAACGATCAGTTCGCCGTTTTCATCCTGCCAGCCATACGAAGGCGTTTGTAAAAGATTGTCAATGAAAGAGTTCTTGGCCATAGGGTTTTTTTAGTCCGTGAGCTTCCGTTAAGGGCAAAAGGAAAGCCCGGGCCTCCGGGCTTTCAGGTTAAACATACGGATTTAATCCGAAGAGCTCCTCTTAAACCCCTTCTAATGGCCGTTGTTTAACGTTTGGAGGCCCTCATTCTGAATAAGTTAACGAAAGCCGGGCCGCTCACGCAGGCGGAAGCGGGCTGCGTGCTTTCCCGAAATGCCAGTCGCGCAGCTGGGAGATGGTGTCGCTGTTTTCTGCGAGCAGGGTGAGCTGGTCGCCGTCCTGGATCAGCGTCGACCCATTTGGCGCGATGTATTGCCCGTGCCGCTGCACCGCCAGGATCGTAACCGAGGCCGGGAGGCGCAATTGCACGATCCGCTTGCCGATTGCCGGCGCGCCGGGTACCACCAGCACCTCGCTCATGGAGCCGCGGATGTGGTCCTGCGCCTCGAAGGCGGGATCGATGCGGCGCCGGGCGCTTTCCGGAACGGCCACACGCAGCTTCTTCGCCACATAGGAAAGTGTAGTGCCCTGCAGCAGCACCGAGGTGACCGAAATGAAAAACACCAGGTTGAAGATGAGGTCGGCTTTTGCAATGCCGGCCAGCAGCGGGTAGGTGGCAAACACGATCGGCACGGAGCCGCGCAGGCCTACCCACGACAGGAACCACTTGCCCCGCGTGTTGACATTAGCGAATGCCAGCGCGCCAAAAACGCCGAGCGGGCGGGCCACGAAGATGAGAAAGGCGGATATCGCCAGGCCCATGGCCGCGATGGGGTAGATGCGCGAAGGGAAGACCAGCAGTCCGAGCGTAAGAAAGAGAATGATCTGCATCAGCCAGGCCTGCCCGTCGTAAAAGCGGGTAAGGCTGCGGCGGTGCAGCATGGCGCTGTTGCCCATGATGAGCGCGCAGAGGTAAATGGCAAGAAACCCATTACCGCCCAGGTAATGCGTAAAGGAGTAGGTGAACATCGCCAGGCCCAGTGTCAGCACCGGGTAAAGCCCTTCAGCGCCCAGGCGGATGCGGTTGATGATCCACACCGACACGCGTCCCATGGCGTAGCCCAGCGCGCCGCCGATAGCGAACTCGCGTACGAAGGCCAGCAGCATATTGGTTGCCGAGGTGGATTCCCCCGCCACGATGGCGGTGAAGGTGATGGTGAGGAAGTAGGCCATCGGGTCGTTGGAGCCGCTCTCAAGCTCCAGCATGGGTTGCAGTGGGCCTTTGAGGCCCACGCCTTTGCCGCGCAGGATCGAAAACACCGCGGCCGCGTCGGTTGCCGATACTACAGAGCCCAGCAGGGCGCCCTCGGCAAGGGTGAAGCCGAACACATAGTGCATGAAGAGGGCTACGGTGCCCGCGGTGATGAGCACGCCGATGGTGGAGAGGGACAGGCCTTTGCCGAATACCGGGCGGATATGCCGCCAGTTGGTATCGAGGCCGCCGGAGAAAAGGATGAAGTTGAGGGCAACGATGCCGATGAACTGGGCAAAGGCCGCATTGTCGAAAGCGATGCCGCCGATCCCTTCGGAGCCTGCGGCAATGCCGACGAGCAGGAAAAAGATCAGCGTAGGCACACCGAGACGCCGGATGGCTTTGCCGGCGAGCACGCTGATCAGCAGCAGGATTGAGCCAATGAGCAGGATGTTGTCGGGTTGTAAACGCATAGCGAAACGATTTGCCTACACTGATCAGGGGAGGTCGCTTAGGACGGGCGGGTATCGCGGGCAGCGCGTCGCTTGTCGCGGTTATTCACGAACACGAGCAGCCCGATGACGCCTGCGATAAAAGCCAGCAAAATGCCGGCCGTGATCAGGATAGCCATGGTAGTCAATTTAAAGTGAAGAAAAAGTGCTGAGATGCCCGGGGGCGGGATTCGTCTTTTTCTTACCAGAAGGCATGCGCGGGGTAGTTGTGCCGCAGGTAGCGATGCGCGGCGGTGCACCAGGGGCGCGTTGTGCCCCGCATCGAATGGGGAAGCAAGGGCGTGGAAAGCCCCGGGGCCACCGGCAGCAGGGCGCCGCCCGGAACGAGGTGGCCGGTTACACGCGCGGCGGGGAGTACCAGGGCCTGCAGGGGCGCGAGCTCGGTATGGGCCGGGTTGCTGTGCCGCGCCACCACGCTGCCTTCCGCAAGCGCCTTCTTCAGCGAAGGCGCCGCGTTGGTGCCGGCACGCAATGCGCCGGGCAGGAGCAGCAGGAAGAGCAGGAGACGCAGCATGCCGCGAAAATAGGGGATCGGCGCTCCCCGTCGGGGTGCGGCCGCTACGCTTTAACCTTTCCTGCGGGATGTGCTGCTGCGCTAAAAGCTGTTGACCGCCACGTAAATGATCGCGATAAAGAAGAGCAGCAGCAGGGTACACATGAAGATCACCAGGCCGGTACCTTCTTCCTTGGATTCCGGCACATAGGCCGTATTGGTGTCTTTCATAAAATGCTTTGCCACTAAGGCGGAGAATCGTGCCACGATTGCTTCCGGCCGGCGCCGCTTTAACCTTTCTTATGGTTATGGATGCGGGCAGCGATGGAAAACGGTTTAAGTTTGTCGGGATGAATCCCGCAATCATACAACACCTTCACAAAGGGCATGTCGCCACGCTGATCCTCGACATGTGTGATTGCTATACCTGGTCCTTCCCCGAATTCGTTCCCTTCTGTTCGGAGCTCTACTATTTCTCGAGCTGGAAAGATTTCAAGACGGCAGCCTGATTGCAACGCGCGGATGCCCGCGTCCTTTTCTTTTTACATGTTAATTCCTGCCATGCATCGAAAATCCAAACCGGTTTTCGTGGCTGCCAACGTTGTGCTGGCCCTGGCCTTGCTCAATGCGGTCCTCCTTGAGGAAGGCATCACCGGGCACCCGGGCGCCTACCGCCTGCTGTACCTCTCGGTGCCGGCTTTTATGCTGGCGCTGTTGTACCGGCGCCGCCGGGCCAGCAGAGGCTAAGCGCAAGTGTCCGCAGGCCTCGAATCCCGGCAGCCGATCGGAACCGGTCCGCTGCCGTCCTGAATACTTAAAACAGAATCAATGAAACAGCTCTTATATCGCTTTACGGAATCCGCCGCCCGCCGCATGCTGTTGCTGTCGAGCCAGGAGATCCTGCGCGACACCGTCATCGGCCTCGACGCCCGCAACCGCCGCCTCCTGGTGGTGGATTCGGGTGAGCAGCTCATCGCACTCGACGACATCCGCGAATGCACCGTAAAAAAAGAATACGCGCCCATCCGTCCCGGTGCGCTTTCGGGCCGCCGCCTCGACGCCTTCCTGCGCCGCATCAGCCTCCGCCTGGAATTCAAGAGCCGCCCCGGTTGCGAGATCGTTTTCTATAATGTGAAGGCCGACGGCCGAGATGCCGTACCCTTCGAAAAACGGGCGCGCCGCTGGGCCGAAAGCATCCGCCAGCTGCTCGGCGGACCGCAGGCGGCGTAAATGCCGGAAATGAAAAAGGACTGCCGTTGGGCAGCCCTTTTTGTTGGTGGATCCTGAGGGACTTGAACCCACGACCCGCTGATTCACTTTCCTCCGCTTTCGCGAAGTAGTTGGACTATCTCACCACCTTTTATTCCGCTTAATGCGGAGCAGTCAGGTGAGGGGCGTTATTGGAAGCTTATTGGCTGGTTTCCGCACTTCCTAGTCTCTGCACCTTCAGGACTACTCTTCTAACCATTCGTCCTGCTTGGCTCAGGATTACCATCTTTCTGCGTTTGCAAAAAGGAAGGCTTCCCTGAATTAACCCCTATCCCATCCGGCAATTTCGTGCCGGCGGCACCGCTGATCATTCTTTGAACTTTATCAAGAGCCAGTTCAGGGTGATGTAACTCTGAATGGCAATTGGAACAAAGTAATCTGCATTTTTGAGCTTCGCTTATGATTGCTTCCCATGTTCGGTTCGATAGAAAACGTACATCTAACTTAAACGCTTTATTGTTCGCATCGATATGATGAAAATGTAATGCTGCCAGGTTTTTATCATAACCACACGCATCACATTTTCCACCAAACATCTCCACGAGTTGTAGCTTCCTCCGCAATGAGCGGATCGTTTGAGAATGATACGTGGTTGTTTGCTGCTTCACCCGGTGATAGTGGTCTTTTTGTTTACATGCATTGCTGCAGTATTTCACCTTCTGACCGCTTATCGGGGTCGCGCAAACAACGCATATTCTAGGTGCCATCGTAAAGCTTTCTTTCAAAATACAGAATATCAAAGAACAATCCTTGATGAGTCAGCCGCTCTAACCAACTGAGCTAAGGATCCGAAAGAGAATTTGGTGATCTCCGATGTCGGATGTCCGATTTCGATCGAGATCCGAGATCCGAGATCCGAGATCCGAGATCCGAGATCCTCTTTGGGTTTGCAAACTTAGGAATTTCAGGGCTTTACTCCTTGATTTCCTCGAAGTCGATATAGTCGTCTTTGGAAGGGGCCTTGGAATTTACCTGGCTCCGCTGGCCGGGAGCCTGCGCCGAGTGGAGATCTTCGGGGTGCTGACCGCCGAAGGAGCCCATCCGCTCATTCATTTCCCGGAAGCCCCGCTTTACCTGGCGCGTGGTGCGGATAATCGGGACCAGGAAGCCGAAAACAAAGCGGAAAAGCAGGTAGGCGAGGAATATGTAGAAAAGTACAGCGAGCATAGCCACCCAAAGGTACCCGATTCGGCGTTTTACGGTTTTGAGCTTTTACGTTTTCGGCTCATTATTAACTTTTCCCCCGGTCGCAGCCCCCGGCGCATAGCCCGAACTTTAAAAACCAGGCACCATCAGGACCCGCGGGAACCTTCCAAAACCGTTAGAACCCCCTAAAACCTCACTGTACCCTCCCGAACCGTGAAAAACCCTTTAAAACCTGCAAAAACCTCCCAAAAGGTTTTGGAATGAATAGGCCTTTTTGCTTACTTTCGTGCCGGATTTGACGAATGAAGGGAACGTGGCCGTTCCCTTCTTCTTTTATACTATGACAACAGAGAACCTGATCGAGACCCTGAAAACGCAGATCGAAGGCCTCATCGAAGACCCGAAACACTTCCTGGTGGACGTGCGCATCAAGCCCACCAACAACATCAAGGTGTTTCTCGACAGCGATGAAGGGCTGCCCCTGTCTGCCCTCGTGCAGTACAACCGCAAGCTGTACAAGCAGCTCGAGGAAGGCGGCCTCTTCCCCGACGGCAACTTCTCGCTCGAAGTATCGTCGGCCGGCGTGGATGAACCCCTGAAGCTGCACCGCCAGTATGCCAAGAACGTGGGCCGTTACGTGGAGGTGACCCTCGCCGACGAGGCCGGCACCCGGCTTGAAGGCAAGCTCACCGCCGCCACCGAAGACGGCATCGTGGTGGAAACCGAGGCCGGTAAGGGCAAAAAGAAAGAAATGAAGCAGGAGACTATCCTGTTTACCGATATTAAAACAACAAAAGTTCAAGTAAAGTTCTAATCGACAGGGCCCACCCCGGGCCGCGGGCGCCAGCGCTCACGGCTTTAGGTTGACGGCTCACGGAAAAAAACCAGAATTGTATGGCAAGCATCAACCTGATTGAAGCGTTCCAGGAGTTCAAAGACGCCGAAAATATTGACCGCCCCACCCTCATGCGGGTCGTGGAGGACGTATTCCGCACCCTGCTGCGCAAAAAGTACGGCTCCGACGAAACCTTCGACGTGATCGTGAACGCGGAAAAAGGTGACCTCGAGATCTTCCGCCGCCGCACCATCGTGGAAGACGGCGATATCTACAACACCCTCGAGGAGATCGAATACTCCGACGCCATCAAGATCGAGCCCGACTACTCCGTCGGCGAAGAACTTTATGAAGAGGTGAACCTCGAAGACTTCGGCCGCCGCGCCATCCTCGCCGCCAAGCAAACGCTGGCATCGCGGATCGCAGACCTGAAGAAAGCCATCCTCGCCAAAAAATACGGCGACCGCATCGGCGAGATCATCTCCGCCGAGGTATACCAGGTGTGGAAGAAGGAAGTGCTCCTCCTCGACGAGGAAGGCAACGAGCTCATCCTCCCCAAGAGCGAGCAGATCCCGCAGGACTACTTCAAGAAGGGCGAATCCATCCGCTCCGTAGTGCGTAAGGTGGACATGAAGAACAACAACCCCGTCATCATTCTTTCGCGCACCGCCCCCGAGTTCCTGGCCAAGCTGCTCGAGATCGAGGTGCCGGAGATCTTCGACGGTCTCATTGTTATCAAGAAGATCGTGCGCGACCCGGGTGAGCGCGCCAAGGTGGCCGTCGAGTCCTACGACGACCGCATCGACCCCGTGGGCGCCTGCGTGGGTATGAAAGGCTCCCGCATCCACGGCATCGTTCGCGAGCTGAAGAACGAGAACATCGACGTCATCAACTGGACGGCCAACATCCAGCTGCTGATCCAGCGCTCGCTGACGCCCGCCCGGATCACCTCCATGGAGATCGACAACGAAGGCAAGCGCGCTTCCGTTTACCTGAAGCCCGACCAGGTGTCGCTGGCCATCGGCCGCCGCGGCGTCAACATCAAGCTGGCCTGTGAATTGACAGGCTATGACATCGACGTCTACCGCGATAACGAAGGCGAGACCGAGGAGTTCGATATCGACCTGGAAGAGTTCAGCGATGAGGTGGAGCCCTGGATCATCGAGGCGCTCAAGAAGGTGGGCTGCGATACCGCCCGCTCCGTGCTCGATCTCAGCCTGGAGGAGCTCGAGCGCCGCACCGACCTTGAAAAAGAAACGATCACCGACCTGCGCAAGATCCTGCAGGCCGAGTTTGATCGCGGCTAAGCTTGGACAGGCTCAGCCTGACAGTTATTTGTCAGGCTAACCTTGCCGAGGCCCGCCTGTCACCCTGAGCTTGCCGAAGGGCACATGCACCAAGGGTTACCTTTTCGGAAAACACGAATTGAAAAAGGTAACCGACAAGTAGAGACGATTTGTTATAAAAAATATTAATGGCAGAAATTCAAACACCCAGGTTAATGGCTGCGGCCAAGGAGTTCAACATCGGTAAAGATACACTGGTGGAATTCCTGGCGGCAAAAGGTTTCAACCGCGACGACCTGAAACCCACGGCCAAATTGACCGAAGACATGTACCGCGCCTTGCAGCAGGAGTTCAACTCCGACAAGGTGGCGAAGCACAAGGCCGAGCAGATCGACCTTCCGAAGGGCGCCATCGCCGAGGCGAAGAAGCGCAAGGAGGAAGAAGATGTGATGGCCAAGCAGCGCGAGGAGCGCGCCAAGACCGCGCCCAAAGCGGAGGCCCCTGCTCCCGAGGCACCCAAGGCAGCCCCCGCGGCCGAATGGCCGGCACCTGCCGCTCCGAAGGCGGAGCCGGCACCCGCGCCCGCACCCGTGGCTGAAGCGCCCAAGGCGGAGCCGGCACCCGCTCCTGCTCCCGCTCCGGAAGCCCCGGCACCCGCACCCGTAGCGGAAGTACCCGCGCCCGCCCCGGAACCCGAGGCACCCGCAAAGGCCGACCCGGCACCGGAAGCCCCGGCGCCCGCCCCCGCTACGCCGACTATCGGCCCCAAGATCCTCGGCACCGTCGACCTGTCGGCTATCGACTCCTCTACCCGCCCCAAGAAAGGCGCGGCGAAGAAGGAAGAGCCCGCGGCACCGGCAAAGCCCGCCGAGGCACCGGCAACGCCGGCCCCTGTAGCCGAAACGCCGGCTCCTACAGCCGAAACACCGGCACCGCAGCCGGTAGCCGAAGCGCCCAAAGCTGAAGCGCCTAAGGCCAAGGTCCTGAAAGTGGAAACACCGGCAAAAGCCGAAACACCCGCCCCCGTTGCCGAGGCCCCCAAAGCCGAAGAGCCGAAGGCGGAAGCCGAACCCCCGGCACCCGTTATCGAGAACATCCGCGCCGAGAAGCTCGAAGGCCCCAAGATCCTGGGCAAGATCGAACTGCCGGTGGATAATGATACCCGTCCGAAGCCGGACGAGAAGCGCAAGCGCAACCGCATTCCCATCAAGAAAGCACCCGATACCCCGCCCCGTCCGGGAGCAGGCGTCAGCGGAGCCCAGGGTTCCGGCGGCGGTCGCTTTACTGTTACCCGCCCCGGCGAGGGCAGCCGCGGCCGCACGGGCAACCAGCCCGGGCAGCGCGGTGGCCGCGGACCCGGTGGTCGTCGCGACGACCCCAACCGCCAGATCGACGACAACGAGATCAAGCGCAAAATCCAGGAAACACAGGCACGCCTTGCCGGCGGCGGCAAGAAGCTGAGCAAAGCCCAGCGCAAAAAGCGCTTCGGCAGCAGCGGCGGCGGCGACGAAATGGATGGCCACGAGGACAACAAGCTGCAGGTAACCGAGTTCATCTCGGTAAGCGAGCTCGCCAACCTGATGGACGTTTCCTTCGCCGAAGTGATCTCGAAGTGTATGGGGCTTGGCATCATGGTGTCCATCAACCAGCGCCTCGACGCCGAGGTGATCGAGCTGGTGGCCTCCGAATTCGGCTACGACGTCGAATTCATCGATATGGAAAAGCAACTCGAAATGGACGAGGAGGAAGAAGCCGACGAGGCCGAAGACCTCAAGCCGCGTTCGCCCATCGTGACCATCATGGGTCACGTGGACCACGGTAAGACCTCGCTCCTCGACTATATCCGGAATGCGACCGTAGTAGCCGGTGAGGCCGGTGGTATCACCCAGCACATCGGTGCCTACCAGGTGCATCTTCCGAATGGCAAGGACATCACCTTCCTCGATACCCCGGGTCACGAAGCGTTTACCGCCATGCGTGCCCGCGGTGCCAAGGTGACGGACATCGCCGTCATCGTGATCGCGGCCGACGACGCCATCATGCCCCAGACGCGTGAAGCCATCAGCCACGCCCAGGCCGCCGGTGTTCCGATGATCTTCGCCATCAACAAGATCGATAAGGACGGCGCCAACCCCACCAAGATCTACGAGCAGCTCGCACAGATGAACCTGCTGGTGGAAAGCTGGGGTGGTAAATACCAGAGCCAGGAGCTCTCGGCCAAGAAAGGCATCAACGTAGACCTGCTGCTGGAGAAGATCCTGCTGGAGGCCGAACTGCTCGACCTGAAGGCCAACCCCGACCGCGAAGCTACCGGTAACGTGATCGAAGCCTCCCTCGACAAGGGTCGCGGCTACGTGACCACCGTGCTGGTGCAGAACGGTACGCTCAACAACGGCGACATCGTGGTATCGGGCCAGCACTTCGGCCGCGTGAAGGCGATGTTCAACGAACGCAACAAGAAGATGAAGGACGCCGGCCCCTCGGTGCCGGTGGTGATCCTCGGTCTCAACGGCGCTCCCCAGGCCGGTGAGAAATTCAAGGTATACGAAGACGAAGCCGAAGCAAAAGAGGTGGCCAACCGCCGCGCCCAGATCCTGCGCGAGCAGGGCATGCGCGCCAAGAAGCACATCACCCTCGGCGAAATCGGCCGTCGTATTGCCCTGGGTACCTTCAAGGAACTCAAGGTCATCATCAAGGGCGACGTGGACGGATCGGTGGAAGCACTGTCCGACTCGATGCAGAAGCAGTCGACCGAAGAGATCCTGGTATCCGTCATCCACAAGGGTGTGGGCCAGATCAACGAGAGCGACGTGTCGCTGGCAGAAGCCTCCGACGCCCTCATCATCGGCTTCAACGTACGTCCCTCGGTGCAGGCCAACCGCCTCGCCGAAGGCGCCGGTATCGAGATCAAGACCTACTCGGTTATCTACTCCGCCATCGACGACCTGCGCTCCGCCATGGAGGGCATGCTCGAACCGAAGACGCAGGAGAAGATCGTGGCCAACGTGGAGATCCGCGAGGTGTTCAAGTTCGACAAGGCCACCGTTGCCGGTTGCGTTGTACTGGACGGCCGCATCAAGCGCGACAACAAGATCCGCATCATCCGCGACGGCATCGTGGTGTACCCCACCGGCGAGGGCGTGAACGCGGAACTGGGCTCCCTGAAGCGTTACAAAGACGACGTGAAGGAAGTGCTCATGGGCATGGAGTGCGGTCTGACGATCAAGAACTACAACGACATCAAGCCTGGCGATATCGTAGAAGCCTACGAGCTCGAGGAAGTGAAGCGTACGCTGTAAGAATATCGGATAACGATCAAGGAATAACGAATATCGAAATGAGACCCCGCCGCCGCGGGGTCTTTTTAGTTGAAAGAAAGCTGCATCCCGGAGGGATGCTCGTTTTTCAGCCCGGCATGCAATGCCGGGTAAATGCGGTCCGGAACGCAACAACGCATCCGGAGGGATGCGCGTTAACAGAGGCTGCGGGGTTCCGGGAACGGCGGGACAACGTGCATGCCTCCGGCATGCCGAATAATGCCGGCCATTTTTCTTTCCCGGCATTGCATGCCCGGCTAAGGAGCGTGCATCCCTCCGGGATGCTTTGTTACCATTAATCGGTACGCACATCTACTCCTTTCTCTGGGGAAGGCTCGGGTAAGGGCGCGCAAACAAATGTTAATCTACCACAGCCCCGGCCGTTTCCGCGCCCGATACCCTATTTTTGACGCTACGCGTATGAAAAAGTCTTTCCTCGTTCTTTGTTCCTTCCTCCTGGCGGCAGCGGCCTTTGCCCAGCCCCGCAAGCAGGTCGGCGACCGCATCATCGGTGTGGTGGGCGACCGCATCATCCTCGAATCCGACATCCGCAACGCCATTGCCGATGCCCAGCGCCAGGGCCAGGAAGTGCCTGCCGGCGCCGACTGCTCCATCATCGAGCAGGCCCTCGTGTCGAAGCTCCTTATGCTCCAGGCCGAGCGCGACTCCCTCAAGCTTGATGACAATGAAGTGGAATCCGAGCTCGACCAGCGGATCCGTCACTTTATCCGTGTTTACGGCACCCAGGAAGAACTGGAGCGTATCGCCGGCAAGACCATCTACCAGATCAAGGACGATGGCCGCGAATCCGTGCGCGAAAACAAGCTCGCCCAGATGATGCAGCGTAAGATCGTGGAGAACGTGCGCATCACCCCCACCGAAGTAGGCAACTACTTCAACCGCATCCCCAAAGACAGTCTGCCCTTCTTCGAGAGCGAACTCGAGATCGGCCAGATCATCGTATACCCGAAGCCTTCCAAAGACCTAGAGGCCTACGTCATCTCCGAAATGAACAGCCTCCGCAGCCGCATCGCCAGCAAGCAGATCTCCTTTGAGCAGGCGGTTAAGGAAGTGTCGGAAGACCCCGGCTCCAAAGACCGTGGCGGCCAGTACCAGATCAACCGCACCGACAAGAGCTGGGACCCGGCCTTCGTTGCCGCGGCCTTCCGCCTCAAGGAAGGGGAGATCTCCAACGTGGTGCGCTCCAAATCGGGCTTCCACCTCATCCAGCTGATGTCGCGCACCGGCGACGACGCCATCGTGCGCCACATCCTCCGCAAGGCACCGGTAACCGAGATCGAGCTAAACGCCGGTATGTCCAAGCTCGACTCCGTACGTGCCCGCCTCATTGCCGGAACCATCGACTTTGCCACTGCCGCCGGCCGCTACAGCGACGATGAGGCCGCCAAGTTCCAGGGTCCCTATATCCAGGGCCGCAACGGCACCTACGTGACCATCGACGAGCTCGACAAGGAAGTGGTGGCCCAGCTCGGCCGCCTCAAGGTAGGCGAGTACTCCCAGCCGGCCGTCTTCACCAACGAGCGCAGCGACAAAGGCGTGCGCCTCATCTACCTGAAGACCCGCACCGAGCCGCACCGCATGAACCTGAAGGACGACTACAACCGCATTGCGCAGTCGGCCCTCGAGGAAAAGAAAATGAATACCCTCGAGAAGTGGCTCAACGATCACCTCGGCGACCATTACGTGATGGTGGATCCGGCGATGAACCACTGCAGCCGCATCCAGCGCTGGACGCAGGCGCAAAAGGTAGCCAGCAAATAAAGTTTCCCACCCCGACCACCGCGTCGGGGTTTTTTTATCCCCGCATCCGGCGCCTCCCACCGACAGGCTGCGGGACCCAGCCGTAATATTAACCACGGCCTTGCATTCTGCCTACCTTTGTGGCTCTTCCAATTTTGTATCCCGTGAACCCGATGCCTGCCCCTACAATATTGCCCCCGGCTGGGCAGCATGCCTTCATCCTGCAACAGCTCGATGATGTCATCGTCACCGCCGACCTCGACTTCCACGTGCGCTCGCTTAACGCGGCCGCCGTGCGTCATTTCGGCATCGACCCGGATGGGGCGGTCGGCTGCCGTATTTCCGAACTGGTTGCCTTCGAATACAGCCCGGCCGAGCCGCTCGAGGCCATCAAGGCGCAGGTGGCCACCACCGGGCGCTGGCAGGGCGAGCTCCCCTTCGCCGGCCGCGACGGGCAGCGTCACTACTTCTGGTTTACGCTCACTTTTCTTCCCGGTGCCGACGGGCGGCCCGAAGGCATCCTGGTTATCGGCCGCGACCGCACCGCCGAGCGCATCGCCGAACAGAACCTGCACCGCAAGGAACGCTTCTACCGCGGCCTCATCGCCGACGCCCTCGACGGCATCCTGCTCATGGACGTGTCCGGCCGCATCACCTTCGCATCACCCTCCATCAAGCATGTGCTGGGCTACGACTATGCCGAGGTGCTGGGCAAATGGGCGTTCGACTTTGTGCATCCCGAGGATCATTCGAAAGCTTCGGAAGCTTTTATGCGTGAGGTGAACCAGAATGCCGAAATCAAATTCATCAACGTGCGCCTCCGTCGCAAGGACGGGCCCTGGCTGTGGTGCCTCGTGCGGGGTAATAACCTGCTGGCCAATCCCAGCGTCGGCGGCATCGCCATTTATTTCCACGACGACTCGCAGCGCAAGGAGGCCTCCGAAGCCCTGAAAGCAAGTGAGCAGCGCTTCCGCCTGCTGGTACGCAATATCCAGAGCGGGGTAATGATGTTCAATGTCAACGGCGTGATCGAAACCTGCAATGAGGCCGCCACCCGCATCCTGGGCCTGCCCCCCGAAACCCTCATGGGAACCGCGTTGCCCGCTGCCGCCTGGGGCGTCATCAGCGAGCACGGCGCTCCCATTACCCCCGACCAGCTGCCCGCGCTCCGCGCCATCCGTACCGGCCAGCCGGTGCGCAACTTCGTTATGGGGCACCTGCATCCCGTCACCGGCCGCCGCATCTGGCTGCTGGTGAATGCCGATCCCGTTTTCGACGAGCAGCAGGTGCTTCAATATGTGATTGCATCCTTTGCCGACATCAGCGAGCGCAAGGCGCTCGAAGACCGCCTCCTCGCCGAGCAGATCAGCCACCAGCGGCAGCTCACCCAGGCCACGATCGACTCTTCCGAAAGAGAACGCACCGAGATCGGCAAGGAGCTCCACGACAATATCGGCCAGCAGCTTACCACCATCAAGCTGTACCTCGATCTCGCCAAGGCCACCGCCGACGAAGAAACCCTCGAGATGGTGGCCCTTGCCAACCGCAACATCTCCGACGTCATCAACGAGATCCGCGCCCTTTGCCGCAACCTTATCCCCTCCACGCTCGGCGACCTCGGCCTCGAAGAGTCGATCAACGACCTCGTATACACCATCACCCGCACGCAGCACCTGCGCATCCGCTTCAGCTGCGAGGGCTTCGACGAAGAGTCGGTGCCCGACAACCGCAAGCTGATGTTCTTCCGCATCCTGCAGGAACAGCTGAATAACATCGTAAAGCACGCCGGCGCCACCCGCGTCGACATCACCCTGGGCCGCGAAGGCGGCACCGCCTTCCTCCGCGTTGCCGACGACGGCAAAGGCTTCGATCCCGCCAGCGTACGCCGCGGCCTCGGCCTTACCAATATGGAAAACCGCGCAGGGATGTTCGGCGGCACCGTCGAAATCCAATCGGTATCGGGCAAAGGAAGTACGATCACCGTTGCCGTACCCCTGCCGGAAGACAGGGGCGCATGAGGCAAGAGCCGGCAGCCGATTAGCACACGAGAGCCTGTCTCCCAATCGCGAGTTTAAGATCCTGATGCTGCGCATCAGGATGACAGGAGTCCGGGTTCCTGAACAGCGGCCCGGGTTGGTATTCCCGAATCCTTGAGCTGCACCGCGGGCCGCCCGCTTGCATCTCTCTGCCGCCTGTCATCCTGACCGCCGGCGATCGGTATCTACCCCCCATCGTTGCTCCGGGAATTATTTAGGGCCACTTCCAACACACTAGCACTCTAGCATATTGCCCCATCAGCACATTCCCCCATTACCCCATTCTCCCGTTACCTTTGCGGCTCATTCACCTTTATGAGCGACGCCATCAAACACGAATGCGGCCTGGCTTTTATCCGTCTTCGTAAGCCCTTCTCCTGGTACCAGCAACGCTACGGAACTGTTTTGTGGGGACTCAACAAGATGTACCTGCTGATGGAAAAGCAGCACAACCGCGGGCAGGACGGTGCCGGCGTAGCCGCGGTAAAGCTGGATGTGGAGCCGGGATATCCGTTCCTGGCGCGTCTTCGGAGCGCCGACAGCGGCGCCATCGCCGACCTCTTCCGGCAGATCGGCCAGGAATACAACGAGCTCCAGAAATTCAACCCCGACGCCACCAATCATCCCGGCCTGCTGAAGGGCCATCTTTCCTTCATGGGTGAATTGCTGCTGGGGCACCTGCGCTACGGCACCCAGGGCCGCAACAACGTCGAATTCTGTCATCCCTTTGTGAAGCGGCATACCGTGCCGGCGCGTAACCTCGCCCTGGCCGGCAACTTCAACCTCGTAAACACCGAGGAGCTCTTCTCGCTCATCGGCCTGGAGCCCGGCGTCTTCCAGAAGCAAAGCGACCTCGCCGCCATGATGGAAGTGCTCCACCACTTCCTGGTGCAGGCCGACGAAGCCGCGCCCGGTGGCACCGACGTGCTCTCCGTGCTCCGCAAAGCCATACCGCTCTTCGACGGTGGCTTCCACGTGGGTGGCCTCACCGGCAACGGCACGGGCTTCGTGTTCCGCGACGCCCACGGCATCCGTCCGTCCTATTATTATATCGATGAAGAAGTGATCGTGGCTGCTTCCGAGCGCGCCGCCATCCGCACCGCCTTCAATGTGGGCGAAAATGAAGTACAGGAACTGCTCCCCGGCCACGCCATCGTGGTATATCCCGACGGACGCTACGTGATCGAAGCCGTGGTGGAACCCAAGGAGCGCAAGGCCTGCTCCTTTGAGCGCATCTACTTCTCGCGCGGATCGGATGAAAAAATTTACAAGGAGCGCCAGCGCCTCGGCTATAACCTGAGCAAGCCGGTGCTCGAGTGCATCGACTACGACCTCAAGAACACCATCTTCTCCTTTATTCCCAACACCGCCGAAGTAGCTTTTTATGGGCTGCTGAAAGGCTGCGAGGATTATCTCAACCAGATCAAGATCGAGCGCATTCAAAGCTGGGGCCGCGATGTGGATCCCGAAAAGCTCCAGGAGATGATCAGCCGCCGGGTGCGGATGGAAAAGATCGCCATCAAGGACGTGAAGATGCGCACCTTCATCACCGAAGACGCGGGCCGCAACGAGATGGTGCAGCACGTATACGACGTTACCTACGGCACTGTGCGCGCGGGTGAAGACACGCTGGTGGTGATCGACGACTCCATCGTGCGGGGCACCACGCTCAAGGAAAGCATCATCCGCATGCTGGCGCGCCTCGAGCCCAAAAAGATCATCGTGGTTTCCTCCTCACCGCAGATCCGCTACCCCGACTGCTACGGCATCGACATGAGCAAGCTTGGTGACTTCATCGCCTTCAATGCCGCCGTGGCCCTGCTGAAAGAGCGCGGGCAGGAAGACCTGCTGCAAAAGCTCTATGACGAATGCGTGGCCCTGCACCAGCGCGGCGACCTGCATACAGTGAACGTCGTGAAGCACCTCTACAAGCCTTTCTCCAACCAGGAGATCACCAACAAGATCGCCGAACTCATCACGCCCGTCGGCCTCAGGATACCGGTGTCGGTCATCTTCCAGACCATCGAAGACCTGCACGAGGCCTGCCCCAACAACCTCGGCGACTGGTACTTCACCGGCAACTATCCCACCCCCGGTGGCAACCGCGTGGTAAACAAAGCTTTCATGAATTACATGGAGGGAAAGAATGCACGCGGTTATTAGTGTGCTGGTATGCGAGTGGGATAGTGTGCTAGTAGTCGGGGCATTGGTTATACGGGTGGCCTTTTATTATTTTAGCATATTAGCACACTAACCCACTAGCACACTATGAAAATATTATTGTTGGTTCGCCACGCCAAAAGTTCCTGGGACGACATCACGATGAAAGACTTCGACCGGCCGCTCAATGAGCGCGGTAAGAAAGATGCGCCCGAGATGGCGGAGCGGGTGAAGGAAAAAGTAAAGGTGGAGCACTTCGTTACAAGCCCGGCAAAGCGGGCACGGCGCACCGCGCGCTTTTTCGCAGAAGCATTCGGGTTTGAAAAAGATGATATCGTAGTGGTGGACCACCTCTACGAGCCCACGGTGCAGGCCTTCGCGGATGCCGTGGCGGCACTGCCCGCCGACAAAAACGTGGTGGCGCTTTTCGCCCACAATCCCGGCATCACCGAATACGTCAACACGCTCACCAATGTGCGGATAGACGATATGCCGACCTGCGCCGTGTTTGCCGTAGGTATGGAAGGAAAAACCTGGGCGGAGTTTGCGACCGCAGAAAAGAAATTCCTCTTCTTCGATTATCCCAAGAACCCTGTGGGTTGATGTTTTGATACTTATGAAAAAGGCTCCCGCGCGGGAGCCTTTTTGTATGGGGAGGGTTAGTGAGTCATGGCAATGCCTTTCACGGGCGGCCCAGGTGCAGGGCCGCGCCGCTGCGTTCGAGCTTCAGCTCGTTGGGGTCGGAGTAGCGCAGGCTCCATGTATTACTGACGGGGGCGAGCTCGTTGTTGCTGTCGTCGAGGCGGAGTTGCAGCGACTGTCCGTCCGGGTGGCGGCGCAGGTCCCAGTTGCCTTCCAGCACCTGCCCGTTGCGGCGTGCGGTGAAGTGTCCGTCGTTGGTGAACTGCAGGCTGTAGGCCGTGAGGTCTGCGGCCGGCACGCCATCGCCCACGCATTCGCGGACCTTCCATTGTCCCATCGTGAGGTAAGCGGCAGTGTTGTCGTTGTAATCTACAGGTTCGGCGCGGCAGCTGAAGAGCGCGCACAGGCAAAGGAGTGCCAACAGGCGGGATGCTGTTTTCATTGGAATGGATTTGCCACCAAGCTATTGCTTTTTTCGAAAAAGAACGAATGTCAGGCTTCGTTTTTTCGCGGCTTCCGCGTTGCCAGGAAAACACCTGCGAAGATGAGTGCGGCCGCGAGTCCTTTTTCCAAAGAGAGTTGCTCGTTGAGAACCAGCGTGGCGATGAACACCGCGAATACCGGCTGCGTATAGATATACGCTCCGGCGGTGCCTGCGCCGAGGTGGCGGATGCCGTAGGCATTGAAGCAGTAGGCCAAAAAGGTGCCGGTGAATACCACGGCCGCCAGGGCCGCCCAATCCGTTGCGGTGAAGATGGTGAAAGGTACTCCGGCGGCCTGCTTCCAGCCGAAAGGAAGCATGAATACGAAGCCGGCGGTGAACACCCAGCGCACCACCTCCAGCGGCGTGTAGCGGGTCATCAGGGGCTTCACGAGAATGAAATACATCGAATAGGAGATAGCGTTGACCAGGATGAGCGCGTCGCCGAGCAGCGGGTTCGGTGCCAGCCTGCTCTGCGCGCCGCCCGCGATGAGCCAGGCCGCGCCCGCCACGCCAAGCAGAAGGCCGGGAACCTGGGTGCGGGTGAGTTTTTCGCGCAGCACCAGCAGGGCAAATAACGTAATGAGCAGGGGTGTCGTCAGCATCAGGAGTGCCGCATGGATGCTGGTGGTGAGCGTGAGCCCGCGGATGAACAGCATCTGGTTGACGGCGACGCCGGTGAGCCCGCAGGCGATGATGCGGCCGATATCGGAGCGTCGCGGCGCCCGCTTGTCGGGCGCCAGCAGCCACAGCAGCCAGAACAGCACGAGGCTGCAGCCTACCCGGTACACATTGAGCCCGAAGGGCGCTACAAGGCGCGGCGTGATCATCTTCACGAAGCTGAAGTTGGCGGCGAAGAAGATATTGGCGGCGAGTACGGCAATGTGGGCCAGCAGGCGGGGGCGCATCGCGTGCAAGATAAGATGCCGGGAAGATGTCAGATGTCAGATCTCGGACGTGCGGCAGTGGCGGCCGCGCTTCCTCATTGCCGTCATTGCGGGAAGGCGTGCGGAGGGAGACGGCGAAGCAATCGTCCACGGGAAGTCTTTGCTGCCCGGCCCGTTGCATTTTTTTACCGCAGGTGTGCTTCGCTGCGGTCGCGATGACGCCTAACAAGGCGCGGGGCCTCGCAATGCATGCTCCCGGCTTACGCCTCCCGGTTCACCTCCAGCCGCGCCAGCAGTTCGTCGATTGCTTCATCAAGATGTTGATGGCCGGAAGCGGTTGGGAGATGGTATGAAAAGCGGCCGGCCGTTGCGAGGGCCTGTTGCAGGCTGAAATCCTTTTGCGGAAGGCAGCAGGCGAACCCGCTTTCCGTGAGGTGTCGGGCGAGGTATTCCTGCTCGGTCTGGCCGGGTGTGGGCACCAGGATGCTGCGTTTGCCGAGTGCCGCGAGATCCATCACGGTGCTGTAGCCGCAGCGCGCCAGCACCAGGGCGGCGCCGGCCAGCGCGGCCTGCAGTTCGGCGGCGGGCAGGTGTCCCACGCGGGTCAGGTTGCCGGAGGTGACGGAAGTTTTATCCCGCGGCTGGCCGCGCACAAGCAGCACCTTGCCCGGAAAATTGGTCAATTGCTGCAGCAGCTGCGCCTCCCATATGCCGCGTTGCGGCTCGGGGCCGGAGAGTACCACCGCGAGGTCGAACAGCGTTGCGGCTTCGGCTTTTTGAAATCGCGAGAGCGGCCCGATGTAGCGCGTAGGCACGGTGGGTAACGGCCCCGGGTGACCGAGAAGTCCGGAAAGCCCCGGCGCCGGCCCGTCGGGTACCCAGCAGGCGCCAAAGCGCCCGATGAGGCGGTAGTGGTAGCGGCGCAACAGGTTGTTGCCAACGCTGCCCAACGGGGTGCGGATGCCCAGTTGATGGGTAATAAAAACCGTGGCCAGGCCGGGATGATGGAGTCCGTAGCGGTTGTCGGAGATAACTGCGTCAATTCCTTGCTGTTGCACGAATCGGGCAAGCCAGCGCCGCTCTGCTTTCGTGGTGCGCGCCAGCCGCGGCAGTTGCTGCAATATTTTCCACATGAGCCCGCCGGCGCTGCGTGCGTAGCGTATTTCGTGGCCCGGGAGCTCGTGGTAGGAGAGGTTGGGAAAAGCCTCCCGCAACACCCCGCCGGAGGCGCCGCTGCCCGCCAGCAGCACCGTGGCGCCGCGCGAAAGCAGGCGGTGGACTATTGGGATACAACGCGTTGCATGACCCAGCCCCCAGTCGAGGGCCGCCACCAGGATGCGCGGTCCGGCCGGTGCGGGGCGGCAGCTCATGTTAAATTTTCCGGGTTTGGTCAACACGCATCATAAAAGGGTGGTAATTTAGTTAGATCAGAAAGCGATACTATGAGAAAACTGTTGGTATATGTGGCATTGTTCTTGACTTTTATCAGTGTGACCAGTTGTAACAGGAACTATTATTCCGGCAGTGGTCGCGGCAGCAAATGCGGCTGTCCGAGTCAACGAGGAATGTAACACATAAACGGGGACTATATGGAAAACGGTAAAAGAGACTTATTGGTATTGTTGAAGGAGCAAAACCAGAGCCAGCAGGCCCTGAACCAGACCGTGGACTGTCTCAACAAAATCCTTTCGCAGGTGGAATGCGATGACGTGTTCTGCCAGGCGCACGAACTGGTTACCCGCAACAGCATCACCCGGAAGTCCCGCAAGATCCTCAAAGCCGTTGCTACCCCCGACCTGAAGCCGTTTTACTTCCTCATCAACCGTAATTAAGCCAGCGGCTGCAGGGCGCACAGCGCCGCGCGCAGCTTCCCGATCATCTCCCCGATTTCCTCCTTATTGCAGGTGCCCACGCTCAGGCGATACCAGGCGGTGTCGCGCGAAGCGCCAAAAGCATAGAAAGGCACTACCGCCAGCTTCGCTTCCTTTAAGATATACGAGGTTACATCCGACTGGTCTTTCAGTTCGGTGCCACCGGCCGTACGCCGGCCCGCCGCATCGATCTTCAGGGTCAGGTAAATGGCGGCTTCGGGTGCCACGGCATCCACCGGCAGGCCTTCGCTTTTCAGTTGCATAAAGCCGTCGAAGATGCTACGCAGACGCTCTTCCAGCTCGGCGCGGAAATGCGCCAGGTATTGCCCGATGGCTTCGGTCTGCCGCAGGTACTGCGCCACGCCCTTCTGTTCGGCCATCGGCGCCCAGGCGCCTACGTGCGACAGGATCGCCTTCATCTTATTCAGGATATGCGCGGGGCCGAGGCTCCAGCCCACGCGTACGCCGGTGGCGGCAAACACCTTGCTCACGGCGTCTACGTACACCGTATAGGGGCGCATGCCCGGGTGCAGCGACACGGGGTCGACGTGCTCGATGCCGCCATAGGTGAGCATCCAGTACATCTGGTCGTACAGCAGGTACAGCTTCTTTTCACCGTCGCCGCGGCGCTCGTTCTCGGCTACGACGAGGTCGCAGATCGCTTTGAGGTCTTCGCGGCGGAAGGTGGTGCCGGTGGGGTTCTGCGGCGAGCAGAGTGCCAGCAGGGCCGCGCCCGGAAGGTGCGGCGCCAGGTCGGCGGCCGTGGGCATGAAGTTGTTTTCGGCAGTGGCTTCCACCACCACGTGCTCACCGCTTACGAAGTGGGTGTAGTGGTTGTTGTTCCAGCTCGGAACGGCATACACCACCTTGTCGCCCGTATCGCAGATGGCGCGGTACAGCGCGTAGATAAGCGGGCGGCCGCCGGAGGCTACAAGGATCTCGTCGAGCCCATACGCAAGCCCCTGGAACTGCTTGCTGAAGGCAGCGATCGACTCGCGCAGGTCGAGGTTGCCCTCGCCCAGCGGGTAGTTGGTGAAATGCTTGCGGTACGCATCGATGATCGCCTCCTCGAGCTCCTTCGGGATCGGGAAGATCTTCGGGTCAAAATCACCAACGGTAAAGTTGTAGATGGTTTCGCCCTGGCGGATCCGCTCACGGATCTCACCGCCAAGCTTCACGATCTCAGAGCCGATAAGCGTTTCGGAAAGATGGGAAAGTTTCATGCATGCCGTTATGCGGCAAAAATATGGAGAGAACCGTTTTAGGTTTCGAAAGGTTTTGCCCCCGCGGCAGCCCTTGCACCGGTAGCACGGCTGCCGAAAATCAGTTAACTTGTTTTCATGAAAGCTGCTGCTACCCGCATGACGCGTGTTCTTCCCGCCCTGCTGCTGCTTGTTGTTTCTACGGCCCGGGCCCAGACCTACAGTGACGGCGAATTGCGCTGGCGCCTCGACGCCGGCGATGCGCGCGTGCTGGCCCAGGCCTACACCCGCGGGCAGAACGGCGGAGAAGAAGTGGTGTTTGCCGTCGCCAATATGAGCGACGAGAAAGTGACGGTTTCCTTCCAGGCATATGTCACTTCTGTATGCGGGCTCACGGCCGAGCGCCGGATCGATTATATGCTGGCGCCGCGCCAGGCCGAGTCGCTCCAGTACCTGCGGGTGGATGGCGGCGACTGCGGCCGCATCCGCACCTACCCGGGCAATTTTACGTCGATGGTGAGCAGCGTCAGCGTGCGCTTGCTCGCCATCGCCGCCGGCAAGCCGGCGTCCGGAAATAAAAAGCTGTCCGCACAGCCGGTTGTCATCAAAAAGCCGGTGGTGGCAAAGGAGCCGGAAGTCCTGTCGCCCGCGAAGCCAGCGCGGGCGGCCGGCGACTGTGCACAGATGGTTGCCTACCGCGACGAGCGGCTTTTTGAGCAGTGGGACAAGGCGCGTTCAAAGTATCAGTTGAAAGCGGAGCTGGTTGCCGATATCGAAAAGCTGCGGATCGAGCTTTTGGAGGATAGTAAGAACGCACGCTCCAATTGGGCGCAGATCCGGTTGCACCTGAAAACGGTCCGCGACCTGGTGGTGGACTTCGTGCCTTCCGGAACGCTCGCGCGCACGGCCGTTCAACTGGGCAAGGTGGGCAAAGTGGCTTACCGCGTGGATAAGTTCAACAACAAAGTGAACGACATGATCGACGTTGCGTCGCAGGAAGACTTCGAGAAGGCAATGGTTCAGAATGCAAAGAACGAGTTGCTCGAACTTGTCCCGATCGTGGGAGGTTATATTCACTTTTACGAAAACATCCAGAAGATCGAGGATTTCGAAAAGCTCCGTGATGATGTCGATTTCCAGTTAAAGCAGCTGGCAACGGCGCTCGAAACCTACAAGGCTGCACTGGCAAGCGCCGGCTCCAACTTCGAAGTGCTCAACAAATACAAGGATTACATAGACAATTACCTCGAGAAGAATTGCCCGCAGCGCTAAAATCAAAGCCCGTAAAAATGCAAAGGCAATCGGCTGGGTAACTGCCCCCGTTGCCGGGCGACAGCACACACAAACCGATTGCCTTTACGTCCCAGGTTACCGTAGATCCGGGATCCTGAGATTGGAGATTTCAGAATTACTTCGCCTGGGCGAACTCGAGCTTCAGGTCGATGGCTACATCCTTACCAACCATGGCACCACCGGCTTCGGTAAGCGTGTTCCACTTCAGGCCGTAGTCGAAGCGGTTGATGGAGGTACTGGCCTTGAAGCCGGCTTTCGTATTGCCCCAGGGATCTTTGGCGGTGCCACCGTAAGTGACGGCAAAGGTTGCCGGCCTGGTGATGTCGCGGATCGTGAGGTTACCCTTCAGCTCGTACTTGTTGCCCGAGAGCTTACGGAACGAGGTGCTTTTGAAGGTCATGTTGGGGTACTTCTCACCATTGAAGAAGTCATCGGATTTGAGGTGCTTGTCGCGGCTGTCGTTATCGGTGTCGATGCTGTTGATGTCAACGGCGAAGTTGATGGCGGCGTCGGTAAAGTCGGGCTTGGCCGAAACGAGGCTGCCGTTGAACTTGCGGAAGGCACCTTCCACGTCGGAGATCACCATGTGGGTGACGGTAAAGCGGACATTGGAGTGGGAGGCATCAACAGTCCAGGTTTTGCTCTGGGCAAAAGCGCCGGCGCCGAGCAGGACGAGGGCGGAAGAGAACAGGATCTTTTTCATTTGTGTTCGGTTTGTTGACACAAATGTCGGGCGATTAATGGTGTTGCAACATTGATCTAGGTTAAGAATTAGAAGGGAAAGAAGAGTCTTTCACCGCTAAGAGAATAAGAAAAGAAGTTGATACGCTAAGTAAGGTTCTTGGGTTTTGGGTTCTAAGGTTCTGAGGTTTGTTTAAATCCAAGCACGGGAGATCAGCAATCAAAATAAAAAGTCCCGCCGCAGGCGGGACCTTTCAATTGTATTCCCTAGCGAAACGCTTTTTCAGCTTCTTTTCTTTGCGGTGAAAGACTCTTCTTTCCCTTCATAAACTTAACTCCGTCGCCGGGTCCCAGAACTTCCTGTCGAAGTCCTGCACCCGGTCGTCCACCACCTTCACGCCTTCTTTCTTGAGGAGTTTTTCCATCCGGTCGGGTTCGCCGAAGTGCATCTTGCCGCTGAGCAGCCCAAGCCGGTTCACCACGCGGTGGGCGGGCACGGGCGGCACCAGGGCGTGGCAGTTATTCATGGCCCAGCCCACCATCCGCGCCGAGCCTTTGGTGCCGAGCGCCGCGGCGATGGCGCCATAAGAGGTAACGCGCCCCTTCGGGACCTGGCGCACCACATCGTACACGAGCTCGAAAAACGATTCCTTGTCGCTACGCCCCGAGGGCGTGACCGTTTTCAGCGGCGGCTTTTTCATAAGTGGAAATGTACGAAAGACGGGAGAGAAAGAACGCTGATCCCGCGTGCGGGATGCGCAGATCGCTTATGATTTTCGCGGATGTTGGTACCAAAATCTGGGTTCATCCTAACAGATCATAAAAAATCAGCGGCCTTTCTCTTCCAGCAGCGCGCTGCGCCGCGGCTCGGGCACCGCCTCCCAGTCGTAGGGACAGTGCTTGCAGCCCATGCCGCAGCAATAACCGCGGGCGAGGTGGTGCTTCTCGGTAAGCACTACATAGCCCTGCTCGTTCCAGTAGTAGTCTTCGCCCTCAACCAGCGGGTTGTTCATTTTCTTTCAGTTCTTCCTGCAGGCGCGCGTCGAGCTCCGTGCCGGGGATGGTTTGCGGTAGGGTAAAACAAACGTAGTGCACGCGGGCGGCGCCGGCAATGTCGAGCGACTCGTAATAGGTCTTGATCTTCAGCTCGTCCTTTATCTCCGGCTGTGCGTATACATTGTCGGAATGCTCCAGCACGGTGCAGCCGTACATTTCGCACACCTTCATGGTGAAGCCATACAGGTTGGGGCTGTCGGTCTTGAGGTGGATGCGGCCACCCGGCTTCAGCAGCTGCTGGTAGCGGCGGAGGAAGCGCGGGTGGGTAAGGCGCTTCTTGGCCTTGCCGGTGCGCAGCTGCGGGTCGGGGAAGGTGATCCAGATCTCGTCTACCTCACCCGGTGCGAAGAATTTTTCAATACCATCGATAAGGATGCGCAGGAAGGCGGCGTTGCCGAGGCCTTCGGCCAGTGCTTTCCTGGCGCCGGCCCAGATGCGGTTGCCCTTCAGGTCGATGCCCAGGAAGTTGCGTTGCGGGTACATCCGCGCGAGGCCGAGCGTATACTCGCCCTTGCCGCAGGCGAGCTCGAGCGTGATGGGGTTGTCGTTCTTAAAGAACTCCTTCCACTTGCCCGCTATCCCCTCGGGGTATTGCAGCACGTTGGGAAAGGTTTCTATTTCGGCGAAGCGGACTAATTTTTTGTGACCCACGGGAGTTAATGTGATAATGTGGTAATGTGATAATGCGGTAATAGAGGGTGGAACCAGGAAAGCTTTCGGCAACGGGTAAGTGCAGTGCCTGTAGAATAAAATAGTCTGCAGGCGCAGACTACATTTATCACATTACCGCATTACCGCATTATTTCTGAAACATCAGTTCCTTCACTTTCTCCTTGTCTTCCTTCTCTTTCCTCAGGTCGAACATGGTGCCGAAAACGCGGTCCCAGATGGTGGTGGAAACGCCGTAACCCTTGCCTTCATCTTTATAGTGATGGAGGTGGTGGTTGCGCCACAGGGGCTTCATCCACTTGAAGGGCGGGTTCCAGGCATGGATCGCGTAGTGCATGGTGCCGTACATGAGGTAGCCGATCATAAAGCCGGGGAAGAAAACGAAGGTATACTTGCCAAGGGCGAGGTACTGCAGCCCGAAGATGGCCGAGGCCAGGATGATGCTGGGCACGGGCGGCATGAAGAGCCGCTGCTTGTCGCGCGGGAAGTGGTGGTGGTTGCCGTGCATCACGTACACCACGCGGCGGGCGCGCTCGCTTTCGGCTACGGCGTGGAAGATAAAGCGGTGGGCGATGTATTCGAAGAAGGTCCAGAAGAAGGAGCCGGCGAGGAAGATCGTCAGCACGCGGGCCGCGCTGAGTCCGAAGGCGCCGCCGGCCCAGATGGGAAAGCCGATGATAACGGGCAGGTACATGCCCCAGATAACGAGCGGGTTGGCCTTGGTAAGCATTTCCAGCGCGGGGTTGCTGAACAGCTGGGCCTGCCCTTTATTGTGGATCTTTTCGAATTTCATACTACACGGTATTTCCGGGGCAAATTTACGCGTTTGCATTTTGTAGTTACCGGGTAGACGTTAAAGTGCGGTTACTACCTGTTGAAGCCGGCGGATGATGCCCCCGGGTGGCCCCCGTGGAGCCATTAGTATGCGGGTCGGGGACCCTGAACCGCCGTTGGCGGGAGCGTCCTCGCCTTTGGTCCCTCACCCCCGGCCCCTCTACCGGAGGGAGAGGGGAGCGCGCATGCTTCGTCACCCCGGGCTGAAGCCCAGGGTTAACAGGTGGCGCCGCTACGCGGCGCTTTGTCCCTTCTCACTCCCGAAAGGGGTGGGCGTTAGCGTAAAAACACGTTTTTCTACGCGCAACCCGTTGAAAAACAAACACCTGGTTCGGTGATTTTGCAAATCGTCCAGACGATGTCCGCTCCCGTTTAGCCATTGTCGGCTGCCATTCAGGCATTGTCCGCTGTCATCCAGGCATTGTCGGCTGTCGTCCGGGCATTGTTCGGTGCCGTCTGGATAATGTCAGCTGTCATCCGGGCATTGTCGGCTGCTATTCAGGCGTTGTTCGGTGTCGTTCAGCCGATGTTCGCTGTCTTCCAGGCGTTGTTCGCTCTCTTCTGGAGCATGTTCGCTATCGTTTAGGCGTTGTCGTTTTCTTTCCCAAAGGGGGTGGGGTCTCACTCCCCTCCCCCTTTGGGGAGGGGCAGGGGGTGGGGTCTTGCGCGGATGGAGTGCACCCGCCGCAGAGCCCGCCCCGCCTAAGCGGGGCGGTTCAGGGTCCCCGACCCGTCAGGCTAACGGCGGCAGGGCTGCCAGCCGGGGGCCATCCTTCGGCTCCGCTCAGGATGACACGCTTCGACAGGCTCAGCGTGACAAAGTGCCCTGTCAGGCTGAGCGAAGCCGAAGCCGACAGGGGAGCGAAGCCGAAGCCCTGAGCGCCTATCTTCGCCGCACAACCCGCAAATTCATGAAACTCGTTTCCTACCTCAAAGACGAACAGGACCAGCTTGCCGCACTCGTGAACGGCAAGCTCTATGATATGGAGCTGCTGCACCCCGACCTGCCCGGCACCATGAGCATGTTTCTCCAGTACTGGGACGATGTGCTGCCCGTGGCACAGGCCGGCGTCAAACTGGTGGAAGAAGGCCGCATCGCCGCCAACAAAGGCGTTGCCATCGACGGGGTGCAGCTGCTGGCGCCCGTGCCGCATCCCACCTCCTGCCGCGACGGCTACGCCTTTCGCCAGCACGTGGCCGCGGCGCGCCGCAACCGCAAGGTGGATATGATCGCCGAGTTTGACCAATACCCCATCTTTTACATGACCAACCACCACGCGGTGTACGGCCCCGGCCCGGTGCGCTGCATGCCCGACCACTTCGAGCGGCTCGACTTCGAGCTGGAGGCGGCCATCGTCATCTGCAAGCACGGGCGCAACATTCCCGCGGAGCATGCCGACGAATACATCGGTGGCCTCATGATCATGAACGACCTCAGCGCGCGCCGCCTGCAGATGGAAGAGATGCTGCTCAACCTCGGCCCGGCCAAGGGTAAGGACTTCGCCACCACCATCGGCCCCTGGCTGGTAACGCTCGACGAGCTGGAGCAATACGAGGTGCCGCCCAAGCAAGGCCACGTGGGCAAAAGCTGGAACCTGAAAATGACCTGTACCGTCAACGGCGTGCCCGTGAGCGAAGGCAACCTCGGCGACATGGACTGGACCTTCGCCGAGATCATCGAGCGCGCCTCCTATGGCGTTGACCTCTACCCCGGCGATGTCATCGGCTCGGGCACCGTGGGCACCGGCTGCTTCCTCGAACTGAATGGCACCGGCAAGCTGAACGATCCCAACTATAAAGAGCAGTGGCTGCAACCCAACGATGAAGTGGTGATGAAGATCGACGCGCTCGGATCGCTTGAAAACCAGATGGTGCCCGAAGAAACCGAGTGGAGCATTTTGAAGCTGAAGAAAAACGTATGATGAATGCGGTAATCCGGTAATGTGATCATGTGATAATAAGCGAAGGCCGCTCCATTGGAGCGGCCTTCGCTTTGGTAGTCGGCAGGTCTCTATTTACCGCATTACCGCATTATCACATTACCGCATTAAATTGTTTCTTTCTTTTTCATTTTCGCCGCACCCAGGTTCTTCACTTTCCCGAGGAACGAATCTTTTACATTGATCTCTTTCTCCGCATTCACTTCGGCGGAGCCTACGCCGTCGTTGTCGATGGTGAGGGTTTGCACCACGAAGTCGCCGGCGTGGATGGCGCCGACGGCGTTGGAATTGATGACGGCACGGTCGGCCTTACCGCTGAGGGAAACGGCGCCCACCGCGCTGTTATCAAGCTTGAGGGTGTTCGCTGTCAGCTTCAGGTCAACGGCACCCACCGAGCTGTTCCGGATGCGGAGATCGGAAAAGGTAAGCGGCGCAGCCGAGCGAACGTTGCCGACCATTTGCAGGTCCATCGACTTGAGGTTGCGGAATGTAACGTGCACCACCATCCTGGTGCTTTTGCGGATGCTGAAGTTGTCCTTCCTGGTCATCTCGATCACGAGTTTCGAGCCGTTGTTCTTCACACTGAAATATTGCTGCAGGTTTTCATCCGCTTCGATGGTCACCGACTCTTTCGTACCCTGCGACAGCTGGAGCTGGTAGATGCCACCGGAGCGGATCTCGTCGAAGGAGCTAACCGGCACCTCGCGGGTAACAACGTTTCCGTTGCCGGTTGGGGATTCATTCTGGGCAGATACCGCACCCGCGGTTACCAGGAGGCCGGCGGCCAGGAGGAGTTTTTTCATGATGGTCGTGGTTTAATTTAAGTTAGACGAATTTTTTCGTATAACGGGGGAGGCGTCCGGTTGTTACAGTCTTTTGTTTTTTCTGTGATGAGTGGCCTGCCGTGGGTTTGGGCGGCAATGATCTGCGTGATGGCAGTAGGATCAGATCCTGATCGCAGGCGATCAGGATGACAAAGGGCCTGGATTAACCAACAGGGCGGCCCGGGGTGCTGCCCCCCGGGTAGGAAATATTACACGGGCCGCCCGTTGAATCCTCCCGGTTTCCTGTCATCCTGATGCGCAGCATCAGGATCTCGCCCTGCGCATGTGATGCCGGCAAGGCCTCGTCGCGGGTGTCAACGGCAATCGGCTCCCATAAACGAAAAAAGACGCCCGAAGGCGTCCTTTTGATCCGATGAGTAGTCTAATCAGTTCAGCTTGGTAACAAAGCGCGCTCCGCCGCGGTTTTCCATCTTGCCCATCATATTGTCTTTGTAAATGAGCTCCTTCTCCGCGTTCACCACGGCCCTGCCCATGCCTTTGTTCGACAGGGTGAGCGATCCCACCCTGAACTCGCCGGCCTGCAGCTCGCCCATGCCTTTGTTGCGGATGCCGGCATCGGCGGCGCTGCCTTCGAGCACCACGCGGCCCATGCCTTCGTTGATCAGCTCAAAGTGCTCCAGCGCCAGGCTGAGGCGTACCTCGCCCATGCTCTTGTTGAATACCTTCAGTTCTTTTTGCGTGATGGTGCCCTCGGTGCGCACCGCGCCCATCAGGCTCAGGTCGAGCTTGTCGAGCTGGCGAACGGTTACATATACGACCATCGTCGTCTTGGAGCGGAAGTTGAGGCCGCCCTCGCGTTTTTTCATCCGGATGCTCAGCTTGCTGCCTTCCTGCTTTACCTCGAAAAGGTCCTGCAGGTTTTCGTAGGTTTCGATGGTAACGCTTTCTTTGCTGCCGCTGGAAAGACGCAGCTCGTACATGCCGCCGGCATCGAGCGTGGTGAAGGCGCTCACCGGCACCTCACGGCGCGTAACGGGGCCTTTTCCTTCGAGGGTTGTTTGTGCGCGCAGGGCGGTCATGGCCAGCAGCGCGAGGCAGAAGAAGAGCAGTCGTTTCATGGTTGTTCTTTTTGTGAAGACTAAAGTAAGCCAGCGGGCGCGCAATGCAGTTGCCTTTCGAACCAAACGGCCGCATTGCAGGATGAACTGCGGCTCCCGGTCTTTTCCTTTCTTTGCCGCATGATCTTCGATCTGAGCACACTGAAGGCTTCTGAAAAGCAGTATTACCTGCAGCACATCGTGGCGCCGCGCCCGATCTGCTTCGCCTCCACCATCGACGCCGACGGGAATCCCAACCTGAGCCCCTTCTCGTTCTTCAACCTGTTTTCCTCGCAGCCGCCCATCGTCATCTTTTCGCCCTCGCGGCGCGTGCGCGACAATACCATCAAGCACACGCTCGAAAACGTGCTGGCCGTGCCCGAGGTGGTGATCAACATGGTTACCTATGATATCGTGCAGCAGACCTCGCTCTCCAGCTGCGAGTATCCCAAGGGTACCGACGAATTCATCAAGGCCGGCCTGACCAAGGAAGCAGCCACGGTGGTACGCCCGCCGATGGTGAAGGAAGCGAAGGCCAAGCTGGAGTGCCGCGTGCTGGAGGTGAAGTCGCTCGGCGAAGAAGGCGGCGCGGGGCAGCTCGTGATCTGCGAGGTGCTCGTCGTCCACATCGACGACAGCCTGCTGGACGCCGATAAGAAGATCGACCAGAAGGGCCTCGACCTGGTGGCGCGCCTTGGCGGCGACTGGTACAGCCGCGTAACGCCGGAGAGCCTCTTTACCGTGCCCAAGCCCAACACGAAGCTGGGCATCGGCATCGACGCCCTGCCCGAAGCCATCCGCGGTAGCCGTTACCTGAGCGGCAACCACCTCGGCATGCTGGCCAACGTGCATGAGTCGCCCGTGGTGGAGCCCGCCTTCGACGACGCCCACCTGAAGCAGATCGTGCAATACTATTCGCTCAACCCGGCCGATATGGAGCGCGAGGTGCACAGCTATGCGGCCCGGTTGTTGGATGCGGGTAAGGTGGCCGAAGCCTGGCAGGTGCTGCTGACGCTCGAGGCCTGATGAGCCCATGCGCTTTTTGAGTACGATCCTTTTCTTCCTGATTGTAACCAGCGTGGCTGCCCAGCCCGCGGCGGCGCTGCCGGAGGTGGTGGTGGCCAACTGCGCGGCCTGGCGGCCGATGGAGCTGGGTGTGACGCGCCGTCCCGCCGGCCCCTCAATCGGCATCCCGGACGGGCAGTTCGGGATGCGTTTTCATGTCTTTATCAGTAATCCTACGGGCCGCAACGGCTGGATTGAGTCACTCACGTTTTATGTAGACCGCCAGGAGCCGCGGCAGCACACCGATGCGCCGGTGGCCCTGCACTTCTTTCTTCCTTCCGATACGAGCCGCAATGGCATCCCGCTTACCGGTGAAGCCGTGCGCGTGGTGCCGGGCCGCACGGGCCGCATCAACGTCGACCTCACGGCCTACCGCATCCCGATGCCTGCCGAGGGCCTGATCATCGGGATCGAGGTGCCGGATGCCGGGCCGCAGTTTCGCTACGAGGTGAAAGGAGATAGTGGTGCCGGCGGTGCGTGGACCGACAAGCTTTATGGTTTTCGCTTCGATGCGGCGCCGGTGCTCCGCGAGCGGGCGCAGGACCTGCAGAAGCCCGGCATGCGCCCGGTGTTGCCGCCCGAGCCGGCCCTCGGGCTGAGCGTGCGGTTTTGCCGCGAGTAGGAGGGATGCTATTTCGAAGTATCTTCCGGTATACTCCTTTATGCGATTCCTCTTCCTGTTTTTATGCGTGCCCCTTTGTGCATTCACCCAAGTGAACATTCGTATTGTGGACAGCGCCAGCGGGCGCGGGCTGCCTTATGCCTCGGTCGGCACAACAGATGGTGCCTGGGGCCGCGTCAGCGACTCCGCCGGCGTTGTTGCGGTTCCCGACAGCCTGATGGGAAAGACGTTGCAGGCCAGCTTTGTCGGCTATGATGCGCGAAAGATCACCGTGCGCGGAGCGGCTGCCGTTGCTTTGTCACCGCGCGTGCTGCCCGAGGTGGTGGTACGCGCCTGTGCGCGGGATGCGGTTAAAAGGCTGGGAAGGCCGGAAACATCTGAACAAGCACTGTGCTTTTGTGTTCGAAGCGATGCCGCGCGGCACCCAGCATGACTTTTGGGGGGGGCTGGTCGCCGCAGCTCGCCCGCCTGGGCGATGGACCGGCGGTTGGTCTCGATGTTCGCTATTGCGTCGACTGAATTCTGTCAATTGAAATATGCGCCAACTGCTTTTCATAATTATGTTCAGTGCAACAGGACTTATTGCCGCTGCACAAAATGCCGACAGTGTTCAGGCATGGAAGTCGTTGCCGGAGGTAGTGGTTCCGAATTGCACGGATTGGAAAAATGCAAATCTGGGTGTGACAAAAGCCCGTTGGAATTACTACCTCGGTTTGTACGCGAACGTTTTTGGAATTCTTTGGAAAACCTATGTTCCCAACAGCACGGGTAAAAGCGCGTGGCTTCAGTCGTTAACTTTCTTCGTAGAGGGTATTCACCGCAATCAACACACCGATGCCCCTATCCGCCTGCATTTTTATGTGGCGAACGACTCTGGCCGCACCGGTGCGCTATTAACCTTCCGATCCGGCGATGCCCTGGGCAAACCGGCCGCGCATGGTTCCGGCGGTAGGGCTCGAGGTACGAGTATGTGCTAATTAAGATAACATCGCTGGCAACACCTGATCAAGCTAAATGCCTCAGTCAATGCGCCTACTGCTTTTTCTTCTCCTGCCGCTTTTCAGCTCCGCACAACAGGTGCTTCATGTGGTCGACAGCGCCTCCGGCCGCGGGCTTCCGTATGCAACCATTGCCAGCGTTGAAAAGAACTGGGTGCTAATGACCGACTCGCTGGGCCGCGCAACACTGCCGGACAGCCTGCGAAGTGCAGTGCTCGATTTCAGCTTTGTTGGATTTCGTCCTGCTCGTTTGCATGTAGGTGATCGCAATAGGATAGCGCTTGTTCAGAAGACGATGCCGGAGGTAGTGGTGAAGGGCTGCAAGCCGGCGCTGCCGTTGTTTCTCGACCAGGCCGGAGCCCTGAAGCAGTCGAAAACGATCTGCTATATACAATGGCTTACCGGCGCGCAGATGGCCGTGTGGGTGAAAAATCCATCAGGCCGGCCCGGCACCATCCAAACCCTGGGCTGGGGTATTAAAACTTGCTTTGACGCCAACAAGCGCTACCGCGGTTACCCCAATACGCCGGTTCGCCTGCGCTTCTACGCCCGCGATGCGGAAGGGTGTCCGGGCGAGGAGCTCGTGTACGATGACATCCGCGTTTCCGGCAAAAAGTTCGGCTGGTTTGAAACGCCGCTCGAGTCGTTTCGCATCCCGGTACCGGAAGAGGGCTTGTTCGTTGTGTTCGAGCTGATCGTGTCGGGCGAAGAGTACCGCTGGAAGGTCCCCTTCGACGGGCCGCCACCGCCGCAGGCCATAACGGAGTTATACGGCTACTCGTTTGCGGCGCACCCGGTCGGAGCGACAGGGATGTATTTTAAGACGCCGACAGGTTCATGGGCGCCGATGACGATGGGCAGCCAGCAACTCGACCTGGATGTGCAGCTGGGCGTGCTGGTTTGCAAGTAGGGGCGCTTACATCCACACCCGCTCTTCACATTCAACTTTATACAAGGCATAATCCACGATCCCCTGCGCTTCCGCCAGCGGTATCCACGGCACCTTGATCTTGCCGGCCGCGGTATGTAGTTCTACGGAGGCGAGTTCATGGCTTCTTTGATACGGGCTTTGCACGATGTGTGCCGACTGCACCTTGTACCATTTCAACAATGTAAACGATTCGCCCAGCAGGCCGCCGCGGAGGTAGAGCACGTCGCCGAACATCCAGAGCCGGAACTTGCGTTGCCGCAGCGTCGACATCAGGAACGTAAAGGCGGGCCACAGCAACAGGAGCAGCGCTTTTTCCTCGCCCGCAGCCCAGGTGGCGGGCAGCAGCACCAGCAGCGGCAACAGGCCCACCAGCAGCAGGCGCCGGAAGGGATACACTGGGTGGATGCGGAGGACTTCCGTTGCTGCAACATCGGGCACCGGGTGGTAGAGCGCCGCCAGTGGTGCCACCTGCGCCGGCCCGGTGAGCGGGATCTCCATCTTCTGCTTTCGTTTCAGTTCTTCTTCGCCCACGGCGCCCAGTTCCAGCAGCCAAAGCCCGAAGAGGCGGCGCATCCAGTTGGCGCGCCACTGTAGGTACTGGATCTTTTCAAAAGGCACTACGCGCTGCCGCCGGTCGATGAGGCCATAACGCAGGCTGAAGCCTTTGTCGTCCTGCAGCACGCGGTAATCATAAAAACGCAGCGCCGTCCGCAGCCCGGAGTATACGAAGGTGACGATCAGCACCACGATACCGAGAAGGAGCAGTGCCTTAAATCCCGCGGCCGCAAGCTCGGCGCGGCCCGGAAAGATGCGTTCGGCAATGGGGCGCAGGTCGTCGTAAAGACCCCAGCCGAAGATGAGCAGCAGCACAAAGGCCTCGAGGTGGTTGGCGGTGAGCGCCAGCCGCAGCAGGTCGTAACCCGAAAGCTGCAGCGCCACGCGCCGGCGCGGCGCCGTTTCCCCTGTTGCTCCCGTCTCCGGTTGTTGATCCGTAGAACTACGATCAAGCAGCAGGGCGTCCCGCAAAGCCTCCGCCATGGGACGGCGCAGCGCATCGATGGTGGCTTCGGTTTTGGAAGAGCCGGCGGTATTGATGCGCAGCTTCACCAGGTTGAGGGCGCGGTGCATGAGGTCTTCTTCGATCTCAACCGACTGGATGCGCTCCAGCGGGATGGAAATCACTTCTTTTTTCAACCAGCCTTTGCGCACCTGCAGCTCGCCGCCCGCAATGAAAAACCGGAAGAAGTAGCGTTGCACAAAACTGATGATGATGGTCAGCGCAACGATGACGAGCACAAAGGCGATGAGGCCCCAGCCCTTTCGTCCCACTTCTTCCTTGTCGGTTTTGAAGACGCGCAGGAGGATCACCGGCCACACCATGCGCAGCACGATCTTCAGCGAGTGCAGCAGCGTGATGGCGAAGCCGGCCCAGGGCTGGCGTTGCGGCCGCGACCAGTCAATCAGCGGTGCCGGGGACGGTGTTGTCGTGGTTTCCATGGATGCGGTTGAGCAGGAATTCGCGGATGCTTTCAGCGGTTTCTACGGGAAGGCCGTGCAGTTTCATATCGGCGCTGTCGCTGCCGGCGGTATAGAGCGCGAGGGTGGCCACGCCATAGCGGCGGTCGAGCGGACCGCGGCTCAGGCTGCAGTTCTGGATGCGGTTGAAGGGACATACCTGCAGGCGTCGGAAGATCCAGCCGGAGCGGTAAGCGATGTCGTGGCTACGCAGCGCATAGCCGCGCCAGGGCCAGCCAAGCTCGATGGCAAGGTACCAGCACAACAGCAGCAGGCCCAGTACGCCGCCGGTAACAAACATAGCGGTGCGGTCGCGCCAGGAAGGAATAAAGTAAAACAACGCGGCTGCCGCTGCAAAGGCGAAGAGCGCCGTGAGGCGCCACTCCAGCCGCAGGAGGCGCCGGTAGCCGGGCTCGGGCGCCTGCAGCCCGAGCCCGGCTACCGGTGGCAGGGCGGCAAGGTCGATGGGCGGGTTGGTAAAGGTCATGCCTAAAATTAGGAAGGCAGGACGATAAGAAGGGCTTTAAGGTTCCGGGGTTCTAAGGTTCTGCGGTTCCGTGTTCCTGATTCCCTGTTCCGTGTTCATTATATCGGCTTAGCCGCGGTTATTGGCGGCAGCCCCAAACACCCGCTTCAGCACATCCGTCGTACGGGCGGCGGCGTTGGCGCGGATATTGGCTTCTTCCTGTGCCACCTGGTCAAAGAGTGCGTCGACGGCCTTGCCGGCTACATAGGAAACGAGGTCGGGGTTGAGCTTCTGCTGCGTGGTGGGAAAGCCGTTGTAGATGCCGATCACCTCGTCGTAATATTTCGTGGCGTTCACCTGGTCGAGGGTGCTGCGGATGATGGGCGTAAAGGCCGTGATGAGTGCGGCGGTGGTTTTGTCCCGGAAATACTGCGTAGCGGAATTGCGGCCGCCGCGCACGATGTTGAGGGCATCGGTGATGGTCATCTGGCGAAGCGCGTCCACAAAGATGGGACGGGCCTGCACTACGGCCTGTTCGGCGGCGCGGTTCACCTGCAGGATGGCCCGGTCGACCATCGAGCCCATCCCCAGGTCGCGGAGCGTTGTTTCAATACGCTGGGCGCCCGGCGGCATCAGGATCTTGTACGCGGCATTGCCGAAGAAGCCATCGCGCGCATTGAGCGTGCTGATGCCGCGGCTTACGCCCTGGTCGAGGGCCTGGCGGATGCCTTCGGCGGCTTCCGCCTCGGTAATGGGGGCATAGGTGCCCGCGCCGGGCAGGTTCTTAATGGTGTCGCAGGAGGTGAACGGCAGTGCAGCAAGACTGAGCAGCAAAATATATCGATACATGGGGCTCTATTTTGACGGCGTACTTTCAAAAAGAAGGCCACAGTCGCGTTTGCGGTTGCGCAACACATTTAATTACCTGTAGTATCTTGGCGCTCATGCGTATGTGCAAGGCATTTGTCACCCTGCTGTTCCCGCTGCTGCCTGCTACCGGCGCTTTTGCCCAAAGGCGGCCGGAGCCGCCCGGTGTGACCGAGCCGTATTCGCCCGACTGGTACCTCCGTAAGTCGCGGCGCCAGAAGGTGGTTGCCCTGAGCTCCCTCGGCAGCGGGCTCACGCTCTCGCTCATCGGCGTGTTCATGCTCAAGCCCGATTACCGCGACATCTACCAGGTGGAGACCGAAGCGCAGCGGATGCGCCGCAAAGCACGCGAGCGCACCGGTGTGGGGCTGACCGTCGGCGGGCTCGCACTCGTAGCCGGAAGCATTCCCCTTTTCGTGGCCAGCGGCCGCAACCGGCGCCTTGCGCGCGTGGTGCTCGCCCCTGAAGCCGCCCTGCTGCCCTATCCCGCCGCACGCCATTCCTTTGCCGCGATGCACCTTCGGATCGCGCTGTAAACTGCCTGGCGGCAAGGGTTGCATTCACGATTCATACCCCGAAGCTTCGGGAGACGATTCACGATCGTACCTTTGCCGCACTTTTTCCAGGAACATGAGCACACAACACCTTTCCGAGCAGGAGCTGATCCGCCGCGAGAAGCTGGCCGAACTCCAGCGTCTCGGCATCGAGCCTTATCCCGCAGCCCTCTATCCCGTGAGTCACTATTCGCAGGAGATCAAAGCCGTATTTAACGACGATAACAAAGACGACTTCGCCGCCGTTTGCCTCGCCGGCCGCGTAATGAGCGTGCGCGACATGGGCAAGGCTGCCTTCGCCGAGCTGCAGGACAGCCAGGGCCGCATCCAGGTGTATGTGCGCCGCGACGACATCGCCACCGACGGCGACACCATGCTGTACGACAACGTGTGGAAGAAGCTCATCGACCTCGGTGACTTCATCGGCATCAAAGGCTTTGTATTCCGCACCAAGATGGGCGAGATCTCCGTGCACGTGCAGGAGCTCACCTTCCTGGGCAAATCGCTGCGCCCGCTGCCGGTGGTGAAGGTGGCCGAAGGACAGACCTTCGACGCTGTTACCGATCCCGAATTCAAATACCGCCAGCGCTACGCCGACCTGGTGGTAAACCCGCTGGTAAAAGAAACCTTCGTGAAGCGCACGAAGATGATCAACGCCATCCGCGAGTTTCTCAACGAGCACGGCGCCCTCGAAGTGGATACGCCGGTGCTGCAGTCGATCCCCGGCGGTGCGGCGGCGCGCCCCTTCATCACGCATCACAATGCGCTCGATGTGCCTTTTTACCTGCGTATCGCCAACGAGCTTTACCTGAAGCGCCTCATCGTAGGCGGCTTCGACTGGGTATATGAGTTCAGCCGCAACTTCCGCAACGAAGGCATGGACCGCACGCACAACCCCGAGTTTACCATCCTTGAATGGTACACGGCCTATAAAGATTATTTCTGGATGATGAACGTGACCGAGCAGCTGCTCGAGCGCACCTGCATCGCCGTCAACGGAACCGATGAAAGCATCATCGGCGGCAAAACGATATCGTTCAAGGCACCCTTCAAGCGCGTACCGATCTATGAAGCCATCAAGGAGCACACCGGCTTCGATGTAAGCGAGATGGATGAGGCCGGCCTCCGCGAAGTATGCGGCAAGCTCGGACTGGAAGTGGCCCCTTCGATGGGCAAAGGCAAGCTGATCGACACCATCTTCGGCGAGCGTTGCGAGCATCATTATATCCAGCCCATCTTCATCACCGATTACCCGGTGGAGATGAGCCCGCTTACCAAGAAGCACCGCAGCAAGCCGGGCCTCGTGGAGCGATTCGAGCTGATGATCAACGGCAAGGAGATCGCCAATGCCTACTCCGAGCTCAACGATCCCATCGACCAGCGGGAGCGCTTCGAAGACCAGGTGAAGCTGATGGAGCGCGGCGACGACGAGGCGATGTTCATCGACTACGACTTCCTGCGCGCCCTCGAATACGGCATGCCGCCCACGGCGGGCATCGGCATCGGCATCGACCGCCTCTGCATGCTGCTCACCGGCAACGTATCGATCCAGGATGTGCTGCTCTTCCCGCAGATGCGCCCCGAGAAGTCGGATGACGTGCCTGCAGAAGAAAATGAAACGAACGCCTAACTGTAGTTCATGAAAGTCGTCGGCTTTTCCTTCATCCGCAACGCGGCCACGTTTCAATACCCGATCGTGGAAGCGATCCGCTCTATCCTGCCGCTCTGCGACGAGGTGGTGGTGGCCGTGGGCCGCTCTACGGATAATACCCGCGAGCTGGTGGCGGCCATCAGCCCCAAAGTGCGCATCATTGACACCGAGTGGGACGATACCCTGAAAGAAGGCGGACGCGTGCTGGCCGTGGAAACCGACAAGGCTTATGCCGCGATTCCCGCCGATGCCGACTGGTGCATCTATATCCAGGGCGACGAAGTGCTCCACGAAGATGGCTACGACAACCTGCGCGCCGCGATGACCCGCTGGCTGGATAACAAGCGTGTGGACGGGCTCCTGCTCAGGTACCGGCACTTCTTTGGTTCCTACAACTACGTGGGTGCCGAAGGTCATTGGTATCGCCACGAGATCCGCGTGCTGCGCAAGCGACCGGATTTTTATTCGTATAAAGACGCACAGGGATTTCGGAAGGGCAACAACCAGAAGCTGCGCGTGAAGCCGGTGGACGCTTATGTGCATCACTATGGCTGGGTGCAGGATCCGAAGGTGATGAAGGCCAAGTTCAATGTGAAGGACATCATCAACCACGGTGCCGAAGGCACGATCGATAATGTTTCGGATGTCGACAATGTGGTGGTGCCCGAGGGCTATGCTTTTTCGCTGGTCAACTCGCTGGCCCGCTTTGAAGGCCGTCACCCCGCCGTGATGCAGGAGCGCATTGCGAAGATGGACTGGAAGTTCGAGTGGGATATGTCGCGCAACTGGCTGCGAAAGAAAGACAAGTTCAAGAACTTCATGGAGAAGTGGACCGGCTGGCGGCCGTTTACCTACAAGAATTACAAAGTGATTTAGAAGCGGAGAGAAAGAACGCGGATTTCTTATGATTGGTTATGATGCACACGGATATTGGTACCAAAATCCGTATAGATCATAACCAATCTGCGTATTCCGCATGCGGAATCAGCGTTCCTTCTCTCCGGCTTCCTCACATGTTCAAGCGATAAACAAATCCTTCTGCAACTCGTTCTCCGGGTTCACCGCGTACTTCGAAAAGTCGGTGATGCCTTCCTGCTGCAGCACTTCTTCATCGATGAAGAAGTTGCCGGTGCATTCCTTTGAGTTTCGCGAAAGAATGGCGAAGGCCGCTTCGGCCACGATGTCGGGTGTGCGGCTGCGCTGCACGAGGTAGTCGCCGCCGAGCAGGTTCTGTACGGCTGCTGTGGCGATGGTGGTACGCGGCCAGAGGGCGTTGGCCGCAATGCCCTGCGGCTTCAGCTCCTCGGCCAGCCCGAGCGCGATCATGCTCATGCCGTATTTGCTCAGCGTATAAGCGAGGTGCGGACCAAACCAGCGCGGGTCGAGGTCGAGCGGCGGGGAGAGGTTGAGAATATGCGGGTTGCTACCTTTTTTGAGGTAAGGAATGCAGGCCTTCGATACCAGCAGCGTGCCGCGCACATTGATGCCGTGCATGAGGTCGAAGCGCTTTGCTTCGAGGGTTTCGGTGGGCACCAGGTTGATGGCGCTGGCATTGTTCACCAAAATATCGATACCGCCAAAGTGATCCGCTGCCTGCTGCACCGCCGCATTGATCTGGTCTTCGAAGCGGATATCGGCCTGCAGGGCAAGTGCCTTGCCGCCCGCAGCCGCTATCTCCGCCGCCGCGGTATGGATGGTGCCTTCCAGCTTCGGGTGTGCTTCGGCTGTCTTCGCGGCGATGGCTACGTTGGCTCCTTCGCGGGCGAGGCGCAGGGCAATGGCCTTGCCGATGCCGCGCGATCCGCCGGTGATGAATACCGTTTTGTTTTGGAAAGTCATGAGAGAAAGGTAAAGAAGAGTTTTTCACCGCAAAGAGAAAAAGCAAAGAAGTTGATACGCTAAGAAAGGTTCTGAGGTTCTATGGTTCTGAGGTTTTGAGGTTGGTTAGATAACAGCAGTCAAATAAAAGGTCCCGCTTGCGGGGACCTTTTCAATCGTATTCCTTAGCGAATCGCTTATTCAACTTCTTTTCTTAGCGGTTCCGAACCTTCTTTCCCTTTTCCGCCTTAGAAATCCGGCAGCTTCGGCTTCGTTTCCATGATGTCTTCGATGCGTTGGAGCACTTCAGGTGTGAGCAGCGGGAGCACTTCGAGTGCCTTTAGGTTTTCTTCCAGCTGGTTGCGTTTGGTGGCGCCGAGGATGGCGGTGGTGACGTTGGGATTCTTCAGCGTCCAGGCGATGGCGAGCGTTGATTGCTGAACGCCGAGCTCCTGCGCCAGCGTGCCGAGGCGCTTCACTTTGGCAAGCTTTTCATCGGCGATCAGCTTGTCGCGCAGCCAGTCGAAACCTTCGAGGGCGAGGCGGCTGTCTTCGGGAATGCCTTCGTTGTATTTGCCGGTGAGCAGCCCCGAGGCCAGCGGGCTCCAGATGGTGGTGCCCATGCCCACGGTGCGGAAGATGTTGTAATAGTCTTTCTCCACCTTTTCGCGCTCCAGCAGGTTGTACTGCGGCTGTTCCACCGAAGGCCCGATGAGTCGGTAATCGGCGGCCACGCGGTGCGCTTCCATGATCTCGGTGCCGCTCCACTCCGAGGTGCCCCAGTACAGGATCTTGCCTTGCTGGATGAGCGTGTTCATCGTCTGCACCACTTCCTCGATGGGTACGTTTTTGTCGGGGCGATGGCAGAAGTACAGGTCGAGGTAATCCATTTGAAGGCGCTGCAATGCTTCATGGCAGGCTTCGGTAAGGTGCTTGCGCGAAAGGCCATGCTGGTTGGGTTTGTTTTCTTTTCCGCGCCAGCCGAAGAAAGCCTTGGAAGAAACGGTGTAGGAGGTGCGGTCCCATCTCTTTTTCTGCAGTACGCGTCCCATCAGTTTTTCGCTTTCTCCTCCCGCATATACTTCGGCGTTATCAAAAAAGTTGACGCCGGCATCATAAGCGAGGCCCATCAGCTCGTCGGCGAGGCTGTCGTCTACCTGCTTGTGAAAGGTGACCCAGCTGCCGTAGGACAGCGCGCTCAGCTGCAGGCCCGTGCGGCCCATTCTGCGGTATTCCATGAAAAAGGTTTTAGGGTTCTGAGGTTTTGAGGTTCTGGAGTTGTGCAACCGTAGATCGGTTGGCGCGGTTCAAAAATAGGAATGGGCCACGCGGGTTGAACCAATCTTAAAACCTCAGAGCCTCAAAACCACGGCACCCTGCTCGTTTATTCCGGCAGCACATCGGTGCCGACAAGCACCGTCCCGGTAGGGTATTTAATGAGTACGTCGGTGAGGTCCTGCTTTGCCACCATGCCCCGGCCGCCGCGGATGCGCTTGTCGCGCTGGGTAATGCGCACGGTGGAGTCGGTATAAAAGATGGCCGCGTTCTGGTCCCACCACATTTCGGAGGTGCGCAGCGTGTCGCCGTTGACGTTGATCACCTGCACCGAATCGCGGAGCAACACCTTGCTGCGGTTCTCGATATAGCGCGCATAGCGGGCATCGAGATAGCTTTCGACCCTGCCCAGCGAGTCGTAGAAGTCGACATGCATCTTTTTCGGGAACTCGATCACGGTGGAGTCGCCCAGGTAACGCAGCATCAGCGGCGCTTTGAGGATTGCTTTGAGGTTGCCGCTCTGGCTGAACAGGGTGGTCACCTCCTTTGCCTCTTCCACCATCTGCACCGTTTTGTTAAGGTCGTTGATGCGCGCCATGTCGTTCTCGCAGGCGGCAAGCAGGAGTGTGGCTGATATGAGGATCGCGATACGCAAAGCAGTGGTGCAAAGATGCGGTAAAGACGCGGAGCGTAGGTACGCAGATTTCATAAGATCTGTTATGATTTGCGCAGCCGGCCCGTCGTTCTCCGGCAAAAAAAAGCGCCCCTTGCGGAGCGCTTCTTCATTAATCGTATTTCCGTTTCAGGAACCAGGCGTCACTGAGGTTAAGCCCGATGGAGACGCGGAAATTATTTTCTTTCAGGAGGTTGTTGTTGTTGCCGCGGTTCAGGTATTCGAGCGCGAAGTTGAGCATCGTTTGCTGGTTGCGCGCCATGTTGTTGCGGTGGCCGAGCGGCAGGCCGATGCCGGCGGTTGCGCTCCAGAAGGGCAGGCGACCGGAGGCGGTAACATAGTCCTTGCCGATGGCGAAGCCAGCGCGGTAAGCGGTGCGGCCAAACAACGAGCGGCTCAGCGGGGCCGGGAGCAGCTGCCCGCCAACACGAATGATGGTATTGCTTTGTACCGCGTCGGTTTGACCATAGAAGCGGTATTCGTCCCAGTTGCTGTGAACTACATCAACACCGCCCTGCCAGAAGCCACCGCCCTTGATGCCGCCGCCGGCAACGAAGCCAACGGTGTAAGAAGAGGGATAAATGATCTCACCTTTGTTGTCCTTGGTCTTGAACACGGAGTCGGTCAGATTCGTCGGGTCGATGGTGAAGGTGCCTACCGTGCGGTCCTGCGATGCGGTCATCTTATGCCGGATGTTGCCGCTGGCGCCGAAGCGGATATACTGATCTTTTGCTTTGTTGAGCGAAACGAGGTACTGTGCGCCGGCGTTGAAGAACAATTTTCCGTAGGAGGTCTGCTCGCGGTAGACGCCGTGGTAATACAGAACGGTGTCGTTCTCGAAATCGCGGATGGTGGAGATGTCGCGGTTGCCGAACAGGTAGCCGAAGTTGACACCCAGGCTCAGGTTGCCGATCGCTACGCCGGTGCCGACGGAGGCAAGGTAGCTGCCGCCCGAGCCCTGGTATTCGGTGAATACCGAGTCGATGCCCGGAAGCCGGCGACTGTCCTGGATCTGGTAGCCGATGCGGCTGAGCGGACGCAGTCCGAACACCATGCCCCAGCCCTTTTTGATGGGAATACCCACCTGGATATACGAAATGTTGATCTCGGAAGATGTGAACTTGTCGGTAACGCCCGGCGCGCGCAGGGTGCGGTTGTCGATGGCCACGCCTACGTCAAAAAGCACACGGCCGAAGCCGGCCTTGGCCTTCTTCTGGCCGGAGGTGCGCTGCGGCGGCGCCAGGAAGGTGCTGTAAGAAGCCGGGTTGCTGAAGTTGATGTGGCTGTAGAAATTGCGGTTGAACTGCCCCGTGGGATCCACGTTGTCGGCATCGCCGGCGGAAATGCCGCCCATGCCGCGGTTGATGACATGGGTGTTCGACATTTGGTCGCCGAGGCCGTAGCGCGAGTAGGGCGAGTTGCCCTGGGCGCCTGCGGCTACCGAGGTAAGCGCGAGTGCGGAAGCACCCAGCAGGCGGAGCGCAGTATGTTTGGTTTTCTCAGAAGTCAGTGTTGACGCGGCTGATCGCATATAATCCTTTAAAAATAAGTTCGGGGTCTGCAAATATCCTGTTTTTTAGATGGGGGGTTAAAACGGGTCCGTCGCCCCCGGTTAAAAGGGCGTTAAAGTTCCCGAAACGCGCGGCGTAGCTGTCAATGATGCCGTCGATCTCGTGCACCATCCCCAGCACCACCCCGCTCTGCAGGTTGGTGGCGGTGTCGTAGCCAATGAGGGGCACATTCCATTCGCCTTTTACCAATGGCAGTTTGGCCGTGTATTCATGCATGGCGCGAAAGCGCATCTCCATACCCGGGGAAATAGAGCCGCCCAGAAACTCGCCCTTCGTGTTGATGAAGTTGAAGGTGATACAGGTTCCGAGCGTGATGGCGAGGTTATTCGCGCCCGGGAACAGGTCGACGGCCGCGGCGGCAACGGCCAGGCGGTCGGCGCCCATGGTTTCGGGCTTGCCTACGGGTATAGTAAAGGCAAGCCGCGAGGTATTGGACAGCTTGTGAAATCGCGTGTGCGCGCTGAGCAGGACCTCGATCTCCGGGTCGTGGTGCACCACTGATGAAAGGATGCTGCGCGCCGGCCGGTACTGTTCCAGCAGCTCACGCAGGTGCTGCAGCGCGTCCTCGCGCAGGAAGATCACTTCACGGAGGGTGTCGTTCTCGAAGCGCGCCAGCTTCAGGCGGGTATTTCCGAAATCGAGGCAGAATGTAGGGTTCCCGTTCACGGTCAGTTTTGAGTGCGGGGCAAGATACAGCTTTCAGCCCGCTACGCAGCAACCCCTGGGAAGGTCATTGCGAGGAGGCAAAGCGTGGCCAAGCCATACGAAGCAATCACCCACGGCAGGCACCGCCTCGGGTAGCGCAAATAAACGCAGGGCCGGCCGCAGGGGATTGCTTCAGCACTACACTTCGTTCCGTGCCGCGCAATGACGGCCTTGCTGATGACGGCTTCTTTGTCCCTGCTCATTTCAGGTTAAAACCCTCGATGTTCCGGAAGTGCCCGTTCATTTTGATTTTTTCCTTCAGTTTCTCCATCTCTGAAATGAGCGGCACCACCCGGGTGATGTGCTGCTTCAGGAACTCAAGGCGCTGGCGCTCGTCGAGGAAATTGAGCAGGCGGTATTCTTCTTCAAGCGTGAGGCCTACGTGGTGCGCCATATCGTAGCTGCGCAGCTCGCTGTCTTCTTTCTTAAAGTCTTTCGTCACTTTGAGCATCCTGTGCAGCTCGCGCACGCCGGCAACAAGGCGGCGGATCGTTTCGGGGTTGGCATCTTCATATGTAACGGGGTAGTTGACGATGGCGCCGCTGTACAGTTTGTCGGGCACCTGCTGGATCACTTCCAGGATGCGGAAGATGCGCTGCCCTTCGGTCTTTATGTCCATTTCGCCGCCCTCGTACAATTTGCTGAGTTCGCTGATCTGCACCAGCGTGCCGAAGTCCTGCAGCTCGTTATTGATCACGGTGGGAATCCCGAAGGGACGCTTTGTTTCATAGCACTCGGCAATAAGCTGCTTGTAGCGCGGCTCGAAGATGTGCAGGTTGAGGCGCTCGCCCGGATACACCACGATGCCCAGGGGGAAGATCGGGATGAAATTCGTCATAGGCGGAATGTACTGCAAAAAAGATGCAAGCAGATTGAAGGCAGATTACATGAGTACATGAATACATGATTACATGAGGGCAGCAGGAAATCTGCCTATCTCGAATCTCGGATCTGCAAACAAATCAGACATCACACATCCGACATCAGCCATCCCTCTCCGGCTCATGTATTCATTTGCTCATGTAATC
>NZ_SJZI01000008.1:296766-601933 GCF_004337505.1 Flaviaestuariibacter flavus | reverse complement strand
CTAGGCAAATTGACGCTGTAACTTCGGGATAAAGCGTCCCTACTTCGGTAGGGCACAGTAAAATGGTTCAACCAACTGTTTAACAAAAACACAGGGCTCTGCAAAATCGCAAGATGACGTATAGGGCCTGATACCTGCCCGGTGCTGGAAGGTTAAGGAAGGATGTTCGGGGTAACCCAAAGCTTCTGACTGAAGCCCCAGTAAACGGCGGCCGTAACTATAACGGTCCTAAGGTAGCGAAATTCCTTGTCGGGTAAGTTCCGACCTGCACGAATGGTCTAATGAGTTGAACACTGTCTCCTCCACGAGCCCGGTGAAATTGTAGTATCGGTGAAGATGCCGGTTACCCGCCACGGGACGGAAAGACCCCGTGAACCTTCACTACAACTTTGCATTGATTTTGAACAACCGATGTGTAGGATAGTTGGGAGACTGTGAAGTGGCCTCGCCAGGGGTCATGGAGTCATCGTTGAAATACCAACCTTCGTTTGTTTAGAGTCTAATCCCTTACGGGAAACAGTGCATGGTGGGTAGTTTGACTGGGGTGGTCGCCTCCTAAAAAGTAACGGAGGCTTGCAAAGGTTCCCTCAGTACGGTTGGTAATCGTACGTAGAGCGCATCAGTATAAGGGAGCTTGACTGTGAGACAGACGCGTCGAGCAGGGGCGAAAGCCGGCTGAAGTGATCCGGTGGTTCTGTATGGAAGGGCCATCGCTCAAAGGATAAAAGGTACTCCGGGGATAACAGGCTGATCTCCCCCAAGAGCTCATATCGACGGGGAGGTTTGGCACCTCGATGTCGGTTCGTCACATCCTGGGGCTGGAGAAGGTCCCAAGGGTTCGGCTGTTCGCCGATTAAAGTGGCACGTGAACTGGGTTCAGAACGTCGCAAGACAGTTCGGTCCCTATCTGTGGTGGGCGCAAGTAAATTGAGAGGACATGACCTTAGTACGAGAGGACCGGGTCGTACGTACCGCTGGTGTATCTGTTGTGCCGCCAGGTGCAGCGCAGAGTAGCTATGTACGGACAGGATAAACGCTGAAAGCATCTAAGCGTGAAACCTTCCTCAAGATGAGTTTACTTTTAAGGGTCGTCAGAGACGATGACGTTGATAGGCTACAGGTGTAAAGCTGGTGACAGCAAAGCCGAGTAGTACTAATTGCCCGTACGCTTTAATTTTTATTTATTTACTCCTCGTTTTAACAACGATTCCAATATGTCACCTTATTGTTGATTACTCGTAATCATCACCTTATTATGGTGGTTTTGCCGAGGGTGTTCACCTCTTCCCATCCCGAACAGAGAAGTTAAGCCCCTCATGGCCGATGGTACTGCACCACAATGCGGGAGAGTAGGTAGCTGCCATATTTATTAAAAAAAGCCTCGATCGAAAGATCCGAGGCTTTTTTGCATTTATACCCGCACACGCACACCTCCCACACACAACTGATAAAGGCTAAAAGCAAGAACATACGCCCGCCGAAGACGAATTGATTCCGTGGGGCGCGAAGCAATACTAAAGACATCGCTCCGCAGGCCGGGATCGTCTTTTGACAAGTCATACAATCCGGTGACAAGCCACTGGCGGGCATAGCGGAACTTCGCCTTATGAACCGGAAAGAACGCCTGCTGCTCCTTCTTCTTGCATCCATCAATTTTACCCATATCCTCGACTTCATGATCATGATGCCGCTGGGTAATTACCTGATGCCTTATTTCCGGATATCGCCGCAGCAGTTCACGATCCTGGTTGCAGCCTACACGGTCAGTGCCGGGGTATCGGGCTTTATTGCTGCATTTTTTGTCGATCGCTTTGACCGGAAGCGTGTATTGATCTTCGGATACGCGGGATTTCTTATTGGCACCCTTGCCTGTGGCTTCGCACCAAGCTATGGTGCCTTACTCGGCGCACGGCTGGTGGCCGGTCTCTTCGGTGGGTTAATCGGGGCTCAGGTGCTCTCCATTATCTCCGACGTCTTCCCCTACGAAAGGCGGGGACGTGCCATGGGCGCCGTGATGTCTGCTTTTTCTATTGCCTCCACATTCGGTGTGCCTTTTTCGCTTTACCTGGCCAACATCGTTTCCTGGCACGCACCCTTCCTGCTGGTGGGCAGCCTGGGCGCTGTGTTGATTCCGTTTATTGCTTACCATGTGCCCGCAATGGACAAGCATATCCTTCCGGCGAGGGAGCGCGCCACCCGGTTTTCGGCACTGGCCTCCGTTTGGCAGCATCCAAAACAGCGTCTTGCGCTGCTTTTTTCCGGTCTGATCATGATGGGACACTTCCTGATCGTTCCGTTCATCAACCCCTTTATGGAGTTTAATCTCGGTTATTCGAAAAAGCAAACGCCCATGATCTACCTGGCGGGCGGGATCTGCGCCTTTTTCGCGGCTAATTACCTCGGTAAGCTGGCAGATAAATACGGGAAACTGCGGGTGTTTACGGTTTGTATCCTTCTCTCGCTGCCCCTGGTTCTCTTCCTCACCCATATGCCGCGGATACCGTTTGCGGGCGTGCTGGGCTTTTTCGGACTTTGGTTCATCATGTCCACGGGGCGAGGTGTCGCTGCGCAGGCCCTGGTAAGCAACGTAGTGCCGCCCCAAAGCCGCGGGTCGTTTATGAGTTTCAATAGCAGTGTGCAGCAGCTGGGCACCAGTGCCGCCTCGCTTCTGGCGGGTGTTCTGGTACTAAAAGGGGAGCAGGGGCAGATCCTGCGCTACGGCTGGTTGGGTTATGCCAGCCTTGTTATTCTCCTGCTTTGTGTCTTCATTGGTCAATACAATTTTCGCGACACCCACCAGGCGGGTATAGGGGCCGCAGCTCCCGCCGCCAAAACCATCGCCGCAGAATGAGTTTGACGGGCGCGCTGCGGCTGTTTCGCTTACTTTTGCGGCTCACCAACCTTCTTTATGGACCGCGATCTCTTGCTATACGCCTACCGTCAGATGTACCGGGTCAAGCAAATGGCCGAAACCTATGAAGCCAACCGGTCCATCACCAAATACGTTCACTCAACTTCACGCGGCCATGAGGCTATCCAGCTGGCCACCGCGTTGCAACTGCTTCCCTGTGATTGGGTCAGTCCTTATTACCGCGACGAGAGCCTTCTGCTTGGTATGGGCTGGGAGCCCTACGAGCTGATGCTGCAGTTGCTCACTAAAGGCGAAGATCCTTTTACCGGGGGGCGGTCTTATTATTCGCATCCCAACAGCCGCCGGGAGGACCGGCCGAAAATGATTCACCAGAGCAGTGCTACGGGTATGCAGGCAATCCCCACCACCGGTGTTGCCCAGGGCATTCATTACCTGGAGCAGATCGCGTCGCCGCTGCTGGAGAAGGGGCCCGGAGGCGAGCTGCCTGTTGTCATTTGCTCGCTTGGCGATGCCAGCGTAACCGAAGGCGAAGTAAGCGAGGCGCTGCAGTTTGCGGTGCTGAAAGAACTACCGATCATTTACCTCGTACAAGATAATGAATGGGGCATTTCCGTAACCGCAGCCGAAGGCCGCGCCATGGATGCCTATGAATATGCGGCCGGCTTCAAAGGCCTCAACCGCGTGCGGGTAGATGGTACCGATTTCGAAGACAGCTACGATACGATGCGCAAAGTGGTGAAGCTGGTACGCGAGCAGCGCAAGCCCTGGCTGGTGCACGCAAAGACCTGCCTGCTCAACCACCACACCAGCGGTGTGCGCAAGGAGTTTTACCGCACCGAGGAAGACCTGGCGAAGCATGCCTGCTCCGACCCACTGGTGCTGCTACGCCAGAAGCTGGCCGGCATTGCCGACCCGCGGGAGCTGTCCCGCATCGAGGAAGAAGTAAGCCGTGAGGTGAAGGATGCTTTCGGGCGTGCGGTAGCGGCACCCGAGCCCGACCCGGTTCATGTAACCGATCATGTTTTTGCCCCGACGCCGGTTACCGAAGAAAAAGGAGAGCGCGCTCCGGCGGGAAGAGATAAAGTGATCATGGTGGATGCCGCCCTGTTTGCCATCCGCGAGCTGATGGACCGCCACCCCGAGTGCCTGCTGTACGGCCAGGATGTAGGCAAGCGCCTCGGCGGCGTGTTTCGCGAAGCGGCGACCCTGGGCGAGCAGTTTGGCGACCACCGCGTATTCAACACCGCCATCCAGGAAGCCTATATCATCGGCTCCACTGTAGGCATGAGCGCCGTCGGACTCAAGCCAGTGGTGGAGGTGCAATTTGCCGACTACATTTACCCTGGCTTCAACCAGCTCGTAACCGAGATTTCGAAAAGCTGTTACCTCTCCATGGGCAAGTTCCCCGTGTCGAGCATCATCCGCGTACCCATCGGCGCCTATGGCGGCGGCGGGCCCTACCACAGCGGTTCGGTGGAATCAACACTGCTCACGATCAAAGGGATCAAGATCGCCTATCCGTCCAACGCGGCCGATATGAAAGGCCTGATGAAGGCCGCTTACTACGATCCGAACCCGGTGGTGATGCTGGAGCACAAAGGCCTGTACTGGAGCAAGGTGCCGGGCACCGAAGACGCCAAAACGATCGAGCCTTCGGATGATTATATCCTGCCTTTCGGTAAAGGCGCCGTGGTGCTGGCTGCGGAAGCGGACGCTGTTGACAACGGTGAAAGCTGCTGCGTCATCACCTACGGCATGGGCGTTTACTGGGCGAAGGCCGCGGCAAAGCAGTTCGCCGGCCGCGTGGAGATCATCGACCTGCGCACGCTGTTTCCGCTTGATGAAGAACTGGTGTACACTACGGTGCGCCGGCATGGCAAATGCCTCGTGCTCACCGAGGAGCAGCAGAACAACTCCTTTGCCGAAGCGCTTGCCGGGCGCATTTCCAAAAACTGCTTCCGTAGCCTGGATGCACCGGTAGAAGTGCTGGGCGCGCTCAACCTGCCGGCCGTTCCGCTCAATATGGGCCTGGAGGCGGCAATGTTGCCCACTGCCGCCAAGGTGGGGGAGCGACTGGCGCAGCTGCTGTCCTTTTAGATATCCGGCGCTTGCGCCGGATATCGCGACGGCACGACGGCGCAACGTTTTTCTATACTGCATTTCCATATTACAAAGGGCTCGCAATGCGAGCCCTTTGTAATTCGTTGTGTCGTCGTGCCGTTGTGAAAATGGCCCGCCTGCGGGCCTTAGTCCACCAGGTTATTTTTCACCGCAAAGAAAACGAGACCAGCGGTGTTCTTCGAGCCGAATCGCTCCATGAGTCGGTCTTTTATGGCTTCCACGGTGCGGTTGGAGATATCCATTTTCTGGGCGATCTCGGTGGCGGTGTATTCCATGCAGATATATTTCAGCACGTCTTTCTCGCGGTCATTGAGCACGATCTCGCTGTTGAGCGAAGGCACGGCCTTCTGGCGGGTGTGGGCTTTTTTGAGGAGGATGCGGTTGACGAAGTTGTTGAGGTAATAGCCTTTTTCATAAACGTCGAGGATGGCCTTGCGGATCTCCTGCGGCTCGGCGTTCTTGAGCAGGTAGCCCTGGGCGCCGTTTTCCATCATGTGGCTTACAAAGCGCTCGTCTTCATACATGCTGAGCACGATGATGTGGATGTGCGGGTAATCCTTAGAAAGCTGCTTGGTGGTTTCGATGCCATCCTTGATCGGCATCCGCAGGTCCATCAGCACCACGTCGGGCTCCGAAACGGCGATGCCGTTGAGCAATTCCTCGCCGTTTTCGGCCTCCTGTACAAATTTGATATTGGCGTATTGCTTCAGCGACAAGACCACCCCTTTCCGGAAAATCTTATGGTCGTCGGCGATGGCTACTTTGATTACTGACATGATCGGGCTACCTCGCGGTAAAATTACGACTAAATGCTATGTAGCGAGGGCCTCCTCGCGGGGTACCTCCACAGTTACCTTGTAATAGGTCTGCGATGCGTCTTTTTCAAACAGGATGCGGCCCTGGGCTACGCGTAAACGGCTACTGATATTTTTCAGGCCGAGGCCAGTTTTACTTTTATTGAGGCGCTCGAAATCGCTTTGCACGATGCCGCGGCCGTCGTGGTGGAGGCGCAGCACGAAGTTGTCGCCCTGCACGTGCTGGGTGATGTGGATGAAGGAGGAGTTGGAGTGCTTGAGGATATTGGCCACCAGCTCCTGCACCACGCGGAACACGAGCAGCTCGGTGTCGGGGCGGAGGCGGTCGCGGTACTCATGAAAGCGGCTCGACACGTTGAGCTGGCCCGAGCCGCCGATCTTCTGCACCAGGTCGTTGACGGCGCTCTCGAGACCGAAGTTGCGCAGGGTAGGGGGCATCAGCTGGTGCGAGATGTTGCGGATCAGCTGGATGGTATCGTCGAGGATCTGGCGGGCCTGGTAGATCGACTGGAGCTGGGAGGCTTTGTCGAGGTTCACCAGGTTTTCGTTGAGGTAAAGGCGGGCGGTGGCCAGCAGGGGGCCGGCATCATCGTGGAGGTCGGCCGCAATGCGCGAGCGCTCGTCCTCCTGCAGGCGCACGGAGGCGTTGAGGAGGAGCTTTTGCTGCTCCTGCTCCATCATCTGCAGCTGGTTTTGGTAGCGGATGACTTTGCGTTGGTGGAAGATGACGAAGAGGATCAGGCAAGTCACCAATACTAGCATTCCCAATGTACCTAAGAGAAGTGCAGTGGAATAAGTCGAAGACTGATTTGCTTGTAAAAGGAACATTTGCTTATAGGATGAATTGGGTGGAGGCGGTTGTTAGCGATTTCCTTTTGCCTGATAAGATGATAAAACTAATTCCAAAGCAAATATTCTTGACGGTTGAACACATATTGGCAAACGTCCAATATGCGTGTCTTGTGGCGCTGTCAACTTGATTTGCAAGCACATAGAGAAAGAAAGATCCAGCTAAATATATCAGTATGCCTGACGCTATCCAGAATGTATAGCGGTTATACAAAAAAGTATCAGAAACATTTTCCATTTCTTGTAAAAAGAAAAGGAAAATGTAAATCATAACTAATATCGATTCAACTCCAATCGCAATCGAATCCAATACTTGGTACTTTCCAAAAATCTTGTAAACCAACCAAAAGGCTGCAAAACAAACACTTAGAATTTGGATGCTCTTCTTTGTAGTGTTTCTATAAATAAGATTGTAAAATAAATAGGCGAAGAAACAATATTCAATAAGTGTAAATAAGGAGTAGATCGCGATGGTTGAATTCATCGGGAGTTGCGATGCTAGGAAATTGGTAACGAATTCAACTACCGCATAGCCAAAAACAACCCGTGCGATTTTGTTAGGCCAAAACTTTCTAAAATGACGCAGAAATATAACTATAGGCAGGAGGGATATATATATCGCTATATATACAAAAAGGTTTTCTATAGTTTTGGCCATCAGGCCAAATATAGAAAACCTTTTTAAATAAGTTGTTTGTGTGGATTAGATGGCTTCCCACCAAAGTCCATCAGTAGGAGGTGTTGGGGGATCCGTAGGAACTGCGCGGAAGGTCTTGATAGTTTTCATACCAGTAAGTTTTCGTTTTTAGGTGATGTAAAAGTCCACTTCTGGATGAGAAAGATCAATAGGTAGTAACTCTTATCATTGTTTTCGAAATGGCCGAAAACCCGCTTTCTGTGGGCTTTTTACGGCCCATAATTGCGCATAATACGATAATAAAATGGGTGAAAATACTAGCTAAAAATAGTAAAATTACTATTGGTTAAACGGAGATGTTCGCTCCGACAAACGCTAGGTAAAATCTAAGGTTTGATTTTCTTTCTCTTTCGTTTTCATAATAGTGAAAAACATCACACTGCAAACAATAGTTAGCAATACTAAATGGAACACATTTACAGCTTTGAAATAGAAAGAAAATTTGTTGACAAAGAAAAAGGCAGAAGTAGGGAAAATCAACAAAGAAAGCGTGCAATAACAAAAGATTCCGTATACAGTGGGCGTTGTATACATCCAGCTAATATCACGTTTGAATAAAATATAATGCAATACAGTTAGAGCAATTGTAAGCAAAGCGTAATTTATTCCAGCATAAACCTCTCCAATCCAAATTCTTGTAGATGTTGTTTGAGTATCAAGAATTATGTATAAAAAACATCCTCCTAAAGCGAAACTAATCGTACAAAATACAAATTCTATTCTTTTAAGTAGTAAGGAGTCAAGATTGTACTTAAATATTTTAAAAAAAAATAACATCTCGAACATTCCGTAAACAATATTCAAGACTTCACCCATTTGTCTAAGAAAAATATTGGTTTTTTTATCATTATTTGCCACAAAGACATAAATGGAATCTTCAAGAACCAAAAGGAGAAATACTACGCTTGTAAATGCTACACAATAGCTTTTAAATCTCGAATGATTCTTTACCGAGATAAGCTTTAATACATAGACAATGCACAAAGTCTCAACAACAGGCTTTACATACCACCAATAAGCCCAATCATACAATAAATGTTCAAGTATCTCTTCCATAAAATATATAATAAACTCAATCCGTCACCACCCCATTCTTCAGCGCCAGCATCACCAGCCCCACCCGACTTTTCACATCCAGCTTGAAAAACAACCCGTCGCGCAGCACGTCCACGGTGCGGGGTGTTAGTTTCATTCGCTGGGCGATCTCCTTATAAGTCATATCGGAACAGGCGAATTGCAGGAAAATGAGCTCCTGCTCGCTCAGCAGGGTGTTGTTCACGGCCTGGCCGTCGCGCGCCTGCATCCGGAACAGGTTAGCGAGCTTCCCGGCCGTCTGGCTCGAATAGTAAAACCCCGTTTCCACCACGGTCTGCAGGGCATAGCGGAGGTCGCCGGGACTCACATCCTTTTTCAGGAAGCCGGCCACCCCCAGTTGCAGGAGCCTTATCAGCGCCAGCTCCGAGTCGTACATCGTCAGCATCAGGGTGTGCACCTGCGGGTAACGGGTCTGCAGGGCCTCCGCCGTGTCGTAGCCGTTCATCGTGGGCATGTTGAGGTCCAGCAACACAATGTCGGGAATGCGGCCGGCCTGGAGATGGTCCATCAGCTCGGTGCCGTCGCCCGATTCGTGCAGGACTTCAAATCCCTCGAAGCCGCCGATGAGGCGGGCCAGCGCATTACGAAGCAGGATGTGATCGTCGACTAGGGCGATCGTGTAGGTTTTGCTCTTTTTCATTGGGGTCATTGATGGGTAATGTAAATAGGAGGCGGGTGCCGGCACCAGGTGCCGATTCCACCAGAAAGCTTCCCGAGAACAGCTCGAAGCGGCTGCGCAACGTATGCAGCCCGGTTGACCTGCCCTTTTTGGCCGGGAGCTCTTCCGGGTCGAAACCGGTGCCGTCGTCGCGCACTTCCATGCGCAGGTTGTTCTCGTCGTAATCGAGGCAGAGCGTCACGTTCTTCGCCTTCGAGTGCTTGAGGATATTGTTGAAGCACTCCTGCACCGAACGGAAAAGGAGGAGCTCCTGCTGGGCCGACAGGAAGTCGGTTTCGCCCTTGATCTGGAAGTCGATCTGCACCGGCGAGCTGCGGCGTATCCGCTCAATTTCAGCGCGGATCGCGTTGAAAAGGCCTTGCTGGTGGATGATATCGGCGTTGAGCCCCCGCGAAATAGCACTCAGGTCGTTGATGGCGCCGCTGATCATCTGCTGCGCATTGGCGGCAAGCGCGGCCACCGGCGGGTGCTCGGCGATCTGGTGCAGGGTAAGCTTGGCCAGCGTGAGCGAGAGATTGATATTGTCGTGGATCTCCTGCGCGATGTTCTTAAATGTAAGCTCCTGTATCTCCACCTGGCTGCGCAACAGGTTATTCGCATGCTCGTGCTTCAGGGCGATGAGGCGCGACAGGAAGGCCTGGTGGCGTTTCTGGTTCATCAGCAGGAGGGCCATCAGGATACCCAGCACCGCGGTCATAACCAGGATGGTCGCAACGAGAAAAACAGCGATGTACCGGGGCGAGGTGAGGTGGTTCATGCGCGTTACAGTTAGTTTCTATCTAAATGTACTGCCCCCGGTTCGATAAAACCATGGGAAAAAAACCAGAATTTGATGGTTTTTTTCCCATGGATGCTTTTCCGCGAAATGACGTTTTTCTCACCGGGGCCTGCTCCAATCTGGCGCCCCCGGCGGAAAAATCCCCGACCGCGCTGGTGAAAAACCCATGGTGCCGCCCCGCGGCCGCTTTAGTTTTATGGTATATGAAGCGGATCGTGCTGCTTTTGCTGCTCGTACACCCCACGCTTTGCGGGGCCGGCCAGGGTGACCGCTGGCTGCAGCTGCCCGATTCGCTGCCCCGTCCTCCCGAAGCGCCCGCCCGCAACCCGCAGCTGCGCGCCTTTGTTCAGACCGCCGCCCTGCTCGACGCGGCCCTTACCTCGCTCAATTCACTACAGTCGCTCGTACATAAAGACAGCTACCGCAACCGGATCGGGGCGCTCAACAACCCTGCTTCCACCGAAATGGGCTTCAGCCTCGAAGCGGAGATCCAGGTGGCGCTCCGTCCCATACTGGCAAAGGCGCGGTCCACCAACACCGAAAAGTTCGGGGAGGTCATCACGTCTTTTCTCAGCAACGGCAGCCGGCTCGACGCCGGCAAGGTGCTGCCGCTGTTCCCGGCGCTGGCGGGCCTCGTGGGCAACCTGGCGGTACGGGAAAAATCGGTGACGCGCGCCGACGTGGACAGCTTCCTGCAGCAGGTCGGCCGCTATTTCGCGCCCTACGAAAAGCTGCAGGCTACCAACGACGCTTTCGAAGACGGGGCGGATCGCTTTCAGCACCGCCTCCAGGAACTGCAATTCGATATCCGCGAGTATGCGCTCGACATGGCGACACTCCTGCATGCAAAAAGCACCCGGAGCGCGCTTCGCGAGCGGACCATCGAGGAGCTGTTGCTGCAATACTTCGAGGCGGGCGCGCTGGAGGCGCTCGACACGGCCCGCTCCCTGCCGCCCTACCCGCCCGACGGGCTTACCGGGGCAAAGAATATCTGCAACACGGTGCAGAAGCTGTTTCGCGACTACCAGAAGCTGTATGCCGATAATTACAACCAGATCCGCGGCATTCTTCAGGGCGCCCGCCCGCTGGGCCGCGCCGGCAATCCCCAAAGCATCGATGCGGCGCTGAAGGAACTGGAGGAGCTGTACCAGCAAAGTGCCCAGGCCGATGTGCTCAACCTGCGCATCCAGACCCTCACCGGCCGCCTCCAGGCGCTGGTGCAAAGCGTACTGGCGGCCGCTGCACCGCGCTAGCCGTCTGCCTGAACTTTTTGCCTTTCCGGCTGTTTTCCACGCCAGAGCTCCAAAATAATTCGTAAACTCGCTGAATTGCACGCCGGACGGGCCGCGAATAGCAAAAACACCTAGTTTTGCCGCGATCCTAAGGCATTCGAATTCAAACTATAAAAAACCAACCTAACCGCTATGACGGCCCACCAGCAGATCCGGGTGGCCCTTGCCGACGACCACAAGATCTTCCGGGACGGTATCCGGATGGCGCTTACAGGGCGCAACTTCCTCCAGATCATCTGGGAGGCAGAAGACGGCAAGGACCTCCTGCACAAGATGAAGCTCAAACAGCCCGATGTGCTGCTGATGGACATCCGTATGCCCGAACTCGACGGCGCCAACGCCCTTTCCCTCCTGCGCAAGGAATACGAAGAAACCCGCATCATCGTGCTTACCATGTACGACGACCAGGAGATGATCACCAAGATGATGGAGATGGGCGCCAACGCCTACCTCACCAAAACCACCGACCCCGACGAGATCTACCAGGCCATTATTACCGTGATGAACGACGAGTTTTACTTCAATGAGCTCGTTAACAAGGCCGTGCTGTTGAAGCTGCAATACAAGAAAAAGGTCAAGCAATTCTACCCCCACTCGGTGCAGTTCACCGAAAAGGAGCTCAAGATCCTTAAGTGCATCGCCGAGGATATGACCACCGAGGAGATCTCCAAGGAAGTGTTCCTCAGCCCGCGCACCATTGAAACGATCCGCCAGAAGATGAAGGAAAAGGTAGGTGCCAAAACCATTGCGGGCCTGGTGATGTACGCCATGCGCAACCGCCTGCTTGAATAAATAAACCGCGCTTTTTGAACCAGCTCAACGACCAGTTTTTTGCCGGCCAGTACCGCGAGGTGTGGCGGCGCACCATCCCGGCCGGCCTTACCGAGGCGGAGTGCGATTTTATTCTCGACGCTTCCGGCGCGGCTCCCGGTGCCCCGGTGCTCGACCTCCTTTGCGGCTACGGGCGTCATGCCCTGGAGCTGGCCCGCCGCGGGTACCCCGTAACAGCGGTGGACAACAGCGAACCTTATATCGACGAGATCCGCGCCGCCGCGGCCGCTGAAGGCCTGCCGGTGACGGCGGTGTGCGCCCCGGTGCAGCACTGGGCGCCCGAAGGGCGCTATGCCATGGTGATCTGCATGGGCAATTCCTTTGCCTTTTTCGACGCAGCCGGAACGCGCGTCCTGCTGCAGCGCATTGCCGCGTCCCTGGAGCCCGGCGGCACCCTCATCATCAACAGCTGGATGATCGCCGAGATCGCCCTCCATCACTTCAAAGCCCGCGAGTGGCACGAGCTGGAAGGCTACAAATACCTCATCGCCAACGAATACCACCTGCAACCCGCGCGGATCCACTCGGAGCACACCCTCATCAGCGCCGCCGGCGGGGTGGAAACGATCCGGGGCGTGGACTATATCTTCAGTCTTTCCGAGCTGGAAAGCTTCTTCGGAGAAGCCGGCCTCCGGCTCGAAGCCATCTACAGCACCCCGCGCAAGCGCCCCTTCCGCCTCGGCGACGGCCGCGCCTACCTGGTGGTACGATCGGACAAGTAGCGCCGGAGACCTGCGGTACTACACTTAAATAGGTACGGCACTCTTTGTTAATTCGCGATTGCCGGTTCCCGTTTCCAAAGTTTAGGTGGAAGCTCCTATTGGCCCGCCCGGTAAAGCCTCGTAATTTTACGATGCCAAAACACGTGTTGTTCCGTAGCCCCGGCCCGGACGAATCCGTAGCTTTGTGGCGCTGATTTACTGAAAACCGATCCCAATATGAAAAATCCTGGAACCCCGATAAAAGTGGCCATTGCCGACGACCATCACCTGTTCCGCACCGGAGTCCGCACGTCGCTTTCCGCTTATCGCGACATCCAGATGGTAGCCGAAGCCGAAAACGGCATGCAACTGCTGAACCTTCTCCGCCATATTCACCCCGACGTGGTGCTGCTTGATATTCAAATGCCGATCATGGACGGTCTGTCCACCCTGCCCGAGATCAAGAAGCTGTACCCCGATGTGAAAGTGATCATGCTGTCGATGCACAACGACCACTCGATGATCAGCCGCATGATGGAGCTCGGCGCCAACTCCTACCTCACCAAGGAGTCGGATTCTGAAACGATCTACCAGGCGGTGAAGACCTGCTTTGAAGACGAATTTTATTTCAACGACCTTACCAATAAGGCGCTGCTCAACCGCCTGCGCACCCGCAACGATGCAAAGGATACCGAGCTGGAAGCACCGCTGACCGACAAGGAAAAGACGATCCTGAAACTGATGTGCGAAGAAAAAAGCACGAAAGAGATCGCGGAGATGGTTGAAATCTCCCCACGCACCGTGGAAGCCATCCGCGACAAGCTCAAAGTGAAAACCGGAGCGAAGTCGATGGCGGGACTTGTGATGTATGCTGTAAAGGCAGGCATTGTGGAGCAAGCCTAGAGAATATCGAATAACGAATATCGAATATCGAAGTGCCGGCGCATCTGCCGGCATTTTTATTCACTGCTATTTGGTGCTGCAGCGCATTCTTTTTTAGCGTGGGAAATTGCTTCTGGCGGGTAGCTGTGGTCGAAGTCGGCTAAGCGATCGGCATACAGCGTTCGGAAATAGTCAAGCATCGAAAGTCCGAAGGCACAGGGCTTGATGCCTTTGGCGCGCAAGGCGATGCTCGCCCGCGACTTTGAGTAGAAAATTATGTAGTTGAGCCCATCCCACACGCCTTCATTGGGCCCGCCCGGCGCCGGTCCCAATTGCCGGAGGCGCAGGAGGCAGTATTTGAGTCGGACGGAATCGCCCAGGAAGAGACAGCTGTGCGCCATGCTTCTAAAGCTACCCTCGGCCTGCTCGCGTGAACTGCGCCCGCGAGCCGAATCGAGTTCGTAAAAGCGCTTTTCCCAGTAGTATGCCGAATCGTGCGCGCCCATCAAATCGTACGCGTTGGGTAGCATCAGGGCAAATTGAGGATCGTTGCCTGAGGCGGCAAAGGCGGTGAGCAAGTGGATTCGGGCCTCCCGTGCCGGCGCCACCATGCTGTCGCTTTCCATCATCTGGTAGTGAAGCGCGCGGGTAAAAAGCTTCGACCCCGCTTCAAATTCGCGGAGCGCCAACTGCATTTGTGTTTTGGACTCCTCGCACCCAACACAGAGCACCATGGTGATCAGGAGCTTCATGAAGCGACTCATGGCTGGAATATTTTTTCCAAGATAGTTTTTTCCGTGCAGGTTCGCCATTGAACCGTCCCGTCCGCTTATTTTGCAAGATGCCCGTCATCTGCCACAACGGTCGTTTCCTCGATGCCGATGCGCCGGTAATTGCCGGCAGCAACCCCGCCTTCAAGTGGGGCGAAGGGCTCTTTGAAACGATGAAGCTGGTGGATGGCCGCATCCTTCTTGCCGCAAGGCATTGGGCGCGATTACACAACGGGCTGGACCGCCTCGGCATGAACGCGGGCGCCCTGCAGGTGGCGGTGCTCGAAAACCTGCTGCACGAGCTGGCCGCGCGCAATCAATGCGAAGGCGCCGCCCGCCTGCGCCTGCAGGTATACCGCGAAGGCGCGGGCCTTGGCTTCGTGGCCGAAGCTTCGCCGCTCGACCCGGCTGATCTTTCCTGGAACGAGCGGGGCTGGAGCATCGGCCTTTTCCCCGACGCCCGCATTGCCGCGGATACTTTATCGCCGCTGAAACGCAGCAACTACCTGCCTTACCTGCTGGCAACCCGCTTTGCGGAAGAGCAGGGTCTTGACGAATGTCTCCTGCTCAACGCCTGGGAGCGACCCGCCGACGGCGCGCGGACAAATATTTTCATCGTACGCCGGGCTGTCATTCAAACACCGCCGTTGACGGAGGGCGGCGTGGCCGGGGTGATGCGCGCCCATCTCTTAGAATGGCTGCACCGGCAGGGGCAGGCGGTGCTGGAAACGGAACTGACGGTAGCCGATCTGCTCGCTGCCGACGAGATCTTTCTCACCAATGCCCTCAAGGGCATCCGCTGGGTTGGGCGCTTTGGACAGCACGCGTATAGGGCGGATGTTTCGATGCGCCTGTACGAAGAACTGCAGGCAACCTTTTAGTCGCCTGCTTGTTATATAGTCCTGATGCCCGCACCGATCTCCATTTTCTGGTTTCGCCGCGACTTGCGCCTGCACGACAACCGCGGGCTTGCGGCGGCGCTGCGCTCCGGCCACCCCGTACTGCCCGTTTTTATTTTCGACCCTTTGATACTGAGCGGGCTTGATGCCGACGATGCCCGCGTTGCCTTTATTCACGCGGCCCTGGAGCGGATGCAGCAGGAGCTCACAGCGGCCGGTAGCAGCCTCCGCGTTTTTCATGCAAGCCCTGATGCAGCTTTTACACAACTGCTGGCGGAATACTCCGTTGGTGCCGTATTCACCAACAACGACTATGAGCCTTATGCGCGGAAACGCGACGCAGCCATTGCGGCAAAGCTCGCGGGCGCCGGTGTTGCCTTTCATAGCATTAAGGACCAGGTGCTTTTTGAAAAAGGTGAAGTGGTGAAGGAGGACGGGAAGCCCTACCTCGTGTATACTCCTTATTGGAAAAAATGGCGGAGCCTGCTGCGGCCCGAACACCTGGAAACTGCCGCATCGGAGCAATGTTTTCCGTATTTCTACAAGACGCATCCGCTGCCGGTTCCTACGCTGAAAGCATTAGGATTCGGAAATGCGGCAAAGAAAACTTTCAAAGTGCCGTGGCCTGCCGACCGGCTCTTGTCAGATTACCACCAAACCCGCGACCTGCCGGCGCTTGCCGGTACCACGCGCTTGGGCGTGCACCTGCGCTTCGGTACGGTCAGCATCCGCGCGCTGGCGCAGCGTGCCGACCGGCTCAACGAGACCTTCCTGAAGGAGCTTTGCTGGCGCGAGTTCTTTATGCAGATCCTCTGGCATTTTCCGAAAACGCAGCAGGCGTTCAAGCCGGCCTACGACGATATCCGCTGGCGCGACGCACCCGGAGAATTTGAAAAGTGGTGTGCCGGGCAAACCGGCTACCCGCTGGTAGACGCCGGCATGCGCGAGCTTGCCGCCACGGGCTTCATGCACAACCGCGTGCGGATGGTGGCAGCGTCTTTCCTGGTGAAGCACCTGCTCATCGACTGGCGAATAGGAGAGGCCTGGTTTGCAAAGAAGCTCATGGACTTTGACCTCGCGGCCAACAACGGCAACTGGCAGTGGGTGGCGGGCTGCGGCTGCGACGCGGCGCCCTACTTCCGCGTCTTCAACCCCGTACTGCAGGCGCAGCGCTTTGATCCGCAGGGCGAATATATCCGTCGCTGGGTGCCGGAGTATGGAACCGATGCATATGCAGAGCCGGTGGTGGAGCACAAATTTGCCACCGACCGTTGCATTGCAGCCTACAAGCGGGCGCTTAATGCGAGCCGGCAGCCGTTATTCCCATAAGCGGGTCTGCGGCTCGCCGAGCTTCTCCGTATAAATACGGGCGAAGGTGTCAACGGCGCGGCGACCTTCCTCTCCCAGTTCCATAGTGTAGTTGTTGACGTAGAGCTCGATGTGCTGGCGCATCACCGCTTCGTCCATGGCCTGCGCGTGCTGCTTGACGTAATCGCTGATGGCCGGGTACGTATCAAAGGAATGAATCAGCGAAGCCCGGATGAGGGCGTCTACCTTTTGCGCCGTTTCCTCGCCAAGTTCGCGCTTGATGGCGATGCACCCCAGCGGGATGGCCGCCCCATTGTGCTGCTCCCAGATATCGCCGAGGTCGGCAACCTTCAGCAGCCCGCGCTGGTGGTAGGTAAATCGGTTCTCATGAATGATCACGCCGAGGTCGACGGCCCCGCTGAGCACAGCGTCCTCGATCTCCGAAAACAGCATCGGCACCCGCTGCGTTACATCCGGGAAAGCGTGGTGCAGCAGGAAGTTGGCGGTGGTGTTCACCCCCGGGATGGCTACCCGGCAGTGCGGCAGGTCGGGGAGGTCAACGAGCTTTTTGGCGATGAGCAGCGGGCCAACGCCTTTGCCGAGTGCCGCGCCCGACTGGAGAAGGCGGTAATTCTGGCTGGTGCCGAAGAGTGCCGGGAAGCTCAGCTTGGTCACATCGAGGCGACCCTGGGCCGCCCATTCGTTGAGGGTCTGCACATCTTCAAGCACCGGCTCGAAGGTGATGCCGCCGGTGTCGATACCACCGTTAACGAGGGCGTCGAAAATAAAAGTATCGTTGGGGCAGGGCGAAAAGCCGAGTGTCAGTTTCATATGGAGTCGAGTTTCGTAAGCACGTCAAGGAGGTGCACATTCAGTTGTTTAATAGCGGGGCCGATGCTCCAGCGCGACTTATCGCGCACGCCGGCCGCATTGGAGAACGACCGGAGTTGTACAAAAGGCAGGCCGCTGCGAAGGGCGGCATAATGAAAGGCGGCGCCTTCCATCGACTCGGCGCTTGCGCCCAGCGCCGCGTAGTGCCCGATGCGCTCCGGCGCCGTAGAGATCTCGTTCACCGTCACCGCGTCGCACCAGGCGAGGCCCGGGAAGAGGGGCAGCACCGAGTTGTTAACGAGCCAGCCGTCGGTCCAGGGGGCGGCGGCGGGGTCGCCGAAGCCGAGGTCGAAGACGCTGCGGAAGCCTCCGCCTTCTTCCACCCCCAGGTCGCCCACGGTATCGCGGCGGATGAGCACCGTTTCGCCAAGCGCCTGGCCAGGGGCGACGGCGCCTGCGATGCCGGCCTGTACGAGGTAGCCCGGGCGGTCGGAAATGAGCCGCGCGGCCAGGTTCCAGGTCGATTCCAGCATGCCCACGCCCGTGATCAGCACATCCACACGCCCTTCAAAGCGGGGCAGGGACTCCAGCACAGGAGCGATCTCAAATTCGGTGGCGGCGCAAAGCAGGATGCGGGGCATGGGGCAAAGCTAAGGCAGGGAGAATGTGCTAGTGTGCTAACAGGGAAATGTGCAAAAAGCGGTAATGCGATGTGGTTGCGTTCGAGTTACCAATTACCAATTACCAATAGACCAATTAACCATTTTACCGGTTTATCTTTGCCGAAATTTTCAGCTGCAATGGTATTTCTCACGCGTGTGGAGCATTTTAATGCAGCACACAAGTTATATAACCCAAACTGGTCGGAAGAACAGAACGAAGCCGTGTTTGGTAAATGCGCCAATTCAAACTGGCACGGGCATAATTACGAGCTTTATGTAACGGTAAAAGGCCGGCCGAACCCCGACACGGGATTCGTGATGGATGTAAAGCGGCTGAGCGGCATTATCAAGGAACAGGTGATTGAAAAGGTGGACCACCGCAACCTGAACCTCGACGTGGATTTCCTGGAAGGACAGTTCTGCTCTACCGAAAACCTGGCCATCGGCATCTGGAACCAGCTCGTGCCGCATCTCCCCGAAGACGTTCGCCTGCACTGCATCAAGCTTTATGAAACCCCGCGCATCTTCGTGGAGTATTTCGGCGACGAAGGATAATTTTCGCTTCGCAGCCAACGATTGCTACATTTATACGTTTAATGGTTCTGTGGTCTGTTCCGGGCACTCTTTCCAAAGATCCAGCCAACCCAGGACCCTAGAACCCAAGAACCTTTTTTAATGGGAGAAAAAGTTTCCGTTTTCCGGCGCGAGCATTTTAATGCGGCCCACCGACTGTATAACCGTGCCTGGAGCGACGAGGTGAACGCCAAGGTATTCGGGAAGTGCAGCCTGCCGCATTTTCATGGCCACAACTACGAGCTCGAGATCCGCGTTACCGGCGAGGTAGATCCGCGTACGGGCTTCGTAATGGATATGAAGGTGCTCAGCGACCTCGTGCAGCAGCAAGTGGTGGAGCGCTTCGACCATAAGAATCTAAATCTCGATACAAAGGAATTCCGGGAGCTCAACCCAACGGCCGAAAATATCGCCATCGTTATCTACCGGCTTCTGCGTCCGTACATCGACCAGAACCTTGACCTGAAGCTGCGGCTCTACGAAACACCCCGCAACTACGTGGAATACCCGGTAGATTAGATGTTCCGATCGCTGATGTGCGATGTCTATTTTTTTTGAATACAATACTTTTTTGCAATGGCATATCATAAGAAAGAATACTACGACGAAGACGTAACCGAAGGCATGATGGCGGCCTACCGCAACATCATCGGGCTTGCCGGCGACGACGTGTCGCGCGAAGGTCTCGCGAAAACACCCGAGCGTGCCGCCAAGGCGATGCAGTTCAACACGCAGGGCTACAGCCAGGACGCGGTGGCCATCCTCAACTCGGCCCGCTTCCGCGAAGACGTGAGCGAGATGGTGATCGTAAAAGACATCGAGCTCTATTCCATGTGCGAGCATCACCTGCATCCTTTTTACGGCAAGGCCCATATCGCCTATATTCCCAACGGCTATATCACCGGCCTCAGCAAGCTGGCCCGCGTGGTGGATGTATATGCCCGCCGCCTGCAGGTGCAGGAGCGACTTACCACCCAGATACTCGGCGCCATCAAGGAAAGCCTCAACCCGCTCGGCGTCGCGGTGGTAATCGAAGCAAAGCACCTGTGCATGATGATGCGCGGCGTGCAGAAGCAAAACTCGGTCACCACCACATCGGCCTTCGACGGTGAGTTTCTCGACAACCATATCACGCGGAATGAATTCCTGAAGCTGATCGGCTCGAGCCTGTCGTAAAGAGTCTATTGGTCTATTAGTCTATTTGTAAACGGCCGGCTCTGCGTCCCATTATTCTGCATGGGAAAAACACTTCAATCCATGGGTAAAATCCCATGGATTTTTCTTTTAGCCAAAATAGGTTCACAGGAAAATGGAACTATGTATTTTCTGGATGATCTTGAAGTGTATCAACTTGCGCAAAAATTCAGTGAGCGAATTTGGGAAATCGTCGACAGGTGGGAGAGCTTTCCAAAATGGAGAATCGGATCGCAACTGACCGAAGCCGCCGATTCCATTTCTTCAAATATCGCGGAAGGTTATGGCCGGTACTTTTTCAAGCAACAGATTCTTTTTTGTCTATATGCTCGCGGTTCAATGATGGAATGCCGGAACTGGCTGCTAAAATCCAAAAGGCGTCGGCTGATTACTATCGATGAATATGATTCCTTAATGGAAGAGCTCAGGGATATTCACGGGAAGCTAAACGGCTACATCAGCAAACTAAAAAGGAATTTGCGAAAGGGGAAATAAGTCCCGTGAGCCTACCTTTGTCCACTTTGGCAGGTTCGGACTATTTCAGAAGCCAGCGGAAAAGTTAGCCTTACCAATAGACTAATAGACCATTAGACCAATAAACACTCTACATGAAGCACGCATTTGTTTTTCCCGGCCAGGGCGCCCAGTTTCCGGGTATGGGCAAAGCGCATTACGATAACAACGCTTTTGCCAAGAAACTGTTTGAGCAGGCCAACGAGCTCCTCGGCTTTCGTATTTCGGATGTCATGTTCACGGGCAGTGAGGAAGACCTGAAGCAAACGAAGATCACGCAGCCTGCCATCTTCCTGCACTCGGTGATCGCTTTCCGCAGCATCGAGGGCGCACGCCCCGAAATGGTGGCGGGTCACTCGCTGGGTGAGTTCTCGGCGCTGGTGGCCAACGGCACGCTTTCCTTTGAAGACGGGCTGCGCCTGGTGAGCCTGCGGGCGCAGGCGATGCAGAAAGCCTGCGAGCAGACGCCTTCTACGATGGCGGCGGTGCTGGGCCTCGACGATGCGAAGGTGGAAGCCATCTGCGCCGAGGTGCAGCAGGAGACCGGCGAGGTGGTGGTGCCCGCCAACTACAATTGTCCCGGGCAGCTCGTGATCTCCGGCTCGATGAAAGGAATTGAAGTTGCCTGCGAGCGCCTCAAGGCGGCCGGCGCCAAGCGCGCCCTGGTGCTGCCGGTGGGCGGCGCCTTTCACTCGCCGCTGATGGAGCCCGCACGCGCCGAGCTGCGGCAGGCCATCGAGGCCGCTTATTTCAACTCGCCCTCCTGCCCCGTGTACCAGAACGTAGTGGCCAAAGGTGTGATCGACAAAGACGAGATCAAGCAAAACCTGATCGACCAGCTTACCGGCCCCGTGCGGTGGACCCAGTGCGTGCAGGCTATGGTCGCCGATGGAGCTTCGCGCTTTACTGAATGCGGTCCGGGCAAAGTGCTGCAGGGACTTATCGGCAAGATCCACAAAGAAGCGGTGGCCGAGTCGGTGAGTTAAATGATCGAAACCTATTTTTTTGAGCGAAGACCGGTTCCCGGTCTTTTTTTATGTGCGATTGCCGGAAGCCTGCTCTGTTTCGGGTGCGCATTAACGAAAAAACCCGGAAGAAATTTTATATCATTTTTTTCGGGTTGTGATTTTTTCTCTATTTTAACAACCTAAACTAAAACAACAATGAGAAAATTGTTCTTTCTTTTCGCAGCACTGCTTGTAATGGCAACGTCTTTCGCTTCGGTATCTCCGGTGAGCATCCCGAAGAATGCCAAGACCATCATGATCCCGGTAGGTAACACCGGAAAGTCGATCTCGCTGATGGATCTCTCCACGATCTCCATCGCCGACTACGAAGCAATGTCGGGCCGCAAGATGAGCGGCATCGACAAGATGGGTTTCCGCAAGGCCCAGAAGAAGCTTAGCAAGAGCATCAATGCCGACGGAACCCTGAAGGGCAAGCTGGCAAAGGCTACCGAAGGTGAAGGCTTCAGCTTCGGCGGTTTCGCACTCGGCTTCTTCCTCGGTCTGATCGGTGTACTGATCGCCTATGTTGCTTTCAGCGACGAAGGCAAGCGCAACCGCATCAAGTGGTCCTGGATCGGTCTCGGCGCTGCCGTTGTACTGTCGATCATCCTGGTTGTTGCCGTATTCAGCTCGGTGAAGAACAGCGTTAACTAAGCCTGTTTTTACTTCGGGTACCACGAAATACCCGACCTCATTTTCCCGAAAGGGCCGGATGCAGATCCGGCCCTTTTTCGTGCACTTTGGATGCCAGACCGTTACTGATAGAAGCGAACGCGTTTTTACTCTATTTCAGCGTATATCTACGATAAACGTTTTTTTGTGCAGCGAGCTGCTTAATTTAATAAGCTAAATCCTTAACACACATGAGAAAACGATTACTTGTATTGGGGCTTATGGCCACATCCCTCTTTGCGTCGGCGCAGCGCAAGTGTGCTTCCTTCGAACACTACCAGCAGCAGCTGGCACGCGATCCGCAGATGGCACCCAACCAGGCGGCCATCGAGCGCTTTACCCAGGCGCATCCTTACGTGGCAGGCCCTAACGGCACCCAGCGCGGCACACCGGTATATAACATACCTGTAGTGGTGCACGTACTCTGGAATACCAGCACCCAAAATATTTCCGACGCACAGATCCAGACGCAGATCGATGTGCTGAACCGCGACTACCAGCTTAATAATTCCGACACCGGGCTCGTACCCGCAGCATTCAAAAGCTTTGTTGCGGATTGTAAAATTTCTTTCTGCATGGCGCAGCGCGATCCTTCGGGCAACGCAACTACGGGTATCATCCGCAAGCAGACCACCAAGACCTCATTCAGCGCCGATACCGATGATGCCAAGTCGAGCACCACGGGCGGCGACAATGCATGGGATCGCAATAGCTACCTGAACCTGTGGGTCGTGCCGGCCATCACTTCGGGCGGCCAGGGCGGCATCCTCGGCTACGCCCAGTTCCCGGGCGGCGCCGCGGCCACTGATGGCGTTGTGATCGGCTACAATTATTTCGGCACTACCGGCACCGCGGCCGCGCCCTTCAACAAAGGCCGCACCGCTACACACGAAGTGGGTCACTGGCTCAACCTGCGCCACATCTGGGGCGATGAGGCTGCCTGCGCCCAGGACGATCTTATCAGCGATACCCCGCTGCAGGGTGCCGAAAACTACGGTTGCCCCACCTTCCCGAAAGTGGATGCCTGCACGGGCGGCAACGGCGTTATGTACATGAACTATATGGACTATGTGGACGACGCCTGTATGTATATGTTCACCGCCGGCCAGAAGAGCCGCATGTACGGTGTGCTGCAAGCCGGCGGCGCCCGCGCTTCGCTCGCTTCTTCGCTGGGCTGCCAGGCCCCGTCCACCACTACCTGCGGTGTACCCACCGGCCTGTCGGCATCGTCGGTTACCTCCAGCAGCGCCACCGTGAGCTGGTCGGCCGTAAGCGGTGCCTCATCGTACACCGTGCAGTATAAGACGACGGCCGCTTCTACCTGGACCACCGCCGCCAGCGCCGCCACGGGTACTTCGGTCACCATCAGCGGCCTCACCGCTTCCACGGCCTACAACTGGCAGGTGAGCACCAATTGCAGCGCCTCCAGCAGCGCCTTTGCGAGCGGCTCCTTCACCACCACGGCCGCCAGCCCGGGCTGCGGCACCAACTATGAGCCCAACGAAAGCCTGGCCGCGGCGGCAGCCGTTGCCACCAACACCGCGCTGTCGGCGGCGATCACCACTACCACCGACCAGGATTGGTTCAAGGTGACGCTCTCGGCTACGTCGAATTTCAACATCTCGCTTACCGGTCTTGCCGGAGACTACGACCTCGTGCTCTACAACTCGGCCGGCACCCAGCTCGCCATCTCCGAGAACGGCGGCACCACAAGCGAGTCGATCACCACGGCCAGCTCCGCGGCGGGTACGTACTATGTGAAAGTGTTCGGCTATAACGGTGCCAACAGCGCCACCTGCTACAGCCTCAACATCGGCGCCACCGCAGTTGCCGTACCCACCTGCCCCGGCACCTACGACAACAGCACCAACGGCACCACCACCGGCGCCGCGCAGATCCCCTTCAACACCGACATCAAGGGAACGATCAGTAGTACTACGGACGTGGACTACTACAAGTTCGTGATCACCACCGGCGGCACCATCACCATTACGCTGGGCACGCTTCCCGGCGACTATGACCTGAAGCTGTTCAACAGCGCGGGCACCCAGGTGGGCATTTCTCAGAACGGCGGCACCACCGGCGAAACGATCAGCTACACCGCCGCAGCCGGCACCTACTACGCGCAGGTATATGGCTACAACGGCGCCAACAGTGCCACCTGCTACACGCTGAAGGTTGCCCTCGGCACCGCCACGCGCCAGATGGACCCGTCGCTGGTGCAGGGTGCCGTGAAGCTGCAGGCTTATCCCAACCCCGCCACTACCACGCTCAACATCAACGCAAGCGGTCTCACCGGTCGCGGACAGCTGCGCCTGATCGACGCCAGCGGCCGCCCGGTGGCGCAGCATTCGATGCTGAAGCCGAACGCCTCGCTGGGCATTCAAACCCTTGCCCGTGGTGTTTACTACGTGCAGCTTGTAGATGCCGAAGGCGTTGTGGTGGGACAAACGCGTTTTGTTAAGCAATAAGCGTGAGCCGTGAGCCGTCAACCGTGAGCGGTTCGATGGCAATGGACCGCCAGACCCACACACACACAATGAAAAGCCTCCGCAATGCGGAGGCTTTTCTTATTCACGACTGACGATTCACGCCCCCGCCGGGATCGAGCAGTTGAACCACTCTCCGTCGAAGGCTGCGTTGTATTTTTTGTAAAAGCTGATGGCGGGCTCGTTCCATTTGAGCACCTGCCACACGATGCCGCTGAACTCGTTGTCGCGCGCTTCTTCAATGAGGCGGTCGAAGAGGAGCTTGCCGATGCCGTGGCAACGCATCGCTTCGGTTACGTAAAAGTCTTCGAGGTACATACGCTGCCCCTTCCAGGTGCTGAAGCGTATGTAGTAAAGTGCGAAGCCCTGCACCACACCATCCACTTCGGCTACGAAGGCCCACCACACGGGGTTTTCGCCGAAGCCGCTTTCTGTGAAATGTTCCAGCGATACCGTTACTTCTTCGGGTGCTTTTTCATAAAGCGCCAGTTCGTTCACGAGTTCGAGGAGGCGGTGACAATCGGAGCGTACGGCGCGACGGAGGGAGATGTTCATGATGCGGCAAAATTAGGGTGCCCGCAGGGAGAGAAAGAACGCGGATTTTTTATGATCTGTCAGGATGTGCGCAGATATCGGTACCACCATCCGCTCAAATCATAATCAATCTGCTGATCCCGCTTCAGCGGGATCAGCGTTCTTTCTCTTATCCGAGCGCCTGCTTCAGGTCTTCCAGGATGTCCTCGATATTCTCGATCCCCACGCTCATGCGGATGAGGCCGTCGGTTATACCGTACTGCTCGCGTTGTACTTTGGCTACGCCGTGGTGCGTCATCGACGCGGGATGGCAGAGGAGCGTATCGCAGGTGCCGAGCGACACGGTGCGGGTGCACAGCTGCAGCTTGTTCATGAAGTCGATACCGGCCTGCAGGCCGCCCTTCAGCTCAAAGGAAAGCATGGCGCCGGGGTGCTTCATCTGCTTCATGGCCACGGCATGATCGGGGTGGGAGGGAAGGCCCGGGTAGTTGACACGCGCCACCGCGCCCTGTGCGTCGAGGAAGCGCGCCACGTCCATCGCGTTGCTGCAGTGACGCTCCATGCGCAGCTCGAGCGTCTTCACGCCCGTGAGGAGCAGGAATGCATCGAAAGGCGATGCGCTGCCACCCAGGAGGCGGTGGGCCTTCGTCATGCCCTTGCTCATGAACTCCATGTCGCGGCCCAGCAGGATGCCGCCGATGGCGGTGCCGTGGCCGTTGAGAAACTTGGTGGTGGAGTGCATCACGAAGTCGGCGCCCCATTTAAAGGGCTGTTGCAGGTAAGGTGTAGCGAAAGTGTTATCGCAGGCCACGAGCAGGCCGGCTTTCTTCGCAGCCCCGATCAGCACTTCGAGGTCCACGCACTGGAGCGTGGGGTTGGCGGGCGTTTCGAGGTACAGCATTTTGATGGCGGGATCGGAGGCGATGAGCGCGTCGATCTTAGCATCGTCGCGCAGGTCGGCCACGATATACTCCACGCCGAAGCCCGGGAGCAGGTTGCCCAGCAATTCGTCGGTGCCGCCGTAAAGCGAGAAGTGGGTGAGCACCTTGTCGCCCTTTTTGAGCGTGCCCATGAAGAGCGATGCCAGCGCGGCCATGCCCGAGGCATGCAGGATTCCTTTTACTTCGAAAGGCAGCCCGAAGCTTTCGAGGGCCGCGATCTTGTCTTCGGCTTCGTTGCTCGTGGGCGATCCCCAGCGGCCGTAGATATAGCCTTCCTCGGTGCCGCTGAAGCGCCGCATGCCCTGCTCGGCGTCATCGTATACATAGGTGCTGGTGGCGTAGATGGGCACCAGGTGGGCGTGGCGCGGGTCGGGGCGATGGCCGGCGTGTACGGCCGTGGTGCCGAAGCCGGAGTGTGTATTTTTTTTGCCGCTCATGACAAGCAATGTTTGTTAATTAGTGTTCCAAAAGTAGAACCATTTCACTATGAAGGAACTCCTGCTTTCCTACGCTGCCTACAACGCCTGGGCCGACGAGCAACTGCTGCAAACGATCGCTACGCTGACGCCCGAACAGCAGGAGCAGGAGCTGGTGAGCAGCTTCCCCACCATCCGCCGCACGGTGCTGCACCTCTGCGACGCGGCCGGCATCTGGTGGCAAAGGATCCAGCTGCAGGAAAAGATCGTGCGGCCCTCCGACAACTTCGCCGGCGACTTCACCGCGCTGGCCGCGCTGCTGCGCCGCCTCGACGCGCAATGGCTCGACTACGTGCAGCGCGCGCCGCAACACCTCTTCACCCACGAATTCATCTACCGCGACGGCAAAGGCGTGCAACACAAATCGCCCACCTGGGAAGTGTTGCACCACATCTTCAACCACGGCACCTACCACCGCGGACAATTGGTGACGATGCTGCGGCAGGTAGGATGCACGCAGGTGCCGGGGCTGGACTTTGTGTTGTGGTCGTGGAAGAAATAGACTTCGCTCAGCCTGACAAAATGCTTGTCATCGCGGGGGCAGCAGTGGAAGGAGCATGTGCCGGAAGTCATTTCTGATTGTCCTTTTGCCTTGCTGCCTTTCAGATCCTGATGCCGCGCATCGGGACGCCAGCGGCCCCGATAGTAGATTACATGATCACAGAATACATGAGCAAATGAATACATGATGTAGTCCTACCTCATGTAATCATGTATTCATTTGTTCTGTGATCATTTGCTCTTACCTCCTTCGTGAAAAAGAGCCGCCCGTAGGGCGGCTCTTTGTTTTATCTTCTGTGACGTATCAGGCTTCGGTTGACTTTTCTTCGGCTTTGGCGGCGTTGCGGCCGGCGCGCTGGGCGAGTTTGAGTTTATAGTCTTCAACGATCTGGTTGATGGCGGCCACCATGCCGAGCCAGGGCTCGGAGCCGCCGGTAAAGTTGTAAGCGCTCTGGATCTGCTCGATGAGCTCGCGGTAGGCTTTGCGGGCCTCGCGGCGGAGCGTGACCATTTCAAAAGCTTCGGGCTTGTTGACGTCTTCGTCGATGCTTTGGCGCTGGAGGTTTGCAAATGCTTCGTTCGAGAATTTGAGGGCTTCCACGAGTGACTCGAGGCCGCAGGTAACGAGTGCGGCGTGCAGGTCGGGGCGGCCCTGCAGGTCGCGCACGAGGCCATTGAGCAATTGGGTTTGCTTGTCGTAATCGGCATCACGCAGGTCGGAGGCGGTGCCATAGGGACGAAGCGCATCGAGCAGGAGCCTGCCGGCGGTGCGGCGCCGGTCGTCTTCACATTTCGAAAATCCTTCGCAAAGCAAGTAGAAGGATTGTGTGCGCTCATCGCGAACGGCATCTTCGGACTGCAAAGCGTCGGTAAAACGTGAGTGTCGTGCCTGCTGGATGAGGAGGTCCATGCGCCCGGTAACGGAGGCGAATGCATCGCGTTTCGTTTGCACCGGTGCCGGTAATGGATTGGCGGAAACAACGCGTTCGATAATCATTTTGGAGAAGTGTACCGCTTCCGCGTTCTGCAGGTGCTGGTACTGGAGCTTTGTAATTGAAGTGAGCATAACAGTGGGTTTTGGGATCAGAAGGTAGAAAGCATTCCGGAGACGGCGAAGCGTTTTTTGAAGAAAATTTCTTCTTTGGCGTTTCGGCGGGAACCTACCTAATTCTGGGTATGGGGCTATCCTGCTTTATAAACGGCTGAATTTCAATGCGTGAAGGTTAGCCGGAATTTCCGGGAGCATTTCACGCCGGCGTGAAGAGCCGCCGGAAATACCGGGAGCATTTTTCGGGAGCGTGAAGGTGTGCCGGAAATCCCGGGAAGGGTTCACGGGCGGGTGAAGGGGTTGCCGGGAATTCCGGGAGGGCTGTACGGGTTTGATTTGGCTTGCTGGATGTTCCGGGGTCCGTGCCCGGGTTTGCACGACGCGCAATAGGTTTTGGGCGGGTTGGTATATTTGAGGTAGGCATTGCACGTAGTGCCATAGCGTCTCCTTAGCGTAAGTGCAAGTGTTGACCGCCATCCGAAAACATACCAACCTTTCCCATCAATGTGTATCGTCCTGACAGCTTAACCTTAGGCGGTTTCCCTATATTTGTTTGAAAGCCAACATACATGTCGACCCCCCCCCCCTTATAATATGCCATGGATCGAATCTCCGTTCTTCGATTCTGAACTAGCTGAAGCAGACCTGGCGGCCTCAGACAAACAGTTCGTCCAAACTTTTGCAGACCAAGGGTATGTCGCGTTCGATACGGGAATTGACACGAAAGTGTTCGATCGCATAATAACAGCCTTGGCACCTAAATATGAAGAAGGACTTATAAAAGGTGAAGCTATTGCTCAGCATAGACTTCAAGATGCCTGGAAATACAATGACGACGTAAAAGCTATCGCTGCAGACCCTTTTATTCTCGGGCGTTTGGAATTGCTGTACCGCCGGCGACCTATTCCTTTTCAAACACTGAATTTTGATGTCGGTACGCAACAAAGGACGCACTCGGATATGATGCACTTTTCTTCAATCCCGGAGCGATTTATGTGTGGAGTTTGGGTTGCTTTAGAGGACGTAACTCTTGACAATGGGCCCTTGCATTATTACCCGGGTTCCCATAAGCTTCCCTTCTATAATATGACGGATGTTGGAATAAAAGCTACGCGTAGTCTGGAGGCTTCCAACCGTTATATGGACTACGCAGACCACTATGAAGAATTCATAGCGAAGGTGGCGGTTAACAAAGGGCTCAAGAAAGAGTTGGCGCTTATCAAAAAGGGGCAGGCGTTGATTTGGGCTGCGAACTTGCTACACGGCGGAGAGCCTATTACCCGGCCGGGGAGTACGCGACATAGCCAGGTGAATCACTACTATTTCGAGGACTGTGTGTATTATTCTCCGATTTTCACGGACTTCGCATTACAAGATGTTTTTTTGCGAAAGATTGTCGATATCGGAACCGGCAAAGAGGTGCCCAATAGATACCTCGGCGAAACGGTCTCTGTAAAGCGAACAGGAAGTAGTCGTTCAAACGCGTACTCACGAATTTTTTAACGTGTGCAAAAGTTGTTCAAGGGAAAGTAGGATTAGTGCGTGAGTGGGCGGTGTTCGCAACGATTCGCCGAGTAGCGGGACGGCGGCCGACAGGGGATTTGAGCTTGCTTACTGTCCTGCATTTTTTTTCAACCAGTCCAATTGCCGGTCATCGCCCCTTCTCCGTTGCGGCACCCCGCTGGGGTGCGATTTTCATTCTTCATCCGTTTACCCCAGGCTTGCGCCTGGGGCTATAAAACCGCCGCCCCTCCGGGGCGTACGCTACAAACACGGCTTCGACAGATTAAATTTCGACAGCCTCTTAGCACTTTCCTACGCGACCATTTAGGGCGGCAGAATTACTTAATTCGCATTCGCCGGCTGCACCAGCTTCGGCTTCGACCGCGCCGGCAACACGATATCCGGGCTCAGGTCGGGCAGGATGCTTTTCAGTTTGTCGGCGCGGTACACGTTGGTGTCGATAAACCACCAGCTTTTACCACCGTCATTCGAGATCACGATCATCGCCGTTTCCACCGACAGGTCGCCCATCGGCGTTTTCATTACCGTGCTGACGGGGAGCACCGATTGCAGCTGGTTCTTGTACGATACGATCGCGGACGGTGTACCGATCAGGTACTTCTTAAAGCTGACGCCGAAACGCTGCATCATGGTGTAGGCGGAATCCATCCGGGTTTTCATCTTCTCCTGGCCACCGGCGAACCCGATGATGTTGGGGTGCATGTATTTCACAAAACCATTGAAGTCATTTTTCATGAAGTTCCTGCCCATATCCATTGCCTGCACCTTGATGGTGGTGGCGTGGTTCTGGGCAGAGGCCCCGATGCACAGGAGCAGGGCGAAAGCGAGGAGGAGTTTTTTTACCAGTAACATCAGAGGTCGCGTTTCTTGATGATCCAAAAGCAAAGTGTCCATACGATCAGCAGGAAGATCAGCGTATAGCCAATGTGGCTGTTGCTCTGTGCCACGATCTCCTTCCAGTGGGCTTCGTCGCGGGTAAACCAGCGCGGGTAGGGGATGAGGCGGTCGGAAACTTCCAGCGGCATGAATTCGAGTTTTACGCCCCATTTTTCCCGGCTGATGCCTACGATGGCCGGCTCGAGCGGGAAATAGTAAAACATGAAAACGCCCAGCGCGATGAAGGCCTTGCGTACCACGAGCGCTACGAGCAGCGCCAGCGACAGCTGCGCAAATACCTGCAGGAAGAACAGGCCGATGTAGCGGCTTCCTTCCCAGGGGTTAACGCCGGGCGTGTTGATGCTGCCGATCGCGAATGCAGTTGCGGCATACAAAAGGGTAACGATTGTGCTGACCAGGAGCACATCGATCAGCTTGCCCAACATGAAATCCTTACGTCCCCAGCCGTCGATGATGTTTTGCCGATGGGTTTTATAGGTGTACTCGTTGGTGATGAACATGATCACCATCAGGGCGGGCAGAAAGATGAACAGGGAGGAGATGTACGCTACCGTTTGCCATGCGTCCGGGAAGGTGAAGGGGTTGGGCAGCATCATCAGGATGGGCCCCATTTTTTTATCCGTCAGCTGGTCCTTGTACCCGGAGGAATAAAAGAAATAGTTCATGCCCGGGTAGGAAGTCGCCACGATGGCCAGCATTGCCCAGAAGGCCGGGTAACCCTTCATTTTGAGCCATTCGGTTCTAAGTATCGATATCATTTCTTGTCGTTGTAATCGGCGATCTAATTGTTGGTAAGCTCGAAGAAGCGGGTTTCGAGGCGTTTCTTTTTCAGCAGGAGATGACGGAGCACGAGGCCTTGTTCAAAGCAGTGGCGGTTGATCTCTTCGAGGTGCGCGCTGCCTTTGGGGAGCGCGAAAGAAGCGGTGTTGGAAACCGGGTCGACGTGCACGGCGTTGCTGAAGGGCGCCAGCGCGCGGGCGAGCGCGGCGAGGTCGGCGGCGCCCGCTTCCACGATGTCTTCGTCCTGCATCACCTCGTTGACGTCGCCGGTGGTGAGCAGCTCGCCTGTCTTCAGGATGGCCACGTGCGTGCATACCTTTTCCACTTCATCCAGCAGGTGGCTGGCCATGATGATGGTATGCCCGGAGTTGCGGAGCTCGGTGATAAGTTCGCGGATCTCGGCGATGCCCACCGGGTCGAGGCCGTTGGTGGGCTCGTCGAGTACCAGCACCTTCGGGTCGCCGAGGAGCGAGGCCGCGATGGCCAGGCGCTGCTTCATGCCCAGGCTGTAGCTCTTGAAGCGGCTCTTGCGGCGCTCAAAGAGGTTCACCTTCCGGAGCACGCGGTCGATGTCTTCGGGGGTGCCGCGGCCGCTGATGCTTTGCGTCACGCGGAGGTTGTCTACCGCGGAGAGATAATGGTAAAAGTTCGGCGTCTCCAGCAGCGAGCCGATCTTTTTGCGCTGTGCCGGCGAGCCCGGCTGCCCCAGCCAGCTATAGTCGCCCCGATCGGCTTTGAGCACGTCGAGCACGATGCTGAGCAGGGTGGTCTTGCCGCTGCCGTTCGGCCCGAGAATGCCGAAGACGCTGCCCTCGGGCACCGAGAAGGATACGTCCCTGAGCGCCTGGACCTTGCCATACGACTTGCTGATCTGCGAAAGGGAGAGAACGGTACTCATGGCGGTTGTTTTCGGCTTCCGTTTGTCTGTTTAGAAAGCACTTTGTATTGCAAAGTAAATAGAAACTTTTCACTTCGCCAATGAATGAAATAAATAATGTGTCGGGTGCGTCGTTCCCGGGCTGGATGGCGGCATGAAAAAGCCCCGGCGCCAGGGCCGGGGCTCATGAAAGGAAAAAAATCAGAAATGGATTAGAAGTCGAAATCCCTCCGGTGAATATTCCAGCGAACGCCCCCGGTAAAGATGAAGGTGCTGGCGTCGCTAACCCCGGCTACGTTCACGCTCTGGCGGCGGTAGGCGCCGTTGAGCTCAAAGAACAAGTTCGGGCGCAGCTGGTAGGAGACGAGCAGGCTGGCCATCGCCACCTTGTTGCGCAGGCCGGAGCCGACGTAGTAGCCGTAGTCAGCAGTGCGGTGGGGAATGCTGTTGCGCACCGGGTCGGCCGGGTCGGGAACCTGGTTGGGGAGGAAGATATTGCCGCCGAATGAAACAAGACCCGTGTCACGCCCCTGGTAATAATACATGGCCTTGGCCAGCAGGAGCCATTTCGGCGCGGGCTGGTAGCGCACGGTGCCGATCACTTCCTGGAAGTTGGCGCCAAGCGGGTGTGCCAGCGGCTGGTTGTAGTGCGTGTAGTTGGCCACCGAGTCGTTGTGCGAGTAGGTGAAGGGCCGCACGCGGTTTACTTCCAGCTGCAGGTCGAGGTTGCGTACGTTGAAGGCATCGATGTATTTGGCACCGAGCTGGTAACCGAATTTGTTGGCCCACCAGCCGCGGTTGCTTTTGATCTCCGACAGCTTGAACTCGTCGAGCAGCAGCTGGCCGTAGAACTGGAAGTGCTTCGCTGCGTTGGCTTTGAAGTCGATGCCGGCAACGGAATTGTCGAAAGAACCGTTCTGCTGCTCCAGCGAGCGGTAAAATATAACGGGGTTGAGGTAGCCGAATTCGAAATGGTTGGTGCGCCCGAAGATCACGCCTTCGAAGAGACCGACGTTAAGCCACTTCGTAACACCGAGGTCGAGGTGGTGCATCACGGCATATTTCTTCGGCTGCAGCTTGTCGGCATTGAGGCGGTTGGCCGAATTAAGCTCCATGAAGAGGTTCTGGTAGTGAAACTTCCAGATGCGCGTGTTGAGGCGGAGAAAAGTTGTAGGAGCGGAGAAATCGCTCAGGAAGAGGCTCCGGTAGCCCGCACCGATGAAGTTGCGGTCGAAGCCGAAGGAGATGTCGATGAACTTTGCCGCGTTGAAGGTCACATAGCCGCGGGCATCGAAGTAGTCGACGCCGCCGGCCGCCTTGAAGTCTTTGTAGAAGCCGGCCCCAGGTACCGCGCGCCTTTCGGCGATAAACTGCTGCACATAGCCCGGTTCGCGCTCCTGGTTGTCGGTAACGATGGCATAGAAACCGATCTTGTCGGCAATTCTGCCGCGGAGCGTGGCACCGCGCGTATTCAGGAAAAGATGCTGTTCATTGTCCTGCTCCTTCGACACCGTGTATTGCAGCACGGGGTTGACGGCAAGGAAGAAATTGGGCTCGTGTACTTCGAACAGGGTGGCCGGCGTGCGGTAGAAGTTTTTCAGGACGGGCTTCCGGCTGGCGTAGTTCGTCCAGTCTTCGGGTACCCATTCCAGGTTGTTGATCTTCGCCAGGTAAAGGTTGTAGCGATCCACCCGGCTCAATTGCGTGCTGTCCTGGCGCAGCAGGGCGGGGATGAACTCCTTGCGGGAAAGCGGGCGGACCGTCGAGTAATTAAGTACGGAGTCGCGCTGGGCCTTCACTTCAAGCCGTTCGATGAGGATCTGCTCGGGCGCGCCCTGCGGCAGGTAGGTGGTCTGTGATGAGGCCAGCACCGGTGCCAGCAGGAGGGCCGCACCGAGTGCCAGCCCCCGTCTTTGTTTATATTGCATCAATTCGGGTTAAATAACAACAATGCAACAAAAATACTACCTGATCAGGGATATACAGGTTGTCAACGAAGGGCGCATCGACACATGCGATGTGCTGATCGGCGATGGCCGCATCGAGCGTATCGGCGGGCGCATCGATATGGGCAACACCGCGGTGACGGAGATCGATGGGAGCGGCAAATACCTCCTGCCCGGCGCCATCGACGACCAGGTGCACTTCCGCGAGCCGGGGCTTACGCATAAGGCTACGATTTATACAGAAGCCAAAGCGGCCGTGGCCGGCGGCGTTACCTCGTTCATGGAGATGCCCAATACGCAACCGCCGGTGTTCACCCAGGAATTGCTGGAAGACAAGTACGCCATCGCCGCGCGCAGCGCCCTGGCGAATTACTCGTTCTTCATGGGCACGTCCAACGACAACCTCGAGGAGGTGCTCCGCACCAATGAAAAGAAAGACGCGGTTTGCGGGGTCAAGATCTTCATGGGCGCTTCCACCGGCAACCTGCTGGTGGATAATTACCTCACGATCGGCAATATTTTCGCCGGCAGCGAGCTGCTTATTGCCACGCACTGCGAAGAGGAAAGCATCATCCGCGCCAACTATGCGCGGCTGAAGGCGGAGAAAGGTACGCTCACCCCGGCCGACCACCCGCTGGTGCGCGACGAGGCGGCCTGCTTCGAGTCGTCGCTCAAAGCCGTGCAGCTGGCGATGAAGCATGATGCGCGCCTGCACATCCTGCACATTACCACCGAGCGCGAGCTGCAGCTGTTCACCAATATGGTGCCGCTGCGCGACAAGCGCATCACCGCCGAAGTGTGCGTGCACCATTTGCATTTTACTTCCGACGATTATGCGAAGCACGGCTACGATATCAAGTGCAACCCGGCCATCAAGGCGCCGCACAACCGCGAGGCCCTGTGGCAGGCGCTGCTCGACGATCGCCTTGACGTGATCGCGACCGACCATGCGCCGCACCTGCGCGCCGAGAAGGCGGGCGACTACGAGCATGCCCATGCGGGCCTGCCGCTGGTGCAACACCCGCTGCTGCTGATGCTGCATTATTACAGGGAAGGACGCATCTCGCTGGAGAAGATCGCGCAGAAGATGAGTCATGCCGTGGCCGACTGCTTCGGCATCCGCGGGCGCGGCTATATCCGCGAAGGCTATTGGGCCGACCTCGTGATCGTGGACCTCAACGAAAGCACCACGGTCAGCAAGGAAAACATCCTCTACAAATGTGGCTGGAGCCCGCTCGAAGGGTTTACGTTCCCCGCCCGGATCACCCACACTTTTGTAAACGGGCATCCCGTTTATGCAAACGGGGTGTGGGATGAATCTCATTGGGGGCAAAGGCTGCGCTTCGACCGGTAGAAAGAACGCGGATTTCTTATGATCTATATGATTAACGCAGTTACTGTTGCCGGCGTCAGCCAATCATAATAAATCATAAAAGATCTGCGTATTCCGCCCGCGGAATCAGCGTTCCTTCTCTCCAGCCCACGACGAAAACATCATTATGCAGATCGACAAAATCACCACGCACGACCTCGCGATCTTTCAAAGCGAAGAGGAGTTCTCCGTTTTTCACCGGCTCAATTTTACCAAGACCGCCGTTGGAAAGGAGTGGCTGCGCCGCTTCTTCCAGCAGCCGCATGGCGACCTGCAGAAGATCCGCGCCACCCAGGAGGTGCTGCGCCTGTTCCAGGAACGCGGGGCGCAGTGGCCGCCCTATATCACCAACGGCACCATGCTGGTGATCGACAAGTTTCTCGACTACGAGCTCGACGCAATCCCTGCCTCGCTCAATCGTATCAACAGCTTCTCGTACCGTGTGCTGCATCCGCAGGATTATTCCATGGCCCGTTTTTCGGTGCGGCATTTCGCCGACTTTTATCGTGGCCTGCGGCAGTTGCTGGTGCTGTTTGCCGATGTGGAGCTGCCGCGGCAGGTATCGTATTTTACCGATCGCATCCGGTCCCTGCTGCGCGAGGAGCCGCTGGAGCGGCTTGCGGCGCTGGAGCCGGGCGCTGTGTTGTCGATCCAGGAAACATTGTATTATGCCTACCATGTCCGGGGACGATACAAGAACAGCACCCTCGAGCTGATCGATGTATTCGGCCGCCTGGAGGCCTGGTATTCGATGGCTGCCGCGATGACCCATTTCGGCCTGCAGTTCCCGCGCTTCGTGGACAGTGCCGAACCCCAATTCAATGCCCGCGGACTTTATCATGTATTGATTCCAAACCCGGTAGCCTACGACCTGGTGATGGATCCGCAGCAAAACTTCGTGTTTCTTACCGGCGCCAATATGGCCGGCAAAAGCACGCTCATCAAAGCGGTGGGTGCGGCGGTGTACCTGGCCCACCTCGGCATGGGCGTGCCGGCGGCGGCCATGGAGCTTAGTCTTTTTGACGGACTGCTGTCCAATATCAACGTGACCGATAACCTCGTGCGCGGCGAAAGCTACTTCTTCAACGAAGTGCAGCGGATCAAGAACACGATCGTGAAGATCAACGACGGCAAGAAGTGGCTGGTGCTGATCGACGAGCTGTTCAAGGGTACCAACGTGCAGGATGCGATGAAGTGCTCGCTCGCCGTGATCAAGGGCCTCGTGAAGATGCGCAATTCGCTGTTCATTCTTTCCACGCATCTCTACGAGATCGGCGAGGAGCTGAAGGTGTATCCCAATATCGCCTTCAAGTTCTTCGAAACGAAGGTGGCCAATGACCAGCTTTCCTTCAGCTATCAGCTCCGCGACGGTATCTCCGACGACCGGATCGGCTACGTCATCCTGCGGCGCGAGAAGGTGGTGGACCTGCTGGAAAGCCTCGGAGAGAATGGCTGATGTCCGATGTCTGATGTCTGATGTCTGATTTGAGCAAGGCGCGGACCTCAGGACGGATTGCAGATTTTTAAGAATTCAGATTTGGGATTTCCGTTTACCTTCCGGTATGCTCAAACGACTTCCGAAAGTCTTACTTCTCCTGCTGGCAGCTGTAAATGTCGGGGCCCAGGATATCGACGTGCTCCATTACAATTTCAACCTGACGCTTTCGGATCAGAGCGACAGCATCAAGGGTATTGCGCTGATCAATTTCGAGACGGTGAAGCCGCGGGCCAGCGTCACCTTTGACCTGGCGGCTCCGCGACGCGACGGCAAAGGCATGGCGGTGCGTTCTGTGAAGGGAGCGGATGTGGAAAGCTGGTCGCAGCGGGATGATAAAGTAGCGATCGTCTTTGATCTAGGCAGCATCGCCAAAACTTCCAAATTGGTTCAGATCGAATACGGCGGCATACCGGCCGACGGCCTGATCATCTCTAAGAACAAATGGGGCGAACGCACCTTCTTCGCCGACAACTGGCCGAACCGGGCGCACCAGTGGCTTCCGTGTAATGACCGGCCGGATGACAAGGCAACCTTCGAGTTTCAGGTAACGGTGCCCAAGGGATACCGCGTTATCAGCAACGGCGAGCTGCAGATGCCCCGGCCGGGCAACACAGGCATCGTACCGCCGGACACGTCGCGCAGCTTCGCGCACTGGCGCTGCGAAGTGCCGCTGCCCACCAAGGTGATGGTGATCGGGGCGGCGCGCTTTGCCAGCAAGACTTTCGAGGACAGTCCGCCAGGGATACCCGTCAGCGCCTGGGTGTTTCCACAGGACAGCGCCAAAGGCTTTTACGACTATGCGCTCGCGCCCTCGATCCTGAAATTCTTCAGCAGCTACATCGCCCCTTTTCCCTATAAGAAGCTCGCCAACGTGCAGTCGAAAACCATCTTCGGCGGTATGGAGAACGCTTCCGCGATCTTCTATGCCGAAGAGAGCGTTACCGGCGACCGCAAGTGGGAAGACGTTATCGCCCACGAGATCGCCCACCAGTGGTTCGGCGATATGGCCTCGGAAAAAAGCTTTGCGCACCTGTGGCTGAGCGAGGGCTTTGCCACGTATATGACCAACATCTATATCGAGCAGAAGTATGGTGTGGACAGTATGAATAAACGTCTTGCCGCCGACCGTGAGGCAATCCGGAAATCCGGTCGCGTAGGCCTGCGCACCGTTGTGGATGATACGACCAACCTGATGTCGCTGCTCAATACGAACAGCTATCAAAAAGGCGGCTGGGTGTTGCATATGCTCCGCCGTGAGGTGGGTGACTCCGTGTTCCGGAAGGTCATCCGGACCTATTACGAGCAGTATAAAGGAAAGAATGCCACGACCGAAGATTTCGGCTCCGTTGTGGAGCAGGTTACCGGCACAAAGTGGGGTTGGTTCTTCGAGCAGTGGCTTTACCGCCCTTCCATGCCCGGTTTGAATATCCAGGAAACCCTGCGCAAGGGCAAGGTGAAGCTTTCCATCAGCCAATCGTCCTTTGCCCGGCAACCTTTTTACTTTACCCTGGAGATCGGGGTGGTGGATGATGCGGGTAAGATGACTATCCATGACATCCCGGTAACGGAGTCGTTGACGGAAGTGAAACTGGACATCGGCGAACGGAATCCGGTAAAGATCGTGGTCGACCCCAATACCAACCTGCTTTTTTATACGCAGGGAGCTACCTACTGGAAGGCGGTCAAGCAAAACCGGGCTACCGGCGAGCAGATCCGGGTGAACTAATAAAGAAAAAGCCTCCACATCGCGGAGGCTTCTTCTTTTATCGTCTATCAGATCTGACATCTGACATCATACATCTGACATCAGTCATGCTCGTTAAACAAGCATGGTTACCGGGTTCTCCAGGAACTTCTTGAACGTTTGCAGGAAGGCGGCACCCACGGCTCCGTCCACCGAGCGGTGGTCGCAGGAGAGGGTCACCTTCATCACGTTGCTTACGCCGAAGCCGTCGCCCTTGCGCACCACTACTTCCTTGATGCGGCCTACGGCCATGATGGCCGAGTCGGGCGGGTTAATGATGGCGGTAAACTCCTCGATGTCCATCATGCCGAGGTTGGAGATGGTAAAGGTGTTGCCGGTGAATTCGTTGGGCTGCAGCTTCTTGTTGCGGGCCTTGCCGGCGAGCTCCTTGCTTTCGGCACCGATCTGCGACAGGGTCTTCTGGTCGGCGAAGCGGACAACAGGAACGATGAGGCCGTCTTCGATGGCCACGGCTACGCCGATGTGCACGTGCTGGTAGGTGCGGATGAAGTCGCCCATCCAGGAGGAGTTGACGGCCGGGTGCTTGCGCAGGGCCATGGCGGCGGCTTTCACCACCATATCGTTGAAGGAGATCTTGACGTCGCTGACCTCGTTCATTTTGGCGCGTGCTTCCATGGCTCCGTCCATGTTGATCTCCATGGTGAGGTAGAAGTGCGGGGCGCTGAACATGCTTTCGCCGAGGCGCTTGGCGATTACCTTACGCATCTGTGATACGTTGGTGTCGCTGTGGCCTTCCTGGCCGGCCACGAACTGCTGTGCAGCCGACGCGGTGGCTGCAGGTGCGGAGGCCGCCTGTTGCTGCGGCTGTGCCGAAGGCTTAAAGTTGTCGATATCGCTTTTGGTGATGCGGCCGCCGTCGCCGGTGCCCTGCACCTGTGCGAGGTCAATACCTTTTTCTTTGGCAAGAGCCTTAGCAAGCGGAGAGGCCTTCAGGCGGCCATCGTCGGAGTTGTTCGCCGCAACGGGAGCGGCGGCAGCCTGGGCGGGTGCGGCAGCTCCTGCTGTATTCCCGGTTGATTGTTCCTGATTCGATTGTGCTGCGGGTGCACCGCCGCCCTTGGCGGCCGCCACGATCGCATCCACATCCACCTTGCCCTGCTCGCCGATGATGCAAAGCAGGTCGTTCACGGCTACCTTTTCGCCGGGCTGTCCGCCCTGGTAGAGCAGCGTGCCGTTCTTATACGATTCAAGTTCCATGGTGGCCTTGTCGGTTTCGATGTCGGCCAGCACGTCGCCTTTCTTTACAGTATCACCCACCTTTTTGTGCCAGGAGGCGATCACGCCTTCGGTCATGGTGTCGGAGAGGCGGGGCATGAGCACCACTTCTTCCATTTTGGTGAGGTCGATGGGAGAGCCGCCGGCAGTGGGTGCTGCAGCGGGAGCCGGCGCGGGCGCAGACCCTTCGGACTTCGGCGTTCCTTGTTCGTTATTCTGCGGTTCGGCCTTTTGGCCACCGGCCAGAAGGCCGCTGACGTCTTCGCCGGGTGCGCCGATGATGCACAGCAGGTCGTCCACCTGGATCTTGCCGCCTTTGTCGGCGCCCAGGTGCAGGATGGTGCCATCCTTGTAGCTTTCCAGCTCCATGGTGGCTTTATCGGTTTCAATATCAGCAAGGATGTCCCCTTTCTTCACGGCATCGCCCACCTTTTTGTGCCAGGCGGCGATCACGCCTTCGGTCATCGTATCGCTCAATCGGGGCATCTTGATCACTTCAGCCATCGGTCTAATTTGATTTTAGGGGCCGAAAATAAGCCAAAAACGAGGAAAATGCCGGGAATCCACGCAAACGATAACGCAGAGAATCCGGTAATGCGGTAATGTGGTAATTCGGTAAAGGGCCGCTGTCGCTCAAATCAGACATCCGAGATCAGACATCAGACATACACGATGTATTTATCGCGGAACCACTCTTCTTCGAAGAGATCGCTGAGCTCGATCATCCTGGGGCGGGTGCCGGTGGCGTTGATCTCCTCGGCGAGGTCGCCGCCCTTGAGGCAGATGAGGCCGGAGCGGAAAACGGTTTCGCTGCCGTCGCCTTCTTTTATGGTGAAGGAGCCTTTCCGGAGCAGGGGCTTGCTCCAGCGGAGCAGGTCGCCGAGCGGGGCCACGGCGCGGGAGACGGCAAAATCGAACTTGCGGCCTTTGATCTCCTCGGCACGGCTGTGCTGGGTGGTGACGTTGTCGAGCCCGATAGCCTCTTTCACGGCCTCGATGATCTTGAGCTTCTTGCCGATGGAGTCGACCAGGTGGAATTTGACGTTGGGAAAGAAAATAGCCAGCGGGACGCCCGGGAAGCCGCCGCCGGTGCCGATGTCGACGATCTCCACGCCGTCGGGGAAGGGCACCGTCGCCGCGATGGACAGCGAATGCAGGACATGCTTCTCGTACAGGCTGTCGATATCCTTGCGGGAGATGACGTTGATCTTCGCGTTCCAGTCTTTATAGAGATCTTCCAGGGCAGCGAACTGCTGGAGCTGGCGCGGGGAGAAGTCGGAGAAGTATTTGAGGAGGATGTCCATAATTGAATAGCGAATATCGATCAAGGAATATCGAAACACGAAGGTAAGTCAGCTGGTAACTGTATTCTTAATTCGGCGTTCCCTGATCGATATTCATTATTCTACCAGGTCTTCTTCGGCTTCCGCCACACCGCCGGCGCAAACCAGATATAATAAAAGAACAGCCACAGGTCCCAGAAAAGAAACATGGGGAAGAGGTCGCGCTCGCCGAGCTGGCTCATGCCTTTGCGCCAGACGGCGGCCAGGGTGATCACGCGCAGGAGCAGCGGGATGAGGGCCAGGCGCCAGTCGAAAAGGAACAGCGCCGCCACAAAGAGCGGGTAGAACAGGAAGTAGGAAGCCGTATAGCCGCCGAGCAGCCACTTGATGCCGGGCTTGTAGTATTTGCCGGTGCTGTAGTGGCGGTTTTTCTGGCGGCGCCACTCCTTCCAGCTTTGCTTGGGTCGCGAAAGCGTAAAGGCCTCCGGATCAAGCACCACGGCTGTGTTCTGGGGGGTGGCCACCTTGTTGATGAACAGGTCGTCGTCGCCGCTGGGGATATGGTTGATGCTCGAAAAGCCCTTATGCCGGAAGAAGAGCCCCTTGCGGTAAGCCAGGTTGCGGCCCACGCCCATATAGGGCTTGCCGGCGAGGGCATAGCCGAAATACTGCAGGGCGGTGTGGAAGGTCTCGAAGCGGATGGCCTTGTTGAGAAAGCCCTTTTGCTTATGGTAGGCCCCGTAACCCAGCACCACCTCGATGCCTTCGTCGAAGGCGTCCTGCATCTTGTAGATCCAGTGCTCGGAGGCCGGCACACAGTCGGCGTCGGTGAGCAGCAGCACCTCGTACTTGGCTTCCTTGATGCCCATGGAGAGCGGGAACTTCTTGCCCGCGATCAGCTTGGCCTCCTGCGTGAGGTCGATGATATTGAGAAAGCGGTAGGTCTTCTGGAAGTCTTCGAGCACGTAGCGGCTGTCGTCTACCGAGTTGTCGTTCACCACCACCACCTCGTGGGTGGAGCGGTACTCCTGCACCAGCACACCGGGCAGGTGGCGGGCCAGGTTTTCGTCCTCATCGCGGGCGCAGATGATCACCGACACCGGGTGCTGCCGCGATACTTCCTTCGGGCGCGGCTTCCACTTGCCCACGCGGCGGAAAAAATAGAGGTAATAAAAGATTTGTATCGCCGCAACCACACAAAAGACGGCGAAGACGGCCAGTCCCCAGCTCATAAGCATACCACGAAGGTAATGCGGTAATGCGGTAATGTGGTAATGCGGTAATGCTTAGGAGGGTTGGTGCCGGGTTGTCTTCCGCTTTGCCGTCAGGATGCTGCTATTGAGCATTTTTTGAATGGATGGAAGACGTTGTAATAGTTTGTCTGGATTCGGAAAGCCCGGACTGAATTTGCACATCAACAGCCATCCTTCTGTTTCGGATGCTTCCTTTTCGCCTATTTTGAACTTATGGATGAAATCAGCGCTGCTTTCCGGCTTCTGCCCTTCGCGAACCTGGGAATGAATAGAGGTTCCGCTTTTAAATAACTGGCGCGACATTTCATACTGCCGGATTCCCTTCAGTTCCTCGCAATAGGCGATGATCCCGAGCGCAAATTCAAAAGTCTGCTGGAGTAATGGGTTTGCGGGATATAAAATCGGAGTCATAGCGGTGTTTTTTCAAATTTCTTTTATTGCCGTTGTATCGACAAAGGGGTTTCCTCAGAATTTCCTGTTGTTTTTACCACATTACCGCATTACCACATTACCGCATTATCACATTAATTTCGCCCGCTTATGGCCGCACTTTCCTTCCAGCTTCATAAAACCGACGATCAGAGCAGCGCCCGCGCAGGCTCCATCACCACCGACCATGGCGTGATCGAGACGCCCATCTTCATGCCTGTGGGCACCGTGGGCTCGGTGAAGGCGCTCTCGCAGCAGCAGCTCAAGACCGAGGTGGATCCCCACATCATCCTGGGCAATACCTACCACCTTTACCTGCGCCCGGGCATGGAAACAATGGAAGCTGCCGGCGGCCTGCACCAATTCATCAACTGGGAGCGCCCCATCCTCACCGACTCGGGCGGCTACCAGGTGTTCTCCCTCGCCGCCAACCGCAAGATCACCGAGGAGGGCGTCACCTTCCGTTCGCACATCGACGGCTCGAAGCACCTCTTCTCACCCGAGCGTGTGATGGACATCGAGCGTACCATCGGCGCCGACATCATGATGGCCTTCGACGAGTGCCCGCCTGCCAACAGCGAGTACCGCTACGCGCTCGACTCGATGAAGCTTACCCACCGGTGGCTCGACCGCTGCTGGACGCGCTTCAACGATACACCGGATAAATACGGGCACACCCAGAATCTCTTCCCCATCGTGCAGGGCGCGGTATTCCACGACCTGCGCAAGGCTTCCTGCGAATACATCGCCTCCAAAGGCGCCACGGGCAACGCCATCGGCGGCCTCTCCGTGGGCGAGCCCGAGCCGGTGATGTACGAAATCGCGGCGCTCTGCTGCGAGCACCTGCCCAAAGACAAGCCCCGCTACCTCATGGGGGTGGGCACGCCCTGGAACATCCTCGAAAACATCGCCCTCGGCGTGGATATGTTCGACTGCGTGATGCCCACCCGCAATGGCCGCAATGCCATGCTCTTCACCACGCAGGGTGTCATCAACATCGACAATAAAAAGTGGGAGCGCGATTTCTCGCCCATCGACCCGGGCCTGAATTGCGAAACGAGTCAATATTATTCAAAGGCCTACCTGCGTCACCTGTTCAAGGCCGGTGAATACCTCTCGCTCAGCATCGCCTCCATCCAAAACCTGGCCTTCTACCTCTGGCTGGTGCGCGAGGCGCGCAAACATATCCTTGCGGGTGATTTCAAAAGCTGGAAAGACGAGATGGTGCCGCGCCTGAAGACAAGGCTGTAAAGGACAAGTCGGGGAGAGAAAGAACGCAGCCTTCGACTACGCTCAGGCTGACACCTGTCACGGTGAGCTTGCCGAACCGGGGCAGGTGTCCCGCCTGCGGACCCGAAGCTTCGGGTCAGCGTTTCTTCGCTCCGCTTTCTGCAGACGTACCTTGCCGGTACGCTTCCAGTGCATCACCCAGGTTGCCGCCGGTGTTGGCGCGCAGCCACTCCATGAACCCGCGGCTGAAGCGAACCTCGCGGTGTAAATGCTCCTGAAAAAAGCGGCGCACATTCTGTGTAAGCCGGAAGTTTTCTGTGATGACGGTTTCCTTTTGGAGCGGGGCATGGTGCCAGTCGATGGTCGGCTTTTTCATTGCTTATTTTGAAAAGGGGGGGAGGGGCTTGCGGATGGCAGGAATGCTGCCCTGTACCCGGTGAACGAAAGCGCGTTCCGACATCCGATGACGATTCCTTCCACGCGGGCCTATTTTTCCTGGTAATAGCCAAACTGGTAGCCATGATGCCCGGAGTTCAATACGGGAACCGTTCCGTTGGCATTTAACAGGAAGCTCGGCGGGTCGGCTGGGTTGTCGGTGGTTTTCCGGTACAAACCGGCAAAGCCTTTCAGCGGACCGGTAGCGAAACGGATCGCTTTGCTTGCCGGATCATATGTGCAGTTTCCAGCCTTGCCGTTGAGCAGATAGGTGGTGTACGACTTCAGGTAAAACGTATACTGGAAATTGAAGCCCTGACCGTTATCCTGGTAAACGTTATACTTGCCCAAAGGCGCATTCTCCGGCGCCGTGCTTTTTTTTGTCACGGCTTTAGATGATGCAAACGAGCAGTTGCTCAGGAAAACCGCATCGCTGATGTTTGATGAACTCGTACCGGTTACCGTCACGATATCGCCTGCCTTGAAGGCGCTCAAAAGCGCCGAGTCTTTGTACGGAACCTGGCATACCACGAAGTTTTCATAACCCGTGGCCGTAAGGTAAACGCGATGCACGTCCTGCTCCTTCCAGAAACTGCTCGCGGGACTGATGCTGCGCACCTTGCCCGTGACCGTCACCGTTTGATTCCGGTACTTGTTTTGAAACATACTCCGGTTGCCGCGGTACTCGTCGTAGAGTTGCTTAACGGTATGCGTTTGTGCGAACGATGAGTGGGAGAATAGAAGGATATAACAGCAGGCGAAATATTTCATCATGTGTCAAAGTTGCTTATGTGACCTAAAGCGTAAACTAATTCAACGGTTATAAAGTAAGCTATTTCTGAACAACCGGATAGGGCATCTCGCTCTGGCAGGTGGGTTTTTTCCGACCAGCGCCATCACCTTGCCTTTGTCCCGACAGGAAGTTCCTCCGGTACTCCAGCATGGCGCGGGATTTCCGAGCCGCTTTATTCTTTGTTGAGCATCGCGCTGCGACGCGGTTCCATATACGTACAGACATATCATTTGAATTGTGCCTGGCATCGGCATTTATTCGATTCGGATCCTACAACCCTTCCGGCACGCCAGTATCTCTTTACCTACCCTGGTAACGTTGTTTCCTGCCTGCCGTTATCATTTTCCATAGAGTAGAAGTGGCCTTTCCGGCAAGCCGGATACTTTTCTTCCAGGGTAGGGGTGGCACTCCCGGCCCGCCGGAAGCTCCGCACCCGGGGTAAGGCGCACCTTAAAACATTGATTCTGAAGTGCCGGCGCGAATTGCCGATTTTTTTCGGGGCAAAAGCTTGCAGAAGTCAGTGTGCCGGAGTATTTTACTGAAACATCTTTTAACCTAAACCCCCTACTTATGATTCCTGAATTCAACCTGCGGCCGTTGCACAACGGCGAGTTCCTCACCTTCACAAAACAGGTTCTGAAAATTACTGACGATCCCGTTCTGCCGCGTACGGTGGTTTCGGTGCGGGCCGACCTGCAGTTGTATTACGACCGGATCGAAAAGGCGCACGTGCTCGAAGACGATTCGGAGATCAACAAAGAGCGCCGCGCGATTGATGCCGCCCGCGACGTGCAGTGGTCGGGACTGTCGCAACTGGCAAAGGCCTTTGCGACCAACCCGGTGCCGGAGAAGGCGGCGGCCGGCAGCCGCCTTGCCACACGAATGGCTGATTACGGCACGGTGGAAGAAGTGACCGACGGTGGCGACGCCGACGAGAGCGCGGACATTACAGGATTGCTTCGCGACTTGCAGCAGCCCGAATATGCCGCTGCCGTAACCCTCATCGGTGCCGGCGACTGGGTTGCCGAACTTACCCGCCTGCAGGCCTTATTTGAATCGAAAAGCAACCAGCGCAACCGTGAACGCACCGAGCGCCAGCAGGAGCGCCCCGAGAACATCGACGCACTGCGTCTGAAGGCAACGAACGCTTACCGGGAGCTCTATCGGAAAGTGAACTCTTTCTATATAGCAGAAGAAGGCGCCGCACCCTGGCAGCGCATCACCAGCGAGTGGACCACCCTGGTGGCCGATACCCGGAACCTCCTCAAATCCCGCCGCGGGCGCGCCGCCGCTGCCAGTACACCTCCGACCGCATAGCGCACATCACCCTTCGAATTCATAGCCCCGGCAACGGGGCTTTTTTGTGCCGATGGGCGCAAAGGGAAAGAACGCAGTTTCTATAAGATCAATATGATTTTTTAAGAGCCCGTTTTTCGCCGGCAATTTTCTGCGCTTATCTTACCAATCATAAAAAATCTGCGTTCTTCGGCCCGCTACTTTTATCCTCCATGCCGCTCATCGCCACCCGCATCCACCTGCTCCGCGCCAGCATCGAATACGGGCTGCTGCTCCTGCTCCTCGCAGGCGGGATGACGTATTACCAGGGCAGCGCCTACCGCGACCGCTGCCGCATGGTGCCGGGCCTCGTGTTCGACCAGGTGGGTAAGACGGCCTACAACGTGGGGGGGAGCCCTTTCAAGCCGCTGCCCGTGTTCCGCTACATCGTCAACGGGGAGCAGCTCGAGGCCGTGCCGCCCAATGCCGACCTGCCCGTCGGCGCCCGTGCCACCCTGCTGGTGGATCCCGTGAACCTTCATGACATCCGGGTGTACAATGCGGGCTTCTGGGTGCACTTCGGTTTCAATACCTTTCCCATCTTTTTGTTCGGGGGAATCCTGTACGCGGTGCTACGGGTGCAGGCGTATAAGGTGGAGGGGAAGATGCGGCAGATGGGGCGCGGGGATCGTCAATCGTGAATCGTCAATCGTGAATGCTGACGCCGGCGTGCGAAGCGACAGCGCAGCTGTCATTGCGAGCGCAGCGAAGCAAACTCCAGCGTTACGCAGGGTGTTTATAGCCGAAGACTTTGCGCATCAAAGCCCTCCTCGGCGCCGACCAGTCTTCAGGTCATGGAGGTTGCTTCGCTACGCTCGCAATGACGGGCATTCGCCCGTCGCTTCGCGAGCTACCAACAGCATTCGCCCTTCGCTTCGCGAGCTACCCCAATCCTCTTACTTAATAAACTTCACAATCGCCGCCACCACCGCCGGCATTACCGGCAGCGCCGGGTTGCTGTACGCCTCCAGGTTGGTTTGCGGGTCGCGGGCGGCCACGAATTTCAGCGCGTGGTTCATCCCCGGCACCACCAGCAGCTTCGCCTTGGGGGCAGCGGCCTTGAGGGCACGGCCATTTTCTTCGGCTACCTGGATGTCGTTGTCGCCCTGGATGATGAGGACGGGCATTTTCAATTTAGCAACGATCTGTGCCGGGTCGTGCGCAAACCAGGAGATCATATAGGGTTGCACGCTGGGGCGGAAGATGGGGATCAGTTGCCGCGGCGCGCGCTGCACCCGGTGGCCGGCGGCAAGCGAATCGATGATGATGGTTGCCGGGCGCATCAGGCTGTCGGGCAGCTGCGCGGCGAGTTGTTTCTTCAGGATGTCTTGCGCGGGGAAGCCCGCGCCGGCGATAGAGACATATCCTTTCGTGCCGTCGGCGGCGAGTGCCCCGATGAGGGCGCCTTCGCTGTGGCCGATCACGTAGCGGCGGGTAAAGCGCTTGTCGGCGGCCAGCAGGGCGAGCCAGGCGCGCGCGTCGGCCACGTAGTCGTCGAAGCGCAGGTCGATCTCGCGCTTCATGGCGCCGGCGCTTTCACCGATGCCGCGCTTGTCGAAGCGGAGCGAGGCGATGCGGTTCTTCGCCAGCTGGTGGGCCAGGTAGCGGAGACTGTTGCCCGGGCCGGGGAGCAGCGGTGAGTTGCCGTCGCGGTCGGTGGGCCCCGATCCGGCGATGATCAGCGCCACAGGCACCGCCTCTTTGCGATGCGGCAGCGTGAGGGTGCCGTGGATGTCGCCGGTGGCGGTGTGGAGCACTACGGCTTCTTCCGTATAAAAGCTGGAGTCGGCGGCGGGGTAGGCGGCCGTGTCGGCTCGCTGCCCGAAGGCCGGGGCAGCTAGCAGGAGCAGGAGGAGGGGGAGGAGGCGCATGGAGCAAATATCGGGGAGGGAAATGTCAGATGTCAGATCTTGGATCTGAGGGAGCCCGCTTTGTGTTGGCTGTAATGGCGTGCGAAGCGACGGCCTCCGGCCGTCATTGCGAGCGGAGCGAAGCAACCTCCCTGACCTTAAGACTAACTGAGTCCGGTAAGCTTTTCAACGCACAACTTCTCGGGCTACGAACACCCTGCGTAACGCCGGAGTTTGCTTCGCTGCGCTCGCAATGACGCTGCGCGTCGCTTCGCGCTATACCAACAAGCTCCGGTGTCGCTTCGCGAACCAACCTCAGAACCCCAGAACCCCAGAACCTCAGAACCCGGCTTTACCGGTAAATCGCCCCGAACCGTTCATCATCCAGCACCGGTCCCCACTGCTGGATGAGGCGCTTGTAGGCCTTGCCCACGGGAAGGATGTTGCGGTCTAGGTCGAAGAGACCCACGGGGTGTACCTCGTTGCGCTCCTCGCGCAGGGCCACCTGCCAGTCTACCTGGTGGGTGAGGCTGTACCAGGTGAAGCCCAGGATGGGCACGCCGTCCTGCTTGAGGCGGTGCAGGTTGGCCCACTGCCGCCACAGCCACTCTTCCGACTCCGGTGCCACGTGGTTGGTTTCCGTGTGCATGATGGGGAGCTTGTAGCGGTTGTAGTACTGGTGGGTGATGACGTAGTAGCCAAAGATGTCGCCGGCCGCCTGCCAGGTGCCGTTGGGCATCACGAGGTGCTCGTTGGTGGCGTAGTAGTCGTTGCCCATCACGCAGCTCGCCTTTACCTGGTTTTGCTCAAACCAGCGGATCTCGTCGCGCGTCATCCCGTTCTCGAGAAGGTATTCGTACATGATCACGCGGATGGGATAGCCGTAGGTGAAGTCGAGGGCGAGAAAGCGCTTCTGGTTGAGGAAGTTGGCCAGGCCCTGCACCTCGGGGCGCACGGGGTGGAAGTATTCCGACGATTCGCTCTGGATAAAGGTGGCGTTGGGCTGGATCTTGAGTATCTCGCGCATCGCCAGCACGTTGCCCTGGCAGAGGTGCTTGAGGGCTGTAACGAAAGCGCGGTCGGAAGTGAGGCGCTCATTCCACCACCCGTACTGCGCCGAGAACATGGCCGTGATAAAGATCTCGTTGATGGGCGTATACAGGGTGAGGTGCGGGTAGCGCTTGGCAAAGGCGCAGGCGTATTCGGAGAAGAATTTCGGGAACTCGGGGTTCTGGAAATTACCCAGCCAGTCGGGCACCCCGAAGTGGCAGAGGTCTACAATAGGGGTGATGCCGAGGTCCTGCATCTTGGCGATGGCCTCGTCGGCATAGCTCCAGTCGTATTGCCCGGGGGCGGTGTTCACCTTATAATAAGGAGGCCCCCAGCGGAGAAACTCGATGCCGAGGTCATAGGTGAGTTTGAAGTCAAGTCCCATATTGCGGTAATGCCCGCATTTTTCCATTTCGTCGATGCGGACGGTGTTCCCTTCCGCGTTGACGATGGTGGGATAGGAGTTTTCGATACCGGTAGCGAACATGAACTTGGCGCCGATCATAGGTAAATCCTTTTCTTATAGAATATCGAGGCGGCCGCCGTCGACCACCAGGGTTGTGCCGTTGATAAAGCTGGCTTCGGGTGCTGCCAGGAAGCAGATGGCCGCCGCGAGCTCTTCGGGCTCACCGACGGCACCATCTATTTTCTCCGCCCCGCTTTTCACGTTGGGGTTGTTCCAGAGCATGGGAGTGTTCACCGCACCCGGCGCCACGCAGTTGATGCGCAGCTTCGGCCAGGGGTACTCGAGGCTTACGCCGCGGGCGAAGGCCTCCATGGCTCCTTTGCTGCTGGCATAGGGCACCACGTTGGCGGTGGTTTCGTGGGCATGCACCGAGCTGACGTTGACGATCGCGCCGTGATCGAGGTGGGGGATGCAATACTTGCAGAAAAGAAACACGGAGCGCAGGTTCACGCCCAGCACGGTGTCCCACTCCTCGGCGCTGAGGTCCACCACCTTTTTGAAGGTCATCATGGCGGCGTTGTTCACCAGCACGTCGATGCGGCCCCAGGCGTCGAGGGCGGCCTGCACGGCCGAGCGGATGTCGGCTTCAACACCAACGTCGCAGCGCGCGAAGCGGGCGGTGCCGCCGCTTTCGGCGATCTGGCGCACCGTTTCGTTGCCGCCCGTCTCGTCGCGGTCGATCACCAGCACGCGGCCGCCCTCGCGCGCCATGCGGAGCGCAGCGGCGCGGCCGATCCCCGAGCCGGCGCCGGTAAGGAGGCAAACTTTATCCTGGAAGCGCATGGCGTTCATTTTACGCAGTGGGGGACGCAAAGGGTGGGCCAAGACGGAAAAAGGTTCTGGGGTTTTAAGGTTCCGGGGTATTAGCCGGAGGGACAGGGCAGCTGTCATTGCGAGCGGAGCGAAGCAAACTCCATGACCTAAAGACTGACCGCAGCCAGTAAGAGCTTCAGTTCATAAACTCTTTCGGATTCGAACACCCTGCGGCAACGGGGAGGTTGCTTCGCTCCGCTCGCAATGACGGCCGAAGGCCGTCGCTCCGCCTACCACCTCCCATCCGAATCGACACCTCTATGTCATTATTAACAACTGCAAACCGTAATCTGCAAACCACGAACTCCCAAACTGAACTATTTTCGTTGCCCGTTCATGAAAAAGCTCGATTGGTATATACTGCGGCAGCTCCTGATCACCTTCGTTACGGCGATGCTCATCTTCACGGTGATCGCGGTGGCGGTAGACAGCTCGGAGAAGACCGACAACTTCGTGCATTCGGGGCTCAGCGGCCGCGAGATCATCCGCCAGTATTATATCGGCTTCATACCCTATATCTGGGGGATGCTGTACCCGCTGTTCGTGTTCATCGCCGTGATCTTCTTCACCAGCAAGATGGCCCAGCGCACCGAGATCGTGGCGATGCTGGCCACCGGCGTCACCTACAACCGCTGGCTGCGTACCTACCTGGTAGGCGGGCTCTTCTTTGCCGTGGTGCTGTGGTTTGCCGCCGCCTATTATATACCGAAGGCCAACGACCTGCGGGCCACCTTCGAGGCCAAGTATGTCGACTCGCCCTCCCCGGAAGAGGCGCTGCGCAACAATGCGCACTACATGCGTACCGACTCCAACACCTACGTGGGACTGAAATATTTCGATACCGTCACCAAGACGGGGAACAGCTTTTTCCTCAACCGGATCCAGGGGCGGCAGCTCATATATAATGAGCGTGCTGATATGATCAAGTGGGACTCGGCGAAGCGCCGATGGCAGCTGGTGAACGTGACGGAGCGCACCGTGGGCCCGAAAGGGGAGACGATCCGGCAGATCCCGGAGCGTTACGAAGACCTGCACTTTGTTCCCTACGACCTGCGCCGCGACAAATACCAGAAAGACAAGCTCACCACGCCCCAGCTGGCGCGCTACATCAAGGCCGAGGAGCTGCGGGGCAACGAGGGGGTCAATACCCTGCGGGTGGAATACTACCGCCGCACGGCCACCTCCTACTCGGTGGTGCTGCTGACGCTGATCGGCGCCATCCTGGCCGGTCGCAAAACCCGCGGCGGTTCGGGCGTGCACCTGGCCCTGGGCATTATTATCTCGGTTTCCTTCATCATGTTCGACCGTTTTTCTACGGTGTTCTCGGTAAAGGGCAACCTGCACCCGATGGTGGCGGCCTGGGTGCCGAATTTCATCTTTACGTTCATTGCCATTTACCTGTACCGGAAGGCGCCGAAGTAGGGATCGTCCGGCCCCCAAAGGGGGCACTTGGGCCGAAGACACTTCTTCCTTCGCAACTTTACTAAAGCAATACACTCAAACAGAAACCCCGGATCGCTTTGCGATCCGGGGTTTCTGTTTGCTATCGACCGGGCGAATGATAGATTAAAGAAAGAATAATTCACCTAAGTTCCCCCTTTGGGGGACAGGGGGCTTTGCGATTCACGTCTCGCCCCTAACTTTAGGGCGCTCAAACAAAACTCTCATCATATACAGAAAACAAGTCATTTCTTATGGGAATCATCAAAGACAGGTTTAAGGAAAAGGCAGACGCCGTTGGCGCCGAGATCAAGGATCTGATCAAGGAACACGGCACCAAGGTCATCGGCGAGGTGCAGCTGGCCCAGATCTTCCAGGGCATGCGCGGCATGACCGGTCTCGTTACCGAAACCTCCCTGCTCGACGCGCAGGAAGGCATCCGCTTCCGCGGCTATTCCATCCCCGAGCTGCAGGAAAAGCTGCCCAAATATGAAGGCGGTTCCGAGCCCCTGCCCGAAGGCCTGTTCTACCTGATGCTGGTGGGCGAACTGCCCACCGAGGACGACGTGCAGCACCTCACCTCCGTATGGCAACGCCGCAGCCACGTGCCCAACCACGTTTTTGCCACCATCGAGGCCCTGCCCGTTACCACCCACCCCATGACGCAGTTCGTGGTGGGCGTGATGGCCCTCCAGACCGAAAGCCAGTTTGCAAAGCGCTATGCCGCCGGTATGAGCAAGAAGGACTACTGGGAAGCCGTTTTCGACGACTCCATGGACCTCATTGCCCGCCTGCCCCGCATCGCAGCCTATATCTACCGCCGCAAATACAAGGGCGGCGACCACATCCAGCCCAATGGCCTACTCGACTGGTCGGGTAATTTTGCCCACATGATGGGCTTCAGCGACGACTCCTTCAAGGAGCTGATGCGCCTTTATATGACCATTCATGCCGACCACGAAGGGGGTAACGTTTCCGCACATACGACGCACCTGGTGGGATCGGCGCTTTCTGACCCCTACCTGAGCTATGCCGCGGGTATGAACGGCCTCGCCGGCCCCCTGCACGGCCTTGCCAACCAGGAGGTAATCAAGTGGATCTTCGAGATGCGCGAGGAGCTCAACACGGAAGCGCCCACCGGTGAGCAGATTGCCGAGTACGTGAAGAAGACACTTGGCGCCGGCAAGGTGGTGCCCGGCTACGGCCACGCCGTGCTGCGCAAGACCGACCCCCGCTTTACCGCCCAGATGGAGTTCGGCAAGAAGCATATGCCCAACGACCCACTGGTGCAGACCGTCTGGAACATCTATGAAACGGTGCCGCCGATCCTGCAGTCGCTGGGTAAGATCAAGAACCCCTGGCCCAATGTGGACGCGCACTCCGGGGCCCTGCTGGTACACTACGGCATGGTGGAGTACGAGTTCTACACGGTGCTCTTTGCCGTCAGCCGCGCCCTCGGCGTGCTGGCTTCCCTCTGCTGGGACCGCGCCCTCAACTTCCCGCTGGAGCGTCCGAAGTCGGTAACCACCGACCTGGTGAAGAAGTTCCTGAAGGGAGAAGACAATGTTTGGGGCGAATAAAATGCTCAATAATCAATGCTCAATTTTCAAGTTCAAAGGGGTGTTTCCAACTTGAAAATTGAGCATTGAACATTGTTTATTGATTATTATCCGCAACAAGCCCCGCCGACGGCGGGGCTTGTTATTTCGCCGCGTAGCGGCGGCACCTACTGGCCTCAGGCTTCAGCCTGGGGGGCTAAAAGAAATTATCCAGGGCCTTCAGGCTGATCGGCTTTTCCCAGATCGTGAGCTTTGCCTCATCGAGATCGGTGGGGATTGTCGGCCGGAAGGCACTGATAAGATGATAGTTTACGCCCGGGTGGTTACGGTACATTTCCGGGAGCTTGTCCCAGCCCAGCCCGTCGGGCAGGTTATAGTCGATGAAAAGGAAATCGGGCAGGATTTCATCCAGCCGTTTCATGCCGTCGGTCAACGTATGCGCAATGTAAACCTCATAGTTTTTGCGCAGGAAATATGACTTCATCAACAGGCATAGATCCACTTCGTCATCGATGATCAACACCTTCTTCCTCATTGCCATATGCTAAGATCCATTCGTTTAGATGCTATAATTTTTGTACCATTCCCGGTGAAAAATAAAGATTTCCACGTATTCATTTGCAATAATTCCGGTTTGCCTGTCCAATTCACCGTTACTAGGTACGCAAGTATTGCACCAGCTGTTGGGTAGGGCCGCGATGGTATGATTATTTCAAATACCGGGAAGCGCATCCTATTCATTTTAAAACAGCAAGTATATGACAGCAAAAACGAAGATGATCCTGGGCCTTGCCGGCGCTGCCGCAGCCGGGGTAGTGGTGGGCCTGCTCCTGGCCCCGGAAAAGGGCTCCGACCTGCGTGGCCGCATCGGCAAAACCGCCGGTGACTGGACCGATTCGCTCACCGACCTGTTTGCGAACGCCAAGGGCGAGCTGCAGAACCTCGCCAAGAAAGGCCGCAGTGCCGCCGACGACGCCGTTGACGGCTTCAACAGCGCCCGCGAGCGCTATAGCTGATTCCAACAACCGAACAGGCTGAAAGGCCTGTTCTTTCTTTTTAAAACAGAAGCCGCTTATGGAAGAACTTAAGACGAAAACCGCCACAATCACGCAAAGCGTCAGCGACTACCTCGATACCTATTATAAGTTGGCGCTTGTAACGCTTACACAAAAGGCCACCAATGTTACCGCCGGCATCGTCGCCGGCCTGTCGGCCTTTTTCCTGCTCCTTTTCACGCTGTTCTTCCTGGGCATGGGGCTGGCCTGGTGGCTCGGCAGCCTGATCGGAAGCACGGCCGGGGGCTTCTTTATTGTCGGCGCCCTCTTCGTGGTGCTGATGGTGGTCGTCCTGGCACTCCGCAAGAAGATCGTCTTCCCCATTCTCAAAAAAGCCATCCTGAAAAAGATTTATGAGTAAGAAGATATCCAGCTACGATGAGCTCCTGGAGGAGAAGGCCCGGCTGCAGGAGTTACTCGGTCTGCAGAAGCAGTCCATCGGCGCCAGCCTCAACTCGCTGCAGCAAGACGTTCGCCCCGTGACCAACGGCCTGCTGGTGGTGGGCCGCGTGCTGACCAAGATCGGCCGCCGCAACCGCCCCACTTCGCCGCTGCTCAACGTGGGCCTCGACATCGGGGTGGATATGGTGCTGCGCCGTTATATCCTCCGCAAGGCCGGCTGGTTCTCGCGCACTTTCGTACCCCTTGCCGCAAGCACCCTGCTGGCCCGCTACCTCAACAGCGAGCAGGAGCCCGAGATCGTCAAGAAGGTGAAGCAGTTCTTCACCAAGCAGATGAACAAGGACGTGCCGCCCGATATGCGTAATGCCGAGGCGCAGCACGAGGAAGACAAAGAAGTTTGATGTCGGATGTCCGATGTCTGATTTGGGTTGGTCCCCAACCAACCCCGGAAACTTAGAACCACAGAACCTTAAAACCTTTTCTTTATGGATAAGCCGTTAACCAACCACATGGGGCTCCCCAACGAGCCCGGTTACAACGATAACCTGCCGGATATGACGCCGCGCCGCGAGGGCGGGATGGAGTCCTTTGCCGAGTCGGATCCCAGCGATCCGCGCAACGACGAGAAAGTGATCGCCAACCGCTCCGAATCGGAGCGCACCGAGGCCCCGGGCGACGCCGCCGGGGACAACAGCGCGCCGCGCAGCAGCGAAGACAGCGACAGCTCGCGATGAGGTCGTGAATCGTCAATCGTGAATCGCCGATCCGCAATGCGCGGCAAAAAGAACGGAGGCCCCTGGCCTCCGTTCTTTTAATAATCAGGCGTCAGCATTCACGATTCACGATTGCCGATTCACGGCAATAAAAAAAGGAACGCAGTGCGCGTTCCTTTTTTTATTGTCCAGGCTCCGGGGCTTAGTCCACGCGGCGGAAACCACCGGCGATGAGGCTCAGCACGAAGAGCACCAGGAAGATAAAGAAGAGGATCTTGGCGATCGAAGCGGCGCCGGCAGCAATGCCACCAAAACCAAAGATCGCTGCGATAATCGCTACTACCAGAAAGATTACTGTCCAACGTAACATAACAATAGGTTTTAGGAGTTAATAAATTTTCTGGTCTGTATAATTCGAGAATGGTGCCAAAAACGGATTTTGCACAGCTCAATATTTTTCCCAAACCTCCGCCACAGTTGAGGAAAAAGGTACCCGGCGCCGGCAGCTCTTCCTTGCTGTTCCCGGCTATATATATTGGTACGGTTTTCCTTGCAAAAATCAGCATAATTCCCGCTATGAGCACCCTGCAACAGCCGATCGCCCCCGCCGCTCCCCGTTCCTTCGGAACCGTTGGTTACCAAATGCCGTCAGCGGCAGCAAGTGGCCCGGACCGCAGCCAGCGCGTCGATCCCTCTTCCGGACGACCGATGGGCAGCTACCCGATCCCTTCGTTCTTCGATTACCGCCTGCACGCGAACAGCCGTGAGGACAAGTAACGGTCAGCTGTAACCGGTTTTAGCGGGCGCAACCTTAAGAGGCTGCGCTTTTTTTATGGATCGGCTTGCCCAAAGCCCGGCTATTGGGTAATGATTTCCCCAGTTTTGGGTAAAAAAGCTCTTCATTATGCCCGGGGTTAAAACTCAACAGGAAATACTAATCTTTAGGGTGCTGTAAATCAACAATTTATAAAAAAGTGTGTTTTTGGTTCCACAGTTGCGCTATACCCGCGTACGCCAAAATCACCACGAATGATCAATCAGCGTTTAGCCCAAAAACAGCGGCTCAAGATTCTGCCCCAGCAGATCCAGCTGCTGAACTTCTTTCACCTCAATACGCTCGAGCTGGAGCAGCGCATCCAGCAGGAGATCGAGGAAAATCCGTTATTAGACGACTCGAACAGCGATTCGGAACTCACCGTAGACAAGTACAGCAAGGACAGTGTGCAGGATTACCAGGATTGGGAGGAGTATGGCTACAACGATGTTCCGGATTACAAGACCGAGTACCACAACTACCTCGGCGACGAAAAGATGCCGGAGCGCCCGCTTACGAGCGGCTTCGACTACCGTCCGTTGCTGAAGGAGCAGTTCAAGGTGGCTTCCACCGACGACCGCGAGGTGGAGGTGGCCGAGTTCATCATTGATTCGCTCAACGAGCACGGGCTACTCGAGCAGGATGTGGAAGCCCTCGCCGAAGACTATTCCTTCCGTCTTGGAAAATGGATTGAACCTGACCTGATCGCCACGGTTCTGACCAAGATCCAGACCCTGGAGCCCGTTGGCGTCGGCGCCCGCTCCATCCGCGAATGCCTGCTTATCCAGCTGCGCCGCTTCAATTCGAAGCGCCCCGATGTGAAGATGGCCATGCGCCTCCTGGAGCACCACTTCACCGACCTGCACAACCGGAACATGGACAAGATCAAGCACCAGCTCAGCATCGATGACGAGGAGCTCAAGATCGTGCTCCAGCTCATCGCCACGCTCAAGATGAAGCCGGTGTGCGAGCAGGAAGATTCCATCGTGATCAACAAGAACATCCTTCCCGATTTCATCATCACCCAGCAAGGCGACCAGCTGGATGTGCAGCTGTACCGCAACCGCTCGGAAACCCTCAACATCAACACGAGCTGGAAGCAGATGGCCGAAGGTTCGCAGCAGGTGAATACCGACAAGAGCGCGCTGCAGTACCTGAAAAACAAGCTGCAGTCCGCGCAGTGGTTCATCAACGCCGTGCAGCAGCGCGAGGCCACGATGCTTAAGATCATGAAAGCGATCGTGCAGCTGCAGTATGACTACTTCCTCACCGGCGACATCAACCTGCTGAAGCCGATGATCCTGAAGAACGTAGCCGAGATGGTGGGTGTGGACATTTCTACCGTATCGCGCATCACCTGCAACAAGTATGTGGAAACGCCCTTCGGGCTGCTGCTGCTGAAAGACCTCTTTACCGAGGGCATTGCTAACGCCGAGGGACAAGTGATTTCCAACAAGGTAATCCAAAGCGCCATCGAGGAAGTGATTGAAAGCGAAGACAAGCACAATCCCTACACCGACCAGCAACTCGTGAATATCCTTGCGGAGCGCGGCTTTTCGGTAGCCCGCCGCACCGTGGCCAAGTACCGCGAGCAGCTGCAGATACCTGTTTCGCACGTGCGCGGACTCTGGGCTTAAACTCAGGCATAAGTTTTTTAATTTCGAATATTGAACTGACCTTAACCTTTTACGAACCTTAACGACAACCCCTCAACTCATGCAAAAGATCCTGATTGTAGATGACGACCGCGACATGTGCCTCCTGCTGAAGCGTTTCCTGACCCGTCATAATTTCGAGGTGCTGGAAGCCTACAGCGGCAAAAAGGCCCTGGAGCTTCTGGAGACCGTCGAGCCCGACCTTGTGATGTGCGACTTCCGCCTGGAGGACATGGAAGGCAATGTGCTGCTTGGAAAGATCAAGGAAATTTACCCGCAGGTGCCCGTGATCATCATTACCGGCTACAGCGATATCAAGATCGCCGTGGAAGTAATGAAGATGGGCGCATACGACTATATCACGAAGCCGCTCTTCCCCGACGAGATCCTCGTGACCATCAAAAAAGCTCTCGAAGCGGCTTCTTCGCAGGATACCGGTGCGGTGCACCAGCCCCAGCGCGTGGCGGCACCGCCCGCCGCGGCAAGCCCTGCCCCCGCTGCCTCCGGAAACCGCGCCGCGGCTCCCGCAGGTGCCCCGGCTCCCGGTGGGCAGATCACGCACTCCGGCGACTATATCTTCGGCGACACGCCGGTATTCCGCCAGCTGCTGCAGCAGATCGACCTCGTGGGCCCCACGAATTATTCGGTGATCATCTACGGCGAAAGCGGCTCCGGTAAGGAAGCCATCGCCCAGGAGATCCACAAGCGCTCGAAGCGCAAGAGCAAGCCCTTTATCGCCATCGACTGCGGTGCCCTCTCGAAAGAGCTGGCTGGCTCCGAACTCTTTGGTCATGAAAAAGGTTCCTTCACGGGCGCCCTCAACCAGAAGGTAGGCTCCCTGGAGCTTGCCAACGGCGGCACCATCTTCCTCGATGAGGTGGCCAACCTCGGTTACGACATCCAGGTTTCGCTGCTGCGCGTGGTGCAGGAGCGCAAGATCCGCCGCGTGGGTGGTCTCAAGGACATCGAGCTCGATGTGCGCATCATCGTGGCTTCCAACGAAAAGCTGTGGGATGCCGCGCGCAAGGGCAAGTTCCGCGAGGACCTTTATCACCGCTTCAACGAATTCTCCATCGACGTGCCGCCGCTGCGTCATCGTCCGGACGATATCATGCTGTTTGCGCAGCACTTCCTTACCGTCACCAACAGCGAGCTGGGCAAGAACATCCGCGGCTTCTCCGCCGAGGTGGAAAACATCTTCCGCAACTACGTATGGTACGGAAACCTGCGCGAGCTGAAGAACGTGATCAAGCGTGCGACCCTGCTGAGCGACGGCGAACTTATCGAGGCGAGCTCCCTGCCCTTCGAGATCTCGCACTACAACAAGCTCCAGTTTGACAAGTCGCCGGCTGCCGCATCTGCCGAGCCCGTGCCCGCCAACTTCGCGCCGGTGATGCCCGCAGCTCCGCGCCCTGCCGAAGATCCTTTTGAGGCAGCCCGCCCCGTAGGCGACGGCACGCTCAAGAGCGCTTCGATCGACGCTGAGTACGACATGATCCTGAAAGCGCTCAAGAAGGTCAACTTCAACAAGAGCAAGGCGGCCAAGCTGCTCAACATCGACCGCAAGACGCTTTACAACAAGATGAAACAATACCAGGAGCTTAACAACCAGTAATGATGCTCACCAACTCCGTTTCGCCCGCCGTGGGCCCTGCTGCAACAGGGCCCACGGGCTGGACGGATCTCAATACCTTACTGAACGCTTTACTTGCCGACTGTGCCGCCACCCATGTGCGCTGCGAGTCGCTGCCCGGCGCCGCGGGCCCCGAGGAGGAGTGGTACCTACTGCTTCGCTGGCTGCTGCAGCCCCTCCGTGCCGCCAGCAGCACCCCGCGCTACGTGCACGTGCAAACAGCCGAATACGGATCCGGCAACGACCTGCGCTACCGGGTTACCGTACGTTGTAATGGCCTTGAAGGCCTTGTACGCGCTTTCGCTTTTGCCAACCCGCAGCTCGCCGGGATCGCGTCCCGCCTCGGGGTGGTGCTCGCCCAGCCGGCAGAAGCCGACGACCATTGCCTCTTCATCCTGGAACTTCCCGGAAAGAAACTGATACATGCCCATCACTAAGCCCACCATCCGCATCCTGATCATCGACGATGACGAGGATGACTACTTCATCACCTCCGAATACCTTCGCCAGATCGAGGAGTACAACCTCGTGATCAACTGGGCCTACAAATTCTCCGACGCCATCGACCAGGTGCAGAAGCGGGCCTTCGACATTTATTTTGTCGACTACCGCCTCGGCGCCAAAACCGGTATCGACTTCCTCAAGGAAGCCATCCGTCTTGGCTGCGAAGAGCCAATCGTATTGCTTACGGGTAAAGGCAACAAAGAGATCGATATCGAGGCCATGCAGATCGGTGCTACCGACTACCTGGTAAAAACCGATCTCAATGCCGACAAGCTGGAGCGCTGCATCCGCTATGCGCTCGAGCGGACAGCCTACCTGAAGGCCCTGCGCGCCAACGAGAAAAAGTACCGGAGCATTTTCGAGCTTTCGAAAGACGTCGTGTTCATCGCCGACAAGGATCTTTATTTCAAGGACGTGAATGCGGCCACCTCGGAGTTGCTCGGCTATGCGGCCGACGAACTGCAGCGCCGCACCGTGTACGACCTGATTGTGGATGAAGGCGACAAGGAACACCTGCGGCGCATACTGGAGCAGGAAGGCGAGGTGAATGACCTGGAAGTGGAGATCAGCACCAGCTCGGGCGACCGCCGCATCTTCATCTTCACGCTCACCGCCGCGGTGGATCCCGACGGAGGCTCTCACTACCAGGGCCTGATGCACGACATCACCAACCTGCGCCGCGCCGAGAAGGCCAACCTGATGGTGGAAAAGCTCGGGGCCACGGGCCGCCTTGTGCGGACGCTTGCCCACGAGGTGCGCAACCCGCTCAACAACATCAATATGTCGGTGGAGCAATTGGTGGGCGACCAGGTGAATGAAGAAGCCGCCCTGTTTCTTGATATCATCCAGCGCAACTCCAAGCGGATCGGTGACCTCATCACGGAACTGCTTGATACAAGCCGTCCCACCGAAATGACCTTCGAGCGAACGACGCTACAGGCGGTGCTTGACGAAAGCATCAGCGAAGCCCTGGACCGCATTACCCTGCAGCACATACAGCTCCGGGTGCGCCGGCCCGAGGAGCCTTGCTATCTCAACGCCAACAAGGAAAAGCTCAAGATCGCGTTTCTCAACATCGTAATTAACGCGGTCGAAGCGATGCCCGCCGACGGCTCGGGAACCCTGGACATTACGGTAACAACCGAAGATGATCGCCACGTGGCGGTAGTACGCGACAACGGCTGCGGAATTCCCGAAGAAAATATCTCCCGCCTGTTCGAGCCTTATTACACCTCCAAGCGCAACGGCATGGGGCTTGGTCTTGCCGCAACCCTCAACATACTGCAGGCACACAAAGCACAGATCGATGTGAGCTCGGCGGTAGGACAGGGAACGACGTTTACAATTTCCTTCCCGGCCGTGTAAAGTGTGGTGGTAGGCTGGTTTGCTAGTGTGCTGGTATAATAAGACAAATCCCTGCCGAAGGCAGGGATTTGTCTTTTAAGGTTGGTAGCTACCGATAACTAGCACACTAGCACACTCCGATACTACATCCGCACAGTTTTACTCATCATGTAGTACAACATGCTACCTACACCCGGGATGGCGATAACAAGAGAGTACCCGGCTTTGTGATCGGATGTTCTGGTTGCGGAAGACGTCGATAATGGCCCAGATCCAGTGGATGGCGCCCAGGCCCGCCGCGGTTACCCAGATCCAGAATCCGGTGGACGATCCGGAGCGCTGGATGCCGATCCCGATAAACAGCATGAGGAAGGTGATGATCCCGAGGATGAAATTGGGATACAAGGTTTGCTTCGCGGTTGTCGTTTCTTTCATGATCTTTATTTAGATCCAGCTTTGAAACATTGCCTTTCAGCGGGTAAGCGCCGAAATTTTATGCCAGTTCGGTCCGCTCAAAAGAAAAAAGCGCGGCATCTGGATGGGCGCCGTTGCGGATGAGCCCGCAGATGATATCGGCCGCAAGCACACTGAAGAGAATGCCGTTGCCGCCGAAGCCCAGCGCATAGAATGTATGCGGCTGTCCCTCAACGGGGCCGATATAAGGCATGCCGTCGGCGGTGCCGGCAAAAAGGCCGGCCCACGAAAATGCCGGCCGGAACGGGATGCGCGGAAAGAGGTTCCGGAAGGCAGCCTCCAGCATTTTTGTTTTCTCGCCGAGCAAAGGAAAGCTGTGGTCGCCGTCGAAGGGCGTGTCTTCGCCGCCAATGATGATGCGGTTGTCGGGCGTGCAGCGCAGGTAGTGGTAGGGGCGCGCCGTTTCCCAGATGAGGCTTCGGTGGTACCAGAAGTGCTGTGGGTCGATGCGCTCGCTGGCGAGCGCGTAGGTAACGGACAACTGCTCCACCGTTCGCGGCAGGTAGCGTTGTGATTCGTAGCCGCAGGCGATGACCAGCTTTTGCGCGCGGATGCGCTTGCCGTGGGCCGTCTCCACCGTCACCCCGGCCGGGTCGCGGTGAATATGCGTTGCATCTGTATTGCCGGATACACGTCCGCCATCCGCAACAATGGCTTGCAACAGGCAGTGCAGGATGGCATAGGCGTCGATAGCGGCACCGGCTGCACTCAAAAGAGCGCCGGGCTTATCGATGCCGAAATGCTGCAGCAGCTCGCGGTTATTAAGCAGGCGCAGGTCAATGCCAAGGGCACGCCGGGCTTCATACTCCTGTTGCAACAGCGGCAAATGTTCGGGCATGCTGGCGAATTGCAGGCTGGGACGGGCTTTGAACAAATACCCGGCGCCAACGGCCTCGCAGATACCTTTCAGGCGCGGCAGGGCCTCATAGCAAAGACGGTAGCAGCGCTCGGCAGCTTCGGTGCCTGCGCGTTCGCCAAGCCTGGTAAGCGGTGTATCCAGTTCGTATTGCAACAGGGATGTGGATGCCGCGGTGCTGCCCATACCCGGATCGCGGCGGTCGATCAGCAGGCAGGCGGTCCCTGCCCGTTGCAAGGCGTAGGCTACGAGCGCGCCGGAGATGCCCGCGCCGATCACCAGAACTTCGGTGTCGGCATCTGTTTGCAGCGGCTCATACCCGGGCACCGGCCCGGATACTTCCAGTGAATACGTATGGGGTGTATGCAGTTGCATAAATGATCGTTGCGGTTAGAACAACCTATCCCCGGATAGGTTGCCTGCACACTTCTTTTCGGCTAGGTGTCGAGGTAAGACGACGGCACTTCCTTCGACTCTTTCTTGATGATAAAAACAGCAGTGTCTTTCGGCCGGATGCCGGCGCCGTGGTGCAGCGCGTACATCTTGGTGAACTCGGCACCGAAGTAAAGAATCAGCGCACTGTAATAGATCCACGAAAGAATGATGATGATGGATGCCGCCGCGCCGTAGGTCACGTCGAGCCCTGAGCGCTCCAGGTAATACGAGATGCCGAATTTTCCAAGCAAAAAGAGCAGGGCCGTGATGAGGGCGCCGAGCAGCGCATCACGCCAGGCGATGCGGGCATCGGGCAGCACTTTGAAGATGACGGCAAAAAGCCCCGTAATCACAACGAGGATGATCGCGATGTTCACCATGTTGAAAAAATAAACCGTGTAGTGGGGAAAGATGCGTGTCAGCCGGTCGCTCAGCAGGTTGAGCAGTGCGTTCACCACCAGCGATACCAGCAGGAGGAAGCCAAGGCCAACCACCAGCGAAAAGGAGAGGAGCCGGTTGGAGAGGTACTTGAGCCAGCCTTTCTTGGGCTTGGCGCGCACCGACCAGATATAGTTGATGGAGTCCTGCATTTCGGTAAATACACCGGTGGCGCCGATCACCAGGATCACAGCGCCGATCACGGCACCTGCGGTGGTGGAGTGCGTGTGGTGAATATTGCGGATGATTTCCTGGATCTGGAGCGCCGCTTCCTTGCCCACCAGCCCGGCGAGCTGCAGGTATAGCTTGCCCTGTACCGCCTCGCGGCCAAAGAAGATCCCGGCGAGCGAAATGATGATCAGCAGGAGCGGGCCCAGTGCAAACACGGTATAGTAAGACAGCGACGCGCTTAGCTTGAAGGCATTGTCGTGCACAAAGCCTTCCCCGGCTTTCGCAAACAGGGCAAAGAAGTTCCGGATGCGTTTCATATCAGTGCACAAGCTAAGAATTCAGTGCCACCCATAAATGGGAAAGCCGCGATGGGGAATTTGCTACCCATGCAGCTGGGCTTCCGGCGGTATGGTGCCCCTGGAAACGCCTGTGCGCCGCACATGCGGGCGTGGCAAAACATTTTTATATAACGGTACAGACACAACGATCTCTCTCATATACACGGTCCATTCTATCAGCAAGGCTGCAGTCTCCACTGTGGCCATTTTTTTTATTTTTTGATCGCTTATAGTTGCTGTCCGATCTGGGTGGCGCCGGACATAAAAAAGGGATCGCACCGCGATCCCTTTTCAATCAGCTCCAAGAAACTAAACTTCGGCGATTCCTGCCAGTGCTTCCGCGCAGGCCATACAGGCATCGGCACAGGTGCGGAAACTGCTTCCTGCATAGCGACCGCATACTTCCGCGCATTCCACGCAGATGCCCACACAAAGAAGCGCGAGGCCGGGAGCTTCGCCGGCGCCGGCGAGGAGTGCGTGGTGGGTATCCAAACAAATTCCGGCACATTCATCCAGCACGCGGCGCGTGCGTTGCGAAATGCTGCAGGCGCTTCGTTCCAGCTCGCCAAGCAATGTTTCGCAGTGCCGCCAGGCCTCGAGGCAATGTATGGAAAGTACCGTGCAGGTCATTCGCTTAATGGTTGGACGGCTTCGTGGGAAGGGGGGCGTCTCTCACGCCGATGGTATTGTCTGTTTCCACGTTCGGACTGTTACTATCGTTGCAGGCTGCCAGCAACACGCTCAGCCCGAGAATCCAACCTTTCTTCATGCCTTTTTTTTTATTCAGGAAGACGTTTTTTGCAGGTCGCGCAGGCGCTTGATCTCATCGTGGCCGATGCGCAGTTGTGTCTTCTGCCGTACGATCAGGTCGCGCAGCGAGGGCTCGAATTCCACCTCGGAGTTGAGCGCCATATCGTAGGCTTTCTGAGCCGCGTCTTCACCGAACTCACAGTTTTCAAGAATCGCCTTGCGGTCTTTGCCGGCTACCACAGCTTTTAGGTCCATCCATACCCGGTAGATCTTTCCCGAGTTGGTGGTGCCGTCGGCCGGGTCGCCGCCGAGACGGGTTACTTCGGTGGTCAGCTCGCGGGCGTACTCGCGGCTTTCCTGGGCATAGCGCACAAAGAGCGGACGGAGATCTTCGGTCTCGTCCTTCAGTTCGTCGATGGCCTTCTCGTATCCCACGATCCGGTCGTTGTTGATGCGGATCAGGTCGTTGAGAAGCGCCGTGATCTTTTCATTATTCGGCATATGGCTCATTTTGCGGGAAGGAGTGAAAAAATCGTACCCCGCGCTACTGAAGAGAAAGAACGCTGATTCCGCGTGCGGAATAGGTAGATTGATTAGGATGTACACGGACGTTGGTGCCGGTATTCGTGCTCATCATAACAGATCATAAAAGATCTGCGTTCCTTCTCTTCTTCCCCGCTCAGGTGGTACGAAAATTTTGCAGTCAGCATATTCACTAACCCCAAACTCCAGCATTATGGCCAAGTATTCAAAAGGCGCAGGCGCCAAGGTCAAGAGGGCGATGGAAGAGCGCAAGGAAGGCTCACTCCGGAGCGGTCGCAGCGGTAAGAAGGTAACTTCCCGCAAGCAGGCGATCGCCATCGGTCTTTCCGAAGCGCGTGAGCGTGGCGAAAAAGTTCCTGAAAAGAAAGGTGCGGCGAAGAAAGCGGCACCAAAGAAGGCAGCGGCAAAAAAGGCGGCTTCCAAAGGCGGAAGAGCCAACGCACGCAAATCCGCGCCGAAGAAGGCGGCAGTAAAAAAAGCTGCGCCGAAGAAAGCGGCTTCCAAAGGGACTGCAAAGAAAGCAGCGCCCAAAAAGGCTGCGGCCAAGAAGGCGGCACCTGCTAAAAAGGCCGCTCCAAAGAAAGCCGCTTCAAAGTCATCTAGTGGCGCTTCGCGCGGCCGCGGCGGCGGCACTTCCGTCAGCCGCTCCGGAGGCTCTACCGCCAAAGGGTCTTCAAAGCGCGGACTTGCCTCGGCCAGCGCCGCCACCAAAACCGCGGTGGCGAAGAAAGGCGGTAAATCGAAAAAATAGTGTGTTGATCTGCTAATGTGCTAAAGCTTCGATATCCCCAAAATGTCAATACCCTGCGCTTGCGCGGGGTATTGACATTTTAGCACACTCGCACACTAAACCAGCTCTTTCAGGATCTTCATCAGCACCCGCTCTTCGCGCGTAAGACCGGAAAGGTTATCGGGCTCCTCGATCTTGTCGAGCTCGTCGAGGTAAAGCTGCAGGCTGCGCTCTTCGTAGAGGCGGATGATGCCCGGGTGCACATAGTATTTTTTGCAAACGGTGCGGGTGTTGCCCAGCTTATGGCTGACTTCATCGAGCGCGCTCAGGGTATTGCGTTTCAGGGCACTGTCGCTTTCGGCGGGGTCCATCACCTTGAAGGCGCGCAGCACATTGAGCGTGCCGGCCCAGGTGCGGAAGTCTTTGGCCGTAAAGTCGCCACCGGTGGCTTCCTTGATATATTGATTTACCATGCCCGAATCGATGGGGTGGCGCTTTCCATCCGCGTCATAGTATTGAAACAACTCCTTTCCCGGGATGTCGCGGCAGGCCTGTACGGCGCGCGCCAGGCGGCGGTTGCGCACCGAGATGTCGTGATCGATCCCTTTTTTCCCCGTAAAGGAAAAGCGCAGCTGGTCGCCCTGTATTTTGACATGCCTGTCTTTGAGCGTCGTCAGCCCATAGGATCCGTTCTGCTTTTCGTAGTCGGCATTGCCGATACGGATATAAGTGCGCTCCATCAGCGAGATGACCGTAGCGATCACCTTGCGGATGGTGAGCTCCTTAATTGCCAGGTCTTCCTCGAGCTGCAGGCGCAGGCTGGGCAAGAGCCTTCCGAACTCAAAGAGGCGGTGAAACTTGGTTTCATTGCGCAGCTCGTGCCAATGCGGATGGTAGCGGTATTGCTTGCGGCCGCGTACATCCTTACCGGTGGCCTGTATATGTCCGTTGGCCCGTGCGCAGATCCACACCTCGGTCCAGGCGGGCGGGATGGCCAGCTTGCGGATCCGCTCCAGCACCTCCTTGTCAGTTACCGGAGCATCTTTCAACGTGTAGGCGAAACCTTTCCCCTTCTTCATGCGGCGGATGCCCGGCCACTGGTCGCTTACATACACCAGGTCGGCGGCGCGGGCGGCTTCGCTGTAGTCGCGGTTGATCTTGAGGTGGTCTTTATGGCTGAGGCTGCTGACTGCTTCCATTTACCTGTTTTTTGAGTTTCAGCCGTTCTTCGCGGCGCTTCTGATGATAGATGGTTTTAGCGTCGCTTATTTCAGAGGCATCGTCAACCGAGTGCGACGTGTGGAGGTCCGAACTGTCTTTAGCCAGTGTGGCAAGACGTACATAGAATTTCTTGAGTACGTCGAGCTCTTCCTGGCTGAGATCTTCCACGTCGATCAGCCGGTTGGAGGCGCGCTCCTCGCAGGCGATGAGCTCGTTAAGCTTCAGCTGAAGGGCAAGCGAGTCCTTGTTTTGCGACTGCTGGATAAGGAACACCATCAGGAAGGTGACAATCGTGGTGCCGGTATTGATGACGAGCTGCCAGGTGTCGGAATAATGAAAGATGGGACCGCTAATAGCCCATACGATGATGATGAGCAGTGCTACTAAAAATGCCGTCGGTGTGCCGGTAGTGCGGGTAACGCCTTCGGCGAATTTTTCAAATTTCGCCTTGACACCTTTCTTGTTTGCCTGCAGAATGGCGACTTCGCGTTGCAGGTCGGAGTTCTGGGACATAAAATGATCGTTTCCACCTATGAGTCTAAAGGCGGGCCAAACTACAGCAGGGGCATGACGGGAGCAACGATCAGCTCTTTTCCGCGCACTTTATTAATAAAAAAAGCGTCCCGCCTTTAACGGGGACGCTTTGCCGCGGGTGCGGTTTCGTTTTATTCCGACTCCTGGCTGGCGGAGATGTTGATGCCGGTTTCGGCAAGCTCCGTCAGGATCTGGTCGGTTTCTTTTTCCTCGCTCAGGGTTTCGGCGAGCAGGTTGGCGATCTCGTTCTGACCGATGGTCTTGGCCAGCTGAACCAGCGAGCCATAAGCAGCGATCTCGTAGTGCTCTACTTTCTGCGCGCAGATGATCAGCGCGGCGTCGCGTACCGAAGAGCCCTTCGGTGTGTCTTCGATGCCTTGCTGCGCTTCTTCCACAAGGCCCGACATGGCCTCGCACTTCTTTGCGCGGGCGGGCATGCCCAGTATTTCAAACACCTGCTCTACGCGGCCGATCTGCTCCTGGGTCTGCTCCAGGTGCGTGTTGAAAGCATCTGTGAGCTCGGGCGAGGTGGCAGCTTTGGCCATTTTGGGAAGCGCTTTCGTCAGGTGCTTCTCCGCCCAATAAATGTCTTTCAGTTCTTCCACAAACAGCTCGTTGAGCAGTGTACGCTCATCGAAAGACGGACCTTTCGAAGCGCTGCGGCCATTGCCGTTGCTGCGCGAAGTGGTGCTGCCATTGCTGCGCGAAGAGCTGGCGCCACCGCGTGCGGCCGCGGCGGTCTTACCGGCAGCACCGCGGGATGCCGCGGCGGAGCGGGATGAAGAAGATGCACTGCTGCGACCCGAAGAAGCGGAACGGGAAGAAGCAGCTTTTGCCTGGCTGCCTTTGCTGCCGGCGGCGGATTTAGATGACTTTGCCATAACTAAAAGGAATTTTTAAGAAGTTGAATCCCGACTCATCAAAAAATAATGCCAGCCGAGGTGCCTGCTACAGCCGCGTTGTGGTGCAATTTCCCCAATGGAAGAGCTACTCCGGACGGGCTTCCGCTCAATTTTTTGTTGGTATTTTATTTGGAGCAGTATACCCGAGTTCTTTTCGATTTCGTTAACAAAACTCTGTGTATGCCACTTAATCAAACCGCCGCTCAGCAGCTTCATTTCCTGCAGGAGAAGATCCGACTCATCGGGAGCGCTATCTTCTTTAATCAAAGCGAATCCGTGCTGAAACTACCCACCTCTGTGGTTCAGATCCTGAAAGTCGACGATTACGGCTATGCCTGGTTCTTCGTCAAGAAGCCCCACCAGGACGTAAAACAGTTCGATTCTGAATTCCCCGTTCGCCTCGACTGCTTCCGCAAGGGTGTCGACTGTTTCCTCCAGGTTTCCGGCAAAGGCTGGATGGTGACCGATCCCGAGGAGATGTATGCCTTTCTTGAAATGAACGACGACATCAACCCGCAGGTGTTCCAGGACATGGTGCTGGTAAAGGTCAAAATGCAGAAAGCGGAATTCTTCGAAACCGCACCTGCCCGCCAGTCGTGGTGGCAGCACGCCGTAAGCTATGTGGCCGCCCTGTTCCGCCCCGGTGCCGGCGTTGGCTCCAACACGTTCTTTCCCGCATCCTAAAAAATTCATACACCTATGGCAACCGCGCGATCGATCTGGTCGGGTACCATCTCCTTCGGACTGGTAAATATTCCTGTGAAGTTGCAAAGCGCCGTGCAGTCGGAAGAACTGCCGCTGCACATGCTGGCAAAAAAAGATATGGCGCCCATCAAGTATGCGCGCATCGATACCAGCACGGGTAAAGAGGTGGACTGGAAAGACATCGTAAAGGGCTACGAATATGCCAAAGGCAAATTCGTGGTGGTCGATGATGAAGACTTCGAGAAGGCGTCGCCGCAGAAGTCGAAGTCGATCGATATCGTGCAGTTCGTCAAGGCCGAAGAGATCGACCCGATCTATTTCGAAAAACCGTATTACCTCCTGCCTGCAAAAGGCGGCGAGAAAACATACCGTCTCCTCGTGAAGGCCCTCGAGGATTCCGGTGTCGTGGGCATCGCCGAATTCATGCTCCGCAACCGTGAGCACGTATGCGCCATCAAGCCCTATAAAGGACTATTGATGCTCGACCAGATGCGCTACGAAGAGGAACTGAAAGAAGTACCTGCTGTTGACAGCGGCCGCGTTGCCGAAAAAGAGCTGCAGCTGGCGAAGCGGCTCATTGAGCAACTGACCGAATCTTTCAACCCCGCCGCATTCAAAGACAATTATATCGCTTCGCTCAAAAAAGTGATCAAGGCGAAAGCCGCGGGCAAACATATCCGGATTGCCGAGCCAGAAGAGCGCAGCGCCACCGTAAAAGACCTGATGGAAGTACTCAAGCAAAGCCTCGACAAAGGCAAGAAGCGCGCGTAGCCGCTGCGGGTGAATTGGTTAACTTGTCTATTGGTTAATTGGTATTGAGAACTATAGTGGATGCCCTCCGAAAGGAGGGTTTTTTACATCCCCGCGTGCGTCAGCCAAATCAGACATCGGACATCAGCGATCGAAAAATTTTCTCCTTTGGCACCGGTTTTTCTGTTTAAGGGATATGGGATTGAAAGCGTATAACGACAAGCGTCGCTTCGATGAAACGACCGAGCCGGAGGGAAAGGAAAAATCTTCCAAAGGCGCGCTCCGTTTCGTGGTGCAGAAGCACGATGCCTCCCACCTGCATTACGATTTCCGCCTCGAGCTGGATGGCGTGCTGCTTAGCTGGGCCGTCCCCAAAGGGCCTTCGCGTAATCCTGCCGACCGCCGGCTGGCCATGCACGTAGAAGACCATCCCTTCGACTACCGCAACTTTGAGGGTGTGATTCCGGAAGGCAACTACGGCGCCGGCACCGTGATCGTTTGGGACGAAGGCACCTATGTGGCTTTCGGTCACGAAGATGCATCGCGGAAGGAGATGGAAAAGGAATTGCGGCGGCAGTACGAAGCGGGCAGCATGAAGATCGTGCTGCAGGGAAAAAAGCTGAAAGGCGCTTACAACCTGCGGCGTATGAAAGACGAGCGCGCCTGGCTACTGCTCAAAAGCAAAGACGCCGCCGCCGCTACCAAAGATGTCACGCTTGACGACCGGTCGGTGAAGACGGGAAAAACGATCACTGAAGTGGCGCTCGAGAACGGAACAAAGCCCAATCACCCGGAAAAGAAGACAAGGGCAGCAAAGCAGGCTGCGCCCGCCGTTGCGCGCACAGCGAAGCAGACTTCGCAGCCTGAAGAAGTCAAAAAAGAGAAGAAGAAACCCAAAGCGAGGCCTTCGCTCAACCTCAAGTCGCTCCTTGGTGCGCAATTCGAAAAGGCAAAGCAGGCACCCATGCCCCAACTCGTTGTTCCCATGCTGGCTACCCTGGTGGACGAGCCTTTCAGCAGCGAAGACTGGGTCTACGAGATCAAATGGGATGGCTATCGTGCAGTTGGATACGTGCAGCAGGGCGAAGCCGAACTCGTCTCGCGCAACCTGAAGCCTTTTACCGAAAAATATACACCCGTGGCCGGGGCGCTGAGCCGGCTTCCCTTCGACGCAGTCTTCGACGGGGAGATTGTTGCCGTGGATGAGAAGGGCCTGGGCAATTTCCAGATGTTGCAGAACTGGCAGAATTCGCCGGTAAGCCTCCGGTACTACATCTTTGATGTGTTGTGGGTGGAGGGCTACGACGTGACAAAGCTGCCGCTGCTGGAGCGCAAGGCACTGCTGCGCAAGCTACTGCCGCCCGAAGACGATGTGCTTCATTACAGCGATCACGTGGAAGGCAAGGGCGATGCATTCTTCAAGGCGGCGCTTAAGCAGGGACTGGAGGGGATCATGGGGAAGAAGGCAGACAGTATATATACGGTTGACGCCCGCAGTCCGGACTGGCTGAAGATCAAGGTCAACCAACGGCAGGAGGTGGTGATTGCCGGCTTTACCGAGCCCCGCAACACGCGCAAGTTTTTCGGCGCTATCCTGCTGGGCGCATACAAGGATGGCGATTTCGTTTACGTCGGCCACTCGGGCAGCGGCTTTAACCGCAAAAGTCTCGAAGACCTGCACCAGCGCATGCTGCCGCTTGCCACCGACGAATGTCCCTTTGATAAATGCCCCAAAGCGAATATGCCCGTTACCTGGGTGAAGCCGAAGCTTGTATGCGAGATCAAGTTCACCGAGTGGACACGCGAAGGCATTGCGCGGCATCCCATCTTCATGGGCCTGCGCACCGATAAGAAGGCGAAGGATGTGATTATAGAAACCTCGAAAAAGACAAAGGCGATGATCAAGAAAGCGGCCCCGAAGAAAACAGCGGTTGCCAAAAAGGCGGCACCCAAAAAAGCAGCACCGATAAAGGCCGCTCCGCGCGGGCGCAAGTTGGCCCCTGCAAAGAAAAGCGCGGGCAAGTCGGCCAGGCAGCTTGGCGACAGTGACGGGGCGGCCCCGGAGCTGAAGATCGGAAAGCAGACGCTCGCGCTCACCAACCTCGACAAGCCCTATTGGCCTAAGGAAGGCCTCGTGAAGCGCGACCTCGTCAACTATTACCTGCGCATGGCGCCCTTTATCCTGCCTTATCTCAAGGACCGGCCCGAGTCGCTGCACCGGCACCCGAACGGTATTGCGGGCCCCAACTTTTTTCAGAAAGACATGAAGGGCAAGATCCCGGAGTGGATCCCAACGCATATCGATTTCAGCGAGAGCACCGGCAAGGACGTCAAATACCTGGTGTGCAACGACGAGGCGACGCTGATCTATATGGCCAACCTCGGTTGCATTGAGCTGCATCCCTGGCACTCGCGCACCGAAAGCTGGCAGCAGCCCGACTGGTGCCTGATCGACCTAGACCCGGAAGGCGTCGGCTTCGACAAGGTGATTGAAACCGCGCAGGTGGTGCGGCAGGTGCTGGACTGCATCGGCGCCAGGAGCTGCGTCAAGACTTCGGGGTCCACGGGCATCCACATCTACATCCCGCTGGGGGCGCAATACAGTTTCGATCAGAGCCGGCAGCTGGCGGAACTGGTGGTAACGCTTGTGAACCGCGAGCTGCCCGACCTTACGAGCCTGGAGCGCAGCCCGTCGAAACGGCCCAACCGCATCTACCTCGACTTCATGCAGAATGCAGAGACGCAGACCGCCGCCGCGCCTTACTCACTTCGGCCGAAGCCCGGCGCTTCGGTGAGCACGCCGCTGCATTGGGATGAAGTGAAGAAGGGACTGACGCCGCAGACCTGGCATATGCGCAACGTCTACGACCGCGTGCGCGAAACGGGCGATCTCTTCAAGCCGGTACTCGGCAAAGGGATCAACCTGGAAAAGGTGTTGCAGAAGGTGGCCGCACTCGTTTGAGTGGCTGCTGCATGTTGCGTACAACCGCAATGCGGCCGCATTGCAATATTTTTATTTCTGAAACGAAATCGCCATGCTGCAAATCTTCGACGACCGGGCCCGCAGGATCCTGAATGAGCATTTTTTTTCCGAAACCTGGTCGACGGAAAACGAGTTCACCGAAGGCCCGGTCTGGAACGAGGCGGGCTACTATCTCTACAGCGATATTCCGGCCAACCGTATTTACCGGATCGATACGGCTACGAGGACGCGCACCGTGTTCCTGGAGCCGAGCGGCTGCACGCTTGAAGATCGATCTTTTCTTTCCGGTCAGCCCGGCTCCAACGGACTCGCGTACGACCGTGCGGGCAGCCTGTACATCTGCCAGCATGGCAACGGCGCGGTGGCGCTTTATGAAAACGATACGCTCCAGACACTGATCGCAGGCCCTGACGACAAGCCTTTCAACAGCCCGAACGATATTGTTGTGGACGCGGGCGGCGCCGTGTTTTTCTCCGACCCGCCTTATGGCCTCAAAGACCAGCAGTTGCGCCCCGACCTGCGGCAAAGTGAAGCCGCCTTCTATTGCTGGCGCGACGGGATGTTGATGGCTTTTTGCAAGGAATACAAATATCCCAATGGCCTTTGTCTTTCTCCCGATGAGCGCACGGTGTACGTATGTTCGAGCAAGCCTTTTGAGCGCAAGCTGTTGCAATACGATGCCTTGACGCTTGAATTCAAGGGGCAGCTTGCGGAGGAAAACTGCGATGGCATCAAGTGCGATCCGCAGGGCAACCTGTGGCTGTGCACGAAAGACGGCATCCTGCTGTTGAGCCCGCAGGGCGAGCGGCTGGCGCTGATTGCGCTGGAAAAAATTCCGGCCAATTGCTGCTGGGGCGGGCAGGGCAAAAAAGACCTTTTCGTCACAGCGCGCGAGCACGTGTATTGCCTTCGCGGACTCCGGCTTTGATCGTTCGGATTATTTCACCAGGTAAGGCTGCAGGATACGTTGCCAGATGGCATAGCCCCCGGGCTTCAGGTGCAGCCGGTCGCCCACATATAATTCTTCCCGCATATTGCCCTGTCCGTCGAGCATCGCGTCGTACACGACAATGAAGTCGGCGCGTTTTTGCTTGCGGAAGAATTTCCTGATAAGCCGGTTGGCTTCCCGCACCTTGGGCTGGATGGAAACGCGCACCGGGCTTGGCTTTACCGATACGTAGGAGATGCGGGTGTCGGGCAGGTTGATGCGGATGATGGCAAAGAGGGTCTGCACGCGGCGCAGCACTTCATCCGCAGAAATACTGTCGGCCGATGCCAGGTCGTTTTCGCCGCAATAGATCAGCACCTGCTTCGGGTGGTAGGGGAGGATCACATCATAGGCATAGCGGATCACGTCGGGCAGCGTGGAGCCGCCGAAGGCGCGGTTGAGCACCGGGTAACCCGGGAACGCTTCCGCCAGGCCCGTCCACCGCGTAAAAGAGGAGGAGCCGACAAAGAGGATCGGCCGTTGGGGCACGGCGGTGCCGCTGTCCTGCTTTTAAAAAGCAGCAACCTCTTTCCAGAATGGCGGGGCGGTCTGCGCGTGGGCAAGATTGCCGGCGAGCAGCAGGAGCAACAGGAGGGAGCGGCGGAGCAGGTGAGCGGCTTTCATGCCACGATGTTACAAAGATTCAGCTGCCCGCGGCCCGGGTGTTGCCCTGATTAACGCAATAGCTTTTCAATAGAGATGTCGTCCAGGTAAGCATCCAGTTGATCGATGTTGGTGATCGCCGAATAGCCTTCGATGTTTTTCCGTGCTACATGGCAATATGCTTCCACGTAATAGCCATCGAGCTGGAACAGCATAATGAGGTAATCCGGTGTCCTTCTTTTTGATACCAATACTCCGAGGTGAAGCAGGGCGGGTCTTTTTTCCGTGAAGCTGAGTCCGATGAATTCCGAGAGTCGCATACTAGTAGTTTTTACAGGTGAGCACTGAAAAGAATACTAAGAACGGTTTCTGAAAAAGCGATTGATAACGGAAGCGAGAAAAAGGAGAATCAATAATAGCGAGATGCAGCGGTTGTCGAATTAAAGTTAATGACGGGCCGAAATTAATTGCAAAAAAAATGCTGCCCGCAGGCAGCATATGTGTAACCGGTGAGTATCCTTACCCGTTCACGATCTCGCCCCCGTTGGGATGGAGCACCTGCCCGGTGAAGTAGGCGCCGTCTTCGGAGGCCAGAAACAGGTAGGCCGGTGCTACGTCGGCGGGCTGGCCGGCGCGGCCCATGGGCACGTCGGAGCCGAAGGATGCTACCTTCTTTCCCTTAAAAGAGCCGGCGATGAGCGGCGTCCAGATAGGGCCCGGTGCCACCGCGTTGACGCGGATGCCTTTCTGCGCCAGGTTTTGCGACAGTGCGCGGGTGAAGGAAAGAATGGCGCCCTTGGTGCTCGAATAATCGATCAGCGAGCCCGAGCCGCGGTAAGCCGTCACCGAGGTGGTGTTGATGATCGACGCGCCTTTTTTCATGACGCCGAGCGCCGCCTTCGTGACCCAGAACATAGAGAAGATATTGGTTTCGAAGGTTTCCTTCAATTGTGCCGTGGTGATGTCGGTGAGGGATTTCTGCTCGGTTTGCGTGGCGGCGTTGTTGACCAGGATGTCGAGCTTACCCAGCTTTTTCACCGTGTCGGCCACGATCTTTTCGCAGAAGCGTTCCTTGCGGATATCGCCGGGCAGCAGGAGGCAGCGGCGCCCGAACTCGTTTTCCACCGCGTTGCGCACCACCTCGGCATCGCGCTGTTCCCCGGGCAGGTAGGCGATGGCGATGTCAGCGCCGTTGAGCGCAAAAAGCAGGGCTACGGCGCGCCCGATGCCGGAGTCGCCGCCGGTGATGAGGGCCACCTTTCCGGCCAGCTTTTCTGTCGGCTGGGCCTTCAGGTCTTTGGGATGGGGTTTCATTTTTTCCTCGATGCCGGGCATGGGCTGGGTTTGCCGCGGGCGTACTTTCTTGCTGCTGGCTCCTTTTTGCATGAAATTTTTTCCCGGTGCGCAAAAAATTTGTGCCGTATAAAAAAACGGCTCCCTATATTTGCAACCCGTTCGGGCGCAAAGCCTTGACGGACAGTTCTTAAAACACGATGGGGGACTAGCTCAGCTGGCTAGAGCGCTTGCATGGCATGCAAGAGGTCATCGGTTCGACTCCGTTGTCCTCCACGCTTTAAAATTGCCTCTCCGAAAGGAGGGGCTTTTTTATACCCTTACCTTAATGCCTGCTGGCTCGAGCGTCCCGCCCGGAGGCGGGAAGGTCATCGGTTCGACTCCGTTGTCCTCCACGCTTTAAAATTGCCTCGGGGAAAAAACGGGCTTTATAATATCCCTGCGTTAACGCCCGCCGGCCGGAGCGTCCGGCTGAAGGCGGAAAGGTTATTGGTTCGACTCCTTTGTGCTCCACAAACAATCCGGTTTTAAAAAAGCCCCGCAGCAATGCGGGGCTTTTTCTGGCGGGATACCGCGTCGCAACGAGTACCAGGCAAAAGGCTTCGTTAATCCGGGAGGTGCCACATCCATTTTTGTCGATTCGCAGTCTTATTCGGGAAATTGACTCGACGATCAACTTTTTCTGATAGAAATGGCTTTCTTCCTCCCCTTACCAGGGACCATTGTAGCCTTAGCGCTGATCTGACTTTTGCGTAAGCAGCGAAAAACGAATATCTATCGAATTCGCTATTTCGACGGGAGTTTTCGGGGATTACTTAAATGATCGTTGACGACGTCTTGCATATCGATATCCAGAATATTGGCCAGGGTTAATAACCACATCAACACATCTCCAAGTTCTTCCTTTGCATTTTGAGTATCCCCGCTGGCTATTGCAGCCGAAAGTTCCCCTACCTCTTCATGAAACCATAAAGCCGTATGGTAGATTCCCCTTTCGTTATCTGACTTAAAATATCTGTCCTTTACAATTTTTTGCAGAGCGGAAATTTCCATGTTGATAAGGTATCATCAATTTATTACTACTGTTCTTCTTTTGGTGCCACACGGCTTCCACTATACAATTCATACTCCAGCAGCCGGCAATCAATTGTGCTGTTATAAAATTCTATTCGGCGCTTGGGTTTCAATCCAATCTTTTTTGCAAGGTCGAAATTGCCTGTAAATACATAACCAAAATACCCGCGACAATTCTTTTTCATAAAATCACCAATACGGCTGTACGTTGCTTCCAGCTTTTGAACGTCACCCAATCGTTCGCCATATTCAGGATTTACATAAACAATACCTGGTACGTCTGCAGGTATTTCCGTATCAGCAAAATCACAGACGGCAAAATCGATGAGGTCGGCGACACCTGCGGCAATTGCGTTCTTTTTTGCATTTTCGATAGCCCGGGCACTGTAATCCGTAGCGATGATCCGAAGACCGGGTACGTCGATAATCTGATTTTCCAGTAAAGCATCCTCCTGTAAATAAACGGATTCGTCATAACCCAGCAAATGCATAAAAGCATAATCCGTTCTGAATAATCCGGGTCGCCTGTTTGTCGCAATCATGGCTGCTTCAATGGCAAGCGTTCCCGAGCCGCACATAGGATTCACGAACGGCGATCTTTTATCCCATTGCGTAGCATAAATAGTCGCTGCGGCCAGTGCTTCCAGCATAGGGGCCTGGCCAGGAATTTTTCGGTACCCATGACGGCCTAAAGAATGGCCGGAAGTATCGATAAAAATCTCTGCATTTTCATTTTTCCAAAACAGGTTGAAGACAGCACCTGTGAGCGCTGCACCTGTTGATGGCCGCGTGCCCCTTATTTCGCGCAACCGATCCACTATGGCATCTTTTACCCGCACGTTTGCATACATGCTGTTGTTGATCGTCGGATTATTTACATTGCTGGTAATGGAGAAATATCCAGGATCGGGTAGAATATTTTCCCATGGATACGTAACAAGATTCTGATAGATGTCATCCGCATTTTGTGCTTCAAACTTTTTCAGGCTATAGAGTACCTGGCTGGCGCAACGAAGATTCAGGTTCAGTTTGATGCAGTCGTTAATAGTGCCGTAGATCCAAACTCCTGTCAGAAACTTTTTTTCTATTGCGAATCCAAGATCTGTCACTTCCTGCTCCAGGTAAGGGGCGAGCCGTTTTGGACACGTAATGACAACAAGCGCTTTGTTCGTAAATAAGTTCATGCACGGCTAAAGGTAAATTCTTCCTGACCGTCAGGGGGAATAAAATATCTTTTACATATTAGTGTTTGTGTTTGATCATAAAACAAGAATAATAATCTTGTTTTCCCATAGCGTCGCCACGCCAGCTTTGGGGTGCCCCGGCGGGCTGATGCAAATCGGGCAAGCAGCCCTTCGACACACAAAGGGTTTGGAATCAAGCCCAAAGGCAACCGGACAAGGCTGAGCCACCTTACCACTACGTACGGGAACATCCATTGAATACAAACCAATCAGCAAAACTGGAGAATATCATCAAATCCTGTAATAACTCGTTCGACCTTTGTCCGCTCTGCTCCACGCTTTAAAAGCGCCTCTCCGAAAGAAGGGGATTTGTGTTTCCTTACATTAAGGCCTTTTGGCTAGCGCGTCCCTGCCCGATGCTTGTGTTCTTACAAGGTGCCTGTCCCCGCACGATGCTCGCGGAGCTGTTTTTCCATCTCCAGCATCCGGCCCCGGCGTACGCCCAGGCGGTAGGCCACGATCAGCGGCAGCAGCATGATAAAGACCAGGATGATCAGCATGACGACGAGTTCATTGACTCCGATGGGTCCCATAACAGTCAGTTTATTGTTTAAGATAGGAAAAGTGCCCGATACGGGCGCAGCACCGGTTTTTCGTCTTCCCCTGAGCCTGCAGCTTCCACCCGAATCCCGTAGCTTCGCGTACCCAATTCATATTGATGAAAACATTTATACAATCCGTACTCCTCCTGGCCGTCCTGTTTTCCGTTGCACCGGTTTCCGCGCAGGGCTGGACGCTGGTGACCCCTGTGAAAACGCAGTCGGCCATCCGCCATGTAGCCATGACGAGCCCGAGCACGGGCTATGCCATCGACAACCTCGACGACCGCCTGCTGCGCACCCGCGACGGCGGGGCCAGCTGGCAGCGCCAGGGCTTCGTATTTTCTTCCGCACCCACCGGCCTTTGGATGTTCTCCGATTCGGTGGGCATCATAAGCACCAACACCGGCACCTTTTTCAAAAGCAACGACGCCTTCGCTACCCGCAGCAGCATCAACACCAGCAGCGGCTCCACTAAGGCGATGCGCTTTCTCAACGGCTCCTTCGGCTATGCGGTGGCCAACAATGTCAACATCAAGACGACCACCGATGGCGGTGCCACCTGGACGCTACGCAACACGGGCAACACCAATAACCTGAACAGCGTGTACTTCCTGGATGCCACTAACGGCTACGCCTGCGGCGTGTCGGGCACTATCCTCAAAACCACCGACGGCGGCCAGAACTGGACGGCGCTCACCACGAATTATACCTATGCTTTCACCGATATCTGGTTCACCACCCCGCTGAACGGCGTGGCAGTAGGCGGCGGCTACATCTCCCGCACCACCGACGGCGGAACCACCTGGACGCCGGTAACGCCGGCGCCCACCACGCAGACCATCAACCGACTGTATTTCTACAACAATACCCTGATGGCGCTTTGCGACGGCGGCACGCTGCTGCGCTCCACCAATAACGGCGCTTCCTGGACAAGCCTATCGGTGGGTACAAAGAACCTATATGCCATCGACATTAATGCTTTTGGGCAGGGGCTCATCGGGGCTGAGTCGACGATTTATAAGACCACGAACGGCGGCCAGAACTGGACGGTCAACCAGGCCGGCACGCAGCATAGCTACCTCAACAAGGTGAGCTTCGCCAACGACCAGGTGGGCGTGGCCGTGGGCTGGCAAACCACCAACGGCATGGCCAATGCGCTGGTGCGCACTACCGACGGTGGCAAAACCTGGACGGGACGCTACCTCAATGCCAGCACGCTGGGCGTACACCTCCGCGCCGACGGGGCCGGCGTCATCGGCGGCGGCAACGGCTACAACGAGCGCACCACTGACTACGGGCAGAACTTTTTCCCGGGCAGCTCGCAGCCCGCGGTGGCCGTTCGTGCCGTGTGGTCGCAGGGGCCTGCCTCCTGGATTCTGGGCGGCGGCTACTTTAACGGCGGCATCTACCGCACCACCAACAGCGGCGCCTCGTACACCTATACACCCGGCGGCAATATCCTCGAGTTCTTCTTTCCCACCGACCTCGTGGGCTATGCCGGCGGCGAAGGCGGCTCAATGATGAAGACCACCGACGGCGGCGCCACCTGGACGAACCTGGCCTCGGGCACTACGGCCAATATTAACTCGATCTATTTCCTCAGCGCCAATGAGGGCTACGTGGCTTCTACCTCGAACGTATCAAAAACCACTGATGGTGGCGCCACCTGGACGCAGCTGAGCGGCTTCAATATTTATGCGCTGCATTTCTATACGGCCGATTCGGGCTATGCGGTCACCGGCAGCGGCAGCCTGCTCAAGACACTTAACGGTGGTGTCAACTGGAGCACCATCGCCTCCGGCGACATCGCCGATATGTCGGTGCGCGACGCCGCCTTTCTCAACGGCCGCGTGGTCGCCGTTGGCCTGCAGGGTGACGTTTTTGTAAGTTACCTCACCTGCAACGGCGCCACCACCGCGCCCACCGCATTGCTGAATAACGGTGTACTGTATTCCACGTTTGCCACCGGCAACCAGTGGTATAAGGATGGAAGCCCGGTTGCAGGGGCCACGGGCAACGTATTCAATCCGGTAGCACCGGGCGTTTACCACGTGGTGAACACCAATGCACAGGGCTGCACATCCGCCGCGTCGAACACGATAACGGTGCTGGTGACCGCTGTGCCCGACCTGCGCCGCAACGGCAGCCTGCGCGCTTATCCCAACCCCGCGCCCACGCAGGTTACGGTCGACGTGCCGCAGCAGCTGCGGATGCGCCCGGTAGTGCTGCGCACCGCGACGGGCGCCGTTGTCTGGCGCCGCGCCGGCATGCCCTCGGCCACATTGCGTGTCGATCTTTCCGGTCTGCCCACAGGGATCTACTTCCTGTCCATCGGCGACAACGTTACAAGGCTGGTGCATCAGCGTCCCTGATCGAAAGACAGTAAAAAGCCCCCGCTGAAAACGGGGGCTTTTTAGTTGAACTGTGGATTATACATTCCTAAAAAGAGGGCCGCAGGCCCTTGTCAGATCAGGGAGCCAGCTTGCTTAGCCTGAGGTAGCCGAGGTGCACTTCATCTTCGCTCCCAGCCGCGGAAGGCCGCAGGAGGATGCGGTAGCGGGCGCGGAGGGCCGCCGGCAGGATGTCTTCGATGGCGTCCACATCGTCCACGTCGATGCCGTATTTGTCATCGATATGGGAGGTGGCACCCTTGAAGCCCGTGTGCCTGTAAAAAGCGGTTTGCCTGGCGCGTTGCACGGCGGCGCCTTTGTCGAGTGCGGCCACCACCATCTTGTAGTGAAACTCTTCAAACTCGCCGGGCTTGTAGCCGCCCAGGTTGACGAAGAACAGTTTCAGTCCTTCGGCGGGTTCCTGCGCACCATTCCGCTCCCGTATTTCTACGGAATGTCCATCCACGAGGCGCACTTCGCGCCAGGCGTCAATGTGGATGGTGCCGCCATCGGGCCAGAAGGCCTTTATTGCAGGCACCGTGGCCGGCAGGTCTTCGGCGATGGTGAAGAAGAGGTCGTGCTGCTCGGTGTGGCGGCCCTTCGGACGGCAGCCCAGCAGGATCATGTAAAGCCTGGGTGTCATGGTGTGCAAGATAGGCCAGGACCGACAGGGCCGATGGTGGCGAGCAGCAGGATGGCGTCGTCGGACATGGCCTCGAACCCGGCGCGCTCCAGCTGCGTGAGCGCGAGGCCATCGCCGGGGTCGAGCAGTCGGTCCGCCACCTTAAAGTCGCCCTGTACTACAAAGACGAACAGCCGGTTGCCATCGCCAACGTCAACCGTGCCTTCCTGCCTTCTATCGAAGCGGCCGATGTGAAGCGCGAGGCGGTGGTCCGCGCCGGCGCTATGCCGTATTTCTACAAGTTGGTTTTTCTGTTTGGTGAGATCAAAAGCGATCGTTTCGTTCATGTCCTCAGCGCCGGCAGGCCAGGCGATCCAGAGCTGGAGGTAGTGCACCAGGGCTGCGTCGTAAGGATTGCGGACCCGGTAGCTGCTCCCGCCGTCGAGGGTGAAAAGCCCGGCTTCTCCTGCGGCCAGCAGTGCGTCGTGGCCGGCGGTGTCGCGGTAGTCGACCGCGCCGGTCACCGGCAGCAACAGCAGCAAGGTACGCTCCTCCGGCTGCAGGCGCAGCTGCTGCTCCGGTGCCAGCGTTTCGTCGTTGAGCAGGTAAAGCGGTCCGAAGGGTGGCTTGTCCGCATCTTTATAGCTTCCGAAGGGAAAGGTATTATAGCTCCGGAACCGCCCGTTGTCCGTAAGTCCGCGCGCCGCGCCCCGGTAGATCCGCGCCGATATTTCGTTTTTCATGGCACCTGGTTTCCGGCAAAAACCGGCAGGAAAGTGCTGCCTTACCGAGGACCTGATGTGCCGGTAGCCGCATAAGCCGGGACTGTGCTTCATCCCGGCCCCATTGATTATATTGGCGAATGAACCGCATTGCCAGTCTGGCCTTATGCCTGTCCATTTTAATCGCATCCTGCAACGGCGATTTCCGTAGTAGCCCGGTCGCTGCGCCCCTGTCCGATACCCTGCCGCGTTACGTGGAGCTGCAGCATCCCGGGTGGATCCGCAGTGCGACGCTGTACGAGGTGAACCTGCGGCAGTATACGCCGGAAGGGACGTTTCGCGCTTTTGAAAGGGAGCTGCCACGGCTCAAAGCGCTTGGCGTCGACATCCTTTGGCTGATGCCGGTGCAACCCATCGGCCGCCAGAACCGGAAAGGCAGCCTCGGATCGTATTACTCGGTGCGGGATTATTACGGCGTCAACCCGGAGTTCGGCGGCATGTCCGATTTCAAACACCTGGTGGATGCTGTTCATCAGCAGGGTATGCGGGTGATCATCGACTGGGTGGCGAATCATTCGGCCTGGGATAATCCCATTGCGAAGCAGCATCCGGATTGGTATACCCGCAACCGCGACGGCTCCTTTCAATCAACGCCCTGGCGCGACTACGACGATATCATCGACTTCGATTACAGCAAGCCCGGCCTGCGCCGCTACATGACCGATGCGATGGCCTGGTGGGTGCGCGAGACGGGTATCGACGGCTACCGTTGCGATGTGGCTGCTTTTGTGCCGCTCGATTTCTGGGAAGGAGTGCGTAAAAAGCTCGATGCGATCCGCCCTGTATTTCTACTGGCCGAGGCTGCCGACCGCGACCTGCACCGCCGCGCATTTGATGCCACTTATTCCTGGGCGCTCTGGGACCAGCTGCATGCCGTGTGTAAAGCAGGTAAGCCGGCGGAGAGCCTTGCCGGCGGTTATATCGCCGAGCACGTGAGCACCTGGCCGGAAGACGCAATACGCGTACAGTTTACCGATAACCACGACAAAAACGCCTGGGAAGGAGCAGCTCCCGCCAACTTCGGCAAGGGGCTCCATGCCGCCATTGTGCTTACGGCATTAATGGACGGGATGCCGCTGGTCTACAGCGGCCAGGAGGCGGGCCTTGACCGTCCGCTGCAGTTCTTCGAGAAAGACCTCATTCCCTGGAAGCCCGACAGCGCCGCGGCGCTCATCAGCCGCCTCTTCGCACTCAAGCACGCCCACCCCGCACTCTGGAACGGTCACTGGGGTGGCCCGATGGTCCGCATTAAGAACAACCGCATGGGGCAGGTACTTTCGTTTGTCCGGGAAAAGGGCAAAGACAAAGTGATTGTTGTAGTGAACCTTTCGGATAAAGAGGCGGACGTGACGCTGGAAACACGCTTCGATGCCGGCAACTATACCGATGCCTTCAGCGGCATGCCGGTATCGCTGGGCGAAGCACAGCACCTGCAACTAGGTTCCTGGAGCTGGAAGGTATATACCTCCGCACCCTGATCAATACGGAACATAGGTTATGCTCGTTTGCGTGCCCATGGCGCGCGGGTAGAGGCGCAGGTATACCTGCCCGGCCAGCGGCAACTGGCCGTACAAGGGCTGAAGCTGGCGGTCGGGAAGATAAGCCGAGAACTGCGTGCCCAGCGCGAGTTTCGTTTGCCGGAGGGTGAGCAGGTCGCGGCTCGCACCCAGGGTAAGCGCGTGCACCGCGAAGAGCGCGTCGTGACCATATTGGTGCTCGTCGAGGTTCAATTCTTCCGTCGACTTCTGCACCCATTCGTAGCGGCTGTAGAGCGCCCAGCGCGGAACGGTACGCGATGCTTCCAGCAGGGCGGCATGCTCGCCCCGGTGACCAGCGCTTTTGTTCATGCCCCACAGCGCGGTGACATTGATGAAACGCTCGCCAAAGCCACGCCTGCTGAAGGTGGCGGAGGCGGTGCTCCGGTGCACATCTTCATCGGGATGCGCCACTTCCGGTGCGCGCAGGAAACCGTGGCTGGCCTGCAGGGCCCAGCTGCGGGATGGATTGAAGGAGAGACGCCCGCTCCACGAATCGAAACGCGGCCGGTCGAAGTCGTAGCGGTGCTCATCGGGCTCACGCCCCGTAAAGGAAGAGCCCTCCAGCTTCCAGTTACCGTAGCGGTACCCGAGCGTGGCTACGCCGAAAGTAATGTGGGTGGCGTCAGTCCAGTGATGGGATAGGGGGGCATCGGGATTGTAAAATGCCGACGGGCGGTGCACATAGGCAACGGGACCAAGCGCCGGCTCGCCCGGGTAGCCCAGGTAGACAAAAGCATCCGATTTTGCGGAGAAGCGATGCGCGTAGCTCACCGATAGCTCCGAAAAAAGATCGTGCGGGTGCTGCCGGTCAACGAGCGGCTCGCCGCGGTAGCTTTCGCCGGTTTGGAAGAGCAGGGGGTAACCGCTTTCGCCCACTGTAAGCGGATCGAGCGACAGCATGGTGCTGAAATGAAAGAGGCCGTTGCTGCCCACGTTGCGCTGCCCCATGAACATCCACATATTGGGCGCATCCCATTTTGCCGCCCCGCGCTGCCCCTGCCCGGTAAGGTCCTGCTCGTTGTAGCGCAGGAAGAGGTTGCCATGGAACATGTACATCCATTTGCCGCCATGAAACATATACCCGAACATAGGTGCATTGTCGGGCAGCCAGGATGTACCTGAGCCGTTGCGGTTCATCGGGAGGTTTCGGGAGAAAGCGTGGGTCATCGGCATGTTGTGCCCGGCGTGAGCCTCATGGTCGTCGTGCATGTGTGTGCCCGACGCTGGTGCTGTTGTGCCGTGATCGTGATCGTGGCCATCGTGGCCTGGCGGCGGCGGCGCGTTCGGCTGCAGCGTCGGTTTTATCCCGCTGCTGTCAATTGCTGCCCCAGGCACCGTATCGCGGCGCGGTGTTTCCTTTTTCGGTAGCGCGTGGTCGTGGTTATGGTCGTGCTGAGCAGATGCGTTGACCGCGGCCAAGAGCAATACGAGCGCAAGGTATTTGCGAATAGATCGGATCAGTGACATGCGCGGTTGTGTTTTTTCAGTTGGTAATAATTGTAGGGGAGGGGCACCAAAAAACCTGCCACGGCCGCCGGGATAAAGGCCAGCCAGTAAGCGGCAGAAGTAAGTTGGGCCTTGCCGCCGGTTATCATAAAGTCGGTGGCATTCATGGCGAGTTCCATAGCTACCATGGAGAGAAAAGACATCGAAAGAGCGATGCGGAGCGCCCGGTTCCAGGCAAAGCCCTCCCGCCGGCGCAGCAATACGGTTTCCAGTGCAACCGACGCCAGGAGACCTGCAACCGTTGCCAGCAATGCCTGCAGCCACATCGGGGTGCCGGGGTGATACACCTGCAGGTACAGGATCATGACGAAGTCGCCGACCGTACAGCCGATCAGGCAGTTGAGCGTGTTGGCCCCCGCGCGCTTCCAGGTGGATGTTTCGTTCCAGAATTTTCCGCCCACGGCGATGGCCTTGAAGCCGGCCGTTTCAATGAGGCCGGCGACCTCTTTTTCGGAAAGCGTGCCGTATACGGTTACGGTCTTGCCCGGCACCGTCATGTCGGCGCTCCAGTGGTGGATGCGGGGCTGGCCATCGAGCACGTTACCCAGCTTCGCCACGCATTTGCCGCAGTGGAGGTTGGTGTTGACGTTAATAGATTTCATCACTGCATGTTTAGAGCACAAAACTCCTGCAGCCGCCCCTGTCGGTCGTTACACGATCTTTAAATCCTTTTACATGATTTTTCAATGCAGCCGGTCGAGCGGCTTGCGCCGGGCGGCACCCACCGCGCGGAAGTGCGTCGGCGTAAGGCCGGTTATCTTACGAAACTGGTTGGAGAGGTGCTGTACGCTGCTATCTCCGAGCCGCCAGGCGATCTCCGAAAGCGTCAGCTCGTTGTAAACGATGAGCTCTTTTGCTTTTTCGATCTTCTGCGCGATGAAGTACTTCTCGATGGTCACTCCTTCCACCTGCGAAAACAGGCTGCTGATATAAGGGTAGTCGAGATGGAGTTCGGCTGAAAGGTAATCGGACAGGTTATCGCACACCTCGTCGGGTTCCTTTTCCAGGCGTTGCAGCAGCAGGCGTTTGATCTGATCGATAAGCCGGGTACGCCGGTCGTCGATAAGTTCGAAGCCCTGTTCTTCGAGGTGGATGCGGAGCTGCTCCTTTTGCCAGTCGTTAAGCGGGGCAGTGAGCTGCACTTCGCCGAGCAGCACGGAATTATGCGCGATGCCGACCGCGTCGAGTATCGCGTGTACCGCGCGGATGCAGCGGTTGCAGACCATATTGCGGATGAAGAGCGTCACGCGGCAAAGTTAGCGTACCGGTGCCTGTTAAAATTTTCGCAACGATGGACGGGCGGAGCGACCGGCCCTGGCGCCTTTGCTAGTTTCGGCCCGATTAAACCAAACCATGCCGCAAATCAAAACCGTGCTGGCGATGGGTGTCTTCACCTTTCTTGCCGCGACTGCTGCCGCCCAAAGCCCGGGCGATGCAATAATCCATTACAAAGGCATCGTGGTAGCCGCCGCCACCCTGCAGCCGATGGCCGGCGCAACCGTCGTCAACCGCAGCCGCCGGCTGCAGGTGCAATGCGATGTGCAGGGCCGCTTCGATATCCCGGCAGCGGCGATGGATACCCTGAGTGTGTCGCATGTGGGTTATGAAACAAAATTGCTCGTGCTTGCTTCCGTCGGTCCCGATGCCGCGGCCGGCGTGCTCCTGTTGCGCACCCGGGAGGAATTGCTTCCCACTGTCACGGTACACAACCGGATTTCGGCGGCTGCATTTGAGCGCGATTTTGCCAATAAGAATATCCCCATTGAAAAGCCGATGCGCTTCTGGGACAGTGCAAGCTTCCGCAGCACGATGAATTCAGTGTCGGGCAGCGGCGGTGAGTCGGCGGTGCTGCGTGGCCGCGCCCAGCACGAGGCCGCTGCCCGCGCCGGGCAGGTGCCGCAGGTAACGCTGTTCAATTTCTTCGAGATGCGGAAACTTTTCGGAGGGAAGAAACGCAAATAAAAAGAGAGCCGGAAGGCTCTCTTTTTATTTGATGATGGCACGTCTTACTGAAGGATGAAGGAAAGTGTCTGCGGTTCTTCGCCCCGCTGCTGCAGGCGCAGGAAGTAACGGCCCGGCGCCATCCCGCTTGCAGGGATCAGCTGCATGCCGGCCTGCAGGGTTCCGCGGGCAAGGCTGCGCCCGGTGGCATCAACGATGGTATAGAAGCCGGCTGCGCCGCAACGAAGTGCGATATTGCCCTGTACCGGGTTTTGCAGCAGCAGCGCCTGGGCGCCGTTCTTTCCGCGCACCTGCACGGTGGCCGAGTAGCGGAAGCGGCCGTCGCTGTCTACCTGGCGCAGGCGATAGTGAAGCAGGCCGCCTGCCGGCTGCAGGTCGGTAAACGTGTATTCACGGGTACTGCTGCTGTTGCCGGCGGCCGCCACGGTGCCGATAGCCTCGAAGCCGTTGCCGCTGCTGCGCTCCACCACGAAGTGCTGCGTATTCTGTTCCTGCGCCGTAGCCCATTCGATACGGACCGTTCCGGCATGCTCATGCCCGCGTACATACAGCCAGCTGACGGGCAATACGGAGCCGGTCGTGCCGGCACTCGCGGCCAGGAAGTCGGCCGTGTTGTACACAGGAGCATCGATCCCGTTATATTCAATAATCTTGAAATGATAGGTGGTCGCATTGCTCAGGCCGGTGACGGTAACACTATTGCCGCTGCCTGCATAAATGATGTATTCGCCCGCCGCCAGTTGCGGTCCGTCGCCGAAATTGCTGTTTCCGCTATACTTGGTAAGATCGGTCGGCGCGGCGCCCGGTGCGCTGCCCGCTTTGGCCAGCACCAGCCGGCCGGTGCCGGTTCCCGGCGTCCAGCTCAGCTGAAGGCTTGTGGGTGTTGCTGTCGCTCCCGGTGCCGAGCTTTTGCCTGCCGGTGCCATGGCAGTGCTGCCGCTGGTTTGCAGGATGCTTGCCGTACGATAAACGATGCCGCTCCCGCTGCCATTGTATTCATACACCGTGAAATAATATTCCGAAGACGGATCGAGGCTGGTGACGTTGACCGTATTACTACTGCCATTGTAAACAATGTACGTTTCATTGCTTAGGTTGGTTCCGCTTCCGAGAGCCGCATTGGCGGGGTATGCGGTGCCATTGGCCGGCACAAAAACAGGGGCAAGCGATTTACGCGCTACCACAATGCGGGCGGCGCCGGTGCCGGAGGTCCAGCGGAAGGTAATGCGGTTGCCATCCACGGATTCGAAAACAGGGTTGCTGGACGCCTGCGTCGGTGTGGGTGCGCTGCCGGGGGTGGTGAAGCTATGCGCGACAGACGTTGTATTATAAACCGGTCCGCTGGAGCCGTTGAATTCGAAGGCAGCGATATAGTATTGGGTGCCGGCCTGCAGGTTGGAAATCGTAAAGCTTGTGGTATTGCCCTGGGCCACTGCATAGTTGCCGGTGCCCAGCTGGCTGCCCGATTTGAATGCAAGAGACCCCGAGTAAGATTGAAGGTTGGCCGGGACCGCGTTCACGGGGCTTCCTTCCCGCAAAACAAAAAGGCGTGAGCTGCCGTTGCCTGCCGTAAAGGTGATCACCGCTGTAGTGGTCGTCAGTGTGCCGTTGCCGATGGCGGACACCTGCTGGCTGGGCGCCGAATGCGTTGCCCGCGATGTGGAGAGCCAGTTACCCGCACTGGTGAGGTAGTCGGGGCCGGAAGCGGTGCTGTTGTATTCGAATACGGCGAAATAGTAGGTGCTCGACGGGTCGAGGCTGCTGACCGTTACCGAGTTGCCGGTGTTGTCAAACACCACATACTCACCGAGGCCGTTGCCCATCTCGGTACCGCTGCCCATGATCGTGGAGGGCGTATACGTTACGCCGTCACTGGGCATCGTGGTTACCGGCGCGCCTTTGCGGGCTACCACGATGCGGCGTGCTCCCGTGCCCGGGCTCCAGTCGAAGCGAAGCGAGTTGCCCTCCACTGTCGGGAAGCTGGGCGTGGTGGGCCCCGATGTTGGCTCGCTGGGAATGGTAAACGATACCGATCCGCCGGGAACGAGGTATACCGGTGCGTTTGCGCCGTTCCAGTCCCAGCATGCCACGTAGTAGGTATGCCCCGGCGTCAGGTTACCCACCGTGGGCGCCCCGCCATTGGTCTTGCCATAGAGCACGTAGGTGCCCGTTGCCACGGGCGTTCCCCCGCCGTAGTTGGTGCCGCCGTCGGTATAAAGCGTGAAGTCGGACGGTGTGAAGGTTATGGGCGCGCCGTCGCGGATCACCAGCAGCCGGTAGTAGCCGTTACCCGATACGATATTGCCGTATTGCAGTTGCGCACTGTTGCCGGTGATGGTGCCTACCGAGAGTGTGCGTGCCGCAGTCGGGGGGAGGGCGGTGGTCAGCGGCTTATTCGTGAGCGTTGTCAGGTAATACGTGTTGCCGTTGGCATCAACATCGTACACGAACACCGCGAAATAATAGGTCGATGCTTTGTCGAGACCGGTAACGGTTACCGCGTTTCCGGTGCCGCGGTACACAACGTATTCCTGGGAGCCGGGGACCCACTCCGTTCCAGAGCTCAGCGACGCGTTGTAACCATAGGTTTGTCCGTTCACCGGCACATTGGTTACCGGACTGCCTTTCCGGGCCACCACGATGGTTTGCGATCCGTTGCCCTTGTCCCAATAGATGCCGAGTGCATTGCCGTCGATCGTGCTGCTGGAAACGCCATTACTCGCTTGTGTCGGGCCGGCGTTGGTGGTAAAGGTGATGCTGCTGCCCGTGTTCATGTAGACCGGCGAGTTATTGCCGTTGTATTCATAGATCGCGAACGTATACTGCGTGTTCGGCTCCAGGTTGGTGATGTCGTAAGACTGCGCAAGGCTGCCCGTGCCGGTGGCTTTTACCAGGACGAATGTTTCCGGGTCGAGAATATAGGTAGACGAAGTGCCCAACCCGAACGAGGCATTGGAGTTGTAGTACTTGTAGTTCTCCGGTGTGGCGCTTACCGACGCAGCCTTGCGGCCCACGATGATGCGCCCCTGTCCGTTACCGTTAGTGAACGTGATCCTTGCTTTATTGCCGGCTACCTGCGACATGCCCGAGATGGCCGCCGGCGTGGTAGGCGCCACCAGGGTGGTTACGGATTTGTTTACGGGCGTAACGTTCGAATAATCCGGGTTCGGTGAGCCGGCGGTGCTGTATTCGAAGATGGCCACATAATAGGTGGTACCGGTTGTGAGCCCGTTGATGGTCATCGAAACGGCGCTTCCGGCCGTCGAGGTATTGCGGGCAACCACCCATTCCCCGGCGCCGGTAAAGCCGGTTCCTGCCGTCGCAAACGTAACGGTAGAGGCGTTTACGCCCGCAGGGGTGTACGTGGTTCCGTCAACCGGTGTGCCTGTTATATCGCTGCCGGCCTTTACCACTACGATGCGCCCGTTGCCCGAGCCGGCGGTAAAGCTGAGGGCGAACTGGCCACCGTCGATTCCGGAGGCAGTGAATTGAACATTGGATGCGGAAGTTGCGGGGTCGGTGGCGTGCACGCGCAAGAAGGCGAGCACTGCCAGAAGCAGCATGCTTGGTTTCATTATGGAGGTTTTAAGGGCTGATCGGGGGTTCAGTAGCCTCCGGGTAAGTGTGGTGTTCTTCCTGGTAGCGTAGCCCGGATATCGTATAAATACGGTAGGCGGACCTGTTGTTCCCGAAACAGGTGGCGCAAAAGTGCTGTATCCATTCGTGCCCGTCCAGCCCTTCCTGCACCAATCGCCGCGGGCAGGGGTATGAATTGCAGCACCGCCGGCTTCAACTGCACCGGCGCGGTGGCCGCTGGTAAAACAAAACCGCCCCTCAGGGCGGCTTTCTATGGATGGATGGTGCTCATCCGCGTTCATCATAAAAATCAAACGAAACCTGCGTTCTTTACCCCAGCTCGCGGGGTCACTGCATCGTCGTCGCAAACAGGTCGCCGGGGTTCCATTGCGGACGCGCGGCAGTGTTGGCCACCGACCAGGAGATCAGGAAGTTCAGCTGCACGTAGGTTTTGGCTGCTGCCCAGTTAAAAATGCCATCAATACCGTCCTGCGGCTTGTGGTAATATTTCGCACGCCATTGCTTCACGAAGTCGACGAGGTTGAAGCCGGGCACATTGCTCTTGTTGCCGTACTTGATGTGAAGCGCCGGAATGCCGCTCATAACGAAGCTGTACTGGTCGCTGCGCACGAAGCGGTTTTCGGAAGGCTCGGGGTCGGCTTCCACATCGAGACCGAGGCGGCTGGCGGCAAAGCGCACATGCTGCATCAGCGTGGAGTGCTCGGCGCCAAGCGGCACCACGGAAAGCAGCGGCGCGATGACCGTGGGCATGTCGGTATTTACATCAGCCACGATACTGGCCTTGGGCACCGTGGGATTGGTAGCGAAATAGGACGAGCCGATCAGTCCCATTTCTTCGCCGGTGACAAATACGATCAGCACCGAGCGCTTCGGGCGCGCACCGGAGGTTTTGTACACCCGCGCGATCTCCAGCAGGGAGGCAACGCCCGAGGCATTATCATGCGCGCCGTTATAGATCGAGTCGCCGTCAACGGGGCGGCTGATGCCGATGTGATCGAGGTGGGCGGAGTGCACCACGTATTCGTTTTTGAGCTTCGCGTCCGAACCGGGAATGAGGCCCACCACGTTGAAGCTTTCAATGTCCTGGTGCGTGGTGTTGTAAGCCAGCGACAGGCTGAAGGGCAGCTCAAAAGAAGCGGGCTTGCCTTGCTTGAGACCGGCGAGTACCGATTGTAGCGAGCGGCCCGACCGGAAGAACAGGCGGTGCAGCAGCGACCCGGTGCCGCTGGCAGCGGCGGGCACCGTGCCGGTAAAGCGGCGGCCGAATGCGGCGGTCTTCTCCGGGTTCATGGTCACATTGCTCTGTACCGGTGCTGTGGGCGCACCGGTGGCGTGGGCGTTGGGGTTGATCAGGAGCACACCCGCGGCGCCGAGGGCGGCGGCGGTATTGTACTTGTTGCCGGCATTGCTGAAATGCGCCTGCAGGGTGGAAGGCAGCCCGTCGGGCGCGCCGCTCACCAGCACCACGATCTTGCCGCGGACGTCGATACCATTGTAATCATTATAGCCGCCCGGGATGGCATGCCATAGCCGGCAAAGACCGGCCTGCCTTCGGCGGCCGTGCGCTCGCGCAGCGGGTGGGCTTCGGGGGTGAAGTCGCGGCCCAGAACAAGCGAGTCGGTATTCCCCTGCTCGTCGCGGAGCACGGCTACTGCAGATGCGTTGACGAGTGTGGACTTGCGGATCACGAGGCGCTGCGTGTAGGCGCCGGCATCGCCGCCGGGGGCGATGCGGAGGCTGCGAAACTGGCTGCTGACATAATCGACCGCCAGCTGGTAGCCCTCGGTGCCGGGCAGGCGTCCCCTGAGCCGGTCGTCGGCAAGGTAGGCTACATGGCCGCGGATGGTGTTGGTGTCGATGCGGTTCATGGCGGCAGTGACGCCGCGCGGAACCGTCACGTTCTGGGCGCCGGCAGCCAGGGTGGCCAGCAGCCCGCAGGCGAAAAGGATGGTGCGCATGCGGACAAGATAGAGAAAAAGATGTCTGATGTCGGATGTCTGATGTGCATCCTTCGTAAGGGCAGACTCCATACGGAAAGCACTGCACTATTCACGATTGACGATTCACGATTGCCGATTCACGTTCAGGCCTGCCCGATGCGATCATGCTTTGCGCGGATGAAATTATAGACTCCGTAGCAGAGCAGGCCGATGCCGAGCGTGGCCAGCAGCCAGGGGCCCCAAGTGCCGGCGGCGATGAATTGAAAAGCCCTGGAGGTGTCGCCCGCCTCGGAGGCGTTGGCGTGGAGAGCGGCGCGGCCAAAGAGCCAGCCGAGGAGGATCCAGACGATGCCGCGGGCGGTGTAGCCTACCTTGCCGGCTTTCTGCAACGTGGCGCCGGGCACGTGCTTGCGGTAGTGTTCCGACCAGCCATACCAGATCTGGTAAATACCCACGCCTAATAGTACGAGCGCGGCCGCGCCGGCCAGCCATTGCCCGGCGGGTTGCTGCAACAGTTGCTGCGCGGCATCCTGCTGCTTGTCGCCACCCGATCGGTGATGGGTAAGCGCATAGCGGGCCGCCAGCCAGGAAAGGGAGCCGTAGCCGATGCCACTGATGGCATAACGGGCCCTGCGGGCAGCGCCTTTGGTGCCACCGCTTGCCGCCACCGGCGGGCGCACCGCCTCGATGAGGCGCCAGCAGGCATAGCAGGCCAGGCCCAAAGCAAGGGCGCCCACCAGCCACAGGCCACCCGGGGCGTCGTCGAGGAGAATGAAGATGCCGCTGCGGTCGGCGCTGCGGGCCGAGCGGCCGCCGATATGAAAGGCGGACATGAACACCAGGACGCCGAAGAGGCAATAGGTGCAGCCTTTGGCCAGGAGGCCGGCCCGGGCAAGGGTGCGGAGCCAGGCAGGTGTTTCGGTGCGGGCAACGGCCCTATGAACGGTGAGCATAAGCACGCTAAAGCAAATGGCTGGCCAGCCCACGGACAGAAACGATGGTTTGGAAGGAAACGGTTTCTTTCTCACTAAATGCACGAACGTTGACGCCGGTGCTGATCCTGTCATTGGAACACGAGGCCGCCGCGCTTTCCGGCGGGCTTTGGGTTCCTGAGTTCAATAGTGGCTGGTTGTTCAGCCCGCGGCGCGATCGGGAAGAAATACGGCCAGGGAACTGCCGCGGTTGCCCAGTTTTTGTACCGAGAGGTTTCCCCCGATCAGTTCAACCAGGTCGCAGGTCAGCGCCAGTTCGGTATGAAAAGGCTTCCCGGTCAGGTGCTCAATGCCCGGTGTGAGCGGGTCGGTAAAAAAGCGTTGCAGGGTGTCGGTGATATTTTGCTCGGTAAGGAGCATGAGGAACTCGACCCCGCCCGACTTTGCCTGCACGAGAAAGGAGATCTCAGTTTTTTCGCTCAGCGAGATCAGCGCACGAAGCGCGTTCCGGAGTATGAGCTCCAGGTCGGCAGGGTCCTGCCGGATGCTGAGCCCGGCGGGCACCAGTGGGCTGAGGCGGCTGCCGCGTTCGCGGAGCAGCGGTGCGAGCTCCTGGAAGATGGTGGCGCATAGGGGCGCTACCGGTGTTTCGGGTACATTGACCGGACCGGTCACCACCGCCTGGCTGATGCGGCTGAGACTTTCGGTGAAAGCGGTAATCTGGGCGCGGTGCAGTGCCGCGCGGGTATTGATTTCGGCTACTTCTTTTTTTGAAAAGCGGCTCTGGCGCAGTGCATCCATGCCATTGTCGATCAGCGCTGCCGCGTTGGCCTGCTGTACCCGTTCCAGTTCGGTCAGCCGCACAACGTGCCGCCGCAGGCTATTGGCCTGCTCCCGGAGGCTCCGTTGTTCTTCGTCCTGGCGCCGCACGGCCAGCCGGAGGCTGCGGAGCTCAATGAGTGCGGTGGCCTGGCGGGCGAGCTTTTCAAGTATGGATGCTTCCTTCCAGGTCAGCTCGCGGGGGCGCGAGTCGATGATACAGAGGGTTCCGAGCCTGGCGCCACCGGGGGAGTGAATGAGGGCGCCGGCGTAAAAGCGGATATTGGGATCACCGAGCACATAGGGATTTGCTGCAAAGCGCGGATCCTGGGTGGCATCGTTTACCACGAAAATATCTTCCTGGAGCAGGGCGTAGTTGCAAAAGGCATTGCTGCGGTCGGTCTCCCGCAGCGAGGTGCCGCGCGCCGCTTTGAACCATTGCCGTTTTTCATCCAGCAGCGTCAGCAGGGAGATTGGTGCCTGGCAAAGATCCGCGGCTAGGCTGACCAGGTCGTTGAATTCGGATTCCGGCTCGCTGTCCAGCAAGTGGAGCTCCTGCAAGGCTGCTACCCGTTCGTTTTCAGAAAACTGGTCCATCTGTCCAAAGTACGACTTTATTCTGTCTAAGTAAAATACTTATTTCTGCGAAATCCGTACAACGGGGCGGTCCGTCTGGACGCCTTACTTATTGGGAAGCCATTGCCGTAACAACCCTATCTCGTCCATAAATAAGTGGAAATACTTGGTTTTCATAAATATTTTCGGCATCCGCCGGCTTAAGTAACGCGTTCGTCTAATTTCGGAGTAGTCCTTAACCGATCAGAATATTTTTGTGCGTAAGTAATTGTACTTATAAATGTTTTTTGATCTGCGCCTTCCAAAACCGAAGCTCTTGAATTCCCGTACCTATCCGCATTTTGGCTACCTATCCTTCGCGGATACCTGCTCATCGTACGATCGTCAACCCAAACCCGTCCATATGCCTCTTTTTTTCGCGAAAGCCGCCCGCCTGGTCCGGCCCTTTTTTGCATTTGTGCTCCTGGTGCTGGTATCCGTCACGGCCGGGGCGCAACAGCCGCCAACGGCACTCCGCTACCCGACGCCCAACGTATACATAGCCGGCGCCAGCAACGTGTTCCTTTCGCCTACCGTATCGGGCAACATTACGAGCTATTCGATCGCGCCGGGGCTGCCCACGGGGCTATCGTTCAACACCAACACCGGTGTGATCTCGGGCACGCCGCTTACTGCAAGCCCGGCTACGACCTATACGGTGACGGCCACCAATGCATCGGGCACCACCAATACGACGCTCAGCATCCAGGTGACCTCGTCGTATTACAACAACAGCAACGCGCAGATTTCCTTTGACAGCCCTACGCCGCTCAGCGGTGATGGCCGGGCCGCCGGGAACCGGGTGCTGTATTCCAACGTCGCCACGCTCAGCGGCACGACCATCGACGCGATCGTGACGACAACGTCTTATGCCAATCTTACTTCTTACGATGTTTACGACCAGTCGGCCGTCAGCGGTACGAACTTTTCCAACAACGATCCGAAGTTCTTTTCGCCGCAACTGACCTTCAACAACACGGCTTCGGCGGCGAGTCCGGGCCAGATCCGCTTCGATATCCAGTTCATACTCGGCGGGTCCTACAACGCGTCCACCAACCCGAACGGGACACCAGTGATTCTTCAGAACGTGACCGTTAATTCCTACGACGTGGATGGAAACGGAACGGCCGGCTCGAATCAATTCAACCTCTTTGGCGGCTTCAACACCTACCAGCTGAGCGCCAGTCCGGCTACCACGGTGGCGGCTACCTACGACGCTGCCACAGGACTTACCAAGTTCCGCTCCACGGTTTCCACCAACAATACCAATGTGCTTGCCGATGAAACCCAGATCCGCCTGAGCTATTCCAATGTCAGCAGCTTCCCGCTGGTCCTGGGCGCGGAGGAAGGCGGACAGGCTTTCTTCTTTATCGACTTCAGCACTTCCAACGCATTCACCACGCCTACTACCGTGGCGGTGCCGAGCATTGACCTGAATACCGGCACCACCGGTGTTAACAACGAAGCCACGGGCTGCGCCAGCGGTCTCGCCTTCACCAACGGCAGCGCCGCTACCAATAACAGCACGCCGTCTACCAACTCATTCGATTCGCTGGTGGTGCGCATCCCCACAGCGCAGCTGCTCAACGGCAGCAATGAATTGCTGCTTGTTAACGGCGCAACCGCCGGCTCCAGCATCACCCTGACGGACGGCACTTCCACCACCACCACGCTTTCGGGTGTCAGCTACACGGTTACCGTCAGCTCGCGCAACGGCATCCGCTTCGTGCGCTTCGTACGCGCAGGAAGCACGGCTGCCCAGATCGAGGCACTGCTCGACGCGCTGCAATACCGTAATACAGCTGCTACGGCTACCAACGGCACCCGCAACTTCACTGTCAATGCATACAACGCGGCCGCGCAGAGTCCCGATGCAATCTTCAGCGCCACACTCAACTGCGTCTCCGTCAGTGGCAATATCTACCGCGATCCGAACGGGCTTTCCGACAATACCGTCAATGCCAGCTCAGGGACGCAATTCGGCGCCAGCGAAGTGTTTGCGGTGCTTACCCGCCAGAGCGACAACGTAGTGGTTGCATCGGCCGGTGTATCGGCCGGCGGCGCCTATAGCTTCGGTACACAGGACCCGGGCAATTATTATATCACCGTGCGCAGCACCAATGCCGTTGTGGGCGGCACGATTACCACGCCCAGCTATCCTGCCTCGAGCGGACAGCCTTATGTAAGCGTAGGGGAGAACATCGGAAGCGGCGCGGGCAGCGACGGGCTCGTGGACGGGCGCATCGTGGTGACCTTGGGTTCTTCCTCGGTAGCCAATGCCAACTTTGGTCTGGACGTGCCGCCTACTACCTCCGGCAGCGTTCTCAGCAGCATCCCCAACCCTGGTGGCTATAATTACTACACGGTGCCCACAACGGGCGGCTTCACCTATAACGACCTCGACGGGTCGGTAGCCTCCATCACCATTACCTCTTTCCCGACGGGTGCGAACGTGATCCGTCTGAATGGTGTTATTTACACCAACGGCGGCACCTGCCCGCCGCAGTCGGCCTGCGTGGCCTGGCCAGGCGCTGTGGTGGTCCCGGTTGCCAACATCGCGGCCATCGCCGTCGACCCGGCAGCCACCGGCAACACTTCAGTGGTGATCCCCTTCCGCGCTACGGACAATGCCGGCGTGCAGGATGTGACGGCATCGGCCAGCACGCTCACGATCAATTTCATTGCGCAGGCTTCGCCCATTACGGTATCCGGCAATGTTTTGGACGACGCCAACGGCAACGGCATTAAGGATGCTGCCGAGCAATACACCAATGTGGCCGGCAGCGGCCAAACGCTGTATGCACTGCTGGTGCAGACATCGAATACCTATTCGGGCGCCGCCACCATCTATGCGTCCACACCGGTGACGGCGGCAGCCACCGGTTACAGCTTCAGCAACGTGCCGTCGGGCAACAACTACGAGGTGCGCATTGCATCGCTGGGTGCCGCACCCACCGACGGCGCAGCCCTGAGCACCATTACGCAGACGCTTGCCAGCGGCTGGACGGACGTGAGCTATAACAACAACGGAACCATCACCACCGGCCTCAATACCACTTCGCCCGTGATCAGTCTCGGCACGGTGACCAGCAGCCGCACCAATGTGACCTTCGGTCTCGACGCACTGCCCACGGCGGTGACGGGTGCTGCCGTGAATGTGACCAACCCCGGCGCAACGAACACGGTAGCGGTTCCGGCAGCGGCCTTCAGCGGCACCGATGCCGATCTTGCCGCCGGCCAGATCAGTTATATACATATCACCGCCTTCCCGGCAAATGCTACTTCGCTCACGATCACAGGCGCGCTGACTCCCGGCGGTGCCGTGACCTCCACGACCTACACGGCGTCCAACTTCCCTGCAGGCGGCGTTTTCGTGGCTTCCAATGCGGCCGGTAACCTGGCAAGCCCCGGCTCTGTGCTGGTGGACCCGGTGAATGGCGCGGTGGCCGTTTCGATACCCTTCCGCGTGGTAGACAACGCGGGTATGGAAAGCACCAACACGGCGGCTGTGAACCTGCAGTTCAGCGACCTCACGGTTTCGGGTACGGTATACGACGATGCCAACGGCGGCACCATCAACGGAACGCCGATTTCCAACGCCAATGGTCAGCTCTATATGAACCTGGTGAGCGGTGGGGTAGTAGTGGCTTCGCAGGCACTCACCAACGGCACCTATAGCTTCGGCACCGCCAACGGTGTGCGCAACGATGTGGCTACCTATAACCTGGTGCTCACCAACAGTGCCGCGGCCACCGGCTCGGTGCTTCCGGGTTCGGCCTGGACCTATACCGCTGAAGGGCTGACAGGCACCGCGGGCGACGGCGCTCCCAACGGTATTTACAGCTTCGGCGCCGTGGTAACCGGCAATACGGTCGTGGATTTCGGTATCGATGCAAGACCCACAACAACCGGCATCACCACGGCCACAACGCAGGTGAACCCCGGCGGCGCCAATAATGTGACGATCCCGGCGGCGACCTTCAGCGGCACCGACCTGGTGGACCTGAACAACGCCGGGCAGATCTCGTATATTCTTATCACAACCTTCCCGAACAATGTCACTTCCATTACGCTCACCGGTGCCCTGACTCCCGGCGGCGCGGTAACGACCACAACCTATACCAGCGCTACGTTCCCCGCTGGCGGTGTGTATGTAGCCACCAACACTGCGGGCAACCCTGCCACCAATGTGCTGGTAGACCCCATTAATGGTGCGGTGACCGTAGACCTCGCTTATAAGGTGGTGGACAACGCGGGTAAGGAAAGCAATAACACCGGCATCGCCCGCCAGCCGCTCAGCGATCTGACCCTGTCCGGTAATGTCTACGACGACGTGAACGCGGGCACCATCGACGGCTTCCCCATTTCCAATGCGGGCGGACAACTCTATGTAAACCTGGTGAACAGCACCACCAACACGCTGGTGGCCTCGAAGGCAGTCAGTGGCGGTGCCTATAGCTTCTCTACCGCCGATGGCCTGATGAGCAGCGTGAGCACGTACCGCCTGGTACTTGCCGCATCGCCCGCCGCAACGGTGGCCGGCCTGCCCAACGGCGCATGGACCAATACCGCTGAAGGAAGCACCGGCACCACCGGTGACGGCACCGGTGATGGTACCTATAGCTTCGGCGGAGCCATCAGCACCAATACCGTGATCGACTTCGGTATCGATGCGCTGCCCACGGTGGCGCCGCTCAGCACTGCGGCTTCGCAAGTGAACCCGGGCGGTACCGCAACGGTTACGGTTCCCGCCAGCACCTTCAGCGCTTCGGATGCAACCGACATCAGCGGCGGCGCCGTGAGCTTCTTCCATATCACGTCCTTCCCCACCAATACCACTACGCTGAACGTATCGAATGCCGCCACTTCGGTGAACGGCACTTACGGTACGGTGAGCTATACGGTCGGCACCTTCCCGGCCGGTGGTATCTATATCCCGACCAATGCGGCCGGCAATCCCACCGCCACAATCACGGCAGATCCCGTGAACGGTGCGGTGAGCGTGGACTTTACCTATACGGCGATCGACAACGCCGGCAAGGAAAGCAACACATCCGGCACTGCCCGGCAGCCGCTCAGCGACCTCACGATCACCGGTACGGTTTACGACGACGCCGATGGCGCAACCGACAACCTGATCGACGGCACGCCGGTGTCGTCGGCGGGCGGGCAGCTGTATGTGAACCTGATCAACACCAGCAACAACACGGTGGTGGCGTCGCAGGCGCTGACCAACGGCACCTATTCCTTCGGCACCGCCAACGGCGTGCAGAATGGCGTTACTACCTATGCGCTGGTGCTGACCAGCAGTGCTGCCTCCACAACGCCGGTGCTGCCCTCTTCGGGATGGGTCAATACGGGTGAAGGCCTGCCCGGCACTGCCGGCGACGCCAACGTGAACGGACGCTACCTGTTTGGCGGCGCGCTGACCACGTCGCAGCAGGTGGACTTTGGTATCGATGCGCTGCCGATCCCGGCGACCCTCACCACCGCCGCTACGCAGGTGAACCCGGGCGGCACGGCTACGGTATCTATCCCCGCGTCGACGTTCTCGGGCTCCGATGCCAATGACGTGAGTGGTGGCCAGATCAATTACATCCACATTATCTCTTTCCCCTCCAACAGCACCCGGGTGAATTTTGCGTCGGCCGCAACAACGCCCGGCGGTGCTCCCGGTGCCTTGACTTATACAGCCGCCTCCTTCCCTGCCGGTGGTGTTTACATTGCCACCAATACGGCCGGAAACCCGACGTCGGCCATTACAGTAGACCCGGTGAACGGCGCAGTAAATGTTGACTTCGTATACAAAGTGATTGACAACGCGCTCGAGGAAAGCAACGGCAGCGGCATTGCCCGCCAGCCGCTCGGCGACCTCTCCATCTCCGGAAAGGTATATGACGACGTGAACGGCGGTGTCATCGACGGCGCACTGATCTCCAATGCCGGCGGCCAGCTTTATGTCAACCTTGTCAATGCCTCCAACAACACGGTGGTAGCCTCGCAGGCCATCGCCAACGGCAGCTACAGTTTCGGCACGGCCGACGGTGTGCTCAACAATGTGTCGTATCGCCTCGTACTCACCAGCAGCCCTTCGGCAAATACCGCCACGCTGCCCTCCGCCGGCTGGGTATATATGGCCGAAGGGGTGAGCGGCACATCCGGCGATGCGACGGCCAACGGTACCTATAATTTCGGCGGCGCCATCATTACGGCGCAGCAGATCGACTTTGCCATCGAAGCACTGCCCGTTCCGGCGACGCTCACGACTGCTACGCCCCAGGTAAACCCGGGTGGCCCCACCTTCGTTACGATTCCTGCGTCCACATTCATGGCTTCGGATGCAAACGATATCAGCGGCGGCGCCGTCAGCTTTATTCATATCACGGCTTTCCCCGCCAACACCACCACGGTAAGTTTCGCTTCGGCGGCTACTTCGGTAGGCGGGCCTTTTGTTCCGCTTGCCTATAATGCAGGCAACTTCCCAACGGGAGGGGTGTATGTAGCCACAGCAAGCAATGGCAACCCGCTTTCCGCCATCACGGTAGACCCGGTTAACGGCGCAGTAAATGTTGACTTAATCTTCACCGCCATCGACAACTCGGGCCGCGAAAGCCTGACAAGCGGCATCGCACGGCAGCCGCTTACCGACCTGGCCATCGCCGGCACGCTTTACGATGATGCCAATGGAACACTCGACGGCATCATCAACGGCACACCCGCAGGCAGTGTGGGTGGAACGCAGGTCTATGTCAACCTGGTGAGCGGTGGCACCGTACTTGCCAGCCAGGCCCTGCCGACGGCCGGCGGCACTGCGGGCACCTTCAGCTTCAGCACCACCAACGGCATCGTAAGCGGTGGCAATTACACGGTGGTGATCGCCACTACGGCAACCGCAACTGCATCGAACCTGCCGGCGGGCTGGGTGAACACCGCCGAGGGCAACAGCAACACAGGCGACGGCAGCGCGAATGGTAGCGTTGCGCTGAGCAATGTGCAGACAACCCAAACGCTTTTCTTCGGCGTCAATGCGATCCCGACCGCTTCGAGCAGCACCATCACGGCGCAAAACAACCCGGGCGGAAACGCGCTGGTGACGATTCCCTCGGCTTCCTTCCCCGGCACCGACCCGGATGTCAATGGTGAGATCGCCTATGTGCGCCTCACGGCATTCCCGGCTAACGCGGTATCCATAACGGTTCTGGCAGCCACGTCCTATGGCGGCACGGCTACCACGCAGACCTACACGTCTGCCAACTTCCCCACGGGCGGTCTCTATATTCCCACAGATGGTCCGGGCTTCCTGCTGCCGGTTGATGCCCTCAAGGTCGACCCGGCCAACGGCGCCGTATCGGCGACTTTCCCGTACACGGTATTCGACATCGCCGGTTATGAAAGCAATGCTGCCGTAACCACGGTGCCCTTCGTGCTCGGGGCTATCTCCGGCACGGTGTATAATGACGTTGACGCCCTCACCGACAACCAGATCGACGGTGTCGGTACCAGTCTCGGCGGCCAGCTTTATATAAATGCGGTTGACAACCTGGGCAACGTAGCGGCATCGGCTCCCGTACAGGCAAACGGTACTTACGTGATCGCGGGCCTGGGCAGCGCCACCTATACACTGACGCTGACGACCAGTGCCGGCTCCAGCACCGCCACCCTGCCCGCCGGCTATGTGAATACCGGCGAGGGTATCGGCGGCAGCATCGTAGCCCCGGCCGACGGCCAGCTGGTGGTAAACCTTTCCTCGGGCGGTATCACCAATGCCGACTTTGGATTCGATGCCCGGCCGGTTGCGAACAGCAGCACCGCGCCCGCGCAGGTGAATCCCGGCGGCACCAACACCATCACGGTTCCCGCTGCCTCCTTCAGCGGCACCGATCCGGATGCGGCCAACGGTGGTGAGATCAGCTACATCCATATCACGGCTTTCCCCACCAATGTGACCTCGATCACGGTCACCGCGGGCACCACCCCCGGCGGCGCGGTGACCACGGCTACCTATACTTCGGGCTCCTTCCCGGGAGGTGGGGTTTACATTGCCACCGACGCGTCGGGCAACCCCGCCACCGCGATACTCGCAGACCCGGTGGACGGCGCCAACACCATCGCGATCTCCTACCGCGTGGTGGACAACGGCGGGCTCGAAAGCACCAACACGGCTACCCTGCAGCAGCCGCTTTCCGACCTGGTAATAGCCGGTACGGTATACGACGATGCCAACGGCGGCACCATCAACGGAATGCCGATCTCCAACGCCAACGGCCAGCTTTATGTGAACCTGGTGAGCGGTGGGGTAGTAGTGGCTTCGCAGGCTCTCACCAACGGCACCTATAGCTTCAGCACCGCCAACGGCGTGCGCAACGATGTGGGCAACTACACGCTCGTGCTCACCAACAGCGCCACCGGTACAACTCCGGTGCTTCCGAGCTCGGCCTGGGCAAATACGGCCGAAGGTCTCAGCGGCACTTCGGGCGACGGCGGTGCGGACGGCAGCTACAGCTTCGGCGGCGCGGTGACAAGTCCGGCTGTAATCGACTTCGGTATCGACGGGAAGCCGACGGCGGTATCGGCGACAGCGGTTACACAGACCAACCCGGGCGGCACCAACAACATAACGATCCCGGCTGCAACCTTCAGCGGCACCGATGCGGTGGATATCAGCGGCGGTGCCATCAGCTACATTCATATCACGGCCATCCCGGGTAATGCCACCTCGATCACCCTTACCGGCAGCAATGCTTTGGGTGGTCCGGTAACTACAAGCACCTATAATCCGGGCAACTTCCCGGCAGGTGGTGTGTACGTGGCTACCAATACTTCGGGTAACCCGACCACGGCCATACTGGTTGATCCGCTTGATGGCGCAGTAACCGTAACCGTTCCCTTCCGCGTGGTGGACAATGCCGGCGTGGAAAGCAACAATACGGCGGTTGCGGCGCAGCCGCTCAGCGACCTGCTGATCACGGGTACGGTGTTCGATGATGTGGACGGCCTCACCGATGGACGCATTGACGGCACACCTATCTCCGATGCAGGCGGCCGGTTGTATGTGAACCTGGTGGACGTTCAGTCGGGCGTCGTAGTGAGCAGCAAGCTGCTCTCCAACGGCACCTTCAGCTTCGGTACGGCCGACGGCCTGCGGAGCGATGTGGCAAACTACCAGCTGGTACTTGCCGCTTCGCCTGCCGCCACCACGCCGGGGCTTCCCGCGCCCGCCGACTGGGTGAATATCGCCGAGGGGGTCAGCGGTACCGCCGGCGATCCGGTGCCCAACGGCCGCTACGTATTCGGCGGTGTTGTTACCACCAACCGGGTGATCGACTTCGCCATCGACGCGCTCCCGGTACCTGCCTTCATTACGACGGCCGTGACCCAGGTGAACCCCGGAGGCATCAACCTCGTCACGATCCCCGCATCCACGTTTGTGGCTTCGGATGCCAATGATATCAGCGGTGGTGTGGTCAGCTTTATCCGGATCGCCAGCTTCCCCACGAATGCGACGACTGTGAATTTCGCGGCTGCTTCCACAACGCCGGGCGGCACACCCGGACCGCTTTCTTACACCAGTGCTACTTTCCCCGCAGGCGGCGTGTATGTAGCTACTGGCAGCAACGGAAATCCCACGTCGGCCATCACCGTCGACCCGGTTGACGGAGCGGTGAATGTCGACTTCGCATTCCATGCAATCGATAACGCGGGCCAGGCAAGCACCATTACCGGCACGGCACGTCAGCCGCTGAGCGACCTGCTGCTTACCGGCACGGTGTACGACGATGTGAACGGCGGCACCATCGACGGCACTCCCATTGCAAGCGCCGGCGGGCAGCTGTACGTGAACCTCGTTTACAACAACACCGTAGTGGCTTCGAAAGCCGTAACGGCCGCACAGCCCGGCTTCTCCTTCAGCACGGCCGACGGCCTGCGTAATGATGTAAGCGGCTACCAGCTGGTGCTGTCGGCAAGCCCCACGGCCACTACGCCGGCACTGCCGTCGGCACAGTGGGTGAATACGGCGGAAGGTATTCCGGCTACTACCGGCGACGGCACCGTTGACGGCGCCTACACCTTTGCCGGCGTCATCGCTGCCAACACGCAGATCGACTTCGGTATCGACGCAAGGCCGGTGCCGCTGCCGCTTATCGTGGCCACGCCAAAGCTTAACCCCGGTGGCAACCTGTTCATCCCGATCGCAAGCGGCATCCCGCTGGCTTCCGACCCTGTTGATGTGGCCGGCGGCCAGGTAAGCAGGCTGCACGTGATCTCCTTCCCGACGAAGATCAACGCGGTAACGGTTACCGCTTCGACCACCCCGAACGGTTCGCTGACGGTGCAGACCTTTACGGCTGCGACCTTCCCGGCAGGCGGTATTTATGTGGCCACCGATGCCGGCGGCAGTACGCTCGATCCCTTCTTCATCGACCCGATTGATGGCGCCGACACCGTGGAGATCAGCTTCCGCGCGATCGACCAGGCCGGCGTTGAAAGTATCGCTACCGGGCTGGGACGGATCCCGATCCTCGACATTACCATTGGCGGCTCCATCTATGACGACGTAAACGGCGCCAATGACGGGGTGATCAACGGCACGCTCATCTCCAATGCCGGCGGCCAGTTGTATGTCAACCTCGTTGACGGCGCAACGAACACTGTGGTGGCTTCGAAAGCGGTTACCGGCGGCACGTACAGCTTCGGCACGGCCGACGGGCTGCGCAGCGATGTGAACACCTATCGCCTCGTGCTCGCAGGATCGCCCACGGCAACCACGCAGGGGCTGCCCGACGCGGTCAACTGGGTGAATACCGGTGAAGGCGACGACGGCACCGCCGGTGACCCGCTGCCCAACGGCCGCTATACTATCAGCACCGCGGTAACGGCGCCCCTCGTGATCGACTTCGGTATCGATGCGCGCCCCGCAACGACGCCGCTCACCGTGGCGACGCCGCAACTCAACCCGGGCGGCACCATCAACGTTGCCGTGCCTGCCGGCACCTTCGGCGGCAGCGATGCCACCGACCTGAGCGGCGGCGCGGTGAAATATATTCACCTGAAGTCCTTCCCGACCAATGCAACTTCCATCACGGTGACGGCGGCAACAACGCCGGGCGGCACGGCCGGCACCAACACCTATACGGCTGCTACCTTCCCCGCTGGCGGCCTGTATGTCGCCACCAACACGGCTGGCAACCCGCTCACCGCTGTATCGGTTGATCCGGTGAACAATGCAAGTGAGGTAGACTTCACCTATGCAACCGTTGATGCGGCTTACGTGGAAAGCAACAGCACCGGAATCGCACGGCAGCCCCTGCTGTCGCTCTCCATCAGCGGTAGCGTGTTCGACGACTACAATGGCAGCACCGATGCCCTGATCAACGGTGTGGGCACCAACGCCGGCGGTACGCTCTACGTGGTGGCCCTCGACGGCACTATGGTGGCGGGCAGCGCCACGGTGGCTGCTGATGGCAGCTATGCCATCTCCGGCCTTTCGGCAGGCGACTACACCCTGCTGCTCACCACCTCGCCCTCGGCGACGGTCGCGGCACTGCCGCCCTACTGGGTCAACACCGGTGAAGGCAGCGGCAGCGGCAGCGACGGAAGCATCAACGGCAGCACGGCGGTAAGCCTGGCATCGGCAAGTGTAGCCGCTATCAACTTCGCCGTTGAGCAACTGGCGGTCGCCGATGCGAAGAGCTATGCCGTCAACCAGTTTACTAGCCCGAGTGTGCTCAATGCCAACATAGCGAGCACCCTCAACCCGGCGATCAACTACGACTACCGGATCATCATGACCGGTCTCGCGTCCGGTGGCAATATTCCGGGTGCGCCTTCAGCGGCAGACGGCGACGGCAACAGCGGGTCTCCGCTGACGCTCGCGGATGGCACGCCCAACACCAGCCTCGTGATCGACCCCAGCTCGTATTTCGGAACGGTGAATGGGGTTAGTGGTCCTGATGGTTTCGTGCTGGTGTACGACGGCGTGCAGCTGCATGCAGGCGGCTGCCAGGGCAGCAACACCGGCAACAGTGTATGCGGCTACTACAATAGCGGCAACGGCACCTGGGAGATCCCGTCCTTCGACTTGTCGAAGCTGACGATCCTGTCCCAACGCGGCAGCACCAATATCGCCTTTGAGTATGCCTTCCGCGACGCGGCCGGTTTTGTGGGCCCGACGGCAACCTACCAGGTCGTGTTCGGAACACCGCTGCCGGTGCACCTCATCTCCTTTACGGGTGTGAAGCGCGGCAACACGGCGGCGCTCAGCTGGACGGTAGACAACGAGACCGACTTCCGCGGGTACGCCGTAGAGCGCAGCCTTGATGGCCGCAGCTTCGAGCAGGTCGGGTTTGTAAATGCCCGCAACCTCGCCACGCTGCAGCGGTATGGTTACAACGACGACCTCGGCGGCATCCGCTCCGCACGAGTGTACTACCGCCTCAGACAACTCGATAACAACGGCTCCTTCACCTACAGCAATGTGGTGAACCTGGCCCTGGATAACGGGGCGGTTGAAAACGCGGTAACGGTACTGACCAACCCGGTTAAGAGTGCCGTGAAGCTGCAGGTGCGCAGCGCCACCGGCGGAAAAGCGCAGGTAGTGCTTGTTGATGCGGCCGGACGCGTGATCGCCAGCCGGCAGCAGCAGGTGCCGCAGGGTACCACCACCTTCAATATAGAAGTGCCCGGCTTTGCGGCCAACGGTATTTATACGGTAGTGACGCTGCTCAACGGCGAGCGCTTTGCCAGCAAGGTGCTCCTGGACCGTTAACCGGCATTCGTATCTGTATCGATAAGAAAAGCCTCCCGTTTCCGGGAGGCTTTTCTTATGAGTTGCATTAGTGCGATCGGTCAGAAGGTAGCGTGAAAGTCGTACCAGCTTACGGTGTTGAGCGGTGCTTTTTTCTCGTACTGGTAGAAGGCGCGGTAGAATTCGGCTACTTCTTCGTAGGTATGCCAGGAGCCCCTGGTGTCTTCGCCGAAGGGCCCCGTGGATCCGTGCAGGTGCCGGAAGGGAAGGAAGCGCTGGAGGCGCCGCTTGATGCCGTTGCGGAGCACCTGGTACTTCGGGAAATACCAGGTGGCGTCGAGCGCCAGGTTGATGGGGCGGTAACCGTAGCCCTGGTGCAGCATCTTGAATTTCGTATAGCCTTTGTCGCGGAGGATGGTGAGCCATTCGAGCTGTACTGCCTCGCAGGAGACATAGCGCGGCTTGTCGCCCTCCGCATTGATATCGCGCAGCGGGTAATGATCGAAACCTTCGATATCCACCTTCAGGTAATACGGTATGCCGTACTTTTCAAAAAGGCCGGCGGTGCGTACACAGGGCACTTCAATCACTTTGAAAGGGGTGCCGTCGCGGGTGCCGGTAGCCTTGTCGAAGGAGCTCCACTCGCTGTATTTGCCATTGATGTAAAAGGGCAGGATGCCCTCGTGGTCGCCTACGCCCACGTTAAGGATCGTAAGCTGTCCGTCGGCGATGGCCTTTGCAAAGCGTTGCTCTCCTTTGCGGGCGAGGAGGGGGTTGGCTTCCACCGCTACTACGCGGTAGCCCCGCTTCAGGTAGTAGCGGGTGTCTTCACCCTCGTGCATGCCGATGTCGAAAATGAGGTCTTTGTTCATGAAGAATTGCCCGCCGGGCGGGGCAGGCAAGGTAGCCATTATTTCGCGAAGCGCTGCACCAGGTAGTTGATCGCGGCGGCCGCAAGCTGGTACCGGAGCGCATCGTCGTTGTCGGATGCTGCCCGCAGGTATTCGCGCTTTATCTTTTCATTGGCGCGCCGCTCCAGGATCTTCACGGTACAGACTCCTTCACCGGTTTTCATTTTGAAGTCGGCGCGTGGCTCGGGTAAATAGGCCATGCTGTTAGCGGTGGTGGTCACGGCGTTGTTGCTCTGTTTCGTTGCCGGCTGCTGCAGATACCGAAGGCGTGCTTCCGAAGGGGGCGGGGCCTCCAGGTGAGCAAACCTTACATCGAAATCCACATCGACGAGGTAGTCGGCATAGAAGCCGGTTGGCGAATCGTCTTCCGTGCTGCGGCAGAAACGAATGCCGGGATTCCGGTTAAGCCGGTTGAGCTGGCCCACGAGGGAGTCGATGGTGAAATCCGGGAAAAACGAGCGCTTTGCCGAACGGATCGCAACGGTACGGGGCGCGCCTGCTCCTGGCTGCGCCGGCTCCTGTGCATGCAGGCAGAGGGGAAGCAGCAGGAGAAATGCGAACAGGTTTTTCATGGAAGGCTTTATCCAAATATACCAAAATCGGGAGGCAAGCTGCTCTACCATTACTGCATCTGGCCCTTGCTTATTTTGGCGCCACAAAACAAGCAACACATGTCAATTACAAAAGCATACGCCGCTTACGACGCGGCCTCGCCGCTCCGCGACTTTGAGCTGGAACGCCGCGCGCCCGGTCCGCACGACGTACAGATCGAGATCCTTTATTGCGGGGTGTGTCACTCGGATATTCACCAGGTACGCAACGAATGGGGCGGCTCCATTTACCCGATGGTGCCCGGCCACGAGATCGTTGGGCGCGTGACCGCAGTGGGCGCACACGTAAAGAAATTCAAGGTGGGCGACCTCGCCGGCGTCGGCTGTCTCGTCGACTCCTGCCGCGAATGCCCCAAGTGCCGGGAAGGCCTCGAGCAGTATTGCGAAAACGGTTCGGTGGGCACCTACAATGCTTACGAGCGCGACGGCAAGACCGTTACCTATGGCGGCTACTCGAAGCAGATTGTGACAACGGAAGATTTTGTGCTGAAGGTTTCCGAAAAGCTGGACCTCAAAGCCGTGGCGCCGCTGCTCTGCGCCGGCGTTACCACCTGGTCGCCGCTGCGTCACTGGAAGGTGGGCAAGGGCCATAAGGTGGGCGTGCTCGGCCTGGGCGGACTTGGTCACATGGCCGTGAAGTTTGCCGCCTCCTTCGGCGCCGAAGTAACGATGCTGAGTCACTCGCCCTCCAAGGAGGCGGACGCAAAGCGGCTCGGTGCGCACCGCTTTGCCCTCACCAGCAATCCCGATATCCTCAGCCAGCTTACCGGTTATTTTGATTTCATCATCAACACCGTATCGGCGCCGCACGACTACGGCACCTACCTCAACCTGCTCAACACCAATGGCGTGATGATCTGCGTGGGTGCGCCCCCGGAACCCGCGCAGGTGGCCGTGTTCAGCCTCATCATGCAGCGCCGTTCCATTGCCGGCTCGCTGATCGGCGGTATCCCCGAAACGCAGGAGATGCTCGACTACTGCGCCGAGCACGACATCGTTGCCGACGTGGAGCTGATCGATATCCGGGACATCAACAACGCGTATGAGCGCATGATGCGTGGCGATGTGAAGTACCGGTTCGTAATCGACCTGGCGACGTTGTAGACCTCACCCCCGGCCCCTCTCCGGAAGGAGAGGGGTGACTCCCGGGAATATTTCCTACTGTTTCAAACAGCTTGCTGTTTGATCCTAATAACAAAGAGCGGATGCTTCTAGCATCCGCTCTTCATTTCGATATTCCTTGTTCGCTATTCGATATTCAACTCCCCTCTCCGTCCCGGAGAGGGGCCGGGGGTGAGGTCAAGCCCTTTCCAGCCTCTCTTCCTCCAGCTCCGGCTTCCGTCCCAGCTCGCGCATGGTGCGGCGATGGCTCCGGATGGCTTCGCCGAGGGTGTCGAAGCAGTGGTAGGGGAGGCCATGCTTTTCGCATTCACGGCGTACGATGCGGCTCAGGGCCGGGTAGTGCACGTGCGCGATCCTCGGGAAAAGATGATGCTCCACCTGGAAGTTGAGCCCGCCGACATACCAGGAAAGTACCCGGTTATGCGTGGCGAAATTGGCCGTGGTGCGCACCTGGTGGGCCGCCCACTCCATTTCGATATTGGTGCCGCTCAGACCCGCCGGGTTGAATTCGGGGCCTTCCACGGCATGCGCCAGCTGGAATACCCAGGAGATCACGATGCCCGTAGTGAGGAAGGTGACCGTTAGCCCGGTAAGCCAGGGCAGCGGGCCGAGCACCCAGATCGGGATCACGATCCACACGGCGATGTTGAAAACCTTACTGGCCCAGAAAACAAGGTGTTCCTTCGTGCTCATGGGCGGCAGCGGGTTGTTGTTGACGCGCTTGCGGAAATATTTCAGGAAGTCGGTGACCCAGATCCAGCTGAACAGGCTGAGCCCGTAGGCCAGCGACAGGTAGCGGTGCTGGTAGCGGTGCACGGGGCGCCACTCCTGCGAAGGACTCTGGCGCAGCAGTTTCGTTTGGGCGATATCGTCATCGATCCCTTCCACATTGGTATAGGTATGATGCAGGATATTGTGTTTCTGCTTCCAGAAAAAGGCATTCCCCCCGATCAGGTTGAGGGAGAGCCCGAGCAGGTTGTTGAGCCACTTTTTCTGTGAAAAGGCGCCGTGGTTGGCGTCGTGCATGATGTTGAAACCGATGGAGGCCAGCACGAGGCCAAGGAGCATGCACCCGGCGATGCCGGCAGCCGCGGGCGGCTTGCCGAAAAGCAGGAACAGGTAAATGGCCGGGGCCAGGGGCAGCAGCACGAGTGCCTTGGTGAACAGGCGCCAGTCGCCGGTGCGGCGCAGGGCGCGCTCCCGGAAGTAAGCGTCTACCGAGCGTTTGAGCGATTGATGGAAGGGTGCGTGAGCGTTGTCGAAGCGAACGTTTGCCATTGAGAGCGGATGGATTGGAGGCCGGAAGGTCGGCAAAAACCGCCGCCCCGCCAACCGCTGCGCTTCAGCTTTGGGAAAACCTTCCCAACCGCAACCCCCAGAACCTTGTTTTAAGAGGCAACCATTTTTCTCAAAGGCCGTATTTTACTCCCGGAACCGCCACATTCCAGCCCGAATTTGGAACTGCAACTGACCATAGAACGCTGCATCCGGCAGGATCATCGAGAGCAACGCGCCCTTTATGAGCACTTTTACGGATATTGCCTGAAGACCGTCTTCCGGTATGTTTATCATTATGATAACGCGGTGGACGTGGTCAACGACGGCTTCGTGAAGGTTTTTCGCAACCTCGAAAAGTTCCGGCAGCCGCCGGGTGTCAACCTCGAGATGATCTTTATGGGCTGGATGAAGACGATCATGGTGAATACGGCGATCGATTTCCTGCGGCGCAATTCCTTTCTGCAGGAGGTGGGAGCGCTGTCCGATTCGGTATGGGAAGAGGCCGCGCCGGGTGTTTCATCCGACAACGCCTTGCTGTATAAGGAGCTGATCACCGAGGTGCGCAAGCTGCCCCCGGCCTACCGGACGGTGTTCAACATGTACGTGATCGACGGTTTCAGCCACCAGGAGATCGCCGACCAGCTCGGGATCGCGGTGGGAACCTCCAAGTCAAACCTCGCCAAGGCCCGTATGAGCCTGCAGCGGATCATTAAAAAAAGTGAGCCCGAACAGGGATATGCAATATCAAAATGACGATATGGACGATTTGTGGCGGAAGGCTGCCGATGAGTACCCCCTGAATACGGGCGGGGCTGATTGGAACAAGCTGGCCGCCCGGATGGGAATCCCGCCGGAGCCCGCCCGGGGCAAGGACCGCCGCTACCTGCTCCTCCTGCTCCTGCTGCTCCTTCCCTGGATGTGCATCGAGTACCGGCGCCAGCAGGGCGAAGAGGTCGCCCGCGTCGCCGGGGGGCAGCCCCCGTCATCAGCTGCCACACCGGGTGCCGCTGCAGTTGCCACAGGCGGTCGCGCTCCGGCCACAGTGCCTTTCACCAAGCCGGCCACGGCGCATGGTCCGGAAGCACCCGGCGCGCCGGCAGCGGATGCCGTTCCCGCAACCGAAAGCACCAGGATGCCGGCGCCCGCTTCGACTACTGCTACGTCAACAAGCCGGGACAACCTGTCCCGGGAGCACCTGCAGCCTGCCGTTGATCCCGTAATGCTACGGGATAGCCGAGTCGCTGCCGGCGAGAGCATACCGAAGCTGCGCACGGCAACGGCGCCCGTCAAATCCTTCGCCCGAAGGAAGAATGCGCCCGGTGCCGCAACCGTTATGACGGAGCGCCGGCGGGATCATTCGAATAAAGACGACCGCACCGAAGCGCCAGTAGCGGAGCCCACGTCCTTGACCCCGGCGAACCCTCCCACTCCCGCAAAGCCCGCGGAGGTACCTGGGGATCCGGCACCGGGAAGTATCCTGCGCGATACATCATCGAAGGGCTCCCTTGCAGTAAGCCGCCCGGACACGACCGGGGAGCCGCCCGTTGCCGCGGAGCAGGCAAGGAAGAAGCCCCAGGCAGCACGGACCCGCCGTCTCTACATCGGCCTGATGGCCGGCGCGGGCGTAACAAGTGTGGAGGGGCAAAAAGTACAGCGCATGGGCAAAGACCTGGGACTTGTTGCCGGTTATGCCGCCGGTCGCCACTGGGCATTCGAAGCCGGCCTGCTCTGGAGCCGCAAGCACTATTACAGCAGCGGCGAGTACGTGAAAGGCGATATCTATACGCCCCGTTACTATACACTGGAAGATGTTACCGGCGACTGCCGCATGATCGAGATCCCGGTGGCGGTGCAATATCACTTTGGCCATGGCGGCCGCGGCAACTGGTTTGCGTCGGCAGGCATTTCCAGCTACCTGATGAAGCGCGAGGATTATTCCTACCTGTATAAGAATACGCAGTATAATACCGAATACCCGGTGGATTATTCTTACCTAAATGCCACGCGCGACTGGGCCGCGCAGCTGCAGCTCAGTGCCGGCTACCGGCTCCGCCTGCCCCGCAGCTTACAGGTGCGCGTAGAGCCCTATGTGCAGTTGCCGCTCAAAGGCGCGGGCTGGGGTAAGCTGCCGCTTACGAGTGCAGGTCTTCGTCTTGCCCTCACCCGTTCGCTGTTTTAAAAAAATAAATGCGTAACCGAGGCCGCCTGATGGGTGGCCTTTTTTAGCTCGCGCTGCACTTCATAACCAGGATGGCCAGCAGCGCCGCCACAATCAGCACAAGGGAGAACCTATAGACCGGCCGGTTGTAGCTCCGTCCATATTTATCCTTTTTCATAAACGGTTTTTGGGTGGATGAAGGTAGTCGATTCAGGTGAGCTGTCCCTCCGGGTTGATCGCATAGCCCGCCGCCGCAGCACCGGAGGCCGTGCCGGCGGCTTCCTTGATCAGCTCGGCAACCAGCGCCGTCCAGCCTGTCTGGTGACTGGCGCCCAGGCCGCAGCCGCTGTCGCCATGAAAATATTCATAGAAAAGTAACAGTTGCCGGTTGGAGGGTTTCTGGTAAAACGCGTTGTAGCTGCCATAGGCGGGGCGCTCGTCGTCGGCATTGCGTGCGAAAAGGCTGATCACCCGCCCTGTGAGGGCGTCGGCCACGGCGCACAGGTTCATGCGCGTGCCGGAGCCGGCTGGGTATTCCACCTGCAGGCTGTCGCCATAAAAGCGGCCATAGCGGCGAAGCGACTTGATCAGCAGGTAATTGATCGGGATCCACACCGGGCCGCGCCAGTTGGAATTACCGCCGAAAATGTCGGAAGTGCTGTCGCCGGGGTCGTAGGCGATGCTGTACTCCGTGCCGTCGATGCTCACCGAGTAGGGGTGCTGCTCATGGTCTTTCGACAGCGCGCGGATGCCGCCGGGTGAAAGAAATTCGGCTTCGTCGAGGAGGCGCTCCAGCAGGTATACAAGCCGTTCTTTTTTTACCAGTGAAAGCAGGATCTCCTGCTGGTCGCCGCGTTCTTCGTTGGGCCAGAACTTATTGTATTTCCTCCGGTAGCGCTCAAACCATTCGGTACGGCGGCAGAAGTCGGGAAGGGCTTCCAGCTTGTGGCGGCCGATGGTGCTCACGGCAAACAGCGAGGTCAGTCCCACGATCGATTTGATCCGCAGGGGCATCGGCTCCTGGCCGGGAATGGAAAGCACATCGTAGAAGAAGCGGTCTTCCTTGTTCCAGAGGTGATGTTCGTTGAGCGATTCGGCGATGAGCACGAAATGCTCGAAGAACCTGGTGGCTGTGTCTTCAAAAGAAGGATCGTGCAGCGCGATCTCGAGCGCCATGTCCATCATACTGAGTGCATAGGTACCCATCCAGCTGGTGCCGTCGGCCTGCTCGAGGCGCATATGCTCGCCGTAAAACGAGCGGTTGAAAACACCGATATTGTCCAGGCCCAGGAAGCCGCCCTCGAAGATATTGTTGCCATTGCGGTCCTTGCGGTTCGTCCACCAGGTGAAGTTGATCAGCAGCTTCTGGAAGATCTTTTTCAGGAACAGGATGTCGCCGGTTCCCTTCTGTACTTTTTCGATGCGGTAAACCTCCATCGCAGCCCAGGCATGCACCGGGGGATTCACGTCGCTGAAGTTCCACTCGTAGGCGGGCAGCTGGCCGTCGGGTTTCATATACCATTCGCGCATGATCAGCAGCAGCTGCTGCTTGGCGAAGGCGGCGTCTACCGCGGCAAAGGCGATGCATTGGAAAGCGAGGTCCCAGGCCGCATACCAGGGATACTCCCACTTATCCGGCATGGCGATGATATCCTTGTTCTTCAGGTGCTGCCAGTCGTGGTTGCGCCCCTGCGCCCGCTGCGGCGCCAGCGGCGTCACACCGTCGGAGCGCTGCAGCCACTTCTCCACGTCGAAGTTGTAAAACTGTTTGCTCCACAGCAGGCCTGCGATCGCCTGCCGGTAGATATTGCGCAGGTCGGCACGGGTGCCGGCGGGCAGCAGCCCTTCGTACCAGGCGTCGGCAGCCTGCTTGCGCGCCGCAAACACTTCGGTGAAACCATCCGGAAAGGGGTGGTCGAGCTCGGTGGCGCTGATCCGTATAAATACGGATTGCGTGCCGCGCGCCGGCACGCGCAGCCGGTGCAGCGCGCCCATTTTGGTGCCCGTGCCGCGCTCGCGCAGCAGGCGGGTTTCGCCGCTGATGACGGCGTCATGAAACGCGTCTTTGGTAAAGAGCTCCGAGTCGGTCTCACCCCGGAGGCGGGCCAGGTTGCTGCGGTTGTCGGTAAAGAGCAGCTCCGCCCCGGGCGCGCAGTAGAAATACCAGGGGCCGATCCGCTCGTGGAAGGCACGGGCCGCGCCGGCGCCCTGCGCGGTGATGACCGGCGTCTGGGCCTTCCCATGGGCCAGCTGCGAAAACCAGAGTGTCGGCAAAACCGTAATGTCGGCGGCACGCGGAGCGCGGTTGCAGACGTCGATGCGTACAAACACCTCGTCGCCCTCGCCGCGCGCATAGGTCACCTGCACGTCGAAGTAGCGATCGTTGTCGAAGAGGCCGGTGTCGAGCAATTCGTATTCCGGCTCGCGGCGCCCGCGGGCAGCGTTCTCGGTCTTGAGCTGCGCGTAGGGAAATTCCGCCTGCGGGTATTGATAAAGAAACTCCATGTAGGAGTGGTCGGGCACGTTGTCGAGGTAATAGTAAAGTTCTTTTACATCCTCGCCATGATTGCCCTCGTAGTTGTGCAGGCCGTAAAGGCGCTCTTTCAGGATAGGGTCCTTGCCATTCCAGAGGGCGACGCCGAAGCACAGCAGCCCGAGGCGGTCGGAGATACCGGCCAGCCCGTCCTCACCCCAGAGGTAAGCACGGTAATGCGATTGCTCAAAGGGGAAATATTCCCAGGCATTGCCATCCGGGCTATAGTCTTCGCGCACGGTGCCCCACTGGCGTTCGCTCAGGTAAGGCCCCCAGAAGGGATGATTGTATTCGGCGGGGTTGGGCACAGCATTGCTCATACGAGAGATCGTTTTAAGGGTATAGCAATGCAAGCGTTGATGAATAAAGATACGAAGCAGGCAGATCTGTGTACCAAGTACACAAGAACCGGGCCTGAACGTGAATCGGCAATCGTGAATCGAGAATCCGCGATGCGCGGTAGGGCGCTTGGCGTCGCTTGGCACGACGGCCTTCGGCCGGCATTGCGAGCGTAGCGAAGCAAACTCCCAGACCTGAAGATTGACCGCAACCCGAGCGTCTTTCACTTCGCAACTTACTCTGGCTACGACTACCTTGCGTAAATCAGGAGCTTGCTTCGCTGCGCTCGCAATGACGCTGCGCGTCGCTTCGCACGCAGGCGCCAACGCTGGCAGCTTAACCACGCATGCCGCCCCCCGAAAAACTTTTTTCTCCCTGCGGCCGTTCTCCCCTTACATTTATGCAATCGATTGCACATTGCCCCGTCGTGCTACCATACAAGACATTGCCCGAAGCCTGCAGGTGAATGCGGCCACCGTTTCGCGGGCGCTCAACAACCATCCCGCCATTTCGGCGGCTACCAAAGACGCGGTGCACCGCGCGGCGCGCGCGCTCCACTACCAGCCCAACCGCGTGGCGTCTTCGCTGCGCCTGGGCAAAACCCGAATCCTGGGCGTCATGATCCCGAGCGCGGAGATCAACTTCTTCGGCTCCGTGGTACACGGCATCGAAAAGGTGGCCAGCGAGCAGGACTATAATATCATCATCTATCAGAGCAACGAGTCGGAAGACTGGGAGCGGCGCGGGGTGCAGACCTTTCTCCGTTCGCAGGTAGACGGTGTGCTGGTGTCGGTGGCCAAGGGCACCACCGATCCGGCGCACTGGCTTGCCCTTCAAAAGCAACGTATTCCGCTTGTCCTGTTCGACCGTGTGAACGCGACGCTGCCGGTTCCCTCGGTTTCCATCGACGATCGCAAGGGCGCCTTCCTGGCTACGGGTCACCTGGCAGTGCAGGGTTACCGGCGCATCGCCTTTATCGGGGGGCAGGCGCACGTGCCCATCTGGGCAGCCCGCCTCCAGGGCTACCGCGAGGCGCTCCTCCACCACGGCCTTCCTTTCGACCCGGCGCTGGTGGTGCATGGCGATGTTTCGGTTGACAGCGGCGCCGCCTGCATGGAAGCGCTCCTCGAACTGAAAAAGCGGCCCGATGCCGTTTGCTGTGTGGAGGACTTCACGGCCCTCGGAGCCCTCCAGGCGCTGCGCGCGCGCGGCATCGCCGTGCCGGATGAAATGGGCGTGGTAGGCTTTGCCAACGAGGCTTTTGGCGCCTTTATCACGCCCTCGCTCACTACCGTAGACCAGCAAACGGTGCGGATGGGAGAGGAGGCGGCGCGCCTGTTCTTCGCGCTCTCCGGGCGGGAAAGCTTTTATTCCGGCAAGCCGAAGCGCCTTGTACTGGAGCCGACGCTTGTTGTCCGCGACTCGTCACAAAAAAACCTAACCGGTAAGAAATGAAACGACTAGCCTGGTTCGTCTTTGCCCTGCTTGCGGCCTGCAGCAAAAGCGGCAACTCCGGAAATACATCCGTGGCGCCGGCGCCGCCGGTTGTTCCGGCGCCTGTCAACGATACTCCTTTTGCCAGGGGAGCCGATGTAAGCTGGATCTCCGAAATGCTGGCGGCCGGACGCCAGTTCCGCGACTCTGCGGGTGCTGCCCGCGAAGGCATGGAGCTCCTGAAAAGCCTTGGTATGAATGCGATTCGTCTCCGCGTGTGGGTGAACCCGGCCGGCGGATGGAACGGAAAGAACGATGTGCTGGCCAAGGCGCAGCGCGCGAAGAACCTGGGCTTGCGGATAATGATCGACTTTCACTACAGCGACTCCTGGGCCGACCCGGGGCAGCAGACGGTTCCCGCAGCGTGGGCATCGCTTGATCAGGGCGGGCTCAGGAGCGCCGTCACATCACATACCGTAGAAATACTGGATGCTCTCAAGACTGCCGGCATCACACCCGAATGGGTACAGGTAGGCAATGAGACCAACAACGGGATGCTCTGGCCCACCGGCCGTGCCTCCACCAATATCGCGGGTTTTGCACAGCTGGTCAACGCCGGTTATGATGCTGTAAAAAGCGTTTTTCCGAATACAAAGGTGATCGTTCATCTTTCCAACGGCTGGGATAATTCCCTGTTCCGGTGGCTTTTCGACGGCCTGCGCAGCAACGGCGCGCGCTGGGATGTGATCGGGCTTTCCCTGTATCCCACTACATCCAACTGGGCGTCAATTAACCAGCAGGCGCTCGCCAACATGAACGATCTTATTACCCGTTATAACACGCAGGTAATGGTGGTGGAGGTGGGTATGCCCTGGGACAGCCCTTCCGAATCGCGGGCATTCCTTTCCGACATCATCTTAAAAACCAGGAGTATCCCCGATAAGAAAGGCCTCGGTGTGCTTTACTGGGAGCCACAGGCCTATGGCGGCTGGAACGGCTACACACTCGGCGCATTCGATAACTCCGGGCGTCCTACGGCTGCCCTCCAGGCTTTCAACAACTGATTATGGCAATGATCCGATTTTTCTTTTTACTGCTGCTTGCCGCATCCGCGCTGCCGGCAACAGCCCAGCAAAAAGGCAGTAAAAACCTGGTTTACGTGGATCGGAGCGGCGTACTCCGCTACACTCGCGATGGTAAGGAAGCTGCCTTTTTCGGAGTTAACTACACGGTCCCTTTTGCTTACGGGTATCGCTCGCACAATGCGCTCGGCCGCGATATTGAAAAAGCCATCGATGCCGATGTGGCGCATATGGCGCGACTCGGCCTCGACGCCTTCCGCGTGCACGTGTGGGATGTGGAGATATCCGACTCGGCCGGCAACCTGCTGCAAAACGAGCACCTCCGTCTATTCGACTACCTGTTGCTGCGCCTCAAGGAGCGAAACATAAAAATACTGGTGACCCCGATCGCTTTCTGGGGCAACGGCTATCCGGAACGCGACGGCAAGACGCCTGGCTTTGCCACCAAATACGGCAAGGGACCCAGCGTGGTAAAGGAAGAAGCATTCGTGGCCCAGGAGAATTACCTGCGTCAGTTTCTCCGCCATGTGAATCCGTATACGAAGCAGCGCTACATCGACGACCCGGATGTGATCGCCCTCGAGATCAACAACGAGCCCCACCACAGCGGCCCGCGCGAACGCACCACCGAATACGTCAACCGGATGGCCGCCGCGGTGCGGGGCACCGGCTGGACAAAGCCTGTATTTTATAATATCAGCGAGTCGCCTTCCTATGCAGGTGCCGTGCTGGCCGCCCACGTGGATGGCCACAGCTTCCAGTGGTATCCTACCGGCCTCGTGGCCAACCACGAGCAAAAGGGTAATTACCTCCCGCATGTCGACCAGTACCGTATTCCGTTCTTCGACTCTTTGCCTGCGCTGAAGAACCGCGCGCTGATGGTTTATGAATTCGATGCCGGCGATGTCTACCAGTCGAACATGTACCCGGCAATGGCGCGCTCTTTCCGCACCGCCGGCTTCCAGTGGGCAACGCAGTTTGCGTATGACCCGCTTGCCACCGCCTCTGCCAACACCGAATACCAGACGCATTTTCTCAACCTTGTTTATACTCCGTCCAAGGCGGTTTCGCTGCTCATTGCTTCGAAGGCTTTCCACCGCCTGCCGCGCGGGAAAAGCTATGGCGTCTTCCCGGTGGATACGCTCTTCGATGTTTTCCGCGTCCGTGTGAACGACGGGAGCGAAATGAACAGCGAGGAGGAATTCTATTACTCCACCACCACTACAACCGCACCGCGCAATGCGGCGCGCCTGCAGCATATTGCGGGTGTCGGCTCTTCGCCCGTTGTCGGCTATGATGGCAGCGGTGCCTATTTTCTCGATAAGACCGGGGAGGGACGCTGGCGGCTCGAGGTATATCCCGATGCGCAGCGGCTGCGCGACCCCTTCGGGAAGGCGTCGCCTTCGCGCGAGGCCGTGCGCGTGGCCTTTGCCGCCAACCGGATGACGCTGCGGCTGCCCGGGCTCGCGGCCGGCTTTCGCCTCGCGGGCCTCGATAGTGCCAACCGCGGCGTGACCATCACGGACCAGGACGGGTTCCTGGTAAAGCCGGGCATCTATGAGATCGGTGCCGCGCCGGTGGCTTCCGCCAAAGTTCCTTTTTATGTACCGGCGCCCTATTCCGGCGCGCCCTATATCCTTCACACGCCTGCTTCCGAAGTCATTGCCGGTAAGCCCTTCACGATCCGCGTTCAGTCGGGCGGCCTTAGCGAGGCGGCCCGGGTTTCGGCGGAGCTGCGCCATTCGCTCAACAAGTGGAAAACGATACAGCTGCAACGGCGCGGCGACGGCTGGTGGGAAGGCGTCGTGCCTTCCGAAATGCTGGAAGCCGGCCTGCTGGAATACCGCATCCTCGTGCAGCAGGGCGATGAGTGGCTTGTGTATCCCGCCGGCATCAAGGGGTATCCTTATGCGTGGGATTATGTGAACGAAGACCGTTACGCGGTGCGGGTGCTGCCGCCCGGCGCACCGCTCGTGCTTTTCGATGCCGCGCGCGACCGCGACCGGCTGACGCCCTGGATCAGCGACTGGCGGAATTCCTCGATCGGCTACACCTATGCCCCGGGCGGCGATGCACTGCTGCTGCGCGCCACGATGAATGAAGTCAAAGCGGGGAGCACCGTGGGCTGGCAGGTATCCTGCGGCGACCGCATGAATGCCCTTGATCCCGGTGATTCTCTTAACGCGTCAATTGCGGTGCTGGCACGTTCGGAAGGGACCGCGAACCTGCGGGTAGCCATCGTGGATATATGGGGGCGGAGCTTTGTTGCGCGGATCCCGGTGGGAACCAAATATTCCGAGCAGCGCTTCCCGCTCGGCTATTTCCGGCCAGAGGAAACCCTGCTGCTGCCGCGTCCCTACCCGGGATTCCAGCCCCTTTGGTTCCGCTCGGCAGCGGCAGCGCAACTGCGTCCGGAGCATATCGACAAGATTCAATTTTCATTTGAAAGCGTGGCGGCAAGTCCCACGCCCCTAACCGTAGAAGTACAATATGCGCGTTTATACCGGTAAATCCATTTTCTGCCGTCTCGCAGCGGTGCTGCTGCTACCTGCCTTTTGCCAGGCACAGCGGCAGAAAACGCTTCTCGACGAAGACTGGCGTTTCGCCTTCGGTCATGCAGGCGACCCGGCAAAAGACTTCAACTACGGTATCCCGGCGCTGTTTGCCAAGTCGGGTAAAACCGAAGGCACACCGCTCGATGCCCGGTTCAATGACAGCGCCTGGCGCCGGCTTTCGCTGCCGCACGATTGGGCCGTGGAGTTGCCTTTTGTCAACGTCAATAATTTCGATGTGCAGTCGCACGGCTACAAGCCCGTAAGTGGCCTCTTCCCCGAGACAAGCATCGGCTGGTACCGAAAGAATTTCGTGGTGCCGCGGAGCGATTCTGGTGCCCGATACGAGTTGCAGTTCGATGGCGTTTTCCGCAACGTGCAGTTCTGGGTCAACGGCTTTTACCTGGGCCGCAACGAAAGTGGCTACCTCGGGGTGCAATACGACGTGACCGACTACCTGCACTACGACCGGCCCAATACCATCACGGTGCGGGTGGATGCCACCCAATACGAAGGCTGGTTTTATGAAGGCGCCGGCATCTACCGCCATGTGTGGCTCAACCGGCACCACAATGTACACCTGCCCGCGGACGGTCTTTTTGCCCGTGGCTCGGTGTCGGGAAGCGATGCAACGCTTTCCGTTGACCTGGAAGTGCGCAACGATGGTTTCACCCCGGAAAAGGTCACGGTAGAAAGCTGGATCACCGACCGGGAAGGCCGCGTGGTGGCCCGCGGTGCGCGGGCGCCGGTTGCTGTCGCACAACGGGACAAGCAAAGTCTGCGGCAGCAACTGGGCGTTAAAAACGTTCATCTCTGGGATGTAGACGACCCGTATTTATACCGTCTCACAACGGTGCTGCGCCAGGGTGTCCGCACTATCGACAGCAGCACGGTCCGCGCCGGCTTCCGCACGCTCCGCTTCGACGGGCAGCAGGGCTTTTTCCTGAATGGCCGTCACCTGAAGATCAAGGGTACCAATAATCACCCCGATCATGCCGGTGTTGGTACGGCGCTGCCGGACTATATGCATTACTACCGCGTGCGTTTGCTGAAGGAAATGGGCGCCAACGCCTACCGCACGAGCCATGGCGCGCCTAACCCGGAGCTGCTCGATGCCTGCGACAGCCTCGGCATGCTGGTGCTTGATGAGCAACGCCTGCTCAACTCCTCGCCCGAGTACACGGGACAGTTCACGCGGCTTATAAAGAGAGACCGCAACCATCCTTCGGTTTTCCTCTGGTCGATCGGCAACGAGGAAGGCTGGATCCAGACGCAGCCCTCCGGGCGCCGCATCGCGCAAAGCCTGCTGGCCCTGCAAAAACAACTGGATCCTTCCCGCTCCAGCACCTATGCCGCTGACGTGGCCAATGTGTTTGCGGGCGTCAACGAGGTGATCCCGGTGCGTGGATTCAACTACCGGCAGTTCGGCGTGGCCGACTACCACCGCGATCATCCGGCGCAGCCGCTTGTCGGAACCGAGATGGGCAGCACCGTCACCACACGCGGCATCTATGAAAAAGACAGCATCCGCGCTTACCTCCCCGACCAGGACATCACCGCGCCGTGGTGGGCGTCTACCGCCGAAACCTGGTGGACCCTGGCGGCGCAGAACCCCTTCTGGATGGGTGGCTTTATCTGGACCGGCTTCGACTACCGCGGTGAACCAACACCGTATCAATGGCCGAATATCTCCTCGCATTTTGGTGTGATGGACGTATGCGGCTTCCCCAAGAACATTTATTACTACTATAAAAGCTGGTGGAGCAACCAGGATGTGCTGCACCTGTCGCCCCATTGGAACTGGCCCGGCAAGGAAGGGCAAGCCATTGAGGTATGGGTCAACAGCAACGCGGACAACGTGGAGCTGTTCCTGAATGGCCGCAGCCTGGGCAAAAAAGACATGCCGCGCGACCGCCACCTCAACTGGAGTGTGCCCTATGCCGCGGGACGGCTGGAAGCCATCGGCTACCGTTACGGCCGGAAGCTGACAGCGAGGGTGGAAACCAGCGGCCCCGCGCGCGAGATCGTGGTGACGCCTTACAAGACAACCATTCTTGCCGACGGCCGCGATGTGACGGTGATCAATATCAGCGCGGTGGATAGCCTTGGCCGCGAAGTGCCCGATGCACAAAACCTTATCCGCTTCGCGGTGCGCGGAGACGCCCGCATCATCGGCGTGGGCAACGGCGACCCGAGCTCACATGAGCAGGACCGGTACAACGACACGGTAGCCACGCGCCGTCTTTTCAATGGTAAAGCACAAGTGATCGTACAGGGTGGCAAGACGCCTTCCTTTATCGGTTTTCTTGCCACTTCGGATGGCCTCTGGAACGGCGGCACCGATATCATCAGTATCCGCCCCGGGCAGGAGCCGAAAGGGAAGCCCGCGGCCTACGCGCCGCGCCGCGCCTCGGGCCGCATGCTGGGTGCCGATATTTCATTCCTGCCGCAACTCGAAGCGCGGGGTGTTCGCTTCTCCGACAAGGGCAAGGAGCAGGACGCAATCGCCATCCTCAAGGACCATGGCATCAACTACATCCGGCTGCGCCTGTTCAACGATCCCGCGGCCGATAGCGGCTACGCGCCCGGCAAAGGCTGGTGCGACCTGCCGCACACGCTACAGATGGCAAAACGCGCGAAAGCCGCCGGCATGAAGCTGCTGCTGGATTTTCACTACAGCGACTACTGGGCCGACCCGGGAAAGCAATACAAGCCGCGGGCCTGGAAAGGGCTGCCCTTCCCGGCGCTGCGCGATTCCGCCTATGCCTTTACCCGCCGCGCACTGCTGGCGCTGAAGGCGCAGGGAACCGAGCCCGATATGGTGCAGTGCGGCAACGAGATCAACCACGGCATCGTATGGCCCGAAGGAAATGTGCAGCACCTCGACAGCCTCGCACAATTGCTGGTGGCAGCCAACCGCGCGGTGCGCGAAGTATCACCGAGCGCACTGCTGATGCTGCACGTGGCCCTTGGTGGCCAGCAGGATGAGTCGGCTGCGTTTATCGACGCAATGCTGCAGCGGGGTGTACCCTTCGACATCATCGGTGAATCGTACTACCCGAAGTGGCATGGTACCCCCGACGACCTGCGCAACAATATGGGCGCGCTGGCAAAGCGCTTCGGGCGCGATGTGGTAGTAGTGGAATATTCACAGCTTAAGCAGGAGGTGGCCGATATTACGTTCAACCTGCCCGACGGCCGCGGGGTGGGCACCTTCATCTGGGAGCCGCTTAATACCTGGGAGGCCGTGTTCGACCGCAACGGCAAGCCAACGCCTTTCCTGCGGCAATATGATATCATCCGCGATCGCTATCTTAAATAAACAAAACCCACAACCGAAAACCTGTATATGAATCTTCAGCTTCGTCCGATCGACTACGCCATTATCGCATTGTATTTCCTGTTTGTAATCGGCATCGGCTTCCTGCTCAAAAAGCGGGTGAAGACCGGTAACGATTTTCTCATGTCGAACCGCTCCATCCCGCTCTGGATCACTTCGCTGGCATTTATCTCGGCCAACCTCGGCGCCCAGGAAGTGCTGGGCATGGCGGCCAACGGCGCCAAGTATGGTCTGTACACAACGCACTTTTACTGGCTGGGTGCCGCCTTCGCGATGGTATTCCTCGGTATTTACATGATGCCCTTCTATTACGGAAGCCGCGCCCGTTCCGTTCCGGAATACCTCAAGCTGCGCTTCGATGAAAAGACGCGCACCTTCAATGCCGTCACCTTCGCGGTGATGACGGTGTTCTCTTCGGGTGTTTCCCTGTATGCGCTGGCCATCCTGATGCAGACCATCCTCGGGTGGGATTTCAACTTCTCCATCTGGATCGCGGCGGGCATTGTACTGGCCTACACCTATCTCGGCGGCCTTACGAGTGCCGTGTATAACGAGGTGCTCCAGTTTTTCCTGATCGTGCTGGGCATTGCGCCGCTGGTGTATATCGGCATGCAGCAGGCAGGGGGCTGGGAAGGCATCGTGCGTCATGTAGACGATGCCAAGCTGCACCTCTGGAAGGGGATGGGCTCTGCGTCCACCAACCCGATGGGCGTGGATGCCTTCTCGATGGTGTTCGGCCTCGGCTTCGTGCTTGCCTTCGGCTACTGGTGTACCGACTTCCTGGTGGTGCAGCGCGCCATGATCTCGCGCAACCTCAACGAAGCGCGCCGCACGCCCATCATCGCGGCCGTGCCCAAGATCATGATGCCCGCCGTAGTGATCCTGCCCGGTATCATCCTGCTCGCCCTGCAGAAGACCGGCGTCGGCTTCGACCTGCCAAAGAATGCTTCGGGTGATACCGACTACAATATGACGCTACCGTTACTGCTTTCAAAACTGTATCCCAGCGGCATCCTCGGCGTAGGCATCACCGCGCTTATCGCATCGTTTATGAGCGGCATGGCCGGGAACGTTACGGCATTCAATACCGTCTGGACTTTTGATATCTACCAGTCGCATATCCGGAAGAACGCTTCCGAGCAGCATTACCTCATGGTGGGCAAGGCCACGACGGTGGTGGGCATCCTGCTGTCCGTGATGACAGCCTACGTGGCAAAAGGTTTCAACTCGATCATGGACCTGCTGCAGCTGGTGTTTTCTTTTGTGAACGCGCCGCTTTTTGCAACCTTCTTCCTGGGTATGTTCTGGAGGCGCACCACGGGCAACGGCGCCTTCTGGGGCCTTCTGGCCGGCACCGGCGCAGCGGCCCTGACCCACGGGCTGACCGTCGCCGAAGGAAAGGGTGGCTGGATCGGCAATATGCACACCTTCTATTCGGGTACCTCGCAGGCGTTCAACATCGCCTGGATCGCCTTCGTGGTGTGCCTGCTGGTAACGGCACTGGTAAGTCTTGCCGGCCGCGCCCGTCCCGACGAAGAGCTCCGCGGGCTCGTTTACAGCCTTACCCCGAAGCAAACCGATGTGGCCAAGCGCTGGTACAAGAACCCGCTGTGGCTGGGCATCGCCGTGCTCATCGTAACCCTGATTCTCAACGTAATCTTCTTTTAAGCCATGAATAACTTATTTGATCTCCGCTTCGTCATCGGCGCTTTTTTCACCATCACCGGGCTGATGCTTTTTGTATATAGTTTCGTCGATCGCCAGGCAATCAACCACTGGTGTGGCCTGCTGTTCTTTGTTTTCGGCGTGGTCATGATCCTGCTCTCACGCTTCAAGCCGGTGCGCGATCCCAACGTGCCGGACGAGTTGTAATCCATGAATAAAACAAAAGCCCCGACGCTACCGTCGGGGCTTTTTTATGCCGGAGCAAACGATACCCGTTATCCTTGGATAATCGTATTCCATCCGTACAGGTCCTCCGCGAGGCCCCTGCGGATGTCGGAGAGGTATTGCTTTGCGCGCCGGCAGAACGCGGCATCGGTAAGTTCCGGAAGCGTGATCTCCTTTCCGCCCACAGCGATCTGCCCGATCGGTGCTACAACGGCCGCGGTGCCGAAGCCGAATGCCTCGGTGAGTGTACCGCGTCCGGAGGCTTCCACCAGTTCCCAGGCACTGATCTTTCTTTCTTCCACCGGCATGCCCCAGGCCCGGGCAATGGTGAGGAAGGAGTCGCGCGTGACGCCGTCGAGGATGGTGTCGGAAAGTGCCGGCGTGACCAGCGTATCGCCGATGACAAAGGCAACATTCATGGTGCCGGATTCTTCGATGTTGAGTTCGTCGCTACCGTCGGTCCACAGCACCTGGTCGAAGCCCGCCTCTTTCGCCAGTTGTGTGGGATACAGCGCGCCGCCGTAATTGCCGGCGCATTTGGCGGCACCCACACCGCCGGGAGCCGCGCGGATATAGCGGTCTTCTACTTTCACACGGAGTCCTTTTGCATAAAGCCGCTGCACCGGGCCGGTGAAGGTGTTGAACAGGTATTCTTCAGATATGGCTACGCCAAAGCGCGCCTCGGTGGCAAAAAGAAACGGGCGGATATACAGCGAAGCCTCGGGCGCTTCGGGTACCCAGGCGCTGTCGCGCCCTACCAGTGCCTTGAGGCCTTCCGTGAACAACTGTTCCGGGATAACGGGCATGCACATGCGCTGCGCCGAGCGGCCAAAACGCTGCCAGTGACGATCGATACGGAAAATGGAAACGGAGCCGTCCACCATGCGGAAGGCTTTCATTCCTTCAAAGATGCTTTGCCCGTAGTGCAGGCCAAGCGCCGTAGGCGACAGGCTGATGGGCTCGAAAGGCCCGATCGAATAATCGCTCCAGCTGCCGCGGTTGCAGACAGCGGTGAGCATGTGATCGGAAACGGTGCCGCCAAAGGCCGCCTGCGGCGCGGGCGCGGTGTGTGAGGGTGTCATATGCTGCTTTTTACCACGGCCCCACCGGGACCGCTTATCAAAATTGACAAAAGGATGGCGGTCGGTACAGATACAAAAAAGGTATTTTTGACCGGAACAGTTGGTGAGAGAAGGAACGCTGATCCCGCAAGCGGGATACGCGGATTGGTCATGATTTTTTATGATTGCTCACGCACGCATGGTTCGGCAAGTTCACCATGACCTTGTCAGCCTGAGCGTAGTCGAAGGCTGCGCTGATCATGACAATCATAAAAGATCTGCGGCCTTTCTCTCGCCCGCATCAATCAACGCGTATGCCCCTAGTCAAAGCCTCCCGCCCCGAACACATCTATTTGCAGCTGGCCCGCAGCATCGAGGAGCAGATCCACAACGGCGTGCTCAAGGTAGGCGACCGCCTGCCCTCGGTACGTACGCTCTGCCGCGAGCAGGGTATTAGTATGAGTACGGTGCTGCAGGCTTACCTGGAGCTGGAAAAGAAAGCGCTGATCGAATCACGGCCGCAGTCGGGCTACTACGTCAGCTACTGGCATCGCCGCATGGCGCCCGTGCCGCCCGTGACGCAGCCGGCGGCCTGGACGGAAGCCAACGAGCCCGACGAGATCATCCGCAAGGTGTACAACTATATGAGCTCGAAGAACGGCACGATGCTGTCGCTCGGTGTTCCGGCCAACGACCTGCTGCCGATCCCGCGGCTCAACAAAGCGCTGGTCCAGGCGATGCGCGAGCTGCCGGGCAGCGGCACCGGCTATGATGATGTGCAGGGCAACCGCAAGCTGCGGCGGCAGGTGGCCCGCTGGGCCATTACCTGGCAGGGGCGGCTTAGCGAGGATGATATCGTGACGACGGCTGGCTGTATGAATGCGCTCTCCTTTTCGCTGATGGCGGTGGCAAGCGCCGGCGACACCATCGCGGTGGAAAGCCCTGTGTATTTCGGCATCCTGCAGCTGGCGCGCTCGCTGGGTCTCAAGGTGATCGAGCTGCCCACACACCCGCAAACGGGTATCGACATCGAAGCGCTCACGAAGCTGGTGAAGGCGGGCAAGGTGCAGGTGTGCCTGCTCGTATCCAACTTCAACAACCCGCTCGGCTCCTGTATGCCGGATGCGCACAAAAGAGAAGTGGTGCGTCTGCTTGATCATTATGGCGTGCCGCTGATCGAGGACGACCTTTACGGCGATGTGTATTTCGGTCCTTCGCGGCCGAAGAGCTGCAAGACCTTCGACGAGAGCGGCAACGTGCTCTGGTGCGGGTCGGTGTCCAAGACGCTGGCGCCCGGTTACCGCGTGGGCTGGGTGGCGCCGGGGCGCTTTCGCGAAAAGATCATCAAGCTCAAGATGTGGCACTCCATTTCCTCCACCACCATCACCCAGGAGGTGATCGCCAATTTCCTCGAGAACGGCCGTTATGAAACACACCTGCGCCGCCTGCGGCAAACCCTGCAGGCCAACTCGTTCCAGTTCATCCGCGCCATCAGCGAATACTTTCCCGAAGGCACCCATGTGAGCCGCCCGCAGGGAGGCTTTGTGCTGTGGATCGAGCTCGACAAGCGGATCCACGTGTCGTCGCTTTACGAGTCGGCGCTGAAGCAGAAGATCTCGATCGCGCCGGGAAGGATGTTCACCCTGCAGGATCAGTACCACAACTGCATGCGCCTCAGTTACGGGCATACCTGGAACGACAAGATGGAAGCGACACTGCGCACGCTGGGCCGGCTGGCAGGGCAGGAGTTGTAGTGCGGTGCAGCCGTGGGCACCGTCCAGGTAACGGTGGCGTAAGATTTTTAGAAAGGTGGTTATGGAATCGTTGTTTACCACTGTGCGGCTCGACGACTGGACTGACTTCCGCGCCTTCATGGACGAGCTCTCGGAGAGCTGGGTTTTCCGGGGGCAGGCTTTTGCCGGGTGGGCGCTGCAAAATGCCATTGAGCGCACCGATTTCATCGGGCTCCATAGTCATGTGGAAGCCGACTTCCTGGCCGAGTTCCAGCGCGGCGCCCGCAACTACCTCTCCCGCGACCAGATCCCCGAGCACCTCATCGAGTGGCTGGCGCTGATGCAGCACCACGGTGCCCCCACGCGGCTGCTCGACTTTACCAAGTCGCCCTTCATCGCGGCTTATTTCGCCTATGAGATCTGCGACCCGCTGGCAGGCGGTGCCATTTCTGTCTGGGCCATCAACATCAACTACCTGAAGGCGCGGGCCACTGAAGAGCTGAGCCGTTTGTACCCCGATGAGCTCGGCGACGGGCAGAAGTTCATCCACGAGCGGCTATTCGAAAAGATCTTTTATGACAACAAGCACGCGCTGGTATTCCCGGTAGAGCCTTTCCGGATGAACCGCCGCTATTCGCTCCAGCAGTCGACCTTTGTGAGCACCGGCAGGTCGGACCTGCCTTTTATGGAGCAGCTGCAATTCCTGGGTGCGGAGATGCCGCGGGCGGTGCTCAAGATCGAATCGCCGGCGGCCCTGCAGAAGGAAGTTTTGCGCGAGCTGCAGCGAATGAACCTGCACCGGGCCTCGCTTTTTCCCGACCTGGACGGCTATGCCGCTTCGCTCCGGATCCGCTACAATGCCCTGCGCTCGCCCGAAGAGCTGCTGTCGGAGCAGCTTCGCAGGCTCGGGGATACGGGTTATCCCTACCTTCCCTGAAATGGAGGGGCGAACCGGCTATTTTTTATTTTTTTTATCAGTGCACCCGTTTAACTTGCTGTTCCACCATCTATCTAAAAGGCAATTAAACGGCCACCTATGAAGCGATTTTTTACCCAATGGCAGTTACCGTTCTTTGGTGCCCGGCACCCCGCGGGCGAACCCAAGAAGAAAACGAAGATTAAGCGCAAGCCGGTACCGAAGTACCCGCCTTCGCCCTCGCCGGAAAGCAATAACCTGCGCGGCCGCGGCGACGAATCTCGGATCACGCCGGCCCCCTGATTTTTGGCAATAGAGTTGCGGCTTTTAAATCAGACATCCGACATCAAACATCACACATCGTCTCTATGGGCGTTCTTCGTCAACTGGCAGAATATCTTTACCTGCGTAAGCCGGATCCGGACCGGCCCGACTCGAAATGGGTGCGCTATATGCACGGTATCAACCGGATCTCGATCATTGTTTTCCTGATCTGCCTGGTGATACTGGCGTTTAAGCTGCTGCGGTAAGCGAACGAACGCAGATGTTTATGATCCTTATGATTAACGCAGCCTTCGACTACGCTCAGGCTGACGATGTCATGGTGAGCTTGCCGAACCATGCCGGCGCCAGTCAATCATAAAAAATCATGACCAATTCGTGTATCCCGCTTGCGGGATCAGCGTTCTTTCCCTTTCGCCACTTCAAGCACCGCCTCCGCCGCCTTGGCCGAGGCATTCCCGCCCTGCTGCAGCAGTTGCTTCAGTTCGTAATAGTCATCTTTTATCTGCGCGAGCCGCGCCGGATCGTTGAGGATGGCACCCAGCTCCCGTTTTACGTTTGCGGGATTGCATTCGCCCTGGATGAGCTCAGTCACCACAGGTTTATCCATGATGAGGTTCACCAGCGAAATGTATTTGATCCTGACCAGGCGCTTTGCGATCTGGTAGGAGATATTCGATCCTTTATAACAGACCACCTGCGGTACGCCGAAAAGTGCAGTCTCCAGCGTGGCTGTACCCGAGGTTACCAGCGCCGCTGTTGCCTGCGCCAGCAGGGCGTAGGTCTCGTTGTGCACGGAAAGCACGCCGGGATAAGCTTTCAGCAGGTCCTGGTAAAAAGCTTCGTCGAGCGAGGCCGCCTTCGCCACCACGAACTGGTAGTCCGGGAAAGCCTTCGCCGCTTCCAGCATTACCGGCAGCTTAACGGCTACTTCCTGCTTCCGGCTTCCGGGCAGGAGCGCTATGACCGGCTTGAGGTATTCTACTTCCGGCCTGAATCCTTCCAGGAACTCGTTGACAACCTGCGTCAGCGGGTGGCCCACAAACTCCACGTTGAATTGCCAGCGGTCGCGGTACCATCCTTTTTCGAAGGGGAGGATCACCAGCATCTTGTCTACCACCTGGCGGATCTTCTTCACGCGGCTTTCCTTCCAGGCCCATACCTGCGGCGAGATATAGTAAACCACGCGGATACCCTGCTGCTTCGCCCATTCAGCCACGCGTAGGTTGAAGCCGGGGTAATCGATGAGTACAAGCACATCGGGTGCAAAGGCGGTGATATCCTGCTTGCAGAAATCGAGGTTGCGCAGGATGGTGCGCAGGTTCATCAGTACTTCTACAAAGCCCATGAAGGCGAGGTCGCGGTAGTGCTTCACCAGCGTGGCGCCGGCGCCTTCCATCAGGTCGCCGCCCCAGCAGCGGATATCGGCCTCCGCATCGCGGCGGCGCAACTCCTTTACCAGGTTGCTGCCTTGGAGGTCGCCCGAGGCTTCGCCGGCGATGAGGTAGTACTTCATAGAACGAAGATAGTGTGCTGGTGGGGTAGTCTGCTCCTGCGCTGGTTTGCTGGCTGGTTTGTTTGCTGGTGGCTGATGCCGTTTGGGTGATCATGGTAAAGCCGCCCGGAGGGAGCGGCTCTACTATATGTCCTTTGCTCGTTCTTGCAGACCAGCACTAGCACATTAGCACACTACAAGACCGCTTTCGCGAGCAGCACCCCGATACCATAAACCAGCGATACGATAAAAATGCCGCGGGCGGTGCGGTCGCGGTCGGTGTTAACGTAGAGGGTGAAGAGCGCGATATTGCCCACCAGGCACCAGGCACCGAAAAAGGTAAGGAGCCGCTTCTGGGCGGCGAACAGGGAGAAAAACTCTCCGAGGGTCGGGTAGCTTTCGCGGAACCGCACGAGGTAGATGGCGAGGAAGATGAGGAGGGGCACCAGCATGCCGAGGAGGAGACCCAGCTTCAGGTCGTCGCGCTTAAGAAAAAATGTTCCAGCTGCTTTCAAGTTGTTGCTTTTGTTTGTAGTGGGTTAGGTCGAACTGAACGGGCACCACGCTCACATAATTGTTGGCCAGCGCCCACACGTCGGTGTCGGTGCCTTCATCGAAGTTAATAAACTCACCGGTAAGCCAGTAGTATTTACGGCCGTGGGGGTCGGTACGCTCCAGGAAGTCCTCCTCGTATTTGGCATAGGCCTGCCGGCAAAGCTTGATCCCCCGGATCTCTTCGGGTGTTGCGATGGGAAAGTTGACGTTGAGCACGGTGTGCTTGTCAGGCGGCGCCTGGAGCATCTGCTCCACGATCTGGCGTACGTAGCGCCGCGCGGCGGTAAAGTCGGCCTCCAGGCTGTAGTCGAGCAGCGAGAAGCCAACGGCGGGGATGCTTTCGATGGCTGCTTCCACGGCGGCCGACATCGTGCCGGAATAAATAACGTTGATGCTGTGGTTGGCGCCGTGGTTGATACCCGAGATGCAGATGTCGGGCTTGTGGTGCAGCACCTTGTCTACCGCCAGTTTCACGCAATCCACCGGCGTGCCGGTGCACTGGTAGGCTTCGATATCGCCGAAATAATGCACACGGTGCAGGCGCAGCGGAACCCCGATGGTAATGGCATGGCCCATGCCGCTCTGCGGCTTGTCGGGCGCCACCACCACTACTTTCCCCAGGTCCCGGATGGCTTCCACCAGGTTTTGGATCCCCGGCGCAGTGACACCGTCGTCGTTCGTTACCAGGATCACCGGCTCCTTCTTCTCGTCAGTCATTCGTAATGCTTTTCGTGTGCCAAAACTCCTGCATTTTTCATGCCTTGCAAAGAAGAGTTTGCGGTTCTAAATAAATTAGTATTTTGCGGCTAAATAAGTTAGTGCCATGGGCCTCTCCAGCAAAAACATCAAGTACCTCCGCAAGCTGCGGGGATGGACGCAGGAAGAATTCGCCAATAAGCTCCGGATCAAGCGCTCCCTGTTGGGCGCATACGAAGAAGAGCGCGCCGACCCGCGTATCGACGTGCTCGAGATCGTGGCCGATATTTTCAAGCTATCCCTCGACGACCTGCTGCGCAAGGACCTGAGCGAATCCAAGGGCAACTATATCGCGCGCCGCCGTGCCCAGAAGCTGGCCGCGGGCCGCAGCGACATCCCCTTCGTGCCGGTGAAGGCCGCGGCGGGCTACCTCGCCGGCTACTCCGATCCCGAGTTCATCGACGAACTCAACACCTTCACCCTCCCGATGCTTGCCGGCGGCGACTACCGCGCCTTCGAGATCGTGGGCGACTCCATGATGCCCACCACCAGCGGCTCGGTGATCGTTGGCGAGAAGGTGGAAAGCCTCGAGGATATCAAGACCAACCAGACCTATATCGTGGTTTCGAAGAGCGAAGGCATCGTATACAAGCGCATGGCCAAGAACAACCGCTCCAAGAACAAGTATACCATGATCTCCGATAACCCTGCCTACCAGCCCTATACGCTTTCGGCGGAAGATATCGTGGAAGTATGGCAGGCCCAGATGATTATCGCGCGTGCCAACCAGCAGCAGCGCTGGGACGTCAACCAGATCGCGTCGCTGGTGACCAACCTGCAGCAGCAGGTGAGTGTGCTGAAGAAGAAGATGAATTAGACCCCACCCCCGGCCACTCTCCGGGAGGGGGAGGGGTGACTCCCGGATAGTTTACTATTGTTTCAACAAGTTTTCTGTTCGGTGCTACTAATACAAAGAGCGGATGCCATAGGCATCCGCTCTTTGCTTTGAAGTGCAATCAGCGTAAGGATCGAATCAATAAAGAATGTTCAAAAGAGGCACCCCGCTCCTCCCGGAGAGTGGCCGGGGGGTGAGGTCTGGGAGGAGCCGGGGACGGGTTCGTAAAAACACGGTTCTTTTCGCGTAATTTCCACAAAAGGTACGGCTGCGCCGGCCGATTCGTGCCGCTACGGCCGAGTTGGGTGCACCGCATTACTTATATTTACGGTTTAACTGCTGCTAAAGGCATGTGGAGGCGCCTCTTACTTTTCCTGAACCTGTTGCTGTTTTCGATCGTCTTGAATGCGCAGCAAAAAACGCTGACAGCGCTGCGCGTCACCGTTGCGCCCCGCATTGACGGCAATCTCGATGAGGCCGCCTGGCAGGATGCCGCCGCCGCCACCGGCTTTGTGCAGAATTACCCCGCCGCCGGCAAGCCCTCCGTTCATCCCGCCAAAGTATATGTGCTTTACGATGATGCCGCACTCTATATCGGTGCTTACCTGTACGACGACCCGGCGCTCATCCGCCGCCAGCTGACGCAGCGCGACGGCGAGTCGCGGCAGGATGTCGACTTCTTCTCGATCTTTCTCGATACCTACAACGACAAGCAAAACGGCTTCCAGTTCGGGGTGACCTCGGCCAATGTGCAGACGGATGCCCGTCTCGGCGGCGCCTCTTCTTCCTTCGACTACGGCGATAAAACCTGGGACGCGGTGTGGCAAAGCGCCACCTCCATCAAGACGGACGGCTGGGTGGCCGAGCTCCGCATTCCCTATATCTCCCTCCGCTTTACCCCGCGCGAGGTGCAGACCTGGGGCCTCCAGTTGCTCCGCTCCACGCGTCGCGATAATGAAAACGCATTCTGGAATCCCGTCGACCCGGCCGTCAACGGTTTTGTGAACCAGTTTGGATTACTGGAGGGGCTCGCCGGCATCCGCGCGCCGCTGCGTCTTAGCTTTTCGCCTTACCTCTCCGGCGGTGTCCGTTTCAACCCGGAAGGCAGCCGCCAACGTACGGAACTCCTGCGCAGCGGCGGCATGGATGTCAAGTGGGGTATCAACCGCAGCTTCACCCTCGATGCAACGCTGATCCCCGACTTCGGCCAGGTGGTGTCCGATAACCTGGTGAACAACCTGACGCCTTACGAGATCCGCTTCCAGGAGAACCGGCCTTTCTTTACCGAAGGCACCGAGCTCTTTAATAAGGCGGGGATATTTTATTCGCGGCGGGTGGGCGCGCGGCCTTCCTATTACGATAGTGTGGAAACGCTTGGGGAAAGGGGGCAATATGCCGTGGAGAAAAACCCGAGCCTGACGCGCTTGTACAATGCGATCAAGCTTTCGGGCCGAACCGACAAGAAGCTGGGCATCGGTGTGTTCAACGCCGTTACCGCACCCATGGAAGCACGGCTCCGCAACCTGCAAAGCGGCAAGGATTCGGCGGTGGAAACCGAACCCATGGCCAACTACAACCTCTTTGTGCTCGACCAGGCTTTCAACGGACGTTCTTTCATAACGCTCACCAACGCCAGTGTGATCCGCAACGGGTCGGCGCGCGACGCCAACACCACGGCCTTCGACTGGGGCCTCTACGACAAAAGCAACAAGTATGCGCTCAGCGGAACCCTTCGCGGCAGCAATGTTTTCGGCTACACACCATACTCGTCCCTGTATTTCTACAATACCGATACCGTAACGCGCGACGGGCGTCGCTTCCTGCGGCCCTACAGCGGCTATGCGGCCCGCCTCCGGCTTGCCAAGGTAAGCGGACAGGTGCGTTACTCCGGGCAGGTCAATATCGAATCCGATAAATACGATCCCAACGACCTCGGCTACCTGCAGGCGCCCAACGAGATCACGTACACGGCGGGTATTTCTTACAATCAATACCAGGCAACGCGCACGTTCATCAATTACAGCTACGGCCTTACACTCTACCACACGAGCCTTTACAAGCCGCACCGGTTTTCGTCCTTTGAAGCAGTGGCAAGCGGCTACGTCATCTTCAAGAATTTCTGGGATATCTCGCTCACCCTCGGTGCGGTGCCGCAGGTGCAGTACGATTTCTTCGAGCTGCGCAAATGGGGATCGCAGCTGCAGCGCCCGGCCTTTTATTACGGCAATGTTTCCGGCAGCAGCGACAGCCGTAAAAAGCTTTATGTCAGCTTCGGCTTCGGCTATGAGCACAGCACACTGGCTGCTAGCCCGTATTACAGTACCAACCTGGGGGCACGCTACCGCTTCAGCAACCGTTTCATGCTCAGCCTCGACCTGGCCCGCCAGCACGACGAGCTGCAGATCGGCTATGCCGGCAGCAGCAACGGTCGTTCCTATATCGGCTACCGCGACTTCAAGGACCTCGCCAGCGTGCTTTCGGGGATCTATAATTTCACCCCGCGGATGAACCTTACCCTGCGGGCCCGTCATTACTGGAGCCGCGTTGAATATGAAGAATTCTTCCAGATCGATGAAAAGGGCGGGCACGAGCCGATGGCCTTTATCCCGGGGCGTGACTACAACTACAACGTATTCAATCTCGATGCTTTTTATACCTGGGACTTCCGTCCCGGCAGCCGCATCATTCTTGGATGGAAAAATGCGATCCACGGCACCACCGCGATCGACGCGATCATGAATCAGTCCTACGGCCGCAACCTGGTACGCACCTTCGACCTCGCGCACGCCAACGAGCTTTCGCTGCGCATCATTTATTTCCTCGATTATAACCAGCTCCGCCGGCGCCGTTAGCCGGTCTGTGTAAAATAAGTCACCCCGTTCTGGTATTTGTGCACGCGGTCCTGCAGGCCGTTGTAGCCACCGTTGATACGCCGCGTGATCAGCTTGAATTGCCGCATATTGGTATCCTCGTCGATGGGTTTGCGGATGTCGATGCCATCGGCGAGGGTGTTGAGCGAGCGCGAATTCCAGAACCAGCCCGCGCTGAGCGCGGCATAGCGCAGTTGTTCCTCGGTGCAGAGCCCCGAGTTTTTGCCGCCCAGTTTTTCGGGGTTCGTAATAAGGTCTACCCCGAATGCCTTGCCCAGCGCGCCGTAGTTGGTGCGGCCGGTGATCTGGATCAGGCCGCGGCCCTTGTAGCGCGGGCCGTCGCCGGGCTCGGTGTTACCGAGGTCTTTCCGGCCATCGTAGGCTTTCCCGGTTGCGAGTTCTTCCGTATAGAAAAGCCCGCCGCTCTCGTGGCCTACCTGTGCCAGGAAGCAAAGCTGGCGCGCGGGTGTGTCGATGTTGTATTTGCGGCAGGTCTCCTGGATAAAGGGCAGGAACTTCGCTGCCACCGTCGCTTTTGCCCCCGTGGTGTTGCGTACCTGCTCGAGGGTGGGCGCCGTGGCATCACTGACGGTTTTTTCAAAGGCCGGCGCGTCGGGTTGTATATCTACGGCCCCGGCCCAGAACCATCCTTCCTGGCTGTGGTACCATTTGCTGCTGTTCCGGACGGCTTCGCCTTCGATGGTGTAGCCATCAAAAGCCAGCTGCACGTTCTCATCGATGGTGCGGACGATCGTTGCCTTGGTGCTGGGTTGCGGGCGCAGGTTGAGCCGGGTGCGGGTGAGGGCGCGGCCGCTGGCTTCCACCTTCTGCGGGTTGGCCGCGGGTGGCGGTGCGGGCACCGCGGGGCGTCCGCCGGCAAGCGCCACCAGCTTGTTGAGGTCCACCTTGAGGCCCGGGCAGGAGTTCTGCGCGAAGATCTCGTTATGACCAATCACGTGCTGCCGGTCGATAGGGATATTCCAGCGGGTGCAGATGTCTTTGATGAGCGCGGCGCTCGCGGCATGCATCTCCTCACTCCACTCGCTGTCTACCTGCCCTTCGTGATCGATGGCGATGGTGTAGAAATTCGGGTTGATGTAAAGCCCCGGGCCGGCGGCCTTGATCAGTGCCCAGGATGGGTCCTTTACCCGGCCGGCATGCCAGGCCACGTCCATCTCCGATACGTACTGATGCACGGCGCCGTCGGCGCCCACACCGTAGTGTGCCGACTTGCCCGTGGCCGGATTGCGGTAGGCTGCATCGGCGTCTGCCAGCGCACCCTGGTGGATGTGGATGACGATGGCTTCGGGGCGGTATTGCTTGCGGCCCGCGGTGAAATTGGGGCTGGGAAACTGCTGGATCATCCTTGCGCGATTTTTTGGTTAAAGGCTTCATCGGTAACGAACTCGGGTTGCTGTGCGCCAACGGCGGTGGCGGCGGCAGGTACGGGCCCGGTACTTACAGTGGTGACGTTGACGGCCGTCGGTGTGGCCGCAGGCGCGTTGTCATCGTCGTCTTTTGCGGCGGGCTTTGGTTTGGCCCCGGCCGAGCGGATGCTGATCAGCTTATTGAGCAGGTCAAACCAGAAGGGCGCGCCCAGCGTCAGGGCGAGGCCGGTGATGATCCACCCAAGCAAAGAAGTACTCCAGTCGAATTTATCGTGCACTTTGGGTTCCAGTTGTGTGATCGCTGATTGCAGCACGGCAACCCGCGCGGTTAGGGCCGCCTCATCGGGCTGTTTTTTCAACGATGCTTTCGTGGCGGCAAGCGAGTCGCGCAGGGCGGCATATTGCTTCCACTCCCTGCTGTCGTGCCAGCCCATGCCCAGCACGTTGCCGGCGGCGGCTGCGTCGTCCTGCAGCATCGTATAGGTCTGGCGCAACATGGAGTCCGCCGCGAGGTCCGCCGGCGTTGACCCGGCATTGGTGGCGATGCGGCCCGAGTCTTTCAGGTGCTGCACAGCAGGAGCCAGCGCCGGCTGCGCCTGGATGGCCATCTGCACCATCTGTTCGCGCGCTGTTTTGTCTTTCGACAGTACGCGGAAGATCTTGATCGTATCCACGTTGCCGATGATCGCGATGGTAAAGCCCACCACGAACAGGATGTTGCGCGTGTGCCGCTTGTACCAGCCGTTGGCGCGGGCCATCGTTTCGTCGAACCACTGCTCGAGCAGGGCCCTGAAGCGGTCAACGTCACCGGCCGCGTCGATATACAGCTGGCGCAGTTGGTCGAGTGTATCGGTCTGGATGGTAGCGGTGAGCGTGTCGTGCACGCCTACCTGCACCGTGGCGGTTGCCGACCGGCCTGTTGGGCCTGTATCAAGCGGGTAGAGGGTACGGTGAATGGCCTGCATCGGGGAGAGCGTGCCATCGAAGTCGCGGCCGCGCAGAATACGCACCAGCGTGGTGGCGAAGTTCTGCGGCTCGATATACGAAGGCTTCGAGCGCGCCACCGACGATGACAGGTATTTCACACTGGGATGCTTGTAAAAGGCTTTGGCCAGCGTGTCTTGCGGCAGGATGCAGGCGATATGCAGGTAGATCTCGCGGAGCCGTGCCCCGGAGCGCTCGACGAGGCGGCCGATGACGGTGCGGCTTTTGAGGCTGGCGGGACTGCGGTCTTCGAGCATCACCCGGATCGCCTTGACCAGCAAGGCGCCGCGCAGGTTGAAAAACGAGGCAATGACTTCCATCAGGATGGTAGCCAGCAGGCTGTACAGCAGGAACACGAAGGCAAGGCCGATAAAGACGTCTAAGGCAATATTATTAAGCATGGCGGGATGGTTTAGTGGTGTTTTCCCGCTTGTGGCATCCGCGACACTGGTCGCGGCAGGTTTTGGTATTACCAAAGTAAACTTTCCTTTCCGGATAACATAGCCTTTCTGCGAAAAGTAGTCTCAGCTCACCTTCATCACGCTGCCTTCTGCGATAATGAAGACCGTCTCGCTTTTCTGGGGGCGGATTGTGGCAAGCCCGGTAAATCCGCCGAAGGCAGGCAGGATGCAGTAGTCCTTGCCAAAGTAAAAACAAGGAAGCCGCAGTGACTGTCGCGCAATCCCGTTCAGCACATAGCCGGGGTGCAGGTGGCCGCAGAACGTATAAACGCCGGGCGGGGCATCGGCCGGGTCGTGGGCGAGGCAGAAGTCGCCGATACGCAGCGGCTCTTCCACCACTTCAATTTCATTTTCGCGGTACCAGTCGGCCGGGAGGATATCGTGGTTGCCGCGCACCAGCACGATCCGCTGGCCGGCAATGTCGGCGCGCCAGCGGCGGAACAGCTCCAGCTCGATATTGGCGCGGCTGTGAAAGAAATCACCGACCACCACCAGCTGCTCCGGCCTGAAGAACTGGAGCAGCGCCAGCAGGCGGTGCATGTCCTGCTTCATCACGGCGCCCGGAACGGCAATGCCTTCCTTACGGAAGTGGCCGCTCTTGCCGAGGTGCAGGTCGGAGAGGAGCAGGATGCGTTGCTCCTCCCAGAAAAGCGCGCGCTGGCCGGAAAGCCAGAGCCGTTGGTTGCGAAAAGGGAAAAGTAAGGGCGCCTGCATCGGCCGCAAAGATCGGGCAGGGTCGGGCATGACGACGCGGCTGATGGTTTAGCGCTCCAATTGCTGCTGCATTTTTTTGATGCGGTCTTCGAGCTTTTCGGAAGTCAGGTTCTCCCGCATGCTGTCGACTTTGATGGGGAAGCAGAGCGGCGTCAGGCGCCGGGGGAAGGTGAGCACCACGCGCGAGCGCTGGATGCGCTCCAGCATGGCACGCAGGCGCCGCTCTTCCATCTGCTGGTCGAACACTTCCTGGTAGGCCTGGCGGAGCAGCACGTTGCCCGGCTCGTACTCGTTGAACACGTTGAAGAGGAGGCCCGCCGAGGATTGCAGGTGCCGCGCCTTTTTCTTTTCGCCCGGCATCCCCTGGAAGATGAGCCCCCCGATAACACCGATGTCACGAAACTTGCGCCGCGCCATCTCCGTGGCATTCACGCTGTGCTGAATATCGGCCAGCAGGTTGTCGGGCGAAAAGAGTGCGTACACATTGCTGTCGTCTACCGGCACCGGCTGGTCGCTGAGCAGCTCGAAGCCGTAGTCGTTCATCGCGATGGAAAAGGTAATCGGCAGCAGTTTCGAGATGCGGTAGGCGAGGAGTGCCGCGGCGGCTTCGTGTACCAGTCTACCTTCAAACGGGTAAACGAAGAGGTGGAAACCATCGTCGGTCTCAATCTGCTCGATCAGCAGCTCGTCGGCGGCGGGAATGTGGGAGAGGTCTTTCTGGAGATTCAGCAAGGGCGCCAACGCACCTATTTCGGAAGGGACATTTTTTAACTTTTGACTTTTTACTTTTGAATTCCCGGCAATGTCAAACTGCTCACGCAGCACCGCGCCGAGGCTTGCCGACAGCGGCAGGCGGCCGCCGTTCCAGCTTGGTACGATGGCTTTCTTCTTGTTCGACTTGCGTACGATCACGGTCATGTCTTTAATCATCACCAGCTCCAGCTGCCGGCCGGCAAGCGTAAAGGCGTCGCCCGGGTCGAGACGCGAGATGAAGTATTCCTCGATCATCCCGATATAGCCGCCGCCAAGGAATTTCACCTTGAGCATCGCATCGCTAACGATGGTGCCGATGTGCATCCGGTGGCGCATGGCCACGCGGCGGCTGTTGATCTTGTAAACGCCGTCTTCCACTTCCACCTTCCGGTATTCGTCATACTCGCGCAGCGCCTCGCCGCCGGCGGTGATGAAGTGCAGGATGGCGTCGAAGTCGTCGTCGGTAAGCTCGCGGTAGCACCAGGTACTGCGGATCTCGGGCAGCACCTCTTCGGGACGGAAGCCGTCGGAAACGGCCAGCGTGCAGAGGTATTGCGTGAGCACATCGTAGCACAGCACAAAGGGCTCGCGGCTTTCGATCTGCTGGCGCTTAACGGCTTCCTTGAGCGCCGCCGCTTCCATCAGCTCCAGCGAATGCGTGGGCAGGAAGTAGATGCGGCTCACCGCGTCGGGCTGGTGGCCGCTGCGGCCGGCGCGCTGCAGGAAGCGCGCCACGCCCTTGGGCGAGCCTACCTGGATGACGGTTTCCACGGGACGGAAGTCGACGCCGAGATCGAGCGAAGCCGTGCATACCACGGCTTTCAGCTTGCCTTCGTGCAGCGCCTCTTCCACCCAGGTGCGCAGCTCCATATCGATGGAACCGTGGTGCAAGGCGATGGCGCCCGAAAGCTCCGGCGCGATCGTCAGCAGGGTGTGGTACCACTGCTCGCTCATGCCGCGGGTATTGATGAAGATGAGCGTGGTGCGGCTTTCTTCAAGTATGGGGAGCACTTTGTGCGCGAGGCGGATGCCCAGGTGCCCGGCCCAGGGATATTTTTCGATCTCGTCGGGGAGGATGGAGTCGATCTCGATCTGCTTGCGGATGTCGGTCCGTACAATTACGGGTCTGATGCCCAATGCATGGACCACAGGAGCCAGCAACACATCCATCGCTTCGTTGAGGTTGCCGATGGTTGCGCTGATCCCCCAAACCGAAAAAGATGTCTGATGGCGGTTGTCTGATGTCTGATTTTTGCGCTCGCCAGCTGGCTGTCTGTACGGCTGGGCGCGCCGAAGTCCCACGATCCGGCTGATGGCGAGCTCTACCTGCACCCCGCGTTTGGAGCCGATCAGCTCGTGCCATTCGTCCACGGCGAAGAGGCGCAGGTGTTTGAAGACTTCGCGATAATGCTTTTGGGCAAGCAGCAGGTGCAGGCTCTCCGGGGTGATGAGGAGCACTTCGGGCATATGCCGCTTTTGTTTGGCGCGATCGCCCGGCGACGTATCGCCGTTGCGGATGCCCACTTTCCAGGGGATTCCGAGCTCGGTAAGCACTTCCTCCATTGCCCGCGCAATGTCCTTGGCCAGGGCACGCAGCGGCGTCAGCCAGAGTAGCTGGAGGCCATTGCTGCTCTTGCTCGTGTAGCTGTCGGGATGCTCGTTGATAAAGCGGATGACCGCTCCCAGGAAGACCGAAAAGGTCTTGCCCGTGCCGGTAGGCGCGTTTACAAGGCCGCTCTTTCCGTCGATGATGTGCTGCCAGGCTTCCTCCTGGTAGGCAAACGGCCTGAAGTTCTTTGCCGCCAGCCATCCTGCTACGAGCTTGTATCCCGGTGTTTCGGTCAGGCGTTGCGGCATCAAAGTGTTTTCAGGTATTCGATGACTGCTTTCCGTTCCGCGTCGCTGAGGGCATCGCCGAAGGTGTGCCCCGTATTTCGGTAGCCGGGCAGGTCGGTGTTATACCAGCCCGCCTTTGCCTGCGGCCCTTCCTGGTATATCCAGCCCACACGCTTGTAGTCGTAGTCGTTCTTTTTGAAGTTGCGTGTCCAGTAGCGCGGGCGCTGCCGGCTGTCAAGCACTGCCTCGATGGTCGGCACCGAGCCGTTGTGCAGGTAAGGCGCCGTGATCCACACACCGTCGAGGGGCGGCGCGATATAGCCCGAGAAGGGCACGAGCTGCGCCGGGTGATCGCCCTGCCGGAACCAGCTTCTGTTGAACCAGTCTACGAACTGCGGCGTGGAGTAATTGCTTGCATAGAGCAAAGAGTCGGTGCCGATCACTTCCGATGGAATCAGCAGGTTGGGATATTTTCCATTCTTGCCATAGGTGCCGTGACAGCCGGAGCAATTCGCTTCAAAGACGGCTTTCCCTTTCGTAGCCAGCGGGCGGTCGATGCTGCCGGAGTATACGGGTGCCTTGAGCGAATAGATGTAAGCCAGCAGGTCGGGCATGTGTTCGTCAACAAGCCGCGACTCGCTGGTATCGCCGGTGGTGAGCAGGTTGGAGGCCATCAGGAAGCGCCCGAAGTCGCCGCGACCGAAGCCGTTGTAGAACATGGCGTTCTTCTTTTTCAGCAGCCACCAGGGTGGTGTGTCGGTGGGCACCACGGCGTGGTTCTTCGGCAGCAGGGCGCTGTCGCTCCAGCGGAAGGTAGCCGGGTCGCGGTGCGCCACCAGCAGCGCGGCGAGGTGGTCGGCGAGGTTGACGCCCCGTACATCAGCTACCAGGTCGGGCGCGATCGTTTTCGTTACCTGCAGGAAGGCGGCCGAAGCTTCGTATTGCTTCGGGAACTTTTTCTTCAGCAGGTTTTCAAGCGCCGTGAGGCTGCGCGCGTTGATGCCGCGGCCTTTCGTAAAATCGACACCGGCATTACCCAGGCCCATCACCAGCTTGCCGTCGAACACCGAAGCATGGCATTGCAGGCAGTTGGGCGCCACGATCACTTCACCGTTGGCGGCACGTTGCGCCGTAAAGTCGTACGGGATATTCGCATTGAGTCCCGTACGCGGCAGCAGCGACGAGTCGAAGCTGATATAGCCCATGCGGAAGATGTTGAGCGGGAGACCGCCGCGCACATAATCGCCGTTGACGAGATAGCGGTAGCCGTCCTGCGCGTTCCCGCCACCGCGTTGCTTGCTGGGCGGAATCGGTACGGGCTTTTCGCCAATGCCGATATAGGCAGAAGCGATGACGCCGATGCAGGTGAGCAGGAAAAATGCCGTCTTTTTCATGGGATGATGCCTTGCCTTAAAGGTACTGCGGGACGGGGAACGCTGATTTGATAAGATGCTTAGGTTTTGTTAGGATTTGAACAGAAGCCGTCTTTCAAATGGCGGGTTTTAGATCCTGATGCTGCGCATCAGGATGACAGCAGCGTTGAGCGTTCTTACTTCCCATACACTTCCAGCAGCTGCTTCAGCTCTTCGAGCGTGTTGATCTCATCGGCTTTTTTGTCGTGGCGCCAGCGACTGATACGTGGGAAGCGAAGCGCCACACCGCTCTTGTGGCGGTTGGAGGCGGCGATGCCCTCGAAGGCGATCTCGAACACCAGTTCGGGCTTTACCGTGCGCACGGGGCCGAACTTCTCGAGCGAATTCTTTTTGACAAAGGCATCCACCTGCGCAAATTCCTTGTCGGTAAGCCCGGAGTAAGCTTTGGTAAACGGTACCAGCTTGTCGCCGTCGCGTACGGCGAAGGTGTAGTCGGTATAAAGGTTCGAGCGGCGGCCCGCGCCTTTCTGCGCGTAGATCATCACCGCGTCGATGGTGAGCGGGTCGATCTTCCATTTCCACCAGTCGCCGCGCTTGCGGCCTACCTGGTAGGTGGATGACCTGCGCTTCAGCATAAAGCCTTCGGCGCCCATCTCGCGCGAGCCCCGGCGCAATTCTGCCAGCTCCTGCCAGGAGCTGTACGCCACGATCTCCGACAGCAGCAGGATCGGGTGATTAATGCCGCGCACGACCTCCTCGAGCCTGGCCCGGCGCTCCGACAAGGGCCGCGTGCGCCAGTCTTCGCCTTCCCACTCCAGCAGGTCGTAGGCAAAGAAAGAGATCGGTGCTTCCTGCAGTTGTTTCTTTGTGACGTTCTTGCGGCCGATGCGGGTTTGCAGCAGGGCGAAGGGCAAGGGCTTGCCATCCTGGCTCGGAATGATCTCGCCGTCGAGCACCACGCCTTCGGGCAGCAGGGGCAGCAGGCTCGCGTATTCCGGGAATTTTTCCGTCATCAGCTCCTCACCGCGGCTCCACACGAAGAGCTCGCCCCGGCGCTTGATCAGTTGCCCGCGGATGCCGTCCCATTTCCATTCAGCCTGCCACTCCCGCGGGTCGCCGAGCTTTTCGAGCTCGGGCTCCTCGATAGCATAGGCGAGGTAAAAAGGATAGGGTTTGGAAGCGTCGGCCGTGCCCGCTTCCTCGCTCAGTAGTTCATCAAAGGAGATCGTGGCGGGATCCCAGTTGCCGGAGATGCGGTGCGCGATGACGGCGGGGTCGGTCTTCACTGTTTTCGCCAGCGCGTTCACCATCAGCTTTTGCGATACACCGATGCGGAAGCCGCCCGTGATCAGTTTGTTGAATACAAAGCGCTCGGCAAAGGACATCTCCTGCCAGCTCTCGAGGATAAAATATTTTCGGGCTTCCTCGCTTTGCTTATCGAGGCCTTTGAGTTGTTCGATATAATAGTGCAGCGGCTCGGGATGCTCCGGCTGGCGGTCGCTCTCCGGGAGCAGCAGCGCGATGGTCTCGGCAAGGTCACCCACGGTATGATAAGACTCTTCAAAAAGCCAGAAGGGCAGGTTGATCATTTCCACGGCCCAGGTAGCCAGTTGGGTTGTGTTCACAACACGCTTGGGCCGGCGGCCACTGAAGATCGCGATCATCCAAACCTTGTCTTTGTCGGGTGCCCCGTAGAAATACTGGACGAGTGCGTTGAGCTTCTCGGTCGTTTTGGTGCTGCTGCCGATGCGGAGCACGAGGTCGGCGAAGGCGCGGAAGCCTTCGAGGCCGGTGCCGGGCGCGGGCAATGCTTCTTCGGTATGAATTGCTTCTTCGCTCATAAATCCTCGCTGATTTTTTCTTCCTCGCTCGGTGTGGGCCCGGCGTCTTCGTCATTGCCGTACTCGGTGATCACCTCGCGGGCCTGGATGCCCTGCTCGTTGAGGTAGCGGCTGAAGGCGGCCTGGAAACCGTGAGTCACGTACACGCATTCGGCCTCCGTGGCCTTGCAGGCCTGCAGCAGCCCGTTCCAGTCGGCGTGGTCGGAGAGGGCGAAGCCCGCGTCGGCATTCTTGCGGCGGGTGTTGCCGCGCACCATCATCCAGCCGCTGCAGATACCCACGGCATGGGGACTGAAGCGGCGGATCCAGCTCGTACCCTCGGCGCTCGACGGCGCAATCACCACGGCGCCCTTCAGGTGCTCCTTCGGCGTTTCGGGCGTCACGCGCTCCACGGGCGGTAGCTTGTGCCCCGCGTTGACGAGCGCCATGTGCATATTGTACACAGCGCCGTGAACGAGAATGCGTTCGCTTAACTCGCTTAGTGGCTGCAGCAGGCGCTGCGCCTTGCCGAGACTATACGCAATGAAGATGGATGACTTTCCATTGCTCTGGTTTTTGCGGACCCAGTCCTGCATGCCGCGGTAGATCTCGGCCTGCGGCTTCCAGTTGTAAATAGGAAGTCCGAAGGTGGACTCGGTCACGAAATGATGGCATTTCACCGGCTCGAAGGCGCCGCTGATGCCGTCGTTCTCCAGCTTGTAGTCGCCGCTCACCACCCAGATCTCGCCTTCGTATTCCACGCGGATCTGGGCCGAGCCGATGATGTGGCCGGCGGGATGATAGGACACCTTGACGCCGTTGATGAAGGTCGTTTCGCCGTAGCCCACACCTTGGTAATGGTTGGGGCCGAGGCGGGCCTGCATGATGGGAATCGAGTCGTGGTGGGCGAGGTAATACCTGCTGCCCCAGCGGGCATGGTCGCTGTGCGCATGGGTGATGAGCGCGCGGTCCACGGGCCGCCACGGATCGATGTAGAAGCCGCCCGGGCGGCAATACAGGCCTTTCTCGGTGAATTCGATCAGGGGCATGGGTGCTGTTGTTGCGGGATGAGCTAAAAGAATAATGCCATCAATGCAACAGCAGGGCAGCCGGAAGGTTGGGGGCGAAAGAACGCGGATTTTTTATGATCTGTTATGATGAACGCGGATATCGTTACCGGCGTAAGCCAAACATAAAAATCATAACCAATCTGCGTATTCCGCCCGCGGAATCAGCGTTCCTTCTCACGGCAGCGCGCTCTTCACGCCATTCACCACCCGGATAAAATACAGGTGCTTGTTTTCAAAGTAATCGAGCTCGGGCTTGCTGCGGTTGAGGAAGACGGGCTGGATGTCGAACGTGGTGAATACATTGTTGCCCTTGCGCGGCAGGTTGGAGGCCATGTCGCCCCTGGAATCGAGCAGGAGCAGGGCAAAGCGCAGCATCGTTTCGTAGCCACGGTAGTAGAGGTCGGTGGCGCGGCCATTTTGTTTTGCGCTGAAATCTTTGGCGATGGCCGTTTGCAGGGCCGTCGGCTTTGCGTACCAGAACGGTGTTGTGTACAGGATGTCGAGGCCTTTGAACTCGGTGTGGCGGAAGGGAAGCCCGTCCCAGGTGGGCATGCCCGCCAGTTGGATCTTGTAGTCGGAGCCGGCGCTGGTAAGGCCTGCGGCGAGTTCGGAGGCGAAGTCTTCATCGAGGGAGCCGGCGATGCAGATGTTGCGGCGCGTGCTGTCGAGGGCAGCCACTACTTTCCCGTCATCGAATTCAGCGCCGAGGTCAACCACCTGCAGGCTGAGGGCTTTACCGGTAGCCGATTTGGCGGCGTCGAGAAAATATTCCTTTACCTGTGCTTCCTGTGTGCCGGGGCGGGTGAAGAGTACCACGTGATCGTTGGGGGCGACCTTCTGGTAGTGGCGGTACAGGGCTTCGCAATGGGTGCGGAGCGTAGAGTTGAGCACCACGTAATAGGGATTGTCGGTAACGCCCGCATCGTTGGGGAGGGTGGCCGATACGAAGGGGATCTTACGGCGCAGGGCCTCTTCTGCCAGTTGCCGCGTTTCGGCCGGGTTGGAGGGCGCGATGAAAAGCCCGGCATTGGCGAGCGCGGGATCGCGGAAGACGCGGGCCAGCGGCGTTTTCGAGGATCGCAGGTCCACCACGTGCACCTCCAGCGGCGCGCCGGCGCGGTTCAGCGAGTCGAGGGCGGCCTGGGCACCGAGGTAGAACTCGAGGCCCGGGTTGAGATACTTGGGAAAGCTGGTGTTGAAGCGGTAGTTGTTGCCCGCATCAAAAGCCGAATCAAGGTACAGCGGCGAAAAGAGTACGATCTTCTGTCGCTGTTGCGCGGCGGCACCCAGGGCAAAGAACGCCAGCAGGAGCAGGAACCCGTATCGCTTTAATGATGTCATAGTGGTAAGGGTGTTTATAGGTTTATTAGTTAATTGGTCTATTGGTTAATTGGTTCTTCGCTATTTCTATCCTGAACGGAGCAAGTAGCGTAATTGCTTTTTACCAACAGACCAATAGACAACTTACTCCCACTCAATCGTCGCCGGCGGCTTCGAAGAGATATCATACACCACGCGGTTGATGCCCCGTACGGAGTTGATGATCTCGTTGGAAACATCGGCCAGGAAGTCGTAAGGCAGGTGCGCCCAGTCGGCCGTCATCCCGTCTACGGAAGTTACGGCGCGGAGGGCCACCGTAAACTCGTAGGTGCGTTCGTCGCCCATCACGCCCACGCTTTTCACCGGCAGTAAGATGGCGCCGGCCTGCCACACGGTTGCGTAGAGGTTGTGGCGCTTCAGGGCTTTAACATAGATGTCGTCGGCGGCCTGCAGCAGGGCGACCTTCTCGGCCGTGATCTCGCCGAGGATGCGGATGGCGAGGCCGGGACCCGGGAAGGGATGGCGGCTGATAAGATCGTCGGGGATGCCCAGCTCGCGGCCTACTTTCCGCACCTCGTCTTTGAAGAGGTAGCGCAGCGGTTCCACAAGCCCGAGGTGCATCTTTTCGGGCAGACCGCCCACGTTGTGGTGGCTCTTGATGGTCACCGACGGACCGTGTACCGACACGCTCTCGATCACGTCGGGGTAGATGGTGCCCTGGCCGAGCATCGACACGTTTTCAATGCGGGCGGCTTCTTCCTGGAAAATATCGATAAACAAGCCACCGATGATCTTGCGCTTCTGCTCCGGGTCGCTTTTGCCGGCGAGCGCATCGTAAAAGCGCTGGCGGGCATCGATACCGGTAACGTTTACTCCGATGCGGTTATAGGTATCAAGCACCTGCTGGAACTCGTCTTTGCGCAGCACACCGTTGTCCACGAAAATGCCGTGGAGATTGGTGCCGATGGCGCGGTGGATGAGCGTGGCCGCCACGGTGGAGTCCACGCCACCCGAAAGGGCCATTACCACCTGGCGGTCGCCGATGCTGCGCTTCAGCTCGGCCACGGTATCGGTCACGAAATGCGCGGGCGTCCAGTCCTGGCTGCAGCCGCAGATATCAACGAGGAAGTTCTTGAGAATCTTTTTGCCTTCGATAGAGTGGTATACCTCGGGGTGAAACTGGAGGCCGTAGAGTGCCTGCTCCGTTCCGGAGGCCTTGAAGGCGGCCACGGGGATAGAATCCGTAGTTGCCAGCACGGTGAAGCCTTCGGGGAGGCGCTTGATCGAGTCGCCGTGGCTCATCCACACCTGCGAGGAGGTACTGAGGCCGCCGAGCAGGGCGTCGTCCTGCATCTTGTGGAGGATGGCGCGGCCGTATTCGCGCTTCGAGCTTTTCTCCACCGACCCGCCGAAGACCTTGGCGGTGAGCTGGGCGCCGTAGCAAACGCCCAGCACGGGGCGCTCCGCGGCCATGCCGCGCACGTCTACGATGGGCGCGCCTTCGTCGTTAACCGAAAAGGGCGATCCCGACAGGATGATGCCCTTGATGGAAGGGTCGGCCGGGACAGGCTTGTTGAAGGGGATGATTTCACAGTAAACATTGGCTTCGCGTACCGCGCGGGCGATGAGTTGGGTGTATTGCGAGCCGAAGTCGAGGATGATGATCTTTTCGGTCATAGCGCCCCGAAGGTAAGACAAAGGGAATCTTTCGATGTCCGATGTCGGATGTCGGATTTGGGATTCCCGGCACGAGCCGAATCAGCACCTGTGTAAAAAACAACAATGCCGGTGTCGATTGCGAAAACAGTGCGGTAAACCGGAAAATTTGTCCTGTTAGCTGCGTCAATGGTGTGTAAGATGCGGGAATGGCTATGTAAACCGAAAAAATGGCCGTGTAATCCGGAGGACGAAGTGTCGAGTAAATTGGAAAAACGCTATTGTTAGCCTTATCCTGCCTAAGCGGGAGGCCGGGGCGCTTTGGCAGTTCAAACCTTTATTTTACTTTTCCGGCCGGTAACCGCCGGCCCGTTTGCGGCATCTTATCACCAAAACTATCCTGCTATGCGCTCCTTCCTGGTACTAGGACTTTCCGTCCTGCTTTTTTCTTCCTGCAAATTCATGGGCCGCCGCGTGCGGGGCAACGGCATCCACGGCTCCGAGCAGCGGACCGTCCGGGATTTCAACCGCCTCGAAGTATCCGGTGACATCGATGTAGTGCTGGCCCAGGGCACCCCTTCGGTGCGCATCGAGGGCGACCAGAACCTGCTCCAATACGTGGAGCTCGACCAGAGTGGCAGCACCCTCCGGGTGCATCTCCGCCGCCATATCAACATCAGTACGGAAAATGAATTCAAGGTATATGTGACCGGCCCCGGCTTCCGCTCGGTGGAGGTGACGGGCTCGGGCGACGTTACCGGCAGCGGGCGCCTCCGCGGCGAAAATCTCAAGCTCGGGCTCACCGGCAGCGGTTCTGTAACGCTCGACGTAGACATGCCCCGTGTTCGTGCCGAAGTAACCGGCAGCGGTGATGCCCGGCTTAGCGGCGCCACCCGCACCTTCGAGGGCGAGATCAACGGCAGCGGCAATATTTCGGCCTTCGGCCTGATGAGCGAGGATACGAAAGTGGAAATTCACGGCTCGGGCGACGCCGAGGTTTTTGCCAGCAAGCAACTCAACGTCGACATCGCCGGCTCCGGCGACGTGGCCTACAAGGGCACCGCCAGTGTCAACCAATCGGTGCATGGCTCCGGCAGCGTGCGGAGAGTGAATTAGGTAATGGGTCTATTGGTTAATTGGTACGTGTTTGCTACCAACCTTTAAAACCTTTTCGCTACAAGCGCGCCTTCCCGCATCACATCCTGGTTCAGGAGGCGGCGGCTTTTGGCATCGAAGGTTTTGACGATCGCGTTTTCCCCGTTATAATCCATAATCTGGTAGCGCCCCGTAATCGCATCGCTGTGGTAGATGATGCGGCCTTCGTTGTCATAGCGGTATTGGTAGAAATACGGGCGCTGCCCGCCGGTATAGCCAATGCGTTTGAGGAAGATATCGCTGAGTGCCACCTGCTTCTCCAGCAATTTGCCGGAAGCACGCTCGTAGCGGAGTACGGTGGTGCTGAGCGTGTCGCGGCCTTCGGTAGCGTATTGCAGCACGACGCTGTCGAGCTCGTCGGATTCGGTGGCGGCGGTAGCAGGCACAACGCACTGGTAGGTGCTCACCATGCTGATAGTGCCCTGGGCGGATACCGTGCCGGCACTTGCCAGCAGGGCGAGGAAGAGGAGGAAACGATTCATAGACTCACGGGTTCTTTGCTTCACACTTAATAAAACAAAGCACTCGCCGGAAATGGCATCGGTGCGGCCGGGGCGCATGAACGGCGGGAAAACGGTATGGAAGCGGCTTTTTTTCCATCCTTGTTAACAGAAGCGCGGCCGCTATCAGCCGCCGCGGGCGCGGGTTGCGGAATTGCTGCCTCAACTCCGGCGACGGTGCGGGCAGCAAGCGCCGCAAGGCTTAGTTCGCTGGCCCCGAAGTCCTATCTTAGCCACCGCACTACCTTTATTTCCCCGTGTATGGAGCCGCTCATCGCGCTGTTTTGTAATCCTTCTTCCGATAATGCCCGTGCCCTGCGGATGACCGACGAGGTGGGCCTGCACCTGAAGCGCCGCGGTATCCCGTTTATGGCCTTCACCGATGGCTGGCCCGCCAGCCTGTCGCGCTTTACCCAGGTGTGGATCGTGGGCGGCGACGGTACCCTCAATTATTTCATCAACCAGTTTCCCGATGTGCGCGTGCCGCTGGCGGCCATCCCGGGTGGCTCCGGCAACGATTTTCACTGGATGCTGTACAACGGCGAGCTGGCCCTGCCGCAGCTGGTGGAGCGCCTCCTGCAGGGGAATACCCGCGCCATCGACGCCGGCTCCTGCAACGGCCGCCTTTTTCTCAACGGGCTGGGTATCGGCTTCGACGGCGCCATCGTGCGCGACCTCCTGGGCAAAAAGAAGCTGGCAGGGAAGGCATCCTACCTGTTGTCGGTGCTCAAGCACATCCTTACCTACCAGGAAAGCTCCGTAGGTGTGCTTGCCGATGGCACCGAATACCGGAAGAACGCCCTGCTGCTGTCGGTGGCCAACGGAACGCGCTATGGCGGTGATTTCCTGGTGGCGCCAAAGACGGTGCCCGACGACGGCCTGCTCGACATCAACTTCGTGGGCGCCATTGCCCCGCTGCAGCGGATGCGCTACCTGCCGGTGATTGAGCGGGGCGAGCACCTGGAGCTTCCCTTTGTGTGGTACCGCCAGGCTGCCGATATCGTAATAGAATGCGCGCAGGAGCTGCCGGCCCACCTCGACGGGGAGTACCTGAAAGCGGCCCGCTTCGAGGTGCGCTGCCTGCCTAAAAAGTTCGTCTTCTTCGTTTGAAGTATTCGATCCGGTCGAGCACCTGTTCGTAAGTATCGGTATGGGTAAAGAGCCGCACCAGCAGGAGGCCGGCGATGAAGCCGCCGATATGGGCGGCATAGGCGATGCCGCTGCCTTCGTCGGAGCCGAGTGCCCCCAAGCCGTTGATTACCTGGAACACGAACCAGAGTCCCACGCAGATAAATGCCGGGAAGGGCCAGAAGCCGAGGATGAACCATATCCGGACGCGGTTGCGCGGGAAGAGCAGCAGGTAGCCGCCAAGCACACCCGAGATGGCGCCGGAAGCCCCGAGGCTGGGGATAAAGGGGTTCTGGCCGATAAAGGCGGTGGCCGCCACGTGGGTGGAGCTGGCCGCGAGTCCGCACAAAAGGTAAAAAGCCAGGTAGCGGGCGTGGCCCATCACGTTTTCGAGGTTATCGCCAAATACCGCCAGGTAGAGCATATTGCCAAAGATGTGGGCGATGCCGCCATGCAGAAACATGGAGGTGAGCAGGGTAAGGTAGATGGGGTAGGGGCCGGGCTGCAGGCCGGGGAGGTGCTGGCGGGCGCCGCTGATGGGGTCTATGATGATGCGCGACTCCGATACGAGGTCGCGGCCCGTGAGGATCTCGGCCGGCACCGTGGAGTAGCCAAAAGTAACCGGGATATCGGTTCCGAGGCGTTGCCAGTAAACGAACACGAAGATATTAAACAGCAGCAGCGCGTAATTCACGTAAGGCGTGCGGATGCGGCCGGAGTTGTCGTCACCGATAGGGAACATGCGGGAAGGTGCTGCAAAAATCCCACCCTGACCTCACCCCCGGCCCCTCTCCCTGGGGGAGAGGGGTGCCCCTGTTGAACATTCATTATTGTTTGATACTTTCTGGTGACTGAACTTCAAAAACTAAGAGCGGATGCCGAAGGCATCCGCTCTTTTAGTATTAGCTCCAAACAGAATACTGTTTGATACTGTAAGAAATATTCCCGGGAGGCACCCCTCTCCGCTCCGGAGAGGGGCCGGGGGTGAGGTCCACGAAAAAGTCCCGCCGCAGGGGCAGGACTTTCAATATCTGGGTTATGACCATTTAGTAGCTGTCACGGAAACCACCGCCACCGCCGTAGCCGCCACCGCCGCGGTTGCCACCGCCGCCATAGCCGCCGCCACCTCGGTTGCCACCGCCACCGCCGTAGCCGCCACCGCCGCCGAAGGAGCGCTTCTTGAAGCCGCCGCCGCCACCGCCGTTGCCGCCGGAGCCGCCTTCTTTGGGACGCGATTCGTTGACCACCAGGTTACGGCCGTCAACTTCGGAGCCGTTGAGCTGCGCAATGGCCGCCTGTGCTTCGGCATCGTTGGGCATTTCCACGAAACCAAAGCCTTTGCTGCGGTTCGTCATTTTGTCCTGGATGATCTTGGCGGAAGAAACTTCACCGTACGGGGTGAAGAGGTCGCTCAGGTCCTGGTCTTTCAGGTTCCAGCTGAGGTTGCCTACGTAAATGTTCATGATCGAAAATTTTGAAAAAATGAAAATGTACTGTCAGTTAACATGGATCCGAACAAGCAGGCCAAACCGCGATGTGTGACTGAAAGAACATGTGAACGTAGTAAAAATAAGGTTTTCCGGATAAAATTCCAATTATTTGGACTTTCCTTAAAACCGTGTTCCAAGGTTCGGGGGGGTCTGTGGTTCTGAGGTTCTGAAGCCTTGGGATTTTCAGAAAATGCGGCCTTTCAACCTTCCCGATTCATTAATGGACCCATTAACCAATTACCCCCCGAAACGTAAAAGCCCCCGGATACTCCGGGGGCTTCGTTACGTGCGAGTGTTGTCAATAGCGCGCGTCAAGTTCTTACTGCTTCATCACTTTCATGCTTTCGACGTTGCCATTGCCGTCATCCACACGGAGAATATAGAGACCGGGCGTGAGACCATTGAGATTGAGCTGGGTCTGGATGCCGCTGTTGTTGGTCACCTGGCGAACCGTTCTGCCGTCGGCCGTGGTGAGGCTTACCGAGCCACCGGCCTGGATGCGCTCATGCTGTACCGTTAGTACGTCGCGGGCCGGTACCGGGAAGGCCTTCAGGACGATCGTGGAGGAGGTGCGGCCACTGAGTTTCACCACGCTGCTGTACTTGTAGCGGCCGTCGATGTCGACGTTCTTTACGCGGTAGTATACGGTGCCTTCGGGAGCGTTGTTGTCAACGTACTGGTAAGCCGGCTTGCCGTTGGCGCCTACCGAGCCGACGCGGGTGAAGTTGGAGCCGTCGGTGCTGCGCTCGATCTCGTAGCTGCGTACATCCACTTCCTGGGCTACATCCCACTGAACGCGGGTGGAAGCAGTGCCTTCCTTGCGGGCGGTGATACCCATAAAGGTCACCGGCAGGATGATAGCGCCCTGGTCGCCGCCGAGGGAGATGTCATCGAATTCCCAGTCGCAGGGCACGGTGCCGCGGTAGGAAATCTCGATGCGGAACTTCTGGCCCTGGTACAGGTCGCCGTCGTTGAGACGGATACAGATGCGGCCGGAGTCGGAGGGGAAGTTGGTCCAGACAGGGCCGTTTGCCGTGGTGGCTACGATGTCGTAACCGGCTACGCAGCTACAGGCTACGTTGATGATGCGTACCCGGTACTGGCCGCCGGCGCAGGCCTTGAAGCGCCAGCCCAGGTCAATACCGCCGCTCGGCTGCTGGTTTACATAAACACAGGAGATGATCGAGGCGCTGCGGGAGGCGAGGCCGCTGTGCTCTACCCACATGCCGCGGGTAGAATCCCAGTTGAACTCGGTGTAATCGGATTCCGTAAAGATGCTGGGAGAGCGGTAGTCGCCGGACTCGGTGTCGAAGTCCTGGATCACGTCACAATTGGTGCTGGGAGCTACGTAGGTGGCGTTTTGAGCAGAGGCGAATACGGTGGTCAGGACGGACAGGGCAATAAAGAGCCCTTTGAGGGTAAAAGTGTGTTTCATTTTAGGTTAGCGTTTGTCGTTAAAAAATCGGTTTCAGGTTACTGCCTGGCAGGGTCTCGTCAGAGGAGAATTGGATGAGAGTCTGTTGGGTGTTTCTCGTGATGCGCTGTGTGCCGCATCTGGGAGATAATTTTCCAATCCCGTGCCGATTTTTAACAAAAGCGCGCTACGGCCCCGCTTCGCCACAAAAAAAACTACAATGTGTTTCGCAAATGGGGCATAAATGAAAAAGTCCACACGAAACCGTGTGGACTTTTTCAAAAAAGAGTGTGGTACTTATTCAGCAACCACTTCGAAGGTCACCTCAGAGTGGTGTCCGTTACCGAAATCAATAGCCGCTTTGTAGCTACCGAGTTCTTTCACGTCGTCCGAGATGGTGATCTTCTTGCGGTCGATGTCGTAGCCTTTCTGGTCGCGGATAGCGCGGCTGATCTGCAGCGAAGTAACCGAACCGAAGATTTTGCCCGAGGTGCCGGTCTTGGCGCCCACCGTAACGGGGCCTTCCTGCAGTTTGGCAATTACTTCCTGGATCTGGGCGAGCATGGCGGCTTCCTTCTTGGCAGCAACCTTCTGGCGCTCGGCCAGCTGCTTGCGGTTAGAAGGGGTAGCTTCCACGGCGAGGCCGCGGGGAAGGAGGAAGTTACGGGCATAGCCGTTCTTCACCTTTACCAGCTCGTTCTTGCCACCCAGGTTGTCTACGTCTTGAATGAGAATGATGTCCATTGTTGTTGTTTTGTCCCAGTATTACTACTGTCTCCCGGTTTTATCCCGGGATTAGGGAGGTTAATGTTCTCCCTTCCTTTTGGGGAAGGGCAGGGGAGGGGGTTACTTCAGGAGGTCGGTTACGTAGGGCAGCAGGCTCATCTGGCGGGCCTTCTTGATGGCTTCGCTCACGAGGCGCTGGTACTTGAGGCTGTTGCCGGTAATGCGGCGGGGCAGCATCTTACCCTGGTCGTTCAGGAACTTCTTGAGGAACTCCACATCTTTATAATCGATGTAGCGGATGCCATACTTCTTGAAACGGCAGAATTTCTTCGGGCGCTTCTCCTGCTTAATGGCGGTCAGGTATTTAATTTCGTTTGCGCGTGCCATGATTAAGCCTCCTGTACTTTTTCGGTTCCGGTAGGTACGCCACTACGCTTTTTGTTGTTGTACTCAACGGCGTATTTGTCGAGTTTCGTTAAAAGGTGACGGAGCACGCTCTCATCACGCAGAAGCTGGATCTTCAGCTTCTCATTGAAGTCGGATGACGCACTGTATTCCATAACCCAGTACAGACCGGTGGTCTTCTTCTGGATGGGGTACGCCAGTGATTTCAGGCCCCAGGGGTTCTCGCCTACGATGGTGCCTCCGTTGTCGGTCACCAGTGCAGTGAACTTGCGCTGAGCGGCTTTGAACTCATCGTCGCTCAGAACAGGGGTAAAAATCACCATCAATTCGTAATTGTTCATTACTTGTGATTTGTGGTTAAAAAAGATTGTTTTCCCTTTCGGGAGCGCAAAGGTAAGGCTTTTGGGGCAGCTTTCGGCAGGAGGGACAGAAGGTTTAGAAAGCTTTGGGAACCCCGGGGGAAAGGTTTTGAAAAAGAAGAAGAGTTTTTCACCGCAAAGAGAATAAGATAAGACGTTGATACGCTAAGGAGGTTCTGGGTTCTGAGGTTCTGGGGTTCTGAGGTTGGTTTGATGCCAGAGATCAGCGATAAATAAAAAGGTCCCGCCATCGGCGGGACCTTTTCAAATGTATTCCTTAAGCGAAACGCTGATTCACCTTCTTTTCTTTGCGGCGAAAAACGCTTCTTGTCCTTAATTAACGGAACTGCTTCTTTTTCAGGTACGTACGCACGTTTTCGCGTACGGCGCTCAGGAAGCTGGCCGGTTTGCCGGCGCGCGACAGGCGGGCTTCGATGGAGTCGATCGGCACCAGGTAGCTCTGCCAGGCCGTGGCCGGAGCGCTTACATACAGGCGGTTGTCGTTGGGCATATCTACCGCCAGCACCTGCGCCGAGGTATCGATACGGTTGAGGTCATCGCCGCCCTTGGGCAGGATCACCGCGATCTTGTACACGTTCTTCGGAACCGTCAGCACGCCCGAGCCGAGCGTATTGGTGACTACGTTGTTGTTGCCCACACCGCCGGTGCCATAGTTGCCCATATAGATATAGGCCTCTTTGGTGGAACCGAGCGAGGTGCGGATATAATCTTCCAGGTTACCCCAGGGGCCCTGGTTGAAATTGGGCGCCTGCGGGATCATGTTGGTCATGAGGAAGGTGCTGGAGTTGGCCGCCACCGAAGACAGGCGGTCGCCGGAGGGGATATTGTGCCCGCGGTTGAAGGTGTTACCCACGTAATCGCTGGGGCGGATATTGTAGTAGCTGGCAGGGAGCTTCGGGTTTTCCCGGAAGTCGTTCTGACGCTGCACGCCGTTGCCTGCCGTGTCTTCGGGGAGCTGGAGGTGCCAGCCCACCCACACGGGGATGCCGCGCGAGGCGCTGTAGGCCACATGGTACGTAGGCTCGGAGATGAGGTAGTTTTCCGAAAATTCCGCCGAACGACGGGCGCTGGTGGGATTGCCCAGCAGCAGGGCGTCGTTTTCGCCGAACACTTCCGGTGCGGTTGTGGTCGTTTCGGTGGTTGTCTCTTTTTTCTTGTCGCAGGCGCCCAGCGTCAGCAGTGCGGCGAGGGCGGCCAGAGTTAGTTTATTATTCATTTTGGTAGCTGTGGAAGATGTAAAAGTATCCCGTTTTACCGAACCCGGGCGCATTTTGGCCGGCAGGGTCCGAAGCAGGGGCAAAGGCGTCCTTTTATCGGTTAAGGCCTTTTGATGAAAATGAGGTAGGTGGGGAAGTGGTCGCTGTAGCCGCCGCGGTAGGAGGTGCCGTCCCAGGTACGCATCGGGTAGCCCTTGTAGCGGCCCATATTCTCGGTCAGGAATTCCTTGTTGAAGATGCGCTGGTTGAAAAAGAAGAAACCGCGCTGGTCCTTCGGCAGCCAGGCCTGCGAGATCATGATCTGGTCGAACAGGCTCCAGGCATCCTGGTAGGCGAGGGTGCCGATACCGTTGTTGTACATATTCGTCCAGGGGTTGTAGATGCCGCCCGGCTGCACGTCCTTCATATCGCCCTTGGCGCCGAGCACCTTGGTCACGGAGGCGTTGGTGGGGTCGTCGTTGAGGTCGCCCATGATCACGAATTTCGTGTTCGGGTCGAGCTTCAGCAGCGAGTCGGAGTGGTGCTTGCTCACGGATGCGGCGGCCTTGCGGCCCGGCGCCGAGCGCTCCTCGCCGCCCACGCGCGAGGGCCAGTGATTCACATATACATGGATGGTTTCGCCATCAAGCTTGCCCTGCACCCACAGCACGTCGCGGGTGAAGCGGCGGTCGCCCTTGGAGCCCGCGGGGAGTTCCACATGAAGGGGCGCCGAGGCTTCGGGGGTGAAATATTTCGGGTTGTAGAGGAGGGCTACGTCGATGCCGCGCGCGTCCTTCGAATCGTAATGAACGATCTGGTAGTTACGCTTCGCCAGCAGCGGGTGCTTCACGAGGTCTTTGAGCACCGTGTCGTTCTCGATCTCCGCCACGCCGATCACCGCGGGGCCGTCGGGCGACACCTCGGTGCCGATCTGCGAAAGCACGGAGGCCAGCTTGCCGATCTTGTCGAAATAGATTTTCGTATTGTAGTTGCGCACGCCGGTGGGCAGGAACTCCTCGTCGTCGACGATCGGGTTATCCACCGTGTCGTAAAAGTTTTCGAGGTTATAAAATGCGATCACCGCTACTTTGTAGGGTTGCTTGCCACCGGGAGGTGCCACCTGCGTGCTCTTGCCCTGGACAGGAGCTTGCTGGGCGAAAGCATTAAAAAAAAGGATAATAAGGAGGGGGAGGAGGCAAGCTTTTTTCATAATTTGCGGGCAATTTCAGAAAATCGAGTCGGCAAAGCTACTGAATTGAGACGACCTGCTATATGGATTTGGATGCACGCCAATGTTAACGGAGGTTAACAATTTAACATTTGTTGATATCCCCCATTCTTCGAAGACGGCCAGATTGACTAGCTTTGCCTCCCTTTCCGAACTATTAACTAGCTGTTTTATGCATAAATTAAGATTGCTGCCCATGCTGTTGTGTGCAGGCCTTGCGGCCCAGGCGCAGCAAAACCCAGCCACCGACACGACCCGCCGCGGGAATGACTCCCTGCTCAATCAAAGCAAGCAGGACGTGCTGGACAACATCCCGACGATCTCCCTCGACGAAAACGACCAGGGCGACGCCGGCACCCAGAACATCTCTTCGATCCTCACCGCCGGCCGCGATCCTTACTTCAACGCCGCTTCCTTCAACTTCAGCGCCGTCCGCTTCCGTCTTCGTGGCTACGAGAACGACCAGTTCTCCACCTACATGAACGGTGTGCCGATGGACAACCTCGATAATGGCTTCGCACCCTATGGGCTGTGGGGCGGTCTCAACGACGTGATGCGCAGCCGCGACGTCGAATACGGCCTTCACTACACCACGTTTGCTTTCGGCGACTTCGGCTCCAACACCAACATCGACGTGCGGGCTTCGAAGCAGCGCGCGCAGACCTCGGTGAACTATGCCAACGCCAATCGTAACTACACGCACCGTGTGATGCTGACCCACGGCACCGGCCTGAGCCGCCGCGGCTGGGCCTTTATCGGCTCGCTGAGCGCCCGCTGGGCCGAGGAAGGCTATGTGCCCGGCACCTGGTATAAGAGCCTGAGCTGGTTTGCCGGTATCGACAAGCGCGTCAACGAAAAGCACCTGCTGTCGCTGGTGGCTTTCGGCGCCCCCACCGAGAACGGCCGCCAGGGTGCCGCCACCCAGGAAGCACAGGATCTCGCCGGAGACCCCTACTACAACCCGAACTGGGGCTACCAGAACGGCAAGAAGCGCAATGCTTCGGTAGGCAAGACCAACCAGCCCGTGCTGGTGCTTACGCACGATTTCCGCATCAAGAATAACGTCTCCCTGCTCACCGGCGTCGGCTACTCGTTCGGCGAGCGCAGCATCACGGCGCTCGACTGGTACAATGCTCCCGACCCGCGCCCCGACTACTACCGCAACCTGCCCAGCTACCTGGAGCGCTTCTCCTCGGTGATCGACCCCGAGCAGGCAAAGCGTGTACGCGAGGCCTGGATGACCGACGTAAACGTGCGCCAGATCAACTGGCAGAAGCTGTACGACGCCAACCGCGCTTCGATGATGACGATCAACAACGCCGACGGCGTTAACGGCAAGACCGTAAGCGGCCTCCGCTCGCGCTACGTGGTCCAGGACCGCATCATCGGCACCCAGCGCCTCAACCTCAACACCACGCTCAACGCCCGTGTGAACGATCACCTCGACATCACCGGCGGCCTCACCTTCCAGAACCAGAAGAACCACTACTACCAGAAGGTGAACGACCTGCTGGGCGGTGACTTCTACATGGACCTGAACCAGTTTGCCGAGCGCGACTTCCCCACCGATCCTTCGGCCAACCAGAATGACCTGAACAACCCGAACCGCATCGTGCGCGTTGGCGACCGCTACGGCTACAACTACAATATCGACCTTACGCAGGCCACCGCCTGGGCGCAGGGCGTGTTCAAGTTCAACAAGGTTGACCTCTTCGCCGCCGGCCAGTATGGCTACACCTCCTTCCAGCGCGAAGGCTTCGTGCGCAGCGGACTTTTCCCGAACGACTCGTACGGCAAAGGCATCAAGAACGAGTTCAACCCCTACGCTGTTAAAGGCGGGGTGACCTACAAGTTCAACGGCCGTAACTATGTATATGCCAACGCCGGCTACCAGGAGCGTGCGCCTTACTTCGACAACGTATACGTATCGCCGCGCACCCGCAACACCCAGCAGGCCAATGTGCAGATGGAGGAGATCAAGACCTTCGAAGGTGCCTACATCCATACGGCGCCGAAGCTGAAGCTGCGTATCGGCGGCTTCTACACCCACATGGACAAGCAGGTGGACGTAATGTCTTATTTTGACGACGTGCTGGGCAACTTTGTGAACCTCGCGATGAGCGGTGTTAGCCGCCAGCTGTTCGGGGCCGAGCTCGGCGCCGAGTACAACATCGGCTATGGTGTAACGGTGAATGCCGCCGCCGCCGTGGGCCGCTATTACTACGACAGCAACCCGAACGCTACCATCACCGCTGACAACAACGCACAGGTGCTGGCCGCCCGCCAGATTTATCTCAAGAACTTCCGCCTGCCCACGCCGCAGGAAGCATATAGCCTTGGTGTAACCTACCGCTCGCCCAAGTTCTGGTTTGCCAGCCTTACCGGTAATTACTTCCGCGAATCGTACCTGTCGGTAAACCCGATGCGCCGCACCTGGGAAGCGCTGAAAAATGCGCCCGCCGGCTCGGCCGACTATGACCGCATCTTCGACCAGACCCGCTTTGACCAGCAGTATACCGTGGACTTCTTCTTCGGATGGACGAAGCGCCTGGGCCGCGCCTACAACATCGGCGGCAAGCCCACTACGTTCGTATTCAACATCGGTGTAAGCAACCTCACCAACAACCGCAGCATGATCACCGGCGGCTACGAGCAGCTCCGCTTCGACGGTACGGCCGGCGTTGACGGTACAGCCAATATCGATAAGTTCCCGCCGAAACTGTTTTATGCTTACGGCATCAATTATTTCACTTCCGTTGGTCTCCGCTTCTAATACCCATTAAAAAAGACTATGCATATGCTCCGCTCTTTTGCTAAACCCGCCCAGGCGCTCATCGTGCTTGGCATCCTGGCCAGCGCCTGCAACAAGCAGCCGGTAGGACCCACGGAACCGGATCCCTACGATCCGAACAACTTCACCACGCTGGCTTACCTGCGTTCGCTGTATACGGGCTCCGACATTGGTGTGCCCGCCAACACGCGCACGATCCGCGCCACGGTGGTGTCGAACTACAAGAACGAAGCCGCCGGCAACTTCCGCATCCAGGATGAGAGCGGCCGCGGGATCAATATGTTCCTCGGAACAAGCTTCACCGATACGGCGCTGCTGGCCCTCGGCAAGACCGTCGACATCAATGTCAACGGCGGCACCGTGAGCACCTTCAACGGCGACGTGCAGATCAAGAACCTCAGTGCTACGGCTTTCACCAGCGTAAACACACCGATGGTGATCACCCCGCGCACCGCCACGATCCGCCAGGTACTCGACAGCCTGCAGCCCTGGGCTTCTACAGTGGTGAAGCTGGAGAACGTATCGCTCGCAGTAGGCGCTCCCGGCAGCACCGGCACCAATGTGACCGTAACTGACGCCACGGGTTCCATCGTAACCTTCGTGCGTACCACTTCCGGCATCACGCTCAACAGCGGCAACGCCCAGAGCCTCACCGGTTATGTTTCGATCTTCCAGAACACCTCCGGCCAGGTAACCCCGCAGATCATCCTCCGCACGCAAAGCGATGTGGTGACCGGCGGCAGCGGCCCTGTAACTCCCGGTACGGGCATCGCGCTCACCGGCACTTCGCCGCTGACCATCGACTTCAACAGCATCGGCACCGGCCAGCTGCCTACCGGTGTCAGTGTACGCACCGGCGCCCGCGCCGATACGATCGGTACGCCGGCTACACTGAACCAGGCCACGGCCACCAGCCTCTGGAAGACCTTCACCGCCGGTTTCAAGAACTACGCTTCGGCTACGGGTCTTAACCAGGGGACCGACTCCACCACGCAGGTGGGTGCCACCAACCGCGCCCTCGGCTTCCGCCAGACCAGCGCCATCCCCGCCGGCGGCGACCCCGGTGCGGCCTTCGTGTTCCAGCTGGCCAACACTACCGGCAAGAACCTCCAGACGATGTCCTTCCAGCTGCAGTCGCTCGACACGGCTTCGAACGTAAACCGTGCTACTACCTGGATGGTGGATTACGGCATCGGCGACAACCCGACGACCTTCACGCCCGTAAATACCGTAACCGGCTCGATGATCACCGGCAACCACGTGTTCAGCAACAATGCCATCACGGTAACCCTGCCGGCGGCACTGAGCAACCAAAGCCAGAAGGTGTGGATCCGGATCGTGACCCTGGCGCCGAGCACCGGCACCAACAACCGCGGTACCGCCGCCATCGATGACGTGAAATTCACCTGGAACTAAAAAAGGGCATCCGACCGGACCCGACAAACGAATAATATGAACCGCATCTCCTTAAAGAAATTCATGGCCGCCGGCCTCGCCACCATTACCGGCGCGCTGGTGCTGGTGTCGTGCAAGCGCACCTACGACGCGCCGCCCCCGGCGGGCGTGCCCGGTATCGTGGCCAATATCTCCATCAAGGACCTCAAGGCCCTCGACTCTATCCCGTACAGCGTTTACCACATTACCCAGGATTATGTGATCCGCGGGGTAGTAAACATGGACGACAAGAGCGGCAACTACTACCAGCAGATCTCCATCCAGGATTCTACCGGCGGTATCATCCTGCGCCTTGCCGGCTCTAACCTCAACACGCAATACCCGGTAGGCCGGGAGCTGTTTGTGAAGGTGAAAGACCTGTACATCGGCGAATACGGCGGCATGCTCCAGCTCGGTGGCGGCGCCGACTCCATCAACGGCGGTGTGACGATGCTTTCGCCAGTATTGCAGGACCGTTTCATTTTCAAGGGTGCGCTCAACCAGCCGGTAGTGCCGAAACTGGTGGACATCGCTTCGCTCACCACCGACCGCCAGAGCATTTATGCCAACACGCTCATCGAGGTGCGCAACTACGAGTTCGCAGCCGCCGACACAGCGAAGGGCTTTGCCGACGTCGGCGCTTCGGGCAACCGCGTTGCCCGCGGCTGCAGCCTGCCTACCTCCGCCAACATCACGGTGCGCACGAGCAACTTTTCCAACTTCGCCAACGTGAGCGTGCCCAACGGCAACGGCACCCTGCGCGGCATCTACTCCTTCTTCGGCAGCACCAAGCAGCTGTCGGTGCGCGACACCAGTGATGTGCAGTTTTACGGCCTCCGTTGCGGTGCCACCACACCGCCGCCGCCCACGGGTGGCAGCGGGTCCACGATCACGCTGGGCACCACATCTCCCTACACCATCAACTTCAACAGCCTGGCAAGCGGCCTTCCGGCCGGCGTGCGTGTCGGTACTGCCTCGAGCGCAACCTCGAATGATACGTCTGCGCAACTGGTAACCACGGCAACGCAGCTGTATTGGAATGCCACCGGCGGCGGCTGGAAAAGCCTTGCCTCGGCCACTTCGTCCACCGTTACCCAGGGTTCGGGTAATACCGAGCAGGATGCCAGCACCGACCGTGCCCTCGCGGTGCGCCAGACCGGCTCCATCGGCGACCCCGGCGCTTCGGTCAGCTTCATCCTTGCCAACACGACGGGTAAGAACAACCTGAAGTTCGAGTTCGAGCTTCAGAACCTCGACCCCTCTTCGGGCCGCAGCACGGTCTGGGCGGTTGAATACGCCATCGGCGACACACCGGCCTCGTGGACGGCGGTAACCCCCGCTTCGGGATCGCTCACCACGGGCGGCACCACCACGGCCTGGGGACCTTCCAATATCGTTGTGAACCTGCCCGCTGCCACCTGGAACCAGTCGCAGAAGGTATGGGTCCGCGTTATTGCCAGGTCGGCCACCACCGGCGGCGGCAACCGTGCCACCTCCGGATTCGATAACGCCAAATTCTCCTGGAACTGATAAAGCAGAATAAGCCGCCCGCAAGGCGGCTTATTCCCTTTCAACTACTGCATCCGACACAAACTGTATTATGAAAAAACTTTACTTTCTGCTTTGCCTCGTGCTGACGACCCTGGCCAGCTTCGGCCAGCTTGTGTATGAGCCATTCAACTACACGCCCAGCGCCACTGTTGGTCTTCACGAAGCTTCCGGCGGCGTTTGGCAAAAACTCAATTCAGGCGACTCCATACTGACGATTTCGGGGAGCCTGAACTACAGCGCGCTCGCCGCATCTTCGGCGAACCGCGTTAAATTTGACGGAAGCGGTACGGATTATTTCCGTCAGTTCGGTACCCAATCTACCGGAACAGTTTACGCTTCCTTCCTGCTCAACATTACGTCGCTCGGCTCGCTCAACAGTACTACCGGTGGTTACTTTGCCGCTTTCACAGAGGGCACTACTTCCACTACGATCGGTGCTTCTGTTTGGGCCAAGGCTTCCGGCACAACCCAGTATAACCTCGGTATTTCTACCCGCAGCAGCAGCACAACTTCGTTTTCCACTGCAAACCTTGACCTGAATACTACCTATCTCGTTGTAATTGCTTACCAGATGAATAGCGGTACGCAAAACGACGTAGCGATGTTGTGGATCAACCCCACGTCGCTTGGAGCTACAGCCCCCCCGGCCGATGTAACGGCCGCTTCTCCTACGGGCGCAACGGCCGATCTTGCAAACGTAGGGCGCTTTCAGCTTCGCCAGGACAATGCAACGAATACGCCGTTTGTTGAGTTCGACGAACTACGCATCGGCCTGGATTACGCTTCCGTAACACCGGCTGCTCCGGCTGGTACCGCCACCCTGAGCGCCAGCGCTTTGGCGGCGTTCGGCAACGTTTGTGTCAACACCACTTCCGGTCCGAACAGCTTTACCATCAGCGGCTCTAACCTCAGCACAGCTGCGGTCACCGTGGGCCCTCTTGCCGGCTATAGCTTCTCTACCACTTCGGGCGGAACCTATACACCTTCGCTTTCCATCACCCAGCCGGGCGGCACTTTCAGCCAGACCGTGTATGTGAACTTTACACCGACCGCAGCCCAGTCCTACAATGGGAACATTCCCGTTGGCGGCGGTGGTGCTACTGCCATCGACGTGGCGGCTTCCGGAACCGGCATCGCGGCTTCCGTTCCTACAGTTGCTACTGCTGCACCCAGCGGCACTACCACTTCGGGAACGACGCTTAACGGAACCCTCAGCGCTACCGGCTGCTCCGCAGTGACGAGCTACGGTTTTATCTACAGCACCACATCCGGTTTTAATCCCGCCACGCAAGGCACCACCGTAACCAGCACCAACCTGGCCGGAACTACCTTCTCTGCACCGGTAGCCGGTCTTACCCCGAACACTACTTATTACTATGTCGCCTTCGCAACGAATGGTACCGGAACCGCCTATAGTACGCAGGCCCAGTTTACCACCGTTGCGCTGCCGGCGCCTTCGGCACCGGTAGCCATCGCTGCTACCAATATCACCGGCAACAGCTTTACCGCGAATTGGAATGCCGCAACGGGAACGACTACCGGTTACTTCCTTGATGTATATACCCAGGCCCCGGGCACCGTGGTCGGTGGCAGCATCGCCGGATGGGACATCCCCACTGCCAATGACGCCGGTCGTTTGGCCAGCAGCGGTAATACGGCCAACGTAAACGTACGTGAGCTTGTGGCTGTTAATGGTGCAGCGACGGTTAGCTATTCCTACCCCACGGGCCCCAGCGGCGGTCAAAGTCCCTTAGCGGTGTCTACTACCGGCTGGGATGCCGGCGTTGATACGAAGTACTGGATGGTGGAAGTAAACACCACCGGTGTGTCGAACCTGAAGCTTTCTTCGCTCCAGGCAAGCTCCAATACCGGACCGCGCGACTGGAAAATCCAATACCGTGTAGGCAACAGCGGCACCTGGAACGATGTGACCGGCGGCGCTGTAGCAATCACTACTTCTACAAGTGTTTCTCCGGTTCAATACTACGGCCCCAGCAACCTCGCGCTTCCCGCCGCCGTGGACAACCAGGCGCTGGTGCAAATCCGCTGGGTGGTAAACAGCACGACTGCTGTAAACAACACGACGGTTGCCAGCGGTGGCACGAGCCGTATCACCAGCATTTATATCAAAGGCGATTATGCGGGTACGGTGAACACCTATGTGCTCCAGAACCAGAACGTGGGTAACGTGACCTCTTATAACGTTACCGGCCTGGCTCCGAATACAACTTATTATTACGTAGTACGCGCCGACAACGGCGGCAGCACTTCGGCCAACTCGAACGAGATCAGTGTAACGACGGCTGCAGCAACGCCTCCGGCTTTCAGTGCCGGTACACTTGCTCCTTTTGGTTCGGTATGCGTTGGTGACACCTCATTGCCACGTTCGTTCACGCTCTCCGGTTCGAACCTGACGAACGCCAACATTACGGTTGGTCCCCTGGCCAATTACAGTTTTGCGCTGAGTGCGAGCGGTCCCTGGCAAAGCACTTTAACCATTGCCCAACCGGGCGGTAGCTATAATGCTCCCGTGTGGGTTCGTTTTGTTCCTACGGCCTCCCAGGCTTATAATGGAAATATTTCCGTATCCGGTGGCGGTGTCACCACCGCTGCACAAGTAGCGGCATCCGGGACCGGCGTTATTTTCGCGGTAACTACCGGAACAGCGTCCGGTGTAACAACATCAAGCGCAACGCTCAACGGCACGGTTAACTTTAATGGTTGTTCGGTAGCCAATGATGGCGGGTTCAAGTATAGCACAACGCCCGGATTCGACCCGGCTACATCGGGAACAAACGTTGTTTCCAGCTCCCCGGCGGGTGGCAGCTTCTCTTCGTCCATCTCCGGACTTGCTGCGAATACCACCTATTACTTTGTCGCTTACGTTACCCGCTTTGGCAGCGTGTCACCGGTTACGGTTTACGGAGCCCAGCAGTCGTTCACGACCACAAACAACCCGACTGTTTCTGCAGGCACTCTGGCTCCTTTTGGCGGTGTTTGTATCAATACAACGGCTCCCACTGGCAGCTTCACGGTTTCGGGAAGCAACCTGGTTTCGAACCTGACCGTGAACGCCCTGCCTGGATATGCATATTCGACTTCGGCCACAGGTCCGTTTACTGCAACGCTTAACCTCCCCGTGGTGGCCAATTCAGTCAACACCACTGTTTTCGTTCAGTTCACACCCACTGCTGTTCAATCTTACGACGGCAATATCCAGATCACCGGCGGTGGCCTGGCAGGTCCTGTAAATGTACCCGCGACGGGCTTCGGCACGAACAACGCTCCCTCGGTAACTACAGGCACTGCCACTGTTGGCGGTTCCACTACGGCTACCGTCGGCGGCTCCATTACGGCTACCGGCTGTACCGCCATCAGCGGATATGGCATCAAGTACAGCACCACCAGCGGCTTCAACCCCGCGACCACCGGTACGCAGGTGGCCGGCAGCAATCTTGCCGCCGGTTCCTTCACCGTGCCGGTGACGGGTCTTACACCTGGAACAACCTATTACTATGTAGTATATGCCACCAACGCCGGCGGTACTACTTACGGCACCCAGCAGTCCTTCACCACGCCGAGCCCCGCTATCACGGCCTCGACGCTGACCGGATTCGGCAACCAGTGTCTCAATACGGCTTCGTCTGCCCAGAGCTTCACCATCACCGGCACCAACCTCACGGCTGCTGATGTAACGGTAGGTCCCCTGGCCGGCTATACCTTCAGCACCACTTCGGGTGGTACTTATACCAACAGTCTTACATTGACCCAGCCCGGCGGCTCCTTCAGCCAGCAGGTATTTGTAAAGCTGACCCCGACGGCTGTTCAATCCTACAGCGGTAATATCCCGGTATCGGGTGGCGGCGTTTCCACCACGGTAAACGTAGCTGCAACGGGCGCCGGCATCAACACGCTTCTGACCGTTACCACGGCGGCAGCAACCGGCGTTACCGGCAACGGTGCCACCATCCCCGGCACCATCAGCAGCAACGGCTGCTCGGCCCCGACGGCTTACGGCGTTATCTGGAGCACGACCACCGGCTTCAACCCGGCCAGCACCGGCACAAACGTGGCGGGCACCGGCATCACCGGCGGCAACTTCAGTGTTAACCTGAGCGGCCTTACCTCCGGTGTTACTTATTATTATGTAACCTATGCCACCAACGCGGGCGGCACGGCTTACAGCTCCCAGGGCAGCTTCACCACGACTTCTGCTGCTATCCCCGTTGCGCCCCTGGCTACAGCTGCCACCAACATCACGTCCAACAGCTTTACGGCCAACTGGAACGCGGTAGCTGGGGCTACCGGCTACTTCCTCGATGTGTATACGCTGGGTGCCGGTACCGGCACCACCACTATCGCGGGCTGGGATATGGCTACGAACACGGCCGCTGCGCAGACTGCCAACCAGGGCAATGCCAATAACATCAATATCCAGACGCTGACTCCCAACGGGTCGGTGCTGGCCTCTACGCCTTACCCGAGTGGCTTCTCCGGCACCTCCGGCACGCCGAACCCCTACGCGGTAGCGGCGAGCGGCTGGGATGCAGGCGTCGGTACCAAGTACTGGCAAATCACACTCAACACCACTGGTGCCACGGGCCTGTCGCTCTCCTTCAACCAGGGCAGTTCGGCCTCAGGTCCGAAGGATTTCAAGCTGCAGTACCGCGTTGGCGCTTCCGGCACCTGGACCGACATCCCCAGCGGTGTCATTGCCATGCCGGGTGTAGCCGCGGCCCCTGCCAACCCCGCTACCTGGACGGTTGTCAACAACCTGCCGCTCCCGGTTGCTATGGAGAACCAGGCGAACGTGGCCATTCGCTGGCTGCTCAACTCCGACATCCGTAACGACGGTGCTACCGGCGTAGCCAACACGGGCACCAACCGCCTGTCGGGTATCTATGTAAAGAGCACTTCGGGTGCCGCGGTACCGGTATATGTTACCGGCTACCAGAACCTGAACGTGAATAATGTGACCTCGTTCAACGTAACCGGCCTTGCGCCCAACACCACTTACTACTACGTGGTGCGCGCTACCAACAGCGCCGGCACATCGCCGAACTCCAACGAGATCACCGTGACCACGCTGGCGGGTCCCTCGCTCACCGCGACGGCGCTGACCGCCTTCGGAAACCTTTGCCCGAACACGACCTCGGCTGCCAACAGCTTCGCCATCAACGGCACAAACCTGAGCAACGCCAACATCACCGTAGGCCCGCTTGCAGGCTATGCCTTCAGCACCACGGCCGGCGGTACCTATACCCCGACGCTGACGCTGATACAGGCCGGCGGCACCTACAGCCAGACCGTATTTGTACAACTGACGCCCACGGCCGTCCAGTCGTACAACGGTAATATCCCGGTATCGGGTGGCGGCGTTGCCACGGCCATCAACGTGGCCGCATCGGGCGCCGGTGTCAACAACCCGCCCACGGTTACCACGGGTGCGGCCTCGGCCGTCACCAACGTTTCGGCGACCCTCGCCGGCAGCATCACTGCCACCGGCTGCTCGCCCGTAACGCAGTACGGCTTCGAGTGGAGCACTACCGCCGGCTTCGCCAACGGTACCGGCACGCAACTGCTGTCGACCAACCTTGCCGGCACTGGCTTTACCGCCAACCTGGCCGGCCTGACCGGCGGCACTACCTACTACTACAAGGCCTTCGCCACCAACGGCGGCGGCACGAGCTATGGCGCCGAGCAGTCGTTCGCGACGGCAGCCGCTCCGGTAGTATCGCTCACGGCTTCACCGGTAGGCACCTTCAGCGGCGTGTGCGTCAACACCACTGCCATTGACAGCTTCACGGTCACGGGTGTAAACCTTACCACCGCCAACGTGACCCTGGCTGCTCCCGCCGGCTTTGCACTGTCTACATCCCGCACGGGTCCGTTCGCTTCCACGCTGAGCCTCACCCAGCCGGGCGGCGCTTACAGCCAGAAGGTATATGTGCAGTTTGCGCCTGCCGCGACCCAGACCTACAGCGGTTTTATCCAGCTTAGCGGCGGTGGCTTCGGTGCTACGAACAACATCACCGTAGCCGGCTCCAGCATTGCTACACCGCCCGTTGCAACCACCGGCGACAGCACCAATATCCGCTTCGATGGAGTAACCCTCCGTGGTTCCTTCGGTGCGGCTGGCTGCTCGGCGGTAACGCAGTACGGCATCGAGTACAGCGGCGTTCCCAACTTCGCACCCGGCTCGGGTACCCAGGTTCCGGCCACGGCCAACACCTCGGGCTCCTTCGCGGTGACGCTGAACAACCTCGTACCCGGCACGACCTATTACTACCGTGCTTATGCCCGCAACGCCGGTGCCTTCGGCGCTGGTGCGGTGAAGAGCGTGACCCTCCCGGGCCTGCAGGCCGGACTGGCGGTGTTCCCGCAGCCCGTCGCGGGTGGCAACACCCTCCGCGTAACGCTGAATGGCATCCAGCCGGGCAATTACGGCATCCGCCTGTACAGCAGCGCCGGTGAAGAAGTGTATCGTCGCTTCGTCAACATCCAGGCTTACTTCATCAACGAGCAGCTGCAGGTTCCTGCGTCACTGCCTGCTGGTGTGTATGTTCTGCGTGTAACAAGCAACACCTCCGTGGTGGCGCACCGCACGATCATCGTAGTACACTGATAATTTCAGCCGATAACAGAAAAAGCCGCTTCAGCAATGAAGCGGCTTTTTTTATAATCACCTGAACTGTTTCAGGACAGGTTTCGCAAAAGAAAAAAGCATCGCAAGCGATGCCTCTTTAATACGGTGCTTCCCGTGATTTTCCGATGCTACTCCGATAACCTGACGTCCACAACCCGCAGTTGCAGGCTCTTTTCGCCGTTCCACTCATTGATGTCGAGCTTGTATACAACGTCGACCGGCTTGTTTTGCTCCAGCAGGGGCATTTTGTCGGCCATGCCGAAGCCAATGCCGCTGAAGGTGAGGCCGTCCTGCCGCAGGGAGAAGCGCAGGTGCTTTTCTTTTACCACGCGGCTGTAGCCGGTGTTCATCACGCGGCGGGTAATGAAGGTCGGGCGCAGGTTATCGGGGCCGAAGGGCTCCATCTGCGAAAGAATATTGAAGAAGGACTGGGTGATGTCGCGGAATCTCAGCTCAATATCAATCAGGATCTCCGGCACCAGCAGGTCGGGGTGGATCGATTCTTTCACCACTTCTTCAAAACGCTCCACGAAGGCATCCACGTTTTCCGGGGCGAGGGTCATGCCGGCGGCATAAAAGTGACCGCCGTATCCGAGCAGCAGGTCTTTGCACTGGTGAATGGCCTCGTACACATTGAAGCCCGAAACGCTGCGTGCCGAGCCGGCCACCACGTCGCCGCTCTGCGTCAGCACGATGGTGGGGCGGTAGTAGTGATCAATGAGGCGGGAAGCCACGATGCCCACCACGCCTTTATGCCAGTGCGGCTGGTAAAGCACCGTGCTGAGGCGGTTGAGCAGGGTTTCGTCGCCTTCGATCAGCGACAGGGCCTCTTCTGTGATGCTGGTATCGGCCACCTTCCGTTCGCTGTTGTCGGTATGCAGCTGCTCCGCCCATTCCTTAGCCTGTTCGATGGTTTCGGAAAGGAACAGCTGCACCGCCTTGCGGGCATCGTCCATACGACCTGCCGCGTTGACGCGCGGGGCGATCATGAACACGAGGTTGTTAATCTCAAGATTCTTTTCGTGGCCGGTGAGCTCGGTAAGCGCCCGGATGCCAAGGTTGGGATCGCGGTTGGCCTTTTCGAGCCCGCAAAAGGCAAGAGTGCGGTTTTCACCGCTCATCGACACGATGTCGGCGGCAATGGCGGTAGCCACGAGGTCGAGGTAGCGGTAAGCTTCCTCCATCGGCAGCTGCATTTTGTCGCACAGCGCGCAGATGAGTTTGAAGCCCACCCCGCAGCCACAAAGTTCTTTGAAAGGGTAGGGGCAGTCGGCCTGCTTCGGGTTGAGGATGGCCACCGCCTCGGGCAGCACCTCGTCGGGCAGGTGGTGATCGCACACGATGAAGTCGATGCCGAGGCATTTCGCGTAGGCGATGAGGGCGACCGACTTGATGCCGCAGTCGAGTGCAATGATGAGGGAAAAGCCGTTTTCGGCTGCGAAGTCGATGCCGGCCTTGCTGACGCCATAGCCTTCGCGGTAGCGGTGGGGGATATAAAAGTCGAGTTTGTCGTAGTGCCGCGACAGGAAGTGGTACATGCAGGCGACGCTCGTGGTGCCGTCAACATCATAATCGCCAAACACCAGGATCTTTTCCTCCCGGTTGAAGGCGCTGAGCACGCGGTCCACGGCCTTGTCCATATCCTTCATGAGCCAGGGGCTGTGAAGCTGGGACAGCTCCGGGCGGAAAAAGGCCCGGGCGGCGTCAAAGGTTTCGATGCCGCGCTGCACCAGCACCTGGCACAGGGCGGGGTGAACACGGAGCTCCTTAAAAAGGGCTTCTGCTTTTTCCTGTTCATTGAAAGCCATCCGCCAGCGCTTGGCGGTTACAGGGCTCGTTCTTGCATCCATTAATACCTCCTGTCGGTTACAAAGTTCACGAGATCGGCAAAACCCGCCCGGATGGGCGAGTCGGGGAAGGTGGCCAGCAGGTCGAGCGCTTCTTTCTTGTACTGCTGCATCACGCCCTGCGTATAGGCGATACCGTTGTGCTGCTGTACGGCGTCGATTACAAACTGGACCTTCCGCTTGTCCCTGTTTTCGTTCTTGATGATGTAGATCAGTTTCCGCCGGGTGGCTTTGTCGGCGTTGTTGAGCGTATAGATCAGAGGTAAGGTAAGCTTTTTTTCCTGAATATCGTTGCCCGTGGGCTTGCCTACGTCTTCGGAAGCGTAGTCGAAAAGGTCATCCTTGATCTGGAAGGCGATGCCTACTTTTTCCCCGAAAGCGCCCATGCGTGCGGTGAGCTCCTCATCGCCCGAGGCGGAGAAGGCGCCGGCGGCGCAGGCGGCGGACAGGAGGGAGGCGGTCTTTCCGGAAATGATCTCGAAATACACCGACTCGTCGAGGTTCAGGGTGCGCGACTTCTCCAGTTGCAGGAGTTCGCCCTCGCTCATCTTGCGGACGGCGCCGGAGAGCAGCTGGAGAATGCGGAAGTCATTGTTGTCCAACGACAAAAGAAGACCCTTGGCAAGCAGGTAGTCGCCCACGAGCACGGATATCTTGTTCTTCCACAATGCGTAAACTGAGAAAAAGCCTCTACGTTCGGGCGCGTCGTCCACCACATCGTCGTGTACCAGCGTGGCGGTATGCAACAGCTCAACGAGTGAAGCGGCGCGGTACGTGGATTCGTTGACGTTACCGCACAGTTTGGCGGAGAGGAATACAAACATGGGCCGCAACTGCTTGCCCTTGCGCTTTACAATATAGCGCATGATGCGGTCCAGCATGGAAACCTGGCTCGCGGCGGCCTCCTTGAACTTTTGCTCAAGGATCCGCAACTCATCTTCAATCAAATTAACGGGCAGCCGCATTCGTAAATTGCCGGAAAGGTACAAATGCGCTGATTAATAAAACACTATGGTACAGGAATTGCTATGATGAGCCTGAAAAATTGACTTGTATTTTAACGCAAAGGATTACAAAAGTTTGGTTATTGCACGTCAAGTTTTATTTTTGCTCCTTAATAGGACTTAGTTTTTCAAATCTTAACACCCAGTGTATGGCAAGCAAAAAAGTTACTCTTCTGGCAGGCTTATTATGTCTGTTGGCATCGGAGGGCTTCTCTCAGACGACCACGGTTGGTAAATCCAGCGTCGGAGACTCCTCTGTAATCCCTTCCCGCAGGATGCCGCAGCATACTGAATTCATGAACGGCACCTACAATTTCCCGGCAAAACCCCGTAACCAGTGGGAGATCGGTATCAAAGGCGGTCTCTTCAACGTTATCGGTGACGTGGATGCACGTCCGAGTTTTGGCCTTGGCGCACACGTGCGCAAAGCATTCGGTTACCTGTTCAGCGCCCGTATGGAGTACACTTACGGCGTAGCAAAAGGTCTCAACTGGCGCCCATCGTACAACTACCGTAACAACCCGGCCTGGACGACGAACATCGGCAACCCCGCCGGTTATACGCCGCTGAGCCCCACGAGCGGCACCCCCGGCTCGCCCGCAATCACTCCCGTTTATTACAACTATAAGACGAACGTTCAGGACCTCGTTCTGGAAGGCGTGCTGACGCTCAACAACGTTCGCTTCCACCGCTCCAAGACCGGCTTCGCGCTTTACGCCTTCGCTGGTGTGGGCGGCTCCGTATATGATGCCAAGGTGAATGCCCTGGACGCCAACGGAAAACCCTACAACTTCAACACCGTGGCCAGCGGCAGCGGCAACACCTTCAAGACCCGCAAGGCTACCCGCAAGGCGCTGCGCGAGCTGATGGACAATACGTATGAGACCTCTGCCGAGAACTACGGCGAGCGTCGTCCGAAGCTGTTCGGCATGAGCTACCGCACCATCGGTTCCGTTGGTGGTGGTATCGCCTTCAAACTGAACAACCGCTTCAACATCGCCCTGGAAGACCGCTTCTCCTTCACCAACGACGACCTGTACGACGGTCAGCGCTGGGCTGAGCAGACGCCTGGTTCCCCGGTGCTCACGCAAAACTTCGACACCTACAACTTCGCTTCGCTGGGCCTCAATGTTAACCTGGGCTCCAAGTCGACCGAACCCCTGTGGTGGCTCAACCCCCTGGACTACGCTTACAGCGAGATCCGCAACCCCCGCCTGATGAAGCTGCCGAAGCCCACGCTTCCGGATAGCGACGGCGACGGTGTTACCGACCAGTTCGACCAGGAGCAGACGCCCGCCGGTTGCCCGGTTGACTCGCACGGTGTAAGCCGCGATACCGACGGCGACGGTGTTCCCGACTGCCGCGATAAAGAACTCATCACCCCGACCGTATGCCAGCCTGTTGATGCTGATGGCGTAGGTAAGTGCCCCTGCCCCGATAGCTGCGGTACCGGTGGTACCGGCGGCGGCCTCACCGCTTGCGCCAAGAACCTCGGTTCCCTGCCCTCGGTTACCTTCAACGGCAACAACCCCGCTCTCACCAACGACGCCCGCAGCATGCTGGCCTCGGTAGCAGCCCGCCTCCGCAACAACCCCGGTTGCCGCATCGTGGTGATCGGCTACTGCCAGAGCACCAAAGCCGAGCAGCAGCGTAGCTGGGATCGCGTGAACGCCGTGATCAACTACATGGTAGAGAAAGAAGGCCTCAGCGCAGACCGCTTCATCTTCCAGTACGGCCAGACCGGCGGCGACTGCAACACGGTTGACCTCCGCGCAGCCAACGAAGGCGAAGAAGGACCGGCCAACGTACCGGCTCCCCACCCGAACCTCCGCGCCGGTGGTCGCTAAGCAAAGGCTTGTCTCTTAAGTCCTTAATACAAAGCCCCTCGAAAGAGGGGCTTTTTTATTTTATGATCGCTGATCTCCGATGTCTGATTTGAAGCAGCCCGGAATCCCCAAACCTTAAAACCTTAAGACCTCAGAACCTCAGAACCCGGAACCTGCTCCCCGGGCTTTTAGTTAAATCTTAACTGCCCCGCTTTGCGGGTTTCGGCATTAACCCGAATATTTGCCGGTAATATTTACCTTTGCCCCTCTTTATGCGTTTAATTGTTGCATTTGCACTGGCTTTTCTGATTACGGGCTGCGATAACGTGACCAAGGTCATGAAGAGCAAAGACCCCGAGTACAAGCTCCGGAAGGCCGAAGATTATTTTGCCCGCAAGAAATACAACTGGGCCCAGGAGATCTATGAAGACGTGATGCCTTATTTCAAGGGCACGCCCAAATTCGAGGACATCTACTATAAATACGCGTATACCGCTTATAACCAGCGCGACTGGGTTAACGCCGAAAACCTGTTCAAGACCTACGTGGAGGTGTTCCCGCACAGCACCCGCGCCGAGGAAATGGAGTATATGCGCGCTTTTACGTTTTATAAGCAGTCGCCCAAGGCCGAGCTCGACCAGAGCAACACTATCAAGGCGATGGGTATGATGCAGACCTTTATCAACACGCATCCCGGGTCGGCCCGCAACAAGGAAGCCGGCGCCATCGTAGACGCCTGCCGCATCAAGCTGGAGACGAAAGACCGGAAAGCCGCCCAGCTTTACTTCGACCTTGGGCAGTTCCGCGCTGCAGCAGTAGCCTACGAGGCCCTCCTGATCAATTACCCCGATGCCCAGCAGGCCGACATGTACAAATTCATGTCGATCCGCAGCTATTACCAGTTTGCCCAGATGAGCGTGGAAGAGAAAAAAGAAGAACGCTATGGCAAGGTGATCGACGGCTGCACCGACTTCCTGGACCAGTTCCCCCAAAGTACCTACACCAAGCAGGTGCAAGAATTCTTATCTTTGTCGCAAAATCAGTTAAAAACAATCGCCCATGAGCCGTCTAAGACGCCAGCATAGCACCAGCCAGACAAACAACGTTGAGGCACAAGACCTGAATGAGTTGAAATCGAAGACTGGCAACGTGTATGAGTCGATCGCCATCATCGCCAAGCGGGCTAACCAGATCAATATCTCCCTGAAAGAGGAGCTGCACAGCAAACTGGAAGAGTTTGCCAGCCACACCGACAGCCTGGAGGAAGTGCACGAAAACAAGGAGCAGATCGAAATCTCGCGCGCTTACGAGAAGATGCCCAATCCCGCCCTGCTCGCCACCCGCGAGTTCATGGAGGATAAGGTTTATCACCGCAAGAACGAAGACGACCTGTTTGCTTAATCGCTGCGGACCGCAACTGAATACAAAGCCATATCGATACGATATGGCTTTTACTTTAAATGTTCAATAATCAATGCTCAATTTTCATGGTGCAGGGAAAGCTCACTTGAAAATTGCGTATTGAACATTGAATATTGAACATTGAACATTCTTTCACGCCTGCTTTTCTATCTTTAGCCCCATGTCCCTCTCCGGCAAAAAGGTTCTTATCGGCATCACCGGCAGCATCGCCGCTTACAAGATTCCCATCCTGGTGCGCCTCCTGGTCAAGGAAGGCGCCGAGGTGCGCCTGCTGATGACCGGGGCCGCGAAGGATTTTGTGTCGGAGCTGACGCTTTCCACCCTGTCGAAGGCACCCGTGCTGAGCAAGCTGTTTGATGAAGGTGCCTGGGCCAACCATGTGGCCCTCGGCCGCTGGGCCGACCTGTTTGTGGTGGCGCCCCTCAGCTGCAATACGCTCGCAAAAATGGCCTCCGGTCAATGCGACAACCTGCTCCTTGCCACCTGGCTCTCCGCCACCTGCCCCGTGGTGATCGCACCGGCCATGGATGAAGACATGTGGCTGCACGGCTCCACCAAAGACAACCTGCAAAAGCTGGCCTCCTGGGGCGTGCAGATGCTGCCCGTAGAGCACGGCGAGCTGGCGAGCGGGCTGATCGGCCCGGGACGCATGGCCGAGCCCGAGACCATCCGCGACTGGATCGCCCGGTTTTTCGAGTCGGGCCGGCAGCTGGCTGGTAAGAAGGTGCTGGTTACCGCCGGCCCCACATACGAAGCACTCGACCCCGTGCGTTTTATCGGCAACCACTCTTCCGGCAAAATGGGCTATGCCCTGGCCGGCGAGCTGGCGGCCCGCGGCGCGGAGGTGCACCTGGTATCGGGCCCCGTGGCCCTGAAGCCGCTGCCCGGTGTGCAGCTGCTGCCGGTGCGCTCGGCACGCCAGATGTACGAGGCCAGCCTCGCGCTTGCCGACTACGACATCGCCGTGATGGCCGCCGCGGTGGCCGACTACACCCCGGTGAATGTAAGCGGGCAAAAAATAAAAAAGACGGAAGGCGAGCTGACGCTTAACCTCCGTAAAACCGATGATATCCTCGCGACGCTCGGCGCGCGTAAGGAGCCGGGACAGCTGCTGGTAGGGTTCGCCCTGGAAACCGAGCAGGAGGAAGCCCATGCCGAAGAGAAGCTCCGGCGCAAAGGCGCCGACCTGATCGTGCTCAACTCGCTCAACGACGCGGGCGCCGGCTTCGGAACCGATACGAACAAAGTGACGCTTTTTTATAAAGACGGCCAGCGCCGCGCCCTGCCGCTGCAAAGCAAGCAGGAAGCCGCCCGGGCCATTGTGGATGCCATAACTGAATTGATGCCATGAAAAAAATAATAGCGATCGCCCTCTTGCTGTGGAGCAGCGCCTGCGGAGCCCAGGAGCTGCAGGCCCGCCTGTCGGTGGTGGCCAACCGCGTTTCGTCGCAGGTAGACAAGAAGATCTTCAACACCCTGCAAGGCGCGCTCACCAATTTTCTCAACAACCGCAAGTGGACCGGCGACAACTGGCAGGCACATGAGCGCATCAAGTGCAACTTCCTGATCAATATCGATCAGGACCTCGGCAACAACGTGTTCAAGGCCTCGCTAACCGTGCAGGCAGCGCGGCCCGTATACGGTACTACGTACGAATCACCGCTGCTCAACGTGCAGGACAACGACTTTACCTTCCGCTACGTAGAGTTCCAGGCCATCGAATTCAACGAGAACCGCGTTGCCGGCAACGATCCGCTGACCGCCAACATCACGGCCATGCTGGCTTTCTACGCCAACATCATCCTGGGGCTAGATTACGATTCCTATTCACCCCGCGGCGGCGATCCTTTTTATATCAAGGCACAGAACATCGTGAACCAGGCCCCTGAAAGCCGCGACATCTCGGGCTGGAAGGCGTTCGACGGGGTGCGCAACCGCTTCCGCTTCGTGGAGAACCTCACCGACAGCCGCTACAACCTCTTTCACGATGCCCTTTATTCGTACTACCGCACCGGTTTCGACCAGATGATCGATAACGAGGATGCGGCCCGTGCGGGCCTCATCAACGCGCTCAATACGCTCGACAACATCAACCGCGAAAGCCCCAACACGATGTTCGTGCAGGTGTTCTTCCAGGGCCGCAGCAACGAATTGTACCGGGTTTTCAGCAAGGCCAAGCCCGAGCAAAAAGCCCGAGCCCGCGAGCTGCTCTCGCGCCTCGACGTTTCCAACAACTCCCTGTACAAAGACCTGAAATGAGGATAGCCCCGATCCTGCTGTGCGTGCTTCTGCTGGCCTGCAAAAAGAAAGACAAGCGCCCTGCCGACGTGTTGCCGCCGCAGGCGATGTCGCGCGTGCTGCGCCAGGTGTTTCTTGCCGATGAATGGGTGGCGGTACGCTCCGAGCGCGACACCTCCGTAAAAGCCTTTCCCTCCAACATCGCACTCTATCGCGGCATCTTCCGCAAGGAGGCGATTACCGAGGAACAATTCCGGAAAAGCCTGCGCTGGTACCAGGATCACCCGGTGGAGCTGAAGCCCGTAATGGATTCTATGATGAAGGGTCCTTTGCTTGAAGTGCCGCCCCTGGCCGACACTATGAGCAGCGGTGAGCGGCCCTTCAGGAAGCGCCCGGTTTAGCATCGGCCGCCACTTATTCTTTCCCTCCTGCTTCCGCGCCGATCCTTATTTTTGAGCCCTATTTCTTGCTTATGAATAAGGTTTTTGAAAACGCCGATGCCGCGCTGTCCGACATCGTCGACGGCGCCACCATCATGCTGGGCGGCTTCGGTCTGTGCGGAATCCCTGAAAACAGTATCAATGCCCTGAAGGAGCGCGGTGTAAAAGACCTTACCTGCATCTCCAACAATGCCGGCGTCGACGAGTTCGGACTCGGGCTGCTGCTGCAAAGCCGCCAGGTCCGCAAGATGATGGCGTCGTATGTAGGCGAGAACGCCGAGTTTGAGCGGCAACTGCTGACGGGCGAGCTGGAGGTGGACCTGATTCCGCAAGGCACGCTGGCCACACGTATCCAGATGGCCGGCATGGGCATCCCGGCGTTTTTCACCCCCGCCGGCTACGGCACCGAGATCGCCGAAGGCAAGGAGGTGCGTGAGTTCAACGGGAAGAAATACCTGATGGAGGAAGCGCTCGGCGCCGACTTCGCCATTGTAAAAGCCTGGAAGGGTGACCGCTACGGCAACCTCGTATTCCGCAAGACCACCCGCAATTTTTCCACCTCCATGGCCAAGGCCGGCCGCATCACCATCGCCGAAGTGGAGGAGCTTGTAGAGCCCGGCGCTCTCGACCCCGACAGCATTCATGTCGCCGGCATCTATGTGCACCGCATCTTCCAGGGCAGCAATTACGAGAAGCGCATTGAACGCCGGACGGTACAACTCACTAAATAATCCCAGAACCAGGATCGGAGATCAGAGATCCGAGATCGTAAAATATTTCATGTGGCTTTAGATAAATTCGGCATCGCCAAACGCATCGCTCAGGAGCTCCGCGACGGCATGTATGTCAACCTCGGCATCGGTATTCCCACCCTTGTATCCAACTATGTTCCCGAAGGCATGTTCATCATGCTGCAAAGCGAGAACGGCATGCTTGGCATGGGGCCGTACCCCACCGAAGAAGCGATCGACGCCGACCTGATCAACGCCGGCAAAGAGACGGTTACCGTGCTGCCCGGCGGTGTATTTTTCGACAGTGCCGAGAGCTTCGGGATGATCCGCGCCGGCAAAGTAGACCTGACGGTGCTTGGTGCGATGGAAGTCAGCGACAGCGGCGATATCGCCAACTGGAAGATCCCCGGTAAGATGGTGAAGGGCATGGGTGGCGCCATGGACCTGGTAGCCTCCGCCCGCAACATCATCGTGGCCATGATGCACACCAACCCGAAGGGCGAATCGAAGCTGCTGCCGCAGTGTACGCTGCCCCTCACCGGCGTCGGCTGCGTGAAAAAGATCGTGACCGAGCTCGCCGTGCTCGACGTAACGCCCGAAGGATTCAAACTCCTCGAGCGCGCCCCGGGTGTGAGCGTGGAGGAGATCAGGGCGAAGACTGCGGGCAGGCTGATCGTTGACGGGGAGGTTCCGGAGATGGAATTGTAACTGATGGCGGCGCGCATGCGTTCGCACAAAAGCCCCGCCTTGCGGGGCTTTTGTCATCCTGAGCGTAGCGAAGGATCCGAGAGTGCGAACCGGACGAAGAGTTCAGACAAGTTTAAACGGTACCTTGCGTGGGCACTATTCTCTTTTTGTTACTTCAGATGCTTCGCTGCGCTCAGCATGACAAAGGCAGGCCGGAGGCCTGCCTTTGTGCACCAACTCTTTCACCTTTCCCTTGGGAGAGGGGCGGGAATGAGGTCAGAACGGATACCCGATCGCCAGGTTATACACCACGTTCTCGCGCCGGTATGCCCGGTTGAGCAGGTTGATCTGGTTGATCACCCAGGGGTTATCGAGCCAGGGCTTGCGGATGGGGAAGCCCACGTCGAGGCGGATGACGAAGAGGGTGACGTCGAGTCGCACGCCCAAACCAGCGTCCACCGCCAGGTCGTTGAGGAAGCCCGCTTTGAAGCCGGAGCCGGGTCGGCTCGGGTCTTCGGTCTTCAGCCAGATATTACCGGCATCCAGAAACACGGCGCCGTACAGCGGTCCGGAGATGTGTGGGCGGTACTCGGTATTTACCTCCAGCTTGATGTCGCCGGTCTGGTCGGGCAGGAAGGTCGTAGCCTTTAGCTCGCGGAAGGTGCCGGGGCCCACCGAGCGGCTGCGGAAGCCGCGCAGTGAGTTGTTGCCGCCGGTGAAGAACTGCTTGATATAGGGCATCTGCGTGGAGTTGCCATAGGGGATGCCATAGCCGATATTAAGACGGTTGACCCAGCTCGATTTGAGGCCGATCTTGCGGTAGTAGCGCCCGTCTACTTCCAGCTTCACGTATTGGTCAAACGTAGCGCCGGCGATTTGCTTCGGCCGCGTTTTGGCTGTAGCGCCGGTAAAGAGGCCGGCGAGGTTGCCCGCCATATCCAGCAGTCCCATGAAGTAAAAGGAATTCAGCTTCACCAGCCCGTTGGCCACTTCGTTGTATTGAAACAGTACATTGGAGCCGAGAATGAACTGCGAGTCGATGACGCGCTGCAGGTAGGGGTAGTTGTTGAGGCTGTCGCGGAATTCTTTCGTCACATTAATCGGCTGGGTGTAGTTGACGCTGAACGGATTTACTTCCCAGGAGATCTTTGGTGAGGGCTTCCAGCTATAGCCAAGCTGGCCACGGTACGAGTTAACAGTGTACAGCCGCGTACGCGTCAGCAGGTCGTAGCCGATCTGCATATTGGTGCGCGGTACAAAGGCACTGGTTGTGTTCACCTTGAAGAAGGGCACCACGAAGCGCGGAATGGAAAGGGTTGCCGCAGCACCGGTTCGGTAGGTATTATAGCCCTGGAAGGTGCCGCCAAACTGGGTTTCCGTGCCGATATACGCCGTAATGGCCAGTTGCTCCGCCTGCTTGAACGTATTGCGGTTACGGAAGGTGAAGTTGATCTGCGAGCCGTTCAGGTTATTCGACTTGGTGGTGACGCCGAACTCGACGCGCAGGTTTTTCTTTGGCTGCGGCGTCAGGTAATAATACGCATCGAGCTTCGCGCTGTCGGTCACCGGCTCGAAGCGGTTCTTTACGTAGCGGAATTCGTTGAGGTTGATGAGGCGGCTCAGCGTTGTATTATGATCGGTGCGGTTGTAGATATCACCGGGCTTGAACACCATGATGCGCGGCCACATCCAGGGCTTGAAGCGCTTGCGGCGGTCTACGATCAGGAAGCCCTTATAGTTTTCGGCTGTTGCGATACTGGTATCGGGCCGGTAGTTGCTGGTAGCCGTATCGTTGCTGAAGTTGGTGTTGGCGAGGCGGTAGTTGGCAAAGATGTACGTGTTGTTGATGCGGTAGGCGAGGAGCGAAGCCTCCGGCGCGTCCCGCTTCACGGTCAGCACCATATCCACTTTGTGGTTACCGACGGTGCTGTCTACCTGCAGCAGCAGGTAGTCGGGGCTGAAGAAGAAATAGCCCTTTTCCTTGAGCCGCGCATCGATCCGGTTGCGCTCGCCGCGGATCAGGTCGAGGTCATAGGCCTCACCCGGCTTCAGCAGTGTGTTGCCCGCATCTGCGAGGATATCCCTCCCGAGCTGGAAGGAGTCGGACGGGAAACGAATGCTGTTGATGGTGTATTGCGAATTGGCCTCAACACGAAAGCGGGCATAGCCTCTCTTTCCCTTTACTACGGTATCGCCCGATACCTTGGCCAGGAAGTAGCCCTTATTCTCCATATGATTCTGGAGCAGCTTCACGTTGTTGGGAATGTCTACCTGGCTTACCAGCACCGGCGGCTCACCCAGCTGGTTGCGCAGGCGCCCGAAAAAGGAGTTGGGCTTCGCCTTGCGGAACATGTTATAGATGCCCAGCTTGATGGGGATGCCGAGAAAGCGCGTGTTGGGCTTCGGCCGGACCATATCTTCCAAGTCTTCGTGAATGACCTTCTTCTGCCTTGCCGAAAGATCCTGGTTATTCACCTGCTCAATTCTCGGCCCGGTGTACAGGTGCTCGCCGGGAGGCAGGTGTTTGGTTGCGCCGCATGCTGCCAGCACAACGGTGCCCATGAATGCCACTGAGTACAATAATGCCTTGCTCATGTTCTTTTCTTATTCCTGTTCGGGTTCTTCTTCTTGTGCCGTTGCCTGTGCCACCGGCGTGGGTACCGCGGGTTGGGATTGAACCGGTTGCGCCGGCTGCTGCTGTTCTTTATCCTTTGCTTTTTCGCGCTGACGGATCTCCCGGCGGGTCTTCCGGCTCTGGAAGATCTCGCGGAGCCGGTTGTAATCTACCTGGAGCGTAAACGTGAGCCCGGTTTCAATTACGTAGCCATCCACGATACCCTCGTAATCGTTGCGGCGGTAGAAGCGCAGCATATAGCGGCCGTCGCGGCTTAACTGGTAATTCACCTGCACATTGCCGGCGATGTTGTTCGACGACTGGTTGCTTTGCTGCGGTCCTTCGAGCTCGAAGTTGGAGCCCACCGTCACCTGCAGGCGGTCGTTGAGCAGGCGCTTGCTGACGCCTACGTTCAGGTCGGTGCGGGCGCGGCGTTCTCCGGTGGTATAGTCGTCGCTGCTCGTTACATCGAAGTTGAGGTCAACGCCCGAGATCAGGCCCGATGCGAGGTTGTTCAGTTGCTCGGTCAGCAGCTTGCTTACCGACGTACGCGCAAAGGAGCTTGCGTCGAAACCGCCACCGCTGGAGGCGAATGGGTTGTCGCCCACGAAGCGGTTGAGAAGCAATACTGCAAATACCTGCTTGTTCAGCTCCGACGGCTCCTGGCGCAGCTGTGCCAGCCTGGTATTCACAACGCTCAGCACGTCACCGGCCACCGTATAATTACGGTCGTTGGGCAGCTGGATATCGAAGGTGAGCTCCGGCTTCAGCAACTCGCCCCGCAGCTCCAGCAGGATCTGGAAGGGCAACTTCTGCAGGAAGTAGTTGCGCTGCGATTGTTCGGGCACCTGCTGCTCAACAAGGTCGAGCGGGGCGGTATTGGCCTCGTAGCGGCCCGTTACATCCAGTTGAGCGGACGTGGGCTCACCCAGCCAGGTGATCTTACTGCCACGGTCCACCGTAAACCGGCGGCGCAGGAAGTTCAGGGAGAACTGGTAGGCTCCTTCGTCAATGATATAGGAGCCCGTCAGCGTAATCTTGCCGCTGGGGTCGATGCCGGCATTCAGGTTACCCGTGCCTTTCAGGTTGAGCAGGTCCCCCTGGGCAACGTCTACGATCACATTGAAGGAGGCCGCCTTGTTGATGTCAATGTTCACCGAAACGTCCATGCCCTTCACCTTGGTCCGGTTGAGCGAATCGGCCCCGGCCAGGAAGAAGGAATCGACGCCCGGGTTGCTGAAGTCGACAAACTCCACCACGCCCTCGCGCGAAACCACCCCGGGGTCACGCTGCGGGATCACGATGGTGAAAAGGGTGCCTTCGTTCACGGCCAGGTTTCCGTCCACCACGGGCGCGGCCTCAGTGCCGCCGATGTGGAGGTTGGTATTCAGGTACAGCTGGCCGTAATAGAGGCTGTTGTTTTTCTTCTGGGTATTCAACGCGCGGAAGTTGCGGGCGGTCGCATCCAGATCGAAATTGTAGTTGATGAAGTTGGAAGTCGCAACATTGCCATTCAGATTCAGCGCATTGTTGGCTGAGTCGCGGATGGTGAAGTTGTCGAAGCGGAAGCCGTTTTCCGTTACGCGCAGCTCCTCGTTGTCGATGCGCAGCGGGCCGCCGAGAGCCACCGTGCTGATGCTGGTATTGTTGAAGCGAAGGTTACCCGCCACCTTGGGCGCCGCCGTGGTGCCCTGGATGCGTGCGCCACCGGTGATGGTGCCCGAGGCATCGGTGATAAAGCTTTGCAGGGCGCCGCGGAGTGTTTGCAGTTGCAGCGCCCGCACGTCGAGGTTCAGGTCGAGACCGATGGGGCCGCCGGCCTGCGGGATCATGGTGCCGGTGAGGGCCACATCGTTGCCGCGCCCGGTGATATTGATGTCGGCGATATAGCGGTCGCCCGTAGCGTTGTTGACGCGCAGGGCCACGTTGCCGATCGTATCACGCTGGAAGGAAAGGTCCGAGATGGTCAGGTCGCTGGTGAAGAGCGGGTTCTTCGGCAGGTTGCGGAAGATGGCGCCGCCGTTGATCGTGCCGTCGGCAAGTAGCGAGTCGGAACGCAGGAAGCCCGTGATGGTACCGATACGGAAGTTGGTGAACTGCACGTTGAGCGGCGAGCCCGGTCCCGCGGTGCTGTTAAGGGCGATCGACTGTCCCTCGCGGCTCAGCACGAAGTTGGAGGCACCGATGCTGGTGGGTGTCACAATAAGCTGGTTGCCGCCCGAAATGGTCCAGGCCTGGTAGTTGAGCAGCAGGCTGTCGGGCCGCAGCGACAAGGTATAGGTACCGGGCGTCGGCTGCGTCAGCACGCCGCCAAGGCGGTATTTGGCAACATTGCCCTTGTCGTTTACTCCCACGTTGAAGTCGATCACGTTATTGCGCACGGTGGCGGTAACACGCGAGTTGTAAATATTCATCGTGCTGCCGTTGCTGAAGCGGCTCAGGTCGCCGGTGAGCTGCAGGCCCTGCGGCGTGGTGGTCACAGCCAGGTTCAGCCCCGAAAACGCAGTGGTGCCAAAGGCAAGGTCGGGAGCGTTCACTTTCGCATTGATGCCACGCCCGGTAGCCAGCGAGCCCTCGGCGTGCAGGGGCTGGTTAAAGCTCAGTCCGGGCACCAGCGCCTTGAAGATGGGCGCATTTTCGGCATCCAGCCGGAAGGTGATGTCATAAGGCTGCACCGTCTGTGCTTTGTAGCGATCGCCCACACCGAAGTAGGGCTGGATATTGTTTTGAATGATATAGCCCAAGTCGGAAAAGCGGTAGCGGCCGTTGAGGTCGGCATTGGCGAAGTCGCTGCGCAGCCGCATGAACTGCTCGGCACCCGAATGCCCGGCCACAAGGCTCAGGCTGTCAACCGGCGCTCGGGTGGTGCCCGATACGAACAGTGCCTGCGTCAGCAGCACATTGGCATCGAGATAGTCGGCCGTCAGCTCGTTCACCTGCGCATCCAGCTTGCCGCGGAACACGAGGGGCTGCGTGGTGAAGCCGAGCGGCTGCGTTTTCACGCTATCGATAAACCCGTTGACGTGCATGCGCATCGTTTCGTAATTGCCTTTCGCCGTCAGGTTGAGGTCGATATTGGGATCGCGGATATCCGTCTTCACCGAGAAGTTGCTTCCGTTGAGACTTCCGTCGAGCCGGATATTTTTATAGTTGTACTTGTTGTAAACGATCGAAGGCACCGAGCCGCTGAAGGTGGCTTTCATCGTAGCGGGTGTGGTGCCCGATCCGGTAACGCGGAAGTTGCCTGTCAACGTACCCACCGGCGACTTGCCGCGGAGGATCTTGTCGAGGCGGATGGACCGCGTGCGCAGCGAGCGGATATTGTACGAAAGCTTCGCGGGATCCATGATGTTGCGGAAAGAGCCATCGAGATTGACATTGCCGTAATCGGTGGCCATTGCCAGGTTGGTGCTTACGCTGTTCATGTTACCCGACACGGTTCCGCTTACGTTGAACGTCTCGGGAAGATCCATCTGGGCATTGTCCAGCCGCTTGCCGGTCAGCAGCGCGATATCGCTTTGGGAGGTATGCAGGCGGCGGATGCGGAAGGTACCGCTGCCGGCGGTGGGGTTGCTCAGGCCCGCGAGTGTACCCGATGCGTCGATCTGGGTATTGCGCAGCCCGTTGAACTGCAGGGCGGCGATATTCAGCCTGTTCATCGTGCCGTTGCCCTGCAGGTTCACGGTCCATACCGCATTGGGATTGGCAAAGGCCGGGTTTTTCTTTAATTGCGGCGCAAAGGCAAGGATATCCTTCACCTGGACGCGGCTGTTGCGAACATCTACATCAAAGAAGGTATTGGCGAAGTTTTTCACCAGCGCCTCCTGCGAGGCGTAGCGCAATTCGGCCGAGCGCTGGAGCGAGGTGCCGGGCGTGCGCAGCGTCAGGTTGCGGATGTAGGCTATGTTGGATGCATACAGGAGGTCGCCGTGCAATTCGTTGAGCACGAAGCCGCTCTTTTCGCGCAGCGAGGCGCGGGCAATATTGGCGGCGATCGAATCTTTGTTGAGCACCAGGTTGCGGATGGAGAGGTTCATATCCTGCCCGTCGAAGTGGGCGAAGTCGATGCCTGTGGCCTGGCGCGGGCTGTTCTCGTCGTCGTAGCGGATGCGGTTGCCGTTGAGGTCGATGGCATCGATGCGTACCACCCAGTCCTGCTTGACGGCTTCGTCGGTTTTCTTGGCAACGGCTTCCTTCACCGCGCGTGCGCCCTGCTTGCGGCCGAGGCGGATCACGAAATCGTTGCGGTCGAGGCGGAGGGAGGCGAGGTGCAGCACCTGCTTGTCGAGATCGATATTGCGGCCCCGCAGCAGCACGTCGCCGATCTTCAACTGCGTATAGAAGGCGGATGTTTCGTTTCCATAGTCGATATACGAATCGCGCAGCCTTGCCTGTCCGATCCGGATCTGCGGCGTCAGTGCAGCCGTCGCCTTCTGGTCGGTGGCCTTGATGGCAGGCGCGGTCAGCGGCCTTGTCTGGTAATAGCGCACACGCAGCCCCGTTACATCGAAGTCGGCGATGTTGAAACGCAGCTTGTACGGGTCGAGCGAATCGATCTTCGTGTGTGCCGACGCGACCCAGGCGTCCATGTCGTTGCCGGTGAGCACGTCTTTGTACACCACGTGGCAGTTCTTCATGTTCACGTTGTTGACCTCGAACTTCATCACGGGCGCTGCGGCGGTGTCAGGGTTTTTCTTTTGCTCGGTGGCGAAGGCGTCGAGCACGAACTGGAAGTTGTACACGGTGTCGGGAAGCACGCGCTTCACCTTTGCGGTGATGTTCTCGAACTGTACGTCCTTGATGGCAACCTCGTTGCTGAAGAGGCGGAAGAGGGCGATGTTCAGCCGGATGGAGCCCCCGGCGATCAGGGTGTCGTGCGTGCGGTCTTCGATATAAACGTTTTCGGCCACCACGAGGCGGGGGAGGCCGATCCGCACCTTGCCGATCTCGACACGGGTCTTTAGCTTACTGCCCAGGTAGCTCTCGAGCTTGTTGGTGGCGAATTGCTGGCCCGGTGGGGTCAGCAGCAGAAGCACTGCCACCACAACAAACAGCATCAGGAAGAGTATCGTTTTGAGGAGGACGCGGGCGACACGCTGAACCGGGCTGCGGTGCGTCGTAACGGTGGTGGTTTTCGTAGTATTTATTTCTTTCGGCATCGGAAGGTCCTGTTGGTGCTCCTAGCAAAGCAAATCCGGTACCCTGCCCCGGCCGTAGTAAAACCGGACAGATTAGGCCGTTTCACGCGCGCTTTCAGCGGCGTCTGCGCTTCTGTGGAACTAGTTCCACACGGCTGGTAGCCACCCGCGGATTACCGGTTTGCGTATTTTTTTGTCCACCGGCGGGAAGGAGCTGAGCCGTAGCCGGCTTAACGTAAGATTAAAGAACTAAGCAAGCCGGTACGACCGGAAAGCCTTATCTTTGTACCGTTATTTGAGTGCCTCGCGTTAAGTACAAGTGTCCAATCAGCCGTTCAGCCCACTCTGTCTGTTCGTTCGTTCGTCCTTTACTTCTGCCTCGACCTCAAAATTTTTATTGTTCTTTTTAAAAAGTAAAGCATGAACATTTACGTTTCCAACCTGAGCTTCAACGTTCAGGACGAAGACCTCCGCGCCTTCTTCACCGAGTACGGCGACGTTTCCTCCGCTAAAGTGATCACCGACAAGTTCACCGGCAAGAGCCGTGGCTTCGGTTTCGTTGAAATGCCCGATAACGAGGCTGCCCAGAAGGCAATCTCCGAGCTGGACAACGGCATCGTAGAAGGTCGCACGATCCGCGTTATGGAAGCTCGCCCGAAAGAAGCTCGTCCCGAGCGTCCCGGTGGTGGTGGTTTCGGTGGTGGCAACCGCGGTGGCGGTGGCTACGGCGGCGGCAACTCCGGCGGCTACAACAAGAACCGTTATTAATTAACGATAGCCCCTTGATCGAAAAACCCTCCCTTGCGGAGGGTTTTTTCATGCCTGTGCGGGATTCGTTAAAAAAAGGCAAACAGGAATAAATGATTCCCTTACCTTCACCGTGAGGACAAGAGTTCTAAGTGCTGATGTCCATCGAAAAACCTAAACAACAACTGCTACCTCCGAGAAGCTCCAAAAACAAACTTTCCTGTTACCGTTGATGAAACTGCCGGCTGCAGCCTGCTGCTTTTCTGCGTTTTCATACGGCCGAAGATTGTAACCTGGCCCGGTGCGCGCCTGCCAGCCGCCCGGTTCCTTATAAAGCTAAAACACGGCAATCATGACCAACCTTAACTGTCTCCGAAGGGTTACCGCCCTTCTTGCCTGCCTGCTTGTGGCAGCAGTTTCCTTTGCCCAGACGGGCACCGCCAACGGTACCTATAACTGGAGCAGCATCGGCGCCGCAGACGGCGGTGGTACCGGCTTCAAACTGCAGGGCGACAAGTTCAAAGTGAGCAACATCCTACAAAATGATGTGTCTGCTCCGACTACCATGTATGCAGGTACCGGTGCCGCCGGGGCCGGTGTAACGCAATCGGTGACCATCAAGGCCGAAGGCGGATCGGTGATGAAGACCTTTACGTTGCAAAACATGAGCGTATTCACCTTTCAGAATGCCCGGAACCTGAACGTGCTGACCATCACGCTTTACGATTACAGCGGTGTTCAGATCGCTCAGCATTCACTTTCCGGGGTTTACCAGCTCCCTGCGACAGGCACATCGCTCACATCGATTCCCTTCAGCACGCCCTGGCCGGCTGGTGGTTACAACCTTGTCAACTCCATCACCCTGGACTACCAGTATGCCACAACCGGCGCAACAAACTTCACGTTCCAGAATATCACGCTCGCCAATATCAGCGCGGCTACGCCGACGACCCTGACGCTCGGTACCATTTCGGGCACGACCTTTTGCGCAGGAAGCAGCCTGAGCATTCCCTTTACCGCGTCCGGATTCAACTCCGGCAATACCTTCACTGCCCAACTCTCCGACGCGTCCGGCTCCTTCACTTCGCCGACCACCATCGGTTCCGTAACAAGCACCTCCTCCGGCACCCTTCCCGCCACAATTCCGGCAGGACAGGTCTCCGGCACAGGCTACCGCATCCGGATCGTGGGCAGCAACCCTTCGTTTACCTCCTCGAATAATGGCACCAACCTGACCATCAACGCCAAGCCTTCGGCCAGTATCACTTCATTTACGGATGTCTCCTGCTTTGGTGGCTCCAATGGATCTCTTTCGGTTACCGCTTCCGGCGGCACCCCGACTTATGGCTACTCCTGGTCGCCCGCGGGCGGCACGGCTGCAACGGCATCCAACCTTTCGGCCGGAAGCTATACGGTAACTGTCACCGATTCCAAGGGCTGCCAGGCCGCCGCTTCCCGTACCGTTACCCAGCCTGCTTCCGCGCTTTCCGCTTCTACCGTCGTAACCAATGTTGCCTGCTTCGGCGGTAACACCGGAACCATTAACCTGACGCCTACGGGTGGTACGGGGCCTTATACGTTCAACTACGGCGGCGGTGTTACTTCCGAAGACCGGATGAACCTTACGGCCGGCACTTACGGCGTGACCATTACCGATAACAAAGGCTGTCAGTTCACCTTGTTCCCGATCAGCGTGACCCAGCCTTCGGCACCGGTCAGCGGCAGCACAGTGGTGACCAACGTGTCCTGCTTCGGCGGCAACACGGGCGCCATCAACCTGACTCCTTCGGGCGGCACAGGCCCCTATACATTCCTCTGGAATAACGGGGCCACAACAGAAGACCGCACCGGCCTGGTTGCCGGTACCTATTCGGTTACGATCACCGACGCCAACGATTGCCAGGCGGCCGTCAGCAACATCATCGTCGGGCAGCCGGCTTCAGCGGTCAGCGGCAGCACGACCGTGACGAACGTTTCCTGTTTCGGCGGCAACACCGGAAGTATCGACCTGACACCCGCGGGCGGCACGCCCGGGTACACATTCCTTTGGAACAATGGTACTACGACTACCGAAGACCGTTCGAACCTCGTTGCCGGCAATTACTCCGTTACCATCACCGACAGCAAAGGCTGCCAGGCGACCGTGAGCAACATCTCGGTTACTCAGCCTGCCACCCCGGTTTCCGCTACTACGGTTGTAACGAATATTGCCTGCTTCGGCGGTAACACCGGAGCCGTCAACCTGACGCCTTCGGGTGGTACAGGTCCTTATACGTTCCTCTGGAATAATGGCGCTACTACCGAAGATCGCACGAGCCTGACAGCCGGAACCTATTCGGTTACCATTACCGACGCCAAGGGTTGCCAGTCGACCTTGAGCAATATTACCGTCAGTCAGCCTGCCTCGGCCCTTTCCGGCGGCACGTTAGTGACCAACGTTTCCTGCTTTGGCGGTAACAACGGTTCCATCGACCTGACTCCTGCCGGCGGAACTCCGGGATATACTTATCTCTGGAACAACGGCAGCACAACTACACAAGACCGGGTCAACCTGCCTGCAGGCACCTATTCGGTAACCATCACCGACGCTAACGGCTGCCAGGCGGCCGTCAGCAACATCACCGTGAGCCAGCCGGCTTCCGCTGTTTCGGGTTCAACTGTTGTTGGCAACATCCCGTGCTATGGCGGCACCGTCGGTTTCATTAACCTCACTCCTGCTGGTGGTACCCCGGGCTATACCTATCTCTGGAATAACGGCACTACTGCAACGGAAGACCGCACCGGTCTTGCCGCGGGCACCTATTCGGTAACCATCACCGATGCCAACGGTTGCACCGGCACCGTGAACAATATCGTAGTCGGTGAGCCGGCTGCGCCGGTTTCCGGAAGCACGGTGGTTACCAACGTCGCCTGCTTCGGCGGTACCACCGGCGCCATCAACCTGACGCCTGCGGGTGGTACCCCGGGATATACCTATTCCTGGAGCGACGGAGCGACGACTGAAGACCGTACAGGGCTGGCTGCGGGCACCTACTCGGTGACGATTATCGATGCAAACAGTTGCCAGGGTTCTGTAGTTAACATCGTGGTGAGCGGCCCGGCCGCTGCCGTGTCGGGATCAACCGTAGTAACCGATGCGACCTGCGCCGGCGGCGATGGTGCGATCAACCTGACGCCTGCCGGTGGCACCGCACCCTATACTTTTAACTGGAATGACGGAGCTGCAACGGAAGACCGCACCGGTCTTGCCGCGGGTACCTACACGGTAACCATCACCGATGCCAACGGTTGCACCGGATCTGCACAGGCTACGGTAGCTTCGGCGGGCAGCGTCGGCACCATGAACCCCGTGAGCAACCAGACCGTCTGCTCCGGCGGAAATACGGCCACCAATTCCTTCTCCGGTGCCGGTGCAGGAGTTACTTACAACTGGACCAACAGCAATAATGCCATTGGCCTTGCTGCATCGGGGTCGGGTAACATCGCCAGCTTTACCGCAGCCAACGGGGGTACAACCAATATCGTCGCAACGATCACGGTAACACCCACCTCCGGTGCCTGCACGGGTACGCCAGTGACCTTTACCATTACCGTTAAGCCAGCCCCGACCGTTAACGCTGTCAGCAGCCAGACGGTTTGCGCAGGCAGCGGCACGGCGGCGGTCAACTTCAGCGGTCCGCTGAACGGCACTTCTTACAGCTGGACGAACTCCAATACGTCTATCGGGCTTGCTGCCAGCGGCTCCGGTACCATCAACGCCTTCACGGCGGTGAACAGCGGGACAAACCCGCAGGTTGCGACCTTCACGGTAACCCCCTTTGCGGACGGCTGCTCGGGTATACCTGCCAGCTTCACCATCACCGTGAACCCGCTGCCCACGGTAAATGCCGTAAGCAGCCAGACGGTTTGCAACGGTGCCTCCACTGCGGCGGTAGCCTTCACGGGCAACCTCTCCGGCACCGATTACAGCTGGACGAATTCCAATACCGCGATTGGTCTCGCGGCCGGCGGTTCGGGCAATATCCCGGCATTCACCGCCACCAACAACGGCACGGCGCCGATATCCGGAACGATCACGGTTACACCGGTGCGCAGCCTGCTGAACTACCGCATTTTCTCAACGCATTACGGTAACGGCGGCCTCGGTAACTACGGGCAGTACGTGTACAGCTCCGGTGACTTCGATTATGTATTCTCCCTGAACCAGCCGCAAACTTCATTGTATGCAAGCGGTCAGGCGCTGCCTTCGCAACTGCTGCCTTTCTTCAGCTCGGGCGACCTGACAGCGAATGGCATCCCGGTTCCCAACGGCGGTGACTATTATGGTGTAGAGATCACCGGCACCTTCGTGCCGAAAGAGAGTGGTTCCTATCAATTCATTGTCGACGGCGACGACGCGGTGGAAGTTTCCATCAACGGTGCCCTGGTTGCGGGCAACTATGGCCCCCACGGTTTCAACGGTGGTGTTCTTGGCTCCGTTAACCTTACGGCAGGCACCTCATACAGCTTCCGCGCCCGCATGCAGGAGTACGGCGGCGGCGATGGTATGTCGGTGACCTGGAAGCGCCCTTCGCAAAACACCTTTGCATTCCAGACCGACGAATTCGGCGGCTGCGCCGGCACCCCGGTTACTTACACCTACACCGTCAACCCGACACCGACAGTCAACGCAGTTGCCAACCAGGCATTGTGCGCAGGTGACGCAACCACGGCTGTTACTTTCGGCAGCCCGGTCAGCGGCGCCGCATTCAGCTGGACCAACAGCAACACGGCAACCGGGCTTGCAGCTTCCGGGACAGGTAATATCCCTTCATTTACCGCTACCAATGGTACCAATGCCCCGATCGTGGGTACGATTACGGTGACGCCCCAGGCCAATAGCTGCTCCGGCACGCCGTCTACCTTTACTATCACGGTAAACCCGGTTCCAACAGCCACGCTCACGGTTGCGGCACAAGACCAATATGTGTGCACTTCGGGTGGCTCCACGAACATCAATGTCTCCGGAGGCCCCGCCTTCGGCAGCATCCGGTATAACGTGAACGGCGGCGCCACACAAACGGCGAACCTCGACGCTTCGGGTTCGGTGCAACTGCCCACCGGTGCGCTCACTGCGAACACCACTTATACCGTAACATCCGTGAGCAACACCACCTGCACCACTTCGCTAAGCCAATCGGTAACGGTGTATGTCGGTGTGATCTCGGTAAGTGTGGCCGGCGGTGGCATTAACCGGGAGTATTGCGCCGGTGCAACTGCACCTGCCCAGACCTATACCGGTAACTTCCCCGCAGGCACCCAGTACACCTGGACGGTGCGTGGCGGCCTGTCCATCGGGATGAACGCCTCCGACACGATCGGCACCGGGGCCGCACTGCCTTCGTTCGTAGCCCAGAACGCTACCAACCAGCAGATCTCGGCCCGCGTATCGGTGATCCCCGTGGTTACCGCGCCGGCAGGTTGCAAGGTGGTCAGCCAGGATTATGTCATTCGCGTTAACCCGCTGCCGCAGGTACAGGTGGTTGCGGGTGGCAACCAGGTGGTGTGTGCCGGTACAGCTACCGCGCCCATCCAGCTGCTTTCCAGTCTTAACACTACCTCCGGTGTCATTCAGCGCTGGACTTCTTCCAACCCCGCGGTCGGCGGAGCCATTACCGGTGGCGCCACGCCTTCGGCTTCCTTTATTCCTTCCTTTACCGCCCAGAATAACTCGGGCAGCGCCACGATTGCCACCACCTATACCATCACCCCGTACCTCGGTTCTTGTGCAGGTCCGGCAATTACGACGACGCTTTCGGTAAACCGCGCAGTAGGAACCATCACCTACGCGGGCGGCCCCGGCTTCTGCCAGTCGCTGGGTGTGCTCAACCCGCGCCTCACGGGCGGCACGGGCGGCACCTTCTCCTACGTTAACCTGGGTACGGGTACAGTCGCAGGCCTCAGCTTCAATACGGCTACCGGTGCGGTGAATACCGTCAGCTCCCAGCCTGGTAACTACCGCATCACTTACAGCTTCAGCGGCGCTGCCGGAGGCTGTGGCGGAACAACTACCACCGATATCAGCATTCAGCCCGGTGTGGGCATCGCCGCACAGCAAAACCTGACGGTATGCGCAGGCCAGCCCCTGTCCATCACCTTTACCTCGCCGCAGGACGGCCAGCCGGGCATCAGCTACATCTGGGGCCTGGGTGGTACCAATTCCAACCTGCTGGGTGTGCCCCTGTCGGGAACGGGCAACACCATTACCATGACCCCGCAGAACCCGACGGCGTCACCCATCCGGGTGCTGACAAGCGGTAAGGTGAGCATCGCCGGCGGCGGCGCTTATTGCGGCTCGGCCCAGACCAGCTTCTACATCACCGTAAATCCCTGCGGTCCGATCACCCAGAGCGGAGATACCGGTGCCGGCGGCAGCCTCACGGCCCGTACCGCTGTGGCTCCCGTTGCTGCTGAAGCGGGTGCCAACAGCGCTCTCAGCGTGGGGCCCAACCCCACCCAGGGACGCACCACGGTATTCCTGCGCGGCGAGGAGCGTGGCAAGACCTACTCGGTGCAGCTGCTCTCCCAGCAGGGAGCCGTGCTGAGCCGCCCGGCCGCCTTCAGCGGTGATCGTCATACGGTAGACCTCACCGGGCTGCCCGCAGGTGTGTACCTGCTCCAGCTCACCGACACCCGCAGCGGAAAAACCATCCGCAGGCAGGTAGTGAAGCTGTAAACCGTAGAATTACTGTTAAGAAAAGGCCCCGTAGAAATACGGGGCCTTTTTGTCGGTACGAAAAAGGCATCCTGGAAAGGACGCCTCGACGTATCTGCTTATGATCCGAAAACTTTTGATTGATTATCGCTCTTCTTCCTGCGCAAGTGCCGGTAGTTGCGATTCTTTGACTCCTGCTCCCAGCAGCTCGGCCATATAATGGGCGCAAAGCGAAAAAGTCGGGTAGCGTCCAAATTCGCCCGAAAGACGGCGTACCCTGGCCGGGTAACCGGGATTATGCAGCACGCGGTCCACCGCCTCGCGGATGGCGCCGGGCTTCGGCTTTTCCGTCTTCAGGTCGATGCCGATTCCGAAGTAGCCCACGCGGGCATTGATCTCGTTTTTGCCTTCGTGCAACCCTGCCGCAATAAGCGGGAGCTGGTGTTCGATCGCGATCATGGTGCCGCCGTAGCCGCCATTGGTGACGTAGGCATCTGCATAAGGCATGATGTCATCGAAAGGAATGAAATCCTCGATGATGATATTTTCCTCCGGGAAGCGGGCACGGAGCGCATCCGTCTGGCTGCCGCCGGTGGTGCATACCACCAGGGTATCACTGCCGCGAAAAGCCTCGAGCGTGGGCACCAGCAGCTTCTCTGCGTCTTTCTCCACCGTTCCCTGCGTTACCACGATCACCGTGTCGAAGCGGTCCAGGCGCGGGTCGTACCAGTTTTCAGCAGACGCCGGTTTGCGATGGGGGAGCAGTGCGCCTACGAATCGGATATTGCTGCCAAGGTCACTGCGCTTGTATTCAAAGCCGGGTACTCCGCTCTGAAGCACCCGGGTGGCTTTGCGGGTGATGATATCGAAAATATTGGTTCCCGATGCCTCGATGCGGTGCTCCCGCAGGAGCCGGCGCAGTACCCGGTTGGGCCGTGCAAATAACACGCGGTCGGCAACAAAGCGCAGGAGGTCCTGGCGGCGGCGCCCCCGGAAACCCGATGAAGGAGTCATGCCAAGGCCCGCGGGAGGCAGGTCGCGGGAGGTGGCGGTAAGCGGAAGAATGCCCATCGCAAAGACGGGGATCCTCATCTTATCGGTCACAAACAGGGAGCCGCCGAATGCGATATCGCAAACCATAGCCTCAAACGGGAACTCCGAATGGATCGCTTTGAGGTCTTCGAAATATTCCGGCGAACGGAGAATGAAGACTTCCACCAGGTCGAACACCAGCTTGGCTACCTGTGAGCGATGACGGCTGCGTTCGGGAAAGAGCGCATCGATGTCGCCATGAACATCCATCGCTTTGACGAACGGATAGTGCTGCTGCCCCAGCGCTTCGGTTTTTGGGCGGTAGTGCACCGATGTGTACCAGCGCACATCACAGCCCTGCTCGGCCAGGTATCTGGCAAGACCGGTGAGCGGATTGAAGTGTCCGTCGAGCGGAACGCATGCAAAGAGCACACGGGTTCCCGGCTTCAGTGTCTGAAGTGATTTTGGAAGTTGCATCGTATGGTTTTGAGTGGGTTCTTATTGCTGCGGCGCTCCTGCCGGCGGCGCCCAGGCCGGAACTACGTTGTCGACCGGCGGCGTTGATTTGAGGTAGGCGAAGATGGCGCTCAGGTCATCATCGGTTGCGTTGCGGAAATTCTGCCAGGGCATCGGTGGCAGGAGGCTGCGGCTGTTTGCCAGGCCCTTGTATTTGCCTTCCCGGAGGGCACGGAAAAATTGCTCTTCGGTCCAGTTGCCGATCCCGGTTTCACTTGAAGTCAGGTTGGCAGCATAGGATACGCCCCAGGGGCCTGCAAAAGCCGTGAGGTTCGGGTGAAACAGCAACCAGTCTTTTGATGCCTTGGCATCGATGGCGCCAATCGGCATGCCGGCGGGGTGTCCCGAAAGCAGGCGCGTCGAATCAGGAACCGGGCCTTGTGGCGTCATCTTTTTCGGTGAGTGGCAATCGTTGCAACCCATGATGGTTACGAGGTAGCGGCCACGGGCAATGCGGCCGGCTTCGTCGACCATCTTTGTTCCGGTAGCATTATTCATACCCTCGTTTTTTTCTGAAGAAGAAGTGGCGCCGTTACAGGCTACCATGGCCGATACGCAGACCAGCAAGACGGCGCCGAGCGCCACAATGGTTTTTTTCATAACAGTTGATTTATGAGTAAAAATACTCATATAAAGGTAGGTGTGTTTTCGAGGCGTTCGCGTAACCGGAGCCACCGCTGGGCTGGAAGCACTGCTGCCGCTTTTTGAAGCAGGCTGTCATAAACAACGAGCGGTGCTGCCGCGGCCACACCCTTCATCCAGGCGGAACAGTCGGGCACTGTATTGCCCAGCAGCATCCAGTGTGCGGCCAGGTCGGCGATCCAGGGCTGTACGCTCTGCACGATCCGGGCATTGAGGGTCTGCAGTTCGCTATCGTCGTAGTAACGCCAGAGCAACTCGTTGAGCAGGCTTTCTTCTTTGGCCATATGCTGCAGGTTGAAAACGAGGAAGGCATTGAACGCGATCCGGAGCGCATCGCCGCGCTCGCGGCGGGCAACTGCGTCGGGAGCAAGGAAAAAGGTCTCTACCGATGCGGTCAGCTCCTGGCCAAGCAGGTGGTCGGTCACGTGCTCCTGTGCGAAGCGGTCGGAAACGGAAGGCTCATAGGTGGCAACGGCCGGTAACACATGGTGGTCTTCGTGGCGGGCGTGCTCTTCAAAAAGCAGCAGGGTTTCGCGCACGCGGTCGAGGGCGGCTTCCGCCTCGGCCTCGTTTGCGAAATCGGTTTGTTGAAGCAGGGTGGCGGTTTCGAACAGCAGGTGGCGAAGCCCTTTGTGGATAAGGAGGAAAATGTTGAAGCGTTGCATAGGTTAATTATTGATTTGGTTATCCCAGGATATTGGATTCAGGTGGTGTTCTTTCGGTTATCCTGGCTTGGTTTCGTTTCACAAAAATGCGTTGCCCGACCGCCCTTGTCAAGCCGCTCCCGCATGAACCGGGTAAAATGCGGAATGGGCTGTATGCCGCTCCGGAAGCGGCTTTCAGCGTGTTTATACGGAGTTTCGCCGATGAATTGGGAAAGCAGCGTCATGAACTGTCGCGGGCGGCGTTCATTTGGCGTTCCGTTTCCTCCGGGCCGCGTAACTTTGAAATACCAAAATCAACACTGCCTTGCGCCGCTTCCTGACCCTGATCCTGTTCATCGGCTTCCTGCTGCCTGCCCGTGCGCAGCAAACCCGACAGTATGCATTCCAGCATTTTACCACAGCGCAGGGATTGGCATCCAACTTCATCAACAATATCGCGCAGGACAGCGACGGTTTTATCTGGCTGGCAACCCACAACGGTTTGCAGCGCTACGACGGCAACCGCTTTCAGACCGTGAGGCCGATGCCGCACGATGCTTCAGATGGGGCGCTCGACCGGGTACAAAGCGTGTGGGCCGATCAGAAAGGAAATATCTGGCTGCTCGCTACCAACAACCGGGTGGCGCGCTTCGATACGCGTCGCTTTGAATACCGCGAAGCCCGCGTGCTGCCCGCGCAGCGAACCTTCACTTACGTTGGCAAATACCTGTTTGAGGGAGAAGGAGGAGCGCTGTTCCTCAAAGACGACTTCGGCCCGCTGTACCGCTATGACGCCGCCACCAACACTTTTCGCGCTACCAATGAGCTACCACTTTCGGCCGCCGGGGCCAGGGGCGCCGCCCAGGTGCAGTGGGACGCCACCGAGCGTTGCTACTGGATCTGCGGCGATACGGGGCTTGTACGCTACGACCCCTCGACGAAGCAGCTGGCAATGCGCGGACACATGCCGGTCAACGCGCGGATCAGCTCCTTTATAACCGAAGCCAACGTATACCAGGTATACGTTTCCGCGCGGTATGTTTATTACTGGTCCTGGGGGGCAGCTACAAGCACGCCATCGTTTGTGCGTATCGACAAGCGCAACGACCGGAAAGAATTATGGAACCTCACAAAGGAGCTCGGTATCGGCTACCATGAGCCGACCGGCTTTCTCGAACAACGCTCCGGCCGCACCTGGGTGCACGGCAACCCGATCCTGGCCGAATGGACAACCCGGAACCACCCCTTCATCCTGGTATCGCGCGAGACGGCCAACGACGGCAGCATCCGCTTCGACCAGCTCTATCATGCCTATGAAGACCGCGAGCGCAACGTGTGGCTCGCCACCGATAACGGCATCTTCCTTTTCAATCCCGACGGGCAGCTATTCAACTCCTACAACCTGATGCGCCCCGGCGGAAAGCCGGCGGAGGCGCCGGTGCAGACCGTCTGCCAGATGGCCGACAGCAGCTTTTTTATCGGCACCTGGGGCAGCGGCCTTTTTTATTATGACAAGGATTTCAACCCGCTGCCGCTTCCGCCGAGTCTCAGGGCATTGAATTTCCCTTCCTACTGGGATATCGCAGTCAACAAGGGCACCGGGCAGGTGTGGATGGGTCTGCAGCCCGGGCGCATCGTGGTGTATGATCCGCGGACGAAAGCGACGCGCGTTTTCAACCCGACTGTGCTCCGCGAGCGCACGGTGCGGCAGGTAGTTTCCGACCTCGTTGGAAATATCTGGCTCGGCCTGCAGGACGGGCGCGTGCTTAAATGGGATATTGCCAAGGCCAAAAACGATCCTTCGAAGGGCTATGAAGAAGTGTTGAAAGCGGGTATGGTCATGAAGCTCCACCGCGACAAGCTGGGTTATATGTGGATCGGTACCTGGGAAGGCGGTCTTTACCAGCTGAATGCCAATACGGGCAAACTGGTGCAGTCGTGGACGGCGACGGGTCCGGAAGGCTACCGCCTGTTCAATAACCAGGTGACCGACATGTCGCACCTCGACGACAGCACCATGCTCATTACAGCGGGTTGCATCAACATCCTGAATACGCATACCGGGAAGATCACGTTCTTTTCTTCGGCCGACGGTCTGCCGGCCGACAATGCCATCTCCATCCAAAAGGACTACAGCGGTATTTTCTGGGTCGGGCTGGCAAACGGGCTGTGCCGCCTCAACCTGAATAAGCGTACAGCGGTTTTCTACGACCGCCGCGACGGGATGGTGTACGATAACTTTGCAAAGACCGGCGTGGAGCTGCTTTCCAATGGCAAGCTCCTGTTTTTCACCGATCACAACATCCTGCATTTCGACCCGCGTCGCTTCCAGCAAACAACGCCGCCCCAGCCGCCGCAGATCACGGCGATCACGCTTCAGGGCGTGTCGCTCAATATGGACTCGCTCCGCCGCTCGGGCCGGCTGGAGCTGCGCTACGACCGCAACGCGCTCTCCTTCGAATTCAGCGGGCTGACGTTCACGCCGCAGAAAAAGCTGCACTACTTCTATCGTCTCGAGGAGCTGGACAAGGGCTGGATGCACATGGAGAACGACTTCCGCGTGTCGTATAATTACCTGCCGCCCGGCCACTATACCTTCCAGGTGCGCAGTGAGAATGCCGATGGCCTTACCAGCGATGCGGCCTTTTCTATACCGATCACCGTGCGGCCGCCGCTGTGGCAAACATGGTGGTTCTATGCACTGATGATCCTGATCGGCGCCTTCGGCCTTTACCTGATCGACCAGGAACGCCTGCGCCGCCTGCATTCGCTGCAACAGGTGCGTACCCAGATCGCGGGCAACCTGCACCAGGAAGTGGAAACGACCTTGAGCGACATCCACGTGCTGAGCGAGATCGCCAAGATCCGTGCTGGCGCCGACATCGAGCAGTCGAAAGATTTTATCGACCAGATCAGCCACAAGAGCCGCGGTATGATGGAAGCCATGGACGATGTGCTCTGGAGCATCGACCCGGCCAACGACAGCATGCACCAGACACTGATGCGCATCCGGGAGTTTACCGACGGCATCAAGAGCAACCATACCATGGATATTGACCTGATCGTCGACCGGAAAGTGGAGCGGCTTGCCCTGCGGATGGTGCTGCGCCATGAGCTGTTCTTCTTCTATAAAGAATCGCTGCAATTCCTGCTGGCCCATGTCATCTGCGACCAGGTGTTCATCAACCTGAAGCTGAAAGGAGACATGCTGCTACTCGAAATCATTACCTCCTGCGAAGAGGAGGTGCCCGAATTCGGAAACCGCTACCGCGAATCGATCGGTGCACGTGTGCAGAATATGAACGGCCTGCTGGAAATGACCACCGATCACAGCAACCTGTCCATAGTGCTGCGGGTAGGACTGTAGATTTTTCGATCTCCGATCTCCGATTTCTGATTTGTTTGATGATCAGAATATTTGTTGAAATAAAAAAGGACCGCATGCGGTCCTTTTTAAATCGTGGGATCTGAACATCTGCAAACAAATCAGACATCGGATATCTTCAGATTTATTTCCCTAACCAGTTCTTGAATTCCGATACCTTCTCGCGCGACACCACGGCTTCCTTGTCGATCTCGGGTTTGAGTTCGAGCAGGAGGCGGTTGCCGAAATAATCGTGGATCTGGTGCACGCTGCTGACGCTGACCAGGAAGGAGCGGCTGATGCGGAAGAAGGAGTCGGGACGGAGCATCTCGCAGAGCTCGTCCATCGTATAGTCTACCACAAACTTGCGGTTGTCGTAGGTCTTGAAGAAGTTGAGCCTGCCGTCGCTGAAGAAATAAGCGATCTCGTCCACCTCGATCGAAACGAGCTTTTGCCCGAGCTTCACCAGGAAGCGCTTGCGGTATTCCTTTGTCTGCAGCTTTTGCTGGAGTTCGCGCACGATATCTTCCACGGTCAGCTTGGTGCTCTGGGCCGCTTCTTCTTTATACATATTGCGCATGGCGTGAAATTTCTCCAGCGCCTGCTGAAGGTCTTCTTTCTGCACCGGCTTCAACAGGTAGTCGATGCTGTTTACCTTGAATGCCTTCAGCGCGTATTCGTCGTACGACGTTACGAAGATCACGGGGCTCGTTACCCGGGCCTGGTTGAAGATCTCGAAGCTTTGCCCGTCGGCGAGCTCGATGTCCATGAGGATAAGATCGGGCGTGGGGTTTTGCTCCAGCCAGGACACGGTGCCCTTGATGCTGTCTGATTCGCCCACCACCACCGCATTTTCATCTACGGCGGCCAGGGTTTTTTTCAGTTTCTTGATGGCGAGTTCTTCGTCTTCGACAATCAGGATGTTCATGAGCTTTCGTTTTAGTGAGGTGTTTAAATAAATGTGGGTTTGAGGTTTTTGCTCCAGATCAGCGGCAGCACCACGCAAAAGTTCTTGCTGTCTTCAAGGATGTGGAAGCCCTGCTGCCCGATGAGGGCATACTTGTGCTCGATGTTACGCAGCCCGATCTTGCTGGAGAACTTCTGCACGTTGCGTCGCTGCAGGTTGTTGCTCACCACGAGCTTGTTGCCGGCGGTGGTGAAGATGTCGATCACCAGGGGCTGCGCGCGGGAGTGGATATTGTGCTTTACCGCGTTTTCCACCAGCAGCTGGAGGCTGAGGGAAGGCATCAGGTAGGGCTCGTACTTCCGGTCAACGTCGACCCGTAATTGTACGGTATTGCCGTGGCGCGTCTGGAGCAGGCGGAAATAGGATTCGATGAACTTGAGCTCGGTGCTCACCGTACTGAGGCTGTCCTGGTTGTTGCGCAGCAGGTAGCGGTACACTTTGCTCAGCTCGTTGAGAAAGATCTCGGCCTGGCGTTCGTCTTCGGAGATGAGCGACGACAGGGTGTTGAAGCAGTTAAAGAGAAAATGCGGGTTCACCTGGCTCTTGAGCGTCTGGAATTCCTGCTGCACGTTGAGCTGCTGCAGCCGCTTTTTTTCTTCGAGGATCTGCTTCATCTGTACGAAGAAGTGGTCCGACTCCCACAGCGAGGTCGACATCAGCATAAGGGCGAGGCCGAGCACGAGCGCAAAGTAGTAGTTGGCCGGCACAAGGCGGTAGCCCAGGAAGCCGAAGAAGTCATAACCGTAAAAGACAGCCGAATAGGTGGCAATCGTGATGATGATATGGGCCGCCGACAGCAGCAGCAGGCGACGCGTTGTCTGGCTTACCTGCGCATAGCGCCTGCGTAGCCAGTGCATTACCAGTATTTCTACATACCAGGTGAGGGCGCCGGTGGCGTAAAGGAGGGGTACGGAATATATCCAGACCCTCGTGTCGGTGAAAAGCCGTCCGCGAAACAGGAGGTTGTTGAGCAGGATTGATATGAAGGGCATGGCGATCAGGAAAGACCACCATTCGGTGCGGTTGGGCCGTATCCAGGTCAGTCTTCTCATACGACTGCTCCTTCGGGTTTAGCGATCAGGGGTACGATGATGATCCGCTCGGCGGGCGTGTCTTCGATATGCAGCACCTTGCCCACGAGGAGGCGGAACTTTTCGCGGATGTTTTCCAGGTTGGCGTCGCCGCTCAGGGCGCGTTCGCTCATAATGCGCTCCTGCCGGTTGTTGCGGATCACCAGGGTTTTGCCCATCGACCCGAGGCGTACCTGCAGGGGCTGCTCGCGGCTCAGCGCGTTTTGCTCGAGCATGTCTTCGAATACGAACTGCAGGGTGAGCGGCGGCAGGAGGAGCTCCTGGGTAGCCGCATCCACGTCCACTTCAAGGCGGAAGGCGCTGCCATGACGCTCGCGGAGCAGGTAGGCATAGGAGCGGAGAAACGCAAGCTCCTGGCGCAACGGCACCAGGTAGTCTTCGTTGTTGCGGAGCAGGTAGCGGTAAACCTTACTCAGCTCATCAAGAAAGGCCTCGGCCGAATCGGGGTTTTCGGGGATCAGGCTGGAGAGCGTATTGAGGCTGTTGAAGAGAAAGTGCGGGTTTACCTGGCTCTTGAGGCTCATGAGCTGACTCTGCAGGTAAGCATGACGCAGCTGCTCGGTTTCGCGCAGGGTGCGCTTGTAATGGGCAAAGCGCGCGATGCCTTCATTGAGAAAGGTCAGGAAGATGGTAAGGATCGCGCAAAGGCAAACGATGACCAGCAGGTCGCTCTCCAGGTAGCGATAGCCAAGAAAGGAGAGGGCGTCGTAGGCGCGGAGCATCCCTGCGAGCAGAACGTAGTCGGACAGCAGGAAGAGCGCCAGCGCCAGCAGCAGGCGGCGGTTGGAACGTTCCGCGCCCGGAAAGCGGCGGGCCAGCAGCAGCGCTACGTAGGTATAATAGAGGTAGGCGAATCCGAGCACGAGGAAGGTGGCTGCCGTAGCGGAGAGGAAGGGGGCCGCCCCGGCAAAATAGCGGCCGCCGAACAGGAAGATGTTCAGCAAGACCGTTAGGGGCAGCATGCTGGCGAGCAGTATCGTGCCGTCTTTCCCTGAGTACTGGGGTATGCGCAACCGGAAGCTCATCAGGCATACAAGGTATTGTGTTTCTGTGGAATGGATCGGCTTAAAACGAGGGGTTGGGACAGTCAAAGCATGAATTGGTCTTTTTGCCGGACAGACCGGCCTGCCCGGGCTGGCGAAGGGGGAGGGGGGCCTGCCGGACAATAGTGGCTGCCGGTCTATTTTATTTTTTTTTGGCTCAAAAGGATAGGAAATTTGTAGAAACGAGCCCGCTATGAAAAGCCCTTTCCATTTCAGCGACGAACCCGCACCGATACTGCCCATCTGGGAGCAGGGCGTGCTGCTGGCTGAGCGCCGTGAAGGCTTCCACCAACTGCGGTTATACCAGCTTGATGAAAACTATATCGAGGTGACCCACCACTGCCACTTCAACGTGGTACTTCGCGTAGCTACTTTCCGTGATACCGCCCACCTTGATCCCTACCTGGATGCGATTTCCCTGGACGGTCTCCTCTGCGATTAAGCGCTTTTTGTAGCCGTAATTCTACTTGCTCCCCAACCCGGGAGCTTTTTTATTTCGGGGCTTTTCCCGCCTCACAGTGGATTTGAGGATGCCGGCCCGCAAATCGGGAAATAGCGGGAACAGATCGTGGAAGCCGCTTCCATACCTTAAAAATGGCACAATCCTTCGATAATATATCTACGAAGCGAGCGCGCCGCGAGTAGTTTGGCGGAATGTGATCGAGAGAACGGCCGCTGGCTTCAAACTTATTCGGCTCCCCTTTGGAGCAGTTGCTAACCTATCCAAAAACACGCGGCCCCCCGAAACCCGGGGGCCGCCCTTTTTTATACCGGTACCACCACTGCAGCCGGTGTGCGACCTCCCTCGGTGTTTTACCATTCATTCGGGCAAAAGCGAAAAAATTATCCCCAGAAATGGGCAGTTTTACTGTGGAAATTGATGCCGGCATAAGTACTGGTAGGTGGTAATCCTTATAGAGGCTGCCGATATACAACACCGGACATTAGAATGTTAATAATGCGTTTCGGCAATCTTAAAGATTTCTGAAAATTCGTTAGATTGCGCAGTCTTTTGGAATTTCTGATCCTTCAGACAACACACTGACCTGCCGGACACCAAACATCGCTAGACTGCTTTCATTCCTGAACGCTATCTGCTCCTTAAGCAAGGCCCACCGCGGCTTACGACTGTGACCAAACTTTTTCGTTGACTATACCTTACATTGTTATGAGAAAACGTTTACCCGCTCTCCTCACGAGAGGCCTTTTCATGATGTTGGCACTGCTCGGCTCCGTAGCCGAGATGCAGGCCCAGGTCGATATTACGATCGGCACTGGTACCGCTGCCAACACCTCTTCAACCTATCCGACCCCGCTCCAGGACTTCTACGAGGGTTCGCGTGCGCAGTACCTCTACCGCGCCTCGGAGCTGCAGGCAGCAGGTATGGTTCCCGGCTTTATTTCGGCCATCAAATTCAATGTAGTAGGTCTCAACACGAGCACCGCGTCCTACGCACCGATCGAAAACCTTACGTTTAAGATCGGTACCACTACGGCCAACACGCTCAACCCTGGTCAGTGGGAGCCGGTAACACAGGTGTGGACCACAGGCGTTCCGGGTTATACGCCGACCATGGGTCTCAACACATTCACCTTTACCCCTTCCGGGTTTTTCTGGAACGGTACCGACAACATCGTGGTGGAATCCTGTAACGGGGATCCGGCCGGTATCACCGGCACCACCTGGACCAACAACACACAGGTAGCCTGGACAACGGGGCTGCCTTTTGTTGCGTCGCACCTGTACCGCGCCGATGCCGAAGGCAACCTTTGCGGCACCGCCAGCGTAACGCCTCCCGGCTTCAGCGACGACCCCAACGCCCGTCCCAACATCGTATTTGTATATACGCCCGCTACCGCATGTAGCGGTACGCCCACTCCGGGCACCACGGTGGCCACGCCCGCCGCGGTTTGCCTCGGCGAGTCCTTTACCCTCTCGGTAACCGGCTCCACCGTTGCCTCCGGCCTCACCTACCAGTGGCAATCGGCTCCGGCCGCTTCCGGTCCCTGGACCAACATCGCCGGCGCTACCAGCCCGGTACTTACCACTACCCAATCGGTAACAACGTTCTACCGCCGTGTGATCACCTGCTCGGGCAACTCCGCCGAGTCGACACCGGTGCAGGTTCAGTCGCCGACGCTCGTCTGCGGTACCTTCCGTATCGGCAACACTGCTTTGGGTGCCAACTTCGCCACCCTCAACGACGCCTATAACTATATTAAGTGCGGTATCAGCTGCCCGGTTGTATTCAACGTGGATCCCGGTTATGGTCCCCTCAACGAGCAACTGATCATGAACCCGGTTCCGGGTGCATCCGCAGTAAATACGGTTACCTGGAATGGCAACGGCGCTTCCATCAACTTCACTTCCTCGAACAGCAATGAGCGCGCGGTCATTAAGCTTAATGGCGCCGACCACATTACGTTCAACAACTTCGTGATCAACGTAGGCGGCACTACCACCACCAACTATGGTTATGGTGTGCAGCTGCTCAACGACGCTGACTCCAACACCGTTAATAACTGTACGATCAACGTAAATATCACGAGCAACTCCACCCAATACGGTGGTATCATCATGAGCGCCTCCGCTTCGGGCCCGACCACCACGGGTTCGACGCTCAGCGACGGCAACGTTTTCTCCAACAACACCATTAATGGTGGCTACTACGGCATTACCCTGGTGGGCTCGTCTACCGAAGCCGTTCGCCAGAACTCAGTGATCCGGAACAATATCAAAGACTTCTACCTTTATGGTATCTACCTGACGGGTAACTTCAATACCGTTATTGATTCCAACACCTTCAGCCGTCCGAACCGTCTTTCCGCGAACATCTCCGATTTCTACGGGGTTTATGGCACGGCGCTGAGCACGCAGGTGATGATTTCGCGCAACACCTTCACCAATCCCTTCGGCGCGGCCGCTGCGAGCACCAACACCTTCTACGGTGTTTATTTCACCAGCACGGATGCCCTCGGTGGCCTGGAAAACAAGGTGTACAACAACCTGATCTGGAACCTCACCGGCAGCGGTAACGTTTACGGCTTCTACAATGCGGGTTCGGATAATATCTGGTACCACCACAATACGATCGTGCTTGATGGAAGCCCCGCCACCTCTTCGGCTACCAACCTTGCGCGCGCATTCTACCAGACCACGATTGCCGCAGGTATCGAGTTCAAGAATAACATTGTGGCGATCACCCGGAACGGCAGCTCCACGAAGCACGCCATTTACATGAACACGCCGACCAGCTCGATCGTGTCTGACCACAACGACTTTTATATTAATGCTCCCGGTGGCGCCAACTACGTAGGTTTCCTGAATGCCAACCAGCAAACCCTTGCCAACTGGCAGGCTGCCAGCCTGCAGGATGCCGGCTCGATCGTGGCGAACCCGGTGTTTACCGATCCGACCAATGGCAATTTCAAGCCTACCAGTCCCTCGGTTAATAACCTGGGCGAACCGCTGGGCTACACCGACGATATCGTCGGTACTCCCCGCAACCCGCTGACCCCCGATATGGGTGCCTGGGAATTTGAGCCGGCTGCTTGTACGGCCCCGCCGGTTCCGGGTACTACGGTAATCACCCCCGCATCTGTTTGCGAGGGCTTCCCGGTACAGCTCACCGCTGCCGGTGCGTCTACGGGTCTTACGCAGACCTACCAGTGGCAATCATCTACCACCCTGGGCGGTACGTACACCAATATCGGAAACGTGCTGTCGACGCCTGATACGACAATCACCGCGGCTGCTTCCCTGTTCTACCGTGTGGCCGTTACCTGCTCGGGCATCACCAGCTACTCGACCCCGATGCAGCTGAACGTGAACCTGCGCCTGCCCGGTGGCACCTATACGCTTGGCGCGGGTGGTACCTATCCCACCTTCGCAGCCGCCAAGGCAGCGATGGCTTGCGGTATCGCCGGTCCGGTCGTGTTTAATGTGACCGCTGCATCCACAACCTTCAACGAGCAGCTCATCCTGGATTCGATCCCGGGTACTTCGGCAGTCAACACGGTTACCTTTAATGGTAACGGCAAGACGCTGACCTACCTGTCGACCAATACCAACGAGCGCGCGACGCTGAAATTCAACGGTGCCGATCACGTAATATTCAACAACCTGATCATCACCGCCCAGGGTACTGCAACCACGGAATACGGTTACGGTGTTCAGTTCATCAACGGATCCGACTCGAACCGTGTCTTTAACTGTACGATAAACGTTGCTACCAATAACAGCTCTACGAACTTCACCGGAATCGCTATGAACGCATCCGCCAGTTCCGCCACTACCACGGGCGCCACCAATTGCGACGCCAACGTAGTGGACAGCTGTACGATCAACGGTGGTTACTATGGTATGACCATGGTCGGTGGTTCCGGTACCCCGGTTACTTACAACGTTGCTTCGCGCAACACGTTCCGGAACTTCTACCTGTATGGTATCTATGTCAGTTACTCGGAGAACATGACGATCGAGGCCAACGACATTTCGCGCCCCAGCAACACTACGCTGACTACGTTCTACGGTGTTTATGCACTGAATCCCACGAAAGCTTCGAAGATCACGCGCAACCGCATCCACAATAACTCCGACGCGCTCACTACGAGCGGCAGTGCGGCTTACGGTATGTATCTCTCCGGCTTCGACTCGCCGGTTGGATCGGAGACCTACGTGAGCAACAACGCTATCTATAATATTAACAGCAACAGCGACATCTACGGTATCTACAATACGGGCTCCGATAATATCCGTATCGTTCACAACACGATTTCGCTCGATAACCAGGGCAGCACCTACTCTTCTGCTGACTGGACCCGCGGCTACAACCAGACCGGTAATCCCGGCGGCGTGGTATTCCGCAACAACATGATTACGATTACGCGCACCGGCAACGGCACCCGTTATGGTATCTATGTAACTGAAGTGCCCACCGACTTCGTATCCAACAACAACGACATCTATGTAAACAAAGGTGCCAGCGGTGGTGAAGCTGCCGTTGGTTATAATGGCTCCGCCCAGGTTACACTGGCAAACTGGAGAGCTGCTACCGGCCTCGACCTGAACTCGTTCAGCCTTGACCCGCTGTATACCGCTCCCAACGCTACGCCGGCCGACTTCACGCCGCGCATGCCGCCCCTTGACAACCAGGGCGCTCCCGTGGGTGTGTTGGTTGACATCAACAACCAGGGCCGCAGCGCTACAACGCCGGATATCGGCGCCTTCGAATTCGCGATCCCGCCCTGTACGGCGCCCCCGACCCCCGGCACGGCCGTAGTGACCCCGAATACCGGAATCTGTATGGGTACCCCCCTGCAGCTGACCCTCACCGGTCATTCTTCCGGCGCCGGCCAGACCTACCAGTGGCAGACCTCGCCGACCAACGGCTCCGGCGCTACCTGGACCAACCTCGGAGACCCGATGATGTTCCCGGATACCACGGTATTCGCTACCACTACGCTTTACTACCGCGCTGCGCTCACCTGCTCCGGCCAGACCTCCTTCTCGGCTGCCCAGCTGGTGACGCTGAACCCCGCACTCCTTAATGGTGTGTATACAGTAGGTGCCGCCCCGAGCGACTACCCGAACCTGAGCACCGCTATCGCCGCCCTTGAGTGCGGTGTGACCGGCCCCGTAACCTTTATGGTGAAGCCGGGTACGTACAACGAGCAGCTGCGTATGCACGCCGTTGCCGGTACCGGCCCCAATGTTCAGGTGACCTTCCGCGCACAAACGGGCGATCCTGCTTCTGTTATTGTAACATTTGCCGGCACCGCCACCCGCAACTACACCCTCCAGCTCGACAGCGCCAGCTACGTTACCTGGATGAACATGACCATTACGAACACGAGTTCCACCAATGGCCGCGTGATCGAAATGGCGAATTCTGCTGCCAATGACAGCCTGTACAACCTGGTGATCAATCCCCAGGTAACTACAAGCACCGGCACAACCGTGGTCGGTATCTACGCCGCCAACCTGCGCGGCGGTAATAACCTGATCAAGAAGAACACGATTACCAACGGTACCTATGGCATCTACTTCCAGGGTAACAGCACCACCACGACGCGCAACAACCGCGTAGACAGCAACACGGTTAACAACTCGTATTCTTACGGTATCTACGCAGCCAACATGTGGAGCACCCGCGTTACCGCCAACACGGTTAGCCGTGTAGCGCCCATGGCTGCTACCAGCTACGGCATTTACCTGTCGAATGTTGACTCGGTATATCAGGTAGCTTACAATAAGATCGACGTCTCCGGTTCCACCGGTACGGCCTATGGTCTTTATCTCACAGGTTGCGACGCGAACTTCGTCGACAGTGCCCGCGTAATGTCGAATACCATTTCGATGAACAACGGCATGACCGGTGGTGTTTACGGTATGTACCAGAGCACGTCGAACAACAACTTCACGATCAACAACGTAATCAGCGTCGCTACCACCAACGCTACTTCCTATGGTCTGTACAGCACAAGCGGCGGCAACAACCGCTACTGGAACAACACGGTGAACAACTTCTCCGCCACCGGTACGTCGAGCGACGCTGCATACTTCGCTAACTCCGCCGCTCCGGTTGACATCCGCAACAACGTGTTTGCACACCAGGGTGTAGGCCGTGCGCTGGAGATCACCAACACCAACGGCATCTACAGCGACTACAATATGCTGTACACTGCCGGTACCGTGCTGGTACGCCAGGGTACGATCAACTACGCTACGCTCGACGCCTGGGTTACCGCGGCTTATTGGGATCTCAACTCGATCGTGTACAAGCCTGGATTTGTATCGAACACCGACCTGCACCCCAACCTGACCGCAGCGGATGTGTGGGCAATGCACGGCCGTGGTACGCAGATCGCCGGCAACAACTTCGATTTCGCCGGATCCTTCCGCCCCACCACCCTCCGCGAGGGCGTTCCCGACCTCGGCGCCTATGAGTTCCTGCCGACGGTAGCACCCCCGGCGCTCACTGCCATCCCGGCTACACCGGCTGCCGGTTCCACCCAGACGTTCATGTTTGGTACGGACACGGTTGCCAAGGTGACCTACGCTCCGGGTACCACGGTTCCGACCACGGCCACCCTCCGTCGCTACTCCGGTGTACTTCCTGCCGGCATTGACCAGGTGACCAACCGCAGCATGTATTTCTACAACCAGGTTGAAATCACCGGCAGCCAGCCTGCTAATTATAAGCTGCAGCAGTTCTACATCGATCCCTGGCAAGGCTTCATCGGTAGCGAAGACTCTATCCGTCTTGGCCGTACGAATGCCGCCAACACCTGGATCACGGAGCTTCGCAGCACGGTCAACCCGGTGCTGAACTACATGCAGCGCGACAGCCTGAACTTTATGGACCGATTTACCGGTCTTACCAACGGTCAGGTGATCATGCCGCCGCCCGCTAACTATGCGCCGCAGATTGACTCGTCGAACCGCGGCAAGCGCTTCTGGGTTGCCTACCAGCGCAGCTATGACTTCTTCGCTTCTTCGAACTCGCAGAACATGGTGCTTTACCTGTCTACCGACAACCAGGCAGCCAATGTTACCGTGAAGATCAAGGGCACGACCTGGGTGCGCACTTATGCCATCCCGGCCAATACCGCGATCAGCACCGAGATCATTCCCAAATCGGGTCTTATCGATGCCCGTCTCCTGCAGGAAGGCCTGTACGGCAAAGGCATCAGCATCGAAGCCGACGTTCCGATTACTGCCTATGCGCACATTTACTCGTCCACCAACTCGGGCGCTACGATGCTGCTCCCGGTAGGCACCTACGGCTTCGAATATTATACACTCAACTCCCAGCAGGATTATACCTCTTCTGACGCTTACAGCTCTTTCTTTGTGATCGCCGACCGCGACAACACGAAGGTGCAGATCACGCCGTCGAAGCCCACCCTCGGTGGCCGCCCGGCAGGTGTACCTTTTGAAGTGGTACTGAACGCCGGTGACGTTTACCAGGTGCTTGGCGCGATGATCAGTGGCACGGTTGGCTATGACCTGACCGGTTCTACCGTGCGCTCGGTGCCCAACTCCGACGGCAAGTGCTGGCCGATGGCGGTATTCGCCGGATCGACCCGTACCGGCATCAGCTGCGGCAATGGAGCCGGTGGTAGTGGTGATGTGATCATCCAGCAGGTATTCCCGTACCAGGCCTGGGGCACCCGCTACCTCACCGCGCCTACCTCTAACGGTACGGCAGCGTCCAGCCTGATGACCAACATTTATCGTGTTATGGTTAAAGACCCGGCGACCCAGGTGTTTGTCAACAACACGCTCCTGACCTCGCCTGTGCTGATAAACGGTACTGCCCGTTATTATCAGATTGAAAGCAACACCGCTGATGTAATCACGGCCAACAAGCCGATTATGGTGGCCCAGTACATGGCATCCTCCGGCCTTTGCGGAAATACCTCCGGCGATGGTGACCCCGAAATGTTCTACCTGAGCCCGGTTCAGCAGGCGGTTAAATACGCCGGCTTCTACCGGAACAACCTGTCGGCGATCGACGAGAACTACCTCACCATCGTTATCCCGACGGGTGGTCTCCCCACGCTGAAGCTCGATGGCCAGCTCCACAGCGCCGGTGCTTTCGACTACACCTACCCGCACCCCAACATGCCGGGCTATTCGGTGGTTGTGAAGCGCTGGGGCGCAGGCAATGGCCAGAACGTGGTGCAGAGCGACTCCGCCTTTACCGGTATTGTTTATGGTCTTGGATCAGTGGAAAGCTATGGCTACAACGTGGGTACCCTGGTGAAAAACCTCAACGGTATCCCGGCTATCAGCAATACGCTCAGCACAAGCACTACCCCGAGCTCATTCACCTGTGTAGGCTCTCCTTTCCAATTCCGCATCCAGGTGCCGCTGAAGCCCGTCTCGATCAAGTGGCAGTTCAGTGCCGTACCGGTGATGAGTCCGAACTCCGACGTTATCCAGAATAACCCGGTTCCGACCGACTCGACGCTGATCAACGGCCAGATGTATTATACCTATACGGTTACGGCTAACTACACGGTTTCTACCCCGGGTACCTTCCTCGTGCCGATTTCATTCACGCACCCCGAGATCGAAGGTTGTAACAGCACACTGGAAACCACTTATCCGCTGAACGTTGTGGCTACTCCGAAGGTTGACTTCACAACAGCATCCTTCACGGTGTGCCCCAACAACCCCGTAACGTTCACTGGCGCTGCCACGACGGTAAACGGTACAGCGATCAACACGTGGAGCTGGAATATCAATACAACCCCGCCTGCCACCGGTAGCGCGCAGAACCTGACCACCACCTTTGCCAACCCGGGCACGTACAACGTGACGTTTAAGGCGGTAACGGTTGATGGATGCGTGGCCGATACGACAAAACAGATCACTGTGGCTCCGACCACAGCTGTTAATGTAGTAGCTGATACAGTAGGTGTCTGCGCCGGCAACCCGGTTGTATTCAACGTACAAGGCCCTGTCACTGGCATTACCTACAACTGGTACGATGCTGCAACGGGCGGTACGCTCCTGAGTTCGGGAACAAGCTTCTCGGCTCCGAACACCATCGGAACGGTCAACTACTACGTGGAAGCTACCAACGGCACTTGTGTCAGCGCACGCCATCGGGTAACCGCCATCATCTCGGCTATCCCGACGGTAACGGTGGTTAACGCCAACGTGCCGGTATGCCAGGGCAACCAGGCTACCTTCACCATCGCTTCGCCTGTGACCGGCGTAACCTACAACTGGTACGCTGTTGCGACAGGTGGTACCCCGGTTGCGAGCGGCACCACCTATACGGCTCCTTCGGTTGCCGGTTCGCAGACCTTCTACGTGGCAGCTACCATCAACGGTTGCACCAGCGCCCGCCAGACGGTAACTACGTTCCAGACGGTGATCCCGGCCTTCACCCTTGTTCGTGATACGATCGGTATCTGCCAGGGCTCTACCGCGACGTTTACGGTTTCCAACCCTGCCGCCGGCGTTACGTACAACTGGTACTCTGCCGCCACGGGTGGTACACTCGCCGGCACCGGTACCAACTTCAATGCTCCTTCGGCACCGGGCACCGTGAGCTACTTCGTTGAAGCAACGCAGAACGGATGCGTTACCAACCCGCGCAAGCAGGTGGTTGTCCGCCTCTCCGTACCGCTGGCAACACCGGTGGCTTCGGCCGACTCGATCACGCAAAACTCGATCCTGTTCCGCTGGAACGCAGTTGCGGGTGCTACAGCCTACGAAGTATCTACCAACAACGGTGGTACCTGGTCGACCCCGACCAGCGGCAGCCTCGGACTCACGCACCGCGTGAACAACCTGACGCCCGCACAGACGGTAACGCTCCTGGTACGCGCCATCGGTTCCAATAGCTGCGAAACGAGCGCCAACGGTACTGTAACTGCAACCACCCAGGTTGGTGTCTGGTATATCCCGACTGCCTTCTCTCCGGGTGCAAGCGCCAACGGTCCGGCTGAAAACGACCAGCTCCGCATCTACCCCAACAGCAACACCGGTATCGCAAGCCTGCGGTTCATGGTATTCAACCAGTGGGGTGGCAAGGTTGCCGAGTCTACTGATCCGCGGATGCTGTGGGATGGTACCTACAAAGGAAAAGCACAGCCCTCGGGTGTTTATATGTATGTATGTCACATTGTGATGCAGGATGGACGTGTCTTCGACCTGAAGGGCTCTGTAAACCTGATCCGCTAATTGTAAAAACACCGCTCGAATGAAACTCTGGTTTCGGCTCGTGATGAGTATCGTTTTACTGGGATGTCTTCGTAGCTCCGCCCAGAATATTACCAATAAGGGTACAGACTTCTGGGTGGGCTACGGGCACCACCAGTTTATGGAGCAGGGCCAGGACAACAGCCAGGAAATGGTCCTGTACTTCGCGGCCGAACAGGCGGCGACGGTAACGGTAACCATCCAGGGCACTACCTGGACACGCACCTACTCGGTGCCTGCCAACTCCACGATCGCTTCGACTACTATTCCGAAGTCAGGTACATTCGACGCACGTCTTATTTCACTGCCCTGTACGTTCGTGCCCCCGGGCACGGCATGCGGGGGGGAGGGTAAGTTCTCCAACAAGGGTATTCACATTACGAGTGATGTTCCCATTGTCGCCTACGCGCACATCTACGGCAGCGCCTCCTCGGGTGCCACGATGCTGACACCGACCGATTCGTGGGGTTACATGTATTATTCGGTCAACAGCGAGCAGTCCTATGCCGCCAACTGCTTCTCCTGGCTCTACGTAATTGCCAAAGAAAACAACACGGTGGTGGAAATCACCCCGACGGTGGTTACACGTAGTCAGAAGCCGGCAAGCGTACCGTTTACGGTAACCCTGAATAAAGGCGAGATCTACCAGGTAATGGCTGGTCCGGAAGCTGCTTCCGCAAAGAACCAGATGACCGGAACGCGGGTCAAGTCGATCGCCAATTCGAGTGGCCAGTGCTATCCCATTGCGGTATTCTCCGGTAGTAGCCGTACTGCTAATATCGTGTCTTCCTGTTCGGGCGGGGGCGGCGACAATGACAACCAGCAGCTCTTCCCGACCACGGCCTGGGGAAAGCGCTATATTCTTGCGCCCCTTTCCCAATCCGGCAGTGCCAGCAGCAAACAGACGAACAGCTACAAGATCGTGGTCACCGACCCGACTACTGTCGTTCGACGCAATGGCACTCCGCTGACGGGCCTGATCCTGAACCGGTATTATCAATACACCGATACCGACCAGATCCCGGATTACATCGAATCCGATAAACCGGTTATGATCGCGCAGTTCATGACGGGCGGTAGTTGTGTGGGTTCGCTGGGCGACCCGGAAATGATCATCCTGAGCCCCATTGAACAGGGGATTAAGAAGATCAACTTTTACCGCAACACCAAAGAAAGTATCAGCGTCAATTACCTCACTTTGGTAATTCCGACCGCGGGTCTTACATCGCTTCGCATCGATAACGGTGCCCCTGATTTCACCTACCCGGTGACTACCGCGCCCGGGTACTCGGTCGCCATTAAGCGCTGGACGGCTTCGCAATCGCAGTCCTTCGCCTTCAGCGACTCCGCATTTACCGCGGTTACCTATGGCCTCGGAAGCGTGGAGAGCTATGGTTACAACGCGGGTACCAACCTGAACAACCTCAACGCCATCAGCAGCATCAAGAATACGCTCGACACGTCGAATGCGCAGCGCAACCAGTTTACCTGTACCAACACGCCGGTTGAGCTGTCGGCACTGATTGCCTACCAGCCCCTGAGCCTTAGCTGGAACCTGAGTGCGCTGCCCTCCTCGGTGATTACACCGAACACGGACGTTGTGCAGGCTCCGGCTGTGTCTACAGGCACCGTTGTGGTGGACGGTATCACCTATTACCGCTACAAGCTTCCCGGGTCTTATAAGTTCAAGCAAGACGGCACCTTTACGATCCCGATCGTCACTACCAGCCCGACAATCGACAACTGTTCGGCCAGTGAAACGTTGCGGATCTTCGTAGAAGTACGGAAGGCCCCCGAGGTTAACTTCAAATGGAACAGCATGACCTGCACGCTGGACTCCCTCCATCTCCGGAGTGATACGCTGAAGGCGCCTTTCCAGGAAAACCGTTACTTCTGGAATTTCCTTTCGGGTACGGATACGATCTTCCGCTCCGATATCGATACGCTGCTCAGTCCCGGCTGTTACCCGATCAAGCTGTCGGCTGTAAGCACCGAAGGATGCCTTGGCGATACGACCAAGACCGTATGTGTTACCGGCGGCCCGCAAACAAATATCATCGCCAATGATTCGACTATTTGCGTTGGCGATTCGATTTCCTTTACCTCGGGGTCGGGCGGACCGGGCACCTGGTACTGGCAGTTCGGTTCCGGCAGCATTCAGACATACAGCAACAATAATCCCCGGGTAGTGCGCTTCGACACCGCCGGAGTTTACACGATCAAGCACCTGTTCAATGCCGGCGGCGCCTGCCAGACCGACACCGCACGCCTGCAGATCACCGTATTCGCCAAGCCGAAGCCTTCCTTTACCGTTCCGGATTCCTGCCTCGCGCAAGGAGCACCAATAGCGTTTACGAATACCACGTCGGTAGCCGATACGCAAACGGTCCGCACCTGGGCCTGGAATTTCGCCGATCCTTCGGGCGGAACCATTACTTCGGCTGCGCAGCATCCTACTTACGCTTACAGTAATGGCGGCACCTATAATGTTGTACTGGGCGCTACCACGTTTAACGGATGTTTCAAGGATACGACGATCGCGATCCAGGTAAAACTGAAGCCGGTCATTAGTTTCCCGGCACCAGCCCCGGTTTGCCAGAACGCACCAACACCGGTTTCCGTTGCTACCGCTACCGTAACCAACGGTGTTACCGGCACGGGTGTTTATTCGGGTCCGGGAGTAACGTCGGCCGGTATGCTTAATCCTTCCGTAGCCGGAGCCGGACAGCATACGATCTGGTATGTGTTCACCACTGCGGCTGGTTGTAAGGATTCGGCGTCCACCCAGGTAACGATCGCTGCGAAGCCCCAGGCCAACTTCACCTGGCCGGGAGGCAGCTGCCGCGATACGGGCCTGATCACTTTCTCCAACCTCTCTACCGTGAGCGGCGGCGGAACGATGACGTACGCCTGGGATTTTAACGATGCCAACGCAACGCCCCCGTCGAACCCCAATACTTCAAATGTTGCCGAGCCCACGCACGACTTCAGGCCCGGTACTTATAATGTGAAGCTTACAACGACGGCTGCTTCGGGCTGCATCGGCGACACAACCATCCTTGTCACAATTTATGTGAAGCCCAAAGCAGTTTTCGGGCCTGTGACACCGGTTTGCGAGAACGTCACTACGCCTGTTTCCGTGGCCAATGGCTCTGTAACCAACGGCGTGAACGGCACCGGCCGCTACGGTGGCGCCTTTACCGATGCCGCGGGCAACTTCAATGCCGCGCAGGCGGGCCCGGGCAACCATACGGTTTGGTTTGTATTCACCAGCGCTCTTGGCAACTGTACCGATTCGGTGACGCAGGTGGTGACGGTTAAGCCCCGCCCGCACCCGAACTTCACGGTTCCGGGCATGGGTTGCATGGAAGACTCCAACGTATTGTTCACAAATACAAGCAGCATCATCGGAAACATCCCGATGACCTATAGCTGGAACTTTGGCGATGTTAACGCAACGGCTGCCAACCCCAACACTTCTACGGCAGTCAACCCGACCCACATTTTCCGTACAGCTACTTATACGGTGCAACTGTCGGCCGCTGCCTCCAACGGCTGCCAGGGCGATACCTCGATCACTCTCAGCTTCACGCTGAAGCCGTTGCTTACATACGGCACCCTCAACGCGGTTTGTGTCAACCAAAGCGCGCCGGTTTCTGTAGCACTTGGCCAGAACACCAATAACGTTCCGGGAACAGGCGTTTATCGCGGTCCGGGTACGGATGCCGCAGGTAACTTCAATCCCGCGGCCGCAGGCCCCGGCCAGCACACCATCTGGTATGTATACAGCACTGCCGGTACCTGTAAGGACTCCGTGTCGCAGACGATCCTCGTTTACGACCGGCCGCATCCCAACTTCACCTTCCCGGCCGGCTGCCTCCCGGTAGATGGTCACATCCAGTTTACCAACGCCACTACGATCGGTGATGGTCAGTCGATGACCTATGGCTGGGACTTCAACGATCCGAATGCCGGCGCCGGTAACCCGAACACGTCGACGGCGATCAACCCGACTCACAATTACCGCAATACCGGCGCTTATAACATCAAGCTTACCGCTACCAGCGCCAATGGCTGCGTAGCCGACACCACCATCAACACGACGCTGAGCGTGTTGCCCCAGCTGAGCTATGCATCGCTTCCGGCAGTTTGTGAGAACGCGGCACCTGTTTCCGTGGCTGCTGCCTCGGTGCTCAACAACGTCACCGGCAACGGTACCTATGGCGGTGGGGTGGCAGGCCTCGATGCCGCCGGCATGTTCAACCCCGCACTTGCCGGACCAGGTACCCACACCATCAAGTATTATTTTACATCGACCGGCAACTGTGTTGATTCCATTTCACAGACCATCGTGGTACATCCAAAGCCGCGTCCGAATTTCACCTTCCCGAACGGCACCTGTATGCCCGACGGCTCGGTGACCTTCACTAATACTTCGACAATCTTCGGAGGAACCGCGATGACCTACGCCTGGGATTTCGGTCACCCGGCTTCCGGTTCCGCCAACACTTCCAACCAGCAGAACCCGACACATGTTTTCGACGATGCAACCTTCGCCATCAAGCTTACAGCGACCTCGGTTGACGGCTGCACGGCGGATACCACCATCAATGCTACTTTCAGCGTGAAGCCGGCGCTTAATTACCCGGCGCTCGCCGCGGTATGCGAGAATGTAGCCGGTATGGTGCCCGTGAACACGGCAACCGTTACCAACAACCTTTCCGGAAACGGTGTTTACAGCGGCACCGCCACGGATGCCGCCGGCAACTTCAACCCCGCAGTTGCAGGCCCGGGCCAGCACATTATTACGTATACCTTCACTACCGCCAGCGGCTGTTCCACATCGGTGCAGAGCCCGATCGTGGTGAAGCCCCGCCCGCACCCGAACTTCACATTCCCGGCTGGCGGCTGTCTCGACACGGGACGTGTTCAGCTCACCAACGTAACGCCGGCCCTTGGTTCGAATACATTTACCTGGAGCTGGGATTTCAATGACGTTGGTTCAGATGCCAGCAACCCGAACACCTCGACCCTGCAGGACCCGGTACACACCTTCGGGAACGGCACCTTCAACATCAAGCTGACCGCGAATGCTTCCAATAACTGTTCAGCGGATACGACCATCGCTGTCACTTTCAGCCTGAAGCCGAAGTTGGCCTTTGCTACCCCGGCAGCGGTATGCGCTTCGGTGCCTGGAACCGTGTCGGTAGCCGGTGCTTCCGTTACCAACGGAGTTGGCGGTCAGGGTGTTTATAGCGGAACCGGTGTTGACGCCCTTGGTAATTTCAACCCTTCGGTTGCCGGTGCCGGTACGCACAACATCACGTACACCTTTACTTCAACCGCCGGTTGCGTGAAGGATACGACGGTTCAGATTGTAGTGCATCCGAAGCCGAACGCGCTGTTTTCCGTTACCCCGGATATCTGTATCGACAAGCTGGCGACCGTCACCGATGCCTCGGTGGTTGCAAGCGGCTCGATCACTACCTGGATCTGGGATCTCGCAAACGGCCAGACGCCGACTAACACCAACGGAGCGCCCTTTACTACGGGCTATTCCAGCGCCGGTGTTGACACGATCAAACTCACGGTAGTCAGCGACAAAGGCTGCTACAGTGATCCCTATAAGAAAAACCTCACCGTACATCCGTTACCTGTTGTCAACTTCAACGCACCTGCCTCGGTTTGCCTGCCGGGTGGCCCGGCCGCATTCACCAGCACTAGCACTGTCGGTGATAACTCCACGCTCACCTACCAGTGGAACTTCGGCGATAGCTCGCCGCTGGCTTCCGGCGGATCCGTTACCCATGTTTATGCAGATTCCAATGCGTACAACGTGACGCTGACGGCTACCTCCGCTTATGGCTGCGTGAAGGACACCATGAAAGTGCTTTCTGCTTTCTTCAATAAGCCGACAGCTAATTTCTCGGTAAACAAAGCGGAGCTCTGCCAGGGCGAGGTGAACGAATTCACTGACCTGAGTACTGCCTCCGGCAGCACGATTGTACGCCGCCTGTGGACCTTCGGCAACGGCGACACCGATACTACGGCAACGCCGGATATCGTATACGCAAAGCCCGGGACCTACATGGTGAAACTGCAGGTAACCAACGGGGTTGGCTGTACGGCCGACACTACCCGCCAGGTAGTGGTGCACCTCCAGCCGAAGATCGACGCGGGTCCTTCCTTCGTGGTTCCGGTGGGTACTGCGGTACGCTTCAACCCGACGGTCAACTCGTCGAACCTGCAGTTTACCTGGACACCCGGCCAGGGCCTGTCGAATGCGAACATGCTGCGGCCCACCATTACGGCTAACGGTAACGGCATCTATTACCTCACCGCCACCGGCGACGGCGGCTGTACGGCGACGGACTCCCTTACGGTGCTGATCCTGCACCCGGTGAAGATCCCGAATGCGTTCTCTCCGAACGGCGACGGCATCCACGACACCTGGGCGATCGACAACCTGAAGGATTACCCGGGCGCCACCGTGGAAGTATTCAACCGCTATGGCCAGAAGGTATTCCATTCCAATGGCTATTCGACGCCCTGGGATGGCCGCTTCAACGGTTCGGTGCTTCCTTTTGCCACTTATTATTATGTAATCACGCTGAAGAACGGCTTCGCGCCGATCACCGGCTCAATCACGATCATACGGTAACCGACACAAACCTATAAACGACTTCAAAACGAATGAATATGAGAGCGACGAACAGGGCTTTACTGCTGTTGCTGGCAGCAGGTGCGCTTGCCCAGAAAGCACAGGCACAGGTAGATCCGCATTTTTCGCAGTATTATGTGTATCCTTCCTGGCTGAACCCGGCTCTGACCGGATCCTTTGATGGCAACTACCGTGTTGCGGGCATTTACCGTTCGCAGTGGGGCAACGTGAGCAGTCCTTTCTCCACGAAGGGCCTGTCTTTCGACATGACCACCGAGCGTAACCTCAACATCGGGGCGAGCCTGCTGAGCCAGTCGGCCGGCAATGGCGGCTATACCTACACGACGGGCTATGTCAACGCCGCTTATACCGGTGTACGTCTCGGAAAGGCGGAGCAACACCGCATCGTTTTTGCAATCCAGGCCGGCCTGATCGACCGCCGCTTCAATCCTTCAAAGCTCTCTTACGGCGATGAATGGAACTCGGTTGGCGGCTATCGCCCGAACACCACCCAGGAATCGATGGCGCAGCGCAAGGCCTCGTCGTTCGACGCAGGTGCCGGTGTTCTGTACTTCGATGCCGAGCCCGGCAAAAAGGCCAACGTCTATGGCGGGGTGTCCTTTTCGCACCTGACGCGCCCCACCGATAACTTCAGCGCGAGCGGCTCCGCCAAACTGCCCCTGCGTACTACGATCCATGCCGGTGTTCGCCTCAACCTGACCGAAAATTTCTCGCTCACGCCCAACGCACTTTACCTGATGCAGGGAAATGCCGAGGAGAAGATGCTCGGCGCCTACGGTCAATACCGTGTCAACGGTGAAACCGACCTGCTCTTTGGTCTTAACTACCGCTTCGAGGATGCCTTCGTGCCCTTCGCGGGTTTTTCGTACAAGAGCTTCACCCTTGGTGCCAGCTACGACATCAACACGTCGGACCTGGGTAAGATGGTGCGCGGCTCCAACGCATTCGAGGTCTCGCTTTCGTACATCATGCGCCGCAAAGCCAAGACGCCCGAAGTTGAGTTTGTGTGCCCGAGCCTCTGATCCCGATAACCGCCAACGAATCGCGAGCAATCGCATCCTTCCAAAACAAGATCGAAATGAGAAAAGTATTGATAGCCGGTGTAGCCGCCCTTAGCTTCGGCGCCGCACAGGCACAGTTCACCCAGGATTACCTCAAAGCTGCTGACGATTACTACCGCAAGGGTGATTATTATTCGGCTGCCCAGTATTACGAAAAATTCCTTGCCCGCAACACCAAGGGCGGCTCGGCAGGCTACAACCCTTATGTGGTGCAGGCGGCCGTGAAGAAGGGCGGCACTTCGGGACGCACCAGCACGCGCGAAGAAGCGGTGTACAATACCGCCGAGAGCTACCGCATGCTCAACTACTATGCGAAAGCCGAGCCCTTTTACAAGGAGGCGATGAACCAGCAGCAGCAATTCCCGCTGGCAGCCTACTACCACGCCACCACACTGCGCGCCCTGGAGCGTTACGAAGAAGCCCAGGCCGCTTTCACCACGTTCCTGGCCGGCTATAGCAACAACGACCAGTACCGTACCGCGGCGGAACGAGAAATCAAGAACCTGCAGTTCATCCAGCAGCAGCTGAAGCGCTCCGACCTGGCCATGTATAACCTGCAGAAGGCGCCCGCCGGACTCAACGATACCGGTGCCAACTATGCGCCCGTATTCATGGACAACAACACGGTGCTGTTTACGTCCACCCGTCCTGTGACCGGTGACGCCAACAAAACCTACCTGAACCGTATTTATACCGCCAGCATGGGTGGTGGCGCTGTGAGCAATGTAGCGCAGGTGGCCGTGCCCCAGGACAACATGCACCAGGGCGTAGCCGCTGTTACCCCTGATGGCAACACGTTTTTCCTCACGCGTTGGACGATCGCCAACAAGGTACGTTCGGCTAACGTGTTCCTTACCCGCAAGAGCAACGACGGCAGCTGGTCTGCACCGCAGTCGGTTGCTTCCCTCAACCAGGAAGGTGCCAGCACGCAGCAGCCCTTCGTGATGCCGGGTGGCCGCCAGATCCTTTTCTCTTCTAACCGCACGGGCGGTCTCGGTGGCTTTGACCTTTATATTGCCGACCTCGGTGCCGACGGCGCGGTGAGCAATATCACCAACCTGGGGCCGACGGTGAATACGTCCTTCGATGAGCAGGCCCCGTATTACCACGCTGCTACCGGCACGCTGGTATTTTCCTCCAATGGCCGTGTAGGTATGGGTGAGTACGACCTGTTCTGGAGCAAGGGAACGCCGGGCAACTGGTCGGAGCCGGTGAACTTCGGCTACCCTGTTAACTCCGTAAAAGACGATATCTATTTCGCAAGCAAGGGTGGTGCCCGTAACATCCTTGAGGATGTTCTGCTGAGCACTGACCGGGCCTCGGCCTGCTGCCTCGAGTTGTTCTCGCTGCAGAAGAAGCGCGCGCTCAAGCAGATCAGCGGTACCGTGCTTTCCTGCGACAACAAGACCCCGCTCGCCGGCGCCTCCGTTACGATCCTTGATACCGTCAACAACCGCACGGTAGCCACACTCACGACCGACGCCAACGGCCGCTATGTATTTACGATGGAAGACTTCCAGCCGGTGAAAGCCGTCGCTACGGTCAAGGAATACTATACCGGCAATGTTCAGATCGGCACCCCCGCCGACCTCGACGCCGAATCGACCACCAGCCCCGAGCTTTGCCTCGTTGCCATTAAGTACGACGAGCCGGTAGTGGTGAACAACATCTTCTACGAATTCGCCAAGTGGAACCTGAAAGAAGAGTCCTTCCCCGAACTGGACAAGCTGGTGAAGCTGATGAGCGAGAATCCTTCGATCCACGCAGAGATCGGTGCTCACACCGATGCCATCGGCTCGGATAAGGCCAACCAGATACTTTCGGAAAAACGCGCACAATCGGTAGTCAATTACCTGGTAAGCAAAGGCATCAGCAAAGACCGCCTCACCGTGAAAGGCTACGGCGAAACAATGCCGATTGAGCCGAATAAGAATGAGGATGGCTCTGATAACCCGGCCGGCCGCGAGAAGAACAGAAGAACGGAATTCAAGGTGATCAAATAATCGTTCTGTTCATCTTTAACGAAAACACCAAATGAAAACTACAATAACGGGGCTTCTGATGCTAATGGCCTTCGCCGGACAGGCGCAGCAGAAGCCCCATTATACCCAATACGTGCTCAACCAGTATATTATCAACCCGGCCATCACCGGTATTGAGAACTATACGGATCTTAAACTGAGTCACCGCCAGCAGTGGGTGGGTATTAACGATGCCCCCGCCACTACGTATTTCACCATTCATGCGCCCCTGGGTAAGCAGGATTACCGTACAACGGCTACCTCTTACGGCATGAAAGGCGAAAACACACGCGGCAAAAGCTATTGGGAAGAATATGGAGCGGCCATCCCGCACCATGGCATCGGTTTTCAACTGATCAACGACAAAACCGGTCCCATCAGCACGGTAACCGCGTCCTTTACCTATGCCTATCACCTGGGCCTCACACCCCGCATGAGCCTCTCCGGCGGCTTCGGGCTTGGCGTTTCCCGCCTCCAGCTCGACCAGAGCAAGCTCGATTTCGGTTCGGGAAGCATTGATCCGGCCGTCTCCGGCAACACGGCATTTCAGAAGCTGAAGCCGGATATCAGTGCTGGTCTTTACCTGTACTCCTCCGACTTTTTCGTAGGTCTTTCGGCGCAGCAGATCGTGCCCGCCCAGTATTCGTTTTCCAACGGCGCGATCGCGACGCAGGGCAACAAAACCGTCCCCCACATTTTCGTTGTCGGAGGCTATCGCCTCGGTGTTGGCGAAGACTTCAACCTGATGCCTTCGGTGCTGGTAAAGTATATCAGCCCGCTGCCGATGCAGGTAGACCTCAACCTGAAGCTGATGTACCAAGACAGGGCCTGGATCGGTGGCTCCTTCCGGAAGGAAGACGGGTTTGCCGGGATGATCGGACTGAATGTATCCAACACCTTCAACGTAGGATATTCGTACGATTACACCACCTCGGGCCTGCGTTCGTACACGAAGGGAACCCACGAGATCATGATCGGTTTCCTCATCGGCAACCGCTATGGCGACAGTTGTCCCCGCAATCTTTGGTAAGCATCCGCGATTGGAATAACTTAGAAAGCAGGCCCCGGCCTGCTTTTTTCATTTTGCTTCTGAACCGGGATTGCCAGATCCGGCAGGCGATGCACTCGGCTTTCTGTGTTGCTCCAGCACGTGTATATCGATACCTATGGCCTCGAAGGTGTGAGCCCTGAGTTTGCCAACTTCATGAGCACGCGCTTTTCCGTTGAGCGCATCAATTTCCTGATCGCTGCCGCCGTGCTCACTGTTGCAACCTTTCGGGAGAACCTCATCGGGGCTGCCGAAATAGTGCGTCCTGCGCGCTGTCCGCTGAACCGGCTCTCCGGTACGGAGTCGAGCAAGCTTTACGTGCTGGAGCGTTTTTGCGGCCAGGGCGTTGGGTATGCCCTGCTTCGGTGCGTGGAGGCACTTGCCGCGGCCGATGGCGACCCGCAGCTATGGCTGGAGGTTTGGAGCCGCAACCCGAGAGCAGTCGCATTTTACGAGCGCCAGGGCTACCGGGCTCTCGGAACGGTGCCCTTCCGGATGGAAGTCAACTGCTACGAAAACCTGGTCCTGGCAAAGGCACTTTAGGCGTCGAAGCGCGCTGCCACTTTCTCAAAGGCGGCGCGTATTTGCCCGGTAGCAAGATTCCCGATACTGCCCTCGTGCACATGGTGCAGTGGCCTGGCAGCATCCCATTCAAATACACCTTGCTCGATGTCGTTGCCAACCTGGCGGTAGGCTTCGCGGAAGGGGATGCCCTGGTTCACCAGCTCATTAACGGCTTCCACGCTGAATACGTATTTATACAGGTCTTCGCGCAGGATGTCGGGGCGTACCTGGAGCTGCTCCAGCATGAGGCGGCACAGGCGCAGGCAATCCGTCAGTTCGCCGAAAGCCGGGAAAAGGATCTCCTTGGTGAGTTGCAGTTCGCGGTGGTAGCCGGATGGCAAATTCGTGAGCAGCAGCGTCAGCTCATTGGGAAGTCCCTGCAGGCGGTTGCACTTACCTCGGATCAGCTCGAAAACATCGGGGTTTTTTTTATGGGGCATAATACTGCTGCCCGTGGTAAGGCCCGGGGGGAAGGAGATAAAGGAAAAGTTCTGGTTCAGGTAGAGGCAGCAGTCCATCGAAAACCGGGCAAGCGTGGAAGCGATCGCGGCCATACCGGTTGCCACGAACTTTTCCGTCTTGCCGCGGCTCATCTGCGCATAAACCGAGTTGTAGTGCAGCGCGCCAAAGTGCAGCAGCTCGGTAGTGCGCGTGCGGTTGAGCGGGAGCGAGGAACCGTAGCCGGCGCCGCTTCCCAGCGGATTCTTGTTGGTAACTTCATACGCAGCCGCCAGCAGGGTAAGATCATCTACCAGGCTTTCGGCATAAGCCCCGAGCCACATGCCGAAGGAGGAAGGCATAGCCAGCTGCAGGTGGGTATATCCCGGGAGCAGCACCGCGCGGTAGCGCTCACTTTGCTTTTGCAGGAGCGAGAAGAGTCCTTCCACCTCGTCGCGAAGGGTGCGCAGCTGCGCGCGCAGGAACAACTTGATGTCGACCGCCACCTGGTCGTTGCGGCTGCGGCCGCTGTGAATTTTCTTGCCGATATCGCCGATGCGGCGTGTCAGCAGCAGTTCCACCTGCGAGTGCACATCTTCAACGCCTTCTTCGATGCGGAAGGTGCCGGCCCCGATCTCCGCCGCTATTTCCTTCAGCGCATCCACGGCCTGCACGGCCTCTTCGCGGGTCATCAGTCCAACCTCGCCCAGCATCGTTACGTGCGCAATGGAGCCCTGTACATCGTAAGGTGCCAGGAGCAGGTCGAATTCCGTATCGCGGCCAACGGTAAAGGCTTCGATGATGGCGGATGTTTCGGTATTGTCTTTTTGCCAGAGCTTCATACGCTTTGCTTTAGAAGTTCGATATATAAAGTGATGGCCTCGCGGATCTCGGAAAGGAGGATGTATTCGTCGGCCGTGTGGCTTCGGGCCGAGTCGCCGGGGCCGATCTTCAGGGCGGGAAACGGCAGGAGCGCTTTGTCGGAAAGTGTCGGCGAGCCGTAGGCGCTGCGGCCCATTGCTTTGCCCGCGCGCACCAGCGGGTGGCTATCGGCGATCACGCTGGAGCGCAGGCGGAGGCTACGCGGGCGAAGCTCCGCGCCCAGCTCATGCCGGAGGATGGCTACGGCTTCTTCCAGGGTATACAGTTCGTTCACACGCACATCAATTACATAGCGGCAGGTATCGGGCACTACGTTGTGCGCTTTGTTGTCTGTTTCAATCACCGTCACTTTTGCCGATACCGGGCCGAGCAGCGGCGACACACGGTCGAAAAGGCCCTGCTGCAGGCGGGCGATGTCTGCCATCGCATTCAGGATCGCGCTTTCGCCTTCGTTGCGGGCAGCGTGTCCTGCCCGGCCTTTCGCCAGGGCATCGATCACTACAAGTCCGCGCTCCGCCACTGCCAGCTGCATGCCGGTGGGCTCGCCCACCAGTGCGCCATCGATGGCACCAAGCTGCGCAAGCACCGAGCTGATGCCGCCTGCGCCGGAAATCTCTTCTTCTGCCGTAGCTGCGAAAACGAGGTTAAAGCCCGGGTCTTTCCCGTAGAAATACAGGAAGGCGCCCAGGAGCGCCACCAGCGAGGCGCCGGCATCGTTGCTGCCAAGACCGTACAGGTGATCATCCACCACGTCGGGCGAAAAGGGGTTGCGGGTATAACCGGGGGCGGGTTTCACCGTGTCGTGGTGGGAGTTGAGCAGCCAGGTGGGGCGGTCGGCGCGGAAGCCGGGCGAGCGCGCGATGATATTGTTACCGTAGCGTTCCGCCGGGATTCCTTTTTGTTCCAAAAAGGTGGCAACCAGGGCTGCTGTCGCGTCTTCCTCGCGGCTGAAGGATGGTGTGGCGATCAGCTGCCGGAGCAGTGTAGTCACTTCCGTGAAGATGGTATCGTGCGTTTTTTCAGTCATGTACAATGCGGGTGCCGGCCGTGCCGGCCACCAGTTGGGGCAGTTCGCCGGCATTACCGATAATCACTTCAGACACACCGGATGCGAGCGCTGCGAAGGCGTTATCAAGTTTCGGGATCATGCCGGCCGAGACGATCCCTTTTTCTTTGAGCTCAAGGTAAGCCGCGGGCGTGATTCTCGGGATCGCTGAATCATTGTCGGCCGCATCGCGCAGTACGCCGCGTTTCTCAAAAGAATAGAGGAGGTGCACTTCGTAAGCCGCGGCCAGGGCCCGGGCTGTTTCCTGTGCGATGGTGTCGGCATTGGTATTGAGCAGCTGGCCCTTCCCGTCGTGCGTAATCGGGGCCAGCACCACCGCGTCGCCGCCTTCCAGCAGGCGCTGCAGGAGAAATGCATTAACGGCGTCGACGTCGCCTACAAAGCCATAGTCCAGCGCCGAGCGGCGCTTGTGCGCGCGTACCGCATCGCCGTCGGCGCCGCTGAGCCCGATGGCGGGGCAGCCGGCGGCCTGCAGGCGGGCCACGATGTTTTTATTTATGTAGCCGGCATATACCATCGTAACGATGCGCAGGGTTTCGGCATCGGTAATGCGGCGCCCGTCTACCAGTTGTTGCGGCACATTCATGGCCTCGGCCATGCGGGTGGCGAGCTTGCCGCCGCCATGCACCAGCACCTTAACGCCTTCCACCGCCGCAAACTGTTCCAGGAATGTATCCAGGGCGGCCTCGTCGTCGATGACGTTGCCGCCGATCTTGATCACATAAGCCCGCTTCATTTTTTTCGGTTTTGCAGGATTTCGGAAAGCACGGCCTGTGCCGCCCATACGCGGTTGCCGGCCTGTTGGGTAACGATGCTGTGCGGGCTGTCGAGCACTTCGTCGCTCAGCTCCACGTTGCGCCGCACCGGCAGGCAGTGCATCACCAGCGCATCGTTGGTGGCTTTGAGCTTCTCAAGCGTCAGCATCCAGCTTTCATCGGTTGAGAGCAGCTGACCGTATTGTTCATAGCTGCTCCAGTTCTTGACATAGATAAAATCGGCATCGCGAAGGGCCGCATCCTGGTCATGCGTAATGGTGGCACCCTTCGTGAATTCTTCCTTCAGCTCATAGCCTTCCGGGTGGGTGATGACGAAATCGGCCGCGCCCCAGGCGTTCACCCATTGGGCGAACGAATTGGATACGCATTGGGGCAATGCTTTTACGTGGGGCGCCCAGGTGAGCACCACTTTCGGGCGACGCGGCTCGCGGAAGTGCTCCGTGATGGTCACCAGGTCGGCGAGGCTTTGCAGGGGATGAAGCGTGGCGCTCTCAAGGCTTACCACCGGGATGCCGGCATATTTTACAAACTGCGTGATATAGCGTTCGCTGTAGTCTTCTTCGCGGTCTTTCAGCGAAGGGAAGGTGCGGATCGCAAGGATATCGAAGTACATGCCGAGGATCGGGGCGGCATCTTTTACATGTTCTACCGTGGTGCCATTCATGATGGCGCCGTCGGTAAATTCCAGTGCCCAGCCTTCCGCACCGACGTTGAACATGATGGCTTCCATCCCCAGCTGCTGCGCCGCTACCTGGGTGCTGAGGCGTGTGCGCAGGCTCGGGTTCAGAAACAGGCAACCGATGCGGGCGCCTTTGCCGAGCGAGGCATGGCGGTAGGGCTCGGCCTTGTAATCCTGGGCGGAACGGATGAGGGCGGGTATATCGGTGACGTCGGCCGCGGAAAGAAATTGCTTCACGGTGTTGGTTTTATGCGGGTGAGGAAGTAGTGGCAGCGGCTTCCAGGGCTGCGATGCCTTTGCGCAGTGCTGCAAGGAAGGTGTCCGTTTCTTGGGCACCGAGGCTCAGCGCCGGCAGCAGGCGTACTACGTTGGGCTTGGCCTCGCCGGTAAAAATGTGCTCGTGGTGGAGCAGGTGCGCGCGCAGGGCCTTGAGCGATGCCGGCAGGTCGAAGCCGATCATCAGTCCCTTGCCGCGGATGCCCTCCAATTGCGGTATGGTTGCCAGTCCTTCCATCAGCGCTTTACCCTTGGTGGCGGCGTTTTGCATCAGTTCTTCCTTTTCGATCACCTCCAGCACGGCGAGCGCGGCCGCGCAGGCCAGGTGGTTGCCCCCGAAGGTGGTGCCGAGCATCCCGTGCTTCGGCGCCATGTGCGGGGCAATGAGAATGCCCCCGATCGGGAAGCCGTTGCCCATGCCTTTGGCCATGGTGTAGATGTCGGCGGCAACGCCGGCCCAGTCGGCGGCGAAAAAGCGGCCGGTGCGCCCGTAGCCGCATTGCACTTCATCGGCAATGAAAACGGCGCCATGCTCCGTGCAAAGCGAGCGGATCGCCTGCAGGAAGGAATCGGTGGCAACGGTGATGCCGCCAACGCCCTGGATGGATTCGATGATGACGGCGGCCGTATCGGTTCCATGGCTGCGGAACCACTCGTGCAGGGCGTCTTCGTCGTTATAAGGCAGAAAAACAATGTTCTCCGTTTCGTTCACCGGCGCTACGATGGCCGGGTTGTCGGTGGCGGCTACGGCCAGCGAGGTGCGCCCGTGAAAGGCCTTGGAGAAGGCAACCACTTTGCGGCGGCCGGTATGGAAGGAGGCGAGCTTCAGCGCGTTCTCGTTCGCTTCGGCGCCGCTGTTGCAGAGAAACAGCTGGTAGGCCGTGCGGCCGCTCACTTCACCCAGCTTGTCGGCAAGCGCCTGCTGCACGGGGATCTTCACGGAGTTGGAATAAAATGCGATGCGGTGCAGCTGCTCCTCGATGCGGGCCACCCAGTGCGGGTGCGTATGGCCGATACTGATCACGGCATGGCCGCCGTACATATCGAGGTAGCGGTTGCCGGCATCGTCCCATACATAGCTGCCTTCGGCACGGCTGATGGTAATATCGTTGAGCGGGTATACGTCGAACAGTTTCATGGTGGAATGCGTTGGCTCGCTCAGAAGGCGAGTGGTTTTAACAGGAGGCCCGCGGTTTCATCGAGGCCCATCATCAGGTTGAAGTTTTGTACGGCCTGCCCGGAAGCGCCTTTCAGGAGGTTATCGATGGCGGAATGCACCACCAGTTTCCCATCCACCACTTCGGGTTGCAGCACGCACTTGTTGGTGTTCACCACCTGCTTCAGGTGTATGGGACTTTCGCTGACCGTGGTAAACGGGTGCCCTTCATAAAATGACCGGTACAAGTCTGTCGCCTCCTGCTGGCTGCCGCTGAAATCGACGGTAGCGCTGACGAAGATGCCGCGCGGAAAGTCGCCGCGCCAGGGCACGAAGTGGAGGCGGAAACCTTCGGGTTGGAGGCTTTCCACCGATTCGCCGATTTCGCCACCGTGCTGGTGTGCAAGGGTTTTATAAGCCTGGATGTTGTTGGCGCGCCAGCTGAAATGCGAGGTCGCACTCAGTCCCTGGCCAGCCCCCGTGGAGCCGGTGATGCCGGTGACGAACGCTTCGCCGAGGCCACCCGCTTTGGCAAGCGGTAGCAGGGCGAGTTGGATGGCGGTGGCAAAGCAGCCGGGGTTGGCAATATTATGTGCGTTGCGAATCGCATCGCGCCGTAGTTCCGGCAGGCCATAGGTGAAAGAGCGTTCACCGATGCCCGATTTGGATTGAAGACGGAAATCCTGCGAGAGGTCGATGATACGTACCGAAGGGTTGATCTCATTTTGCCCGAGGAATTTGCGGGCCTCGCCGTGCCCGACACAGAGGAAGAGCAGGTCCACGCCCGGCTGCAGCACGCTGCTGAAGGTGAGCTCGGTTTCGCCCAGCAGGTCGCTGTGTACGCTGTGCACCGGCGCGCCGGCACTGCTGCGGCTGTGTACGAAGGCGATCTCCGCGTGCGGGTGCCGGAGCAGGAGGCGGAGCAGCTCACCGCCGGTGTAGCCGGCGCCGCCAACGATGCCCACCTTAGCTTTCATGGCCGCTTTCTTTAACCTGTTGATAAATGGCTACCTGGTTGCCGAAGATCTTGCTGAAGCCGCGCACATCGTCGCCGGTCCAGCCGCTGTTCATCTCCCCGTATTTGCCGAATTTGGCGCTCATCAGGTCGAAGGGCGATTCGATGCCGGTAACCTGGAAGCGGAAGGGGAGGAGCTGTAGAAATACGGTGCCCGTAACCTGCTCCTGGCTGCTGGAGAAGAAGGCTTCGATGTCGCGCATCACCGGGTCGAGGATCTGGCCTTCGTGGAGCCAGTTGCCGTAGAAGAGCGCCAGCTGGTCTTTCCAGTTGAGCTGCCACTTGGTGAGCACGTGCTTTTCGAGCGCGTGGTGCGCCTTGATGATAATGAGGGGAGCAGCGGCCTCGAAGCCCACACGGCCTTTGATGCCGATGATGGTGTCGCCCACGTGGATGTCGCGACCGATGCCGTAAGGCGCGGCCAGCTCCTGCAGGTTGCGGATGGCGTCAACCGGGTGTTCGAAGCGCTGCCCGTTGACGGCTACCAGCTCGCCTTTTTCAAATTGCAGCTGCACGTCTTCGCTGCCGGTTTTGGTGGCAGGCGTCGGCCAGGCTTCCTCGGGCAGGGCGCCATTGGAATGGAGGGTCTCTCGGCCGCCCACCGACGTGCCCCAGAGGCCTTTATTGATGGAGTAGACTGCCTTTTCGAAATTCATCTCCACTCCTTTGCTTTTCAGGTAGGAAATTTCTTCCTCGCGGCTCAGGCGCAGGTCGCGGATTGGGGTGATGATTTCAAGTCCCGGAACAAGGATGTGGAAAATCATATCGAAGCGCACCTGGTCGTTGCCGGCGCCGGTGGAGCCGTGGGCCACGGCATCGGCGCCGAGGGCTTTGGCATGTTCGGCGATGTGCAGGGCCTGTACGAGGCGCTCCGCGCTCACGCTGAGCGGGTAGGTGTTGTTCTTCAGTACGTTTCCGAAAACGAGGTAGCGGATGATCCGTTTGTAGTAAGAGCGGACGGCGTCGACCGTGGTATGCGACTTTACGCCCAGTTTGTAGGCATGGGCTTCAACCGCTTTGAGCTCCTCGTCGGAGAAGCCGCCGGTATTGACGATCACGCTGTGTACCTCATAGCCTTTTTCTTCCGTGAGGTACTTGACACAGTAGGAGGTGTCGAGGCCTCCGCTGAATCCGAGAACAATTTTTTTCATGTGGTGAGTGGTGAATGGTCAATGGTGAAAGATCAATGGATGTCGCTTGCCTGGTACATCAGGAAATTTCTCTGGTGAAGTGGCGCTGGTTTGCATTGACCATTGATCATTCACCATTGAGCCCTTAGTGTAACAGGTTAAAGAGAAACATTTTCAGCTTGCGGCCGGAATTGCGGTCGATCTGCAGGCGCTTGAGGAAGCGGTTTTGCTTAAAGCGGAGGAGGCGCTCAAACACCGGCTTGCGCTTTTCGAAGTCTTTCTTCACTTCTTCAACAACCACGTGCTCCTTGGGGTCGAACAGCATGGCGGTGCAGAGGCAGTTCTTACGGCCTTTGCTCATGAGGATCTCGTAATTAACGCAGCTTTGGCAGCCGGCCCAGAATTTTTCGTCCTGCGTGAGCTCCGAATAGGTCACCGGCTCATAGCCAAGCTCGCTGTTGATCTTCATCACGGCGAGGCCGGTGGTGAGACCGAAGATCTTGGCGTCGGGGTATTTTTCGCGGCTCAGCTCGAAGATCCGATGCTTGATGCGCTTGGCCACGCCGCTCTTGCGGAAAGCCGGCGACACGATGAGCCCCGAATTGGCCACGTACTCGCCTTCCCAGGTTTCGATGTAGCAAAAGCCTACCCAGTCGCCTCCTTCGGTAAGGGCGATCACCGCTTTGCCTTCCTCCATCTTCTGGGCCACATAGGCCGGGCTGCGCTTGGCAATACCGGTTCCCCGGGCCCTGGCGGAGGCTTCCATTTCGTCGGTTATAGTTTGCGCATAAACCGAATCAGAGGGCGTTGCCACCCGTACGATGATTTGCTGTTGATCCACGATGTCCAAAAGAGTTGTAAAAAAGGATAACCAATCCCAAGAAAAAACCGTTCCGCAAACGTTCACTGATAGGGGCCAGGGTCAGCGGCTTGTCCTATCAGGATCCACGTCGCGACAAATAGCGGAAAAGGTCAAAGCACACATCATACATCCGGGTCTGGGCCGGTGTAAAGAAGATGAAGTGTTTGGTATGTGTGCCTGATTGCATGAGCGCCGCAAATATAAGAAAACCGGGGATGGTACGCCGGCTTTCGCTTTCTCACGCAAAATTAATGGGTCGTGAACTGCATTCACGTTAAATTTTTTCAGCTTCCCGGCGCCCTCAATTGAGGGCCTGGGCCCGCGTCGGTAGCGCTTACGGGTTAACTGCGCCGAAGTGTAAAGGAAACTGCTTACCTGCCGGGCACCACCCACCTTCGGGCCGCCGTCCCGATTTTCGCGGGCGTCATTTCTTTTTGCCCGAGTTTTGCAGGCGCTATGAAGGATCAACGCAGCAAGCAGAAAGTTATCGTCATTACCGGCGCATCGAGCGGCCTCGGCGAAGCCATGGCCACGCATCTCGCGCAGGCAGGTCATATCGTGTACGGCACCGCGCGTGCCCTCGAGGGCCAGCAGCGTCCTTTCCGCACGCTGAACCTCGACGTGACCGATCCCGAAAGCATTTCAGCCGCCTTTGCCCGCGTGGTGCAGGAGGCCGGCCGCATCGACATGCTGGTGAACAATGCCGGCCTTGGTATCGCTGCCCCGGTGGAGGAGCTTTCGCTCGCCGACGCGGCGCGAGTTTTCGATACCAACGTGATGGGGGTGATCCGCACCTGCCAGGCGGTGCTGCCCCTGATGCGCCGGCAGGGCCGCGGCCGCATCGTCAACATCAGCTCCATCGGCTCGGAGATAGGGCTGCCTTACCGCGGCCTGTACAGCGCCAGCAAGGCGGCTGTTGACCGGCTTACCGAGGCCCTGCGCACCGAGCTCGCTCCCTTCGGGGTGGAGGCCTGCGTGGTGCAGCCAGGCGGGGTGCGCACCGACATCAACCGCAACCGCATCCGGGTAGACCTTGCCCCGGGCAGCCCGTACAAAGAGAGCTTCGAGCACACCTACCGGCTCATCGACGAGAGCGTGTCGGGTGGCCTGCCGTTGGAAGCCTTCGGCATCCTGCTGGAGAAGATCCTGGAAGCACCGCGCCTCAAGCGGGTATACCGCCTCGGCAAGCCCCTCGAGAAATTCTCGGTGCTGCTGAAACGCCTGCTTCCGGCGCAGACCTTCGATAAGATGATCGGAAAGCATTACGGCCTCGGCGGCCGTCCGTAGAACTACGGGCAGGAAACACCCTTCTTTATTTCTTCAAGCTTTATTCGCAACTCGCGGATACTGGCCCATAGCATTGCCAGCTCGCGTTCGGGCGCTTCAAGCGTCAGCAATTCGGCGTAGCGGTCTTCCAGCTCGGAGATCGATGCCGTGATGGATTGGATGCGTGGTTCCATGATGTAGCGTTCAAAAAAACGTCAAGTGCGTAGGAGACAATGGGTTGACTGAGCCTAAGGTAAGCTCATTTCAAGCGAATCGCCCCGTTGGCTGCGCATTTTATCATCCTCTTAAGCACCAGCCCGGCGGTGGCATCCCGTTTGTAATACAATCCTGAAAGTGGAGGTCGATTTGGCTAAACAAAAACGTAAAAGCAATATTTGGCGGAACAACGGCCTGACCATCGTGGCCTTTGCTTTCTTTCTGCTCACGTTCGTGGGCCAGCTTTTCTCAGGCGTTCTGCAGTACAACGAAGAGCAACAACAGGAGGGAGGTGCGCCGGTGTCGCTGGGAAAATACCTGGCCACGGGTCATTTTATCGAAGCGACCTTTGAAAACTGGGAGAGCGAGTTCCTGCAGATGGCCATGTTCGTGGTGCTCACCGCCTTCCTTTACCAGAAAGGCTCCGCCGAATCAAAGGATCCTGATAAGGACGAGGAGGTAGATCACGACGACAAGCCGCCGGGACCGGATACGCCCTGGCCCGTGAAGAAGGGCGGCTGGATCCTGAAGTTCTATGAAAACTCCCTCAGCATCGTGTTGTTCCTGCTCTTCCTGCTTTCGTTTGTGCTGCACTGGTATGGCAGTCTCAAATCTTTTAACCAGGAGCAGGCACGGCTGGGCAAGCCGCTCGAGTCCGCCTTCCAGTTCCTGGGTAACAGCAAGCTTTGGTTCGAATCTTTTCAGAACTGGCAGAGTGAATTCCTGTCGGTGGGCGTCATGATCCTCTTCACCATTTTCCTCCGCCAGAAAGGTTCCGCCCAGTCGAAGCCGGTGGAAGCCCCCGATTCGCAAACGGGATAAAAATGTCGCAGTTTTCCGCCCGGATTTTTCCATTCATTAAACATTCGTTAGGAGCATCACAAAGCGAGCTGCGCCGACCCTTTTTTGCTAACCTGTTTAGTAAATTCGGGGATCAAACGGACCTATGAACGAACGGGTGTTGGAGAAGCTTTCGATCCTCGCGGATGCGGCAAAATATGATGTTTCCTGCAGCTCCAGCGGGAGCAGCCGGAAGAACAAGGAAAAGGGATTGGGCAATGCCGAAGGCATGGGCATCTGCCATGCGTACACCGAAGACGGACGCTGCGTGTCGCTGCTGAAGATCCTGCTCACCAACCACTGCATTTTCGACTGCGCTTATTGCGTGAGCCGCCGCAGCAACGATGTGAAGCGCGCCGCCTTCACCGTGGAGGAGGTGGTGGACCTGACCATCAATTTTTACCGCCGGAATTATATCGAGGGGCTTTTCCTGAGCTCGGGGATCTTCAGGGATCCCGACTATACGATGGAGCGCCTGGTGCAGATTGCGAAGAAGCTGCGCACGGAGCACCGCTTTAACGGCTATATCCACCTGAAGGCCATCCCCGGCGCGAGCCCGGAGCTGCTCGAGGCCGCGGGGCTTTATGCCGACCGCCTCAGTGTGAACATGGAGCTTCCGACCGAGCAAAGTTTGCAATTGCTGGCGCCCGAAAAGAAGACCGAAGATGTCATCCGGCCCATGACCGTGCTGAAGGAGCGCATCATCGCCAACCGCGACGAGCGGAAAACGCTGGTGAAAGCGCCGCTCTTCGCGCCGGCAGGCCAGAGCACGCAACTCGTGGTGGGCGCATCGCCGGAAAGCGACCGCCAGATTCTACTGCTCTCCGATTCTTTTTACAAGAACATGAAGCTGAAGCGCGTTTATTACTCCGGCTATGTGCCCATCAGCGACGACAGCCGCCTGCCCTCCATCGGAACGCCGGTACCCATGATCCGCGAAAACCGGCTTTACCAGGCCGACTGGCTGCTGCGTTATTATGGTTTTGACGTGAACGAGATCCTTGCAGCCGACGAGCCTTTCCTGGATCTGCAGGTGGATCCGAAGCTGCAATGGGCGCTGCGCAACCTGCACCAGTTCCCGGTTGATGTGAACACCGCCGACCTCGATCTCATCCGGCGGGTGCCGGGCATCGGGCTGAAGTCGGCGCAAAAGATCTGGGAGGCACGGCGCTTCACAAAGCTGACCTGGGAGCACCTGAAACGCTTCAATATCGCTGCCAACCGGGCCCGCTACTTCCTCGACCTGCGTACCGGCACCGGCCTGCGCCGGGAGTACAGCGCCGACCAGATCCGCGGCTTTATCCTGGGCGGCGCGCAAAGCAAGTACGCCGCCAATCATTCACCGCAGCTTACCATTTTCTGATGCTGCAGACGGTGTTGTATGACGGCAGTTTCGAAGGCTGGCTCTGCGCGGTGTTCGATGTATTCGATTATAAATTCGAAGCCGTAGACCTGTGCCGAAGAGACCGCTTCCAGGGAACTATTTTTGGTGCCGTGCACGAAGCGCGTTTTCTTGAAGCGCATGCACAGCGCGTGTGGCGCGGCCTGCAGCGCAAGCTGAGTGCCGAAGGACTGCAGGCGGTATCCCAATGTTTCCTTGCCGACGAGGCGGGAATCGCAAACACGCTGCTGCGCTATGTGAGCTACGTGTTTGCCAGTGAAGGATCGGTAGAGCAGGACTTCAGTCACCCGGATGTACTAGCCGTGTCGCAAGTGGCGCGCAAGGTATGGAAGGAGCAGCACCGGATGGAGGCCTTCGTGCGTTTCCAGAAAACGGCCGATGGTCTTTATTATGCGCTGATTGAGCCGGACCACGACGTGTTGCCGCTCATCGCCAAGCATTTTACCACCCGCTATGCCGACCAGCGCTGGCTGATCTACGACGGGCGACGGCGCTACGGCATTCATTACGACGGCGCGCGGACGCATGCCGTAGAAATACAATTTTCGGAAGCCGCCGCCGGCGGGCGCGAAGTGGCTGCCGTTTATGACCCGGAAGAAGCTTTTTACCAGCAGCTGTGGAGGCAGTATTTCAAAAGCGTCAACATCGCCGCCCGGAAGAACACGCGCCTGCAGGTGCAGCATATGCCTCGGCGATACTGGAAATACCTCGTGGAAAAGCAGCCGGGCAGCACCCGCTATTGACCCCGCAGCCAGGCTGCGCGCAGGCGTTCCATTGCCGGCGAGGTCCTTGCGGGCGTAAGGTGCACCGCCTCCCGTGTGGCGGGCGTGACGGTTGCCCGTACCAATTGAGGGCGCCCGTCTTTTCTTATGGCAACACCTACGATCTCGCCCACCTTGATTGCCCGCATCCGGCTGAAGAATTCGCGCTGGGTGGTCACCGTACTGCCGCCAAAGGCGAGCAACTCGTCGCCGGTGTGCAGACCCGCGGCTGTCCAGCAGCTGTTAGGGCGGTTGAGCCCGAGCCGCAGGATCCCCTGCGCGTCCTGCCAGGCATACATATCGACGTCGGGGCGGGGCGCGCCGCCGCTGCTGTCGGTGACGGTTTGGCGGGTGAAGCGCCAGCCCATTTCGGCCAGTGTTGCGGCAACCGGCAGCTCCCGGCCGTTGTTGATATAGCTGTTAAAGAACGTATCGAGCCGGCAGCTGCAAATGCTTTCGGCCTCCTGCTTTATATCTGTCTCCGTAAACCCTTTACCGCGGAAGCGCTGGTAAAAGCGCCGCATGAAATCGTCGAGCGTTTTTGCGCCGCCGGTGGCCGTGCGGATCTTCCAGTCGAGCAATGTGGCAATGACCTCACCCTGCTGGTGGGGGCTGGCGTTGTAGTCGCCGAGGCTGCCCGGGGTGGCGTTGGCGTCGAGGCTCACGCGGGCGGGCGGCAGCAGGTAGTTGCCGCTGTTGCGGTAGTAGGATTCGAGCACCGTGCGCAGGTGATCGGCGCGGGTGCTGTCCGGAACCGGCAGCCGCGCGCGGCGCAGCAGCAGGTCGGCATAATAAAGCGTGAAGCCTTCACTGAACCAGAGCTCGCGGGCCGGGCCGGGGTTTTTCCAGGTCAGCCCGCCATAGCCCCTGGGGCGCAGGGCCACCAGGTTCCAGGCATGCAGGTATTCGTGTGCGATATCCGCCAGTTCCTCCGCCCGCTCCGGCCCGCGCAGTCGTTCGGAAGAAACGCCGAGCGTGGCGCTGGCGGCGTGTTCGAGGCCGCCATAGGCGCTGTCCTGCAGCAGAAACCAGTAGGATTTGAAGGGGTATCCGCCGAAGAGTCGCCCGGCTTGCGCGGTCAGCGCCATGAGCTCGCTGTTGAGTTTATCCAGCAGGCCGTCGGCGGCCGGTGAGGCATAAGCGACCACGTGCGTCGCCTCTTTGCTGAAATGACTGCGGGAGGCGATGCGGCCGGCGAGGATCGGCGCATCCATGAGCGCGGCGATATCCGGGGCGCGCCAAAGGCCCGGCGCGGCCGGCGCCAGCGCCGTAAACACTTTCCAGTCCTGGGGCAGCTCCAGCTGCACCTGTGCTGCCACTGCCGGCATCGAGGTGGGGTATAGAAAGGTGTGCGGCCCGCCCAGCAGGGCGATGCCGCTGCCCAGGTGCGGGCGCCATGCGGGACGAAAGCCTTCGGCCTGTGGCAGCTCCACGCGGTAGCTGACCAGGGCGTCGCCGCCGGCTTCATGGGTGAGCTCCCAGAGCGCGCTGTCGAGGCGACGAACGCTGCCCCCGGCAACCCTGAGGTCACGCACGTAGCGCCAGTAGCGGTCGTCGTATTCGGGATGTGCGTAGGTGGCAAGGTTGAAGACTTTAGGCGCGCCGGGCACGGTGAGCTCCACACTGATGGTACGCCGCGCCGTGTCGGGCCGGACGCGGTAGGAGAGTGCCTGCTGCGCGGCGGCAGTGCAGGAAAGAAGCAGCAATAACAGGAAGGCCGTGATGCGCATACCAGGGTTTGCGAAAAGGTACGTATTCCGGAATAGATTGGGGGCGGCGTCATCTCGGGTTTGTTTGCACCCTGGTTCCCGATTTTCGAATTTAGTTTGTTGGAAACGGCTGATCTCCTTATTTTTGCAGCCCTTTCCGCCACGGCTACAGCTTCGGCGGACAGTGGCCGAGGTAGCTCAGCTGGTTAGAGCATCGGATTCATAACCCGAAGGTCGGCAGTTCAAGTCTGCTCCTCGGTACCTCAAAAGCCCTCCAATCGGAGGGCTTTTACTTTTACACAAATGCATCGGATTTATATCCGCCGGTTGGCGGACGGCAGTTCAAGTCTGCTCCTCGGTACCTCAAAAGCCCTCCCACCAGAGGGCTTTTTACATTGGAGTCTCTGAGGGATATCTGCATACAGGCAGTGGGCGATCACAATCTGTTGCCCGGTGCCTTAGGGAGGCTTCCGGTTTTTCGGCAAAAGCCTCTTTTACTTTCGGTTCAGATTGTTGTCGAACCGGATGTGATTTGGAAATAGATATTGGTGGCCTTTTCAAAGTGACTATTACGAATTAGCGGCCAAAAAATATTAATTCTTTGTACAAGAAAGTAAATGTTCATCGCTGATACACGCATGCCGATATGCAATTATTTCACTCTCGGCGTATTTTTCTAAAATGCTTGTCAATTGGGAGAAATTTATCCGAGGCGGCACGTCAACGACCAGGTAAAATTCATCGGCGCGCGTGGTGGCTTCGATGCCCAAATCATGAAGGGTTTTGAGAAGTCTCTCAATGAATTCAGGTTTTTTTATCATGATTTGTATCACACTATGGCCCGACGGGGAGATAACTGTATCGACGTAGAAATTTCCATTGTCTTCCTCCAATAAAATAATATCTCCAAAGGCCACCGCATGGGAAAAGACAGGAATTGAGGAAACCAAATAGTAATCGCCTATTTGCCGGCACAGCACTTTTTCAAACTTCAGCGTACCGTTGTCGTCATAAGGGAGATCTATTTTAATATTTGGGCGGGTTGTATCCATTGCTTGGGTTGAATTTTACACTTGCGTCATTGCTTCAGGTATCTTCCGTGAACGCCTCGCAGCAAACTTATCAGTGTGCCCGAATCCAGGAACATAAGACCGGAGGAAGATCCTGGTGAAATTAACGGGCCGGAAAACCCGCATACAGAGTTGTTAGCCAATGATGGCAATAGTGTAAATCTCCAGAGTATTCCGGTTGCGTATTAAGAGCTGCAGGGTATTCTCTTTGCGATACTTGTGCGCCACCTTCCGAGAGGGTATTTGGCGTTCTTTGCCGGCTGGGGATAAAAAAAGCCCGGTTCAGAACCGGGCTTTTTTTGACGTAGGATGCTATTAATAACGGTTGTTATTGTAATTACCACCACCGCTAAAATTGCGGGCGGGAAGGTCTTCTTTCGCCTTGGCTTCCGATACTTTGATTGTTCTGCCATCAAAAGAAGTTTCGTTCAGTTCGGCGATTGCTTTTCTGGAAGCAGCGTCATCCGACATTTCAACGAAACCAAAACCTCTCGATCTGCCCGTTTCGCGGTCAGTTATGATTTTAGCAGTAGTTACCTCTCCATAAGGAGCGAAAAAATCTCCCAGATCTTGATCCTGCAGGTTGAAGCTCAGGTTCGAAACATAAATGTTCATGTTCTTGTGTAATTAAAAATTTAAAAAGCTTGAGGAAAGCAAGAAGTAAGGGACTAACTAAGGTGCGGTTGAAGCAGGATAATTAACGATCACTAATGCGAGGCTCAAATAACACGGTGAAAGTAGGCTTTTATTCCGGAAGGATGCGCCAATACTTTGCTAAACCTCAAACGGTCAATGGTAACAAAGACCCAGGCCGACCCGTTCAGATCAGTAACAGGCCCCATAGATCATCGTGCCTTGCCGTCCGGCACGAACAGAATTCTTCGCCGGATTGCCGTGCACTCCGGATCTTGGCTATTTGTTGAGGTTCTGATGCGGCGGAAAGCGGTTGGGCACCTCACTGCTGCAATAGGCGAGCGTTTATCTACACCGGTGAGTGCAGCAACGAGCCATGCCGGTTCGTTGTAGTCGCCCTGGATCAGTTTGGCGCGTATTGCTTGCAAGTGGGCTGCTTTGGCGACGTCGCGAACGTGTATGGAGATTTTGTTCAGGGATCACTCTTTTTCTTGTTGTCCAATAATAGATTTGTAAAGACGCCGTACAAAAAAGGTTTAAATCATTATCATGAAATATAGGGTAGAGAAATTAAACTCAAGCATATGCTCGATAAAGCTGGTTCCAGAAAGTGCTGCAGAGGAAAGGCTGCTCACGCAACCGGAAAAGGAAAGCACGTTTCTTCTGCACTACCAGCAGGCACTATCGAAATACGTTCACAAGGATGCTGCTTTCCTGGAAATCGTCAGCGCTGATCATTACCCCTCCCACGTTCTTGTTCGTTTTCAGCTCGCAAGTGGTATTGGAGCCTAGTGTTCGTGTCTCCACCCGCAGTTTGACCATGTTAAATAGGTTAAATCCGGGCAGCCACTAGGTCATGCAGGATAAGGTGCGAACCGCGTAACATCGGATTTGAATAGAAGCTCATTTTAGCCCAGCTAGCCGAATTAGATTACTCAGCAAGTCAGCTATTTGTCTCTTTCCCGGTACCTCACAGAGCCCTCCATTGGAGGGCTTTTTGTGCATTGGATTCATATCCGCCAGCCGGCGGATGGCCCTTCAAACCGGCTCCTCTGAATCGGTTCAAGCCGCGGATGAAAGTCCACGGCTTTTTCGTTCCGGTACCCAACGAGCCATCGATCGGGAAAAGCCGGGGGCAGTTGTTTTACGGTGGGTGGCCTGGCCGAAATAATAAGTGCGATCGTCGCCTGGCGGCGGTTGCGGCCGAAACTTCTTCCGGAAATGAAAGTACGGGCACCCGGCGCCGGTTAGAAAGTGAATGCGTATTTCAGCAGCACCTGGAAAGGGCGCGTTTCATAGCGCCGGAACAACGACAGGTATTCGAAGGAAGACGCCCAGGTATAGGATCGCGTATCCAGGATATTGGTGGTGCTCAGCTCCAGTTCCGACTTGTTTTTCAGGAAATACCGCAGCGATAAATCCGTGAAGTTTGCCGGCTGCCGCTCCGTCGCGGTGCCGCTGATGACATAATATTCGGAAGTGACGCGCAGGATCAGCTTGCGAACCGGCGCATAGTTGACGGAGGCGACGTGCCGGGTTTGGGTGGCCTCGAAAAAGTTCTTTTCCTGATCTAAGCGCGACCGGTTCCTGGATATCACCAGCCGGTAATTCAGCGACAACTTCTCGCTGAGGCCGGATGAAACGCCGGCGCTGAAGTTGAGGACGTTCGTCCGGGAACGGACCATACTGTTTTCGAAGAATTGGGGTGCTGAGCTGACACCATAATCCATCGCGATGTTGGTCGCGGTTTTCAGCTCCCAGATGTATTTGCCCACCGACACCGCGACGCTATTGTTGCTGGTGGTGTTGCGAACCGCTTCCGCCGATCGGTCCTGCAGCTGGCCGTTAAAGCGGGTCCGGTCGATGAGGCCGCTCGTGATCTGCGACCGGGTATGCGAAACCGACCACGAAAGCCCCTTCACCGGGTTGTTGTACGAGAGTCCGAGGGTTGCGGAAAGCAAATCCTGCTTGTCCACGAGGGCATTATTCCGCGTTGCATTGCGATACGTGTTGAAAATATATCCCCGGTAGGTAGAAAGGATGTCGGTGAAATTCTGGCTGTACGCTATCGAGCCGTCGAGTGTCATCTTTTTTAGGACCCTCATCGAACCCGAAAGGAAAGGATTGACGATGACCCGCTTGCGGCTGTCGCCGAAGGAGTGCAGCGAATCGCCGTAGGACAGGAAATTGATCCCCCAGGGTAGCTTCAGCTTTGCAGAAAAGACCTCGTCCTTATAGCTCCATTCGCTCTCCTGGTACAGGAAGAGGTTGGCTGAATTCAGGTCATTGGCGAAGCTGTCGGGCGCATATTTGGATTCGTCGGCGTACCGGAACCGGAGGTCGGAACCAACCGATGCCAGCTGGCCGGAAACCCCGACCTTGTATTGCTTCTGCACCCGTTTACCGAACCCGCGGACCGCGAAATAACTTTCGGCATATTTCAATTCGTAAATGCCCGTTTGTGAAAAGCCGTCGTACCCGGGTGCGGTATTGAAAATTGCGGGATAAAGCCCCGGCAACACTTCGAGGCGCTGCGCGTTGCGGTAGTACCCTGCTACGGAATACAGCTCCTGCGCCAGCTTACGATTGGCCCGGATAAGCCGGGAACTGAAGCGGAGGTCGAAGAAAGGGTTCGTCAGCGTCTGCCCGATGAAGCTCGCGCCGTTGTAGGTATCCGATACGTCTTTTGCGTTCCAGAGTTTTACCCGGACACTATGCGCGGCATATTGCTTTTTCTGGTTCTTCTCCAGTGCTAGGTCGGCTTCGAAGCGCTCCATATCGGTGCGCATTCCAACCCGTTCGTCGATACCAATCGTTGCGGTCGGCGTTTTATACACGGATGCCTGTTCCATTGTTTTCCGTATCCTGTCGTTCACATAGCTCGCATGCAGCCGCAGGGTTGCCTCTTTGCGCAGCGGGAACAGGTAATTGCCGGAAACTACCGACTGGCGGTTCAGCAGGTAACGGCTTTTGTTGATATCCGGGGTGCCCGGGTTGGGAATTGCAAGCAGGTCGCGCTTTGCAGTCCGGTTCCGGGTGAAGCCGGTATTCTCGTTGCCATTGAGCGATGCGAGGTCCTGGGAATTGTCGGCGCCGGTATTGTTGAACTTCGCCACATTCAGGAACTGGAGGTTCCGCCTGAGCCGGATGGCGACAACCTGGTCTTCGGAAAGCAGCGGCGTGGCACCCAGGCCGAGTTCCGCCCGCCCGATAAGCCGCATCCGGACATTGTTTTTCAGTTTGATGTTGATAGCCGCCCGGTTGGAAAGGGCAAAGCTGTCGAGCGCGCGTATGGGCTGGTGATTTTCCAGGATCTGAACCTTGTCGACATATTCCGACGGCAGGTTGCGGTTGGCAAGGCTATAGCGGTCATCGAGCAGGTCCACGCCCTCGATATAGTATTTGATAATCGGGCGCCCGTTGTACAAGATCTGGCCGTTGGGACGCACTTCAATGCCCGGAAAACGGGCAATAACATCGCCGATGGCTTTGTCGCCCAGCTGCCGGAACTGGCCGGCCTGGTATACGATCGTATCCCTGCCGGCTACCACCGGGCCTGTCTTTACGTTGAATTCCGGCAGCTCGATCGGTTTGGGCGCGAGCACGATCCGGAGGCTGCTCTGCGCGCTGCGCGCCAGATGCAGCAATTTCGGGCCGTATCCGATCAATGAAAAGGTCAGCTCCAGCGAATCCGAAGGGCGTGGCGGGTAACGGAGCTCGAATAGTCCGTCGTTGCCCGAAAACGCGTATGCGATGATGGCTTTGGATTTCGGGTCGGTGGCGGTTACCGACACGCCGCTGAGCGGGAGGCTTTCCGGGTCGGTGACGCTGCCCGCCAGGCGGACCTCTCCCTGTGAAAAGGCCTGGTCACCGGCCAGCATCAGAATAAGAACCGCTGGCGGCAGCCCATGGCTATGGTCCTGCTGCTTTTGCGGGCAGCGGGCTTCAATGGCGTGAAGCTGCCGTTCATGTACCTGTTGATTGCATTTTCATCGGGAATAGGGTCACCTGTAACTTTTTCTTTGCCACGCAGCCGGGATTCATGGGTCCTTTATTCGAGCTCCAGCGGCATGTATTTGCGTTTTGGCGGCGGCGGCGGATTGGTCTGGCCGTCTACGCTTTTGGTGTGGTACGTGATTCCCTGGCTGGCCGAAAAGCCGTCCGGGTCCTCGATCATAAAACGGGTGAGGCGCCGGTGCTCCTTCCGCGAAATGAACGAAAAGTTGGATTGGGTAATGAAGACCGGCGCCGGCTGCTTAAGTACCCGCAAAGCGCTGACCTGGTAATCAAACAGCTTCTCGGAGTCGCAGATGCGGAGAATAAGCCCGGGCAGGCCGAAAAACTTATGGGGACCGGCAGAAACAGGGATCTGCGGCGTGAACCAGGCTTCGTAGTTGCGGCCGCGAAAAGAAGTAGTGGCCCTGATACAGTGGTAGCCGAAGATATTCAGGGTGTCGGTAAGGATCTGCCACGCAACCTGTTTCAGTGTGTCGATATAGCGGTAGTTGTAAAAACCAAGCTTGTCGGCAACGGTGAAAACATTGGTGCGGGTGCTGCGCAACATCACCACCGTAGAACCGGAGACGGGCGCGTTTCGGAGGTCAATCTTGTAGGATCCGCTCTCGTCATTTTTCTGGCGGTTGAATTGTTCGGTCAGCATCGAGTCGATGATCATCCGGTTGGCGCTCAGGAATTTCGTGTACCGTTTCCCTACATCAAGCACGAAAACATCGTTCAGGTATGGCGTTTTTGTCGTGTCGGACCGGAAATAAAAATTATAGTGTACCCTCAGGAAGGCACTGTCGTATACCTGGGCACCGGCGCGTTGCGGAGATGCCGCGAGGAGGAGCAGGATGATCGAAAGCAGGAGTTTCATGCTGGTTGGTATTAAGTCACGGTTTCATGGATACGAAAATCAATTTACCGAAAAAGTAAAAAAGGTGGCGCACGGGCCGCCACCTTTTTAATTGCGTTACTGGGCGGGTTGAGCTGCCCTTTGAATTGTCCGTTCGCACATTGCCGAAGCGGTTACCATGACAGGGACAAGCATCGGAATCAGCGGCCTTTTTCTAACCAGTCAGATTCAACAAGCCTCAGATGTGCTGGAAGCTCAGGCTAAAAGCATAATACGGAATTAACGCTCTTGGCATCCCCTTTGGTCGACAGTCCGAAAAGTTCATGACCATAACAGATTCTATGAAGCGCGGTGCAATTGGTTTATCCTCGTTGGGTCTCATGCAGGAGCTTATCCATGCGGTTGAGAAAAAGTCGGGCCGCAAGCTGATGCCTGCGGTATCAGGTAATCACCATCATAAAGGCAAAGGAAAGATGAGCCACACACAGAACGTGGAGTTCGCCCTTGAGCTTTTGACGGCGGCTATTGCTTTTGGCCTGATCGATGCCAGTAATAAGAAAGACACGCTGCTCTGGGGAGGAATTATTGGTGGGGCGCTTGGACTGGGTACCCTTTGGTGGCACCGCCGTCAGGGAGATAGCGACCTGGGGGCATTGGAACCGTGGGAGCGGGAGGAGCGATCAAAACCGGTAACCGGAGGCAGCTTCTGGGGCGACGTTCTTTCCGTGGGTTTGTACACGGCCAGCGGTCTGCTGGCGGGCGCCTATACGGCCAAGGGTAGCCGCAAGCTGCTGAAAAAGTTCAGGAAGCAGTTTAAGAAGAAATAAGGAAATAAGGTCTGCAGCTGCCCTGCAATTGGAGTAGATCCGGTTGACCGTATCTCAGGAGCGGACGCGCTATCTATAGCCGTCCGGGCAATTGCATTTAGAGCGAAAAATTGACAGCCCTGAAAGCACGACAATGTGAGCCAGGATGTTTTTGCTGATGGCACTTTGGGGACAGAACGTACTGGCCGGTTCAACCTTATCCCGCCGCCTGTTAGGAAGAAAGCCCTGCAAGACATGCAGGGCTTTTGTTACAAAACATCTGGTTATCTAGGTACCGGAGCCGGGTCGTTTTAGTTTGCTCCCGGAACAGTTGTGTATGCTGAGCGCTCCTACCGGACCAGGACAAAGGTTCCTTTTTCGGATGCCGGCGCTTCGCCTTCGAGCCAGTAAGTGCAGGTCCAGATGAAGACAGTACTTTCCAGCGGCATGCCGCCGACGGTGCCATCCCAGCCGGTTGCGGGGTCCGTGGTTTGGAAGACGACCTCGCCCCACCGGTTGTAGATGCGGAACAAATAGGCTTTCGCCGTGCCGAACAACATCCCTTTTAAACGGTCATTCTTCCCATCGCGGTTGGGAGTAAATGCCGTGGGAACATATAGTCCTTTCAGGCATTCTTTCGGAGTAACCAGCACCGTGTCGCTGCCGGAACAATTGTTTGCGTCAATAACCCGGAGCCAGTACCGCCCGGGCGCCGAGATCTTCAGAGCCGGCTCGGCGGACCCGTTGCTCCAGCTATACCGGTTAAAAGCTCCAGCCGGTCGTAAATCGAGGCTGCCGTAGGAGCAGAGCGCGGTATCGGGTGGAAGAAAGTGTGCCGGCAGCGGGTGGATGACAGCGATAGTTGTACTGTCTTCGGCCCGGCACCCGTTTGCATCCGTTACCACTACAGCATAACGACCGACCGCCCCAACCGTAATGCCGGGTGAAGTGGCACCCGTATTCCAGGCATAGCTGTCAAAGACCCCGGGCGAAAGAACGCGAACCGTTCCGGAGCATAGCCCGCTGTTCTTGTCAAGCGCCGGTACCGGCAAGGGGTACGGTGGCAAAACGAGCACCGTATCGAAACTATTGCACCCTTGCAGCGTCGTGCCCTGCACCCGGTATTCGCCGGGCGTTCGTACAATGATGACGGGCGTGACGCCTCCATTGCTCCAGCTGTATCGTGCAAACCCGGGACCCGCATCGAGCAGGGCGCTGTCACCAGCGCAAAACCGCCGGTCAGCACCCAGCGCAATCGGCGGTGAGTGAAGCACGGTGATGCGGACGGTATCATAAGCGAAACATCCGGGAGTTTTTTCGGCCCGGACATAGTAGGCGGTGTCGCGTACAGGACGCACTACAACGGACTGCGTGGTGAGTGAGCTGATCAAATAGTTGTTGCTCCAGTTGTACGATATGAAACCGGGAGTGGCTGTAAGTTGTATGGAATCCGCGTTGCACTTAGTGCGGTCCGGACCGGCACTGAAGGGAATCGGGGGCGCCGCACTGATCGTAACGGAATCGCGGGACACCCCGCCGCAGGCATCGGTAGTGACCACGTAGTAAAGCCCGGGCCCGGTGACGACGAAGGTAGAGTCAGTGGAACCATTCTGCCACGTGTAAGAAGCATAGCCGGCATGTGCGTTGAGCAAAATACTGTTGCCGGGACAGAGTTCGCGGTCGGGACCGAGGTTTAAAGAAGCCTGTGCCTGCAGCACCCGGACGGCAACGGTATCGGTGATGGGCGTGCATCCCTCCAGGTGGGCGATGATGTTGCCCGTCCATGCCCGCCGGAACCGGAAGCGCACCGTGGTATCATTGATATAGGCTGCGGACTGCACGGCACTTGTATCATAGGTAAACCGAACAAGTGCTCCGCAGGCAGCGTTCTTGCGAACCGTAACATCCAATGATTGCGACAAGCAAATGACGGGTGCCACAGGTGTCACCGAAAGGGAGTCGCAATACGACACGGTATAGCATCCCTGTAGTTTGTTGGGTGTCTCATCTGCGAGGCCGAGGGTTTTTGTACCGGACTCCTCGATCACGTTGACGGCGATGCTATCCAACCCCCAATGATAGGGCCGGTACCGGAAGTAATAGAGCGTTGTGGCATTATCGTCATAGCCCACGCAAAAGGAAGCCGTATCGGAGGGGTGCATCGTTAAAAACTCCGTCTTTGATTTGTCGGCGGCGCTATCGCCCATCATCCGCACCACCAGGTCGCCGCCGCCGGGCAGACGCAACGCAGCAGGCTGCTGCGGAAACCCTTCGCCATTGTACTGCTTTTTCCGGTTCTTGATGATCTGTCCGTTTGCCGTCTGGGTATAATACAGATCGGCGGTGTAGCCGCTGTAAAATTTCAGCATGGTGAATAAGGCCGATCCGTCGGGAAACACGCTGACCCTTGAATTGTAGCCGTTGCTTTCGATGTAATTGCGAAAGGCGTATGCTTTTACAAAGGCCAGGTTGCTATCAAGCTCCAGCACCGCTGCCTGGCAGAGCGGCGTTTGTCCATTGTACATATACTGGTATTGCCCGTAACACTTTCCACCGAGGGCATAGCCACCATTTTGCAGTTTGGCCATCGGTTCGTTACCCAAAAAGTCGAGCTTGCCTGCCAGGGAATCTGCCACCTGGAAATAGAGCGTTTGCAAAGTGTCACCGGTAACCTTGTTCAGCCGGTAGATGCTGACAATGGATTGGGTGTAACTCAGGCAGCGGCCGAAATACCGGAGCTCGTTCGGGAGGATATCGAGCCCGAGCGGTCCGTCGAAGACCGTGTAGGAAGCCATTTCGTAGCAGCGGCTCCAGAGTATTGCCCCATTCGATGCGCTCAACTTTGTGAGGCCCCGGTCGTGATCCCAAAAGGTATTGGAAATATAGATGTCGCCGGTCTGCGGATCTTCTTTGACCTCGTGGGGCACCCAATAATCGCTGCTGCCATTGCCGGCACGGGGCCACAAACGCGACTTATACAGCTTTGTCCAAATGATGTTTCCCTGCGCATCGGTTTTGGTGAAAATGATATCGTCGTTGCTGCCGGAGGTGCGATTGGTGCGCCCAACCAGGAAAAGCGAGCCGTCGCGCAGTTCGAGCACCTTCGTATAATTTATATAATTGTAGCGCTGGAGGCTTCGCAGGCTGTCGTAGGTATGCAGCCAGACCGTATTTCCCTTCTGATCGGTCTTTTGCATGAAGCCCTTATTTGTTAAGGTGCCGTTCCATTTAGAATATTGGCCGGAGAGCAGGATATGGCCGTCGCGGGTGAGGTAAGGGTCGTTGCTATAGAAGGTAATGGAGTCAGTTTGCAGAAAGACACGGCTGGAAGTGTCGGAGCAAACCGCTGCAAATCGTCCTGGTCCCGCCACGGGGGCCGCCTGCCGGAGGGCCTTGCCCCGGCGCATGCCGCCCCTGGCTGCGGTAAGCGGTGCCGGCGTATATGTACGGGGTGAAAATAGCTGGGCCAGCAGGTGCAGCGAGTCGAGCTGGCGGTGGGTGTAGGGCCCTTTGCCCGGTTGTGCAAAAACAGCGGATGATGTTATTATCAGGAAAAGGGTAAGCAGCAGTTTGGTAGGTGAGCGCATCCGCAATATTACAATTTCTTATCATGGGCAAGATTTGAACCGGGAGGTTTTGGCAGGAGCCCGGCAACGGTAGCGATCCGAACTTATACGGATAACGCCGATGCGCTGATGCCTCCGCACTTCCCGGTTCCGTGAAAGCCTTTCACCCTGGTGATGCTGTTTTTATTATCTTAAACTATGATCGTCATCGTCATGGGTGTAACGGGCAGCGGCAAGAGCACGATCGGGAAGCTGCTGGCCCGCCGTTTGTCCCTCCCGTTTTTCGATGCCGACGATTACCACAGCCCGGAAAATATCAGGAAAATGAGTCAGGGTATTCCGCTTACCGATGCAGACCGGATGCCGTGGTTGCAGCGGCTCGCGCGTTTGCTTGCCACCCGGGAGCAGGGAGGAGCGGTACTGGCCTGCTCGGCGCTGCGTGAAATTTATCGCCGGCATTTAAGACAGGATCTAAGGCAGGAGCCCATATGGATCTTGCTGGATGGCCCGGAGGCGGTGCTGCGCAGCCGCCTGAAAAGGCGGCAGGGGCATTATATGGCACCGGAGCTGCTGGCTTCGCAACTGGAGGCATTGGAGCGTCCGCCATATGCCCTTTGCATTCCGATCGGGCAGGAACCCGATGCGATTGTAAGCACAATTCTGGAACAGCTTCCGGGCAGGCCTAGATAAGTCATCTTGGTGTATTGGAAAGAGCGTTGCGACCGGGGTCGAAGGAGCGCATTTGCCAGCATAAAAAAAGCCCCTATGGAGGGGCTTCTTTTCATCGGATACTCACCTGCTGGCAGGAATGCCAAGCGGCAAGATTCCGTTGTGTTTCATTTTGAGCGTTGACCCGTGTAAATACGGTCAGGCAATAACGTAAAAAGGTGTCTTCAAGGTTAGCGGATTTATCAAAAACGAGAAACGTGCCAAAAAGGTATCCGCCGGGAGCGGGATTGCATCGTCTAAGCGGAAACCGGCAAGGCCGTAAGTACTCTCACTTACAAGCGTATCACGCCCACGAAGCAGCGATTGATTTGGCACATTATTTCCGGTGCTTGTGCGGTTTCATCAGGGGCTGACCTACGGATGGTTTTTAACCGGCTTAGGTCAGCTTTTCTATTTGGGTTATGAAAAAGGCCCCGGTTAAGACCAGGGCCGTTTCCTTAGCCACTACCAGCCGGTAGCGGACCGGGGGACTGCCCGCAAAGGCAGTCCCTTTTTTGTCTATTCACAATACTGTACCATTTTTTTCAGGCTTTCCCTGATCTCTGAAAAGGATGTCGGCTTTTTAAAGGGGACAGCACCCAGCCCCGAAGCTTCCGCATCGAGGAGCGGTGATATCGTTGTCGTGTAAAGTATGGCCGGCAACGGGTTATCGGGCAGCAATAGCCGGATCCGTTGCAGCGCTTCCCTTCCCGACAACAGCGGCATGTTGTGGTCGAGTATCACCAGGCAAACAAGGTGGGGAAATTTCAGGAGGTGTTCAATAAGGTCGGTTCCATCACCAAAGGTGTGGAGATCGTATTCCGGGTACTCCAGGAATAGCTGCTTCATGATGTCCTGGTCATCAGGATCATCATCCGCGTAAAGCACCTGCTTTCGGATATTCATGATATTTAGTAGTAGCTAAGGAGGGTCAAAAGTAGCTAACAGCAACAGAAAACAGGCCAGATAAGGGTTTTCCTTTCGGCGAAGGATTTTTTTGTTGCAGCGACCGCCCTCGAAGACGACTACCGCTGGCCCAATTATTCCATCGCCACCGGCATGGACATGCGCAACGGTTTTCTCCGGCGGTATTTCCAAAAGCTTCCCGGCCGGGTGCTGCTGCTGCTCCTGCTTTTTATTGGAGCGCTGGGCTTTTTCATTTTTATTATGCATGAGGTGCTTTGGAAAAAAGAGGTGCAGGCAGACCAGCTCGTGTTTACTTACCTCGCGCCGCGCCGCGACGATGGCCTTACGGCCTTCATGAAGGCCGTTACCTATTGCGCGTCGGGTACCTTCCTGCAGATCGCGTATAGCATCCTGGTGCTGAACTACCTGCTCCGCCGCAACTGGAAGCGTGCGGTGGAGGTTGGTGTCATCGGCATCGGTGGCTACGTGATCAACTTTTTTATGAAGGACGCTTTCCAGCGGCAGCGCCCGCCGGGCCCGCTGATCGGGCCGCTCCACAACTTCAGCTTTCCGAGCGGGCACGCCACCTCTGCCTTTATCTTCTACGGATTGCTGGTCTACCTGATCTTCAAAACAAAGATCCCACGGCCGTATAAATACGTGGCGGCCGTGCTGCTTCCGGCCTTCGCACTGCTCATCGGCTTCAGCCGGGTGTACCTCCGCGTGCATTATGCGAGCGACGTGGTGGCCGGGCTCTGTATCGGCCTTGCCTGGCTGCTGCTGGCCATCGGGCTGATGGAGCGCCTGAAGAAGCGCTCCGACCGCGAAGCCGGGCAGGCGGCTGCGCAGGGGCGGGAGTAGTTGCTGGCAGAAGGCCGCAAGCGGCCTTTATTCACAACGGCACGACGGCACGAAGACACGACGCTTTTTGTTTCAGAAACATTACTGACTGAACTCTGCTGAAAGGACAGGAACGGATCCGATCGCCTGCGATCGGGATGACAATCGGACTGCTGCTATTCAGCGGCCCGTTAATACCACGGACTTATTGTATCGGAATCAGATCGCGATAACACATTTCGTTGCGTCGTCGCGCCGTCGTGCCTTCGTGAACAAAAAGGGCCGCAGGCCCGTCCTGAATATCCGTCATGTATTGTTGATGTGGCGGCACAGCTCCCAGTAATCAAAGATGGTCCGGAACATCTTGCAGATATCGTCGACAGTGCGCGGCTTTTCGAAATAGCCCTGCACGCTGAGCGCATGCGCGTGGCGCACGGCAACCTTGCTGGCGTCGGTGGAGATGATGATAAAAGGCACTCCCTTGGAAGCCAGGAACGGATCCTCCTTGATGATGCGGCGGAATTCAAAGCCGGTCATCTCGGGCATGTTCACGTCGGAGATGACGATATAGGGCATGTCTTCGGTTTCAGAAAGGTATTGGATCGCGGCCCTAGCCCGCTCAAAGCAGCGGATGGGTATGCCCAGGTTCAGGCTTTCGATCGCGTCTACAAATACCTCCTGGTCGTCCAGGTCGTCTTCAATAATCAGAATGGGGCCTCGGGGCATTAAAAACTTGTTTTGCTTTTCTAATGAGAAAACAGGGCCAAAAAAGGAAGAGCTTTTTGTTGCGCAAAACGGGGCCGTTTCCCAAACAAATGCGGAAGTTCGGGAACGCCGCCGCCGGGAACGGGCTCAATCGGAGGGTATCCTGTAGCCGTGCGGCTACAAAATCAAAAGGAGCTGTGGGTCTTATTTTGGGTAATGCCTTCCGGAGACAAAGGGCGCCCGGGTTGTTACAATCCCTTCTTCAGCGACGAAGCCCTCACGAACAGTTTGGGCCGCAGCACGATCTCGGTGTCTTCCATATCCCCGTCGTTGTGCATCCGCTCGATAAACAGCTTGGCAGCCGTCTTGCCGAGCTCGAAGGCCGGCTGCTCCACGCTTGATATGGCCGGGGTAAGCAGGCCCATGGCCGGCTCGTTGTTAAAGCCCACCAGGCCGATGTCCTCGGGCATCCGAAGGTTCCAGTCCTTGATGGCGAGCATGGCGCCGATGGCCATGCGGTCGGAGATGGTAAAGATGGCTTCGGGGCGCTTCTTGAGGCGGAGCAGGTCGTTGGTGGCCTCAAAGGCTTTCTGCTGGTTGAAGTCGCAGTAGCGGATCATGTCCGGGTCGGGCTTGATGCGGTATTTCTTAAGTGCGGCGAGGTAGCCTTCGAGGCGCTCGTTGCCGATGCCCAGGTTGCGCGGGCCGGCGAGGATGGCGATGCGGCGGTAGCCCTGTTCGATGAGGTGCTCGGTGGCCTGGAAGCCACCGTCCTGGTTGTCGAGACGCACCCGCGGCCCGGCCATCTCGGGGCTCACCCGGTCAAAGAAGACCATGGGCATGTTCTTCTGCCGGATCTTCCGGAAGTGGTCGAAGACCTTGGTCTCGCTCGACACCGAGATGATAAAGCCGTCTACCAGCGAGTCGAGCAGGCGGCGGGTATTGACCATCTCGCGGCCGAAGGATTCGTTGCTCTGGCACACCATCACGGTATAGCCGGCCTCGAGGGCCACCTCGTCGATGCCCTTTACCATCTGCGACAGCACCCAGTCAAGGTTGGGCACGATAACGCCGATGGTATGCGTCTGCCGCTGCTGGAAGGAGAGGGCAAGGCGGCTCGGCTGATAGCTCAGCTCCTCCGAGAGGGCGAGCACGGCATTGCGCGTTTCGGCTTTGATGTCGGGGGCGTTGCGCAGCGCGCGCGACACCGTGGATACGGAAATATTGAGCGCCTTGGCAATGTCTTTAATGGTCGCCTGCTTGTTCATATCGGGAAGCTGTTCGGACAGGGAAAGGTACTTCATTTCCGAAACGAATCCCGGTAACGTTACCGGTAACGCTTCCGGCAATTTATTTGGCCGGGCGCTCCCGGCCGGTCTAATTTTAAACAGGTTTCACCCCGCAAAACCACGGATTCCGAGATGCGACTGATTGCTTTGTTCCTGCTTTTCCTGGCCGCCCAAGGGGCCGCCGCCCAGCACCCGCGGGCCTTCGCCACGCGCGCCGAGCTGGTGTCGCTCCGCGGTCAGCTGGCCCGCTACCCGCTGCTCCAGCGCTCTTACACCGACCTGAAAGGAGAGGTGGATGCGTGGCTGGGCAAGGACGTAGACGTTCCCTTTCCGAAAGATCCGGCCGGCGGCTATACCCACGACCGCCACAAGGCCAACTATACCCTCATCTTCAACGCGGGCCTGCTTTACCAGCTTACCGGCGACGCCCGCTATGCTGCCCTTGTACGCTCGGTGCTGCTCAAATACGCCGTCCTCAACCCAACGCTGAAGAATCACCCCGAGGCCACCTCGTCGTCGCCGGGCCGCATCTTCTGGCAGGCCCTCAACGACGCCAACTGGCTCGTGTATGCCGGCATGGCCTACGACCTGGTGCAGCCCGCCCTCTCCGCCGCCGACCGCAAGACGATCGCCGACGGCGCCCTCCGCCCCGAAGTGGACTTTGTTACCAAAGACCTCAAATCCTGGTTCGACCTCATTCACAACCACGGCGTGTGGGCCTGCGCCGGGGTGGGCATCGCCGGCATCGCCACCGATAACAACGACTGGGTGGAGATGGCACTCTATGGTACCGACAAAAACCGAAAGAGCGGCTTTGTGGCCCAGCTCGACGGGCTCTTTTCGCCCGACGGCTATTATACCGAAGGACCTTACTACGTTCGCTACGCCATCCTGCCTTTTTATATGTTCGCCAACGCGCTGCACAAGGCGAAGCCGGAGCTGAAAATCTTCCAGCATCGTGACCAGATTCTTCGCAAGGCGCTCGAGGCAGGGCTCCAGCAGACCAACAGCAACGGTGTGTTCCTGCCCTTCAACGACATCCTCAAGGATAAGGATTACACCTCCAGCGAGCTGGTGACCGCCATCGCCATTGCCCGCGATGTATACGGCCCGCTGCCCGGCCTTGCGGCCGTGGCCCAAAAGCAGGACCGGGTGATCCTGCACCGCGGCGGCGCGCTGATAGCCGCCGACCTGGCCGCCGTCAGGGGCACGCTGGTCTTCCCGTATAAGTCCGTATCCTATACCGACGGCGCACGGGGCGACGAAGGCGGCATCTCGCTGATGCGCTCCGGCGGCAGCAAGGACCTCACGACGGTGGTTTTCAAATACGCCAGCCACGGCCTTTCGCACGGGCACTACGACCAGCTTGGCATCTCGCTTTTCGATCGCGGATCCGAGGTGTTGCAGGACTATGGCTCGGTGCGTTTTGTTGGCGTGGAGCAGAAGTTCGGCGGCCGCTACCTGCCCGAGAACAAGAGCTGGGCGGCGCAGACCATTGCGCACAGCACGCTCGTTGTTGATGAAGCCTCGCACTTCAATGCCAATGAGACCATTGCCGGGAAGTACCATGCCGAAAAGCTTTACAGCAGCGACGGCACGCAGGTGCAGGCTGTGAGCGCAAAAGAAGACCATGCCTATGGCGATGTGAAGATGCGCCGCTCCCTTTACCTGCTGCAGCTGCCCGGCAGGCGGCGCCTGCTGGTGGATCTCTTCGGTGCGCAGTCGGCCACGCAGCATCAATACGACCTTCCGTATCAATACGGCGGGCAACTTATTCAAACCTCTTTTCCGTATAAGACCGGCGGGGCCACGCAAAAGGCGCTGGGCACAAAGAACGGCTACCAGTTTCTCTGGAAGGAAGCCGAGGCTTCGGTAAAAGACACGGTGGCGCAGTTCACGTTTCTGAACAACCGCACCTATTATACGATCTCATCGCTGGTGCGTGATTCGGCCACGATCCTGCTGGTGCGGAGCGGTGCCAACGATCCCTCGTTCAACCTGCGCCGTGAGCCGGCCTACATCCTGCGGAAGCGGGGCGGCAACGAAACCTTTTTCAATATCGTGGAGATCCACGGGCAGTACGATCCCGTTGCAGAGTTCTCCTACGGAGCTTATCCTTCCGTGCGGGAACTGCGACTGCTGCGTGACGATGCCACCTGTACGGTTGCGGCTTTCCGCTCGGGTAACGACCGGGTGCTGGTGTTGCAGAGCAATGCCGACTTCGATGCGGCTGCAAAGCATGAGACTGCCGTGGACGGACAAACGCTGGGCTGGACCGGGCCCTTTGCTGTGCTGGTTAATGGCAGGCAAATTCAGTAAATTGTTAGTGATTAAAATTCAGATAATGGAAGCAACTGGTACCAAAGTGTTTATTGAGAATGCGGACATCGCCTGGGAGCCCACGGCGCCGGGTATGCGCCGTAAAATCATGGCTTACGACGAGAGCCTGATGGTGGTGAAAGTGGAGTTTGAAAAAGGCGGTGTAGGTACCCTGCACCAGCACTATCATACGCAGATCACCCACGTGGAGCGTGGTATGTTTGAAGTGGAGATCGGCGGGGAGAAAAAGATCCTGCGGGCCGGTGATGCGTTTTATGTGCCGCCGAACGTTATTCATGGGGCGGTATGTCTTGAAGCCGGCGTGCTGATCGACACGTTCAGCCCGGTGCGCGAAGATTTTCTCAAATCCTGAGTTTCAACTCATGCAAATGAAATCGATGTTGCTTTATTACTGCGTGATGCTCCTGGCCTGCGGCAAAGGCGAGCCCATGACGCCGCCGGTAACGCCGGCACCCGTAACACCGCCGCCGGTGGTCATCCGCCCGCTGCGTACTGTGAATGTGCGCACCAGCAATGAGCTGAAGGACGCCTTGCTCAACGCCCAGCCCGGTGACGATATCGTGCTGGCTGACGGGGTGTACAGCGGCGGCTTCGTTGTTGCCGCCGACCGCGCTGGTACCGCCGCAAACCCGGTGACGCTGCGTGGCAGCCGCGCCGCCATCCTCGACGGCGGCTCAACCAGCACCGGCTACGTGCTGCACCTGCAGGCCGACTATTGGACCGTGCGTGGCATTACGCTGCGCAACGGGCTCAAGGGCATTATGGCCGACGGTATTCATGATAGCGAGATTGATTCCGTGCGGGTTGACGGCATCGGGGAGGAGGGCATCCACCTGCGCCGGCATAGTTCCCGCAATCTCATCCGCCGCTGCACGATCGTGAACACCGGCATCGAAACGCCCGACTATGGCGAAGGCGTGTATATCGGCTCTGCCAAAAGCAACTGGCCCACCTATACCAACGGGGATCCCGACCGGAGCGACTCCAACCAGGTGCTCGACAATATTATCGGCCCCGGTGTAGCGGCGGAATGCGTCGACATCAAGGAAGGCACCACCGGCGGCCTCGTGCGCGGCAACCGCTTCAACTCCGACGGCATCTCCGGCGCCAATGCTGCCGACTCCTGGATCGACGTGAAGGGCAATTACTGGCGCATCGAGAACAATGTGGGCTTCAACCCCACGGGCTCGGCCCTCCTGGACGGCTACCAGGTACACGTGGCGGTAGCCGGCTGGGGCAACTACAATGAATTCAAGACAAACGACTGCACGGTCAACGCCGCCGGCTACGGGGTGATGGTGAAGCTTACGGGCAGCGTCGGCAATGCCGTGGGCAACAAGGTGTGGGCCGATAACCAGGTAAGGGGCGCGGCCCAGGGGGTGTCGAACATCCCGCTTACCCAATAACAACGCTATATGAAACTGAACGGACTGCGCTGGTGGATCATAGCCCTGATAGGCATGGCAACGGTGATCAATTATATAGACCGGAGCGCCATCAACATCATGTGGCCGTATATATACAAGGAGTTCGGCATCGCCGATGTGGACAACAAGAGCGCGCTGGCCCTTATCACCACCTTTTTTATGATCGCTTATGCTATCGGGCAAACGGCGACGGGAAAGATGATGGATGCCATCGGCACCCGCCTCGGCATGACGCTCTCGATCCTGGCCTGGAGTGCTTCCATCGCGCTGCACGCGGTGGCCCGCTCGCTGGCTTCCTTCAACGTGTTCCGCTTTCTGCTCGGCATGAGCGAGGCCGGTAACTGGCCCGGCGCCACCAAGAGCAACGCCGAGTGGTTCCCGGCACGCGAGCGCGGCATCGCCCAGGGCATCTTCGGGGCAGGTGCCTCGCTGGGCGGGGTGGTGGCGGCACCCGCTATCGCGGCGCTGTACTCGGCCTTCGGCTGGCGCAGCACCTTCGTGGTGATCGCGCTGCTGGGCGTGGTGTGGGTCATTCCCTGGCTGCTGGTGAACAAAGCGGGCCCCGACAAACACCCCTGGCTTTCGGAGCGTGAGCGCGCGCACATCCTGGACCGTAGAAATACGACACCTGTCGCTGACGGTGAAAAGCCCCACAGCTGGCGGCAGCTCCTGAGCTTCCGGCAAACCTGGAGCATCCTGCTGGCGCGCTTCTTCGCCGACCCCGTGTGGTGGCTCTTCGTTACCTGGCTGCCCACCTTCCTGAAGGAGCAGTTCCAGTTCGACATCAAGCAGGTGGCTGCCTTTGCCTGGTTTCCCTACCTGATGGCAGCTGTTGGCGGACTGCTCGGAGGCTTCTATGCCTCTGCCCGCATGCGCCGCGGTGTGGCCGCGCCGCGTGCCCGCAAGGAAGCCATCACCATCGGCTCTGCCCTTATGCTCGGCTCGCTGGCGGCTACTGCCTTTTACCTGCAGTCGCTGCGCGAAAACATCCCGCTGGCCATCGGCCTCATCAGCACCACGCTGTTCGGGTTCCAGTTTATCATCAACAACATTCAAACCCTGCCTTCTGATTACTTCCATGGCCGCAACGTAGGCACGGTAGCGGGGATGAGCGGCACTGCTGCCGTCGTCGGCACGCTCCTGGTGACCTGGTCGGTGCCCTTTATCACGCGCAGCGGCTACAGCTCGTTCTTTATCCTGGGCGCGGTGCTGGTGCCGCTGGCCTGGGCCTGTATCACGTTTATCAGCAAGCGGCAGCCCGCAACTGCCGTAGTCGCAACCAAACCGGAATTACATTCAATCGACTCGTAAAAACTGCTATATGAAGAGAGTTCTACTTACCTGCCTGGTGCTGCTGGGCATCACCGCCGCACAGGCCCAGACCGTTTACTACTGGGTCGGTGCTACCGGCGCCTCCAACTCCAATATCAACACGGCATCCAACTGGAACACGTCGATCAACGGCGGCGGCACCACCCGTGCCTCGTCAACGGGCGCCACCGATATCCTGGTGTTCGATGGCTCCAACCTCGGTGGATCAACGCCCAACACGGGCCAGGACTCGGTAAACCTGAATGCCAGTATCACTTGCGGGCAGATCAAATTTGTGAACGGCGCCAACATCGTCTTCAACCGTCCCACGAGCGGCACCAGCACCATCACCGTCAGTGGCGGGGCTGGCGAGGACTTCGTAATTGAAAGTGGCTGCACGGTGCTGCTTGGCAACTCAACGGGCAGCATGGTGTTTGCAATCACCGGTACCGGTCGTTGCAGCGGTGCTTTCGGTATGATCACCCCGCTGCAGGCACGCATCGCCAATGGCACCGCCGGTACGCCGGGCTCCTTTATCTTCACCGCCGGCTCTAAGTTTACCACCAATATCACCGCCGCTTCGGCCGCCTATCCCTTCGGCAACAGCTCGCAGTCTTCGGAGCAATGGGTGGTTTTCGAGGCGGGTGCGCACCTCTATTATGAAGGCGGCTACAGCCCGATGGCTTCTTCGTCGACCTTTATGCCGGTGGATTTTCGTCCCGGGTCCTTTATTCATTTCAAGGCCTCAAACCCCGCAACCGGCTTCGGTGTCTTCTTCAACCGGAAATCCTTTGCCAACGTGGTGGTGGAGAACGGCGCGACCGTGACCGCCGACGGCCCGGTGAACCGCATCGATACACTTCAGATCACCCCCGGCAGCACCTTTATCACGCACAGCAGCGGTCAGACCGTGGTGCTTGGAAACATCGAAGCAAACGGCAGCCTGCAGGCACCCGCAGCTTCCACCAACGAGCTGCTGCTGGCCGGCACGGTGCCGCAAACCGTATCCGGTATCGGTTCCATCAGCGTGCCTTCGCTCATCGTTGCCGATGGCGCCGATGTAACGCTCCAGCAAGACATCACCGTATCCAACAACGCATCGGTATGGGGGCGGCTTAACTTCGGCACGGCCACGCTCAACGGCGCCGGCGGCTTTACCGCCCGTGCCCCGCTGGCAGCTTTTAACGGCACCGCAACGACAACGGCTGGTTCGTACATTCTCAAAGGCGCTACCGCCATAACCGGTCTGCAGCGCGGCATGACCATCAGCGGCCCAGGCATTGCCGCCGGCTCCCGCGTTGCCAGCGTCACCGGCTCCGGCGACTCGGTGTACCTCACCCAGCCCATGACAGCTACGGCAACGGGCACCACGCTCATCTTCAGCGGTGCCGGCGCGCACCTGCTTTCCGCCAATCCCGGCGGCTTCGGTGCCGGCGGCTCAGTATCGCTTACCGGCAACCTGGTTTACCAGGATGGCATCGACTATACCATCAACGCGGCTACCCCGGCGCCCTTTGGCATGAGCAGCGCGGCAACAGCTCCGGCAGGCATCCACAACATAACCTTCAACGCCACGGCTACCACCAACAATTCTGCCACCGTTTCAGGAATGCTCGCACTCAATGCGCCGGTAACGATCCGCGGCGGCGACGTGCTGGAACTGGGTGCAGGCGCCACGCTTGGCGGCTCGCCCGGTGCCACCAACTATTTCATCACCGCCACCAACGGCGCAGGCGCACAGGGCGTGCTGCGCCGCAACGCCCTCACGACTGCCACCATGTTCCCGGTGGGTGTTCCCGGCAATTACCTCCCGGTAATGATCACACCGGCGGCGGTGTCCGACTTCTCTGTCTCCACCTTCACCGGCATCACGAACAACGGTCTTCCCACCGGTACGCCGCTGACGCTCCAGGAGCGGCAGACGCTGGTGGATGCCGTCTGGAACATTGCGCGTAATAACGGCAGCGGCAATGCCGACCTGCAATTCCGCTGGACGCCGGCACTGGAAGGATCCGCCTTTGCAAGCTTTGCCGACTCCTCGATCGGCATCATCACCAATAACGGCACCACCTGGTCGGCGCCCTATGCTACCGGTGACAACGTGAACAACGTGATTGACACCACCTACAGCACCTTCGGCGCCTTCAGCATCGGCGCGCGTCCACCGGCGAATCCTTTCCTGTTCAACCCCATCGCCCCGAAGACCTACGGCTCCGCCGACTTCACCGCGGGTGTGCTGACACAGAATACTGCGACACCCGTTCAGTACAGCAGCAGCAACCCCGCGGTAGCAACGATCAGCAGCAGCGGGCAGATTCATATCACCGGGGTAGGATCGACGATAATCCGTGCCACGCAAACCTCTGACGGCTTTTACCCGGCTGCCGACGTTACTCAAACGCTTGTGGTGAACAAGACCCCGCTGAGCATCAAAGCCGACGACATCACACGACCCCTTGGTGATCCGAACCCGACGCTGACGGTGACCTACACCGGCTTTGTAAATGGTGAAAGCCAGGCAGTGCTTACCGCGCAGCCCCTGGCGACAACGACCGCTACGACAGCTTCGCCGGTGGGGACCTACCCGATCACCGTATCGGGCGCGGGGGCCACCAACTACGACATTACCTATATCCCGGGAACGCTGACGGTAAGCCCGCGCGCGGCACAGGCGATCACATTTAATGCCCTGCCTGCAAAGACTTACGGTGATGCCGACTTCGCTACGGGCATAACAAGCGATAACAATTCGATCCCGGTGGTGCTTACCAGCAGCAACCCCGCGGTGGCAACCATCAACACCAACGGGCAGATCCACATCGTTGGTGCGGGCACCGCTACAATCACCGCTACGCAGGCCGGCAACCAGTTCTTCTTCCCGGCCACGGCCGTGTCGCAGACGCTGACGGTAGCCAAGGCCAACCTCACGTTCCGTGCCTTCGATACCACGCGTATGGTCGGCGATCCCAATCCTGTGCTCCGCACAACGGTTACCGGCTTTAAGCGTAATGAAACCCTGGCCAATCTCACCACCGCACCGACCGTTACCACCACGGCGACGCAAAGCTCTGCTCCGGGTTATTATCCGATCACATTCACGCCGGGTGTGTCGAACAACTACAATTTCATTTACACCAATGCACGCATCACGGTGCTGCCGGCAACGGGCACTTCGGAAGACAACCTGCAGGCCTACATGATCGGCAGCGGGACGCTGCGGGTGCGTGTGTTCAGTACGGAGTCCGACCTGGGCTATGTGCTCGTGTACAATCTCTCCGGCCAGGAGGTTGCGCGCCGCAACGTGTTTATTCCGCAAAATGGCTTCGCCACCGCCGAGATCACTGTTTCCGGTATGGCGCCCGGCATGTACTTCGTGCGTGTAGTAGGTGCCAACACAGATATCAAGCGAAAAGCACTTATCATCCATTAACCGATACCTATGAACCGTTCAAGGAAGACTCTCATTATTTGCGCTGCCCTGTTGTCCGCATGCCTTTGCGGGCAACAGCTGCAGGCGCAGGAAGACAGTGCCGGCTTCAGGCCGGTAGTTACACCCGGAGGCTACAGCAGCCGGCTCAACGTTGTGTATACGAAGGTGGGCGAATGGGATGGGCGAATGGACCTTTACCTGCCGCCCGCTGGCAAGCCTGCCCCCGCGATCATCAACATACACGGCGGTGGTTGGAATAAGGGTGTGAAAGAGTCGCAGAGCGGCTTCAATACTTTCTTCAAGGCCGGCTTCGCGGTTGCGAATATCGAGTACCGCCTCACCGGCCAGGCCACGGCGCCTGCGGCGGTGGAAGACACGCGTTGCGCGCTGATCTACCTCGTAGAGCATGCTAAAGAGCTCAACATCGACCCGGAGCGAATCGTGATCATGGGCGGCTCCGCGGGCGGGCACCTCGCCCTCATGGGCGGCATGCTGGCCAACGATCATCGCTTCGATGGCAATTGCGCTACTAAGAAGAACATCAAGGTGGCGGCTATTGTCGATAAGTACGGCATCACCGATGTGTGGGACTGGGGTTATGGCAAGGACAAGACCAGCCGGTCGGCCACAGCCTGGCTCGGCACGCATGCGCAGGACAAGGGGTTCGCGGCTTCCGTGTCGCCGGTAAGCTATATCAGCAAGAATACGCCGCCCATCTTCATCGTTCACGGCGACGCTGATCCTACGGTACCCTACCAGCATTCGGTGCTGTTGCACCAGCGCCTTACCGAAGCAGGCGTAAAGACGAAATTCATCACGGTGCCGGGCGGTCAGCATGGCAAATTCGATAAGGATAAGAACAGCGAGATCAACCAGGAGATCATCGCCTTCCTGAAAGAGGTTGGCGTCATATAGAACAAGCACCTATGAAACGACAAAGGGGCAACGGCAATCGTTGCCCTTTTCATTTGTGCCATGCAGTCTTTTTCACAACGGCGCTACGGCACGAAGGCACGACGTTTACGTTTTAAATAATAAATGATTCTTCGTCGTGTCGTTGCGCCGTCGTGCCGTTGTGCAAGCGCAGGGCCGCAGGCCCGGAGCGCAAAAAAATGCCGGCCAACGGCCGGCATTTCAGAGTATGTTATAAGCGATTCCTTAGAACAGCAGCTTCTCGCGAAGCTTCGGTGCTTCATTACCCGCCAACGCATCCACTTCGGAAGGGCAGCTGCCGCAGCCGTATTTCTTCGCCGCCCAGAGCAAGATCGGGTAGGCTTCCTCAAAATCAAATGGCTTGATCTGCTGGCCCGTCCATTCCTTCTTTTTGCTCAGGTAGGGGTGGAGGAAGTCGAAGCCTTTCTGCAGCGATTTGCCGCTGGGTGTAGCCTGGTGCCAGAAGTCGATGCCCAGCTTTTCGGCCATGGACGCGATCATGAAAAATGCGTCGAGGTCGAAAGTGTTGTAGTGCAGGGCGATGGTACGCTCCATTTCCTTCGGGAACTTACCTTCTTCATCCATCTGGTAGTCGAGGCGGTTCTGCGCGCTGGCCACCACGCGGCGGGCGAGGTCGGTGCTGTCCACATAGAGCGCCATCGAAAGGCGGAGCGCATCGTAATAGGTGCCGTGGTTGTTCTTCGCGGCGAGCTCGTCGCGGCCGGTGGGGCTCGTCTGCATCCAGTTTAGAAAGTCGGCAAACCAGCGCTGCATGCTTTTTTCATCGGCGGCATTCCAGTATTTCGAACCCTTGATGAGGCCGAGGCCGTCGATCACTTTCATAAAGTGCCGCACGTCAATCAGGCCGGCACCACGGCCCGTGTTCTGTCCCTTGATGGCCTGCCCGAAGTTGAGGTTGGGATTCATCTTCGTATCCGGATTCAGAAACCAGGTCTTTACCAACAGGGCGGCATGTGCGGCATAGCGTTCGTCGCCGGAGAAATAGTAGGCCAGCGACAGCGTTTGCACCAGCGCGCACATCTGCGGCATGTACTCCTTGTCCTTATAGTCCTTCACCTCCGGGTTGGTCTGCCCGTCCTTGCGGATATAGGGCAGCCCATCCTTCTTCGTAGGGTCGGGCCAGAAGTAGGGCGCCAGGCTCATATAATCGTGCCGGTCGCCGCTTGGCGGGTCGTTCTTTTTGTCCATCACCGTGAAGGGCCCCTCTTTGAGGGCCTTGTCGGCCTCCCGCAGCAACTGCTTATAGGCCGGCTGGAGGGCAGCGTCGCGGGCGGCAATGCGGGCCCTGTTGGCCTTGAGCGCGTCGCCATTGAGCACAAACACCTGCGGTGCCGTGGGCGGGTTGGAAGCCTTCAGGCCCGCGCAGCCGGCGAGGGTCAGGGCCATGAATCCAATACGGATGATCGCTTTCATGTGCGCTTGTTTTGCCGTTAAGAGAAGTAGGTGCCGCCGTTGATGTCGACGTTGGTGCCGGTGAGGAAGGCCGATTCGTTGGAGGCGAGGTATACCACGAGGTCGGCTACATCGGCCGCGTCGCCCTGGCGGCGCAGGGGTGTGGACGCGGCTACATTGGCGCGGATCTCGGGCTTGGTGAAGCGGTCATGGAAGGAGGTGGCGATCATGCCGGGGGCAACCGAGTTAACACGGATGCCTTTGGGACCGAGCTCCTTTGCCATGGCGCGCGTGTAGGTCATCACCGCGCCTTTTGCCGTGGCATACAGGGAAGCACCGCCGCCGCCGCCGTCGCGGGCTGCCTGCGAGCTGAAGTTGATGATGGTGCTGCCGGCCGGCATGTTCGGGGCAACGGCCTTGGTGGTGAAGAACACGCTCTTCATATTCACGTTCATCACGAGGTCGTACCAGGCTTCATCCTGCTCGTCAACTGTTTTCCGACCAAAGAGGCCGCCCACTACGTTGGCAAGGATGTGGATCTCGTTGCCAAATGCCGCGCGGGTTTTCTCTACCAGTGCCTGCACTTCGTCCCACTTGGTCATGTCGCCCTGCACCAGCAGGCAGGTGCCGCCGGCGGCTTCGATCATGGATTTCGTTTCCCGGGCCTCGGCCTCAGAGCCAAAATAATTCAGCACCACGCGGGCTCCCTGCTGGGCGAGCTTCAGCGATACCTCGCGGCCGATGTCGCGGGCGCCGCCGGTTACAATTGCTACTTTTCCGTTCAGTTTCATCTTTCGTTGATTATGGAGTTAGGGAAGCAGCCCGATGGGGCCGCCGTCGGTGGCCTTGCCGGCCAGCGACGTTCCTTTTGTTAAATGAAAATCATATTGTGTCGCCGCGCGGTACTGCGGCTTCGCGGTGAACATCGGCCCGGTAACGGCCTTGCCCCAGAACGACGACACACGCCCCGAGTTGTAGAGCGCGCAGTTGCTGATGGCGATCTTGTCCCAGTTGGTTTCGTCGAGGCGGATGGCCGCGCCGCCGCGGCCGGTGTTGGCAAATAGGGTGTTGCGCACGGTGATGTTTTGCACACCCAGCAGCCGAAGCCCGGCGCCACGCTCGCGGTTGTTCACGTCTTCGAGCACGCAGTGGTCCACGATGATGGTGGGACCGGTGGTGCTCTCGTCGGAGCCGCCCCGGTACAGGTCTACCGCGCTGCCCAGCACCTTGTAGAAGGCGCAGTTCCGTATTTCTACATACTCGGCGCTGTATCGCCCCGCGTCGTCTTTTTCCGCGGCGAGGTAGATGGCGTCGCCCGACATGTCGCGGAAAAGGCAGTTGGTGAAGCGGAGCGTATCGGCCATCGTGTTGCGCGCCGCCCTGAAGGCACTCATCGAGCCTTCGGTGTAATTGTAAAATTCGCAGTCGTCGATCCAGGCACTGTAGGTGCCCTTCATTTGCAGGGCGGGACCTACGGCTGCCGTGGCCGATGCCAGTCCGTCGAATGCATCATTATCGAATGCCAGGTGGCGCAGCTCAAGGGCGCCCGCGTCATCAGCAATGGTAAACAGCGTCGTCTTCCCGCTCCGGCCGTTGTAGCGGATCTTCGGGCGCTGCACAGTGCCCCCTTCGATGCGCAGGTAAGCGTGCAGGAATACACCCGCGTCGAGCAGGTACGTGCCGGTGTCGGTAAGCCGGAGCACATCGCCCCAGTTAGCGCTGGTAACGGCTTTCAGGACGGTGTTCTGTCCTGCCGGTACGTTGATCACCTTTCCCGAGAGTTGCCTTTTACGCTCAGCCACGGGACGGTACCAGGAGGCACCGCAAAGTCCGCGCGCAACGGCGCCGGTGCGGTTTTGGGGCTTCGGCATTTTGGTTTCAGTAAAACCAGCCACTGCAAAGCGTCCCGTGCGGGTGCTCACCTTATTGTTTTCGAAACGGAAGCCGGTAGGTTTCTCATAGGCAACGAATACGGTATCGGAAGACTTGTTGTAAAAGGTATTGCCCGAAAGCGTCACGTTCTCCGGCGCGAGCGTACGCTCATTGTCCTTGCCTACGTTGAACTGGATATGATCGCAGTCCACCCAGGTATTGTTGGAGATGGTCACGTCCTTCACCTGGTGGTAGCGGTTGGGCAGCGAATTGGGCACGGCATTCATAATGGCCAGGGCTGCGAAGAAGCGGTCGCCGGTAAGCCCCGAGAAGTAGTTGTTGCGGATGGTATGACCTTCATTGATTACCCGCACGCCACCCGTGTTGGGCTTGCGGTTTCCGATGAAAGCATTGCCCTCAACCAGGTTGCGGTGACCGTGGCGCAGGGCCAGCACGCCGGCACTTTCAAAGAAGGTATTGTTGCGGATCACGTTGTCGCACGACTTGATGGAGATCACTTCCACCTCGCCGTCGCAGGCTTCGAAGAAATTTTCGACGATCTGCGTGCGCGATGAAGAGAGCGAAGACTGCGAAGTGCCGACGCGGATCGTTTCCCCACCATTGGAGCCCAGGTTGGGCCGCGGCCCGAACCAGTTGTGATCGATGCTGTGGTTGTTTTGCTGGTTGCGCTCCTCGTCGAGAATGACCGCGAAGGTGACCCCGAGGTTGCGCTTGCCCGAAATGCTGTTGTGGTCGAAGCGGTTGTTGCGGCCATAGAGCAGGATCCACGATGATTCGGTCTCGCGGGCCGGCGGGTTATAGTCCACGATGGCGCACTGCGTGATGCGGCAGCCGTTGGCAACCTCCTTGCCGCTGCGGAATTCGATGACGGCGCCGCCGGGTGAATAGCCCGAGGTAAAATAGAGGCCCTGGACCTCGATGCCCGTGCCGCCGACGCGGAGGGTGGAGGTGCCGGTAAGACGCACGCCGCCCGGGCTTGCCGCCCGCACCACGATGGGTTTTGCGGCATCACCGCGGGCAAGGAAATTGAGCGACACGTCGCGGTAGGTGCCGTCGGCGATCACCAGGGTGTCGCCGGGACGGGCCGTACGCACGGCCTTGTTGAGCGAATCGATCGGCATTTGCGCGGAGGCCGCGGCGGGCAGGAGCAGGAGGGAGGCAAGCAGTTTGCGGATGGCAGGGTTCATGGTGAGGACGGGGCTTTATTGAACAAGCGAGCGGGCAAAATTCATCACACCCTGCAGGTGCTCCTTCATGAGGGCGGCACCGCGCACACCGTCTCCGGCACGGATGGCCTCGAAGAGGGCCTCGTGCTCGGCGAGGGCTTTGTTGGTAACGGTGTCGCACACCTTGAAAAGCGAGTAGTTGGCGATGATATCGGGTATGATGATGAGCAGGAGCGACTTGAGCGCGCGGTTCTTGCTGGCGTCGGCGATGGCGAGGTGAAACATAAGGTCTTCCTCCACCGCTTTTACGCCGAGGCGCGCGCGCCCGAGGTAGCTTTCGAGCGACTGGCGCAGGCGTCCCAGGTCGTCGTCGGTGCGGCGTTCGCAGGCGAGCTCCACGGAAGCCACTTCGAGCAGCACCCGTGTTTCTACAAGCGATACGAAAGAGGGCGCCTCGATCTGCAACACATCGGAGATGAGGTTTTCAAGGGCGCTGATGCCAATGCTGGCCACGAAAGTGCCGCTCTGGGGGCGCGTGCGCAGGATCCCGTAGAACTCCAGGCGGCGCAGGGCCTCGCGCACATGCGTGCGGCCAACGCCGAGCTGCTCGGAGAGCTTGCGCTCCGGGGGCAGTTTGTCGCCCGGCTGGAGCGCGCCGGATACCAGCAGCTCCTTGATCTGGCGGATGATCACATCCACCGGTTTTTCGATGGAGATCTCCCGGAAGGTCGACAGCACGTCTTCTTTCATAAGCAGGTCGATTGGGCAACAAGGTTACGCAAAAAAAACGCGTAAAAAAATTGGTCGACCAATCAAGAAATTTCCGGTAGCGTTACCGGAAATTGTAACATGTTTATTTTCAATCGGGTAGAAATTTCATTTTGCGGCATATGTCGCACCGGGCGGGTGGCGGCCCAATTGGTCAACCAATTTTATCTCTACTTTTAGTCCGCACAGGGGCTCCCTGTGCCATCGATTGTACCAATACAAACTTGCTATTATGAAATTGAGAAAGCTCCTGCTGACAGCCGTGCTGCAACTCCTGGTCCTGCTGGGTGTGCAGGCCCAGCAAAAAGAAGTCAGCGGCAAGGTGCTCGACGCGGCAACCGGCGAAGCACTCTCGGGTGTCAGCATCCTCTCCGACAAAAAAGCATCCCCGGCCGTTTCCGCTGCCGACGGCACCTTCAAATTGCAGGTGGTCCCGGGTGCCAAAACCATCATCGTTTCTTACGTGGGTTACACCACACAAACCATTGCCATCGGCAGCCAGTCCACCATCGAGGTACGCCTCCAGCGCAACACGAAGGCAATGGATGAAGTGGTGGTGATCGGCTACGGCACGCAGCGCAAGTCGCACCTGACGGGCGCCGTTTCGAAGTACCAGAACGAAAAGCTCGATGAAGCGCCTGTGTCGCGCGTGGACCAGGCCCTGCAGGGCCGCATTGCCGGCGTGCAGGTGCAGAATATTTCATCGGAGGCAGGCTCCGACACCAAGATCCGCGTGCGGGGACAAACCTCCATCAACGCCAACTCCGAGCCCCTCGTGGTGGTGGACGGCCACCCCGTTGACGGCTTTTCCTTTGTCAACCCCGCCGACGTACAGTCGATTGAAGTGCTGAAAGACGCGGCTTCGGCGGCCATCTACGGCTCGCGTGGCTCGGCCGGTGTAATCCTCATCACCACCAAGGCGGGCAAGGCCGGCAAGACGAAGTACAATGTCAAGTTTTCCACCGGTGTGAAGCAGGCCTACAAGACTTACGACGTGATGACGAGTACCGAGTACGCCAACCTGCTTTATTATGAAGCATCGCTCCGCTCGAAGGACCCGCTGTGGACCGGTAATACAAACCTCATCGCCAACAACGAGCGCGCCGCTTATGTGCTCGAGAACGAGATCGTGGGCTTTTCTACGGACTGGCAGCAGGAAGCCCTGCGCAATGCCAACGTGACCAACGTGCAGCTCAATGTATCGGGCGGCAGCAATGCGGTACGCTATTTCCTCTCCGGCGGCTTCCAGCGCGACCAGGGACTCATGTACCACAGCGAGTACGACAAGTATAACGTTCGTGCCCGCATGGATGCTGATCTGAGCAAGCGGGTGAAGGTGAGCCTCAACCTCAATCCTTCGTATATCCGCCGCGAGCAGCCTTCGGTGAACTTCATGGATTTTGTGCGTTTCTACTCGTACCTGCCGGTGATCCATAACGACCGGACGGCGGCCTTTGCCAACGGGCTGCCGCAGTGGGCGAACGTGAAGCCGGGCGATTTTGTCCAGGCCCGTCACTTTAACGGCCGCCCCTACAGCGGCACCATGCCCGACGGCACGTTCTGGAGCACCACGAGCAACATCGATCCCTTCAGCACGTCGAACAACACGCCGAAGTCGATCATGGAAAACGCGACCGACATCACCAGTAATTACCGGATGCTGACTTCTGCCGACCTGACGGTGAACATTATCCCGGGACTCGATTTCAAAACATCGGGAAGCGTTTATGTGAACTACGTGAACCGCGTCCGCTACGACAACCGTGGTGCGCGCGCCGAAGGCTCTACCAACCGGGGCGTGTTCAATGACAACACGGTCGTGGACCTTCTTTCCGAAAATACACTGTCGTACAACCGTCGCTTCGGCAAACACAGCATCAACGCGGTTGCCGGCTTCACCACCGAGCGCAATACGTCCAATATTCGCCAGATCACGGGCAGCGATTTCCCGAATGACAAAATTCCTTCCATCGCATCGGCTACCGTCATCGACCGCACGGCCACCTTCGATGCCAAAGACCGCTGGGGCCTTAACTCCGTGCTGGGCCGCGTAAGCTATAGCTTTAAAGACCGGTACCTCGCTTCCGTCAGCCTCCGCAGCGACGGCAGCTCCTTTTTCGCACCGGGCCGCAAGTGGGGTACCTTTCCTGCTGTATCGCTGGGCTGGGTGGCCAGCCAGGAGAAGTTCATGGAAAACCTGCGCGCTGTCAGCAACCTGAAGTTCCGCGGGAGCTATGGCGCCACCGGTAACAACCGGATCGTTCCCTTCGCTTATCTCGATCTGCTGGTTCCAACGAGCTACCCGCTCGGTGCCGGTACCGGTACTGTCAATCCCGGCCAGATCGCCACTCCCGGCGTTCTCGCTAACCCCGACATCACCTGGGAACGCACGTTCTCTTTTAACGGTGGTATGGACCTCGGGCTGTTTGCAAACCGGGTGACCCTGTCGCTGGATATGTACCAGTCGAAGACCGAAAGCCTGCTCCTGAAGCAGTCGACCCTGGGCATTACCGGTGCTACCCAGGTATGGAACAACGTAGGACGCCTGCAGAATACCGGTATCGAGGCGGAGCTCTCCGTGGGCATCATCAACCGCAAAGGCATCCGCTGGACCGCCACGGGAAATATCGCGCGCAACCGCAACAAGCTCCTGGAGCTGGATGGCCAGCCCTTCTTTGCCAGCGTTGGTGAGCGCGATGACAACTACCGCAACATCATCGGCTCGCCGCTGGTGCAGTACTGGGGCTACAAGACCGACGGCGTTTTCCGCTCGCAGGCCGAGGCCGATTCCCTCAAGGCCGCCGGTTACAGCACGCAGCTGTCCACGTCTTATTTCTCGGCAGGAGGTATCAAGATCGCCGACATCAACGGCGATAAGAAGATCGATGCCAATGACCGCACCGTGATCGGTAATCCTTACCCGGACTTCAACTGGGGCCTGCAGAACAACATCACCTTCGGTAATTTCGATGTGAGCTTCCTCCTCCAGGGCTCGCAGGGCGGGCAGCTGGTGAACGGCGATGCCGGCTACAACGAAACGAAGCGTACCAACCGGGCTTACACCGCAAACCGCTGGATCAGCCCGGGCAACCCCGGTGACGGTAAGACGCCTTATTTCACCAACGGCAACATCAGCTGGGTGGCTACCGACATCATGGTGGAGGATGCTTCGTTCTGGGCGGTGCGCGAGCTGATCGTCGGCTATACCCTGCCTTCGAAGCTGACAAAGGCCATCAAGCTTAGCTCGGCGCGTTTCTACTTTACCGCGCAGAATATGTACTATCACTTCGCATCCGGCTATCGCGGCATCAACCCCGAGGCCCGCACTACCGGCGGCACCTACGACACGCCGCTCATCGACGGCTACCAGCGCGGCGGCTTCCCCCTGCCGAAAACTTTCCTCTTTGGTGTGGATGTGAACTTCTAATACTCTAAAAGCGAACTAATGAACTCCAGATATTATTTCCTCGGACTGTCGTTGCTGGCACTCGTGTCCTGCCGCAAAAACATCGAAACGGTTCCGCAGAACAACCTGAGCTCGGCTACCTATTACAGCAACCTGCCGGAACTGAAGTCGGCCCTCACCGGCGTATACAACGGCATGCAGGCGCCGCTCACCACCGAGTGGCGGCTCACGGAGCTGCGTACCGACAATTCCAAGCAGGGTGTCACCAACAGCTCCAGCTCCGACAACCTCGATCTCAATAAGCTCGATATGTTTTCGGTGCCGCCAACACACGACAACGTGCTGCAGTACTGGCTGGCCACCTATGCCAATATCCGCAACGCCAACCTGCTGTTGCAAAAGATCGGGGTAAAGTACGACCCGGCCGCGGGCGCTACCTCCTTCACCGGTGTTTCCCTGCCGGTAGCTGAAGCCGACCTGAAGCAGGTTGGGGGAGAAGCGCTCTTTATCCGCGCCTACCACTACTTCAACCTTGTTCGCCTGTACGGCGGCGTGTTCCTGGTGCACGAGCCGATCGGTCCCAACGCGGCTTTTTCCATCGGTCGCTCAAGCGTTGCCGATATGTACCGGTTTATTGAGGCCGACCTGAAGACCGCCATCGCTTCGATGAGCACCGCCCGCTTCGGGCAGCAGGCACCGGCCGACATCGGCCGCGCCACCAGCTGGGCCGCCAAAGGAATGCTGGCCAAGGTTTACCTCACCCAGGGCCGGAAGGCGGAAGCGATCACGCTGCTCCAGGATGTGATCGCCAACAGTGGCTACGGGCTGGCCCCCACCTACGCGGAGATCTTCGCGCCGGGCACGGAGATGGGCAAAGAGATCCTTTTCGCCGTGCGCTTCAAATCCGGTGGTCTTGGGCTTGGCTCGCCCTTTGCCAATGACTTCGCCGCACTCAACGGCGGCATCGTCAGCGGACAGAACCGCGGCTGGAACCACCCTACCTATGACATCGACTCCGTTGCCGGGAAGGTGGATACCGCCACCAACGGCACCGCCCGCAAAGTGACGCTGATCGCCGCTTACGGCGCCGGCCCTAACCCGGATCTTTACGTGAAGAAATACATCTCGCCGGTAACGGTGACCGGTGACGCGGAAAACGACTGGCCGGTGCTGCGTTTTGCCGACATCCTGCTGATGCTTGCCGAAGCGCAGGGCAACACGCCGGCAAGCGTCGGCCTGATCAGCCAGGTGCACCAGCGCGCAGGCAACGGGGCGATCAACCCTGCTGCCATCACTTCGGTGGCCGACTTTGAAAAGCTGCTGGCCGACGAGCGCCGGGTGGAATTCGCATTTGAAAACCAGCGCTGGTTCGATCTGGTGCGCTACAACACCACGTTCAGCACCATTACGGCCGAGGCAGTGCTGAAGGCCCATTTTGCCATTGAGTATTCGCGCCACTACGCCCAGTACCAGAATCCAACGCCGCCGCTGGCCGAACTGCAGGGCGCCGTCACCCGCGATCACCTCCTGCTGCCCATCCCGCAGCGTGAGATCGATACCAACACGCAAATGCCGATACCGCAAAACCCCGGATACTAACTAATTTGCAGGCCCCGCCCGGGGCCTTTTTTATATGTAACGGAATTGATCAATTGTAAATCATGAACAACAGAACTTCCCTATTCGACCTCACCGGGAAAAAAGCGCTCGTCACGGGCTGCAGCCGCGGCATCGGGGCTGCCATGGCCCTCGGTCTTGCTGAAGCCGGCGCCGACATCATCGGTGTATCGGCAAGCCTGCAGCCCGGCAGCGACACCGAGCGCTCCGTGCAGGCGGCCGGACGTCGCTTCTGGTCTTATTCTGCCGATATGGGTAACCGCGATGCGCTCTACGCCTTCATCAAACAGGTGCTGGCGGATCATCCCGATATCGATATTCTAGTAAACAACGCCGGCACCATCCTGCGCGCCCCCGCGGCCGAGCATTCCGACGACTACTGGGACCGCGTGCTGGCCATTAACCTCGACTCCGTCTTTATCCTTACCCGCGAAGTGGGCAAGACGATGCTCGCGCGGGGTGGCGGCAAGATCATCTGCACCTGCTCGCTGCTGTCTTTCCAGGGCGGCATCAATGTGCCGGGCTATGCCGCCAGCAAAGGCGCGCTTGCCTCGCTCATCAAAGCCTTCGCCAACGAGTGGGCCGGGAAAGGGATCAATGTCAACGGCATCGCGCCGGGCTATATCTCCACCGACAACACCGAAGCACTCCGTGCCGACCCGGAGCGCAGCGCGTCCATCCTGGGGCGGATCCCCGCCGGGCGATGGGGCGATCCGGAAGACTTTGTCGGGCCGACTGTTTTCCTCGCTTCAGAGGCGTCCGCTTACGTGCACGGCACCATTCTCACCGTTGACGGCGGCTGGATGGGCCGCTGACCCTTTTATTAAAACCGACTTTTAAGAATACAATGGAAATACGTTTTGAAAACGGCCGCGCCGAAACCGCAGCCATGGACACTGATACACTCCGCCGGAACTTTCTCGTGGAAGGTCTGATGACACCCGGTCAACTGAAGCTGGTATATACGCACTACGACCGGATGGTGGTGGGCGGCGCCATGCCGGCGGGAGACGCACTTACGCTCGGAACACATACCGAACTGAAAGCAAATTTTTTCCTCGAGCGCCGCGAGCTCGGCATCATCAATGTAGGTGGCGCGGGCACGGTTACGGCCGGTTCAGAATCTTATGAACTCGGTAAACTCGAATGTCTTTACGTAGGTCGCGGGACCGAAACGGTCACCTTCCGCAGTACCGACCCCACGCAGCCGGCCGTGTTTTACCTGCTGTCGGCACCCGCGCATACAACGCATCCCACCCGGAAGTTCACCCGCGATGAAGCCGCCCCGGTGACAGTCGGCGACGCGGCTACCAGCAACCACCGCACCATTTACAAGTATATTCATGCCGATGGCATTCAGAGCTGCCAGCTCGTGATGGGGCTCACCATCCTCGAGCCCGGATCGGTGTGGAATACAATGCCGGCCCACCTGCACTCGCGCCGGATGGAGGCATACTTTTATTTCAACCTGCCGGAAGATCAGCGCGTGTTTCACTTCATGGGTGAGCCGCAGCAAACGCGTCACCTGGTAGTAGCCAACCACGATGCGATCATTTCGCCGCCCTGGTCGATCCACTCCGGTTGCGGCACTTCCAATTACGGCTTTATCTGGGGCATGGCCGGCGAGAACCGCGATTATACCGACGTTGATCCCGTGCCGCTGGTGTCGATGCGCTAAACGTCATTCTTTACTGATGTATATCGGTCGAACGCTATTTGCAATGCTGCTTGGTGGCTGCCTGCTGGCAGGATGTTCGCCTGCGCGCCGCAACGCGAAGCAGCAGTTGCTGCCGGCTTCGGACAGCGTGCTGCAGCAAAGTGCCGCGCAGTACAAAATGTTGCTGCGCGGGCTGCCTGCCGGCAAGCTGCCCCGCAACTGGGACCCGAAGACGGGCCAGCTCACCACCAGCGGCTCCGGCTGGTGGTGCAGCGGCTTTTACCCGGGCACGCTGCTCTGCCTGTTTGAGGCAACAAAGGATTCGGCACTCTACCGCGAAGCGGTGCGTGTGTTGCCCCTGCTGGAAAAAGAACAGTACAACACTTCCACGCACGACCTGGGCTTCATGATGTATTGCAGCTACGGCAATGCCCTGCGCATTGATCCGAAGCCGGAATATCGTTCCGTATTACTACAGTCGGCGCGCTCGCTTGCCACGCGCTTCAATGCAAAAGTCGGGGCCATCCGTTCCTGGAATGCAAAGCCGGGTGAGTTCCTGGTGATCATTGACAACATGATGAACCTGGAGTTGCTTTTCTGGGCAAGCCGGGAGAGTGGTGACCCCTCATTCCGCAATATTGCGCTGAAGCATGCGGAGACGACGCTGGCGAATCATTTCCGTCCCGACTACAGTTCGTACCACGTGGTCAATTACGACAGCGCTACGGGTGCCGTGCTGCAGAAGCGTACGGCGCAGGGCTATGCGGATGCATCCGCATGGGCACGCGGACAGGCCTGGGGGCTTTACGGATATACACTCATGTACCGCGAAACCCGCGACCCGCGCTTCATGGAGCAGGCGCAGGGCATCGCTGGCTTCCTGCTGGAGCACCCGCGCCTGCCGGCGGATAAGATCCCTTTCTGGGATTTCGATCCGCCGGGTATTCCCGATGCCCCGCGCGACGCGTCGGCAGCGGCCATCATCGCGTCGGCACTGCTTGAGTTGCAGGGATACAGTGATGCGAAAATGAGTAAACGTTATACAGCGGCCGCAACCACAATACTGCATACACTGATGAGTGCCGGCTACCGGGCGACGCCGGGCACCAATGGCGGCTTCCTGCTGCGACACAGTGTAGGGCACCTGCCCGCGGGCTCCGAGGTGGATGTAGCGCTGACTTATGCGGATTATTATTTCGTGGAAGCGCTGTTGCGCTACCGCGCATTGAACGCCGCGCGTAACTGATAAGGGCGGGAGTAACGTGGCGGCATACTGCACCGTTGTGTGGCATCTGGCCGGCACCTAGATTCGCTTTCTAAAAAGAAAGAAATCTTATGCAGGATAAAGTAGCCTATATCACCGGTGGCTCGAAAGGCATCGGGTTCGGAGTTGCGAAAGCCTTACTGGAACAGGGAATGCGCGTAGCCATCACGAGCCGCCACGAGGACGCCGCGCTGGCGGCCGCCAGGGAATTGAGCGGCGACCCGTCGCGGGTGCTGGGCATCGCCTCGCAGGTGGCCGACGCTGCCTCGGAGCAAAAGGCCATTGAAGCCGTGCTGGAGCATTTTGGCCAGCTCGACCTCGTACTCGCCAATGCGGGTGTGGGCCATTTCGCACCGATCGATCAGCTCAGCTACGAGCAGTGGCGCGAAACGATCGACACCAACCTTACCGGTGTGTTCAACACCGTGAAAGCCTCTATCGACGCACTGAAGGCCTCGAAGGGATACCTCATCACGCTGGCTTCGCTGGCGGGCACCAATTTCTTCGAGAACGCCTCTGCCTATAACGCCAGCAAGTTCGGCCTCGTGGGCTTTACCCAGGCCGTCATGCTCGACCTGCGGAAGTACGGCATCAAGGTCACCACCATCATGCCCGGCTCGGTAGCCACGCATTTCAACAATCATACACCGAACGAAGCCGATGCCTGGAAGATCCAGCCGGAGGATATCGGCCAGATCGTGGTAGACCTGCTGCGGATGCACCCGCGCACCCTGCCGAGCAAGATCGAAGTGCGGCCAAGCCAACCCGGCAAATAGTTTCAACGAGGGCCTTGCGGCCCTCTTTTTTTGCACGAAGGCGCTACGGCACCACGGCGCGATCAAAAATATGCCTGTACGCAACACCCATTGCGGGTGCGATTGCCAGCTCATTGGAACTATTGGAGCGTATAATAAAACAACGTCGTGCCTTCGTGCTGTTGTGTTGTTGTGGACGAGGCCGCTCGCGGCCGAATCTTAATGATCGAGTGAACTGATATACAGGTCTTCCACCTTTTTGCGCGCCCACGGTGTTTTGCGCAGAAAAGTGAGACTTGATTTGATGCTGGGATCATTCCGGAAGCAGTTCACCGGGATGCGCGCGGCGAGTCCGTCCCAGCCATATCGCGCCAGGAGTGTTTCGAGAATTACCGCCAGGGTCTTTCCGTGCAACGGGTCGTTGTGCGTCATGGGTTATTTTTTGCGGCCGCTGCGCTTGATGGGCTTGCCGTATTTTTTCATCATGCGCTCCTTGCGGCTGATCACCGTGTTAACTTTTTTGTTTTTCGCCTTCTTTTCGTGGAAGGCCCCGCCGCCCTCGTATTTCTTCGGTGGTGCGGCTTCCTCGATAAACTCCTTCGGGATTTCGTCTTTGGTCAGCTGGGTGGAGATTTCCAGGTCGTCCGGTAATTCCCGCACCGGGATGGCGAATCCCATGAGCGCTTCGATGGCTTCACGCGCTGCTTCATCTTTCGGCAGCAGGAAGGAGATGGCGCTGCCTTTCTGGTCGGCGCGGCCGGTGCGCCCGATGCGGTGAATATACTGCGCGGATTCTTCAGGCAGATCGAAGTTGATGACATGGCTGACGCCGGAAATGTCGATGCCGCGCGCCACGATATCGGTGGCGATGAGCACCCGCAGCGTGCCTTCGGCGAAGCGGCGCACCGTAGCAATACGGTAATTCTGCTCTTTGTTGGAATGGATCAATCCCACCATCTCGGGGTCATCTTGCGCCAGCAGCTCGTGGATGTCGTTGGCGAGCGACTTGGTAGCGGCAAACACGATCACCCGGCTCAGGTCGGGGTCGCGCAGCAGGAGGCGCAGCAGGTTGATCTTGGTATGGAAGTTCGGCACTTCGTAGGCCCATTGCGAAATGCTTTCCACCGGTGTGCCGGCGGGGGCCGCCTCCACGCGTTGCAGGTCCTGGAAGTATTCATCAACAAAGGTTTCCACCTCGGGAATCATCGTTGCCGAAAAGAGCAGGTTTTGCCGCCGCTGCGGCAGCAGCTCGAGGATGTTGCGCAGCTGCGCGCGGAAGCCGAGGTTGAGCATTTCATCCACTTCGTCGAGCACCAGCTTGCGCACGCTCCGCACCTTGAAGCCGCCGGTGACGGCCAGGTCGTAAAAGCGGCCGGGCGTAGCCACGATCAGGTCGGCGCCCGTCGACTGCAGTTGCAGGCGCTGTGTGTTGATGTTGACCCCACCATAAATGCCGACGATGGTGGTACCCATCTTTTCGGTGAGCCGCTGCGCCGTTTCCACAACCTGGATTACCAGCTCGCGGGTGGGCACCAGCACTACCATCGTTGGCTCCTTGGCCTTGTCGTACTTCCAGCTGTTGAGCAGGGGCAGGAGGTAGGCCAGGGTTTTGCCGGTGCCGGTCTGCGCGATACCGCATACATCGGCGCCGCTCATGGCGAGGGAGAACACATTTTCCTGGATGGGCGTAGCCTGCTCGTAGCCGCCTTCGGCGAGGGCGGTCAGCAGGCGTTTTTCGATCTTGAAGTCGGTAAATAACGTGCGCATAGCAGCGGTGAAGATAGGAAGGCGCCCGCTGCCCTGCGTTGCGAAAGGCCGGAGGGCGGTGCGGGACAAAAGCAAAAGCCTCCCGCGGATGCACGGAAGGCTTTTTATTTTCCTGGTCTTTGTTGTTTAATGTGCCTGGTAGCCGGGGTTGTCGTTGCTGGCACTGTTACCCGGGTTGGCATGCATGGAGGGTGTGCTGCCTGTATTACCGGGGGCGTTGCCGCTCGCGGGCTGTGAGCCCTGCGGCGTGTTGCCGTAAGCCGCTCCCGAGCCGGTGCCACCGGCGGCCGCGCCTGAAGACGAGCCGGGGGCTGCACCCGCGGAGGAAGATGCCCCCGGGCCGCCGTTGTGCTTTGTTTCGATGTACTCCTTGAAGTTCATCACGTCCTGGCGGATGATGCGCTCAAATACCGGGTTGAGTGCCTTGGCGATGCCCGCGCCGAGCTCACCGGCAGGTGCATGGTAGGAGATCACCACTTCGAGCTCCGTACCCTGCCCGCCGAGGGCATCGTGGAAGACCACCTTGCCGGCGTTGGAAATCGTGGCGTTGGGGATCGACTGCCAGCCGATCATATAGCCTTCTTCTTCCTTAACGATCTCGGCGTTCCACTTGATACGGCCGATGCCGCCGGGGATCATGGCTTCCCAGTGGGAATGCTTTTCATCGATCTCGGTAACCGCAGCGAGGTGCTTCATGAAAAGGGGCAGGTTTTCGAGCTTGCGCCAGAAGCGGTACACTTCATCCTTCGGCTTGTTCACGATCAGGTTCGTGCGGATGTTGATGGCGTCGGTACGCTCCACGCCGGCCTGCTTGCCGAGGGCGCTGTACAGGGGACAATTGCCCGAGGTGCCGCGGTACAGCAGGAAGCCGCCGATGGCCGTCTTCACCAGTCCGTTGATGGGATGCTTGAACAGGTTGCCCAGTCCGGAGGAAAGCAGGAAGGCGCCCATCGCGGTGCTGAAGAGACGCTCCGTTTGCCCGACGTTGACGATGCCGGTCTTGCCTTCATTGGGCTGGAATTCATTGTCGGCATGCCAGCTGCCGTAGTTTTCACTATGTGCCATAGAGGGGGTGAGTTTTAGATGAAGTGATGAAAGCGATTATGCAAATGCTGTGCCTCCGCGGATGAGCTGGCCCCACCCCCGGCCCGTCCCCGGGTGGGGAGGGGTGACTCTCGGGTAGTTTACTATTGTTTCAACCAGTTTTCTGTTCGGTGCTACTAATACAAAGAGCGGATACCTACGGCATCCGCTCTTTGTAGTATTGCGTCAAATTGAAGACTGTTCCAAACACTGTAACACTTCCCGAGACGCCCCCTTCCCTTTGGGAAGGGCTGGGGATGGGTTTTACGCGTGCGGTCTATACCGTCGCTGCCGCAGTTTCATTGCTGAGCACCCGACCCGGGTACACTTTCAGCGCTGCCTCCAGGCAATCCATGGCCTCGCTGAGGTCGGTGCGGTTGAGCACGTAGGCAAGGCGCACCTCGTTCCTGCCGAGGCCGGGCGTGCCATAGAAGCCGGTTGCGGGCGCCAGCATGACGGTTTTGCCATCGAGCTCAAAGGACTCGAGCAGCCATTGGCAAAAGGCATCGGAGTCGTCGATGGGGAGGCGGGCGATGGCGTAAAAGGCGCCGCCCGGGTTGGGGCAGAACACGCCTTCCATGGCATTGAGGCGGCTCACCAATAGGTCGCGGCGGGCCTGGTATTCAGCCTTGGGTGCGTCGAAATACGAATCGGGCAGGTCTACCGCCGCTTCACCCATGATCTGGGCTAGGCCGGGAGGGGAGAGGCGGGCCTGGGCGAACTTCATCGCCGCTGCCAGCACTTCCTTGTTCTTGGTAACGAAAGCCCCGAGGCGGGCACCGCAGGCGCTGTAGCGCTTGCTCACGGTGTCCATCAGCACCACGTGCTGGTCCATACCCTCGAGGTGCAGGGCGCTGATATAGGCGCCGTCATAGCAAAACTCGCGGTAGGCTTCGTCGGAAAACAGGTACAGGTCGTGCTTAAGACAAATCTCCTTCAGCGCTTCCATCTCGGCGCGGCTGTAGAGGTAACCGGTGGGGTTATTGGGATTGCACACGATGATGGCGCGCGTTTTCGGCGTGATCACCTTTTCGAAGTCGGCGATCGGCGGCAGGGCAAAGCCGTTTTCGATGCGGGCCGTGATGGGTACCACGGTAACGCCCGCCGCCACGGCGAAGCCGTTGTAGTTGGCATAATAGGGCTCGGGCACGATCACCTCGTCGCCGGGGTTGAGGCAGGTGAAGAAGCCGAACTGGATGGCCTCGGAGCCGCCCGTGGTGACGATGATCTCTTCCGGCGTTACGTTGATGCCTACCTTTTTATAATAGCCGGTGAGCTTGCGGCGGTAGCTTTCGTTTCCGGCGCTGTGACTGTACTCGAGCACCTTGATGTCGGCATGACGCACCGCATCCAGGATGGCGGGCGGCGTTTCCACGTCGGGCTGGCCGATATTGAGGTGATAAACATGCATGCCGCGCTTCTTGGCGGCTTCGGCGAAAGGTACAAGCTTCCGGATAGGAGAGGGCGGCATCTGCTGGCCGCGCTGGGAGATCTGCAGCATGAGGCAAAGGTAATGGGGTAATGGCGTAATGTGGCAATGGGGTAATCTGCAAAACGTTGGACAGGTCAGCGACGGAAGGAGATGAAAATATTCAATAATCAATGTTCAATGTACAACTCTCAAGTGGAGCTATCCGCCTTGAAAATTGAAAATTGAGCATTGAATATTGAGCATTAAATGCAAAAGCCCCGACGCAGGTCGGGGCTTTTTACTTCGATATTCGATTTTCTCTGATCGATATTCGTTATTCCTCAGGCTTTCACCTTGGTCTTCTCTTTGGTACCGCCGTTCTTCACCTTGGTCTTGGTGTCAACGGGCTTTTCAGCCTGGTACTTAGTGTAAGCAGCTTCGTCGAGGGTCTCGCCGGTGATGGTGAGTACCTTGGGCTCGGTGATGCCGGCGAACTTCACGGTAACGGTCTTGTTGAACACACCCATAGCGGCGGCGTTGTAGTTAACGGGCAGCTTGGCGGTGGCGCCGGGAGCGATGGGCTCTTTGGGAACCGTGGGGGTGGTGCAGCCGCAGGAGCCGGTAGCGCTTTCGATCACGAGGGGCTTGTCGGAGATGTTCTTGATCTCAAAGGCCGTGTTTACCGGAACGCCCTGCTTGATCTTACCGAAGTCGTAGCGCTCGGTGCTGATCTTAACGGCGTTGTCAACTTTTTCCTGGGCTTGGGCAGCCAGGCCGCCAACGAGGAGGGCGGCGGCGAGGAGGAGCTTTCTCATTGTCTTACTGTATTTGTTGTTTTAAGAATTGAACAGATTGGTTAACAGGGGCCGGGCCGGCAGGAGCCTGCCATACCTCACCCTTTATCTTGATGACTTTCGTTCCGGAACCGTTGTATGTGATCGTAATAATTTTTTCAAACGGTCCGTTGGCGGCGGCATTATAGCCCACCTTGATCTCACCCTTGCTGCCCGCGGCGATCGGGTGCTCGCGGTCCCACTCCGGCGTGGTGCAGCCGCAGGAAGCCTGCACATTGCTCAGCACCAGCGGCCCGACGCCGCCGTTCACCACCTCGAAGCGGTGGAATACCGGCTTGCCCTGGGGGATCTTGCCGAAGTCGAACTCCAGCTCGGGCAGGCGCAGCGCGCTGGTGTCGGCAGCCGACTGGGCATGGCCGGAAAAGGCTGCGAAAAAGAGGGCGGAGGCGATCAGGAAACGCTTCATTTTGATGGGGTTGCCTCCAAAATTACGCCTTTACGTTAAATCACGGCACCTCCGCCGACGAAGCGGCAATTTTTAACGGTACCGAGCCCGAAGCGCTTATTTTTGCCCCATGGAACACATGAACGAGTCTGCGGAGGTGCTGTCCTTCGACAAATTCCGGGAAGAAGTGCTGCAGGATTACCGCTGGGTGGTGCTCAGTCGTGAAACCAGCCTGCTGGGACGTAAGGAAGTACTCACCGGGAAGGCCAAGTTCGGCATCTTCGGCGACGGCAAGGAAGTGGCCCAGGTGGCCATGGCCAAGTTCTTCCAGCCCGGCGACTTCCGCTCGGGCTACTACCGCGACCAGACCTTCATGTTTGCCTCCGGCCTCGCCACCGTCGACCAGTTCTTCGCCCAGCTGTATGCCGACCCGAGCCTCGAGCGCGAGCCCTTCTCGGCCGGCCGCCAGATGAACGGCCACTTTGCCACCCGCTGGGTAGACGATGCCGGCAACTGGCTCCCCCTCACCGAGCGCAAGAACGTCTCCTCCGATATCGCCCCCACCGCCGGCCAGATGGTGCGCGGCCTCGGCCTCGCCTTCGCCTCGCGCTGCTTCCGCAACATCAAAGGACTAGAGGACGAAACGGACCTCTCCCGCAACGGCAACGAGGTGTGCTTCACCACCATCGGCGACGCCTCCACCTCCGAAGGCCAATTCTGGGAAACCATCAACGCCGCCGGCGTGCTCCAGGTGCCCCTGGCCGTGTTCGTGTGGGACGATGGCTACGGCATCTCGGTTCCGAAGAAATACCAGACCACCAAAGCCTCTATTTCCGAAGTGCTGAAAGGCTTCCAGAAGGAAGACGGCACCAACGGCTTCCAGATCTATAAAGTAAAAGGCTGGGACTATGCCTCCCTCTGCGAAACCTTCGAGGAAGGCATCCGCATCGCCCGCGAAACGCATACCCCCGTGCTTTTCCACGTAGAGGAGATCACCCAGCCCCAGGGCCACTCCACCTCCGGCTCGCACGAGCGCTACAAAGGCACCGAGCGCCTCGAGTGGGAGCGCCAGTGGGACGGCCTCGTGAAGATGCGCGAGTGGATCGTTGAAAATGCCCTCGCTTCGGTAGAAGAACTCGACGAGATCGACGTTGCCGTACGTGAAGAAGTGCGCGCCTCCAGGCAGGCCGCCTGGGATGGCTACCTCGCGCCCATCAAGGCCCAGGTGAACCGCGCCGCCGACCTGCTGCAGGACGTGGCCGCCAAGCTGCCCGCCGCCGCGGATAAGCTCAACGCATTAACCAAAGAACTCACCGGCCAGCGCGAGCCCCTGCGCCGCGACGTGCTCCGCACCCTCAACGCGGCCCTGCTCGCCACCGGCAACAACGAAGCCGCCTACTGGCTGCGCGATTACTACAACGACCTGCGCACCGAAAACAAGGAGCTGTACAACACCTATTTATACAACGAAGGCCCGAAGAGCGCGCTCAAGGTACCTGTGGTGAAGGCGGAATTTGCCGCCGATGCCGCCAACGTCAACGGCTTCGAGGTGCTCAATAATTATTTCGACCAGCTCTTTGCGGCCAACAAAAAGGTGGTTGCCTTTGGTGAAGACCTTGGATACATCGGCGACGTGAACCAGGGCTTCGCGGGCCTGCAGGCCAAGTACGGCGAGGAGCGCATCTTCGACACCGGCATCCGCGAGCTCACCATCATGGGCCAGGGCATCGGCCTTGCCATGCGCGGCCTGCGTCCCATCGCTGAAATTCAATACCTCGACTACCTGCTTTATGGCCTCCAGCCCCTGAGCGACGACGTAGCCACCCTGCACTACCGCACCAAGGGCCAGCAAAGCTGCCCCATCATCGTGCGCACCCGCGGTCACCGCCTCGAAGGCATCTGGCACAGCGGCTCGCCCATGGGCATGGTGCTCAACGCCCTCCGCGGCATGCACGTATGCGTGCCCCGCAACATGACGCAGGCCGTGGGTATGTACAACACCCTGCTCCGCGCCAACGATCCCGGCATCGTGGTGGAATGCCTCAACGGCTACCGCCTGAAGGAGCAGCTGCCGGCCAACCTGCTCGACTACACCGTGCCCCTGGGCATCCCCGAAGTGGTACGCGAAGGCGCCGACATCACCCTCGTCACCTACGGCTCCACGCTGCGCGTGGTGCTGGAGGCCGCGCAGCTGCTGGAGCAGCAGGGCGTGAGCTGCGAGGTGGTGGACGTACAAACGCTGCTGCCCTTCGATAGCAACCACAGCATCCTCGACTCGCTGAAGAAGACCAACCGCATCGCCTTCATCGACGAAGACGTGCCCGGTGGCGCCGCCGCCTTTATGTTTACCAAGGTGATGGAAGAGCAGGGCGGCTACCGCTGGCTCGACGTAGCGCCGCGCACCATCACGGCCAAGGCCCACCGCCCCGCCTACGGCTCCGACGGCGACTACTTCTCCAAGCCCAACGCCGAAGAGATCCAGGACGTGGTGCTGGAGATGATGGCCGAGTAAGTTGGTGAATGGTCAATAGTCAATGGTGAATAGATTAGCCGTGAAGTATTTGCTTCACGGCTTTTTTTGGGATATTCGGTTATCCTTCGGGTTTGCGAAGCCGACGGGCATAGCCCGTCATTGCGAGCGAAGCGAAGCAAACTCCAGCATTACGCAGGGTGATTGAAACCGGAAGATTTACGAAAAAAGCTTTTCCGGATACGGTCATTCCTAAGGTCAGGGAGTTTGCTTCGCTTCGCTCGCAATGACGCCGCCGGTATCGCGAAGCGATACCGGCGGCGTACAAACCGCGCCGCGCGCATTCACGATTCACGATAGACGATTGACGCCCATGCACTACTCCCAGTTCCTCCACCTGATCGACATCTTCGGCACGGCCGCCTTCGCCATTGCGGGCGCCTTTTCGGCCATGGAGCGCCGCCTCGATCCCTTCGGGGTGCTGATCATCGCCTTTGTGACCGCCATCGGCGGCGGCACCCTGCGCGACATCCTGGTGGGCAACCTGCCGGTTAGCTGGCTCAATAACAGCACGGCCATCATCGTCATCATGTCGTCGGCGCTGGCCACCATGTTCTTCGGCACCTACCTGAAGCACCTGCAAACGGCGCTCTTTCTTTTCGACGCGCTGGGCATCGGGCTCTTTACCATCATCGGGCTGGAGATAGCGGTGCAGAAAGAGTTCAGCGCCATCGTGTGCGTGGCCCTTGGCACCATGTCGGCCTGCTTTGGCGGCGTGCTCCGCGACGTGCTGCTCAACAAAGTACCCCTCATCTTCCGCCGCGAGATCTATGCCCTCGCCTGCATCGCCGGCGGCACGGCCTACTACTTCCTCCGCCGCTCTGCCCTCGACGAAGACGTGTCCAAGATCCTCTGTATCGGCCTCATCTTCCTCATCCGCTGGCTGGCCGTACGCTACAAGCTGGTGCTGCCCCGTTTTTACAAGCAGCCGGAACTCAATGGCTGACGGGACGGGAAAAGCCGAATTCATTGATTTTCAATAATGTGTTCACTTCCAAATCCTTTTTGCAGGGGCCGAACAACACTATGTTGAAACCGCATTTCAACGTTGCGGAAGCGATCAACAGGCTGTTGAAGGGCCAAAACAAGTTTGCGGAAGCGATCAACAGGCTGTTAAGTGCCCAAAACAAATTTGCGGAGGCCTTCAACACCTTGTCAAAGGGGCAAAACAGGTTTGCGGGAGGGGATCAACATCCTGTTGGAGGGTCAAAACAAGTTTGCAAGGAGGATCGATACGGGTGATGGTGTCGTAAAATTCTTTTATAAAACAGCATTAGAGGCTGTCTGAAACTGTCTTGGTAGCGTACCGCCCCGGAGGGGCGGCGGCTTTATAGCCCCGGGCGTAAGCCCGGGGTAAGCAGGCGTTAATTGAAAACCGCACCCCGGAGGGGTGCCGGAATGAAGAGCGGGCGATAGCATCAGATCCCGATCGCAAGCGATCGGGATGACAGGGCCTGAAGAAGACAACCGGGCGGCCCGTGGTGCGGCTCCCGGCCTTGCAACTGCCACCCGGGCCGCCCGCAATATCCTCTTGGCTTCCTGTCATCCTGATGCGCAGCATCAGGATCTTGATCCGCGGTTAAACACCACCTCGAACCTGTCGTTCTGCACGGAGGCATTAATAATCGGCAGCATTCGTGTAACCGGCTGACCACGAGTGGTCAGGTGCACAACGGCACGACGGCACGAAGGCACGACGAAAAAACAAATGTGCGTACGCCAAATAAACGTCGTGCCGTTGCGCCGTCGTGCCTTCGTGAACAAAACGCGCCCGCGCGTTTCCCTACTGTTCGAAGAAACAAGCCCGTAACTGTACCGTTTCGCCAAGGCCACCGCGGTTTATTTTTAGCGCATGAAACTTCCCATCTACCAGGTAGACGCTTTTGCCGAAAGCGTTTTTAAAGGAAACCCCGCCGCCGTCATCCCGCTCGAAGGCTGGCTCGACGATGCGCTGATGCAACAGATCGCCATGGAGAACAACCTGAGCGAGACGGTCTTCTTCGTGAAGAATGAAGACGACCAGGCCGGGCTCGAAGGCTCGTATCATATCCGCTGGTTCACGCCCGAATACGAGATCGATCTCTGCGGCCACGCCACGCTTGCCTCCACCTACGTGATCAAGAATTTCCTCGAGCCGCACGTGCAGGACATTCACTTCACCACGCAGAAGGTGGGCCCGTTGAAGGCTTCGGCAAAAGACGGCCTCTATACGCTCGACTTCCCCGCCCGCATGCCCGAAGCCTGCGACGTGCCGGAGCAGCTGCTGCCTTCGCTGGGTATCAGCAATGCCGTGGAGATCCTGCGCTCGCGCGACTACTTCGTGGTGCTGCCCGATGAAGACGCGGTGCTGGCCGTGGAGCCGGATTACACCATCATGAAAGACCTCGACACCATCGGCGTTATCGTCACCGCCAAAGGCCGCTCCGCCGACGTGGTGTCGCGCTGCTTTTACCCCGGTGCCGGTATTCCCGAAGATCCCGTCACGGGCTCGGCGCACTGCAACATAGTGCCCTACTGGGCGCAGAAGCTCGGCACGCAAAAGCTGCACTGCCGCCAGCAGTCACCCCGCGGCGGCGACCTCTGGTGCGCCCTCGACGGCGACCGCGTGCTCATGAGCGGCAAATGTGCGCTATTTATGCAGGGGGAGATCAGTCTTTGATGGAGGAATGGGAGAGAAAGAACGCTCCTTTAATGCCGTCATTGCGAGGAGACGACTGGAAGGAGACGACGAAGCAATCCCCACAGCTATGGCACTGCCCTATTCCCGAAGTAAAGCAGCAGTGCCATAGATAGGGGGATTGCTTCGCTGCGCTCGCAATGACGGCTCTATAGGAGATCAGCGTTCTTTCTCTATTTCAGGAAGCGCGCCCGCTGCTCCGCCGTCGGCACCATACAGGCTTCTTTCCTGCCAAACCACTTGTAGCGGTTGCGGGCGATGGTATCATAGATGGCATCGCGGAAGGGGCGGGGCACGATCCAAAGCAGGCGTACTTCCTGCAGCCACCAGGGCAGGTGGTGGGCGATGCGCAGCGAGGCGTCCGACTTCACAAAGGCTTTCCCATGCTCGATCAGCACCACCGAGTCGGGCGCTTGTGGCCCCAGGCCATGCTGCTGCAACAGTTGCTGGCCGGTGGCCGACTGCAGCGTTGCAAAGCGAAAGACGCCCTTGCGATCGATCCGCATCACCCAATTAACGATCGCATTGCAGTAATTGCACACACCGTCGAAGAGAATGATGGGATGCTCCATAGTGCAAAGCTATCTCAGATCTCAGATGTCAGATCTCAGATTTTGCGTCAATAAAAAACGGATCGCGTAGCGATCCGTTTTTTATAATCTGGAATCTGATAATCTGGAATCTGAGATCTGACATCTGCGATCTCACTGCAGGTTGTGAAACACCTTCTGCACATCCTCATCCTGCTCCAGCTTGTCTACGAGCTTGAGCACGTCCTGGGCCTGCTCTTCACTGAGCTCCACGGTGGTGGTAGGGATCCATTCGATCTCGGCGCTGAGCGGGTTGATGCCTTTTTCCTCGAGGCCCTTCTGCAGGTTGCCGAAGTCGGGGAAGGCGCAGCGCAGCACGAGTACTTCCTCGCCGTTTTCGCCGGTGCCTTCGCCGAGCTCTTCGAGGCCGAAGTCAATGAGTTCGAGCTCCAGGTCTTCCTGGCTGAGGCCTTCGGGCTTCAGCTTGAATACACCCATCTTCTTGAACTGGAAGGCCACGGAGCCGCTGTTGCCCAGCGTGCCGCCGCCCTTGTTGAAGATCGACTTCACGTTGGCCACGGTGCGCACGTGGTTGTCGGTGGCGGTCTCCACGAGTACGGCCACGCCGTGGGGCGCGTAGCCTTCATAGAGGATCTCGTCGTAGTTGATCAGTTCCTTGCCCTGGGCGCGCTTGATGGCGGCCTCCACGCGGTCTTTGGGCATGCCCACGCTGCGGGCGTTCTGGAAGCAGCGGCGGAGGGCGGCGTTGGTGCCGGGGTCGGGGCCGCCGGCCTTCACGGCGATGATGATCTCCTTGCCGATACGGGTAAAGTTCTTGGCCATCTTGTCCCAGCGGGCAAACATGGCGGATTTGCGTACTTCGAATATGCGACCCATAATAGAATAGGGTTTTGGGGTTTTGTGGTTTTGAGGTTGTCCTTCGGCTACGCTCAGGACGACAATGCCCTTGTCCGTCTCTGTATTACCTGTCACCCTGAGCGCAGCCGAAGGGGGCAGGCCGGCAAATTTATGAAAAAAGCCGCTCGGGGAGCGGCTTTTCTATTGGAAGTAGTTGCGTTACGGGCGGGTGCGCTCGAAGTCGGATGCCGTGGGCAGCACGTCGGCATGCGCGCGGAGGGCGCTGCGGTTCTTGCTGTAGGCAAAGTAAACGACGAGGCCGATGATCATCCAGATAAAGGCCACGAGCAGCGTGCGCGTGTCGATGGCTACGATCATACCGGTGCAGATAACGGCGCCGAGGATCGACACCACGGGTGCGGCCGGCGTGCGGAAGGGACGAACCATATCGGGCTCCTTGCGGCGGAGGATCAGTACGCCGAGGCTTACCAGCACAAAGGCGAACAGGGTACCGAAGGAGGTGAGGTCGCCGGCAACGGAGCCCGGAACGAAGGCGGCAAAGAGGCCTACGAACACGAACAGGATCCAGTTGGCCTTGTAGGGCGTCTTGTACTTGGGATGCAGGTCGCCGAATGCTTTCGGGAGCAGGCCGTCGTTCGACATCGTGTAGAAGATGCGGCTCTGGCCCATCAGCATCACGAGGATCACCGAGGAGAAGCCGGCGAGGATGGCCACCGTAACGGCGGTGGAGAGCCAGCCGTAGCCGTGCATGTATTGCGAGATGGCATAGGCAACGGAAGCCTCGGCGCCCTTGGTGGGGTCAACGAAATCTTTCCAGGGAGCAACGCCGGTAAGCACGTGGCCGAAGAGGATGTAGAGGATGGTGCAGACAACCAGCGAGCCGAGGATGCCGATGGGCATGTCGCGCTTCGGGTTCTTGGCTTCCTGTGCCGCGGTAGACACGGCGTCGAAGCCGATGAAGGCGAAGAACACGATGGCCGCGCCGCCGAGAACGCCGCCCCAGCCATGCTTGAACACACCGTCGTAGCTATGGAGCACCTTGCCCGATGCATCGACAACGGGAGCGGTGCCGGCAGGGATCATATAAGGCGTGTGGTTTTCGGGGCGGATGAACTGCCAGCCGATGGCGATGAAGAGAATCACGATGGCAACCTTGATGAAAACGATGATGGCGTTCACCATGGCGCTTTCCTGGGTGCCGCGGATCAGCAGCAGCGTGAGGAGCAGCAGGATGACGAGGGCCGGTGCGTTGATGATGCCGTGGTGCAGTACCCCGTCGATGGTCATGCTTTCAAAGGGTGAGTGCGACCATTCATATGGAACCCCATTCCCTTTTCCCATTAGGATCTCCAATAGCTTATTCAGGTATTCACTCCAGGCGATGGATACCGTGGCGGCACCAAGCGCGTATTCCATGATAAGGGCCCAGCCGATGATCCAGGCGATGAGCTCGCCCATGGTCACATACGAATAGGCGTAGGCGGAGCCGGCGATGGGGATCATCGAGGCGAACTCGGCGTAGCAAAGACCGGCGAAGGCGCAGCCGATGGCGGCGATGATGAAGGAAAGCGTTACGGCCGGACCGGCAGCCTGGCCGGCGGCGGCGGCGGTGCGAACGAACAGACCGGCGCCGATGATGGCTCCGATACCCAGCGCAACGAGGTTACCGGCACCGAGCGTACGCTTCAGGCCTTTTTCGTTGTCGGCCGCCTGCGCCATGATCTGGGCCAGGGGCTTCTTGATGAACAGACTCATAAACAATTAGTTGTTTGATCGGATAATAAGGTCGTAAAATAAAGCAATAATGTAATACGGGGGAATGTTGTTTTATACAGGCGGAAGCCCGCGCTGCAATTAAGTTTCGCGCCACAAGCTATTTTTTCCGATTTTCGGCCCTCCGAATGCGTGTATATGAATAAAGGAACAAGGCTTACCGTTTATATCCTGGTTGCCATGGTGCTCGGCTTTCTGGTGGGGCTCTATGTATTTAATAATGGAAGCACGCAATTCCGTACCGACTTCGGCAAGAATATCAAGCTGCTGAGCACCATCTTCATCCGCCTCGTGCAGATGATCATCGCGCCGCTGGTTTTCTCCACCCTCGTGGTGGGCATCGCCAAGCTCGGCGACCTCAAAGTGGTGGGCCGCGTGGGCGGCAAGGCGATCCTCTGGTTTATCACCGCTTCGCTGGCCTCGCTGCTGCTCGGGATGTTGCTCGTGAATTATTTCCAGCCGGGACAGTACATCAACCTGTCGAAGGGTGATGCCGCCGGTCTGGCCGACCTGGCCACGAAGGGCAAAAGCTTTTCGCTGCAAAACTTCGTGGAGCACGTGGTGCCCAAAAGCTTCGTGGAAGCGATGGCCGCCAACGAGATCCTCCAGATCGTGGTGTTCTCGATCTTCTTCGGTGTCGGCGCGGCCGCTATCGGCGACTATGCCAGGCCCGTGGTGGTGGCGCTCGAGCGCGTATCGCACATCGTGCTGAAGATCGTCAACTACGTCATGAACTTCGCGCCGCTTGGCGTTTTCGGGGCCATCGCCGGCGTCATCGCCACCAACGGCACCGAGATCCTCGGCTTTTACTGGCGCTATTACCTGCTCTTCCTCTTTGGCATCCTGTTGCTGTGGGTGCTGCTGCTCACGGCCGGCGGTCTCATCCTCAAGGGCCGCATCTTCGAGCTGCTCCGCCGCATCGGCTCGCCGCTGCTGGTGGCGTTCAGCACCACAAGTTCGGAGGCCGTCTTCCCGAAACTGACCGAGGAGCTCGAGCGCTTCGGCTGCCGCGACCGCATCGTGGCCTTCGTGCTGCCGCTGGGCTATTCGTTCAACCTCGACGGCTCAATGATGTATATGACTTTCGCCTCGCTGGCCATCGCGCAGGCCTATGGCATTCACATGCCGATCGGCGAGCAGCTGACGATGCTGCTGGTGCTGATGCTCACCTCCAAGGGGATCGCCGGCGTGCCGCGCGCTTCGCTGGTGGTGGTGCTGGCCACCTGCGCCATGTTCAAGATCCCTCCCGAGGGAGTGGCCCTCATCCTGCCCATCGATCACTTTTGCGATATGTTCCGTACCGCCACCAACGTGGTGGGCAACTCCATCGCCACCAGCGTGGTGAGCAAGTGGGAAGGCGAACTCGAAAACGCCGGCCCGGTGTCGCAGGCCGCATAAACCCAACCTCAGAACCCTAGAACCTCAGAACCCTAGAACCTTTCTTAATGCTGAATAACCTGATTCATTGGATCATCGAGAACGGCGGCTTGTATATCCTGCTGTTCGTCATTTTTGCCGAGACCGGTTTGTTTGTCGGCTTTTTTCTCCCGGGCGACTCGCTGCTGTTTGCGGCCGGTATGTATATCGTCAAATTCTGTGAGCATATTGGTGACGGTGAATTTGCCGGCTGGAAGGTGGCGCTGATTCTTTCCCTGGTGATGATTGCTTCGGTTATCGGGAACCTCGTTGGCTACTGGTTCGGAAATAAAACGGGCCCACTGATCTATGAGCGGAAGGAAACCTGGCTGTTTCGCAAGAAGCACCTGCTCCGGGCGCAGGAATTTTACAACAAGAATGGCAAGGGAACGATCTTCCTGGCGAAATTTCTCCCGGTGATCCGGACGTTTGCACCGATCATTGCAGGCATCGTACGGATGCCCTTCGGCGTTTTTCTCCTGTACAATATTCTCGGCTCCATCGCCTGGGTGTCATCGATGATGCTGGGTGGGTACTTCCTGCGCGATTGGGTGTGGGAAAGGTTTCATATCAAGCTGGAAGATCACATCGAGGCTGTTGTACTCATCATCATCGGAGTAACCACCCTGCCCGTTCTCTGGAAACTGTTCTTTGCTAAAAAGCACGTTGTTCCTACCGATGAAAAAGACCGCAACGCTGTCCTCTGATACCGCACTTAAAGGGCAATCCCTTTTCAGCCTGGCGCTCATCGTGGCCGCCCTGGGCTATTTCGTCGACATCTACGACCTGCTGCTGTTCACCATCGTGCGCGAGCCTTCGCTGCGCAGTATCGGGGTGAATATGGGCGATGCCAAAGCGGTGCTGGCAGCTTCCACCCATATCATCAACTGGCAGATGGTCGGCCTCCTGATCGGCGGCATCGGCTGGGGCATTATGGGCGATAAGAAAGGCCGCCTCAGCGTGCTTTTCGGCTCCATCCTGCTTTATTCGGTGGCCAACTTTCTCACCGGCTACGTGCAAACCGTGGAGCAGTACGCGATGGCGCGCTTCGCGGCGGGTATCGGCCTTGCCGGCGAGCTTGGCGCGGGCATCACGCTGGTGAGCGAGCTGCTTCCGAAGGAGAAGCGCGGCGTCGGCACCTCGCTCGTAGCCGGCATCGGGCTCTTCGGCGCGGTGGCTGCCTTCTATACCTTCCAGCTTACCGATGAAAACTGGCGGCTTTGCTACAAGATCGGCGGCGGCCTCGGCGTGGCCCTCCTGCTGCTCCGCATCCGCGTCGCCGAGAGCGGCATGTTTCATGAGGTCCGGGCATCCGACGCGCCGCGCGGAAACGTGCTGATGTTCTTCAACAACGGCCGGCGCTTTCGCAAATATTTCCTCGCCATCCTCATCGGCCTGCCCACCTGGTACGTGATCGGGGTGCTGGTGAACCTGAGCAACCGCTTTGCCGGCGGCCTTTACGGCGACAACGCCGTCGTGAGCGGGAAAGCCATCATGTATGCCTATATCGGCATCGCCATCGGCGATATCCTCATCGGCTTTGTGAGCCAGGCCTTCCGCAGCCGCAAGAAAGCCCTGTTCCTGTTCTACGGGCTTTGTGCCATCGGCATCGCTCTTTTCTTCAGCAGCTGGAACAACAGCGACGCCCGCATGTACGGCATCTGCGCCTTCCTGGGCTTCAGCACCGGCTTCTGGGCCATCTTCGTTACGATGGGCGCCGAGCAGTTCGGCACCAACCTGCGCGCCACCGCCGCCACCACCATTCCCAACCTCGTTCGCGGCGGGCTGGTGCTGATCAACATGATGTTCAAGGAGCTTTTCCAGGACAGCTGGGGCTGGTCGCTGCTGAAGGCGGGCCTGATCACGGGCATCGTGGTGATGGTAGTGACGGTGGTGGCTGCAGTCTTTACGGAAGAGACGTTCCATAAGGATCTCAACTATACCGAGAGCTGAGAAAGAACACTGATTCCGCCAGCGGAATACGCAGATCGGTTATGATTTGAGCGGATGTTGGTACCGATATCTACGCGCATCATAATAGATCATAAAAAATCTGCGTTCTTTCTCTCAAGGCGCCGCAGGCGCCACTTTATCTATATTTGCAGCTATGATTTCCGATACCTGCAACCGGATCTTCCGGCAAAGCATCGCCGACTACCACGTGCACGATCATGTGGATACGCCGGTGAACAATCCGTATGCGGCCGGCTCGCTGGAGCACCTGCTTTACGTGAAAAACTGGATCGACACCGTGCAGTGGCACCTCGAGGATATCATCCGCGACCCGAATATCGACCCGGTGGGTGCCCTCGCCATCAAGCGACGCATCGACTCCTCCAACCAGGAGCGCACCGATATGGTGGAATATATCGACAGCTATTTCCTGCAGCAGTACAAGGACGTGCGGCCGCTTACCGGCGCCACCATCAATACCGAGAGCCCGGCCTGGGCCATCGATCGCCTGTCCATCCTGGCGCTCAAGATCTACCACATGCAGGTGGAGGCGGAGCGTACCGATGCTTCCGACGAGCACCGCGCGAAGGCAGGGGAGAAGCTGGCCGTATTATTACAACAGCGCGAAGACCTTTCGGGTGCCATCGATGCGCTGCTGGAAGACATCGCCGCCGGCCGCAAATACATGAAGGTGTATAAGCAGATGAAGATGTACAACGACGAATCGCTCAACCCGGTTCTTTACCAGAAATCCGCACAATAACGTGGCGCGCGCGCACCTGCTCGTCTTCCGCTTCTCCTCGCTCGGCGATGTGGCCATGACCGTGCCCGTGCTGCGCCTGGCGCTCGCCCAAAACCCGGAGCTCGAGGTTACCTATGTGTCTACCGCCTTTGTGCGCCCGCTCTTCGACGGCATACCCCGCCTGCGTTTTGTAGCGGCCGATCTCAAAGGCCGGCATAAGGGCGTGCCGGGTCTTTACCGCCTCTTCCGCGAGCTGCGGTCCCAGGAACGCTATACCGGCATCGCCGACCTGCACAACGTGCTCCGCACCAAGATACTTCGTGCCTACTTCCGCTTTACCGGCATACCGGCCGCGGCGCTCGACAAGGGCCGCGCCGAGAAGAAGGAACTCACCCGTGCCGAGAACAAGCAGCTGCGCCCGCTGAAGCCGATGCACCGGCGCTATGCGGAGGTGTTTGGCGCGCTGGGCTGCGCCGTTGAACTTTCGGCGCCCTATGCGTTCCCGGAGGCCAACGTTCCTCCGGATATGCGCCAGGGCACTGCTGCCGGCATCCGCTTTATCGGTATAGCGCCGTTTGCGGCCTTTCGTGAAAAGACCTACCCGCCGGAGCTGATGGCCGAAGCCATCCGCCACATCTGCCGGGATGAGCAAAACCGTGTTTTCCTTTTTGGCGGAAAGGGCGACGCAGCCCAGTTTGATGCGTGGCAGCAGGAGATCCCGCGGGTGCGCAACCTCGCCGGCAAGATGTCCTTCGGAGAAGAGCTCGATCATATCGGCGGCCTCGACGTGATGATCAGCATGGACTCCGCCAATATGCACCTCGCTTCGCTTTACGGCGTGCCGGTAGTATCTGTGTGGGGCGGCACGCATCCCTGGCTGGGATTCTACGGCTGGCGCCAGGATCCCGCCAACGCGGTGCAGATCGAGCTGGCCTGCCGGCCTTCGTCGGTGTTCGGCAACAAAGACTGTCCCAACGACCGGGCCTGCATGCGCGGTATTGCACCGCTGCTGATTGCCGGTAAAGTGTTTAAAATACTTCAAAAAGGGCGCTCATGAAGATCCTGGTTATCCTGTTCGGCGGCACCGGCAACCTGGTGCAGGCAACACCGGTGTTCCGCTGCCTGAAGCGGGCGGGGCATACCGTGCACCTCCTGGCCGTGCGCGCATACCGCGACGCGCTCGGGACCAATCCCAATATCGATGCGTATTTCGATTACGATGTGAGCCCGGTGCTCAACGAAAAGCTGCTGGCGGAAGCGTACGACCACATCATCGACCTGCAGAACAACACAACGTCGCACTACCTGATGAAGGTGCTCGAAACCCGGTCGCTCCGCGCCCCGCGTCACCGCTGGACCGATCACCTGATGGAGTTCAGGCACCGCCCCGGGCCTCCGCGCGAGCATACGGTTGACCGCTACTTCGAGGCCCTGCGTCCGCTCGGTATTGGAAACGATGGCGCCGGTCTCGACTATTTCATCCCGGCGTCGGAAGAGGTGCCTTATTCCGACATCCCTACATCGCACCAGCTGGGATTCCTGGCGCTGGTGATCAGCGGCGCGCCCACGAACCGGCTGCCCATGGAGCAGCTGGCGATCTTCTGTACGCAGCTCGGGCATCCCATCATTGTGCTGGGAGACCCCGCCGATGCTGCAAACGGCGACACGCTGCAACACCTCGACCCGGGCAAGATCTACAATGCCTGTGGCAAGTTTTCCTTCCACGAGCAGGCCGACCTGCTGCGCAAGGCCAAGCTGGTGGTGACGCACGACCACGACCTGATGCAGGTGGCCGCGGCACTCAAGCGCCCCGTGATCGCCGTCTGGGGCAGTACCGTTCCGGCGCAGGGCAATGGTCCTTATTATGGCGAAGCCCACCAACGTCGGAACCCGGTTGATTCCGTAGATATACAGGTGGAAAAAATGTGGTGCCGCCCCTGCACCGACACCGGCCGCGACCGCTGCCCGCTGGGTCATTTCAAATGCATGAAAAAGATCGATATCGGCAACCTCGTGAAAGCGGCTGAAGCGAGGCTGTGGAAGCCTGCGGGAGAGAAGGAACGCTGATTCCGCGGGCGGAATACGCAGATCAGTTGTGATTTTTTATGATTGGCTGACGCACGCATGGTTCGGCAAGCTCACCATGACATTGTCAGCCTGAGCATAGTCGAAGGCTGCGCAAATCAAATCAATCAAAAAAATCTGCGTTCTTTCTCTTTATCCCTCCTAGAACTCGAACTCGCGCACCGAGGGATGGTGCATCAGCTGCTTTGTAAACTTGTTGTGGTTCTTCTCGGTGCCCTGCGCATACCACATCCCGATGATGCTGTCGCCGCGCTTGGTACGCTTGAGCCGCTTATAACTCAGGTTGCATTCATCGAACAGCTGCTCATATTCTTTCAGCAGGTTTTCCTTGTAATCGGCTACGATGCGGTAGGTGTGCGACTGGTTGACCCGGTCCATGACCCGCTCGAGCGTTGTAAGCATCCAGAGCACGAGCAATACCACGGCCGTGGAGCAGAGCACCAGCGCGTAGGCGCCGTCGGCGATGCCCATGCCGAGGGCGGCCGCCACCCAGATGGTCGCCGCGGTGGTGATGCCGTTGATGCGGTTGTCGGATTTGAAGATGACTCCGGCGCCGAGAAAGCCGATACCCGTTACGATATTCGAGGCAATACGGTCGTCGGTGGTATGCGAGATGGTCATCGACAGCGATGTGAAGACCCAGGAGCCGAGACAGATCAGGATCATGGTGCGGAATCCGGCCGACTTGCTGCGAAACTCGCGCTCGGCACCGATCAGCCCGCCCACAAGCAGGACGAGGCCAAGCTGCTTCAGTATTTCTTCAATCGGGAGCATGGGGTGAAGATACGACCTCACCCCCTTCCCCTCTCCGAAGCGGAGAGGGGTGCCTCTGTTTGACATTCATTACTGTTTGAATCTTTACTCGGATTGAGCATCAAAAGCAAAGAGCGGATGCCGCAGGCATCCGCTC
>NZ_SJZI01000008.1:264252-296746 GCF_004337505.1 Flaviaestuariibacter flavus | reverse complement strand
TCCGCTCTTCGTTTCAATATTCATTATTCCTTGTTCATTATTCGATATTCAACTCCCCTCTCCGTCCCGGAGAGGGGCCGGGGGTGAGGTCACTGCAGCTCACTCAGCTCCAGCCAGCGCATCTCTTTCTCCTCGATGCTGGCATTGATGGCGCCGATGCGGTCGGCGGCCTTTTGCAGCTCTTCGTAGGGAAGCCCGCCGGCCATCTGTTCGGTCAGCCCGGCGCGCTCTTTTTCCAGTGCGGCAATGTCTTTTTCCAGGAGCTCGAACTCGCGTTGTTCTTTAAAAGAAAGCTTTCGTTTCCTTTCGCCTACCGGCGTTGCCGTGGCTTGGTCAGCCACCGCCGCGGCGGCAGCCGCCTTTTCTTCGCGGCGGGCTTCCGCCCCGCGCTCCTGTTCGATCTTTTGCTGCTCGCGCAGTTGCGAGTAGTTGCCGGGAAAATCGCGGATAACGCCATCGCCTTCGAACACGAAGAGGTGATCCACGAGGCGGTCCATAAAGTAGCGGTCGTGCGAGATGATCAGGAGACAGCCCGGGAAGTCGAGCAGGAAGTTCTCGAGCACCGAAAGCGTCGGCAGGTCGAGGTCGTTGGTGGGCTCGTCGAGCACCAGGAAGTTGGGGTTGCGGAAGAGGATCGACAGCAGGTGCAGGCGCCGCTTTTCACCGCCGCTCAACTTGCTGATGTAGGTGTATTGCTGGTCGGGGGTAAACAGAAACAATTCAAGGAACTGCGCCGCGCTCAGAAAGCGGCCGTTTGCCAGCGGAAAGTTCTCGGCGATGCCCTTCACGAATTCAATCACGCGGAGGTCGCTCTTGAGCTCGAGGCCGCTCTGCGAATAGTTGCCGAAGACGACCGTATCGCCGATATTGATCTTGCCCGAATCGGCCGCCTCAATGCCCTGGAGGATGTTGACGAAGGTCGACTTGCCCGCACCGTTCTTGCCCACAACACCCACGCGCTCGCCCTTTTTAAAGGTGTAGTCGAAGCCTTTCAAAATAGCCTTGTCGCCATAGCTTTTGTACACTTTCTTCATCTCGGCCACCTTGCCGCCGAGGCGGTTCATCTTGGCCTGCAGCTCCAGCTGCTGGTCCTGCAGCTTTTGCTTGGCGCGTTTTTCTACTTCGTAGAAATTATCCTGGCGGCTTTTGCTTTTGGTGGTGCGCGCCTTGGGCTGCTTGCGCATCCACTCCAGCTCTTTGCGGTACAGGTTGCGCGCCTTTTCAACCGAAGCTGCCTCGCTTTCTTCGCGCGCCGCTTTCTTTTCGAGGTAATTGGAATAGTCGCCCTTGTGCGAATAGAGGATGCCACCCTCCAGCTCCCACACTTCGTCGCACACCGCGTCGAGGAAGTAGCGGTCGTGGGTCACCATCAGGAGCGTAGTGTTTTCTTTATTGAGGTAGTGCTCGAGCCATTCCACCATCTCCACGTCGAGGTGGTTGGTGGGTTCGTCCATGATCAGCAGCACGTGCTTGTGCTCGAAGCCGATGTCGATGAGGGTGCGGGCGAGGGCCACGCGTTTTTTCTGTCCGCCCGAAAGCGTGTCCACGTCCTGCTGCAGGTTGTGGATATTGAGCTTGCCGAGGATCTGCTTCACCTTGGCCTCGAAATCCCAGGCGCCGAGCTCGTCCATCTGCGGCAGCAGGGTGCCCAGCGCTTCGGTGTTGTTGGTGTCTACTGCTGTTTCATAGCGCTTGATGAGATCGATCACCGGGTGCTGGTGGTGGAAGATATTGTCAAGAATGGAAGCACGGGCAATGAGACGCGGCTCCTGCTCGAAGAACGCAACATCCACATCCTTGTTGATCCATACCGTTCCCTCGTCGGGTGTTTCGAGGCCGGCCACGATCTTGAGCAGGGTCGATTTGCCCGAACCGTTGCGGGCTACGAGCGCGATCTTGTCGCCCTCCGAAATATGAAAAGTGAGATTATCGAAAAGCGGCTTCACACCATAGGACTTGGTGAGTGCCTGCGCGGTCACGTAATGCATCCGGCAAAGATAGCCGCTTCGCGGCGGGAGAGAAAGAACGCAGATTTGTTATGATCTGTTATGATCGCCGCGGATGCGGTGGCACAAAAGCACCCGCAGGGGCTTTTGTCATCCTGAGCGAAGCGAAGGATCTGAGGTAAAGATCTAAAAGATTGATCCAGCCAGGTATCGGCACTCCGAACGGTGGACGGCTTATTTAAATTCAGTCCTCAGATGCTTCGCTCTGCTCAGCATGACAAAGGCGCGGCAAAGCCGCGCCTTTGTGCGCTATCGCGATACCTGATTTTTAATCTTCGGCACCGTCTTCAGGTAGGCATAGATCGCCCTGGCCTCGCGGTCGGAGAGGTTGGTGAACTTGGGCATGGGCTCGCGGAGGCCTTCGCCGTTGGGTACGATGCCGAAGCGGACCGCCTTGATGAATTCTTCTTCCGTCCAGCGGCCGATGCCGGTTTCCTCGTCCATGGTGAGGTTGCGGGTGTAGATGTCTTTTCCGTCGGGCGTTTTCATCAGGTTGCCACCACCGAAGAAGCCCAGCGACTTTTCCGGAACATCGGGGTCGAGTTTGAGGAAGTCTTTCGAGTGGCACATCCAGCAATCGAGCTGGATCATGATGTAGCGGCCCCAGGCGGCGGCGTTGGCCGTGTCGGGCTGCGGCACGAGTGCCTTCGGGTAGAGCACGGGCTTGATGAGGATGCCGGTGTTGGTCAGGAATTTCGTCAGCATCGAATACTTCGTGTCGGGCTGGCGGGTGTTGTCGGGCTGCACCCAGCTGTGGTTGGAGCGCAGGAAGGCGATGATGGAATAAATGTCTTCGTCCGAGCTTTCCTTCAGCTTCACCATCAGCGGCAGGAAGGTGCCGTCGGGCTTGATGCCGGTGCGGAGCAGGTAGGCGAGCTCACCGTCGGTCCACCTGCCGATGCCGAATTCGGTGTGCCGGGTGATGTTCTTCGAATAGATGTCGCCAAACTGCGGCACGTCTACCAGGTGCTTGCCGGTGAACTTGTTGGTGTTGGGGTCGAGGTGGCAGGATTTGCACAGCAGCGAAGCAAGTTGCTCGCCGCGGGCGAGGCGCTGAGGTGTGGCTTCTACTTTGAGTGAGATCTGTCCGGCTTTTTGCTTCGGCACGCCGCGGATGGCGATAAAGGCAGCGGCGGCGCCGACGAGGGTGATGATGGTACAAATGATGATCAGCAGGTAACGCAGAACCTTTTTCATGGTGTTTGATTTCGTCAGGTTATGCCTGCAAAACTTGCATTTCCGGCCAGAAGCAGCCAGCCCATCGCGGATGAACCGCTGAATCGGGTGCATGGGCAGCCGGGCGGGGCGGTATGGACCGTGTCCGGAATCGTTCAGGCTCTATATGTCGGTTTTGACAATACCATCCTGAGGTCTTCAGGGTATATATGTTCATTTTGACAATAGCATCCTGAGGTCTTCAGGATATATATGTTCCAATTGACAGTACCATCCTGAACGCTTCAGGATATATATGTTCCGTTTGACAATACCATGCTGAAGGCTTCAGGATCTATATGTCAGAATTGACAGTACCATCCTGAAGACCTCAGGCAGGTATCGCCGGAAGCAACAAGAGCATCCCGAAGGCTTCGGGATGCTCTTGTTGTGGTAAAATGCCGGTTCTCAACAGGTTATCACCTGTTTTCAGACCGCCAGCGCCAATGCCGCCTTGCGTACCGGGGCCGGTCGCCGGCTTGCGGGCGCCCCTTCCGGCAGCGCAATTACGGATACGCCCGGGGCCTGCCACCAGGCGGCGGCAAGCAACGCACGCGCGCTGATCCGGCCCGTGAAATAAGCGCCTTCCTCCGACCGGTAGGAGCTGTACACTTCCCCGAAATCGCTTTCCGGAACCGGGTTGTCCGCATCAAAACCTACATAGACCTCGAGCTCAAAATCGGGTGCCAGCTGCGCTGTTTCGCTGCGCCGGAGTTTCTTGTATTCGTATTTATACTGGTAGGAGCGTGCCGAGATGTCCGAAACCACGGCCGAGGCGGTGGGGAAGCGGCCGGCGCCTTTGCCCGACAGAAACTGCCGGTCGGAAAGCCGGCTGCGGAGGAGCAGCCCGTTGTATTCGTCGCGCACGTCGAAGAGCGGGTTGCCCGGTGCCACGAAACGCGGCAGCACGGAGGCGCTGACGCTGCCGTCGGCATTGCGCAGGGCCGTCGCGGCCAGCACGATCCGCCAGCCCTTTTCGCGGGCATAGTCCCAGTCTTCGGGCCGGATGCGCGTGATGCCCTGGCGCAACAGGTTGTGCGGCTGCACCACGATGCCCCAGGCATGCGCCAGCAAAAGCGACAGCTTGTTGGCGGCATCATGCCCTTCCACGTCAAGCGTGGGGTTGGACTCGGCGAAGCCCAGTTGCTGCGCCTGCCGGAGCGCGGCGTCATAGTCGAGGCCCTTTGCCTGTTGGGTGAGGATATAATTGGTGGAGCCGTTGACGATGCCGCTGATGCCCTGGAGGAGATCATTGTCGTAATACTCCTCCAGGTTGCGCAGGATGGGAATGGAGCCGCATACCGCCGCTTCGTAGAGGAGCGAGCCACCGTATTCCTGCTGCAGGTACAGCAGCTCGGGGAGGTGCCGGGCGAGGAGCGCCTTGTTGGCGCTCACCACGTGCCGGCCGCTGCGGAGGGCGCGGGTAACGATGGCATAGGCGGCCTCCGCATCATCAATGAGTTCGACAATGAGGTTGATCTCCGGGTCGTTGAGGAGCTCGTCGGCCCGGGTGGTGAACAGTTCCGCCGGCGCGTTGCGCGGCTTGTGCGGATCGCGGATGCAGATGCGGCGCACGGTGGCGCCGAGCGAGGGGAGCTCGTGCAGCACCTGGTAGATGCCTTCGCCCACGACGCCGAAGCCGAAGAGGCCGATGGTTAATTTTTGCTGGGACATAAAAGGGTAATGTTAGATGTGTGATGTCAGATGTCAGATTTGTTCGTGCTGTCAGGCAACGGCTTCCTGTTTCGGTGTTTGCTGGTGGGCGATGGTTTTTTGAAGCGCGGCATCGAGGTCGGCGATGAGGTCTTCGGCGTCTTCAAGGCCAACGGAAAGACGCACGAGCGAAGGGCTGATGCCGGCGGCGCGACGCTGGGCTTCGGGTATCGATTTATGCGTCATGGTAGCGGGATGACAGAGCAGGCTTTTTACGCCGCCGAGGCTTTCGGCAAGTTTGAAAAGGCGCGTGCCGGTGACCAGTTGCAGGGCCGCCGCCTCCGTGTCGCGCTTCAGCGAAAAGGAAACGATGCCGCCGAATCCTTTGGCCTGGCGCTTTGCCGTTTCGTGGCCGGGGTGTGTTTCCAGGCCGGGGTAAAACACCCGGTCGACGGCGGGATGTTGTTCCAGAAAGCGGGCCATCTCCAATGCGTTGCTGCCATGCAGCTTGACCCGACAGGAAAGCGTTTCAATGCCACGGATGACGAGCCAGCTGTCGAAGGGCCCGAGGATGGCGCCGCTGGCGTTCTGGATAAAGCGGATGCGCTCACCGAGGCCGCGGTCTTTGGTGATCACCACGCCGGCGATGAGATCGCTGTGGCCGCCGAGGTACTTGGTGGCGGAGTGTACCACGATGTCGGCGCCGAGTTCGAGCGGGCGCTGGAGCAGGGGCGTGGCGAAGGTGTTGTCGACGCACAGGAGGGCACCGGCGCTGCGCGCGATGGCGGCGACGGCGGCGATGTCGGTGATCCTGAGCGTCGGGTTGGTGGGTGTTTCGATCCAGACCAGTTTGGTCTTCGGCGTCACGGCTTCAAATACCGCGGCGGGATTGCTTGTGTCCACGTAGCGCACCGAGATGCCGAATTTTTGGTAGATATGGGTGAAGAGGCGGTAGGCGCCGCCGTAGATATCATCTACCGCTACGATCTCGTCGCCGGACTGCAGCAGCTTGAGCACCGCGTCGATGGCGGCAAGGCCGCTGGCAAAGGCGGTGCCGAGGGCGCCGCCTTCCAGTTCGGCCACGATGCTTTCCAGCGCCGCACGCGTGGGGTTGCCGGTGCGGGCGTAGTCGTAGCCTTTGTTGACTCCGGGCGCCTCCTGCTCGAAGGTGGACGTCTGGTAAATGGGAACGGCGATGGCGCCGGTGAGGGGATCGGTGGGGATGCTGTGGATGATGCGGGTTGCGCTGCTCATGGGAGGTTGTTTTTAGAAGTTTAAAAATTCACCTCACCCGGAAAGGCTTACCGGTATGCGCTCCTATATACCCGTCGTGCACTACGGGCATAAAAAAAGCGCTCCCGATAACTCAGAAGCGCTTCACTATTTTGATTTCAAAAATGCAGAGCGTTGATCTGACTTATCTTTCACGACACTGTGGTCGTGATGGAATTGGCACCTTATCACCGACGATCGTCGGGACAGGTTGTCAAGGCGTCTCAGGGCCATTACCCTCAGCCTTTCTGGATAAGTGATTGAAAGAACTGCAACGAAAGTAGGGGCGGGGCACATATGATTGAACAGGTCGCCAAAAAAAAATACGGCGATGCAGATCCGTTCTGCCGGAAAATAAAAATGCGGCCCCGGAAGGCCGCATGCGTTGCCGGTATTGCCGCACTTATTTTTTCCCAAGGCCACGCAGCCAGTCGATGACTTCGTCGCGGGTCTTGCCGAGCTTCGTTTGCAGGCGGCCGAAGAGCTCGTCTTCCTTACCCTCCTGGTATTCCAGGTCGTCGTCGGTAAGGTCGCCGTGCGCCTGCTTGGCCTTTCCTTTCAACTCGTTCCAGCTGCCTTTTAATTCAAGTCTGTCCATGGTTAGATGATTTGAAAGAGAGGGGAAAAGAATTGTGCCAGCCAGACCTCACCCCCGACCCCTCTCCGAAGCGGAGAGGGGTGACTCCCGGGTAGTTTACTATTGTTTGGAACCGTCTTCTGTTTGATGCTCATACATTAAGAGCGGATGCCGCAGGCATCCGCTCTTTGCTTTTGAAGTTTAATCAGCGGAGGGTAGCAGACATGAATGAATGACCAACGGAGGCACCCCTCTCCGTCCCGGAGAGGGGCCGGGGGTGAGGTTTGGAAAGGGGTCGGGTGAGGTCAGGGGAGGATCACCTGCACCGCACCGGGCAGGATCTCGGCCCGCACCTGGCGGGTTTTGCCGCGGTATTCGCCGTCTACCTGGAAGTAGGTTTTGCGGTGCGTGCGGATCTGTGCTTTTGTAGTGGTGATGACCTCGAATTTTTCAGGGTCGAAAGAGCGGTTGGTAAAGAGGGCCTTGAGGATCTCCACCAGGTTGAGGCGGCGCAGTACCACTACTTCGAAGCGGCCGTCGGAGGGATCACCGTCGGGGTTGATGTTGGCGCCGGTGCCGTATTTGCGGGCATTGGCCAGCACGATCATATAGGCGCCGCGGCGGATGCTGCCGTCGTCGGTGCTGATCTCGGCGTGGATCTTCTGCTTCTGCCACAGCACGCGGATCACGGCGCGGGCATAGCCCCACATGCCGCGCCCCTTGGAGCCTTCGAAGTACTTTACCAGCATGGCGTTGAGCCCGAGGTCGGAGAGGTGGATACAGATGTCGTTGTCGTTTACCGCCACCAGGTCGATGGGCTGCAAGCGGCCGTTGAGCACTACCTGCAAGGCTTCGGCGGGTGTCAGCGGGATGCCAAGCTCGCGGGCCATCCCGTTGGCGGAGCCGGCCGGCAGGATGCCCAGCGCGATGCGGCTGCCACGCAGGATGCCCGCCACGAGTTTCACCGTGCCGTCGCCACCGACGGCCACCACCCGGTGGGGGCGCACCCGCTCGATATGATTGCGCACCGAGCTCTCATCGTCCTTGCCGGTGAGCAGGAAAAACTCCATGACGTGTATCGAGTCGCGGATCGTTTCGCGGATCTGTGTTTCCCAATCCGACTTACCCTTACCGCCCGATACCGGGTTAATGACGAACAGTATCCGTAGTTGGCCTTCTTTCTGCATATCTGGTGACAAATGTGTGGTTCATGGGGCTTTTAAAAGGAATAAAAGGCTGGGTCGCATGGGTGCGCCGCGCCATTTACCGCCGGCTGGGCCTCACCCGGGAAACGGTAATAAAAGTGTACCACGGCTATGGGCATACGGCACAACTGGTGATTTACGGGCACGTGTTCCGGCAGAGCCCGCTGCCGCGGAAGCGCTACCGGCAGAGCATCCTCAACAACAGCTGGGCCCTGCTGCGGCTTTTCCTGGTGAAGCCTTACGCCTGCGCGCGGCTGCGCACCTGCTGGGAAGGGCAGGTGCTGCGTGCCGAAGCCGATGAGGCCGGCTTTTTCAAGTTCGAATGGAAGGACGTGCCGCCACTCCAGCAGGGCTGGCACGAAATGACGGTGGAGCTGCTCGGGCGTAACGACGAAGTAATCACAACGGGGAAAGGATCGGTGTACATTCCCTACGAAACGCAGTACGGCTTCATCTCCGATGTGGACGATACCTTCCTGGTGTCGCATTCGGCCAATATGCGCAAACGCCTCTACGTGCTGTTTACACAAAACGCCCGGAGCCGCGTGCCTTTTGAGGGCGTTGTGCGCCACTACCAGCTGCTTGCGCAGGGCAACACCGGGCCCGACGCGCCGAATCCCTTCTTCTACGTTTCGAGCTCGGAGTGGAACCTCTACGATTACCTGCTGGAGTTCACCCGCGTGCAGCAGCTGCCGCGCGGTGTGTTTCTCCTCAATGTGCTGAAGCGTGCGGGCGAGCTCCTCAAAACGGGGCAGAACAATCACCAGGGCAAGTTTGCGCGGATCGTGCGGATCATCGAGGGCTTCCCGAAGCAGCGCTTCGTACTCCTCGGCGACTCCTCGCAACACGACCCTTATATCTACGAGTCGCTGGTGAAGCACTTTCCCGGGCGGATCCATGCCGTTTATATCCGCGATGTATACCACAAGAATTTCGAAAAGGTAAAGGGCGTGCTGGCCGCCATTGAGCAGCTCGGCGTGCCCGTTTGCTTCTTCAAGCACAGCGAGGAGGCGATCCTGCACTCGATGAAGATCGGGCTCATCGCCAAGACGGCGCCCGAGGTGGCGGTGGCCGCGCCGGCACCTTCGAACCCGGAGACGCGGCGGGAGTGATCTCACCCCCAGCCCCTCTCCCGGGGGAAGAGGGGTGCCTCTGTTTGTCTGTACAAAAGGATGCGGTCTTTAATTAGGATGAATACCCAAAGGATAATTTTCAATAATCAATGTTTAATGCTCAATTATCAAGGGGAAGCGAGCAGCTACCTGAACATTGAATATTGAGCATTGAATATTGAACATTGAATATTGAACATTACAACACCTGTCGACTATAAAACAGCCGCCGATAATAGGAAATGATCCACAGGGTCGCCCTCTCCCCTCGGAGAGGGGCCGGGGTGAGGTCATGGCACGAAGTTTTAGCTTATCAGGCTACCCTTAATTCAAAAGACTCATGGAAAAGCATTTGCAAAGCGAAGAAGCCCTGGCCAAGCTCAAGAAGCTGGTGGAGGAGATCCGGGTATGTATGTTCATAACCAGCGCCGACGATGCGGTGGATCATACCCGCCCCATGTCGGTAGTAGATATTGACGCCGACGGCAAGCTCTGGTTCTTCACCGATATCCGCTCCATCAAGGTGGAAGAAGTTGCCAAAAGCCGGCAGGTGCACCTCACCTTTGCCCACCCGGGCAAGGAGAGCTACCTCGACCTCTGGGGTATGTCGCACGTGGTGACCGACCGCGAAAAGATCAAGCAAAAGTGGAGTCCCGTAGTGAAGGCCTGGTTCCCCGGCGGTGTCGACGATCCAAACCTCGCGCTCCTGCACGTGCATCCTGAGCGCTGCTATTACTGGGATGCCCAAACGGGCAAGATGATTCAGTTCTTCAAAATGGCCGTGGGCGCTGTTACCGGCAATTCGAAAATCGCGGATAGCGCCGAAGGCAAGCTTTCTATATAAGTCGGAAGTCGGAAGTAAGGAAATCGGAACCAGATCCGACTTCCTTACTTCCGACTTAAATACTTTCCTGATTTTCCTTTGTTTGGCATACCGAGTCGTGCTGTGTTCCTCCGGCACGACTTTTTGTTTTGTGTACCTATGGACCCTGAAAAAGAAGGTTTGATTCCACGGCAGGAGGGAGGTGCGCAAAGCAATACCGGGGCGCAGCGCGACTTTGGCAATGAAGCGGAAGCGCAGGCTTTTTACGAAACGGTGAAAGGCCGCCTCCTGGATGTCAACCGGTGGCAGTTGCTGGCCGGCGCCGCGGCGGCGCGGTTCCAGCTTACCGATGCGTCGGGGCTGGAAGTAGACCGCAAGGTGCAGCCCGGCGATCATTTCAAGATCGATATCCCGGGACCGGGCACGGCATCGGGCGAGGGCTTCGACTGGGTGCAGGTGGAGACCGTGGAAGAAGGCGAGGAGCAGGGAGCTCCCTTCACCCTGGTGCGGGTGCGGCCGGCCACCAATCCCAACAATGACCAGACCGATGTGGCGCATTTCTTTTCTGATGATGCTACATCCAATTTCATCGTTCGTCGTGAAGGAAAGACCGTGATCGCGGCCGTGCATGGCCGCAACGAAAAGCCCAATGCCGGCGCCGAAAAGCTGATCGATAAAGCGCGCAACGTAGCAGTCGGCAGCGGCGCTATTGCCGGCGCCTCCAAGCTCCAATGGAAAGCACTCGTGGAGGGGCTGGTAGCCGAATAGTGAGATGCGTGCGAGAAAGAACGCTGATTCCGCAAGCGGAATGCGCAGATTGGTTATGATTTTTTATGATTGGCTGACGCACGCAAACTCATCTGCGTAAATCCTAATAATCATAAAAGATCTGCGTTCTTTCTCTCCGTTACTTAAGACGAACACGAAAGCATCGAGCACCCCGCTTTCTGGTTGGCCCATCCCGGCCGCTTTTCCATGAATTTATCGTGCTTGTCGGTGTAGGGCTCTTTCAGCGCAGCTTCCAGCTCGCGGAACAGCTTGTCGTCGCCCTTTTCCAGCCCTTCGATCGCCTGCGACAGCAGGTAGTTGCGCAGGATGAAGCGCGGGTTGGCGCGCTGCATACGCGCATAGGCGGCTTCCTTGTCTTCGCGGCCCACGCGCTCCCGCCAGTTGCGCAGGAACTCGGTCAGCAGGCTTTCGCTGTCGTCGGTCAGCGGGCCATAGAATGATTCGCTGAAATGCGTCAGCGCGTCTTCCTCAGAATCAATCCAGGTGGCCAGCAATTGAAAGAAAATCGTGTAGTCGGGCTGCACGGTGGCCAGCACCAGCTCCGCCTGCTCCAGCAGTGCCTGGTCGTCCTGCGTGATCTCTGCCAGGCCCAGCTTGTTGCCCATCATCCGGAACCAGTATTTCCAGTAGATATTGTCGTAAGCGTCGAGCACGGCCACGAGCGCCTCCTGGTTGCTCAGCGGAAGCAGGGCGCCGGCAAGGCAGCCCAGGTTCCACTTGGCCACGGCGGGCTGCTTGCCAAAGGCATAACGCCTTCCCGGCAGGTCGGTGGTGTTGGGGGTGAAGTTGGGCTCAAAGGCATCGATGAACGAGTAGGGGCCATAGTCGATCGTGAGGCCGAGGATCGACATGTTGTCGGTGTTCATCACCCCATGCACGAAGCCCACGCGCTGCCATTCGGCCATCAGGAAAGCCGTTCGGCGCACTACTTCGCCAAACCACTGCAGGAGGCCTTCCTCTGCATTTTTGAACTGCGGAAAATAACGGGCGATTGTCCAGTTGACCAGCTGCCGCAGGTTGTCGAGCTCACCCCTGGCCGCCGGCATCTCGAAGTTGCCGAAGCGGAGAAAGGAAGGTGCCACGCGCGCTACAATAGCGCCGGGCTCGTGGGCCGGGTGGCCGTCGTAAAACATATCGCGGAGCACGGGCTCGCCGGTAGTGACGAGGCCCAGGGCGCGTGTTGTGGGCACACCCAGGTGATGCATGGCTTCGCTCATCAGGTATTCGCGCACCGAGGAACGCAGCACGGCGCGCCCATCGGCACGGCGCGAGTAGGCGGTAGGCCCGGCGCCTTTGAGCTGCAGCTCCTGCGTTTCGCCCGAAGGTGTAACAACTTCGCCAAGCGTGATGGCGCGACCGTCGCCGAGCTGGCCGGCCCAGTTGCCAAACTGGTGGCCCGCATAGCAGGCCGCATAGGGATGCATACCAGGCGCCAGCTTGTTGCCCCCCAGTATTTCTACGGAAGCAGGATCCGGCTTTCCGATACCGAGCTCCGCCGCGAGGTCTTCGGTCCAGGCCAGGAGCTCCGGCTTCGGCACCGGCGTGGGCGCTGCCTTTGCCCAAAACGTATCGGGCGTCTGCCGCGGGCGTTTGTCGTCAGTGTCGTCGCCCTTAAAGTTGGATACAAACTCGTCCCGGTATACCGCGTCGTGAAGTTGTGCCATAGGATTTTGTGTGCAGGGATTGTGCCGGCTTCGAAAAGGTTTCTGAGGTTCTAGGGTTTGGGGCCTTCGCTGTCGTCGCGCATCATGCGGTTGATGTCGCGCGCCTTTTGTTTTTCATCCTCGCTGAGCAGGCTCCAGCGCAGGCGGATGAGCTCCTCCTTCAACTGCCGCGCCCGCTCGAGTTGCTCCCGGTTGGCCTGTTGAAAAGCTTTCCATTCCGCATCAGTCGGGAACCGCGCCTTCACGAGGTACTCATACTTTTTCCATTCTTCCTGTAGCTCTGCGAGGCGGGTGCGCATCTGGTCGGGTGTCATGGGTTAAAGGTAATGTGCTGATGGGGTAATGCGGTGATGTGGTGGCTTCGGCTTCGCTTAGCCTGACAAATCGCTTGTCATCCCGAGCGCAGTCCAGGGAGCGGTAATGGAAGGTGATAGCGTATAAGTTATCGCAAAGACGCACCATGTGCGTCTCCATTTACCAATAGACCATGTAACCAATAAACAAAAGCCCCGCACTGCTGCAGGGCTCTCAAATAAATCAGACATCGGAGATCCGACATCGTAACATTCTCTTACGGGAAGATACCGAGTTCGGCGTACGACGTACCCACCTTGTTGATGGCCACTACGAAGGCGGCGGTGCGCATGTCGGGGATCTGCGGGTTGGCCTTCCAGGCGTCCATGATCTCGCGGGTGGCGGTGATCATCGTTTCCTCGAGACCGGAGTACACGAGGTCGGCCTCTTCGGGGCCGTGCATGATGAACTTGCGCTCGGAATCGCTGACGCTCTTACCGGTGAGTTCTTCGATCTGGCCGAGGATGTGGTGGTTCATGTTCTCGGTGAAGCGCTTCTCCATACGGCCGTAGCGCACGTGGCTCAGGTTCTTCAGCCATTCGAAATACGACACCGTTACGCCGCCGGCGTTGAGGTACATATCCGGTACCACGAGGGTGCCTTTGGTGATGAACACTTCGTCAGCCTCCGGCGTGAGGGGACCGTTGGCGCCTTCACCGATGATGCGGGCTTTCACGCGGAGCGCGTTTTCGCCGTTGATCACGTTCTCGAGGGCTGCGGGGATCAGGATGTCGCAGTCGTGCTCGAGGGCGTCGGTATTCTTGGCGAAGTTCTGCGCGCCGGGGAAGTTGAGGATGGAGCCGCTGCTCTTGCGGTGCTGGAAGACGGCGTCCACATCGAGGCCATTGTCGTTGAAGATGGAGCCTTCGTACTCGGCGAGGGCTACGATTTTGGCGCCTGCCTCATGGAAGAACTTGGCGGCGTGGTAGCCTACGTTGCCGAGGCCCTGCACCACGATGCGCTTGCCGGCGATGCCGGTGGTAAGACCGAGCTTCTCCATTACGTCGGGCATGTTGCACACTTCGCGGATACCATAGAAGATGCCGAGGCCGGTGGCTTCGGTGCGGCCGCGCACGCCACCCTGGGTGACGGGCTTACCGGTAACGCAGCCGGCGGCGTCGATTTCGCCGGGGCGCAGGCTCTGGTAGGTGTCCACGATCCAGGCCATCTCGCGCGGGCCGGTGCCGTAGTCGGGAGCGGGAACGTCGGTACCGGGGCCGATGAAGTTCTTCTTCACCAGTTCCGCGGTGTAGCGGCGGGTGATCTTCTCAAGCTCGTATACGCTGTATTTCTTGGGAGAGATTTTGATGCCGCCTTTGCCGCCGCCGAAGGGCACGTTCACAATGGCGCACTTATAGGTCATGAGAGCAGCAAGAGCCATCACCTCGTCCTGGTTAACTTCCGCGGCGAAGCGGATGCCCCCCTTGGTGGGCGTTTTATGCTGCGAGTGCTGCACGCGGTAGGCTTCGATCACTTCGATGCGGCCGTCGTCCATACGAACGGGGAAGCGCATCTGGTAAACGGAGTTACATTCTTTGATCTGTTCGAGGATACCCGGATCCCATTTCGTGAATTTGGCAGCCTTGTCAAAGCTCTTTACAACACTTTGAAAGAAGCTATAGCCGGTAGTAGACATAAGCGAATCGTTTATTAAAAGGTTAAATACCCGTTGTTTAATCCCGGTGCTTCTCGAAGCGGCTGATTTTCCGGTCGAGACGTACCAGGTAGATGATGATTCCCGCAAAGATGGTCAGGATCACCGCAACTACGACATAAATTTTACCGTTGGAGCGGAACGAGTCCGCCATCTCCACCGGCCTGCCCTGGGCAGATGCCCACAGCTGGAGGAGGAGCAACGGCAGCGCAAAGAAAGCTTTTTTCATCAGTCGTTGATTAACGTTTTTTGTTGGAGCAGGCGAAGGCGGATCTTCAGTGTCGCCAACCATACGCCGAGCAGGGTCCATCCCGCTACAGCGGGATAAAAGACGGCGCGCATGTGGCTGGTCAGTGCCTTCGGGTCAAGGGCCGGGTTGTCGCTGCGTACGCCCGGTGCCACCTCTCCACCCGGGTGCAGGCTCGGCAGCAGGCGCGGGATGATCCAGATGGAAGGAAACAGGAAGGCAAATGCGAAAATGTTGTAGACCGCCGAGATCCGCGCTTTTTTGTCAATGTCGTGAATGGAGTCGCGCAGCACCAGGTAAGCCGCGTAGATCAGCAGGGCGATGCCCGCGCCTACGAGTTTCGGCTCCCGGGCAATGGCGCCGAAGGAAGCCGCGGCGTTGTCGTTGGGATCGGCCCAGGTGACCGAGGCCCAGATAAAGCCGGTGAGATAACCCAGCACCCCGAAGAGCATCCCGATGACGGCGTATTGCCGCGACAGGATATCGTACTTCAGGTTGTTGGTGCGCAGGTAATTGACGGCATGCACCACCGAAATGATGAACAGGATCATCATCGAAAACCACATGCCTACGTGGTAATACAGGTTGCGGATCGTTTCGTGGAGAATGGGCGTCCGCGGCACATCAAACCAGCGGAGGTTAAACACATTAAGGCCGAAAAGGAGCGCGTATGCCAGCAGCACCACAGAGAGTATCTTCCACCAAGCTTTACGCATAACAAACGGCCATTTAATGGCGCAAAAGTAAGGAGAAAGATCGCTCCATCTGGAATCTGGAAATCTGGAATCTGGTTTATCCGGCATGGCCGGATTCCAGATTGAAGATTGCAGATTGTAAGATTCGGATCAGTCTTTCCAGAGATACGGAAACAGGATGGCGGCGAGCAGGATCACGAGCCCGTCCATGACGAAGAGCATGGCGATGGGTGTTACCGGGAAGGTGCCGGTCTGGCTGAAGGCCGCGGCGGAGATCTTCATCAGCATGATCAGCTGGGGGATGATGATGGGGAAGCCGAGGATGGCCATGATCGCCGCATTCTGCTGGGCCCGCGCTGCGATGGCCGCCAGGAAGGTGAACACCAGCGACAGGCTCACGCCGCCGAGGAGCACCAGCCCGAAAAAGGGGAGGGGCTTCAGTACCGGGTGGTCGAGAAAAAGAGCGAAGAGCGCATAGCACAGGCTGCTCATGAACAGCATCAGCACCGCGTTGAACAGCAGCTTCGACAGCACGAACTGCAGCGGGCTCACCAGGGTCTGGTAATAAAGCATCCGTCCCGGCGCCTCCTGCAGGAAGCTTTTGGCCACCGCATTGATGCAGATGAAAAGCTGCACTACCCAGAACAGCCCGTTCCATACGCGGCTCTCGGGCGACTCGAGTGCCATATACAGGACAAAGATGGTGGCGCCCACGTAGAGCACCACGCCGTAAAAGCTGTATTGCTGGCGGATCTCGAGCAGCAGGTCTTTGCGGAACAGGGAGAGGATGCGGGAAGGCGTAGCGATGGGAAAAGTTTTGGCGAAAATAGCGCCTGCCGCCGTTACGTGGGCGCTACGGCTTATTTTGCAGGAACAAACTGATTGCCATGAAACTGTTCCGCCGCACCCTCGGTGCCGTCCTGATCCTGTCCGTTGCGCTACCCGCTTGCGCCCAGACAAAGCTTTTCTTCAACCTGCAGAAAGGGAGCACTTACCTGCAGCGGCTCGACTATGACGTTGAAAGCGAATCCTCGGGGCAGAAGGTGACCATCAAACTGAAAGGCACCTACCGCGTGCAGGTGACCGGCGAAACGGACAGCACCAAGATCCTCGACGTGGCTTATGAGCGGATCGGCATGGACATGGATCTCGGTACGATGACCATCAGTGGTGACTCCGACGTTCCGGCGAACCTCGACCTCGCCGACGGTGCCAACGCAGCCAGCGCGGTGATGGGCAAGATGTTCGCCGCCATGAAGGGTAAGACCTTCCAGCTGACGGTGAACCGCGAAGGACAGGTGTCCGCGGTAAAGGGTATGGATGCGCTTACCGATGCCGTGATGGCCAGCATGGACGTGCCTGCCGAGATCAAGAACGGGGCCCGCGAAGGCTTCACGAAGCAGTTCAACGAGAGCAGCATCCGCCAGAATTTCAACCAGGCTTTTTATATTTTCCCCGCCCGCGGCGTCAAGGTCGGCGACAGCTGGTCGCGCGCCTATGATCAGGACAATGCCCAGGTGACCACTACCTATACGGTGAAGACGCTTGGGCCGAAGGAAGTAGTATTGACCACAAGCTCGGTGATCGCATCGACGGCCGGCGGCCCGAGCATCAGGGGCACCGGCACGGGCGAGCTTCTAATTGATACGAAGACCGGCCTGGTGCTGCGCGGCCAGATGGTCAACAACCTCGATGGCGATGCAAAGGTCACCAGCAAAGGGAGCTTCGAAGGAACCATAAAATAAAAAGGCCCGGAAGGGCCTTTTTATTTATAGTTCGGGTTTGCTTATTCAGCTTTGGAAGCCTTACGCACGCCTTGCTTGAAGGCCCACATCACGAGGCTGGAACCTTTGCTGAGCGGGGCATAGGTAATCTTCTCCACGCGGTCGAAAATGTAGTACTGGAAGATCGGCTGGTTGTTGGTCATCTTCCATTGGCCGTTCTGCATGTACTTCATATAGTTGTCAACCGGGATCAGGGTGGCTACAAGCGCATAGCGGTAGGTTTTCGCATCATTGTATGCCGAATCCGTGTAGATTTCCTTTTGGGTGGCGAGCTGGTATTTATACGGATAGTTCTTTTGCAGGTACTTCTCCATCTCGTCTCCGTTCTTGCGCATAAAGTAGTAGGTCCATGCATCATAGCCGGAGTTTTCAGAACTCTTCGGGGTCGTTTTCTCCGGTATGTGTTCTACCAGCAGGGTAGTGGTGGCCGGGCTGAAGCCGGCAGGAAGCTGCTCCTTGCTGGTTTTCTGGGCGGCGGCGCCAAGGCTTGCGGTCAGGATCAAAGCAGTTGTCAGGTGACGGATCGAAATCATTCGTATTAAATTTTAGTTTAACGCAAAGGTAGGGTTTCAGTCAATGGCCCCGTCGAGCTCGAAGCAGCGGCGGCAGCGCGGCTCATACACGTCTTTTTCACCGAGCATGATGCGGTCTTCGTTGGGGATCTTGCGGTACGAGTAGTTGGCGATATTGCCGCACTTCATGCAGATGGCGTGGAGCTTCGTAATGTAGTCGGCGCGCGCCAGCAGGAAGGGCATCTGCCCGAAGGGCTTTCCAAGGAAATCCATGTCGAGGCCGGCAACGATCACGCGGATGCCTTTGCGGGCAAGGGCTTCGCACACGTCGGCGATGCCGTCGTCGAAGAACTGGGCTTCGTCGATCCCCACAACATCACAGTCCTGTGCCATCAGCAGGATCTTGTTGGAGTGATCCACCGGTGTGGAGTGGATCTGGTTTTCGTTGTGCGATACGATATTGACTTCGTCGTAGCGGGTGTCGATGGCCGGCTTGAAGATCTCCACTTTGAGGTTGGCGATCTTGGCCCGCTTCAGGCGACGGATGAGCTCTTCGGTCTTGCCGCTGAACATCGATCCGCACACGACTTCGATCCAGCCCGTGGTGGCGCCCTTGATATGTGGTTCGATAAACATGGAGGCTAGTTTCTTCTTTTTAAATCAGGTGGTTGTACATTTAGGGCACGGCGCCCGCAAACCCTAGGGAAGGGCGTCAAAACTAGGGGAAACAAATGGAACGTGTCCGTGATTTGATTCAAAAATTGCAGGAGCAATCGGTCCGCGGCGAAGGGCCTGCCGCCCTGCTTGCCACCGTACGCAGCCTGGCGGCCGAACTCGTTGCGCAACTCCCGCGCGAGCCGCTTCCGAAGCGCGAGCGCGTGGTTGTGCTGCTGCCTTCCGATTTCACCCCGCCCGTTAATCGGGAGGAGCCGTCAGCGCCCGCTGCAGCCCCGGCGCCGGAAGCTTTTGTGCCGCCCGCAGAACCAGTCGCGGCGCCGGCCACGCCGCCTGAAGTGACCCGCGAAAGCCCGGTGCCTGCACCGCCCGCCGAGCCCGATTCCGTCAAGCCGCCGGCACCGGCATTTGATCCGCTCGAGGAAGTGCCCACGCTGGCCCAGCAAACCCCGCAGCCCGCCGCTCCGGCACCGGCGCCGCAAGCGGTGCCGCCCGCCGCCGGCACCGGTGAATCGCTCAACGACCGACTCAAGCGCCCCGAACGTGAGCTCGGGCACAAACTCACCGACACGCCCATCCGCGACCTCCGCAAAGGCATCGGTATCAACGACCGCTTCCTGTTCCTCGCCGAGCTCTTCCGCGGCGACGAAGCCATGTACGAGCGCAGCATCAAAACCATCAACGGCTTCGATATTCTGCCCGAAGCCGAATACTGGATCAACCGGGAGTTAAAAGTGAAGCTGGGCTGGGACGATGACACCGATACGGTGCAGCACTTCTACGCGTTGGTGAGAAGGCGATTCTCCTGAATGTATCGAAGGATGCGCCCCGTGGCGCCGATGTTGTCCTGCACGTAACGCGCAGCCTGGAGGCCGGCGCGGTCAAGTTCCGCAGGGTTGGCAAGCAGGCCGGAGACAGCCTTTTTTAATTCTTCAGCATTGCTAACGCTGCGTGCCGCACCACAACCGATCAGGCCTTTTGCTTCGCGGAATTTCTGGTAATTCGGCCCAAACAGCACCGGCTTGCCCCAGGCCGCTGCTTCGAGGGTATTGTGAATGCCGCTCTTGTTGAAGCCGCCGCCGATATAGGTGATGTGCGCATAACGGTAAAGCCGCGACAGCATCCCGAAATTATTGATGATAACCACCCGCAGCGAAGGCGGCGCGCATCCTTCGTGCAGGAGCCCGGTGTAGGTGAGGGTCACGCGTTTGGAGAAGCGCTCCGTCAGCTGCCGGATATGGGCATCGTCGATCTCGTGCGGTACGATCACCAGCTTGAGGTCATCGCCGAGTGCATTGAGCAGTTCCTCGTCTTCGGCCCAGGTGCTCCCGGCAACCAGCACGGGGAGGTCGCCTTTTACAAAGTCTTCGATGGGTGGCAGGGGCGCCGGGTTACTGGTGATGTGGGCCACGCGGTCGAAGCGGGTATCACCGGCTGCGCTGCATTTGGTTACCCCGATGCTTTGGAGCAGCTGAACGGACGCTTCATCCTGCACAAACAGCCAGGTGAAGAACGTGAGCATCCTGCGGTGCACGCCTCCGTACCATTTAAAGAAGGCCTGCCGCGGCTGGAAGATGGCCGACACCAGCAGCAGCGGTGTGCCGCTGCGGCATACCGCGTTGAGGTGGTAATACCAGTAGTCGTATTTGACAAAGACCACCAGTGCCGGGCGCACCGTGTCGACAAAGCGCTCGGCGTTGGCTGCCGTGTCGAGCGGGAGGTAGGTGACGATGTCGGCACCCTTGTATTTCACCCCGACTTCATAGCCCGAAGGAGAGAAGAAGGTGACCAGGATGCGGTGTTGCGGGTACTGCTGCCGCAGGGCTTCCAGCACGGGCTTTCCCTGCTCAAATTCGCCGGCGGAGGCGCTGTGCATCCAGATCACCGGCGCGCCGGAGCCGGCCAGTGCTTTTTGCAGGTGTTGGTGCCAGTTACGACGCCCTTCCACCCAGGCGCGGGCCTTGCCGTTAAAGCGTGCCGCAATGCGGATCGCCAGCGCATAAAGCCGGATGAAAACGACGTAAATCAGCAAGAAAGAAGCGTTTGGTGGAGTGCCGACAAATGTAGGCGCAAACATTGTCCCAACCCATATTTTCCTATTTTTGCGCCACTTTAAACAAACCGGTCTTTATGCGTCCCATTCAAATGGTCGATGTGAAGCAGCAATACCTCCGCATCAAGGAAGAGATTGACGCCGCGGTGCTGAAAGTGCTTGAAAGCACGGCCTTTATCAACGGGCCCGAGGTAAAGCAATTTGCAGCCGACCTTGCCGCGTATAACGGGAGCAAGCATGTGATTCCCTGCGCCAACGGCACCGATGCCCTGCAGATCGCCATGATGGCCCTCGGGCTGCAACCGGGCGACGAGGTCATCACGCCTTCCTTTACCTATATCGCCACCACCGAAGTGATCGCCCTGCTGGGACTGACGCCGGTGTTCGTGGATGTGGACCCGAAGACCTTCTGCATCGACCCCGAAGGCATCCGCAAGGCCATCACGCCGAAGACCAAAGCGATCGTGCCGGTGCACCTTTACGGTCATGCCGCGGAGATGGAAGCCATCATGCAGATCGCGCAGGAGCACGGCCTTCACGTGATTGAAGACAATGCCCAGGCCATCGGCTGCGACTATACCTACAGCGACGGCCGCAAGGTGAAAACCGGCGCCATCGGCACGGTGAGCGGCACCTCGTTTTATCCTTCCAAAAACCTCGGCGCCTACGGCGACGGCGGTGCCATGATGACCAACGACGATGCGCTCGCCGCGCAGCTCACCATGGTCGCCAACCACGGCCAGAGCAAGCGCTACTATCACGATGTGGTGGGCTGCAACAGCCGCCTCGATACCATCCAGGCCGCCATCCTCGGCATCAAGCTGCGCTTTCTCGACGAATACATCGACGCGCGCATCCAGGTAGCCGACGCCTACGACGCGGCCTTCGCAGGCGACGACAAGATCCGGACGCCCTTCCGCGCCGCCAACTGCAAGCACGTTTTTCATCAGTATACCATTATTCTCGACGGTGTGGATCGCGACGCGTTCGCGGCGTATCTTCAGGAGAAAGGAATTCCCTCGATGATTTATTACCCCGTGCCGGCCCACCGCCAGAAGATGTTCGACCACTTCGGTGGCGCCCGCTTCGAGCTGCCGGTGACCGACTGGCTGACCGAGCGCGTCATTTCCCTGCCCATCCACACCGAGATGGACGCGGAGCAGCTGGAGTACATCACTTCGAACATCCTTAACTATATAAACAAATAATTAGCAGACATGAAAATTGCGGTAGTAGGAACCGGTTATGTTGGACTGGTCACAGGCACTTGTTTTGCCGAGACCGGTAACACCGTCACCTGCGTGGATATCGACCAGGAAAAGGTGACGAAACTCCAGAACGGCCAGATCACCATCTATGAGCCGGGCCTGGAGAAGATCTTCCAGCGTAACCTGAAAGAGGAGCGTCTCATTTTCACTACCAACCTCGAAGACGGCATCCGCGACGCGGAGATCGTGTTCTTGGCGCTGCCGACGCCCCCGGGCGAAGACGGCTCGGCCGACCTCAAATACGTGCTGGGCGTAGCCGGGCAGATCGGTACCCTGCTGAAAGACTACAAGGTGATCGTAAACAAGAGCACCGTGCCCGTTGGTACGGCGCAGAAGGTACGCGACGCCATCGGTGAAAACTATAAGGGCGAGTACGACGTCATTTCCAACCCCGAGTTCCTGCGCGAAGGCGTGGCCGTGGAAGACTTCATGAAGCCCGACCGCGTGGTGATCGGCACGCAGAGCGAGCGCGCCCGCAAGGTGATGAGCGACCTCTACGCGCCCTTCGTGCGCCAGGGCAACCCCGTCATTTTCATGGACGAAGCCTCCGCCGAACTCACCAAGTACGCGGCCAACTCCTTCCTGGCCACCAAGATCTCCTTCATGAACGAAGTAGCGCGCCTCTGCGAAAAGCTGGGCGCCGACGTAGATATGGTGCGCCGCGGCATCGGCTCCGACGACCGCATCGGCAAGCGCTTTCTCTTCCCCGGCATCGGCTACGGCGGTTCCTGCTTCCCCAAAGACGTGCAGGCCCTCGTCCGCTCGGCCCACGAAGTGGATTACGACTTCCGCATCCTCGAGGCCGTGATGACCGTGAACGAAGACCAGAAGACCTTCCTCGTTCCGAAGATCAAGAACTACTTTGAAGGCTCCCTCATCGGCAGGCATTTCGCCATCTGGGGACTTGCCTTCAAGCCCAATACGGATGATATCCGCGAGGCGCCGGCGCTTTACATCATCAAGGCCCTTGTGGGCGAAGGCGCTACCGTAACGGTATTCGACCCCGAGGCGATGCCCAATGTGCGCCGCCAGCTCGACTCGATGATCAACTACGCCGAAAGCCAGTACGACTGTCTCGAAGGCGCTGACGCACTGATCATCGCTACCGAATGGAACGAGTTCCGCACACCGAGCTTCGAGAAGATCGCGTCGCTGCTGAAGAACAAGGCCATCTTCGACGGCCGCAACCTCTTCGACCTCGCAGAAATGCAAAAGCTCGGTTTCCACTACGAATCTATCGGCCGTAAAACCATTCAAAACTGATGATGGAGCAAAAACGTGTACTCATTACCGGAGCCGCAGGCTTCCTGGGCTCGCACCTCTGTGACCGCTTCATTAAGGAAGGCTACCAGGTGGTGGGCATGGACAACCTGATCACCGGCGACCTGAAGAATATCGAACACCTCTTCCCGCTACCGCAGTTCGAGTTCTACAACCACGACGTAACGAAGTTTATTCACGTGCCGGGCCGCATCGATTATATCCTGCACTTCGCCTCGCCGGCTTCGCCCATCGATTACCTCAAGATCCCGATCCAGACACTCAAGGTAGGCGCCATGGGCACGCACAATTGTCTCGGCCTCGCCAAGGCCAAGGGCGCGCGTATGCTGGTAGCCTCCACCTCGGAGGTGTACGGCGACCCGCTGGTGCACCCGCAGACGGAAGAATACTGGGGCAACGTAAACCCGGTAGGGCCGCGCGGCGTTTACGACGAAGCGAAGCGCTATATGGAGTCGATCACGATGGCCTACCACACCTTCCACGGCGTGGAGACGCGCATCGTACGCATCTTCAACACCTATGGACCGCGGATGCGCCTCAACGACGGCCGCGCCCTGCCGGCATTCATCGGCCAGGCCCTGCGTGGCGAAGACCTCACCGTGTTCGGCGACGGCTCGCAAACGCGCTCCTTCTGCTATGTGGACGACCTCGTGGAAGGCATCTACCGCCTCCTGCTGAGTGATTACGTGCTGCCCGTGAACGTGGGCAACCCCGACGAGATCTCGCTGAAAGACTTTGCGGAGGAAGTGCTCAAGCTCACCGGCAATGCGGTGAAGATCGTGTACAAGCCCCTGCCGCAGGATGATCCGAAGCAGCGTAAGCCCGATATCACCAAGGCAAAAGAACTGCTTGGCTGGGAACCCCGCGTGCACCGCAGCGAGGGACTCAGGATCACGTACGACTATTTCCGCAACCTCCCCAAAGAGGAGTGGACCAAGCAACCCAAAGAATTCACCCCAACCAAATAAGAAACCGTCGCGAAACCTATGTATCAGGAACTATTGGATAAAAAGGCAAAGCTTGCCGTGGTGGGCCTCGGCTATGTAGGCCTTCCCATCGCGCTCGAGTTTGCCCGCCGCATTTCCGTAATCGGGTTCGATATCAACGAGAAGCGTGTGGAGCTGATGAAGCAGCACATCGATCCGAGCAACGAGCTGGATAAAGAAGCCTTCGAAGGCACCGATATACAATTCACCGCCTCCATCGACGAGCTGCGCGAAGCGCGCTTCTTCGTGGTGGCCGTGCCTACCCCGGTAGACGAGCACAACGTACCCGACCTCACACCCGTGAAGCGCGCTTCCGAAACCATCGGCAAGGTGATCAAGAAGGGCGACTACGTGGTATTTGAATCGACCGTTTACCCCGGCTGCACCGAGGAAGACTGCCTGCCCATCATCGAGAAGCTTTCAGGCCTCAAGATGGGGGTCGACTTCAAGCTGGGCTACTCGCCCGAGCGCATCAACCCGGGCGACAAGAAGCACACGATCCGCACCGTGGTGAAGGTAGCTTCGGGCTGCGACGCCGAGTCGCTCGAGGAGATTGCGCAGACCTATGAGCTGGTTGTGGATGCGGGCGTTCACCGCGCCTCCTCCATCAAAGTAGCCGAGGCCGCCAAGATCATCGAGAACACGCAGCGCGACCTCAACATCGCGCTGATGAACGAGCTGTCGATCATCTTCGACAAGATGAATATCAACACCTACGAAGTGCTGGAGGCCGCCGGTACGAAGTGGAACTTCCTGAAGTTCTCACCCGGGCTCGTGGGTGGCCACTGCATTGGCGTGGATCCCTACTACCTCACCTACAAGGCATCCGAGCTGGGATACAATTCGCGGGTGATCCTGGCCGGTCGTTATATCAACGATAACATGGCGAATTACCTCGCCCGCAAGGTGGTGCAGCACATCATCAAGAACGTGAGCGACGTCAAGAACGCGCGCGTGCTGGTGCTGGGTGCCACCTTCAAAGAGAACGTGAGCGATATCCGCAACTCCAAGGTCGCCGACGTGGTGAAAGAGCTGCAGTCGTTCTTCCTGAACGTGGACGTACACGATCCTTATGCCGACAACGAGGAACTGATGCACGAATACGGCTTTGGCCTGACGCCCGAGATCGGCAAGGACTACGACGCCGTGATTGTATCGGTATGCCACGAGCCCTATGCCCATTACGACGATGCTTTCTTCACGTCGATCACCAAGCCCGCCGCGCTCATCGCCGACATCAAGGGTCTATTCCGTAATTCGGTCAAGAGCCGTCAATACTGGAGCTTCTAAGATGAATTTCCTTACCTGCGATATTCCCGGTCTCATCGTGATCGAGCCACGCGTGTTCGAGGACAGCCGCGGCTACTTCTACGAAGCCTACAACGAAGCCGTGTTTGCCGCCAACGGCATCCCGCAGCGCTTTGTGCAGGACAACCAGTCGCGCTCTTCCTACGGCGTCATCCGCGGCCTTCACTACCAGCTCAACCCGCATGCCCAGAGCAAACTGGTGCGCGTGGTGGAAGGCAGCATTCTCGATGTGGCCGTGGATATCCGGAAAGGATCGCCCACATACGGGCAGCATTTCGACATCGTGCTCTCCGCCGAAAACAAGAAGCAGCTGTTCATTCCCGCCGGCTTCGCCCACGGCTTTTCGGTGCTGTCGGAAGTGGCGGTGCTCTTCTACAAATGCGATCACCTGTACAGCAAGGGAAGCGAGGGCGGGGTGCGTTTCGACGACCCGGCGCTCGGCATCGACTGGCAGGTGGATCCCGCAAAAGCCATCATCTCCGAACGCGACGCAGCCATGCCGCTGCTCGCCGAGGTAAGCCATAACTTTATTTTTGAAGGATGAAGATCCTCGTGACCGGTGCCGGCGGACAGCTTTCTTCGGAGCTGACGGCCCTAGCTTCTGAATTCCCGCAGTTTGAGATCCTGGCCCTGCCGGTGGATGCGCTCGATATTACCGACCGCCACCAGGTGGCCGCCGTTTTTGAACGCGAGCGTCCCGGTGCCTGCATCAACGCCGCGGCATATACGGCTGTAGACAAGGCCGAGCAGGACCGCGACACGGCATACGCGGTCAACGCGTACGCCACGGGGATACTGGCCGGCGCCTGCGCCGCTGCCGGTGCGCGCTTTATTCATGTTTCCACCGACTACGTTTTTGACGGGCAGGGCACGCGTCCCTACCGCGAAGACGACCCGACCGGACCACTGGGCGTATACGGTGCCTCCAAGCTGAAAGGAGAAGAGCTGTGCTTTGCCGCCGACCCCTCTGCCATCGTGGTGCGTACGGCCTGGGTTTTTTCTTCCTACGGCAACAACTTTGTGAAAACGATGCTGCGCCTCATGGGCGAGCGGCCTGCGCTCAGCATCGTTAACGACCAGCACGGCTGTCCCACCTATGCCGCCGACCTGGCGCGGACCGTGCTTCAAATACTTGCAGGCGACAAATGGGTTCCCGGCACCTATCATTTCAGCAATGCGGGTGAAACCACCTGGTACCGTTTTGCCGAAGCCATCCGCGACAAGGCCGGCCTCAGCTGTGCGCTGCAGCCCATCACCACCGATCAATACCCGACGCCGGCAAAGCGCCCCGCCTGGTCGGTGCTGGATACGACCAAGATCCGCACAACCTATGGCCTGCACATCCGTGGCTGGGAGGAGTGCCTGGACGACTGCCTGGAAAAGCTCCAGGTTAGGCAGAGCAAATAAGATAGACCGGATAATCAGAAAGGCCTCCAGGGAAATGGGGGCCTTTCTGATTACTCAATTTTCTGACTATTAAGCCGAGAACCGCAATCAAACGAAAAAGCCCCGCATCGCGGGGCTTTTCTTCGTTGAGCTACTAGGATTCGAACCTAGACAGACAGAACCAAAATCTGTAGTGCTACCGTTACACCATAGCTCAATCCGTAACGGGAGTGCAAAAATAAGGGGTCTCGGGTTGCGGCCAAAACTTTTTTCGAAAAAATTTCGCTAACGCATTGACCCCGGTATAGTTAAGCCATTGCACGGCCGAGGGTGCCCATTTCCTCCTGCTCCTGCAGTGCCTTGATCTTTCCGAGCGTAGCTTCTACTTTATCGCACAGGGCCGTAACCAGGGCGCCGGGGGCGCACTGGTCGTAGGCAGTGCGGAGGGCCTCGGCTTCGTCGGCAATGTATTGCACCGGGAGGTCGGGGGCCACCGAGCGGATGCCTTCCGTCAGCAGTTCCTCGATATTGCCAACCGTGCGCCCGCGGAGATTCTTATCCATGCGGACGATGATCTGGTCGAAGGCGCCGGCGGCGATGACGCCGATCTCGCGGATGTCTTCGTCGCGGCGGTCGCCGGTGCCGGTGATGATGCCGATCTTTTGCGGGTAGTTGAGCTGGCCGACAAACTCTCTCAGCAGCTGTACACCCTGTGGGTTGTGGGCGAAATCGGCCAGGATTGTGCACTTACGCAGGTGGAAGAAATTAAGGCGGCCCGGGGTGAGCACGCTCGAGGGCTCAAAGGTGCGGAGCGCGTGGCGGATGTCTTCGATGGTGACGGCCTTGAACAGGTAGGTGGCCAGCACCGCGGGCAGCACGTTGGCGATATTGTGCACGGCCTTGCCGCCGAAGGTGATGGGGATGTCGCGCACAGGCAGCACACGCACCTTCCAGTTTTCCTTCATGATGGTGACGTAGCCATTTTCGTAAATGGCCGCCTTGCCGCCGCGTGCGCAGTGCTCCAGCACCCGCGGGTTATCGTCACGCATGGAGAAAAGCCCGATGTTGCAGTCGAGATCCTTCTTCATTCTGAACACGAGATCATCGTCGGCATTGAGAATGGCGTAGCCGCGCTCGCACACCGTTTCGGGCACCACCTGCTTCACCCGCGCCATCTGCTCCACGGTGTTGATGCCGCCGAGCCCGAGGTGGTCGGCCGCGATATTGGTAACGATGGCCACGTCGCATTGCTGGAAGCCGAGGCCGCCGCGCAGGATGCCGCCGCGGGCACACTCCAGCACCGCGAAATCGACCGTGGGATCCTTCAATACAAACTGCGCCGACACGGGGCCGGTGGTGTCGCCGTCCATCATCTTCTGGTTCTGGATATAGATGCCGTCGGAGGTGGTGTAGCCCACCTTGCGGCCGGCGGCGCGCACGATGGCCGCGGTGATGCGCGTGGTGGTGGTTTTACCGTTGGTGCCGGTGATGGCGATGATCGGGATGCGGCCGTCGACGCCCTGCGGGAAGAGCATATCCACTACCGGCTCGGCCACGTTGCGGGCGATGCCTTCGGAGGGCTCCACGTGCATGCGGAAGCCGGGTGCGGCATTTACCTCCAGCACGGCGCCGCCGGTTTCGTTGAGGGGCTCGGAAAGGTTTTCCGCCATGATGTCGATGCCGCAGATGTCGAGGCCGATGATGCGCGCAATGCGCTCGGCCATGAATATATTGGCGGGATGCACTTCCTCGGTCACATCCGTAGAAGTACCGCCGGTGCTCAGGTTGGCGGTGGGCTTGAGCCACACCTCTTCGCCCGCGGCGGGCACCGTTTCGAGTGTGTAGCCCTTGTCGTGGAGCATCTTCCAGGTAAAGTTGTCGACCGTGATGCGGGTGAGCACTTTTTCGTGGCCATAGCCGCGGCGCGGGTCGCTGTTCGTTTCGTCGATCAGTTGCTGGATCGTCTTTTTACCGTCGCCGGTAACCGCCGCGGGCGTGCGGCGCGCAGCGCAAATGAATTTGTAGTTGATCACCAGCAGGCGGAAGTCATAGCCCGTGATAAATTTTTCGCAGATGACGGAGCGTCCGTATTTCTGTGCCTCTTCCAGTGCCTTTACGGCAACATCCCAGGTGGTGATATTGGTGGTGGCGCCTTTCCCGTGGTTGCCGTCAATAGGCTTCAGCACGAGGGGAAAGCCGATATCGCCTATGGCGGACCGGAGCTCCTCTTCGTCGCGGACGATGGTGCCGCGCGGCACCGGAACCTCGGCTTTTTCCAGCAGGTTCTTTGTATCCTCTTTATCGCCGGCAAGGTCTACCGCGATGCTGGAGGTAGTGGAAGCGATCGTTGCCCGGATGCGCTTCTGGTGCACACCGTAGCCAAGTTGCACCAGCGAGTGCCGGTTGAGCCGGATAAAGGGGATATTGCGCTTCGCTGCTTCGGCCACGATGGCGCCGGTGGACGGCCCGAGGCGGGTGTCTTCGCGGATCTCGCGCAGGGCCTGGATGTCGGCTTCAAGGTCGTAAGGCGTGCCGTCGGTGAGGGCCTGCGCCACGCGCACCGCCGCCTTGGCGGCATAGAGGCCGGCTTCTTCTTCTTCGTAATTGAACACCACGAAGTATTCACCTTCTTTCTCACCGGTGCCGCGCGTGCGACCGAAGCCGCAGTCCATACCGGCAAGGGTTTGCAGCTCCAGGGCGATGTGCTCCACCACGTGTCCCATCCAGGTGCCTTCTTCCACACGGTCGAAGAAGCCGCCGCGCACCCCTTCGCTGCAGCGGTGCTCGATCATGGAGGGCAGCAGGGCCTCGATGCGTTGACGGAAGCCCTGTATCTTGTTGGTAGGATACTGTTCGAGTTCCTCGAGATCGAGTTTCATCTGGATCAGCCTGGGGCGGCGGACGCTCCAGTAATTAGGACCGCGCAATACTTTCAGATCAAGGATCTTCATGGGAGGTGATTCGTGTTTCGGGCAATATAAGTAATAAGAAAGTGGTTTTGTACAAACGGTATGCCTTGTGCGGCGGGTGTTCTTAAATTCGGAGATCAGGCAATTCGAAATTCAAAAGACAAAATGGAGGCATCGGTGTGGTAGTTTTTCTTTTCCTTGCTCGTTCCTTTAGAAGGTTTTGAATGCTGACTTTTTATTTTTGACTTCAACCCAGCCAGAACTATGTCGCGCCGCTCCTTTCTCCGCCATGCCTCCCTGTTAACTACCGGATTGTTCACCGGGCTGCTGCAGCCGGCCTGGAGCCGCAACCTAAATTCGGCTTTGCGTGAAGCGGAAGGAGTGCAACCGGCCGACCTGGCGGGCGAGGAGGAGTTCTGGTTTTACGTGCAGCAGGCCTTTACCGGCACCCCCAACATCATCAACCTGAACAGCGGCGGTGTGTCGCCCTGCCCGCGCGTAGTGGCCGAGGCCATGAAGCAGAATTTCGATTATATCAACGAGGCACCGAGCCTCTATATGTGGCGGCAGCTGGACCAGGGCCGCGAGCCGCTGCGCCGGAGTTTTGCCGCCTTCGCGGGCTGCGACCACGAAGAGATCGCCTTCAACCGCAACACCTCGGAAGGCCTTGATACGGTCATCTTCGGGCTGCCCCTGCGGCGCGGCGACGAGGTGGTTCTTTGCCGGCAGGATTACAACCACGCGGTCTTCTCCTGGCAGCAGCGCGAGAAGCGCGAGGGGGTCAAACTGAACTGGGTTGACCTCAGGCTGCCTTCGGAAGACGAAGCTTACCTCGTGCGGCAATACGTGGAGGCCTTTACACCAAACACCAGGGTGGTGCTGCTCACGCACATGATCAACTGGAACGGCCAGCTGCTGCCGGTGGCGCGGATCGCTGCCGAGGCGCGCAAGCGCGGCATCCTGGTGCTGGTGGATGGGGCTCATTCCTTTGCGCAGCTGGACTTCCGCATCGCCGACCTGGGCGCCGATTTCTTCGTTACCTCGCTGCACAAATGGACCTACGCGCCCATCGGCACCGGCGCACTCTGGATGCGGAAGGAGCGGGCCGCCGAACTCTGGCCGCTGCACGGCACCGACCGACTCACGGAAACCAATATCCGCAAATTCGAATCGCTTGGAACGCGCCCCTTCTACATCGAACAGGCAACGGGGAAAGCCGTGGAATTCAACGAGGGCATCGGTCTCGCCCGCAAGCAGCAGCGGCTCCACTACCTGAAGAACTACTGGATGGAACGGGTGAAAGACCTGCCCGGCATTCGCTTCGGTACTTCGACGGATCCGAAATGGGGCTGCGCCATCGGTCTTGTTTCCTTCGAAGGGAAAAAGCCGCAGGAGCTTGACGCGTTTCTTTTCAATAACTACAAGGTGCATTGCACCACCACGGAGTGGAACGGGCTCAGCGGCGTGCGCATCACCCCGAATGTATTCACTACCACGAAGCAGCTGGATGTGCTGGTGGAGGGGATTCGCGCCTATGCAATGCGGTAATGCGGTAATGTGTTAATGCGGTAATCAGTGGGAGGGAGGAAAATGTGATGATGAAACGGTTCGGAACAATCTTTTATCACATTACCGGATTATCACATTACCGCATTGAGAATGGTACGGCATTACATTTAGGGCTGCATATGTCCCTCCACCGCCGCCTCTCGCTGCTCCAGGCCACCGCCATCAATATGATCGACATGGTGGGTATCGGGCCTTTCGTTACGCTTCCCCTGGTGATCGGCTTTTTCAACAGTCCCTATTATATCTGGGCCTGGGTGCTGGGCGCGGTCATCGCCCTGCTCGACTCCTGCATCTGGAGTGAGCTGGGGGCAGCTTATCCCGCCGCGGGCGGCTCCTACAACTTTCTCCGGATCGCCTACCCGGGCCGCTGGGGGCGGCTTATGAGCTTCCTGTTTGTGTGGCAAACCTCCTTCCAGGCGCCGCTGGTGGTGGCTTCGGGCGCCATCGGCTTTGCCAAGTACGCGCAATACCTGTTTCCCCTGAGTGAGCTCGGACAGAAGGGCGTTTCGGCCACCGTCATCCTGCTCATCGGCGTCCTGCTTTGGCGGCGCATCGAGAGCGTCGGCCGCCTGTCGGTGCTGCTCTGGGTGGGCGTGCTCGGTACTATCGGCTGGATCATCGTGGGCGGCCTCACGCATAAGACAGTCGCCTACGAAGCGCTCCCGGTGTCGGGCGGCGACTTCCTGTCCGGCGCCTTCTGGACAGCCCTGGGTGCGGCTTCGGTAAAAACGATCTACAGCTACCTCGGTTACTACAACGTGTGCCACCTGGGCGGCGAGATCCGCGACCCCGGGCGCAATATTCCCCGTAGCATCTTCCTGTCGGTGGCCGGCATCGCGGTGCTCTACCTCGGGCTCAACTGGAGCATCGCCGGCGTGCTGCCCTGGCAGGAGGCGGCAAAGCACGAATTCATCGTGAGCATTTTCATGGAAAAGATCTACGGCGTGGCCACCGCCCGCGTGGCTACGGGGCTTGTGCTCTGGATTGCTTTCGCCTCGCTCTTTGCCGTGGTGCTCGGCTACTCGCGCGTGCCTTATGCCGCGGCGGTAGACGGCGCTTTTTTCAAGCCCTTCGCCCGTCTGCATCCCACTAAGGATTTTCCCTATGTGTCGCTCCTGTTCATCATCGGGCTCGGGCTGGTGTTTTCTTTTTTCCTGACGCTGAAGCAGGTCATCTCTGCCATCCTGGCCATGCGGATCCTGGTACAGTTTATCGCGCAGGCGGTAGGAGTGGTGCTATTGCGCCGCCGGAAGGGAACGGCGGCACTGCCCTGGAAGATGCCACTCTACCCGCTGCCGGTGATCGTATCGGTCTGCATCTGGCTTTTCGTGCTTGTTTCTACCGGCATTTTTGCCCTCTGGGGCACTGGAATGGCCGCCCTCGGCGTTTTGGTTTTTGCTTTAACAGAAAAGTGGCGCTCCGGCCGGGCTGAATCTATAGATTTGCAGAGACCCACCCCCGGCTCCTCCCCAAGGGAGGGGAGTGCGCCCCTTCCCT
>NZ_SJZI01000008.1:13913-264232 GCF_004337505.1 Flaviaestuariibacter flavus | reverse complement strand
AAGGGGTTGGGGGATGGGTCGAGCCATTAATCTGATACATCCAATGACCCACCTCTATCCTAAAGGAAAACTGATCGCTGTGGGCGGTGCCGAAGACAAGGGCACCGACCTGGAAAAAGGAGAGATCCTCCGCAACAACCTCAACTTTTTTGAGCTGGGCATCCTCCGCCGCATCGTGGAGGAGGCCGGAGGCACCGACGCCCGCATCGAGGTGGTGACCACGGCCTCCATGATCCCCGACGAAGTGGGCGCCAATTACCTCAATGCCTTCGGCAAGATCGGCTGCACCAATGTGGGCGTGATGCGCATCCGCGACCGCGCCGATGCCCAGGTGCAGGAGTACCTCGACCGCCTGCTCAACTGCGACGCCATCATGTTCAGCGGCGGCAACCAGCTGCGCCTGTCCACCACCTTCGGCGGCACCCAGTTTCACAATATCCTGCTCAACCGCTACCGGAGCGAGCACTTCATCATCGCCGGCACGTCGGCGGGCGCGATGGCCATGAGCCGCACCATGATCTACGAAGGCAACGCCGCCAAGGCCCACCTGAAGGGCGAGGTCAAGATCAGCACCGGTCTCGGCTTTATCGACAACGTCATCATCGATTCGCACTTTGAAAAGCGCGGCCGCTTCGGGCGCCTCGCCCAGGCGGTGGCCACCAACCCCGGCTGCATCGGTATCGGGCTTGGCGAAGACACCGGCATGCTCATCACCGACGGTAACAAAATGGAAGCCATCGGCTCGGGTCTTGTGATGATCCTCGACGGGCACGACATCCGCCACTCAAACATTGCCGACATCCCCGACGGCAACCCCATCTCGCTCGAAAATCTCAAGGTGCACCTCTGCGAGAAAGGCAACGGCTACCTTGTGCGTGAGCGCACCTTCCTGATGGAAGCCCGCGAAGGCGCGCTGATCAAGAAGCAGGTGCCGGTGGAGTAGTCATAACCGTATTTATCCTATTTGGAAAAGCAGTCTTTCGGGGCTGCTTTTTGCATTCCGGAGCTTTGGTGCCCGTACTGAAGCCGGTAACTTTCGCAGATGAAAGCCCTGTTACTTTTTGCGCTGATCCTTTCCGGTACCGGGGTGTATGGACAGTTTAACCCATTTCTCCGTCATACGCAATACACGCCGCGTCGCCGTGGGGCTGGAGGCGATCGGGGAGGATGCCCGCCGATTCGGCTTTGTGTATATTGCCCCGAAGAATTAAACCTGCCGCAACCTACCCTGTCTCAACCACCATGCTTATGAACCGATTGCCGCTACTGTTCGCAACGCTGCTGTTTTTTGCCGCCTGCAAGAAACCCGCCACCGACGATACCAATAACCGCGTAGTGCTCACCACGCCCGGCACCGGCGCACTTTATTTTCCGCCCGCTACCGGCACTAACTGGGATGCTGCCGACCCGCGGCTCGAGGGCTGGGATACAGCATCCCTGAATACACTGGCGCCCTGGCTGCAATCGAAAAACACCAAGGCATTTATCATCCTGAAGCAGGGACGCATTGCGTATGAGAAATACTTCGGAACGTTCACCGCCGACTCGCTCTGGTACTGGGCTTCGGCCGGTAAAACGGCCACGGCCCTGCTCACCGGGATCGCGGTGAAGGAAGGCCGGGTGAATATCAACGACCGGGTGTCGCAGTATATCGGCACCGGGTGGACATCAGCACCCCTGGCCAAGGAAAACGCGATCACGGTCCGTCACCTGCTGACCATGACCTCAGGCCTCGACGACGGCGTTGCCGACGACGAATGCACCACGCCGGCCTGCCTCCAGTACAAAGCCGACGCCGGCACCCGCTGGGCCTATCACAACGGCGCCCACACCAAGCTGCACAACGTGCTGGAAAGTGCCACCGGGCAGTCCTACAACGCCTGGTGGACGGCGAAGGTGAAGAACCGTACCGGCATGGGTGGCGTCTGGGTTATGAGTGGCTACAACGAGATCTACTACAGCAATGCCCGCAGCATGGCCCGCTTTGGCCTGCTGCTCCTCAACCGGGGCAACTGGGCCGGCGATGCGCTGGTAGACAGCTCCTGGTTCAACGCACAGGTGTCCAGCTCGCAGTCGCTCAACCTGTCGTACGGCTACCTTACCTGGCTTAACGGCAAGAGCACCGCGATGGTGCCGCAATCGCAGACCGTATTCCCCGGCCCCCTGGTCGCCAGTGCGCCTGCCGACCTGTTTGCGGCCCTGGGCAAGAACGACCAGAAGATTTACGTGTCGCCGGCGCAAAGCCTGGTGGTGATCCGGCTCGGTGAGTCGGCAGGCCCGGCCGCGCTGGGCCCTTCCGGCTTCGACAACGAGTTGTGGACAAGGCTGCGCACGATCCTGCATTCCTGGTAGCCGCGCTTCGTTCTGTATTTCTACGGTAATGCGCGCGGATCATTCCGGATCATGCGGCAATCCGCGCTCCTCGAAGTCGATTTCCTGCTCAATCAGCAGCTGCCGGAATTCATCACGGTAGGAAAGAGAGTCGTGGATCTCCGCCTGGCGGGCGATATAACGCCTGAGTTCTTTCACACCTTCGGCATCCGTTCCAAAGCAGGCATAGCCGTCCTGCCATTCAAAAGGGACATCCGTGAGGCTCTGGTCGTTGATCCAGCGGGCGGTCCTTCTTTTCAGGTCGTTCAGGAGGTCATCCAGGGCCAGGAGCGGGTACTGGTCGAAAAGAAGATGCACATGATCGGAAGTACCACCCATGGCGAAAGGCACACATTGCTGGAACAGGAGCAAGTCCTCGAACTCGTCGTGGAGATGATCCATCCACTCGGGAGCGATCAGGGCCTCCCTGTATTTTACCGAAAAGAGCACGTGCAGGTATAAGGCGCTGTTGATGATGATTTGCATGAAGTAAAGTGACGCCGCCGGGCAAAGAATTCCCTGTTGTTTTTCCCATGATTTTCTGGGAAAATTCCCGGCTTTTCCTGGTGATTTCCGGGAAAGGGCACCTGCAGGCTTTTGCGGGCATCGATAGCCGTGAAAAACTGATGCACCAACACCGCCGCTTGATGCGCCGACGGTGCCGGTCCGTGCAAACGATAGCTGACATGGAAGTAGAATAGCCTATTTTCCCTTCCTATTCACAGCTTATGTCCCTGATGATTTTAGTAGCCGGCCCATACCGCTCCGGCACCAACGACGACCCGGAGAAGATCCATGCGAATGTAAAAGCCATGACCGACTGCGCCCTGCGGCTTTACCGCCGCGGGCACCTGCCTGTGCTCGGCGAATGGCTGGCGCTCCCGCTGCTGGAAGCCGCCGGATCCAAAGCGAACGGCGATGCTGTTTTCAACGAGATCTTTCACCCCTCCGCGATCCGGCTGATCCGGCATTGCGATGCCGTGCTGCGCATCGGCGGTCCGTCGGCCGGCGCCGACGAGATGGTGACGCAGGGGCGGGCGCAGGGAAAACTGATTTTTATGGACGAAGCGGACATCCCCGACCCGAGCTGAATCACAGGGTCGGCTCACCTAGCACGTACACGTTCGTGATAGAAGGTCAACGCTGACGGGGAAGCCATTTAAGGCAGACCGGCGCGGGCGCCGCAATTCGTTTGCCCGTATCCGTGAGTCCGCCGCTCCCCTTGTCTACTTTGAAAATGCTGATGTTGTCGCTGTCCTGGTTGGCTACGAGCAGGAGCTCGCCGCCGGGTGTAAATATGAAGTTGCGCGGCACCTTGCCGCCCGTAGGCACATGCCCAGTCGCCGTCAGTGAGCCGTCGGTACCGATGGCAAAGATGGCGATGTGGTTGCTGGGGTTGCGGTTGGTGGCGTACACAAAACGTCCGTCGGGCGACACGTGGATGTCGGCGCTGCTGGCGGGCGTGCCGGCGTCGGGGAGAAGGCTGATTTCCTGGAACGGCTTCAGCATGCCGTTGTCGTAGGTGCAGGCGGTGATGTCGCCGCTAAGTTCCTGCACGATGTATACCCATTTCCCGTTGGGATGAAATTCGAGTTGCCGCGGACCCGTACCGCGCCGCAGCTGCAGCAACTTGTCGGTAGGCGCGAGGCGGTGTTGCCGCGCCGACACCGAATAAGTAATAATACGGTCGGTGCCGAGGTCGGCGGCGAGCAGGTAGCGTTCGTCGGGGCTCAGGTTGGTGCTGTGTACATGCGGCCCTTCCTGACGCGCCGCATGGGGCCCGGAGCCATTGTGTTTGTAGATGTACTCGAAGGGCACCAGGCCGCCGTCGGGCGCCGTGGCAAAAAGAGCGAGGTTGCCCCCGCTGTAGTTGCCGGCGATGACGTTCCGCCCCTTGCGGTCTACCGTAATATAACAGGGTGCGTCGCCGCCAGAAGGTACTTCGTTGATGAATTCCAACCGCCCTTTGCGCAGGCGGTAGGCCCGCACTGCGCCCTTGCCGCCGCCCTGCTCGCTGACGGCGTAAACGTATTTCCCATCCGCGCCCGGCGCCAGGTAGGAAGGGTTTACTGTCATCGCCGAATCAGTTGCCGTCGCCTCCAGGCTTTGCGGGTCGAAACGGTAAATGAAGATCCCGGCCCGGCCCGGGGTGCGGGTGTAGGTGCCTACGAGGAGTTGAACTGGTTGCGCGCCGGCGGGCAGGCCAAGCAGCAGGAGCAAGGCGATTCGGAACAGCTTCATGGGGCGAAGCTACTCAGGCGGCCGCATAAAAAAGCACCCGGGTGGGGGTGCTTTCCGTATCAGATTTATAAAACCTTAGCCGGCGCAGCGAACGAGGAAGACATTTTTCTTGCCCTTGTTTACCAGCAGGAACTGGTTGTGCAGCAGGAAGGAGGCTTCGAGGCGGTGGGCCGGGTCGGCTACCTTGTTGCGGTTGATGCTCACGCCGCCGCCCTGCACCAGCTTGCGGGCCTCGCCCTTGCTGGGGAAGATTCCGGTTTCGGCGAGGAAGCTGACCACGTCGACGCCTTCCGCAATTTTGGCGCGCTCGTAATCGATCTTGACGATGCCTTCCAGGCCTTCGAGGTCTTCCACCGAAAGGCTTTCCGCGGGGGCGCTCGCATTGGTGAACAGCTTCTGCGTCGTTTCCAGTGCTTTTTCGAGCTCAATTTGGCCGTGCACGAAAACCGTGAGTTCTTCGGCGAGGCGCTTCTGCAGGAGGCGCTTGCCGGGGTCGGCGCGGTGGGCGGCAACAATGCCTTCGATGGTGGCCTCATCGAGGAAGGTGAAGATCTTGATCCAGTTCTCGGCGTCGGTATCGGTGGCGTTGAGCCAGAACTGATAAAACTGGTAGGGGCTCGTTTTTTCGGGATCGAGCCACACGTTGCCCTGCTCGGTCTTGCCGAACTTGGTGCCGTCCGCTTTCTTGATCAGCGGGCAGGTGAAGGCGAAGGCCTCGCCACCGGCCTTGCGGCGGATGAGCTCGGTGCCGGTAGTGATATTCCCCCACTGGTCGGAGCCACCGGCCTGGACCTTGCAGGCTTTATTCTGGTAGAGCCAGTAGAAGTCGTAGCCCTGGATGAGCTGGTAGGTGAATTCGGTGAACGAAATCCCGGTATCGCTCTCCAGGCGCTTGCGCACCGAATCCTTACTCATCATGTAGTTGATGGAGATATGCTTACCCACGTCGCGGATAAAGCTGAGGAAATCGATACCCTTGAACCAGTCGTAGTTATTGACGAGCTCGGCGCGGCCGTTGCTGAAGTCGAGGAATTTTTCCAGCTGGCGGCGGATGCCGGCCACGTTGTGCTGGAGGGTTTCCTCATCCAGCAGGTGGCGCTCGGCACTCTTAAAGCTGGGGTCGCCGATCATGCCGGTGGCGCCGCCCACGAGGGCCACGGGCTTGTGGCCGGCGCGCTGCAGGTGCACCAGCAGCAGGATAGGTACCAGGGAGCCGATGTGCAGCGAGTCGGCGGTGGGGTCGAACCCGATATAAACGGCCGTCGGTTCCTTCTTCAGTTGTTCTTCGGTTCCCGGCATGATGTCCTGGATCATGCCCCGCCAGCGCAGCTCGTCGATCAGATTCATTATGAAAGCGTTTGAGCCGGCAAAAATAAGCTCCGGATCTCAGATCTCAGATTTGAGCATGCTCATTGGTAGTTACCGTGCCTTCCTGCTTCCGGAAAATGGCTCCGGATCCGAGATTCGAGATCCGAGATCTGAGATCGTGCTCTGCGTCCCGGCATGCCATTTGATCCCTTAGGTCATCATTAACCGTGGTTTTGGTCCTGTTCGGCGTTCCGGATGAGTATAATTCCTTAAATGGAGTACATTTGTTGAGGTGAAGTCTGACCGCTTCGCGAACATTTCCAAAACTATTGAAGACCTGAAAATCGTCCGAATGACCCTCTCCCGTGTATTCATCTGCGGTGCCCTGCTGTTGAGCTCTGCCGTTCAGGCGCAGTTCCGCAAGTATTCCAACGAGTTCCTCAATATCGGTGTCGGTGCCCGCGGGCTGGCCATGGGTTCGGCCCAGGTGGCTTCTGCCAGCGACGGCACTGCCGGCTACTGGAACCCCGCCGGGCTTGCCTTCGTGGAGCGCACCAATATCAACGCCATGCACGCCGAGTATTTTTCGGGCATCGGCAAGTACGACTACCTCTCATTTGCCACACCGCTGAACGGCGGCCGGCGCACCCTGGGCGTCACGGCCCTCCGCTTTGGTGTCGACGACATTCCCAACACGCTCTTCCTGGTAGAACCCGACGGCAGTATCAACTACAATAATGTCCGGTCGTTTTCTTCGGCCGACTACGGCTTCCTGTTTTCGCTTGCACAAAAACTCAAAGACCACGGCAACCGCAAGATGCAGGTGGGCCTCAACGCCAAGGTGATCCACCGCAGCGTGGGTTCCTTTGCCAAAGCCTGGGGCTTCGGCATCGACGCCGGCCTGCAGATGCAGGTTAAAAAGTGGCGCCTCGGGCTCGTGGGCCGCGACATCACCACCACTTTCAACACCTGGTCCTTCTCTTTCTCCGACAAGGAAAAGGAGGCGCTCTACCTCACCAACAACGACATCCCGGTGCGCTCCACCGAGATGACCGCTCCCCGCGTGGTGCTGGGTGTGGGCCGCGACTTCAAGCTGGGCAACAAGGTGGGCCTCCTGGCCGAGGCCAACTTCGACCTCACCTTCGACGGGCAGCGCAATACGGTGATCTCTTCTTCCGCCGTGAACGTGGACCCGCGCATCGGCGTCGAAGCCAATATCAACCAGACGCTTTTCCTCCGCGCCGGTGTCAACAACTTCCAGCGTGCCCTTTCCGACAAGGATACCTTCAACCAGAAAAAAGTCTGGATCTATCAGCCGAGCCTTGGCGCCGGCTTCCGCCTTCAGAACGTCCGGATCGATTATGCCTTTACCAACCTGGCCAACCAGAGCAGCGCACTCTACACCCACGTGTTTTCGCTGCAGCTTGACCTCGTGAATGACAAAAAGCGCAAAGGCAAATAATCCACCAAATACCCTGCACATGAAAAAGCTTCTCTTCTGCTTGCTGCTTCTGGCCGGCCTCGCGGCCCGGGGGCAGAACTACTACAACGAGTGGATTGACTACAGCAAAACCTATTATAAGTTCAAGGTAGGAGCTACGGGCCTCTACCGCATCCCGCAGGCGACCCTGCAGACGGCTGGCCTCGGCGGCGTACCCGCCCAGCAGTTCCAGCTGTGGCGTAACGGCGTAGAGGTGCCGCTCTACACTTCCGTAGCCAGCGGCCCCCTGAGTGGCAGCGACTATATCGAGTTCTGGGGACTCATGAATGACGGCGGTCCCGACAGCTTGCTGTACCGCGAGCGTCGCTATCAACTGAATAACAGGTGGAGCCTGGAGACCGATACCGCCACCTACTTTCTGACGGTCAACGCAGGTGCCAACAAACGCCTGGCCACCACGGCCAACAACGTCAACGGCACAACGCTTGCTCCGGAGCCCTGGTTCCTGTACACCGCCGGCAAATACTTCAAAGACCTGATGAACCAGGGTTACGCCGTGAACGTGGGCGACTACATGTATTCGTCGAGCTACGACCGCGGCGAAGGCTGGACCACCGGATATATCACCACGGGCAATACGATGCCCTGGTCGTTTTCCGGTCTCTTTCCCTATACCGGCGCGGGTGCCCCCAAGCCGCTGCTGGTGGCGGCAATTGCCGGTAATGCCACCAACCCCCGAAACTACCGCCTTACCGTAAACGGAGACTCCGTGCTCGGCGGCCCGGTGAACTTCTTCAACGAGCTTGTTGACAGCAACCGCTTCGAGATGAGCACCATCGCGGGCGGAACGGCCAATCTCAACATCACCAATATCACGTCTGTTGCCAACGACCGTATGGTGGTGCACCGCTACGAGCTGACCTACCCGCGCCTTTTTAACTTCGGCGCGGCTACGACCTTTGAATTCAGCCTGCCCGCTACCGCCGTGGGCCAGTACCTGCAGATCACCAACTTCAGCGCCGGCACCGCCGCGCCGGTACTTTACGACCTCACCAACGGCCTTCGCCTGGTAGCTAATACCGACGTTGCCGGCCAGTTCCGTTTTGTGCTGCCGCCGTCTGCCACCGATCATAACCTCGTACTCGTACGTGGCGATGGTTCTACCGTTTCCCCGATTACGGCCCTGCAGACCCGCACATTTACCGATTACATGCAGGCTCAGGCAGACTACCTGATCATCTCTAACCCTATCCTGGCTGCCGGTGCCAACGGCAGCAATCCGCTCGAAGAATACCGCGCCTACCGGGCTTCAGCAGACGGGGGCAGTTACAATGCTAAGATTTTTTGGTTTGAAGACCTTGCGGACCAATTCGCCTTTGGTATCAAAAACCACCCGATCGCAATTGTCAACTTCGCCCGCTTTGCACGTAACCGTTTCAATGTTGCTCCTAAACATGTCTTCCTGATCGGTAAAGGCGTGGTGTATAACCAGGCCCGCGGAAATGAAGCGAACCCGCTGTTGCCGCGCGTGAACCTCGTTCCTACGTTTGGCAATCCGGCTTCCGATAACCTGCTTACGGCCGAACCCGGCTCCAGCCAGCCCCGTACGCCGGTAGGCCGCCTGTCGGTGGTGAACCCGGCGGAGCTTGCCGTATACCTGGCCAAGGTGAAGCAGTTTGAGCTGAACCAGCGCACCCCTTCGCCCCTGATCGCCAGCAAGGCCTGGATGAAGAACGTGGTGCACCTCGCCGGCTCCACCGAGCCCCAGCTGCTCAGCACGCTTTCCACATATCTCAACCAGCTAAAAACCATCATCAGCGATACGTTCTTCGGCGCCAAGGTAACCACCTTCATCAAGAACAGTCCCAATACGGTGGAGCAGATCAACAACGGCGAGCTCGACCGCCTCTTCGCTGAAGGTATTTCCCTCATTACCTATTTCGGTCACTCGGCCGCCAGCCACCTCGAATACAACCTCAATAACCCCGACCAGTATAACAACCCGGGCAAATACCCGCTGTTCGTGGCCCTTGGCTGCAACGTAGGCAACGTGTACAATTTCTCCACAGCGCGCCTTTCGGCCCTGGAAACGATCTCGGAACAATACACCATGGCGCCCAACCGCGGCTCCATTGGCTTTATCGCATCGAGCCACTTCGGCATTACCGATTACCTGCAGAACCTCTCGCGTCCGCTGTATTACAACCTGGGAGTGAAAAACTACGGGCACACGATCGGGGAGATCATGATGTCGGCAGTAGCCGATATGTTCGCGGTTTATAATGAAGGCGACTTCTATGCCCGTGCCACGGCCGAAGAATCGAATCTCAACGGCGACCCGGCCCTGCGCCTCAACCCGCATCCCAAGCCGGACTACGTGATCGAAGACCCGCTGGTGCGCGTGTCGCCCGGGTTTGTGTCGGTTGCCGACAACTCTTTCCACCTCACCGCGCAGGCCCTCAATATTGGGCGCGCCATCAACCAGCCCGTAGTGATTGAGGTAAAGCGAACCTTTCCTGCCGGCAATTCCCAAATAATCTATCGGGACACCCTTCCGGGCATACGGTATATCGATTCGGTCGGTATCGACATCGCCATTGACCCCAACCGCGACAAAGGGCTCAACCGTATTACCGTTACCATCGACCCGGACAATACGACCGACGAGATCTACGAGAACAATAACTCCGTAACCAAAGACCTGTTCATCTACGAGGACGAAGCCCGGCCGGTGTACCCGTATAATTTTGCAATCGTTAACCGGCAGAATATCCGCTTCGTGGCATCGACGGCGAATCCCTTCGCTTCCAACCGGGCGTACCGGATGGAGATCGATACCACCGAGCGGTTCAACTCGGCGCTGAAGGTCACTACCAACCTGACCTCGCCGGGTGGCATCCTCGAGTTCCAGCCCACGATTTCTTTCCGCGACAGCACGGTGTATTACTGGCGTGTGGCGGAGGTGGCGAACAGCGGCGATCAGAAATGGTCCAACTCTTCGTTCATTTATATCCCGGGCAACGACTCGGGCTTCAACCAGTCGCACTATTACCAGAACCTGCATTCCACCTACCAGCGGATGCACATGGATACAGTGACCCGCCGCTTCCGGTTCAACGAAGTGACGCACGAGATCTTCCTGCGCCACGGCCTTTATCCCAATACATCGGGGCAGGCAAACTTCTATACGGTGAGTGTGGACGGCATCCCCACCTTCGGGCCGGGCTGCCTGTACGACCAGCTGATCTTCAACGTCATCGACTCCAACTCCTTCCGTCCCTGGCTCAACCAGACGACGCCCACCGGTGGCCTCTACGGCAGTAACGCGCTTTGCAATTCCGGACAGCGCTACAACTTCCTTTTCATGCTCAACTCGGCTGCGCAGCGGAAGGCGGCGATGGACTTCATCGACCGGGTGCCCGCAGGCGACTACGTGATCATGCGCAGCGCGGCCAGCCCCACTACCAACACCTACGTGGACGCATGGAAAGCCGACACCCTGCTTTACGGCTCCGGCAACTCGCTGTACCACCGCCTGTACAACCAGGGCTTCCTGACGCTTGATTCGATCAACCGGCCGCGCGGCTACGCCATCATCTTCAAGAAGGACCGCGCCTCCGTGATGCCGCCGGTGTATTACGTGCAATCGGTGCCCAGTGAGCCGATCACGTTCACCGCCATTCCGCACACGCCGGATTCGATGGGCACCGTTACTTCTCCCCAGTTCGGACCCGCCGCGGCCTGGAAGCGCCTCCTTTGGGACGGTGCCTCCCTGGAAACGCCGCGCACCGATTCGGTGACGCTGAGTCTGCTCGGAATCCGCGGCAACGGTACCGTCGATACGCTGATGAGCGGCATCCGCCCGGGTCAGAACGATATCGATATCTCCTCGGTATCGGCGGCAACCTATCCCTATCTCAGTTTGCAACTCAACACGAAGGATACCGCGCATTATACACCCTGGCAGCTCAAATACTGGCGCCTGCTCTATTCGCCGAAGGCCGAAGGGGCGGTGGCACCCAACCTGTTGTTCCAGATGAAGGATACCTTCGACGTAGGTGAGCCCATCACCCTGAAGATGGCCTTCAAGAACATCAGCGACGTGGCCTTCGACAGCCTCCGGGTAAAGGCCGTGGTCACCGACCAGTCGAACGTGGCGCGTACCATTCCGCTCGGCCGCTATAAGCCGCTCGTAGCCGGCGACACCATTACGGTGCAGGTGCCCATCGACAGCCGCCGCCTGGTGGGTACCAATACGCTGTACGTGGATGTGAACCCCGACAACGACCAGCCGGAGCTGTATCACTTCAACAACTTTATCTTCAAGAACTTCTATGTGCGCGGCGACTCGCTCAACCCGCTGCTCGACGTCACCTTCGACAATCACCATATCATGGACGGCGATATCGTGTCTGCGAAGCCTTCGATCGACATTGTGCTGAAAGACGAATCGCGGTACCGCCTGCTCGACGACACCTCGCTCATTTCGGTGCAGGTAGTAGGGCCCACCTCGAACGATGTGCGCACCTACAGCTTCAACAGCGACACCCTGCGCTTTGAGCCGGCAACGGCGGGCGCCGGCGACAACCAGGCCACGGTGCGCTTCCGCCCCGGCTTCACGGAAGATGGTGAGTACACACTCATCGTCACCGGCAAGGACAAGAGCGGCAATACCGCCGGCCGGATGGACTACAAGGTGAAATTCACGGTGATCAACAAGCCGATGATCTCCAACATGCTCAATTATCCCAACCCCTTCACCACTTCCACGGCCTTTGTGTTTACGATCACCGGCTCGGAGGTGCCGCAGAACATCCGCATACAGATCCTGACCATCACCGGTAAGGTGGTGCGCGAGATCACGAAGGAAGAACTGGGTCCCTTGCGGATCGGCTCCAATATCACCGAGTTCAAATGGGACGGCACCGACCAGTACGGGCAGAAGCTCGCCAACGGCGTCTACCTCTACCGCGTGGTGACCAATCTCAACGGCCAGTCGCTGGATAAGTTCACCAACAAGAACGAGAAGACCGACAAGTACTTCAACAAAGGCTACGGCAAGATGTACCTGATGCGATAGACACCCATCTCCAACCCTTCCCCGGGAGAGAAGGGAGCCGATAATTCCTGAAAAGCCCGCTCCGCCAGGAGCGGGTTTTTCATCGCTATGCCCGCGAAGCAACCTATTACCTCATTATCCCATTACCCTATTACCCCATTAGCACATTCTCTCGCTACCTTTGCCGGCTATGGCCAAGATTTCGATTAATATGAGCACGGGCTCGCTGCAGCAGGAAGAGATGATCGTCGGCATCGATCTCGGCACCACCAACAGCCTCATTGCCATCATTCACCCCGCCACCGGCAAGCCGGCGGTGCTCCGCGAGTTCGACAATTCGCGGCTGGTGCCGTCCATCGTGCACTTCGGCCCCGGCGGCACCGTTTCGGTGGGCGACGAAGCCCGCCAGTACCTCGTGACGGAGCCGCACAATACCATCTTTTCGGTGAAGCGTCTCATGGGCAAATCCTATAAGGACGTGGCCCCGGCCGCAAAATATTTCTCCTATGATATCATCGACGACGGCACCGACAACCTGGTGAAGGTGGCCGTGAATGGTAAATTTTATACACCGATCGAGCTCTCTTCCTTCATCCTGAAAGCGCTGAAGGAGCGGGCCGAGCATATTCTCAAAACGCCGGTCAACAAAGCCGTGATCACCGTGCCGGCCTATTTCAACGACGCTCAGCGGCAGGCCACGCGCGACGCCGGCCGTCTGGCGGGACTCGACGTGCTCCGCATCGTCAACGAGCCGACCGCCGCCAGCCTTGCCTACGGCATCGGGCTGAGCCGCGAGGAAGAAAAAGTGGTGGCGGTATACGACCTCGGCGGCGGCACTTTTGATATTTCCATCCTCCGTATTTCAGGCGGCGTGTTTGAAGTGCTCTCCACCCATGGCGATACCTATCTCGGCGGCGACGACTTTGACCGTGCCATCCTGCACCACTGGATGGAAGCCCTCGGCATCAGCGAGGCTGCACTGGAGGCCGACAAATCCCTGGCCCAGCAACTGCGGCTTGCCGCCGAGGAAGCCAAAAAGGCACTGAGCAGCGAAGAGGCCTGGAGCGGCACCATCGGCGATCAACCGGTAACGCTTAACCGAAAAGTTTTCGAAGAGCTCATCGCGCCCCTGGTGAACCGCACCATCGAAAGCTGCCGCAGTGCCCTTGCCGACGCCGAGCTTACGGGTGCCGACATTGCCGAAGTGGTGATGGTGGGTGGCTCCACGCGGGTGCCGCTGGTAAAGGAAGCCGTAGCGAAATTTTTCGGTCGCCCGGTGCACAACGAAGTGGACCCCGACGAAGTGGTGGCCCTTGGCGCCGCCTTGCAGGCCGATGTGCTTTCCGGCCGCAACAAAGACCTGCTGCTGCTTGACGTAACGCCGCTTTCTCTTGGCATCGAAACCATGGGCGGACTGATGGACGTGCTCATTCCGCGCAACGCCAAAATACCAACCAAGGCCGGTCGCCAGTATACCACGCAAAAAGACGGTCAGTCGGGAATGCGCATCTCCGTTTACCAGGGCGAGCGCGACCTGGTGCAGGACAACCGCAAGCTGGCCGAGTTCAACCTCACCGGCATCCCGGGCATGCCCGCCGGCCTGCCCAAGGTGGAAGTCAGCTTCCTGATCAATGCCGATGGCATCCTGGTGGTAAAAGCAAAAGAGCTGCGCAGCGGCGTGGAGCAGGCCATCGAAGTAAAACCGCAATACGGGCTCAGCGACGAGCAGGTAGAACAGATGCTGCTCGATTCCCTGCAGCATGCGAAGAGCGACATTCAGCAGCGGGCGCTGGTGGAAGCCCAGACCGAAGGGCGGCTGCTGATTGAAACCACGCGCGCCTTCCTGGTAAAGAACGAAGGTTTTGTTACCCCGCAGGAACTGGCGGATACCGAAGCCGGCATTGCGCGGCTGGAATCCCTGCTCGCCGGCACCGACAAGGATGCCATCCAGGGTGCCATCGAAGCGCTCAATGATATTTCGCGGCCTTATGCCGAGCGCCTCATGGACGAGGCCGTGGGCAAGGCGATGCGGGGCAAGCAGATCTGATCAGGGTGCCCGGAAGCCTTCTTCAACGCGGGCGCCGCGAAGACGCACGGCGTTGCAAGGCAGCGTCAGGGAAGGCAGCGGCAGCGGGCGCTCGGCGTCCTGTGCCGATTGGGGCCGGTAGAAATCCACGCCCTGGCATTTGACCTTTTCAAAGGCTGCTTCGCGCACACCGATGGGTTGCAGCAACTGCGCCGGTCGGAAGTAGTGTGCGAAGCGGTATCCGGAATAGGACCCAATCCCCAGCGTCAGCAGCACACAGGCAATGATAACGCTGCGTTGCGGCACTGCCGGGGCCCCACCGAAAGGGTACCAGGCCAATGCGATGATAGCCAGGATACTCCCGAGCCCAAAACGCGGGTCGGGTGCCTGCAGCCACCAATAAACAAGTCCGAGGAAAGCAACCGCAAAAACGACGGCGCGCCGTTGCCGGTCCGCGCCCCGCCGGAGCCGCAGGAGGGCGACGGGTAAGGAGGGAATCAGCGTCAGCAGCAATACCTGCTCGGCGCCGCTGCGGGCTGCCCACCAGCGCGGCATCCAGGCCCGCACCGGGCTGTGCAGCACCGCCTCTACCTCGGCGCCGGTCTGCAGCCAGGGACTGCGTGCCCAGGCCATCACATAGCGCAGCTCGTAACGTGCCGCTTCGGGCGCCAGCTTCCAATCCACATCAAAACCGGCAAGGGGCGAAGGGAAAAGCGGGTACCCGGTTGTAAGTATGTTGCGTACCAGCAGCGGGCCCAGCACCAGGATGCCGAAGAAGGCACCCACCGCAATGCGAACGCCGCGCCTGCCTGGTGCCAACGATCGCAGGAGGGGCAGTAGTAATACGGGTGCTGCCGATAGCTTGATTGCAGTGGCGAACAGTGCAAAGAAGGTCACTGCCAGGTCGGCACCGAGACTTCCTTTCCCGCGCAGGAAAAGATGCAGCGACAGCCATACAAAGGCAGCCGCGGCGAGGTCGTTGCCGGCGGATGCGGCCGTGAGGCGCAGGGCATTGTAATCGCACAAAAGGTAGGCGAGGAGGCCCAGCCACAGCAAGGCCGGCAGCGCATTATGCTTTTCCGCGGCCGCACGGGCGCCGTGCAGCAGGTAGCCGGCGCACCAGAGCGCAAAAACCGGCGGCAGGTAGCTGAGTGCATGCCCCCCGGCAAAGCGGAAGCTGAAAGCGGCGCAGAGCTGGTACCAAAGCCCCTGGTAGCCCAATCGGTGATTCAGATGCACGAGACCGCGGATCGCCTGGTAGCCTTCGATCCAGCGGATAGTTGCGGTATGATAGGCCAGGGTATCGGGGTGAGTGATCTCCCAGCTGCCCATGAGGAGAAAGAGCAGTGCACAGGCGAGCCAGGCGATCCGGTAAGGGCGCGCTTCGGCGGAGAAATCCGGCAGGCGGATGCCTGATCGGGAGTGCCGGAAAAACAAGTACAGCAGGGGCGGTGTCACCAACAGGATCTGAATGCCCGGTCCGCCAAGGGGCATCACCAATGAGGCAATTCCAACCACGGTACCCACCGCCCCAAGCCCGAGAAAGGGGAGGACCGCATCGGGAAGCCACTCTTTACCGGCGTCCTTCATCAATGCACGCAAGCCGGCACCCCAGCCCCGGCAGAGGAGGGTGATGTAAATCCAGGCAAGGAGCATCAGGAGCAAAGGCGGCGATTTTTGATGGGAACTCAGCGACCCGTGAACGGGACGCCGGTAAATTTATAGAGGTCGTATCGGTATAGCGTCGTGTCTTTTTGGTATCCGTGCAGCGACACACCCCATAAGGCCGTGGGCACCTCGCCCTTCGGCAGGATCAGGTAGCGTATGCTGCCATTGGCAAGCTCACTTTTCAGTGCGCTGTAATCGAAATTGCCATCGGGCAGCAGGCAGCAGTCGATGGTGTCGAAGGTGGGCGCCGCGAGCTCGCGGTGCAGCAGGGTTTTGAAAAAGTCACGGTTGGGATTGTGCAGGTTGAAAACATGCCCGGTGCCCGGGTGTCGTTGCAGGTATTGCGTCACCGCCACCTGCTCCTCGTAGTACTGACGTTTTGCCGCCCGCTGGTGCAGGTAATAAAGCCCTCCTTCCACGAGCACATGAAGCACGAACACGAGGAGCACCGGGAGCGCCAGCACCGTATACTTGCGCAACAGGGTCCGCTCGCCCGGCGCCCGGCCGCGCAGGAATAGGATCGCTGTGATCATCGAAAGCACGAGGCTTTCATAATAGTAACCGAGTGATGATCCCCATTTGAAGGCCAGCGCCGTGGAGAAAAGCGCTTGTGCTGCCCAGCAAAGCGCCCAGAAGCGGCCCGGTTTGTCGCGGCGGGCAAGCCCCAGCGCGAAAACACCCCCGGCCACGAGAGGCAACAGCAGCTGCGAATTGACGAGCCGTTTGAAAATGTCGGTATAAAACCAGGAAGGATCGATACGGTTGCGCACGCCCGTTACCGTGCTTGGTAGCAGGTATGAATAGCCGGGAAGTAGCGTAAAAAGCAGGAAGACAACGAAAAAAAGCAGCAGGAAGACGATGACAAAAGCCGGGGTTTTGCGGGGTTCGAAAAACAGGAACCACAGCCCGGCGAGCGCAGGGGCGATGATGCCGTTTTGCTTGGCGAAAATACAGGCGACACACAAGGCCGCAGGTGCCAGCACCGAACGTGCAAAGCCGCTTCCCGGCTGCCGGAAAAAAGTTGCGATGAGCGCAATATAACAGGTCACAAACAGGGCGTCGGAACGGGAGAAGGTATAGGCCAGGTAGCAGAGGATGGAAGCAAAGCCGGCAAGTCCCAGCAGGGCCGGCGCAACCTGCAGGCCGAGGGCGCGCGTCAGGATGCGATACAGCAGCACGCAGCTGCTGATATCGCAAAGCAGCGCCACCGCCCGGCAGAGCCAGTATACCCCGATGCCGTCGCCGGCACCGATGCCCAGCAGCTTGCCCGCGGCAATGCAAACCTGAAAATAGAGGGGCGCGTATACATTGATGGCGAAAGGAAAAGCTTCGGGGTTCGGGTAAATACTTTGTCCGGCAAGACCGCGGGTGACAGCGTACACGAAGTTGTTGTCGATGCCCATCAGCTCGGGTGCATAGGAAAAGACCACGGCCAGCCGGTACAGCAGCAGCGCGGCCAGGGCCACACCGGCGGCAATCCCGTAAAGCCGTTCGCGGTTCCGGGCTGCGGAGTAAGACATCATGAGTCGTAAATTTCGTTTTCCCGCCCTGGGTTAATGAGCCGAGCCCTCCCTGCCGGTGGCCGTAAATTTATGGGTTGCGGTGAACTTGGCCCGCATCATTTCCGGCGGCACCCGGCGCGGTGCTGCGGATTCCGTTAAGTTTGAAGCCCCGATGAAGCTCCAACCGATCGAAGCACCCGCCCCCCGCACGGCGCCCGTTGCCGGCAGCAGCCCGGTTTTCGGGCTCGACCTGATGCGCGCGCTTGCCATCCTGCTGGTACTCGTGGCCCACTCGCATTTTTTCTGGCCCGGCAGCTACCACGGGCAGCAATGGTTCTTTGGTGCAACGGCGTTCTGGGGCGTCGAGTTGTTTTTTGTGCTGAGTGGCTTCCTCATCGGCCGGATCCTCCTGCGGCTTTTTGAGGAGGACGTGTCGGCGGCATCACTGCGTGTTTTCTGGATGCGCCGCTGGCTGCGCACCTTGCCGAATTATTACCTCGCGCTGATCGTATACCTGCTTTTTTATAACCGGGTGCAGGCCGGGTTTTCGCCGGCGGCGCACTGGACCTATTTTCTCTTCCTGCAAAACCTGGTGACCCCGATACCTGAATTTTTTATCGTAACCTGGAGCCTTACGGTGGAAGAATGGAGTTACCTGCTGCTGCCGCTGCTCTTGCTCCTGGCGGCGCGGCTGGGCGGGAGAAACCGGCACCTGGCGATTCTGGGGCTGCTCACCGCCGGCTCCTTGCTGCTCCGGTTTATCTACCTGCAACAGCATCCTGCAATTCCCTGGGAGACCGGCCTGCGGCGCATCGCCGTTTTTCGGTTCGATGCGATCGCTACCGGGGTACTTGCCGCTTATTGCTCGCTTCGCTTTGCCGCCGCCTGGCGGCGGCTGCCGGTGGCTTGTTTCCTGGCTGGTTTATCCGGGGTGCTGGTGCTCACCCTGCTGTTCCGGACGGAGCTGGCGCACCTCGGTGAGCCGGCCCGCTCACCGCTGCTGGCACTTTTTTTCACGGGCGCCAGCGGCTTCCTGGCGCTGCTGCTGCCACTCGCCAGCGACCGGCGCCGCGGCGCGCCGGCTCCGGTCGGTTCTGTCGTAAACTGGATCAGCCGGATCTCCTATTCGCTTTACCTGTGGCACTCGCTGCTCTTTTACCTGGCAGCCTATGCGCTGTCGCGGTTTGGAGCGGGGTACCGGCCCCTGGCGCTCCTGGCGACCTGGCTCCTCACGCTGGCGGTGGCCACCGTCGTTTTTTATGGCTTCGAGCAGCCGATCCTACGCTGGCGCGACCGCCGCTTCCGGCAGGTGCACCCTTAGCTTTTTCCAAGGCGCAGGCTGCGCTGCAGGTACTTCCCGATCAGGTCGAACTCCAGGTTGACCAGCGAGCCCTCGCCGAGGGTGTGGAGGTTGGTGTGGGCGTAGGTGTAAGGAATGATGGCTACCGTAAAGTGTTTCTTGCGCACGTCAAAAACGGTAAGTGAAACACCGTTGAGGGCGATGGAGCCCTTTTCGATCACCAGCGGGGCAAAGGCCTTCGGAAACCAGAAACGCAGTTCCCAGCTGCCCTGGCGGTCATCGATGGCCTCGCAGATGCCGGTGCTGTCCACGTGGCCCTGCACAAAGTGCCCGTCGAGGCGCGAGGAGGGGAGGAGGGAGCGCTCCAGGTTGACGAGGGTGCCCGGGCCCCACTCGTGGAGGTTGGTCTTTTCGAGGGTTTCGGCAACGGCCGTTACCCGGTAATGGTCGCCGCGGAGCTCTTCTACCGTGAGACAAACGCCGTTGTGGGCGAGGCTCTGGTCGACTTTGAGCTCGGCCGCCAGGGGCGATTGCAGCCAGAAAGACTTATTGGCGCCCTGGCCGGCCACCTCGCGCACGGTGCCAAAAGCTTCTATAATACCCGTAAACATGGCGCAAACTTCGTCTTTTTACAATTTATTTTGGCAGATACATCAGATTGCTGCTATCTTTGCCATCCGAAAATTCAAAAACACTAAAGGAGGTATATACGCATGTTAATCATCGACTCTAAAGACTGCGAGAACATCGACAAGGCCCTTAAGAAGTACAAAAAGAAATTCGAGAAGGCCAAGATCCTGTTGCAGCTCCGTGAGCGCCAGGCTTTCATCAAGCCGTCGATCCGCCGTCGCGGACAGGTGCTCAAGGCTGTTTACAAGCAGCAGCTCGCCAGCGGTAAGATCGAAAGCTGATTCCTCCATTAGCGCCGATATTCATAGCTGCAAGGTGATAGCCTTGCAGCTATTCTTTTTTCTGCTCCACCCGCTTATGGAAAAAAATTACGTTGCCCGCTATGCCCACCACGAGCGCACCCACTGGTGGTTCCGGGCAAGGCTGCAACTATTGCAGTTCCAGATCGCCCGCATCCTGCGTAAGGAAGGGCTGAAGACACCCCTGCGGGTGCTCAATATCGGTGCGGGCGGCGGCGCCACCTCGGCGATGCTCGAAGCCTTCGGTGCCGTGAAGTCGGTGGAGTACGATGCCGATCTCTTCATTTACTGCCGCGATACCCTGGGCCTTGACGTGGACCAGGCCTCGGTCACCGAGCTGCCCTATGCCGACGGCGCTTTCGACCTCGTGTGCGTATTCGATGTACTCGAGCACGTGGAAGACGATGTGAAAGCCCTTTCGGAAATGCATCGCGTGACGCGTGCCGGCGGGATGCTTTTTGTGACGGTCCCCGCCTTCCAGGCACTCTGGAGCAGCCACGACCGCGCCAACAACCACCTGCGCCGCTATACCGCCCCCATGCTCAACGCCCGCGCGCGCTCCGTTGGCCTTCGGCTCCGTTTAAGCTCTTATTTTAATTTCCTTCTTTTCCCGCCCATCGTGCTCGCCCGCCTTGCCGATCGCCTGCGACCCGCCAAAGCCGTGGAGCCCGGCGACTTCGACCGCTACCAGGCCGGCGGCTTCGTCAATTCCCTGCTGTTCCGGATCTTCCGCAGCGAGCGCCGCCTGATGTCGCTGACCCGCCTGCCCTTCGGCTTGTCGGTATTCGCCGCTTACCGGCGCCCGTAAAGGGGCCGATTCGTAACTTACCGCCATGCCCGTCGCCCATCCACAGCTCCAGCCTTTTCTCGATTACCTGAAATTCGAGAAGCGCTACTCGCGGCACACCCTGGTGTCGTACGAGAATGACCTGACGGGCTTTTTTGATTATCTCGAACTGCAGTTCGGGAGCCTGCCGCTGCCGGAGATCACCCACAGCTTCATCCGCAGCTGGCTGGCTTCCCTGAAGGATGCCGGGATGACCGCCAAGACCATCAACCGGAAGATTTCGGCGCTGCGGTCTTTTTTCAAGCATTGCCTCAAGGTGGGCACCCTGGCGCAAAGCCCGATGGCCAAGGTAGTAGCGCCCAAGAACGAAAAGCGCCTGCCGCAGTTTGTGGCCGATAAAGACATCCGCACCCTCTTCGACTACGTGGAGTTTCCCGATAGCTTCCAGGGGCGCACGGAGCGCCTTGCGCTGGAACTTTTCTACCAGACCGGGATGCGCCTTTCAGAGCTTACGGGGCTGAAGGAAGGCGCCGTGAATGCCGCCGGCCACAGCCTCAAGGTGCTGGGCAAAGGCAACAAGGAACGGATCATTCCCATCGGCGACGCGCTATTGCGGTCTATCGAAGCGTACGTGGCTGAAAAAGCCGGCATCGAAGGCGCCGACCGCACGGTGCTGCTGGTGGGCGGGAAAGGGGGGAAGCCCCTGCAGCCGCGGGCGGTGTATAAGTTTGTGCATCACTACCTTACCCTGAGCGGCAGCACCATCGAAAAGCGCAGCCCGCACGTGCTCCGTCACACCTTCGCCACCCACCTCACGGGCGCCGGCGCCGAACTCAATGCCGTAAAGGAACTCCTCGGCCACAGCTCGCTGGCAGCCACCCAGGTATACACGCACAATACCATCGAAAAGCTGAAGAACATCCACAAGAACTTCCATCCCAAAGCGTGAGTAGTTTGCTAGTGGGGTAGTGTGCTGGTGTGCTGAAAAGGAGGGGTTGGAAATCTGAACTTAGAAACGAGCCGGCCGTTACGGGACATTCCTTTAACAATTTGTTGACGGCTACTCCGTTTCAGTACATTGGCACGTTAGCACACCAGCACAATGGCCCACTCTTCCTGCTGACCGGACTTTCCCTTATTCGCAAATTAATTTCCTTCTTATCTGTTCGTAATTCCGGCGGTATTGCGTTAACTTCATTGCAAGCCCTCCGGAGGCGCTCCACCAGCTCTTTCAAATAATCTTTCATCGACTAAATACAGATTCTATGAACCTTCACATCCAAACGGTGCACTTTGATGCAGATCGGAAATTGATCGAACTAGTTAGGGCTAAGATCGCGAAGCTGCCGCAGTTCCATGATCGGATTATCAAAGTGGATGTCTTTCTGAAGTTGGACAACGTTGTTCACACCATCAAAGACAAGGTTGCCGAGATCCGGGTGCATGTTCCGAGAGCCGACTTTTTCGTGAAGGCCACCAGCAAATCCTTTGAAGCTTCTTTCGACGAAGCTTTCGATTCGCTCGTGAACCAGATCAAACGCAAGAAAGAAAAGCTCGCTGCCGCTTAATTCAAAACTTTTCAGAGACCTCCCCCAAACAGGGAGGTCTTTTTTATGCCCTGTTTTCGCGGGTCCGGCAGCTCATCAAAAAAATCCTAAAGAATTTTTGTGCTTTTTTTTGCGGAATGGGTAATTCCGTTACCTTTGCCATCCCGAAAACAAAGGGGAGTTCTTTAAAACTAGTTCGCTGAATGTCAAGAGTCTCCGCGCAGCTTGCTAAGGCTTGTCGGTCAGGCGTCTCGCTATGAGGCGAACCAGGGAAATAAGCCGCTTTAGCTCAGTTGGTAGAGCAGCTGATTTGTAATCAGCAGGTCGTTGGTTCGACTCCGACAAGCGGCTCCTAGTAAATTTCATTTGGGCAGGTTCCAGAGCGGCCAAATGGGGCGGACTGTAAATCCGCTGTCTTTCGACTTCAGAGGTTCGAATCCTCTCCTGCCCACTCAATGATCTCGGATCTCCAATCTGGGATCGCAGATCTTTGACGGTTCCAAGATTTTCCGATGCTGGTGCAAATCAGACATCAGAGATCCGAGATCCGAGATTTCATGCGGGAGTAGCTCATTTGGTAGAGCGATAGCCTTCCAAGCTATAGGTGGCGAGTTCGAGCCTCGTCTCCCGCTCACCGAGCGCCGAAGCTGTTGCGATGGCGTTCACCCGAGTCGCCTTCCTCGTGAAGGTGCTCCCGGAAACTTTCTCAAAACGCCCCCGGGCGGAAGAGAGCAAGCCGTTGTAGCTCAGGGGTAGAGCACTTCCTTGGTAAGGAAGAGGTCGTGAGTTCAATTCTCATCAACGGCTCAACCAAAACCGGCTGGCTTCGGCCATCGGAACATCGAAGCGGTGTGAAACAGGCTGGTGCGCAGGCGCTGAAGTGAATCCTTCCTATGAAAATAGCGAAGGCTTTTTGGGAGATATAAATTTGTAGTCCAACAACTAAAAACAAATACAATGGCAAAAGAGAATTTTAAGCGGGATAAACCCCACGTTAACGTTGGTACCATTGGTCACGTTGACCACGGTAAAACAACTTTGACGGCCGCCATCACCGACGTTTTGTCAAAGCAAGGTCTGGCGGAGAAGAAGAACTATGATGATATCGACGGTGCTCCCGAAGAAAAAGAGCGCGGTATCACCATCAACACCGCTCACGTAGAATATCAGACCGCTACCCGCCACTATGCACACGTGGATTGCCCCGGTCACGCCGACTACGTAAAGAACATGATCACCGGTGCTGCCCAGATGGACGGCGCTATCCTGGTTGTGGCTGCTACCGACGGTCCGATGCCCCAGACGAAAGAGCACATCCTGCTCGCCCGTCAGGTAGGTGTTCCCCGTATCGTTGTATTCATGAACAAAGTAGACCTCGTTGAAGACCCCGAGCTGCTGGAACTCGTTGAGATGGAAATCCGCGACCTCCTGAGCTCTTACGGTTTCGACGGCGACAATACCCCCATCATCCAGGGTTCTGCTACCGGCGCTCTCGCTGGCGAAGAAAAGTGGATCGCTAAGATCAACGAGCTGATGGAAGCTGTGGATACCTATATCCCCCTGCCTCCCCGCCCGGTTGACCAGCCCTTCCTGATGTCCGTAGAAGACGTATTCTCGATCACTGGTCGTGGTACGGTTGCTACCGGTCGTATCGAGCGCGGTCGTATCAAGGTTGGTGAGCCCGTAGAGATCGTAGGTCTCATCGACGCCCCCCTGACTTCGACTTGCACAGGTGTTGAAATGTTCCGTAAGCTCCTCGACGAAGGTGAAGCTGGTGACAACGCCGGTCTCCTCCTCCGCGGTATTGAAAAGAACCAGATCCGTCGCGGTATGGTTATCGTGAAGCCGGGTTCGATCACCCCCCACACCGACTTCAAAGCAGAAGTTTACGTTCTGTCGAAAGAAGAAGGTGGCCGTCACACGCCGTTCTTCAATAAGTACCGTCCCCAGTTCTATTTCCGTACTACCGACGTAACTGGTGAGTGCCAGCTGCCCGAAGGTACCGAGATGATCATGCCTGGCGACAACACCTCCATCACCGTGAAGCTGATCCAGCCGATCGCCATGGAGAAAGGTCTGAAGTTCGCTATCCGTGAAGGTGGCCGTACCGTAGGTGCCGGTCAGGTTACGGAGATCATCAAGTAAGCTCGAAAGCCTAGCTTTTAGCTTTTTGAATCGCAAAGATCCTTATCTTCGCAACATAATGCTAAGAGCTATTAGCCGCCGCGCTAATAGCTCTTAGCTTTCTACGGGCGTAGTTCAATGGCAGAATAGAGGTCTCCAAAACCTTTGATGGGAGTTCGAATCTCTCCGCCCGTGCAAACCAAGGTAAATGGCTCCCCAGGGCCATTCGCCGTTTAAAAAAGATTCTATGAACAAAGTATCCAACTACTTCAGCGAGTCGTTCCGCGAGCTGACCGAGAAGGTGACCTGGCCCACGTGGCAGCAACTCCAGCAGTCCACGATGATCGTGCTGGTGGCCTCTCTCCTCATTACCGGCCTCGTAGCCCTTATGGACTTCGTTGCTGGCTGGCCCCTCAGCCGGATCCAATAATCAACGCGAACAATGGAAGAGAACAAGACGATCAATACGGAAGAAGCGCAACAACCGCAACAAGATACCAAGTGGTACGTGCTGCGCGTCGTTTCCGGCAAGGAACGCAAGGTGAAGGAATACCTCGACAAAGAGGTATCGCGCGGCGGATGGGGTAACGTGGTAAAGCAGGTCTTCCTGCCCGTGGAGAAGGTATACAAGGTGCAGAACGGCAAGAAAGTAATGCGCGAGCGCAACTACTATCCCGGCTACGTAATGATTGAAGTGGCCGAGGGCAAGCTGCACGACGAGCTCCGCGAAACCATCTCCGGCATCACCAACGTGATCCACTTCCTCGGCAAGGAAAACCCGATCGCCCTGCGCAAGTCGGAAGTAAACAAGATGCTGGGTAAGATGGACGAAATGGCCGAGGCCGGCGGTGCTTCCATGAGCGAGCCCTTCATCGTAGGCGAAACCATCAAGATCATCGAAGGACCTTTCAACGACTTCAACGGCACTATCGAAGAGGTGAACGACGAGAAGAAGAAGCTGAAGGTGACCGTGAAGATCTTCGGCCGCTCCACACCGGTAGAACTCAACTACATGCAGGTGGAGAAAATCTCTTAAGAAATCATAACTCCTTTAAAAAAGCCATTCCGTCCGGGATGGCTTTTTTACTTTCGCGTCATGCCCGCCCGCCTTCGCTTCCTGCTGCAATATTTTCTTTCCTGGCTGCTCTTTTTCGCGCTGGCCCGGGGCCTCTTCCTGGCGGGCACCGCGGGTGCTTCCGGCGGCACGGGTGCCGGCCTGCTGGCGCGCTCCTTCTGGTACGGCGCCCGGATGGACGCTTCGATGGCGGCTTACCTCACCTTGCCCGTATCCGTATTTCTACTGGCTTCCGTATTTGTTCCCTTCTTCCGGCGCGCCCTCGTTTACCAGGTGTATACGCTGCTGCTCCTGCTTCCGGTGCTGCTGCTCATCCTGTCGGATATCCCGATGTTCAGGATCTGGGGTTTCCGTATCGACGCCACCCCGCTGAAGTACCTCTCCAACCCACGCGAGGCCTGGGCTTCGGTGAGCCACCTGCCGGTGTGGGCTTATGCGCTTGCCTTCATTATCCTCTATGCCGGTGCCTGTATGCTGGCCAAACGCTTCCTGGCCCGCGCCGCGGCCGGGCTGCAGCGACAGGAGCGCTGGTACGTTGCCGTTAGTACCTTGCTCGTCGCCACCGGCGCGCTCATCATCCCGATGCGCGGCGGAATGCAGCAGACACCGCTCAACCAGAGCTCGGTTTATTTTTCTTCTTCGAATTATGCCAACCAGGCTGCACTGAACGCCCCCTGGAATTTCCTCTTTGGTGTGGTGAGCGAAAGCGACGCCGGCTCCGAGGTGAACCCGTATAACTACATGCCGGCAGCCGAGGCGAAACGAATCGTCGACAGCCTGCCGAAGGAGGGCCCTAAGATCCTGGCGGCCAAGAAATACGATCAGCCTAACCTGATTGTTGTAATCTGGGAAAGCGGCACCGCCAAAATGATCGACCGGGTGGTGGACGGCGTGCCGGTAGCGCCGGGGCTCAACCGCCTGAAAGGCGAGGGGGTATGGTTTGCAAACGCCTTTGCCTCGGGCGACCGGACCGACAAGGGCGTGCCGGCCGTATTGAGCGGTTACCCGGCGCTTCCGCTATCGTCGATCATCCGCCTGCCCAATAAAGCACGCAAGCTGGCGACGCTGCCCGGGCTATACCGGCAGCAAGGCTATCACACCGCTTTTTATTAGGGCGGCGAGCCCGAGTTCGCCAACCTCAAAAGCTACCTGCTCGGAGCCGGCTTCGACCCGCTGGTGCAGAAAAGCGATTTCGCCGCAAAGGACCAGAACTCGAAGTGGGGCGCCCACGATGGGGTAGTGGCCGACCGGATCCTTTCCGACCTGTCGCGGCAGGACAAGCCTTTTTTCATCACCTGGCTCACCCTGAGTTCGCACGAGCCTTTCGAAACACCAGCGGCCCCCGCGATCCGGGGCGGGGACGATGTGCACCTGTTCCTGAATTCCCTGCATTATACCGACAGCGTTTTGTACCGCTTCGTACGCCACTGCCAGCAACTGCCCCTGTGGGACAACACGATCATCGCCATCGTGGCCGACCACGGCCATCCTTTACCGGAGACCGGCAGCCGGCTCGATAATTTCCGGATCCCGATCCTGCTGCTCGGGGCACACCTGCAGCCGCAGACCGTAACGCAAACCGTGTCGCAGCTCGACCTGGCGGCGACCTTCAACCCGGGGCTTCGCGCAGCCGGGCGCCCGCTTTTCCCTTTCGGCAACGACCTCTGGGCGCCCCCCGGCCGTGCTTTCTTCACCTTCAACAATGGCTTTGGCTACGTGCAGGACAGCAACTGGATCCTGTACGATAATATCGGGCGGCGCCCCCTCGGGCAAAGCCCCGGCGCCACACCCGCCATGCTCCGCGCCGGCCAGGCCCTGCAGCAGCAGACTTTCCAGGATTACCTGGCTAAATGATTGGTAACGAACGGCTCATCCCTTTATTACGCAGGCAGGACCGCTGCCCGTACCGCTCATCAGCTTTGCCGGGAGCCGCACCATTTTATTGACGCACCTTGCGTGCCCCGCCCTGAGATTTTCGCGCAGTTACCCAATCGTTAACAAAAACTAAAAGAAAAAAGTGTGTGACAAGCGGTAACTCCGAACGAGTTAGTACGTCTAATTTCGTAAATGACCTCCGGCGCATAAACCAAACACCGATGCTGAAACAGATATTTTGCTTGCTGCTGACGGCCACGTCACTTTTGGCCACTGCACAGAAAGAGCAGCGCAGGCTGCCCGCTACCCGCACGACCGCTTCTTTTAAGATCGACGGCGAACTCAACGAAGCCGCATGGAAGACCGCCGTGCCGGCAAAGGACTTTTTCGAATGGCGCCCCAATGCGGGTAAGCCCGAGGACCCTGCGACCGGCACCGAGGTCTATATCCTGTACGATAACTTTTCCATCTACATTGCCGGCATCTGTCACGAGCGCACCCGTGACTCGGTTAGCCGCGACCTGGTGGGACGCGACGTGGTAGGCGTGAACGACTTCGTAGGGGTGATCTTCGATACCTATAACGACAAGATCAACGCCTTCGGCTTTTATGTGACGCCCCACGGCGAGCAGTTTGACGCGAAGTACTCGACCACCAATGGCGAGGATCCCACCTGGAGCGCCGTATGGAACAGCGCCGCCAAGATCACCGACGGCGGCTGGACCTTCGAGATGGAGATCCCGTACTCGGCCCTTCGTTTCGTGAGCAAGCCGAACCAGACCTGGGGCCTCAACATCACGCGGCAGCGCCGCAAGAGCGGCAAGCAGTATATGTGGAACCCGATCGACCCGCAGGTGAACGGCTTTGTAAACCAGGAAGGTCTCTGGACCGGCATCGAGCAGATCAAGGCGCCGCTGCGTCTTTCCCTGTCGCCCTACCTGGGCGTGTATGCCACCAACAATTCAAAACCCGACCCGGGCAAGAAACCCTGGAATACCTCGGTGACGGGCGGTATGGACGTGAAGTGGGGCGTATCCGACGCCTTTACCCTCGACATGACGCTGGTCCCGGACTTCGGCCAGGTACGCTCCGACAACCTCGTACTCAATATCTCACCGTTTGAGCAACGCTACCAGGAAAACCGACCCTTCTTTACCGAAGGCACCGAACTGTTCAACAAAGGCAACCTGTTTTACTCGCGCCGTGTGGGTATTGACCCCGGCCCCCTCCATACTGATCGCGCCGACGATCTCGCCGCAAGCCTGAATGGTGAGGTGATCGACAACCCGGCGCAAGCAAAATTGATCAACGCCACCAAGTTCTCCGGCCGTACCTCTAAAGGCCTCGGCATCGGGGTGTTCAATGCCGTGGAGCGGCGGACCTATGCGACCGTTACCGACGCAACCGGTAAGGAGCGCATCAAGGTAGAGACCTCGCCGCTCACCAACTACAACGTGTTCGTGCTCGACCAGACGCTGAAGAACAACTCCTCGGTGTCGCTGATCAACACCAACGTGCTCCGCGACGGCAACGAGACCGACGCCAACGTCAGCGCCTTCCTGTTCGACTTCAACAACAAGAAGAATACCTACAACTGGAACGGCAACGTTTCGGTAAGCAACCGCTTTTTCCCGGGCCAGGTGGAAACCGGCTACGCGCATGTGCTGGGCTTTGGTAAAACCGGCGGCCGCTTCAATTTCCAGCTGGGGCAGGAGCTGTACGACGACAAGTACAACAAGCGCGACCTCGGCTTCATGAACAACAACAACTATCTCGATCACTATATGTGGGTGGGTTACAAATGGGTGAAGCCCACCAGGCATTTCAACTCACTTTACCTAAACTTCAACCAGGGTTACAGTATGCGCTACAACCCGCAAACCTACCAGCAGTACTGGGTGAACGTAAATGCAAACGGGCAGCTGAAAAACCTCTGGTATGTAGGCATGTACGTGGGCTGGAATGCCGATGGTCATGACAACTACGAGGCGCGCGATTACCAGCAGAAGGTGCCCCAGTTCTTCCTGGCGGAAAGCAAGCTGATGACGAACTTCTGGTTTGAAACCAACAGTGCCAAGAAGTACAAGGTGAACGTTAATGCCGGCGTGGATTTCAATGAGCAGTTCGGCGGCCATCGCTTCGACTTCTCCGTCTTCCAGCGCTACCGCTTCTCCGACCGGTTCACCATCGACCACAACATCTTTTACAATCCCTGGATCGACAACGCGGGCTATCATAGCTTTTATTTCCCGATCAATCCGCTCACCAATAAGCCGGAGCCCTATTACACGGATATCCTGTTCTCGCGCCGCAACCGCAACACGATCGAAAACACGCTCAACCTGAAGTACAGCTTCTCCAACCGTTCCTTCATTAACTTCAACGCCCGCCATTACTGGAGCGATGTCGAAGTGAAGGAGCTCTTCGACCTTCAGCCGGACGGCAGCCTGGCACCGACGAAGCATAATGATGTGGCGAAGCGTAGCAACAACGTGAACTTCTTTAATATCAACGCTACGTATACACTTCAGTTCGCGCCCGGCTCCTTCCTCAACATCATGTGGAAGAACCAGGTGGAGGACTTTATGTTCCTCGACTACCAGAGCCGCTATGGCAAGAACCTGGGCCGCACCTTCGAGGCGCCGATGCTCAATAACTTCTCGGCCAAGGTGATCTGGTATATCGATTACCTCGACTTCAAGAAGTGGGGCCGGAAGAAGCGTGCACCGATAACGGGGGCAGACCTGCCGCAACAACTGCAGCAGAGCGGTCCGCAGAACGGGCGGAACCGGTAAAGAAAAAGCCCTCACCAACGTGAGGGCTTTTTGTATGCCTAAACGCGCTTATTTTTTTCCGAACATTTCTTCAATCCAGGAAGTGCCTTCGGAAACAAGCAGGCGCTTCGTGATCTTTTGTGAAAGGTCAACAGAAACGTACATCCGCGCCGTGCCATTACCCTCGTAGCCGTTGTTTATTCCGGTAGGGTCATGAAAAACCTGGTCGGCGCAAAGGCTGTCGATCTCGAAGGAAAGGTGATCGTAGCCGGGGGAGGTGACTTCAACGTCGAAGTGGAGGAAATAGGTGATGCCGTCAACCGGATAGGGATTGCGCGGCGTGGTCATCGTCGCCACGGCCGCGCTGCTTCCGTCGGTGAGCAGGAGGGTGGCCATACCCGGTTGTGGTACGCCTTCCTGCGGCACCACTCCGGCTTCGGTCAGCGCGTAGTTGGAAAGACAGAAGCCGCCGGCGAACTGCATGTCCTGCAACATCCAGGTAACGCTCCCGCCGCCCTGGCGGGCAAACACACCGTATTCATGATCCATCCAGGTAGTGCCCTTTACAGCGTACACTTCGCCATCGATGGTAATGTTGCCCCGGGCGGCCAGGTTGGTAAAGGAGTAATAGTAGTTGTATTGTTCCACCGGCGTTTTGCCCTCGGGGTTGATCATGGGGCTTCGGCCGGTGCCCCAAACCAGCATTTCCTTACCCTGCTGCTGCAGGTCGAGCGAGACGCTGCAAGCTTTGCCGGTCTTCGCGTCCACAAAGCTTGCCTGCACGGCCATATGCCGCACATCGCCGTCAACCGATTGCATGGCGATCCGGCCGTTGTCGCCGCCGCCTTTGCCGGGAATGCTGACGGTCCAGGGCTTCGACGTATCGGCCTCCGCCCAGTTGGCGGGCAGTGGCTGGGTGAAGTTGACCAGCTGGTAGTGCTGCTGTTGCTGCACGTCGGTGATGGACAGGGCCGCCATCGTACCGCTCATTACCGATACATCAATTCCGCAACCGTTCACTTCGAAGCCAAAGCGGCGCCCTTCGGCGGTTACAAGGGTACCGATATGCCACCACCATTCGGTCGGTGCACCGGGATGACGGTAGTGGTCGTCGGGCAGGTTGATAAAGCCCGTTTCAGTTGTGGGTGCGAGGGTTTGTTCTGCGATCATGGTTTTGATTTTTGTGATTGATATTTCCAGATTTTTTGATGCTGACTATGTTCCGGGCAGGCGGAGGTTTCGGTCGTGCCTGTATTTATACAATACGAGCCCAATGCCGCTCAGGCCTTTGAAAAGACTCAGATTGTCCAGCGGTAACGTTGTTCCAGGTATAGTGTTGAAGTTGGTGTATCGCTCGTACTGCCCAAAAAGCTCATTCAGGACTCGGTCAGCGCCGGCTTGTAACATCTTGGATTGCAGCACCTCGGCTGCGTCCAGAAGAAAGCCAAGCCGACCGGCGCTACCGCAGCAGTAGGAACCGGAATGCGCCGGGGGAGCAGCGACGATGGCTGCCGCAGCTGCGCGCGCATCATCCAGCAGGGATGGCGTCTGAAGGATGCGGTAGGCCGACAGGCGCGCAGAACCGATACCTGCAGCGCCATGGCACCAGGCGTGGGCGAATCCCCCCGACTGCTTGCGCAGATCACGCCAATTCCCGGTTTTTGTACAAAAGTGTTGTTGCTCGAAACGCACCGAGTCAAGATATGCGTCCAGGTATCTGCCATCCCTGCTGAGCTCCCAAAAGCGCAGCAGTGCAAGACCAATTCCCGCGGCTCCATGCGCCATGCCGGTGAGTCGCTGGCCGCCAATACCTGTCCACCACCGTGTTTTAGTTTTCAAATCATAGTGTGACTGTGCGACAAGGTGTGCAGCGATGAGGCGGCATCCGTCCAGCACTTCGTTATCACCGGTAAGTCCATACAGTGTAGTCAGGGCTTGTAGTGTGCCGGCACTGCCGCCTATGATATCGGGCAGTCGGTTATTGTCCCGGAGCCGGAACCTATAGTAATGCGCCAACCGGAGCGCTTCGTCTATGTGATGAACCTGGCCGGCCTGGCAAAGTGAATCGATCAGGCCAGCGACCCCGGAACTCCAGGATGCGTCAGCCGACCGTGATAGCCGTTGGAAAAACCTTGCGTCGGCTGCAAGACTTTCCTGGGCAAGATCTGCGATTGCGCCCAGCCCTTTTCCACGGCCGGCGACTTCGAGGAAAAAGGCGATTCCGGTGCTTCCCAAATAAAGGTTGCGGGGCGCGAGCTGGTAGGCGATTGCCAGTCCATCCTGTACGGGTTGGCGCCAGACGGGGCCGGTACGGGTTAGCACCGCTGCCTGGCTCACCTGCGTTAAAAGCCGTTCAAGTTGAATGTCTGCACGCGTCGCCAGGGTCGATTCGGGTGCGGGAGAAAAGGCGGCTTGTTTTATTATGATGGGAGCCAGCGATGCTTCAATTAGACTCATCTCTTCTTCCGTGTCTTCGTCGCGGAGCATTTTCATTCTATCCTGCAACATGTCAATGGCTGGCCGTGAAAAAAAGCCGGGCAACTCCGGGCTGCTTCCGGATCGCAGGCCAGTGCTGTGGCTGTTCGCAGAAAAATAAGGGATGTCGCCGTTTTCAAGCGCTTCCAGTTCGAGCGCTACGATGGACTCTTCCAAGGCTTCATCACCACCCGGGTTGTAAAATCCGGATGTCAGGAGACGCGCCCGCAGCCAGTTGCGACGATGACCGGGCTCCAGTTGCGCCGGCATCAGTGAACCGTTGAGCAGATCGTAATAATATTGGGTAGGGCGTAGGATGACACGGTGCTCGCAGGCGCTCAGTGCTTTTATCAATGAGCCGCAATCTTTTTGCTCCCGCAGCCAGTTTGCTGCGATGCGGAATCCTGAAATTAGTTGCAGTTGGTAGTCGGCCGGTGCGATCGGGTTGCTATGTAGGCGGGGCTGATTGTAACGTGCTTCGTAATAGCCGCTGCTGCGCACCAGATTCACCGCGTCGGTACCGGCGTCTATCCATTTCCAGGTTTTGTGGGGCGCTTCCTTTCGGCCTTGGGCTCCCAGCCCGCTCATGTCTACCAAACGTCCGTCAGGAAGGAAATAGCAGTACGGAAGCAGACCCGTATCGGTAACCCGAAATGGTGCCTGGTCAGCATAGTGAAACAAGCCTTCCAAGTCAATAAGAACCGGGTTGCTACCCTGTGCGATAATATTTTCAAAATGAAGGTCTGTGCCTTTATTTAAGTGAACAAAAGCGAGAAGTGCACCGGCTTTTTCATAGTACGTGCTTACTTCGGCGTCTGAGCTACACGCGTCCGGCTCAACAAAGGCACACCAGCAATAGGCGCCGCGGTCGACCACTACCGGCAATTCAATTGACGGCAACCGTCCGCTGCGGTTGAATTGCGCGATCCACTGGTGAAAGCCGGCATCAAGGGCACCGGAACGGGGCTTGTAAACAATTTTTTTGCCCGAGTGAAATTGCAGGACAGTGGTTGCCCGGCCGCCGTTATGGAGGTCGCCGGCAACCGTTACCTCGAGGAGCGGCTCACCGGCATTGATGTTAAATATCTTTTCAAGAAGGGCGGCGTCGGAAAGCAGACGTGCTTCGCGTTCCTTCGCCGCTGCGACAGATACAGTGATTTTTTCCTTGGCCAGGTGTTGCAGGAGTGGATATTTCCCGAAGAATGCTGCCAGGTCGAAGCGGGAGTCGAATTGGTGGTACAGCTCTTGTGAGCCGCGTAGGTGCGCACGCATGGAGTCGAACATCGCGGCCAGCGGATAGTGCTTGGAAAGCAGATCGGTGTATTCGTGATTCAGGGCGAAGCGAAACAGGTTGGCTAACGCAGGGTCGGTACGGTTGGCAGGCGCGGCACCGGCGGGAAGGGCAGGGGAGCAGCGCCTTACATAATCGCTGATGGCCCGGCTGATCGCGGGAAAAGGTAGCAGGGACTCATTCATGGCATAGGAAGGAGGAGCGAAGAAAAGGAAGGTCCCTGCGGACCTTCCTCGGTGCTTTAGGCAGTGCAAACGGCTGTCCACAGCGTGCTCACGCAATCCGCGGCGGAGCTTACACTGGCGCCGCCCGACTGGGCCGGGAGGGAGAGGTTGTGTTTTTGAGCAATTTGCTGGATCGCCTGGGCTACTTCTTGCTGGAGGCCTTTGTCTGTTTTGATGGCTTCCTGGAACGATTGGTTTTGCATGTTCATGCGTTTTTTGTGGTGAATAATGAGTGAAAAAATCCGATAGTTGGTGATCGCCCTTCCATATCGGCATAGCGGAACAGGTCCGGCATCATGGCCCGATCATGTGGAACAGCGAAAGAAAAAGGAGGTGGTTTAAGGTTGCAGTTGGTATTTTTCAATATCCCGAAAATGAACCGGGATTGGGACAACAGGACAAGATTACGACGATCTAATGACGACCACAAGAGTATTAATACTGAATTTTTTGTACCCTTTTTCAGTATTTATACCTAGTATTTATACGGAAGGAAAGCTATATAGTATGTGAGCTGATTCCGCAGCCGGCACCCATCACCCTGCCCGGAGCCACCGCCCGCCGCAGGCGGTTCAGGGTCCCCGACGCGCAAGGCCAACGGCGCGGAGGGGCTACCCGGGGGCCTTCTTAACAAAAAAAGTCCGGTTTGCTGAGTGAATTCACCGAGTGAATCGTTACCTTTGCGCTCCCAAAAGTTAGTTCTTTCCCGTCCTGTAACAGGGACAAACTGAGAAAAAGCCGCCGAAACCCCGGTGGAAGCGGCTTGGAAGATGAACTTGGGAGACTTCTGTGTCGCTGAGATGCCGGAGTCGCTTGAACCAATAAATCACGTAGAAAATGGCTAAAGAAATCACGGGCTATGTAAAGCTCCAGTGCAAGGGTGGCCAGGCCAACCCCGCACCCCCGATCGGTCCTGCCCTCGGTTCCAAAGGTGTCAACATCATGGAATTCTGCAAGCAGTTTAACGCCCGCACGCAAGACAAGCAGGGCAAGGTACTCCCCGTACTGCTGACCGTTTATTCCGACAAGTCGTTCGACTTCGTTATCAAAACGCCCCCGGCTGCCGTTCAGCTGAAGGATGCCGCCAAGATCCAGAGCGGTTCCAAAGAGCCCAACCGCAACAAGGTAGGCAAGGTAACCTGGGATCAGGTAAAGGCAATCGCCGAAGACAAGATGGCCGACCTGAACGCCTTCACCCTCGACAGCGCCATGAGCATGGTTGCCGGCACCGCCCGCTCCATGGGCCTGACCGTAGAAGGTGACGCTCCCTGGGCAAACAAGTAATTGAAGTCAGAACTACTTAAAAGAATTTACAATGGCATTCGTTCCTAAAAAAAGAAAGGCAGTCAACGGCAAGGTTGACGCCAATAAAGCTTACTCCCTGCGCGAGGCTTCGACCCTGGTGAAGGAAGTGGTTACCTGCAAGTTCGACGCTTCCGTTGACCTGCACATCCGCCTCGGTGTAGACCCCAAGAAGGCCGACCAGGCAATCCGCGGTACCGTTACCCTGCCCCACGGCACCGGTAAGACCAAGAAGGTACTTGTTCTCTGCGGCCCCGACCAGGAAGCTGCAGCGAAAGGCGCCGGCGCCGACTATGTTGGCCTCGACGAATTCATCCAGAAGATCGACGGCGGCTGGACCGACGTTGACGTGATCATCGCTACCCCCGCGGTAATGCCGAAGATCGGCCGCCTCGGTAAGGTGCTCGGTCCCCGCAACCTGATGCCGAACCCCAAGACCGGTACCGTTACCAACGACGTAGCCGGTGCTGTGAACGAGGTTAAAGGTGGTAAGATCGCCTTCAAGGTGGACAAGGCTGGTATCATCCACGCCTCTATCGGCCGCGTAAGCTTTACCCCCGAGAAGATCGCCGGTAACGCCCAGGAGCTGATCAACGCCATCATCAAGGCCAAGCCGTCTACCGCCAAGGGTACCTACCTGAAAGGCCTGACGATCGCCGCCACGATGAGCCCCGGTATCAGCGTCGACACCAAATCGTTCGTTCAATAAGAAAGCCCCTCCGCAGGCCTCAGCCGAAAGGGTGGGGGCTTTGAGGAGTGTAACAATAACACTCAAAAGCGTTTAAAATGACCAAAGAGCAAAAGAATGAAGTCATTGCCGCACTGAAAGAGAAATTCTCGCAGTACGACAACTTCTATGTAACCAATACCGAGAGCCTCTCCGTAGAGCAGGTTTCGAGCCTCCGTCGCGCCTGCTTCAACAAGAAGGTGGAAATGAAGGTGGCCAAGAACACCCTCATCCGCAAGGCCCTCGAAGGTCTCGACGAGCAGCGTTACAGCGGCATGTTCGAGAGCCTCAACAACGTAACCGCCCTCCTGTTCTCCGAGAACCCGAAGGAGCCGGCCCTGATCATCTCCTCGTTCCGCGACGCCGCCAAAGGCGAGAAGCCGGAGCTGAAGGCGGCCTTCATCAACGGTGATATCTACACCGGCGACAACAACCTGAAGACCCTCACGAAGATCAAGACCAAGAACGAGCTTATCGGCGAAGTTATCGGCCTGCTGCAGTCGCCCGCATCGCGTGTACTGGCTGCCCTGCAGAACTTCCATGAGACCGGCGGCGTTATCCGCAAGCCGGGCGAAGAAGCCGCTGCACCTGCTGCTGAAGCTGCCGCCCCGGCCGCTGAAGCACCCGCTGCCCCGGAAGCTTCCGCGGGAGCTCCTGCTGCTGAAGGCGAAACGCCCGCAGCTGAATAAGACCCATCCCCAAACCTTCCCAAAGGGAAGGGAGCAAGATACTCCTGCCTTTTCCCTTCCGCCAGCTGCCGGAGAGGGCCAGGGTGGGGGCCCAGGCCCGAGGGAAAATAAAGGCAGAATTTTTTTAAACCCTCCGACGGATCCCCTCCTTAAACCGGGGAGATGAAGCCGGAAAAAATTTTAAACAAAATGGCAGACGTTAAAAATCTCGCAGAACAACTGGTAGGCCTCACCGTTAAAGAAGTACAAGAGCTGGCCGATTTCCTGAAATCCGAATACGGCATCGAGCCCGCAGCTGCTGCTGTAGTGGTATCGGGTGACGGTGGCGGCGGTGCTGCTGCTGTTGAAGAGAAGACTTCCTTCAACGTAATCCTGAAGAGCGGTGGTGCTTCCAAGCTCAACGTGGTTAAGATCGTTAAAGATCTGACCGGCCTGGGTCTGAAAGAAGCCAAAGACCTCGTTGACGGCGCTCCGAAGCCCGTTAAAGAAGGTGTTGACAAGGCTACTGCCGAAGACATCGCCAACAAGCTGAAAGAAGCTGGTGCTGACGTAGAGATCGCTTAATTGCATCCCACGTTCAAACGATAAAGAGCCCCGACGGAAACGTCGGGGTTTTTTATTGCGCCTTGGCTTCGGCTGCGCCCAGCCTGACAGCGGATTGTCATCCTGAGCGAAGCGTAGCGTAGCCGAAGGGTGCCCCCGGGTGGCATTACCCCAGGCCCTTAGCTTTCGGGTCGGGGACCCTGAACCGCCTTCGGCGGGGTATCCCTGGCCCGGGGAAGGCCCTCTCCTGGCCTCCCGCCTCTGGTGGCACAGGCTCATCTCTGAGGAAATGGGAGAAGAGTCTCTCAACTAACGCAATACGCACCTGTACTCCCGCACAGCGATAACGTCTTGGGGACTCCGCAGGTATCGTAAAGATGATGCCGACGCGCCCCGTTGGAAGGCCGTTTAAGAGCCTGAGGTTACCAGTGGGTACGATGAAAGGCGCATCCCTCCGGGATGCCTTATCAACCACCTTTGCTGTACAATGTGTTCCTAAGCTTTTGCCGCAGTCGAGGGCGAAGGTTGCACGCGTAGCGCCGCTGGGCTGAGGGTCCGCCCGCTCCAAACACCGGCCCAAACCCCGGCGGGGTCCTGGCCCGTCCCGGCAGCCGGACCGATTGTTGCTGTTTTTATAGGGTTATGGAAGCACGCCCGATCAACTCCCGGCTGGTCCCGATCCTGTTGCTGCACCTCCCGCTGGCGGGTTCTTATATGGTGCTGACGGGCTTTGCCTTCGTGGTGATGGCGGTACCCAACCCCGTGCTGATCGGCATCATCCAGGGCGCCTGCATCGGTCTTCACCTGGCCCTTACCCCCTGGCTTTGCTTCCGCCTACAGGTAGCCCGCTCCCTCGTAATGGCTCACCTGGCCACCGTCTTCCTGGTCATTGCAGTGCTGCAACTGACGAACCACGCCTATTGGAACATGCTCTGGCAACTACGCCATTCGTGACATCCTGGCATAAGTACGGGCATCCTGATATACCCATCTTTCCTTCCGTTCCGCGCAGGGGGTCGTGTTTATCCAGATTCAAAAAGCTTTCCCACGCCAGGAGTTTGTTCAACTTTAAGTGCATCAGGATGGCGTTTGAGGAAATCCGAAGATGTTTATTGGACCAGGTAGGAGGGAGGTGTTTTCCAATTTTCCGTCGAATTATGGTTGCGCATCCTGGTCGCTGTATTGGCGCGCCAACGGCAATGTGCACAAAAGTGCACTTTTCCTCAATTTAACCTAATCGTTTGTAAATCAACATCTAGTTGATGATGACGTTAATTGGCACTGCCAGGTGTGAAACATGATATTTAATCACGTACATCCGGTGTGGAACTACTGTTAATCAGTACAATATAAAAATAATTGTTGATTTTTAAGCCTTAGGAAAGTTAGGATGACACAGGAAACCGGGCAAGCCATCATCAAAGCGAGGCCTGGCAAGGATGAAGCGGCAATTACCACTGCTATCTGATCAACTTTTAATCGAGTAGCCTGGAAAACGAGCCGGGTCCATTTTTCTGCGCTTTTGATGGATGTGAAAATAAGGTGTCCGTTATTATATCATGAAAATGAGGTGTTTATGAAAGGATTAAAAAAAATCGACATTTTTCGGGGTGATTTCTCTTCACATTCGTTGATCAAACTGGATTTAGTAAAGCTATATAGTTGTCCTGATGTTCAGGATATTAGGTTATTCAACAGTGAAATAGGGAGCTATGCGTTCGTAAAGGGAATCTGACACCAAAAGGACCTTTTTGAGATCGGCTACTGACTGGAAGTTTCCATGCCGGTTCCGGTACTCAATGAGGGCATTTACCAGGTTCCACCGCAGGTAAGGGTGTACTTTCAATTCTTCTTTAGTTGCAGAATTCAAATTAAACTTCCGAACGCCCGGGTGACTTCCACTTAAAGTTAAGTAGGGCTGAATCCGCCGGAAGGTGCTGTCGGGCAACCCCCAGGTTTCGGCAACCTGCTCCACCCGGTGGAAGCCGCCGAGCCGATCGCGGAAGCGGATGATACGGGATGCCAGTTTGGCACCGATGCCCGGGAGGCGTTCGAGAGCTGCCGAGTCGGCTTCATTGAGTGCCACCGGTCGTGGTCCCTCCCGCCCGGCGGGCGGACGGTGCTCCGAAAAGGCGGTGCGCAACCCCGGGGCTTCCGCGCCCGCGATCCGGATATAAGGTGCCACCTCCTCATAGAAGCCCGGCGGCAGGCTCCAGATCTTTCTGAGGTCTTCGGGCCGGCGGAAGCGCCCGCCCCGGTCCCGGTATTTCAGGATCGTGCCGGCCACCCGCCCGGGAAGACCCAGCCGAACCCAGCCGGCAGCGTCGAGCTCATTCGGGTCGAAGGGGAAGCGCTCCGTCACCCGCGGCGGCCCGGGCCGATGCCCTACCTGCCGGGGCGCCCATGCCGGCTCCTCTGGCTCCTCCCCGGGAGTGCGGCCCGCCCGCACCGACACCAGCGAGTCGGGGAGGGGCTGCAGCACCGGTGGCCGGTCGGGCATCAGATAGGGTAGTCCGATCAGTCCGCCCAAAACCAGGAGCAGGGCGCCGGCCGCCAGCCTGTCTTTGCGGCTGAAGGTGAAATAGTCTTTGACAGGGTGGGTCTTTTTCATATTGTGAGCCGTTAGTGGCAACCAGGCCGATATCCTAATAGTTGAAGACAAGGCCAGGGCGTTGCTGACCACTAAAGCTCAGAACTGGTGTCAACCCCGCCATGATGTTTTACCACACGATTTGTGGTTTTTTCCCGCGGCTCCGATGACCGGATGCATTCCGATAGGGTTTGCTCTTCAGGAAAGGGGGCACGGTTTACGGCTCCCGGGTCTCGTTCCTGATAGGGCATTCTCACAATAAAGTCAAAAAATTTATCGGCACATTCTTTGCGAAGCGCGAAAACTTGTTTGTAACGGCTTTTTCATTACTTTTGCCCTCCTTAAGTTTTGGCCAAAAACAATTTTGACGTCGGTAATTCAAGCTTAATTCATTGAAAATCATCGCTTTTTTCGTTTCTACGAAAGAGGCCTGGTAGCTTATTGTCCGCGTCTGAAACTCATTAAACCGGTTTTTTACTTATGCCCGCAGCACAAACGAAAGAACGGATCAATTTCGGGAAGATTGGCAACATCGCCGAAACCCCTGACTTGCTCGCCGTTCAGATTCAGTCGTTCAAAGAGTTCTTCCAGTTAGAGACCACGCCGGATAAGCGCAACGTAGAAGGCCTCTTCCGCGTGTTCAAGGAAAATTTCCCGATTACCGATACCCGTAACATCTTCGTCCTGGAGTTCCTGGACTACTTCATCGACCCGCCGCGCTATACCATTGAAGAGTGTATGGAGCGCGGGCTTACCTATGCCGTTCCGCTGAAGGCGAAACTCCGCCTGAGCTGTAACGACGAGGAGCACATTGACTTCCAGACGATCGTGCAGGACGTGTTCCTGGGCAACATCCCCTACATGACCCCGCGCGGTACCTTTGTGATCAATGGCGCCGAGCGTGTTGTCGTTTCCCAGCTGCACCGCTCCCCCGGTGTATTCTTCGGTCAGTCGGTGCACCCCAACGGCACGAAGATCTATTCCGCCCGCGTGATCCCCTTCAAGGGCGCCTGGATGGAATTCGCCACCGACATCAACAACGTGATGTATGCCTACATCGACCGCAAGAAGAAGTTCCCCGTAACGACCCTTCTGCGTTCGATCGGCTTTGAAACCGATAAAGACATCCTCGAGCTCTTCGGCATGGCCGACGAGGTAAAGGGTGAGAAAAAAGCCCTCTCCGCATTCCTGGGCCGCCGCCTGGCCGCCCGCGTGCTGCGCAGCTGGGTGGAAGACTTCGTGGATGAGGACACCGGTGAAGTGGTGTCGATCGAGCGGAACGAGGTGATCCTCGAGCGCGACTCGATCCTCGACGAAGAAGCCATCGACACCATCTCTGAAATGGACATCAAATCGGTGTTCGTTCAGAAAGAGGATGTTGGCGGCGATTACGCTATTATCTATAATACCCTCAACAAGGATACTTCGAACTCCGAGCTCGAGGCCGTGCAGGTGATCTATCGCCAGCTCCGCGGCGCCGACGCTCCGGACAACGAAACCGCCCGCGGTATCATCGACAAGCTGTTCTTCTCCGACAAGCGCTACGACCTTGGCGAAGTAGGCCGCTACAAGATCAACCGCAAGCTCGGTCTCAACTCCGCCATGGAGCAGAAGACCCTGACGAAGGAAGACATCATCGAGATCATCAAGTACCTCGTACGCCTTACCAACGGTAAAGCGGAGATCGATGACATCGATCACCTGTCGAACCGCCGCGTACGTACGGTAGGCGAGCAGCTCTACGCCCAGTTCGGCGTGGGCCTTGCCCGTATGGCCCGCACCATCCGCGAGCGGATGAACGTGCGTGACAATGAAGTGTTCACCCCGGTGGACCTCATCAACGCCCGTACGCTGAGCTCCGTGATCAACTCCTTCTTCGGCACCTCGCAGCTGTCGCAGTTCCTCGACCAGACCAACCCCCTGTCGGAGATCACGCACAAGCGTCGTATCTCGGCACTCGGACCGGGCGGTCTCTCCCGCGAGCGCGCCGGCTTCGAAGTACGTGACGTACACTACTCCCACTACGGCCGCCTCTGCACCATCGAAACCCCGGAAGGTCCGAACATTGGTCTGATCTCGACCCTTTGCGTTCACGCCAAGATCAACGAGATGGGCTTTATCGAGACGCCCTACCGCAAGGTGGACAATGGCAAGGTGAACATGAAGGAACTGACCTTCCTGAGCGCCGAAGAAGAAGATACCGCCAAGATCGCCCAGGCCAACGTGCCGCTCGACAAGAACGGCGCCTTCGCCGAAGAGCGCATCGTTTCCCGCGAGACCGGTGACTTCCCGATCCTCGACCGCGCCGAGGTACAGTACATGGACGTAGCCCCCAACCAGATCGTAGGTCTGTCGGCTTCGCTCATTCCGTTCCTCGAGCACGATGACGCCAACCGTGCGCTCATGGGATCGAACATGCAACGCCAGGCCGTTCCGCTGCTGCGCCCCGATGTTCCGACCGTAGGTACGGGCCTCGAAGGCAAGGCTGCCCGCGACGCGCGGATCCAGATCCACGCCGAAGGCGAGGGCGTAGTTGAGTTCGTGGATGCCAACGAGATCCACGTGCGCTACAACCGCAACGAAGACCAGCGTCTTGTTTCTTTTGAAGAAGACCTGAAAGTATACAACCTCACCAAGTTCATCAAGACCAACCAGGAAACGTCCATCAACCTGAAGCCTGCCGTTAAGAAAGGCCAGAAGGTGAAGGAAGGCGACTTCCTCACGGAAGGTTACGCTACCAAGCAAGGTGAGCTGGCGCTCGGTAAGAACCTGAAAGTGGCCTTCATGCCCTGGAAAGGTTACAACTTCGAGGATGCCATCGTGATCTCCGAGCGCGTCGTAAAAGAAGACATGTTCACCTCGGTGCACATCTCCGAATACGAGCTCGAGGTGCGCGACACCAAGCTCGGTGAAGAAGAACTGACGCCGGATATCCCGAACGTTTCGGAAGAGGCCACCAAAGACCTCGACGAGAACGGTATCATCCGCATCGGTGCCCACATCAAGGAAGGCGACATCCTGATCGGTAAGATCACCCCCAAAGGTGAGAGCGACCCGACGCCGGAAGAGAAGCTGCTCCGCGCCATCTTCGGCGACAAGGCCGGTGATGCGAAAGACGCCTCGCTGAAAGCACCCAACGGTGTGGAAGGTGTGGTGATCGGCAAGAAGCTGTTCCAGCGCGCCAAGAAAGACAAGAATGCCAAGGTACGTGAGAAGGCCGCCCTCGAGAAGCTCGAGAAAGTTCACGAGAAGAACGAGAGCGACCTGAAGGAAGTGCTGATGGACAAGCTGCTGACCCTGCTGAAGGACCGCCCGTCGACCGGCGTGAGCAACAACTTCGGCGAAATGCTGATCGGCAAGGGTGCCCGCTTTACCCAGAAGAACCTCTCCGGCCTCGACTACCAGAACGTGAACCCGCTCGGCTGGACCGGCGACGCCAAGGTTGACGAGCAGATCAACATCCTGCTGCACAACTACAGCATCAAGTACAACGAAGAGCTCGGTCGCTACAAGCGCGAGAAATTCAATATCTCGATCGGTGACGAACTGCCCGCGGGCGTTCTGAAGCTGGCCAAGGTTTACATCGCCGTGAAGCGTAAGCTGAAGGTGGGTGATAAGATGGCCGGTCGCCACGGTAACAAAGGTATCGTTGCCAAGATCGTACGTGCCGAAGACATGCCGTTCCTCGAGGATGGTACTCCGGTAGACATCGTACTGAACCCGCTTGGTGTACCCTCGCGTATGAACCTGGGCCAGATTTACGAGACCGTTCTCGGCTGGGCAGGGGAGAAGCTGGGTCTGCGCTTCGCCACGCCGATCTTCGACGGGGCGAGCACGGAAGACATCGCCGGATACATCGAGCAGGCGGGCCTCCCGACCTTCGGTCACACGCATCTCTACGACGGTGAAACCGGCGAGCGCTTCCACCAGAAGGCTACCGTGGGTATCATCTACGTGATCAAGCTGCACCACATGGTGGACGACAAGATGCACGCCCGTTCGATCGGACCCTACTCGCTCATCACGCAGCAGCCCCTCGGCGGTAAAGCCCAGTTCGGTGGCCAGCGTTTCGGTGAGATGGAGGTATGGGCACTTGAGGCTTACGGTGCTGCCAACATCCTGCAGGAGCTGCTCACGATCAAGTCGGATGACATCATCGGCCGCGCGAAGACCTACGAGGCGATCGTGAAGGGCGAGAACATCCCGCGTGCCGGCCTGCCGGAGTCGTTCAACGTACTCGTGCACGAACTGCGCGGACTTGGTCTGGACCTGAACTTCCACGACTAGGCTTCGGCAAGCTCAGCCTGACAAGCTTGTCATCCTGAGCAAAGCGTAGCGAAGTCGAAGGGTGACGCACGTTTTGAGAAAAGTTCTTTTGAAATAACAGTCAGATAGCCCGCGGCGTGAAAGCGTCGTGGGCGAATCTGAAATCTGACATCTGAGATCTGACATTAAATCAGGCATCAGACATCAAACATCAAGAAATCTTCTTTATGGCTTTTAATAAAAAAGACAATCGTCCGAGACCGCAATTCTCCAAGATTACGATCGGACTGGCCTCTCCCGACAGCATCCTCGAGAAGAGCTTCGGTGAGGTGCTCAAGCCGGAGACCATCAACTACCGCACGTACAAGCCCGAGCGCGACGGCCTGTTCTGCGAGCGGATCTTCGGCCCCGTAAAGGATTACGAATGCGCCTGCGGCAAGTACAAGCGTATCCGTTATAAAGGCATCGTGTGCGACCGCTGCGGTGTGGAAGTAACCGAGAAGAAGGTGCGTCGCGAGCGCATGGGCCACATCAAGCTCGTGGTGCCCGTAGTGCACATCTGGTACTTCAAGTCGCTGCCGAACAAGATCGGCTACCTGCTCGGTATGAGCTCCAAGAAGCTCGAGAGCATCATCTACTATGAGCGCTTCGTGGTGATCCAGAGCGGCCTCCGCGCCGAGAAGGGTCAGAACTACGGCGACCTGCTCACGGAAGAGGAGTACCTCGACATCCTGGACGCCCTGCCGAAGGACAACCAGTACCTCCCCGACGAGGACCCCAACAAGTTCATCGCCAAGATGGGTGCCGAGGCCGTGCACGACCTGCTCAGCCGCATCGATCTCGACCAGCTCTCCTTCGACCTGCGCAACGCCGCTGCCACCGAAACCTCGCAGCAGCGTAAGGCCGACGCCCTCAAGCGCCTGTCGGTAGTAGAAAGCTTCCGCGATGCACAAACCCGCATTTCCAACCGTCCCGAGTGGATGGTGATGCAATACATTCCCGTGATCCCGCCGGAACTGCGCCCGCTCGTTCCCCTGGATGGCGGCCGTTTCGCGTCTTCCGACCTGAACGACCTCTATCGCCGCGTGATCATCCGCAACAACCGTCTCAAGCGCCTGCTGGAGATCAAGGCCCCCGAGGTGATCCTGCGTAACGAAAAGCGTATGCTGCAGGAAGCCGTCGACTCCCTGTTCGACAACAGCCGTAAGAGCAATGCGGTGAAGGCCGAAGGCGGCCGCGCGCTGAAGTCGCTCTCCGACGTGCTGAAAGGCAAGCAGGGCCGCTTCCGCCAGAACCTTCTCGGTAAGCGTGTCGACTACTCCGGCCGTTCGGTAATCGTAGTAGGCCCCGAGCTGAAGATCCACGAGTGCGGTCTGCCGAAAGACATGGCCGCCGAGCTGTTCAAGCCGTTCATCATCCGCAAGCTCATTGAGCGCGGTATCGTGAAGACGGTAAAGAGCGCCCGCAAGCTCGTTGACAAGAAGGAAGCCGTGATCTGGGATATCCTGGAAAACATCCTGAAAGGTCACCCGGTGATGCTCAACCGCGCCCCGACGCTGCACCGCCTCTCCATCCAGGCCTTCCAGCCCAAGCTGGTAGAAGGCAAGGCCATCCAGCTGCACCCGCTCGTAACGACGGCCTTCAACGCCGACTTCGACGGTGACCAGATGGCCGTGCACGTGCCCCTCAGCAACGCCGCCGTGCTCGAAGCTCAGCTCCTGATGCTGGCCGCACACAACATCCTCAACCCCCAGAACGGTACGCCGATCACCCTGCCTTCACAGGACATGGTACTCGGTCTGTATTATATTTCGAAAGGCAAGAAATCCACTGAAACCGAGAAGGTGCGTGGCGAAGGCAAGGCCTTCTACAGCGCCGAAGAGGTGATCATCGCCTACAACGAAGGCGTGGTGGACCTGCATGCCCACATCAAGGTGCGCACCAACGTGCGTATCGATGGCCAGCTGCAGTACAAGCTGATCGAAACCACCGTGGGCCGCGTGATCTTCAACCAGCACGTGCCCAAGGAAGTAGGCTTCGTAAACGCCCTGCTGACGAAGAAGAACCTCCGCGAGATCATCGGCGACATCATCCGCATCACGAATGTGCCGAAGACCGCCAAGTTCCTCGACGATATCAAGCAGCTCGGTTTCCGCACCGCCTTCCAGGGTGGTCTCTCGTTCTCGATCAACGACCTCATCATCCCGGACATCAAGCAGGAGCTGGTGGACAACGCGAAGGTGGAAGTTGACGAGGTGTGGGAGAACTACAATATGGGTCTCATCACCAACAACGAACGCTACAACCAGACGGTAGACATCTGGTCGCGCGTGGATACCCGCATCACCGAAACGCTGATCCGCGAGCTCGCTGCCGACAAGCAAGGCTTCAACTCCGTGTTCATGATGCTTGACTCCGGCGCCCGTGGATCGAAGCAGCAGATCAAGCAGCTTGCCGGTATCCGGGGACTGATGGCCAAGCCGCGTAAGAGCGGTTCCACCGGTTCGGAGATCATCGAAAACCCGATCCTTTCCAACTTCAAGGGCGGCCTGAACGTACTGGACTACTTCATCTCCACCCACGGTGCCCGTAAGGGTCTGGCGGATACGGCCCTTAAGACGGCCGACGCCGGTTACCTCACCCGCCGTCTGGTAGACGTTGCCCAGGACGTGGTTGTTACGGAAGAAGACTGCGGCACCCTCCGTGGTATCGCCACTTCGGCCCTGAAAGACAACGAAGACGTTATCGAGCCGCTGGCCGACCGTATTGAAGGTCGTACCTCGCTTCACAACGTATATGACCCGATCTCTGACGAGCTGCTCGTAGAAGCGGGTTCCGAGATCACCGCCGACATCGCCGAGAAGATCGAGGAGCGCGGCATCGAAACGGTGGAAATCCGCTCGGTGCTCACCTGCGAAGCCAAGCGCGGTACCTGCGTGAAGTGCTACGGCCGCAACCTGGCAACAGGCGCGGTGGCCCAGCGCGGCGACGCCGTCGGTATCATCGCCGCCCAGTCGATCGGTGAACCGGGTACGCAGCTGACCCTCCGTACCTTCCACGTGGGTGGTGTGGCCGGCTCGGCTTCGGTAGAATCGACCCTGCAGGCCAAGTTCGACGGTACCATCCAGTTCGACGGCGTGCGCTCGGTAACCACTACCAATAATGAAGGTGAAAAAGTCCAGGTCGTTATTGGCCGTACGGGTGAAGTGCGGATCGTGGACGAGAAGAACGACCGCCTGCTGATCACCAACAACGTTCCTTATGGCGCGACCCTCAATGTGAAGGACGGCCAGAAGATCAAGAAGGGCGACGTGATCTGCACGTGGGACCCCTTCAACAACGTGATCATCGCCGAGATCAACGGTTCCATCAAGTTTGAAAATATCATCGAGGGTGTTACCTACCGCGAAGAGGCCGACGAACAGACCGGTCACCGCGAGAAGGTGGTAATCGAAACCCGCGACAAGACCAAGATCCCGTCCATCCTCGTTGGTGGCAAGGAGATCAAGTCGTACAACCTCCCCACGGGCTCGCACATCGTTGTGGAGAACGAGGAGGAAGTAAAAGCCGGCCAGGTGATCGTGAAGATCCCGCGCGTGCTCGGCAAGCTTCGCGACATCACCGGTGGTCTGCCGCGTGTAACGGAACTCTTCGAAGCCCGTAACCCGAGCAACCCCGCCATCGTATCCGAGATCGACGGTGTGGTGACCATGGGTGCCGTGAAGCGTGGTAACCGCGAGATCATCATTGAAGCAAAAGATGGTGTGACCCGCAAGTACCTCGTTCCCCTGACCCGCCAGATCCTGGCGCAGGACGGTGACTTCGTGAAAGCCGGCTCGGCCATGTCCGACGGCCAGATCGCACCGCAGGACATCCTCAACATCCAGGGTCCCTTCGCCGTACAGCAGTACGTGGTGAACGAGATCCAGGAAGTGTACCGACTCCAGGGTGTAAAGATCAACGACAAGCACATCGAGGTGATCGTTCGCCAGATGATGCGCAAGGTGTCGATCGTAGACCCGGGCGATACCAAGTTCCTCGAGGAAGACCTCGTAGACAAGTTCGAGTTCCTGGAAGAGAACGACTATATCTTCGACAAGAAGGTGGTGACCGAGTCTGGCGCTTCTACCAAGATGCGCGCCGGCCAGATCGTTAGCCTCCGCGAGCTGCGCGAAGAGAACTCCACGCTCCGCCGCAACGACATGCAGCTGGTAGAATACCGCGACGCCAAGCCGGCCACCTCGGCCCCGACGCTGCTCGGTATCACCAAGGCATCGCTGGGTGTAACGAGCTGGATCTCCGCCGCATCGTTCCAGGAAACGACCAAGGTGCTTTCTTCGGCAGCCATCCAGGGCAAGACCGACGACATGCTCGGCCTGAAGGAGAACGTGATCACCGGTCACCTCATCCCGGCCGGTACCGGTCTGCGCGACTTCGAGAACATGATCGTAGGCTCGAAGGAAGAGTACGAACTCCTCCAGACGACCCGCGAGGCGATGTCTTTCGACGAAGAAGAGTAAGGAATATTGAATATCGATCAAGGAATATCGAAATAAGAAGTAAGGCCGCTCCTTCCGGAGCGGCCTTTTTATGTTTGGATTATTGCCGGTTGCGGCGTAATGACCAAAGGCCCGCACGGCGGGCCTTTGGTTTATTTCCGTTATTTACGCGTTTTTCTGCGATCCTAATCCCGGCGTCTTCCGGACACAGCGCCCCAGATAATGAGCGCCAGGAAGGCGCCGCCGGTTGCCACCAGGATGCTGTAGAGGTTAAACCCGTTGACCGTGCCCCAGCCCAGCATCGTGGCGATCCAGCCACCGAGAATAGCACCCACGATACCGATGATCATCGTTACGATACAGCCTTGCGGATCTCGTCCGGGCTTGAGCGCCTTGGCGATGGCGCCGGCCACAAGGCCGAGGAGGATCCATGATAGAATGCCCATAGCTATTGATTTTCGCTACGAAAAGCAAAGTCCGTACCCGCTGTTAATCGTTTGAAAAAGTTGACGCAAACCCCTGCCACTCCGGCTTTTGCCCTTTAATTTGCACAAAAATTCCCTTCATGAAGAATGGCCTGCTTGTCCTGAATCTCGTTCTGCTGGTTGCCGTCGGTGTCCTTTTCTGGCTGCATTTCTCCAAACCTGCCGCCGTTGCCGCCGCTAACCTGCCGCAGGCGCGTACAGAAGGCGGAACCGCAGGTCAGTGCCGCATTGCTTATTTTGAAATGGACTCGATCGAGAACGCCTTTTCGATGGTTAAGGATGTGAAGTCGGAGCTCGACCGCAAGGAAGGCCAGATGCGCAACGAGCTCGGCCGCATGGAGAAGGAATACCGCAACAAGGCCCAGCAGTACCAGGCCCAGGCGGTCAACATGAACCAGACCCAGTCGGAGCTTGCCCAGCGCGATATGCTGCAGACCCAGCAGGTGATGCAGTCACGCGAGCAGCAGCTCAAGCAGGAATACCAGGACTTGCAGATGCGGAAGCTCCAGGATGTGCGCAGCAAGATCGAGGCCTTCCTGAAAGAATACAACCGCAACGGTGCCTACAGCTATATCGTTTCCTATGAGCCCGGCCTCATCTTCTTCAAAGATTCCGCTTACAATATCACCGGCGACCTCATCAAAGGACTGAACGCGGAATACAAGACCGCTGCCACAAAAAAATAACTGACTTCATTGCAAGCCAAAGAGCCCCGACTGCTGTCGGGGCTTTTTCTTTATCTTGACGCCAAATCATCGCTATGGCCGAATTGCTTGTAGAAAAACCGGAAGCCACCATCGAAGACACCTCTTTTAAGCGCTCGCTGGGCCTGCTCGACGCCACCATGATCGTGGCAGGATCGATGATCGGCTCAGGTATTTTTATCGTCAGCGCCGACATTACCCGCAACGTGGGCAGCGCGGGCTGGCTCATCGCCGTGTGGCTCATCACCGGCTTTATGACGCTCACCGCGGCACTGAGCTATGGCGAGCTCAGCGGCATGTTCCCCAAGGCAGGCGGCCAGTACGTTTACCTGAAAGAGGCCTACAACCCCCTGATCGGATTCCTGTATGGCTGGAGCTTTTTCGCGGTGATACAAACCGCCACCATCGCTGCCGTAGGCGTCGCATTCGCGAAGTTTACCGCTTACCTGGTGCCGGCCTTCAGCGAAGACAATATCGTACTCAACCTGGGCTTCCGTACCATATCGGCTGCGCAGCTGCTCTCCATTGTGGTAATCGTATTGCTCACGTGGATCAACAGCCGCGGAGTGAAGAACGGGAAACTGATACAAACGACCTTCACCCTCACGAAGCTGCTGAGCCTTTTCGGGCTGATCGCCTTCGGACTCATCCTCGCCAAGGGTGATGTATGGAAGGCCAACTGGAGCGATGCCTGGAACCTGCATCACCTGAATGCCGACGGTTCGGTGGCGCCCTATGTAACGGCCGCCGCCATGGGCGCTATTGCCTCCGCCATGGTCGGGTCGATCTTTTCGTCGGACGCCTGGAACAACGTGACCTTTATCGCTGGCGAGATCAAGAACCCCGGCCGCAATATCGGGCTCAGCCTCTTTCTCGGAACCCTGATCGTGACCGTGATATATGTCACTGCCAACGTGATGTATACGGCCGTGCTCCCGCTCCAGGAGATCGCGTCGGTGGAGAAAGACCGCGTGGCCGTGGCGGCCTCCAACGCCATATTCGGAAATATCGGCACCGTAGTGATCGCGCTGATGATCATGATCTCGACATTCGGATGTAACAACGGCCTCATTCTCGCCGGTGCTCGTGTGTACTACACCATGGCGCAGGATGGCCTCTTCTTCCGCCAGGCGGGTACGCTCAACCGGAACGCCGTTCCGGGTCTTGCTCTTTGGGTGCAATGCATTGCCGCTTCGCTGTGGAGCCTCAGCGGCTCGTACGGGCAGCTGCTCGATATGATCTCGTTCGTGGTGGTTGTGTTTTACATGCTGACCATCGTCGGCATCTTCATCCTCCGCCGTACACGCCCCGACCTGCCGCGCCCCTACAAGGCCTTTGGCTACCCGGTGATGCCGATCCTGTATATCCTGATGGGACTGGCATTTTGCACCCTGCTGATCATTTACAAACCCGAATTCACCTGGCCCGGATTGATCATCGTGCTGGCGGGAATCCCGATCTATTACCTGGCTTTGTCGCGTAGAAGGAGTCGCCGGTAAGCGAAGTTGTTGCTGAAATTGACATTGCATTAGCGATCCGGCTCGTGTTTGGCCCGGAATCGGATACCATTTTGCAGGATAATATCATTTGAACAGATGCCTTTATTTACGATTGCAATACACGGCGGCGCGGGTACCATCCTGCGTGCGGATATGACGCCGGAGCTGGAAACAGAATACACCCAGGGACTTGGCGCGGCGCTTTCCGCCGGCTATGCGGTGCTCGAAAAGGGGGGGAACGCTACCGACGCCGTTGTGGCCGCGTCGGTGGTACTTGAAGACCACGTGCTCTTTAACGCCGGCCGCGGCTCGGTCTTTACCCGCGAAGGCCGTCACGAAATGGATGCCGCGGTGATGGAAGGACTCGGCCGTGGCGCTGGTGCCATTACCGGTGTGCGCAACCTGCGCAACCCCGTCCTGCTGGCGCAGCGCGTGATGACCGAAACGCAGCACGTATTCCTGAGCGGCGAAGGCGCCATGGAGTTTGCCCGCGAGCAGGGGATGGATTTCGAAGCCGACGAGTACTTCTTCTCGCAAACGCGGTGGGAGCAGTGGCAGAGTGTGCGGCATACCGACCGCGTGCTCATCGATCATACCAATGAATACAAGGAAGAGTATCCCGATAAAAAGTTCGGCACCATCGGCGCCGTCGCCTGCGATGCACAGGGTAATATCGCGGCGGCCACGTCGACAGGTGGTATGACCAACAAGCAGTGGGGGCGCATAGGCGACAGCCCCATCATTGGCGCGGGCACCTGGGCCGACAACCACACCTGCGCCATCTCCTGCACGGGGCATGGCGAGCTGTTCATCAAAGCGGTGGCCGCCTACGATGTAGCCTGCCTCATGGAATATAAGGGGATGAGCCTGCAGCAAGCGATGGATACCGTTGTCAACGACAAGCTGGTGAAGATTGGCGGCGAGGGCGGCATGATCGGGGTGGACGCACAGGGCAACCATGCGCTCCTGTTCAACTCCGACGGCATGTACCGCGGCGTCTGGAACAGCGCCGGGCTGCGGGAGATTGGTATCTATAAATAATGCGGTAATGTGATAATGCGGTAATGCGGTAAACCTGTATGCCAAAGGCTTCAGGCGGCTTTATTACCACATTCTCACATTACCGCATTACCGCATTCCCCCGCTATCTTTGCCCTCCTTTCAACCTTCCCCTCTCATGAACAAATTCGCGATCATCGTGGCCGGCGGCACCGGTACCCGCATGGGCAGCAGCACCCCGAAGCAGTTTTTGCTGCTTGGCGACAAGCCCGTGCTTTACCATACCATCAAAACCTTCCTGGAAGCTTACGACGACCTGCAGATCATCCTGGTGTTGCCGGAAGACTATACCGATATGGGCCGCGAGATCATCGATGCCTATTTCGATTACAAGCGCATCCGCGTCACCGCCGGTGGTGAAACGCGCTTTCACTCGGTGCAGCGAGGCCTGCAGCTGGTGGATGCCGACGGCATCGTGTTCGTGCACGACGGCGTGCGCTGCCTGCTCAGCAAAGAGCTGATTCACCGCTGCCACGACAAGGCCCTGGAGAACGGCAGCGCCATTCCCGTAGTGCCCTCGCGCGACTCGGTGCGCCTGCTGTCGGGAGCCGAGAACGAAGCCCTCGAGCGCAGCCGCGTGGTGCTGGTGCAAACCCCCCAGACCTTTCACAGCCGCATCCTCCAGCCCGCCTTTGCCATCGACTACAAAGAACGCTTTACCGACGAGGCCACCGTGGTGGAAGCCTATGGCCTCAAGATCGAGCTCGTGGAAGGCGAGGAAGACAATATCAAGATCACGCGCCCGGCAGACCTGGTGGTTGCCGGGGAGATCCTGCGTAGTCGTGAATCGTGAATCCGCGATACGCGGTAAAACAACGTCCCGCCGAAAGCGGGACGTTGTTTTGTCATAAGGCGTCGGCCCTGCATAATTGCGACCAATCTTATAGATATGAAAGCCACCATTGCTTATGTGTCTTCTTGTAATTGCTGAACCAGCGGCATAGCGGATAAAGTGCAGCTACGGTGCCCAGCCAGGCTACGTAGGTCAGCGTCAATGAAAGGCCTTCGCCGGGCGCGGTAAAGCGGAAGGGGCCTGCCGTGGGGTGCATGCCTTCGTAGACGCTATGCCCGCGACCCAGGAACAGCACAGCCGCCAGCAGGTGCAGCACATAGAAATGCAGCACGAAATAGAAAAACGGTACGCTGCCATAAACGGAAATGATATCCGCAACGCGGCCCTTTGCTTTACTGAAAAAGGCAAGGAACAGCAGTGCGGGCCCGATGGTGATACAAAGGAACAGGAGGGAAGGCGGGTACTTCGTTACGTTGATGAAAGAAAGCACGGTGCGCCCCGCATTAGCCTGCGTCATCCAGGGGCTTGGGTCGCCATAGGCGTTCGTCCATCGCACCACTATAAACAAAGCAATTGCTGCTAATCCGAGCCAGAGCAGCCGGCTGCGTCGCACCTCGTCGGGTTGCGTCACCAAGCGGCCAAAACAGTAGCCGAGCAGCATCACACCGGTCCACGGCAGGAATGGATAGACACTGAAAATGAGGTGGTCTTTGCTGAGCGGTATCGGCACCTGGCGGTGCATAATGCTATACCAGAGCGGCAGGTCGGTGCGACCTTTTTCATAGAAGTCGAGCGCATTGTGCCCGAACACAATGATCAGCCCGATGGCCAGTAGGACGCGGAAGGGAAGGTGCACGGCAAGCCCGAGCAGCACCATGCTGATGCCGATGGCCCAGATCGTTTGCAAAAAGATGATGGACAGTCCCGGGTCGAAGGTGAGCCCGAAGTTGACGAAGGTGAGCTCCGCCAGGATGAGCCACAGCCCCCGTTTTACGAGGAAAGAAGACAGCACGCCCCGCGACTTGCGCTGTGCCTGCAGCCAGGCCGAGGTGCCGGCGAGGAACACGAAAACCGGCGCGCAGAAATGGGTGACGAAGCGCGTCAGGAAGAGCGCCGGCGTTGTCGTCTGCAGGTTGAGCGGGTCTTCTGTGAGCGCGCCGCGGTGCAGCAGGTCGCGGGCATGGTCGAGGGCCATCACGATCATCACGAGCCCGCGCAGCAGGTCGATGGAGCGGATGCGGGACGCGGGAGCGGGCACCGGCACAGTTCCGGGGATGGATACAGGCGGTCTTGAATCAATACGGGCAACAGGCATTGCAAAAACGTTGACGGGTTATAAATGTCAGGCAGTGGCTTCGGAGGAGCCTTCTTCCTCTTCTTTTGGCGGGAGTATGGCCTCCGGTAAGTACCACAGCGGCCGGGTAAGCGGCGCGGGCGCATCGGGCGTTCGGCGAACCGGCAGGAGGGGGCCAATGGGCGCCGAAGCCAGCGGAGGCAAAGGCGGAACGTCGCGTACCGTTTCCATGCCGATCATTCCCATGGTCGCCTCCAGCACCGATACTGAAACCAGCGGATCGTATTTTAATATAGAGCACCTGGTCGTCCCGGCAGACGGAAAGTAAATGGACATGTTCAGGTCGAGGCTGGCAAAGACCGGGGTGCCCATGGCAACGCCGCTATCGCTTATTTCCGGCAACACCGAATCGCCAGCGAGGGTGCGCACACTGTCTGCACGGGCCGGCAGCATCGCATCCCAGCTTTCGCCGCAGGGCGCATCAATCCGTACCAGTGAAGCTTTTGCGGGCATAGGCGGCAGGTTTGTTTAAATATACGACAGACAAACCGTTGTACCCACGGCCTTGGATAAGCGGCGCAACCGCCGGTATCGTGTTTCTTCTTTATTTATCTTTCGCGTGAAACCGTCACCATGCAACCCAAACTGCTCCTTTTCGCAGGCCTCCTGCCGCTCCTCTGTTTCTCCTGCACAAAGAATGATACGGAAGTGCCGGCACCCGGGCCGGCACGCAACACCACGCTCTCCGGCAATTACTCAACGGGATCCGATATACGCATGAGCGCACCTGCGCTGATCACGGCGTCCGGTATAACTACGGACACGGCGCTCATCGGCGCCTTCCTGCGCCGGCAGTGGTCGGCCGATCCCTACGCCGCGCCGGTGATGACAGCCTTCCAGCTTACCGGCACGCCGCAGATGACGACACCGGCGAACGCTGCTTTTAACTTCGGTACAAACGATACCGTGCGCTATAGCTATGCCGGCGGGACGCTGCGCATGCTGACCATCCGGCGCAGCGCTTCCGAAATGCTGCTGGAAACGATCGATTCGTTTACCACCACGCTCGGTGCGGGACGTACCTGGGAGCTGGGGCAACTGATCGACCGTTATCCCGACTCTGCGGGCCTTTATATCCAGGGGGCCTCGGGGCCGGGGGTACGCCTCGGAAAGCGCCGCTTCTTACTTCAGCTCGAAAACGGCCAGCCGCTTCTTCCGCAGGCCATTGCTTATTATGGTCACTATACCCCGAATGTTTATGTCGGCAGTTCCTGGAAGGTCAATATCGGCCAGGACTTTATCCCCTATGCACAGATTCGCAGCCAGCTTATTCCCAACGACACGGTGGTGGTGCAGCTGAAGCAGATGAAGCTGGTGCAATAGGTTCGATTCCTTTCTGGGTCCTTCGCTTACCGCGCTTTAAAAAGCGGCAGGTTGTTGAACAGCGCGATCTGCGCCTGCGCGCGGCTGCGTGTTTCCTGGATCTGGTTCATCATCCCGATCTCCAGGCGGATGTCTTGTGAAAACTGGTAACCGAGTGCGCCGTAGATGCGGTCGCGGTCGAACAGCGGCGCGCGCGCGTTGACGAAGATCTCGTTGTAAGCAGACAGGTAGAAAGCGCCCTTCGTCATCTCGGGCTTGTTGATCGGCAGGTTGAGCGACAGGAAATAGCGGAAGCGAACGCGCGCGTCCTGGTCACCAATAAAGCGTTCCTCGATGCGGTACCGGTGCTGCAGGTAAAAGCGGCCCGTACGCTGGCGGGTGATAAACTGCTGGAAGATCCGGTGCTCGTTGACTTCGCTCTTCTTGCCCGAGGCATCATAGGGCTCGCTGTGAATATAGCCGTAGCCGAGCAGCAGGTTGTTGTTGTTCTCACTCAGGTCGTAGCCGATGCCGGTGCGGAGGAGCAGCTGCTCCAGGTCGCCGCCGAAATTGTAGTTGCGGTACTGCACCTCGTTGTGCCAGTTCCAGCGCTTGGAGATCTTATTGCTGCCGAAATACTGGAACCAGTTGCCGGTGCGGTTCTTTTGGGCGCCGGCGGTAGCTGCCGACAGCAGCAGAAAAATGGTCAGGATGCGTTTCATATGGGCAGCAAAGGTAAAGGCTGCTACCGCGCTTTCAGCTGCTTCATGAACTCGCTTTCCCGTATGTTTTCCGTGCGGTTTCCCTGGGAGCCGAAAGATAGCACACCGGTTACCTCGATCTTCTGATTAAGGAAGGCAACCCAGGTGCGTTCGTAGCTTCTCCCGTTGATTTTCTCGCTGCCGGTCTGCAGCCTGCCGGCAGCTTCGTAAAGCTCGCCCGAAAGCTGGGCCAGGTCGTACCTGCTGCGCAGGAGTGGCAGGAGGAGGCGTAGCACTGCTGCGTTCGATGCAAGGCCTTCGTCGAACACGTGCGGCAGCAGCACCGATATGGCGCGGGCCGTGTCGCCCAGGCCGCAATAGGCCCGCGCATACATGGTGGCGAGGTAGTAATCGAAGGCCTTGTATTCATTCCCGCAGAAATGCTGGTAGGGATATTCTACGTCGAACTTGCGGATGTATTCGAGGGCAAGGCCGTAATCGGATTCCTTCAGCGCGATCGTCGCCAGCATCTCGCAGGAATTATGCTTGTACTGTGCATAGGGCTCCCCCATGATGCCTTCTCCGCGGCCGCCGCGATCAAATTCATCGAGATCGAAAAACAGCAGGCGCCGGAAGCATTCCTTTGCCGAATCGGGCAGGTTGCGCCGGTAATAGGTGACACCGAGATTATAGAGGGCATGACCGAAAAGCGCGTCGTTGCCGGTACGCCGCGCCACGGTGCGGTATAGCTTTGTGGCTGCAACGAAATTGCTGTCGTTGAATTGACGGTCCGCCTCTTCCTGCATACGTTCCCACTTCCCTTGCGCGCGCGCCGGCACCAGGGAAAAGAGTGCGAGCGCTGCGGTAATAAAACGCCGGTACATAACGTGCTTTCAGGGATAGACCGATCTGCCGGTCAGCCTGCTGCATGTACCGACGCTTCTCTTATCTTTTTGAGGCTCTTGTCAATAGCCTGCGCGCACCGTCTTGCCGGCCTCGAGGCTGATGGCCGCACGGTGCAGCAGCAGCCGGTGGTTGTCTTTGTCCATCGACACTTCCACCCAGCCGTTGAAGCGCCCGTTGCCACGCTCCACCTGCACGGGCAGGTACTGGCGGCGCACGTTGCGCCAGAGGCCTTCCCACCAGGTGTCGGTGTTGCCGATGCGTTGCTCCGCCAGTACTGTTTCGCTGATCTGCCACCAGTTGAAGCCGGGGTGCGACAGGGTGATGCTGTCGTACTGCCGCAGCACCGGCGACTCGTCCTGGTCATTGAGCAACAGGTTGCGCCCGATGCCGGAGGTAGCGTTGTACTGCACCTTGTCGATGGCGAGCTGCGGGTCGCCGACGCGCTGTACGTAGAAAACGAAATCGTAGGAGCCGTTGCCGTCGATGTCGAGCCCCTTGCTGCGCTGCGCCGTCACGGCGAAGTCGTTGAGATCGGTGTAGCGCATCTGCGGGTGATTGGTGATGGGAGCGGGAGCCGGTACGGGCGTGGGCGCCGGAGGCGTGTCCGACTTTTTGCAGGCTGCAAATAAAAGAAGGCCAGGGAGGAGGAAGAAGGTGTTTTTCATTTCTTTCTTTTCCTGCCCTGACCCCGGAAGACGCTCCCGCGTTGCATGGTGGTATGAACTTGCGGATGAAGCCGCGGATTGTTCTGATGAATTGTCGTTCAGCTCGTTTTCCGCACCGGCTTGCGGCCGAAGGGGATCACGCGGGCGCTCTCGGCTTCGCGCAGCGTGAACTGCAGGTCGGGCTGCGGGGCGCCGCCCACCACTTCTTCAAGTGTTGCGTAGCCGCGTGCCGACACCCGCAGGCAGAGCGGGCCGTTGCAGAGGCGCAGCGGCACGTGCAACAGGAAGTGCCCGGCCGCATTGGTGGCGCTTTCGTAGCGGGTTCCTTTGAGGGTTACCGAGGCGAAGGCGATGGGCTCGCCGGCGGCGCTCAGCACGCTGCCGCCGAAAAGCACTTCGGGTTCCGAAAAGGTGAAGGTGGCCAGCAGCCATTGCCGCAGGCGGGCAAAGCGGGCGGTCCATAATGTCGTTTGCAAAACAGCCATGTCCGATGTTGGTTTGAGGTGAAAAAGGGGAAGTTTCATGGTTAGCGCTTTGATAATAAGACCGGATCAGCATCCAAATCGCTGCATGCCGGCACCGGAATTTCACGGGCGGCCATTGCGGTTTTGCGGCATCTCAACCACGCGGTCTATCTTGGAGCAAATAAACCAGCTATGAGCTCCCTGCTTGTGCCGGCCCTTGCGTTCGCTGCCGCTGCCTCCGCTTTGATTGCCTGCAAAAAGAGTACAGCTGCTGATGACGCCGCCGCCTTGTTTTGCGGCACCTACACCGCCGCGCCTTCGGTTGCGGTAGAACCGGCGCGGATGTACATAAGCAGTAGCGTCATTACCGATACGGCGCTCATCGGGGCTTTCGTGCGCCGGATCCCGGTTCCCGGCCCGCCGGCTGTGCCGGCCTTTCAGCTGGTGGGAAGCACCGGGGCTTTTCCTTATCCCGACCGGCCGCGCATCGCCTTTTCGGGTAGCGGCGGCACCCTGGAGCTGGTCGCCGGATCCTTCCTGTCTTTCGACCTGCTTTCGCAAAGTGCCACCGGAGCGCTGCTCGTCCGCCGCGATAGTGTCACCAGCATTTCCAGCACCGGAACTTCCTGCCCGGCGCTCGCCCGGGGCGCCCTGCGCAAATATTCCGATTCCCTTTGCGGCCCCGACCGTCCCGGCCTGATGGCCTGCCGCTTCCGCGCGGTAGTGCCCCTGGAAATTGATCGTGGCGTCCTTTACCTGCCCCTCGTATCGGTCGCCGCGCGCAACGGGGACGGTTGCGTTGGCACCTACAGTAATGTCTTTAATTATTTGGAGCCGGCTATGCTCCCGCAGCTCGGTGCCAACGATACACTCGTGGTGCAGCGCAAGCGCGCGGGTTTGGTGCGGCAGTAGCAATCCGATGATTCAAATTTCATAAATCTGGTAACAAGAAAGAGAAAGCCTCCATCCGGAGGCTTTCTCTTTTATCAGTAATCATTTCCCGATTTATCCTTGTTCTTCTTCCCGCCAAACAGCTTGCGGAAGAAGCCTTTCTTTTCGGGCTCCTGCGGGGTGCTGGCTTCACCGATGCGCGGTGCCGCGCTGGTGTCCTTTTTATTAGGCTTCGAAGGTTTCACGGGTGCGCCGTCTTCTACCGGTGCCTGCGACTCGGGCGGGATGTTGGAGCCCGCCGTATCGAGCTGGAAGTCCTTGGCCGAGCCGGTGCCCATGTCTTCGCCTTCGGCGTTGGGAATGGTGTCGGTGATGATATCGCTCACGTCGCCGGAGATGGCGGCATTGTCCATGTCGGCGGGGCGGGCGAAGGTGGCTGCCCGGTCGATGCCGAGGGAGCGGTCGTTGTATACTTTCGAGAAGAAGGTCTGCCAGATGGGACGCGCCGCGGTGCCGCCATAGCCCTGCGCGCTTTCGATGCGGATAAAGCGGTCGTCGCAGCCTACCCACACACCGGCCACCAGCTGCGGCGTATAGCCCATGAACCAGGCGTCGGCGTTGTCGTTGGTGGTGCCGGTCTTGCCGCCCATTTCGGTGGCGCCCAGTGCCTGCATGAGGCCGGCGGCGGTGCCCTTGGTTACGGGGCCTTCCATAAGGCGAGTCATATTATAGGCTGTCACCTCGGAGATCGCTTCCTTACGGTCGGCACTCATGTCGACGCGCTTGATGACGTTGCCGTTGCGGTCTTCGATGCGGGTGATCAGCTTGGGACGCGTGCTGTAGCCGCGGCCCGGGAAGATGGTATAGCCCCACATCATTTCGAAGAGCGACAGGTCGCAGGAGCCGAGGGCGATGGAGGGGAAGGGCTCCACCTTGGTGGGAATGTTGATGCGCTGGAGGAAGTTGGCAAACTGGTCGGGGCCCACCTGCTTCATGATGTAGGCCGTGGCGCAGTTCTTCGACCAGGCGAGGGCCGAGGCCATCGTCATGGTGCGGCCCGAGCAGCTCTTGCTGGTGGCGGGAACCTTCTGGTCTTTGCCGAAGGTCTGCTGCACGTCTTCCACCATTGTTTCGGCAGTGAAGCCGCGCTCTTCCATCGCCTGTGCATACAGGAACGGCTTGATGGACGAACCTACCTGGCGCTTCGTGCCGATATCGGCGTGATCGTATTTATACGTTTTGAAATCAATGCCACCAACATAGGCTTTCACCTCGCCTGAAATGGGATCCATCACCATGAATGCCGTCTGCATCATCTGGCGGTGGTACTTCACCGAGTCGAGCGGGCTCATAACGGTGTCGCGGCTGCGCTTTTCGTTCCAGGCGAAGATCTTCATGGGCACCTTCACACGGAAGGCGGCGCGGATCTCCTCGTCGGTGGCGCCTTCTTCTTTCATGGCCTTCCAGCGGTCGGTGGCTTTCATGGCCGCCACCAGCACGTTCTCATGGCCTTCCCAGACGGAGCCGGTCTTTACGTTCCGCTGCGCGTTGAGCGAGCGCTGCAGCATCGGCATCTGTGCGGCGATGGCTTCTTCGGCATAGCTCTGCATGCGGGTGTTGATGGTGGTGTACACACGGAGGCCGTCGTCGTAAATATTGTAGGGATCGCCCTCGGCATTGGTGAGGCCTTTCAGCGCTTCCTTGATCTCGTCTTTCAGTGCCTCGCGGAAGTAGGGCGCGTAACCCGCGTTCTCATCGAGCTTCTGGTATTGCAGGGCGATGGGCGTTGCCTTGTAGCGCGCCGCTTCGGCAGGAGCGAGGTACTCTGCTTTTTCCATCTGGTTGAGCACGACGTTTTTCCGCTTGAAGGCGGCCACCATGTGGGTACGCGGGTTGTAGATGGAGTTGCCTTTCAGCATACCTACCAGTACGGCCGATTCATTGGGATCGAGGCGGTCGGGCTCTTTCGAGAAGAAGGTGCGCGCCGCGTTGCGGATGCCGTATACGTTGTCGCCATAAGGTACCGCGTTGAGATAGAGCGCGAGGATCTCTTCCTTGGTGAAGTTGCGCTCGAGGCGTACGGCGATGATGTATTCCTTCAGCTTTTCAATGGAGCGCGCCATGAAGTTCTTGCTGCCCTGCCCAAGCAGCGCTTTGGCGAGCTGCTGGGTGATGGTGGAGCCGCCACCATCGGCGCCGAGCGTTACAAAGGCCTTGGCGGTGCGCTTCCAGTCGATACCCGAGTGGTTGTAAAAGCGAACGTCTTCGGTAGCCACAAGCGCATGGATCACGTGGGGCGAGATGTCGCGGTAGTCAACGTTGCTGCGGTTGCCGCGCTCACGGTAATACTTGCCCATAAGGGTGCCATCGGCGGAATATACTTCCGAAGACTGCAGCAGGCTTGGGTTTTCGAGTTGCTTCAGCGAGGGCATTTTTCCGAAAACGCCGGTAAGCGCCAGGATCACAATGAGCAGGAGCACGCCGAAGCCGCCCAGGAACAGGCGCCAGAAAATGCGCACGCTGCGCTTTGTTTGCGGGGCTCCTTTGGGCTGCTGCTTCCCGGCCGGCGGAGGGGTATTTGCCTTATTCATAGATGGTCTTATGGATGAGCAAACATTGTACCTAATGTTGCTGGTCAAAGCTAAACTAAAAAGGGGCACGCAGAAACCGCGGAAGCCGGAAACACCTTCTTATTCGCAGAGCGAAAAAGAAGGTGTCATTGCGAGCGCAGCGAAGCAAACTCCGCATTTACGCAGGGTGCTTCGCAACCGCAAGATTTTCGACCTGAACGCATCTCGGTCCATGACCTGTCTTTAGGTCACGGAGTTTGCTTCGCTTCGCTCGCAATGACGGCCAGAGGCCGTCGCGCAAGCGACGCTTCCGGCGTTAATCTGTCCTGCGAACTAAACGAATCATAGCTTCACCGGCAGCGTCTTATCCAGGAAGTCGCGGTAAGCATCGATGCTCTTCGCGTTCTTCACCGCATTGAGGTTGCCGTTGGAGATGATGCTGTAGGAGTAGCTGCCCGCCTTGAGCCAGGGCACGATCTGTGATGCCGCGATGGGTTTTACTGTCAGCACATAGTTGGCGGCGTCGGTGGCATTGGCGAAGGGCCCGATGAGCAGCAGCTTGGTGGCATCGTTTACCGGCTCGATGCGGCTGTCGAAGTTGCGTCCCTGGCTGCTGTTGTAGCGGCTGAAGGCATTACGGGCTTCGTTACCGTAAACGATGTCGACATTGCTCAGCACCACCACGGCCCAGTGTGCCGAATCGGGGCTGAAGCGGAAGGGGCTGTTGGGTGCCGGCGGTACGAGCACCGGTTTGCGCAGCGCAGCGGTATCGATGCCCGAAGGCTTTTTGGGAAGCGTCTTCACCACGGCGATGGTGTCTTTGCGCGGCGCCACGATCGTTTGCTGCTGCACGTCCTTGGCAACGGGCATCGGCTCCACGTACAGCGTGTCTTCTTTCGGGCGCTCCACCTGCAGGTTGCGCAGCTCCTCTTCGATCTGCTTGCGGCGACCAAGCACGCGCACCATCGTCTGGGCTTTGTCGGCGATTACCGTTTTCGGGTTTTGCGCAATGAGGGTGCTGAGGGTGCGCAGTGCGAGGCTATCCTGCTGTTGTTTGATCTGGGCCACTGCCTGGATGTACAGCAGTTGCGGGTTCCAGGTGTTGGTGCGGTACTGGCTGTCGGCACGCTGCTTCGCGGCTTCGGCTTCCGCAAAGCGGCCCGAGAGGTACATATCGTAGATCTCTTCGTATGCCTGCGTGGTGGCCGCCAGCTGCTGCCTGCCCGAGTTCGGGTCCAGTCCGGTAGTGGCGATTGCGGTATAGCGGCCTTTGGGAAACTGCTGCTGCAGGAGGCGCTTCATTTCTTCGGCCTTCGCGGTATTACCGGTGCGTGTGTAGCCATGGTAAAGACCGAAGAGTACCTGCTCGAGGCTGTCGGGCTGGGGGTAGCGACGGCGCAGGGCTTCCAGTGTTTCTACGGAAGCGGCATAGTCGTTCATATCGCCTGCGTAGAGCTGCGCAAGGCCGCGGAGTGCATACTGTATGCTGTCGTTGGAGCGCTTCATCGCGTCGGGTGTCAGCGGAATGTCTTCCACCAATGCTTCATAGGAGAGCGGATCTTCGGCTTTGGCGGCGGAGCCTGCCTTGGCGGTATTGCGGGTAGCTTCGGGCTGGCGTGAGCGGAGCTGCGCCGCCACGTCGGTGGCGCGGCGCCAGTTGTCTACGTTGGGCCGGTCGCCCCAGATGGCGCGGAAGTTGGCAAGGCCGGTCTTCCGCGCGTTGTCATTGTAGAAATACCATTCACCCTTTGTTGCGGGGCCGGCGCCAAACATATCGGGTGCCGGTGCCGCGGCGCGGGAGGCCTGCGCGTTGGCTTCGTCCTTGAGGCCCTTGGCGCGGCGCAGCTGGCGCACGATCTTGCGGATAAAGTCTTTGCGCTCGTCGTCACTCATGGCGGCGATGCGCTGCAGGCTGTCCTGGCGGTCGACGGTGCCGGCGAAATAAACGAGGCGGGTGAGCACGGGGCGGCGCTCCAGCACCCGGAGCGAGTCGGGCGCATCAAGGCCTTCGAGCTTCACACTGTCGTAGAAAAAGGCAGCCTGCCGGTACTGCCGGCTGTCGTAGGTGCGGTCGGCGAGGGCGAGGTAGGCATCGTTGTTGGCGGTGGCATTGTCGGCCTTGTACCTGCCCGATTTTTTCAGGTACTCCTGTGCCGCAACAAAGTTGCCCCGCTCCAGCTCCATCTGTGCGAGCATCGAGTAGATGACGTCGCGGTACTCGGCGTATTTGTCTTTGCGGGCCATCTTCACCAGGGTGGCCACGTTGCGGTCGATATAGTTATCACCGCCCTCCTTGTTGATGCGGATCAGGTTGAGGCGTGCATAAACGTCCATCACCGGGTCGGTGGTGTGATCGATCGATTTATTATACCAGGACTTGGCCTCCTCGGTATGGCCGGTGCGCTCGAACAGCTGCGCGGCCAGGAATTCCCAGCGGGCGCGCTCCTGCCTGGTGCCGGCGGCGTTGAGTGCATTAACGAGGTGGTAGGCAGAAGAGTCCCATACCTGCTGCATGTAATACCAGTGCGCCTGCACTTCTTCGAGTTCGGGCTTCAGGCGTGCCGGGAAGGCGGGGTCGTTGCGCAGCGCGCTGATAAGTGAGCCCGACTCCACGTAGGCGCCCTGGCGGATGAGCGTGCGTACCTGCCATACGAGGGCATCGTTGCGGGAGGGCGGCTCGTTGAAGGCGCGGCGGGGGAGCGTTTCCTTCTTTTCGGGAGAAGAGATCTGGTTGGGATTGTTGCGGTCCAGGCTGGAGCCGATGTAGCGGTAGTAGCCGTCTTTTTCCTTGTCGGCAAAGGCCCAGTTGATGAACTGGAACATATTGTAGGCCGAATCGAATTTCTTTTCGAAGTAGTAGGCGGCGCCCCAAAGCAGGTAAAGGTTGTCTACCCAGTCGTTGCGCAGGTCGTGGAGCACGATGCCCGTCTTCGACTTGATGATGACGGAGTCGAGCACGGCGGCCTGGCCGGCGGTGGCATCAAGGGTATAATTGTAAAAGGGGAGGAGGCGGGTGTAATTGTCTTTGTGCTGGCTTTTGGCGGCCTCCATCACTTCATTCAGCTTCGCGTTGGCGTTGAAGAAGTAGTTGTAATGCGTCACCATGTTCTGCATGAGCCGCTTCGGTGTGTTGATCCGTTTGTCGGGTGTCTTTTCCGATTTGAGGGTGCGGTTGTCGAAAGGCTCCGGCTTTTTGATGTCAAGATTGAATCCGAGCTGGGCACGGGCGGGCAGGGCAAAAAAGCTGCCCAGCACCAGCAGGAGCTGGAGTAAACGTATTTGACGGTTCATGAACGGCACAACTAGTTGGATGGGTAACGCAATAACGGGCAAAATAGTATAAATAGGGAGATAATTAATAATCCCGGTGGGGCGAAGTATTTTTGGACGATCTGGAATCTATGCATCTGGAATCTGAAGGTATCATTTACCGGATTGCATACAAGCCAACAGATTCCCGATATTCAGATTCCAGATTATGTCAAAAATTGATCCCGGCTCAACCCTGAAGCGCCTGCAGAACCGTTACCGGCTGGTGGTAATGAATGAAGACACCTACGAGGAGGTGGTTACTTTCCGCCTGTCGCGGCGAAGCGTATACGTGCTGCTCAGCTCCGTGTTCGTGCTGCTGGTGATGCTCACGGTGGCTCTCATCGTTTTTACTCCATTGAAATATTACATCCCGGGCTACGGCTCCACGCAGGGCGGGCATGCTTACCGCCAGCTCAAATACAAGACTGACTCGCTCGAAAAAGCCGTCCGCATCCAGGGGCAGCAGCTCGAAAACCTCCGCATGGTGATCCAGGGCGGCGAGCCGCTCAAGCTCGATACGCAGTCCCTCAACCTGCCGGCGCCCGACCAGTCGACCGACTAACCGCGAATCCTCCGTCATGAACCGTCTTACCCTCCTTTTCCTGTTGCTGCTGGCGGCCGCCGGGGCTGCCGGCCAGGCACCCGCCTTTCGCTTCGCCTTTATCTCGGATACGCATATCGGCTCACCCAGCGGGCTTGCCGAGGAAGACCTGCGCCGCACCGTGGTCGACATCAACCGCCGCAGCGACGTCGCCTTCGTGGTGCTTACGGGCGACATCACCGAACTCGGCACGAACCGCCAGCTGGCCCTTGCAAAGCAGATCCTCGACTCGCTCCGCGTACCCTGGTACATCATCCCGGGCAACCACGATACCGGCTGGAGTGAAAGCGGCGGACTTGGCTTCGCATCAGTCTTCGGCACCGACCGCTTTCATTTCATACACAACGGAATTCACTTCCTTGGCTGCGCCTCCGGCCCCTACGTGCGCATGAGCGACGGGCACGTGCCCCGTGGCCATGTCAACTGGCTGCAATCGGAACTCAAAAAGATCGGCGCCGCGGAGCCCGTGGTTTTTCTCAATCATTACCCGCTCGACGAGGGCCTCGACAACTGGTATGAAGTGGTAGACCTGCTGAAGCGGAAGAATACCGTGCTTGCCCTTTGCGGCCACGGACACAGCAACCGCCCGGTAAAGGCCGAAGACATTCCGGCCGTGATGGGCCGCTCCAACCTGCGCGCCAAAGAAGCGGAGGGCGGCTACAACCTGGTGGATGTGCGCGACTCCTTCGTGTTTACCGAACGAAGGCCCCTCTCCGGCGCCGAGCGCCGGTGGACGGCCACTGCTTTTCAGAAGCAGCATTACGGTGCGGCCTACCCGCGCCCTTCCTTTGCCGTCAACGACAGCTTTGCCTCTGTGCACGAGTTGTGGCGGCGTGCCGCGCCTGCCAACGTGATTTCAACACCTGCCTATGCCAACGGGCTCGTATTTGCCGGCAACCAGGATGGCACGCTCGAAACCTTCGACCTGAAAACCGGCAGGCCCTCGTGGCGCTTTCAGACCGGTGGCCCCATTTTCTCCTCGCCGGCAACGGCAGGAGGGCGGGTGGTATTCGGCTCCGCTGATGGCAACGTTTATTGCCTCACGAATAAAGGCAGTCTGGCCTGGAAGTTAAAGGCCGACGCGGCCGTGCTCGGCAGCCCGCTGATCAGCGGCGACACCGTGTATATCGGGGCGAGCGACCACCGCTTCCGCGCCATCGACCTGCGGAACGGGCGCCTGCTCTGGAGCTTCGACAGCCTGCAGGGGCCCGTTACCAGCACGCCCGTGCGCGCCGGCAACTACCTGCTCTTCGGCGCCTGGGACCGCTACCTCTATGCCTGGAACCTGGCAAAGGGCGAGCTGGCCTGGAAGTGGAGCAACGGCTCGCCGGTGATCAACTATTCGCCGGCGGCCTGCATCCCCGTAGTGTCGGGCGGAACCGTGTTTGTGGTGGCGCCCGACCGCTACCTGAGCGCCATCGACCTGGAGACGGGTGCTACGCTTTGGCGGATCAACGAAAGCACCGTGCGCGAAAGCATCGGTATTTCGCCCGACGGGAAAACGATCTATGGAAAAACGATGCAGGATACGGTGGTGGCCTTTGCCGCCGCGCGCGAAAAGACGCCGGCACGCTGGAAGCTGAATGCCGGCTTCGGCTACGAACATGCGCCCTCGATGCTGGTGGCGGCCGACGGCCTCGTCTACTTCGGTACCCGCAACGGCGTCGTTTATGCCATTGACCCGGAATCCCGGGCGGTGCGCTGGGCACACAAGATCGACAACTCGATGGTGAATACGGTGCGCCCGCTTGGCAACGGCGCCGTGCTTGCCAGTACGATGGATGGGAAGATCGTGCTGCTGAAAGCGGGTCGCTAGCAAATTGCCGGATTTTCCTACCTTAACGGTCTTAATTCCAATCAAACCTCCGTCCTATGTTCAACCGCGACAAGCAATCTTCCGATGCGCCTTCCAACAAGGCGACCCTCATCTCCGCCGGCACCGAGGTGCGCGGCGACGTTCAGTCCGACCATGACCTCCGCATCGACGGCGCCGTTTACGGCCATGTGCGCAGCTCCGCCCGCATCGTGGTAGGGCCCAACGGCGTGGTAGAGGGCGATATTGAAAGCCAGCAGGCCGATATCACCGGCCGCGTGGTGGGCGACATCCGGGTGCGCGACCTGCTGCAGCTGCGCGGCGACTGCGTGGTGGAAGGAAATCTTAGCGCCGGTAAGCTGCAGATCGAGCCGACGGCCACATTCAACGGCCAGTGCCAGATGGGCGCCGGCACCATCGTTCAACTCAAAGCACATGAATCCCAGCGAGCAGCCGAAGTCTAGGAGCAATACATCGGAACTGATGCGCTACGCCGGTCTCGGCGCGCAGATCTTCGTCACCATCGGGCTGGCCGTGTTTGCGGGCTTCAAGCTCGACAAATGGCTGCGGATCTCCCTACCTTTGCTGGTGTGGCTGCTCCCGCTGCTGGCGGTGAGCGCCCTCATTTACAAACTGGTGAAGGATACCTCCAAAAGAAAATAACGTGAACCGACGCGCCCGAAAGCCCTATTTCTCCCTGTTGCTTGTTTTTGTCGTGCTGAATGGCTTTTTTATTTCGAGTAAAGGCCTGCTGACCCGCAACGGTTTCGACCAGGATGCGCTCGTGTGGGGCAATGTGGTGGTCTTCCTGATCACGCTCGGATCGTTCCTGCTGGCGCAGCGCGGTCTTAAAGACAAAAACCCGAACGCTTTCGTGCGGAGCGTGTACGGCAGTGTGATGCTGAAGCTGTTTCTCTGCATCATCGCCGCCTTCGCCTACATCGCCGTGGCGCAGAAGCATATCAACAAGCCCGCCCTCTTCACCCTGATGGGGCTTTACCTTGTTTATACCTTTATCGAAGTGTCGGCCCTCACGCGGCAGCTCCGTGGCCAGGGCAGCAACCCGCCGCCCGGAGCATGAGCAAGAAAGAAGCACCGCTGGCAGCCCTCGCGCATTTCCTGCCGCCCAATACCTATGAGCCTGTTGCGGTATACCTGCAGCAATACCACGTTCATCTTACGGTGACGCGTGCCCGCAAAAGCGTGCTGGGCGACTACCGCCACCGCTTCCGCGACCAGAATCACCGTATCTCCGTCAACGGCAACCTCAATCCCTACGCCTTCCTGATCACCCTGCTCCACGAGCTGGCCCACCTGCTTACGTTCGAGGAGTTCGGCAACCGCGTGTCGCCGCACGGCGCGGAGTGGAAGCGCACCTTCGGCGGGTTGCTGGCGCAGTTCATCCAGCACCATGTTTTTCCCGATGATATCCGCGCGGCGCTGCTGCGCTCCATCAACAATCCCGCAGCGTCGTCCTGCGCCGACGAGCTGCTGCTCCGCACCCTGCGCCGCTACGACCCGCAGCGCGAGGGCGTGGTGCTGATCGAAAGCCTGCCGCCCGGCGCCCTCTTCGAAACCTCCGACGGGCGTGTTTTTCAGAAAGGAGAAAAAGTGCGCAAGCGGCACCGGGGCACGGAAGTAAGTACGGGGAAGATTTATCTTTTCAGCCCGGTGTATGAGGTACGCCAGAGAGAGAATTGAAGGTGGATTACATGAATACAGATTACATGAGTACATGATTACATGATGGAAAGGGAGAAGTAAAAGCTAGGGAGGGTGCTTCACTTCTCTAATCATGTATTCATGTAATCTGTATTCATTTGCTCAGACCTCAAGTGTCTTTAACATCCAAAGCCCGCACCCGAAATGCCCGCTGTTGCCCATTGGGGCATCCAGGTATTTAAAGCCGAAGCGTTCGTAGGTGCTGAGCGCTTTCCGGAGCTCGGGCATCGATTCCAGGTAGATTTGTTTGTAGCCTGCATCGCCGGCCCAGTCGAGCACCGACTGGATGATGCGGCTGCCGAGGCCGATGCCGCGCACTTCGCGGCGCAGGTACATCTTCACCAGTTCGGCCGTGCCTTCGGGGAGGCCTTCGGTAGGGTAGATGCCGCCGCCGCCCACCACCTTGCCGTTGTGAAGGGCAACGAGATAGCAGGAGCCGGGCCTTTCAAAAACCTCCGAGAGACGGTCGGTGCTTTCGTCGTAATAAACAGTGCCGGGATGGTTGGCGCCGAACTCTTCGAGCGTGCTGCGGATCACCCGCGCCAGGGCCGCATTATCGGAAGGCATTATCGGGCGGAGCGTAATATCGGAAGGCGTAATGGGTGCAGTCATCGTATAAATACGGAGGTGATGTAAGGGTTAACGACTAGCAGGTGGCTATAATTCCAATTAATTGCTTTAAATTCGGCCCCTGCATTACCTGAAAACTGGTAGCGACAAATATATTTGAATTATCCGTCCCCTTTAATTCCAACCTAAGGCCTGTTTTTTATCCGAATCCTTTGAAAACAAAGAGGCACTGTTTCCGACAAAACAAAAAGCCAAAAGAAATCCCCCGCACTGCGGGGGATTTTGATTTTACGATCTCCGATGTCGGATGTCTGATTTGGCTGGCGCACGAAAAAGAAAAAGGATCGCCTCGCGATCCTTTTTCTGGTTCTATCCACTGATCTCCAAACAAATCCGACATCGGAGATCGGACATCAGCAAATGCTTATGCCACTGCTTTGTTCACCAGCTCCGCTGCCTCGCTGAGGAGGATGGCCGACTGAACCTTGAGGCCGCTTTCGTCGATGAGCTTTTTGGCTTCTTCGGCGTTGGTGCCCTGGAGGCGTACGATGATCGGGATTTCGATGTTGCCCATATTCTTGTAGGCGTCGATCACACCCTGCGCCACACGGTCGCAGCGAACGATACCGCCGAAGATGTTGATGAGGATGGCCTTCACCTTGGGGTCTTTCATGATGATGCGGAAGCCAGCTTCCACGGTCTGCGCGTTGGCGGTGCCGCCTACGTCGAGGAAGTTGGCGGGCTCGCCGCCGGAGAGCTGGATCATGTCCATGGTAGCCATGGCCAGGCCGGCGCCGTTTACCATGCAGCCCACGTTGCCGTCGAGCTTCACGAAGTTGAGGTTGAACTTGCCGGCTTCCACTTCCGTCGGGTCTTCTTCCGACGTGTCGCGGAGGGCGGCGAGGTCGGAGTGACGCATAAGGGCGTTGTCGTCGAGGCTCAGCTTGCAGTCAACGGCGACGATCTTGTCGTCGGCGGCCTTGAACAGCGGGTTGATCTCCATCATGGCCGCGTCGGTGCCCAGGTAAGCGTCGTAGAGGCGCGTTACGAACTTCACCATGTTCTTGAAGGCATCGCCCTTGAGGCCCAGGTTGAAGGCGATCTTGCGCGCCTGGAAGCCCTGGAGGGGGCCGCCGGGGTGTACCCACTCCTTGAAGATCTTCTCGGGGGTGTTGTGCGCTACTTCTTCGATATCCATACCACCTTCGGTGGAGTACATGATCACGTTCTGACCTTTTGTGCGGTCGAGCAGGATGGAGAGGTAAAACTCCTTGCGCTCGGAAGCACCATCGTAGTACATATCCTGTGCTACGTAGATCTTGTTCACCACCTTGCCGGCCTCGCCGGTCTGGATGGTCACGAGGGTACCGTTGAGTATCTTGGAGGAGAACTCGGTGATGTCTTCGAGGCTCTTGGCCACCTTCACACCGTTGATGCCGGTTTCCTTGATCTTACCCTTGCCGCGGCCGCCGGCGTGGATCTGCGCCTTCACTACGGCAAACGGGGAGCCGTAGGTGGTCTTGATCTGGCGGTAGGCTTCTTCGGCCTCGTGAACGGTGCTGCAGGCAAAGCCTTCCTGCACCGGCACTCCGTATTTCTTGAGGAGCTCCTTGGCCTGGTACTCGTGCAAATTCATGGATCTAAAAATTTAGTGCGGCAAAAATAGGGAAAGGGGCTTAAAGGTGCTGAGGTTCTGGGGTTTTGAGGTTCCGGGTTGGTTGGGGGCGTGAACCGTGAGCCGTGAACCGTGAGCGAGGGAGTGGTTGGCTGGTTGGAAAACGACGGGTGTAGCCGATCATCCAGCCAAAAAATTATCCCGCACCTCCCGGCAAGCCGTTCCCATCGCACGGAAATTGTCCCGGTATTTCCGGTACCCATTCCCGACGTCCGGAAAATCCTGCCGGTCCCGCCACCGCGCATTTTCAACCCCTGACCAACCCCGCCGGAGTCTCCGGCGCCCTTTGTCAGGTTCTGACCCGGCATCCCGGCCCGCCTGGCGCTCCTTATCGGAAGCCCGGTACCGCTCCCGGCATCCCCGGTGGATTTTGTCCGGTTTTTCCCGCCGCCGCCACTGGCTTTCAGCCCGCTATGCGGTTATGCACCCCCGGTGGATATCTGCGTTTCCGGTTACCGCCCGGTTTTTCTACCTTATGTACTTAAATCACCTGTCTATGTTCAGAAAGTCGTACATCGCCGTGTGGCCCAACGCCACCGTTCTCGGCTTCTTCGAGGGAGCCGCCATCCTGGTGCAACAAGGCACCGGAACCGTCAATCCCGTCCCGCCGCCTTTCGCCGCGGCGCAGGCGGCATACGAAGCACGCGTAGACGAACTTGGGGCCCTGTTCAAATCCAACGGCGCCTCGCCGCTTACCGGGCAACTCCGCTCTGTTGATGGACGCCGCGATGGCCTGTACACCGGCATGAGCCTGCTGGTGCGGGCTTATGCTTATCACCCCGACGCCGAGGTAGCCGGTGCTGCCACCCTAATAGAAGGCAGTATGAAATTGTATGGGCCCAACCTCACCCAGCAGCCTTATATGAGCCAAACAGTGGCTGTTGCCAACCTGCTCAAAGACTGGCGCGACAAGCGGGAACTCGCCGGCGCACTCAGCGCCCTGCCGGGCATCGAGGCTTACCGCGCCCCACTGGAAGCGGCGAACAATGAATTTCACGATCTCTACCTGAAACGCGTAAGCGAGCAGGCGAGCGCTCCCGATTTTAAGACCGCCGACAAGCAGGATGAAGTGGTCATTGCCTACGAGGCGTTACTGCGCAAGATCGGCGGCCTCATCGAGCTGTCGGCCGACCCGGCGCCCTGGGCTGCGCTGCAACGCAGGCTTGACGCGCTCTGGGAGCAATATGCCAATGCCGAGGCCATCCGCCAGGGCCGCGCAAAAGCCGGTGAAGTACAGGCCGCCGCTTCGTGATCAGCGCTCATAATCAATTAAAAAACGAGGACTTCCGGATCCTCGTTTTTTTATTGCGTGCCGTGATGGAGCTAAGAGCAAATGATCACAGATTACATGAATACATGATCATAGAGGTATTGTCCCCTCATGTAATCATGTACTCATGTAATCTGTATTCATGTAATCCTCAATCCCTCGTAGCAAGGGATTGCTCCAGGCCGGAGGAGAATGATGAGCAAATGATCACAGATTACATGAATACATGATCATAGAGGTATTGTCCCTTCATGTAATCTGTATTCATGTAATCCTCAATCCCTCGTAGCAAGGGATTGCTCCAGGCCGGAGGAGAATGATGAGCAAATGATCACAGATTACATGAATACATGATCATAGAGGTATTGTCCCTTCATGTAATCATGTACTCATGTAATCTGTATTCATGTAATCAACAATCCCTCCAGACAAAGGATTGCTCCTTGCCGGCAGGTGCTTACGGGCAATTGTAGAAATACCGGGCCGCCACCTGGCCGTTCACCTTGTGCTCGGCGAGGTTGCCCTTGTCATCGAGGCTATAGCTGTAAATGGTCGGCAGGCCACCGGTGGTTTGCCGCTCCAGCGCATGCTGCAGCTGTGTTTGCTCGAGAGCATCGATATCGCCGAATGCGGACAGCGGCCCGGCGGCCCAGAAGCGCGGGTTGATGGAAAGGAACCAGTTGGGATCGTTGTTTGTCTGGAGCGAAGTCCGGGTGGTGTCCACCGCGGCGCCGTTCCGGTATTCGATCTCACGGACCTCCGAGAGGTTGCCGCCGGTGTAGCTGTATTCCCTGCGGCGCGACAGCACCAGCGGTGCGGCGCCGCCGCTGCTGGTCCACTGGGAGAACCCGGTAAGCATGCTGCCGCTGTATTGAAGCGCGGTAGAGTCGCTCTGGTAGAATGCTCCGTTCATGTCTTTTTCAAAGCGGGCAAAGCGCGTCAGCTGTAACGACGGATTATAGCCGAATTGATCGTACTGGAAGGGCTGCGCTGCCGCACCGCTGTAAAAGGTGCGCCCAACCACTACGTTGCCGCTGTAGGCAAGGTCGTAATGCATGCTGCTGAGCGACACCCGGGTGATGTCGTTTCCGGTCCAGGTAAAGCGAGCCGTGTCCGACAAGGTACCGGTGGCCGGACCATAGAGGTACATAGTGCTGATCTTGCAGCCGTTGATTTGCGAGTTCAGCTTGTATTCTTCGAATTTCATGCAGCCGCTGAGCAGGGCAAGGAGGGCGGAGGCAAAAAGGAGTTTTTTCATGCGGTCAGTTCCGGGGCTTTTGTTTTGGTGCTCCAAGGTAGCCAAAAAAGCGAAACCGGCCACGCTGGGGGCCGGTTTCGGAGCGGAGCGCAATCAATATTTTACCAGCTTCAGCACGCGTTTCCAGCCGTCGGCAGCGCACTGCACTTCGGCCAGGTAATTGCCGGGAGGCAACCCCGAAAGCGAGACCGGGGCGCTCGCGGCGGCCGTGCGGATACGGGCCACCAGCACGCCGGAAGCGTGGTAGATGCGGATCTCCTTCATCTTGTTTCCGCCGAGGCGCAGGATGACCGTTCCCGTTGCCGGGTTGGGATAGGCGCTGATTTCAGGCCCTGTTGCCCCGATCTCCCGCACAGACGTCAGCACGCCCGTTGCGAAAATGCGGGCAATCCTATTCCGGCCCGTTCCGTTGTAGGCGCTGAAGTCGCCGCCCAGGAGGGCTTTGCCGTCCGCTTGTACCGCCATCACAAATACGGTGCTGTCGGCGCCGGTGCCATTGGTAAATGATGCGTCGGCGCTGCCGTCGGTGTTGAGGCGGGCCACGCCCCGGCGCGCCAGGCCGCCTGCCAGCCGGAAGCTGCCGCCGATCAGCAGCTGGTCATCAGCGAGCACCACCAGGTCTTCCACGTTACCGTCGACACCGGCGCCGGGGTCGAATCCCGTGTAGAGGCTGCCATCCGCGTTCAGAACCGCTACGCCTTTGCGGGCAACGCCGTTGTACTGCGTGAAGCTGCCGCCGATCGCGATCCTGCCATTTTGCAGCAGCCTTATCGAATAAACGGCACCGTTAGCGCCGCTTCCGCCGAAGGTGGCGTCGGGCGTGCCGTCGGCGTTCAGGCGCAGCAGGCCGGGCCGGCTGCTGCCATTGAAGGCACCGAAGCTGCCGCCGGCGAGGATCTTGCCGTCGGGCTGCAGGCAAAGCGCGTAAATGGTGGTGTCGCTGCCGGTAGCGGTGTTGAAGCTTCCGTCGATGCTGCCGTTGACATTGAGGCGCACCAGGTGGCGCACGGCCGAACCGTTATACTGCCGCAGGTTGCCGGCCGCCAGGATCTTGCCATCGGGTTGCACGGCTACCGCATAGATGGCGCTGTTGGCACCGGTGCCGCCGGCAAAGCCGGCATCCGTGCTGCCGTCCGTATTCAGGCGAACGATGCGGCCTGCCGCGATGCCGTTGAAGGTGGTGAAGCTGCCGCCGGCAACCAGTTTGCCGTCGGACTGCAGGGCCAGAGCCTCCACGTCGCCATTGGCGCCCGCGCCGGGTGCGAAGCCTGGGTCGACGGCGCCATTGGCCAGGAGCCGGGTGAGGTAGCTCCGCGCCGTATCATTAAAAGATGAAAAACTGCCACCGGCGTAGATACGGCCATCGCTCATCACCGCAAGGGCTTTAACGGTCGCGTTGGCGCCGCGTTGCGGGTTGAAGCTGCTGTCGAAGCGTCCGTTGTCGAGGATGCGCAGCACGTGGCCCCGGTTGCCGCCATTGTAGGAGGTGAGGTTGCCGCTGGCGATAATACGCCCGTTGCTGAGCACATGCAGGTTGCTGATGGGACCACCGGCGCCGCTGCCGGTAACGAAGCCGGCATCGACCGAGCCGGTACTGCCAAGCCGGACGATCTTGTTGGCCGTTGTTCCGTTGAAGCCCGTGAAGGAGCCGGTGACGATAATTTTCCCGTCGGGCTGCAGGGCCACGCCCGTTACGAAAGAGCTGCCGGTAGCGCCGGTGCCGATGACGAAGGTGTTATCGAGCGATCCGTCGGCATTCAGCCGCGCCACACCGCGGCGCGCCGTACCGTTGTAGGTATTGAAAATGCCGACGATGATCACTTTGCCATCGGGTTGTACGGCGTGCGCGGCCACACTTTGGGGAACAATGTTCTGGTACGTGTTAAAGCCGGCGTCATAGGAACCGTCGGCATTGAACCGTGCGATGGCCTGGCTTTGGTCGGCACCCGACGATGCGGAGATGCTGCCGGAAGCATAGAATTTATCACCCGGCAAAACCGTGAAATTACGGGCACCGCCGCTGCCGTTGAAGGCAAATGTGGCATCGCGGCTGCCGTTGGGGAGCAGGCGGATGAGGCTCGTGGCCGGTTGCCCGTTGTAGGTGGTGAAATTGCCACTCACGAAGATGTTTCCGGTAGATTGCACAGCCAGCCCGATGACGTCGCCATCGGCGCTGCCGCCGGTGCCGCTGCCGGTGTTGAACGACGGATCGATCGCGCCGCTGGCCAGCAGCCGCGCCAGGTGGTGTGCCGGCGTTCCGTTGTATACGTTGAACCAGCCGCCGATGAGAATTTTTCCGTCGGCCTGGAGGCAGAGTGCGTTGATGCTGGCATCGACGCCGCTCCCGGTGTGAAAGGAAGTGTCGCGCGTGCCATCGGCGTTGAGCCGTGCGAGGCCCGGGGTAAAGTAACCGTTATAACGATCGAAATAGCCCGCGATCAGGATCTTGCCATCGGGCTGAAGCACCGATCGGGCCACCTGGACGTCGGCGCCGATGCCGGTAGCGAAGCCGGCGTCGCCCGGGTTAAAGGTGGGGTCCAGGGTGCCGGGCTGGGCAGCTGCTCCACAAGGTAGCAGCACGAGGAGTAATCGCAGAATGCGTTTCATAAGCAGGTCAGGGTTATTGATGCTAACTAAAATAATGAATGCCGGTTAATCCGCTGAGGTAAAATTTGTATTTCCCCTCACCACCCGATATCTGCCTGCGCATCTATCTTTGCCGCGATGAACATGTACGACAAGATTCAGGAAGCCGCGCGCTTCCTTCAGCCCCACAACAAGGAGAACGCAACCATCGGTATCGTCCTCGGCTCCGGCCTCGGCAATTTCACCAACGAGATCGAGGTCACCGAAGCGATCCCCTACGGCGACATTCCGCACTTTCCCGTGTCTACTGTAGAAGGCCATTCCGGCAAACTGATCTTCGGTCATATCGCCGGCAAGCCGGTAGTGGCGATGGCCGGCCGCTTTCATTTCTACGAGGGCTACGAACCCAATGAAGTGGCCTTCCCCATCCGCGTGATGAAAGCCATTGGTGTGCAGACGCTGCTGCTTTCCAACGCAGCCGGCGGCGTCGACCCCAGCTGGAAAGTGGGCGATCTCATGATCATCACCGACCATATTTCCTTCGCCACCATCAACCCGCTGCTTGGCCGCAACGACGACCGCCTCGGGCCGCGGTTTCCGGATATGAGCGAGCCCTACAAAAAGACCTTGATTGCCAGAGCACGCGCCATCGCCGCTGCCAACAACATCCAGCTGCGCGAAGGCGTCTACTTCGGCGTTACCGGCCCCACCTTCGAAACCCGCGCCGAATACCGCCTCATTCACATCCTCGGCGGCCATGCCGTGGGTATGAGCACCGTGCAGGAGGTGATCGCCGCCCGCCACGCCGGGATGGATGTGTTCGGGATGAGCGTCATCACCGATATCGGCATCCGCGAGGAAGACAATGTCATCACCCACGAGGAGGTGCTCGAAGCAGCCCACGCGGCCGAGCCCAAGCTTACCCTGATTTTCCGCGAACTGATCGGAGGACTTTGATGCGCTCCCTATGCTTCCTTGCCGCCTTTTTGCTCGCCGCCCTGCTGGGTGCGGCACCCGCGCATGCCCAGCAGGGCATCCTGGGCAAGCTGCAGAATGGCTTTCCGCAGGGCAGCAGTGGCCCGGGCAACGACAGCCTGCGCAAGCGCAACAAGTTTGAAGACAGCCTCACGCTTACGTATCGCTACCTCGACACTGCAGGCCGCTACCGGCTCGATTCGGGTATCGTGGACTTCTATGCACGCTTCCCGGTGCCCTTCAACCACCAGTGGCTGGGCAACACCGGCGGCGCCTCCAAGCCCTTCGCCTTCAGCCCGCAGATGAGTACCGGCTTCGATCCCGGCTTTCACGCCTACGATGCCTACAAGCTCACGATGGACCGCGTGCGCTTTTTCACGGCCACGCGGCCCTACTCGGAGATCGGCTACGTGCTCGGCAGCAAGGGTCAGCAGGGCATCGACCTGCTGACGACGCAAAACCTGAAGGCGGGCTGGAACGTGTCGCTCCGCTACCGGCTGGTGAATTCGCTGGGCACCTTCAACAACCAGAACACCAACCACAACAACTACCTGCTTACCTCCTGGTACCAAAGCCCCAACCGGCGTTACAACAACTACCTGGTACTGCTCGGCAACAAGCTGCAGGCGGCCGAGAACGGCGGCATCGTGGCCGACTCGCTGCTCGACGACGTCGGCTTTTCCGACCGCTTCGGCATTCCCACGCGGCTGGCTACCGGTACCACGCGCAACGTCGGGCTGCTGGCCAACACGGCCATCAACACCGGCAACCGCTACTCGGAATTCACCGCGCTGATGCGCCAGCAATACGACCTGGGGCGCAAGGATTCGCTGGTGACGGATTCCACCGTTATCCCGCTGTTCTTTCCGCGGCTGCGGATCGAGCACACCTTTACGCTGGGCGACTACCGCTATACGTTTTCGGATGCCGTGGCCGACTCGGCATTTTACAAGGACGCCTACGGGCTGCAGCTCCCCGAGCCGGGTGCACGCGGTACCGTATGGTTCCGCGACCACTGGAAAGAGCTGACGAACGACCTGTCCATCTACCAGTTTCCCGACCCGAAAAACCTGAACCAGTATATCCGCGTTGGGGCTGCCTATCAATCGCTGAAAGGCCTTGTACAGGAGAAGCTGAGTTACGGCAACCTGTGGGTGCACGGCGAATACCGCAACCGCACCCGCAGCGGCAAGTGGGACCTGATGGCCAACGGCAAGCTGCACCTGGCGGGCTATAACAGCGGCGACTTTCATGCCTTTGCGAGCCTGCAGCGCCTCCTGGGCACGCGGCTCGGCAGCCTGCAGGTAGGCGGGGAGCTGAACAACCGGACGCCTTCCTTCATCTACGACAACCGGAGCAATTTTTACTTCGACGACCCTTCGAAAAAGTTCCTGAAAGAAAATACGCTCCGGCTCTTTGGTAACCTGTTTAACCCGAAGCTGAAGCTGCAGCTTGGTGCCGAGTATTTCCTGATCACCAACTACCTCTATGTTACGGGCTACCGAACGATGGAGCAGGAGAGCGACGTCTTCAACCTGCTGCGCCTCACCGCACGCAAGACCATTACGGTACGCCGCCGCCTTTTCCTCGACGCCGACGTGATGGTGCAGCAGCAGGCCGGTAACGCGGCCGTGCATGTGCCGCTGCTCTTTGGTATCGGTCGCCTGTATTACCAGGGCAACCTGGGCTTCCCCAACCTGACCCTGGCGGTGGGCCTCGAGAGCCGCTATGCAAGCCCGTACAAGGCGGATTCCTATTTGCCGGTGATCGGGCAATTCAGCTTCCAGGACAGTATGCAGTTGCGCAACCGCCCCGACCTGAACGCGTTCTTCCACTTCCGGATCCGCGGCTTCAAGGCCTTCCTCCGCGCCGAGAACCTCAACACCCTGCGCTTCCGCCAGCCGGCGGGCTTCCGGCAGCATAACTTCGGCGCGCCCAACTATCCGTACCCGGGACTGATCATCCGGTTTGGGATTTTCTGGAGCTTCGTGGGGTAAGAAGATTTTTAGGTAAAGAAGAGTTTTTCACCGCGAAGAAAGGAAGTTGAAAAAGCGTTTCGCAAAGAAATACATATAATAGGTCCCGGCTTGCCGGGACCTATTCGTTTAATCTTAGCGTAATAACTTCTTTCCTTATTCTCTTTGCGGCGAAAAACTCTTCTTTCCTTTTCCACCTTGTTAAAGTTCCCTTCCTGACCAGGATCAACCCCCGTGTTTCACGGCCTTTGTTATCTTTACCGCAGTAATGAAAAAAGCGCTCGCCATATTCGTGCTCCTGGCTTACTTCACGGTAAGCACGGGCTTCGTGGTGAACCTGCATTACTGCATGGACCGTTTTCATTCCTGGGAGCTTGGCGCTGATGCCCGGGAGCGCTGCGACACCTGCGGCATGAAGCTGGCCCTGAAAAAGAACAAATGCTGCCACGACGAGTTCAAGGTGGTGAAGGTGCAGCAGGATGTAACGGCGGCGAAATACTCGGTTTATGCCTTTTCGGTGCCGGCAATGGCACCTTCCTTTGCCTCGCTTTACCTCGTGCCCGAAACTGTGCCCCTTGCGCGTCCCGCGGCCCCGGCGCATGGCCCGCCACTATTGATCAGCCGGCAGGATACTTACCTGCGCAACGGTGTTTTCCGGATTTGATAAGCTGGACCAGGTGCACTGACGTGCATTGATGCGCGGCCATTGATTGCCACGCCTCCCGTTTATTTATTCATCCCGAAAACACAAATCATGAAAACCGTATTTTCTTTCGTTCTCTCTTTCGTTCTGCTGTTTGTTGCCTCCGCCACTTTTGCGCAGGCCAAAAAAGAATCCTTCAAAGTAGCCGGCGAGTGCGGCATGTGCCAGAAAAAGATCGAAGGTGCCGCCAAAAAGGCCGGTGCTTCTTTTGCTTCCTGGAACACTGAGTCCAAGGTGCTCACCGTTCGCTACAACAGTACTTCCTCCAACCCCGCTAAAATTCAGAAAGCCATTGCGGCCGCAGGTTACGACACTCCGGGTTTCAAGGCAAGCGATGCCGCCTATAACAGCCTCCACGACTGTTGCAAGTACGACCGCGGCGGCGCGACTGCTGCCTCCTGCTGCGACAGCGACAAGTGCACGAAAACCGCCTGCATGAAAGACGGCAAATGTGCACCCGATATGAGCTGCTGCAAAGAAGCCGGCTGTATTGAAAAAGACTGCTGCAAGAAATCCTGATACGGCACCATTAAAAGCAACAGAACATGAAATCGATCTATGCAATGCTGATCGCGCTGCTGCTCGGTGGCGGCGTGTCGGCCCAGGTTACACGCGTAAGCCTGCAGGCCAGCGGCCTTACCTGCTCCATGTGCTCCAAGGCGGTAAAGAACGCCCTCGAAAAAGTGAGCTTTGTGGATAAAGTGCAGGTAGACATCAAGAACCAGCAATATAACCTGACATTCAAAGAGGGCAGCACGCCCGACTTCGACGCGCTCGCCGGGGCCGTGGAAGGCGCCGGCTTTTCCGTGGCGGCACTCAAAGTGACCGCCGACCTGCCGGCCGCGGCCACGCTTGCCAAAGACGAGCACCTCCAGATCGGCGGGCAGACCTTTCACTTCCTGAATGCGGCTAACCAGTCCGTATCCGGGTCTGTTACTTTCAGCCTCGTTGACAAAAATTTCGTGGCGGCGAAGGAATACAAGAAGTGGAGCGCCTTGTCGAAGATGGCCTGTGTTAAGACCGGACGCATGGCGTCCTGCTGCACCAAGGGCGGCGCTGAGGCGCGCATTTTCCATGCGATCATCTAAAAGCAATGGCCGCCGATGGTAACGTCGGCGGCCTTTTTTCTTATGCGACAAATAATACTGACGCTGCTGACGGCGGCTGCCTTCGGGCGCCTGTCGGCGCAGGAGCTGTATCCCTATACCGAGCCGGCTTCGAATATGCCCACCGGCTCCATCAGCACCAAACTCGCGGGCATGTATATGCGCTCGGTGCATGACGACAAAGTCAAGCAACGCTATGTTCCCGAAGTGATGCTGGGGCTCAACCGCAAATGGATGGTACATGGCGCTTTGCTCTTTTCCGATATGCATGGCGAGCGCTTTATGATGGAGGGTGCACGGGCCTATGCGAAGTACCGCTTTCTCAGCAACGATGATGTGCACCAGCATTTCCGGATGGCCGCCTTCGGTGCCGCCACCTGGAGCCGTAATCATCTCGATCATAACGACATCAACCTCTGGGGAGACCAGAGCGGGGTGCAGGGCGGGATCATTGCCACGCAACTGATCAACCGCTGGGCCTTTTCGGCCACGGCCGACGTGATCCAGCTGCTGCCGAAGGAGCGCTGGGAAAAGCCGGCCACCGATCGCTATGCCTTCCAGGCGCTGCAGTATGCACTATCCGCCGGTGTGCTCGTATTGCCGCGTACGTACACCGACTACCGGCAAACGAACCTGAATCTCTACCTGGAGCTGCTTGGCCACCGCAACCTCAATTTCAGCCGTGAGCAATATTACGTCGACCTCGCGCCGGCCGTACAGCTCATTTTCAACAGCACCGGCAAGCTGAATTTCGGTTACCGTTTCGAGCTCGCGAGCGATATCTACCGGTTCTCGAGAGGGCAGTTCATGGTGAGCTATGAGCATATCTTTCTCGATGCGATCAGGCACAGGAAGAAAGGATCGATGTCAAACTAGTAGTATAAGTGGGAAAGCATGTAGTGGATTTCTCGCAAAGGAGATTAAGCGTTTCACAGAGGGCACGGAGGCTTTTTCTACGATTACAGTTTTTGGGGGGCAGTCTGACTGGCAGGGCGATGTCCTACAATTCAGGGCGGTGGGTTGCGGGAGCTTTGCCTGCCTGTGGCAGGCCTCCGGTAATTAGCGGGAAGGAGGAAATCAGCATCGGGTAGCTATACCGCTACCAAAATGCACACCGGGTGCCCCTGGGCGCCCGGCCCCACTTAGCGCCTTCCGCATCCACGAATTTTAAGACTCACCGCTCTTTCCGAAGTAGCAGAATGAATGAAACCTAGTCCACCTCCCTAAAAATATCCTTAGCGTAAAAAACTCACCGCCGTCAGGCAAATCCGACATCCGACATCGGAGATCATCAAATCGAAAAGGCCCCTGGAAAGGGGCCTTCGTCGTATCGATTGCTTGATGTCTAATCTTTAGCGGATAAACAGGAGCTCACGGTATTTCGGGAGCGTCCACTCGGCGTCGTCTACCAGTTGCTCGAGCTTATCGGCATGGTAGCGCAGCTTGTCAAACCAGGCTTCCTTCACCTCGGTGCAGTAGGCGATCGCCATCTCGCGGGTGTCGGCGATGTTGTTGCACTTCTTGCGGGCTTCCACCATGGCGTCTACAGCCTTGCTGGCTTCCTCGATGTGGCGGGTGAGCTTCTCGAGGTTGCTGCGGGTGCACGAAGAGCTGCCGTCGAGGCCGAGTTCCTTGAGACCGCGCAGGTTGCTGATCAGCGAGCTCTGGTAGCGCACCGCGGCCGGGATGATTTGGGTAGAGGCCAGCTCTACCATCAGGCGGCTTTCGATCTGCACTTTCTTGATATACTTCTCCAGCTCGATCTCGTGGCGGGCCTCGAGCTCAGCGTGGGTGTAAATGTTGTTGTCTTCAAAAAGCTTCAGCGCTTTATCGGTCACCATGGCGTCGAGGGCAAGCGGTGTGGTCTTCACGTTGGGCAGGCCGCGGCGCTCCGCTTCTTTTGCCCACTCCTCGCTGTAGCCGTCGCCTTCGAAGAGTACGCGCTCCGATGAAACGATGTACTCGCGGATGGTGTGCAGGATGGCGATCTCTTTCTTTTCACCCTTCTCGATGAGTCCGTCCACATCTTTCTTGAACTGCCTCAGGGTTTCGGCCATAATGGTGTTGAGCACCGTCATCGGGTTGGCGCAGTTGGCGGTGGAGCCTACGGCGCGGAACTCGAACTTGTTGCCGGTGAAGGCGAAAGGCGAGGTGCGGTTGCGGTCGGTATTGTCCTGCAGCAGCTCGGGGATGGAGCGGTGGATGTCCATCTTCAGCATGCTTTCATCCTGCTCGTCGAACTTGTCGCCCACACGCTCCTTCACATCGTTGAGCACCTTGGACAGGTACTGGCCCACGAACACCGAGATAATGGCCGGGGGGGCTTCGTTGGCGCCGAGGCGGAAGTCGTTGGATGCCGAGGCGATGGAGGCACGCAGCAGGTCGGCGTAGTCGTGCACGGCCTTGATGGTGTTGACGAAGAAGGTAAGGAACATGAGGTTCGTCTTCGGCGTCTTGCCGGGAGCCAGCAGGTTCACACCGGTGTCGGTGGCCAGGCTCCAGTTGTTGTGCTTGCCCGAGCCGTTGATACCGGCAAAAGGCTTCTCGTGCAGCAGCACGCGGAGGCCGTGGCGGGCGGCAACGCGGGTCATCACGTCCATGAGGAGCGTGTTGTGATCCACGGCGATATTGCACTCTTCGAAGATGGGCGCGCATTCAAACTGGGCGGGCGCTACCTCGTTGTGGCGGGTGCGCAACGGGATGCCGAGCCGGTACGACTCCTGCTCGTAGTCGCGCATAAAAGCATAGATGCGCTCGGGGATGGAGCCGAAGTAGTGGTCTTCGAGCTGCTGGCCCTTGGCGGGCGAGTGGCCGAACACGGTGCGGCCGCACAGCATCAGGTCGGGACGGGCGTTGAAGAGGCCTTCGTCCACTACGAAATACTCCTGCTCCCAGCCGAGGGTCGGCGTTACGCGGGTAACGTTCTTGTCGAAGTAGTTGCAAACGTCCACGGCCGCGCGGTTGATTGCCTCCAGGGCCTTTACCAGCGGGGCTTTATAGTCGAGCGATTCGCCGGTGTAGGAAATGAAAATCGTGGGGATGCAAAGGGTCTTACCCGTTCCGATATCCATGATAAAGGCGGGCGAGGAGGGATCCCAGGCGGTGTAGCCACGGGCCTCGAAGGTGGCACGGAGGCCGCCGTTGGGAAAGGAGGAGGCGTCGGGCTCCTGCTGGATGAGGGCATCGCCGTCGAAGGTCTCGATAGGAGTGCCGTCGCTCTTCAGCGTAAAGAAGGAGTCGTGCTTCTCAGCCGTAGTGCCGGTGAGGGGCTGAAACCAGTGGGTGAAGTGGGTCACGCCCTTGCTTTCGGCCCATGCGCGCACGCCGTTGGCGATCTGGTTGGCCATGCTGCGATCGATCTTCTGGCCATTCTTTACGGAGGCCATCAGGCTTTTGTAGGCTTCGTCGGCCAGGAATTGCCGGGCTACCGCGTGGGTAAACACGTTTTCGGCAAAAATGGCGGTCACTTTCGTGGTAGCGGATACTTCCGCTGCCTGGGCGTTGATTTTCTTCAATGCCTCAAATCGTAGCGATGACATAAATTGAAAGATTTTGTGCAAAAAAAAGGAAAGACCGGCAGAAATCGGTCAAATATTCAGCCAGTTGCACAAAAATTTTGCTCATCAGGACGAAAAAACAAGGTTTTTAGGAAAGGAGCTCCCGGAAAAATAATACATATATTTTATTTATATATGTTTTTTGGTGACACCTGGTAAACGAAGGGTAGCCAGGAGCGGGGTAACCAGCAGCGGCAGCAGCAGGCCCCGGTAGCGCACGAGCGCCCCCAGGAAATTGACCGTAAACCCGATCATCAGGAATACCGACAGGCTGAAGAAGAGGCAGAACGCAATAAAGGGAACGGGACGGCCCATGGGGCGGTGCCGGAAGATCCACCAGGCAAAGAGGGCCAGCAGGACATAGGTTTCGATGCAGGCAACCGCGATAAATTCATTGTATACATCGCCGGGCCAGGGGCGGAACAGCGTCAAAGCAAGGGCATGTGGCGTATTGGCCAGGAAGGAGGCTACCGTGGGCTTCAGGTGGGGCACGTCTACCCGCGAGCTGCCGATGAGGTTGAAAAAGTCTTCCTGCTTCTCAGCTACGATCCGGGGAAAGTCGAGTGCCGGGTGCAGGTAGCGCAGTCCGAAAAACAGCAGTGCATAGCCCGCGTAGAACGCCCCGAATACCAGGAAGGGATGCCGCCCGCTGCGGTGAGCGGCAATCCACGCCGCAAGTGCCGGCAGCAGGATCACCAGCATCGTGTTGCGGAAGAGCAGCAGCAGCAGCAGCGCGGCCAGGAGCCCGGCCACATATTTCGCCTTCCAGCCGTTTTTCAGCGCAGAGTACACCGCCAGCAGCGCGCCGGCAAAGGCGAGGGCGGCGGGAGCGTCGCGGAAGAGGCCGGAGGTCCAGAACAGGTAGGAGGGAAGCAGGAACGTACCCGCGATGACCGCCTTTTCAGCCCCGGGGTATACCTGCCGGAACACGCGGTAGAGCGCTGCCGAGCCCGCCATGGCCAGCATGGCGAAAAAGACGGTATTGACGGAATAATGCGCGCCGGTGAACAGGTTGAGCACGGCCAGGAGCTTTATGAAAAGCGTGCTGTGCAGGTCGTTCCACCACGACTCGCGGCTCGACAGAAAGCGCCCGTAGCCGTGCGGGTAGGGGTTGTGCAGCAGCTGGGCGAAAAACTGCCCGGGATGCTGCTTGAGCTGCGCAAATTCCTCCTGCCCGAAAAAATGCATCCACCACGAATCGGTGATGGTGCCCCGCCGCATATAGATAATGCCCACATATCCGTAGGCCAGGCTCGCGGCCGTTTTGATCAGAAAAAGTACCCGAAGCTGGAGCTTGCTGAGCCCGGAAGCACCGAAGAAACGGATACGCGGCAAAAGCCACAGGAAAACGCTGACATAGAATACGAACAGCAGGTACTTCAATCACACGATTTAGGGCTGCAATGTAAAAAATTAACCGGCTTGCCCCCGGATTTTGAAAAGACAATGGGCGTCGCCCGGTACATTTGTGCCCTCACCTCGAACACATGGAAATTACCGCCAAGACCGCCCAACAGCTACGCCTGACCGAAGAAGAATTCAACCTGATCTGCGAAAAGCTCGGACGCACACCCAACTTCAACGAGCTCTGCGCCTTCTCGGGCATGTGGAGTGAGCACTGCTCTTACAAAAACTCCATCAAGTGGCTCAAAACGCTCCCGCGCGAAGGTGGCCGCATGCTGGTAAAAGCCGGCGAGGAAAATGCCGGTCTTATGGATATCGGCGATGGCTACGGCGTTGTATTCAAAATTGAAAGCCACAACCACCCCTCCGCCATCGAGCCCTTCCAGGGCGCCGCCACCGGTGTCGGCGGCATCCACCGCGATATCTTCACCATGGGTGCCCGTCCCATCGCGGCGCTCAACTCGCTCCGCTTTGGCCGCCTCGAGGAAGAAAAGACCCAGCACCTGCTGGCCGGTGTGGTGCATGGCATCGGTCACTATGGCAACTGCTTCGGCGTGCCTACCGTGGGCGGCGAAATCTACTTCGAGCAATGTTATCATACCAACCCGCTCGTTAATGCTATGAGCGTGGGCATCGTGCCGGCCGGCAAAACCGTTTCGGCCACCGCCGAAGGCACCGGCAACCCGGTGATGTACGTGGGCTCGGCCACCGGCAAAGATGGTATCGGCGGCGCTTCGTTTGCTTCCGCCGACATCACCTCCGAAAGCGCCCAGGAGCTGCCCGCCGTGCAGGTAGGTGACCCCTTCCAGGAAAAAAAGCTGCTCGAGGCCTGCCTCGAGGTACTCGCTACCGGCGCCGTGGTGGGTATGCAGGATATGGGTGCCGCCGGCATCATCTGCTCCACCGCCGAGATGAGCGCCAAAGGCGAAGTAGGGATGCGCATCGACCTTGACAAAGTACCCATGCGCCAGCAGAACATGAAGGCCTGGGAACTGCTGCTTTCCGAAAGCCAGGAGCGGATGCTGCTGGTGGTGGAAAAAGGCCGCGAGGAAGAAGTGAATGCCGTCTTCCGCAAGTGGGACCTCGAAAGCGCCGTGATCGGCGAGGTGACCGACGACGGCCTCCTCAAATTCTATATGCACGGAACCCTCGAAGCCGAGATCCCCGCCCAGGAGCTCGTGCTGGGCGGTGGCGCTCCGCAATACAGCCGCGAGTACCGCGAGCCGAAATACCTGGAACAGATCAATGCCTTTAACCCGGAGTCGGTGCCGGTGCCGCAGGACCTGCGCGCCGTGGCACAGCAACTCATCGTTCTGCCCAGCATCGCCAGCAAGCGCTGGATCTACCACCAGTACGACTCGATGGTGGGTACCAACAACGCCTCCACCAACGCGCCTTCCGATGCGCCGGTGGTGGTGGTGAAGGAAACCGGCAAGGGCCTCGCCGTCACTGTTGACTGCAACAGCCGCTATGTGCATGCCGATCCCTATAAAGGCGCGCAGATCGCGGTGGCAGAGGCCGCGCGCAATATCGTATGCAGCGGTGGCCAGCCGCTGGGTGTGACCAACTGCCTCAACTTCGGCAACCCCTACGACCCGGAGGTTTATTACCAGTTTGTGAATGCCATCAAAGGCATGGGCGACGCCTGCCGGCGTTTCGAAACCCCGGTGACAGGGGGTAACGTTTCGTTTTATAACCAGAACCCCGATGGTCCCGTGTTTCCCACGCCTACGATCGGCATGGTGGGCCTTGTGGATGATCTTAAAAAGAAGATGTCGCTCGACTTCAAAAATGAAGGCGACCTGCTGTACATCGTCGGCAGCTCGCGCAACGACATCAGCTGCTCCGAGTACCTCCATAAGATCGTGGGAACGGAACTCAGCCCCGCGCCCCATTTCGACCTGGAAGAAGAATACGCCCTCCAGCAAAGCGTTGCGGGGCTTATCCGCGACGGGCTTATCGCTTCGGCGCACGACCTCAGCGAAGGCGGTCTTTTCGTGGCGCTCTGCGAGAGCGGCTTCACCCGCGGACTTGGCTTCGCGGTCAATACCAACAAAGCGCTGCGCGCCGATGCCTTCCTCTTCGGCGAGGCGCAGAGCCGCGTGCTGGTGAGCGTAAAACCCGCGCAGCAGGGAGCTTTTGAGGCCGCGCTGAAAGGTGTGTCATTTGAGGCGATCGGTGCTGTGACCAAAGGCGGCATCCAGGTGGACGGCCAGTTCTGGGGCAATATCTCCGAATGGAAGGAGCGCTACGATACCGCCATCGAGCGCATCCTGCACCCCGAGCCCGCCATCGCCGGTCCTACGGACCCGTTTTAACAAAACAGATTTTTTTACGAAAAGAGGGCCTGCGGCCCTCTTTTTTCGCGAAGGCAGGACTGCGCAACGGCACGATGAAGAAAAAATATAGATGATCACCATCTCTGAATGTCGTGCCTTCGTGCCGTTGCGCCGTCGCGATCAGCGGCCGCTTGCGGCCGTGACTCCACCGAACAGGCGGAATTATCCTGGTCTGCGCCTTTCTGCACAGATGTGGATAACCAACCCGTTTTCCCCGCGGCACGGCCCTTTTTTTGCCCCCGAAGAAAACCGGCGTAAATTTGCATGACCTCCCTGAAAGTCAACTTTCTTTCTACGCTGGTCGCGCAGCTTCTTTTCTAAAGCATTATTGAAACACGAGACAACTATCTGAACGATGGCTAAGTATATTTTTGTTACCGGCGGCGTTACTTCTTCTTTGGGCAAAGGCATCATTGCGGCTTCGCTGGCCAAGCTCCTGCAGGCCCGCGGCCTCCGCGTGACCATCCAGAAATTCGACCCCTATATCAATGTCGACCCGGGCACCCTCAACCCTTATGAGCACGGTGAATGCTTTGTAACCGAAGACGGCGCCGAAACCGACCTCGACCTCGGTCACTACGAGCGCTTTCTCAACATCTTCACCACCCAGGCCAATAACGTGACCACGGGCCGCATTTACCAGACCGTGATCAACAAGGAGCGCGAAGGCGCCTACCTCGGCAAAACGGTGCAGGTGATCCCGCACATCACCGACGAGATCAAACGCCGCATGCTGGCGCTGGGGCTGAAGAATGAATATGATATCGTGATCACCGAGCTGGGCGGAACGGTGGGCGACATCGAGTCGCTGCCCTATATCGAGGCTGTGCGCCAGCTGCAGTGGGACCTTCCGGAAGAAGACCTCCTGGTAGTGCACCTGACGCTGATCCCGTATCTCAAGGCGGCCAAGGAGCTCAAGACGAAGCCGACACAACACTCGGTGAAAATGCTGTCGGAGCAGGGCGTTTTCCCCGACGTGATCGTGTGCCGCACCGAGGAGCCGATCAACAACGATATCAAGCGCAAGATCGCGCAGTTCTGCAACGTCAAGGTGGAGGCGGTGATCGAAGCGCCCGACGCGAGCACCATTTACGAAGTGCCCCTGCTGATGCAGAATGAGAAGCTCGATGAGATCGTGCTGAAGAAGCTGCAGATCGCCAACGATAAAGAGCCCGAGCTCGAAAAATGGAAGGTTTTTCTCAACAAGCTGAAATACCCCAAGTCGCGCATCACCATCGGCCTTATCGGCAAGTACGTGGAGCTGCAGGATGCCTACAAATCCATTCTTGAGTCTTTCATCCACGCCGGCGCCATCAACGAGTGCAAGGTGCAGGTGGTGCCGATCCATTCCGAGTTTCTGCAGGAAGACAATATCTCCGAAAAGCTCGCCAACCTTGATGGCCTGCTGGTGGCGCCCGGCTTCGGGCACCGCGGCATCGAAGGCAAGATCACCGCGGTCAGGTATGCCCGTGAGAGCGGCCTGCCTTTCTTCGGTATCTGCCTCGGCATGCAGATGGCCGTGATCGAATACGGAAGAAACAAATTAGGCATCAAAGGCGCGCACAGCACCGAGATGGATCCCGAAGCCACCGACGCCGTCATCAACATGATGGAGGAGCAGAAGGCCGTAACCATGAAGGGCGGCACCATGCGTCTCGGCGCCTATCCCTGCACCATCACGCCGGGCACGCTGGCCCACCGCATCTATGGCAGCACCGAGATATCGGAGCGCCACCGCCACCGTTACGAGTTCAACAACGAGTTCCTGGAGCAATATGAAAAAGGCGGCATGGTGATGAGCGGCCGCAACCCGCAGACCGGTCTCGTAGAGATCGTGGAGCTGCCCGATCACCCTTTCTTCATCGGTGTGCAATATCACCCCGAGCTCAAAAGCACGGTGGAAAGCCCGCAGCCCATCTTCGTGCACTTCGTGGCCGCTGCGCGCAAGTACAACGAGGATCGCCAGAGCTCGAAGAACCCGCTGCTGCAGAGTGAGATGATTTGACCGGGGGAATATCGAATAGCGAACAAGGAATAGCGAATATCGAAATAAGGAGCGGCTGCCACAGGCATCCGCTCTTTGCTTTTGGGAGTGAGGTCTGCAGCGCAAGAATGCATCTAGGCAGGCAGCAGGCTTTCATACAACCTTAAATTCTCTTCGTCAAAACAAACAAAAACTACCTTTTCGATCTTCACATTTTCTTCCAGGAAGTCACGAACCGTTTCCACCGCGATCCGCGCCGCTTCTGCTTTCGGGAAGCGGTATACCCCCGTGCTGATATTCGGGAACGCGATGCTGCGGATCCCGTTTTCAACCGCCAGCCTTAACGAGTTGCGGTAGCAGGCTGCAAGCTTTTCGCGCTCGCCCGAATGGCCGCTGTTCCACACCGGGCCCACGGTGTGAATGACGTAGCGGGCGGGCAGCCGGCCACCCGAAGTGATCACGGCTTCGCCGGTGGGGCAGCCGCCCTGCCGGGCCACGATGGCGCGGCATTCTTCGAGTATCTGCGGACCGCCGGCGCGGTGGATGGCACCATCAACGCCGCCGCCGCCCATAAGGGAGGTGTTGGCGGCGTTCACGATGGCGTCAACGTTCATTTTGGTGATATCGCCCTGGACTACCTGTATGCTACCCATTTAAGGAAGGTACACCATGGCGTGCAACCCCTCCGCCAATATTGGCGGAGGGGTTGTCAACGTTGGCGGACGGGGCGCCATAGTTGGGGGAGGGCTTGTCTTCGTTGGTTTTGCCTCCGTCAATGTTGGATTTGTTTCTGTCAATGTTGGATTCGTCGTTGTCAACTTTGGCGGAGGGGGTGTCAATATTGGTTTTGCCGTTGTCATCGATGGTTTTGGCTCCGTCAATATTGGTTTTGACTTTGTCAACTTTGGAAACCGGGCGGTCAATGGAGGTTTTGGCCTTCCGTACCCGGTAGGTCCCGCTTACCAATTAACCAATAGACCAATGAACCAATCAACTGCCCTCCCCGGGCATCCACCGAAAACTCACCGGTTTTCCGCTTTCGGTCAGCCCCCTTGCGCGGGAACGCTTACCTTTGCCGCCTTTAAACGAGGTTCGAATGAATTTTGACCGGAATACGATAATTGGATTTGTAGCCCTGGCCGTGCTCTTCCTGGGTTATTTCCTGTATATGAACAAGGAGCAGCGCGCCTACGCCGAGCAAAAGGCCATTGAGCAGCGCAAGCAGGACTCTCTTGCTAAACTGAAAGGGCCCGATCCCGCCACTGCACGCCTCGATTCGCTCCGTGCCGACTCCGCGCAGAAAGCAGGGGCCGCCGGCGCGCAGATGGCGACCCAGATCGGTGGTCCGGAGCAGACTGTTACCGTTGAAAACAATGTGATCCGCGTGGTATTCACCAGCAAAGGCGGACAGCCCAAGTACGTGGAGCTCAAAAACTACAAGGCGCCGGACAGCTCGCTCGTACGCCTCTCGGCCGCTCCCGGCGACCGCATCGATTACCACCTCAACACCGGCGGTACCGGCCAGGCGGCGATCTCCAGCTTCAACTTTACCCCCGGCCAGGCGGCACCCGTAGCGGGCGGCCAGCGCATCGCCTTTACCCTCAACACCCCGCAGGGGCCGGTGGTGCACCAGTACACCCTGCACGAAGGCGACTATATGATCGACTTCGACCTGCAGGTGCCCCCGGCGGCGGTGCCCAACAACGCCCTGGATATCGTTTGGACCAATAAGGCCCAGCAGCTCCAGCGCGACCTGAGCTACGAGCGCCAGCAGTCGGCCATCACGTTCCTTGAAGACGGCGACTACGATAATTACAACGTCTTCAAAGAGGGACCCAAGACCCTTGATAAGGCCGTCAACTGGGTGGGAGTGAAGCAGCAGTTCTTCAGCACCAACCTGATTGCCAAAAAGAACTTCGCCTCCGCCAACCTCACCTGGACGCCCCCTTCCAGCGAAGTGAAGCCCGGCGACAAGACCGTTGTGACCGCTGAAACGACCCTGAAGCTCCCGCTTTCCAACGGCGCAGCGCCGCTGGCGATCTATTACGGTCCCAACGATTACAAGCTCCTGAAAAAGTACGGCTACGGCCTCGAAAGCCAGGTGAACCTGGGCTCGGGCATGTTTGCCTTCGTGAAATACCTCAACCGCTGGGTCATCATCCCGGTGTTCGACTTCTTCCGTACCATGACGTCGAACATGGGCATTGTGATCCTGCTGCTGACTCTCTTTATCCGCCTGCTCATTTCGCCGCTGACCTACAGCAGCTACCTGAGCGGCGCCAAGATGAAGGCGCTTCGCCCCGAGATCGAGAAGCTCAAGGAAAAGAACCAGGGCGACCAGCAGGCCCAGAGCATGGCCCAGATGCAGCTGTTCCGCGAGGCCGGCGTGAACCCGATGGGCGGCTGTCTGCCGGCGCTCTTCCAGATCCCGATCTTCTTTGCGCTGTATAACTTCTTCAACTCGGCCATTGCCCTCCGCGGCGAGCACTTCCTGTGGTCCAAGGACCTGTCGCAGTACGATGCGCCGATCCAGTTTGGCTTCCACATCCCGATGCTGGGCGATCACCTGAGCCTCTTTACCATCTTCGCGGTGGTCACCTCCCTGCTCATCTCGCTGTACAGCATGAGCATGACGCCCACGCAGGACAACCCGATGATGAAGTACATGCCCTACATCTTCCCGGTGATCATGCTCTTCATCTTCAATAAGCTGCCTTCGGCCCTGACCTGGTACTACACCGTATCCAACGTCATTACCCTGCTGCTGCAGTTTGTGATCCAGAACTATATCATCAACCACGACAAGATCCTGGTGCAGATCGAGGAGAACCGCAAGAAGCCCAAGAAGACGGGCGGATGGGCCGAGAAGATGCAGCAGATGCAGGACCAGCAAAAGCGGATGCAGGAGCTGCAGAACAAGAACAAGAAACCGTAAGGGTTCGCGCGGAAAACGCGGAAACCACGGAATAAAAGCCAAAGGCGTCGCGAATGCGACGCCTTTGGCGTCATTGCGAGCGAAGCGAAGCAAACTCCAGCGTTACGCACGGTGATTGTGGTTGAAAGAGGTCGCGCGTTGACGCTCCTATCATCCACGGTCTGTCTTCAGGTCAGGGAGTTTGCTTCGCTGCGCTCGCAATGACAGCTTCGCTGTCGGCTTCGCTTGCCACCGGGCTCCTACATTTTATTAACATTCTCTTTTCCCGCCACTTATCCTTCCCAAAAGCAACTAACTTGTATCCGTCTCTCGTCTATTGTTGGAGAACTACGAATATGAAAACCCTGTTTACGATTCCCATCCTGGCATTGCTGGCAACGGCCGCCCAGGCACAAAAAAAGCTTTCGGAAGCCACGATCTCCTATGATATCGTGATCAATACCGGCACCGAGCGCCCGCGTGCGGCCGATTACCTCGACGGCGCCACCAACGTAGTGTACCTGAAAGGCAATAAAAGCCGCACCGAGATGGTCAGCGCCCTCGGTACGGAGGCTACACTCATCGATAATGCCGCCAAAACGGTGTACAGCATCAAAGACCTCGGCGCCCAGAAGTATATCATCCGGATGACGCCGGAAAACTGGAAGGAGGTCAACCGCCGTTACGAAGACGTGAAGTTTGCCTTCACCAATGAAACGAAGACAATACTTGGTTATAAATGTCTGAAAGCGGTGGCTACGCCCTCCAGCGGCCCGAGCTTTGTGGTGTGGTATACCCCCGACCTGGTGCCGGAGAACTATAATTTCCAGTACATGAACCGCAACCTTCCCGGCCTGGCGATGGAATATGAGTCCAACCTTGGCTCGCTGAAGGTGACCTGTACTGTTTCGAAGATCAATTTCAACCCCGTACCCGCCGCTAAGTTCGACCTGCCCAAATCTGGCTTCCGCATGCTTACTTATGAGGAAAGCAAGGGCCAGTAAGTGCTTGACCTATACTATCCGAGGGGCCCCGCGCAAGCGGGGCTTTTTAGTAAATTTTTCGATCTCCGATCTCCGATGTCGGATTTGCTGGAAGCCCGAAAACGAAAAATCCCCTCGTCGGGGAATCAAATCGGAGATCAGACATCGGAGATTAACAAATTCTCTCAGTAGGGGTTGAACTTCACCTTGTCGAGCAGTACCGGCTTCTTCTTCAGCGGAACGATGTAGGTGGTGTTGCCGCGCTGGTAGGTAATGGTCGCATTAAGGTTAATGCGTACGCGGGGCTCGTCTTCCGTCAGCAGGCGGTCGGCCGAATAGGTAAGGCCGGAGCGAAGCGAAAAACGCTGTGTCGCGCTATAATGGGAGCGGATGGAAAAGCTGCGGTTGGCCGAAACGCCCAGCGCGGGGTTACCCTTGCCGTCTCCAAGAGTAGCAAAAGCACCTACAGAGAACACGACACAGAGTGCCGTCAGGATCTGTTTGCGCTTATTCAACCATATGGAGTTCGTCTTCGACATTGCTGTTGCAAAGATAACGAAAACTTTTAACATTTATTATTTTTTCCGGGGAAATTTGTTCCCTAAGCTCTGGCAGAGCCGCCGTTATGGCAGAGATAAAAACTTGGTCCCCTTTTAGCAATAAGCTATATTGTACCTGATACCTATCGAATGAATACAGACCCATTGGAAAACGACAAGGAAACACTGAAGGAGCTGTTGAAGCACTACGATAACCTGCGGGCCGGAAAGAGCTCTACGTTTCTCGAGGAAGACTCATTTGAAAAGATTATCGACTACTTTGACGACCTGGAGGATTTCCCGAAAGCCCTGGAGGCCGCCGAGATCTCGATCGAATATTTCCCTTTCTCCGCCTCCCTGCTCCTGCGCAAGGCCGACGTGCTGCTTTCGGTACGCAAGTACCAGGAAGCGCTCGACATTCTCGAAAAGGTGGAGCTGCTCGACGCTACCGATATCAACCTTTATATTCTTAAGACCGATACCTACCTCGCCCTCGACCAGCCCGAAAAGGCCGCCGAGCTGCTTGAAGAATCCATTGCCCTCTTTGAAGGCGAAGACAAAATGGAGCTCCTCTTCGAGCTGGCCGATGTGTACGACGACTACGAAGAATTTGAAAAGGTATTCGACTGCCTGAAGCTGGTGCTCCAGGAAGACCCGGTGAACGAAGAGGCGCTTTACAAGATCTGCTTCTGGGCCGACTTTACGGGCCGCTACGAAGAAAGCATCCGCCTCCACACCGCCATCATCGACGAGCAGCCCTACAGCGAGCTGGCCTGGTTCAACCTCGCCGCCGCCTACCAGGGACTCAAGCTCTACGAGAAGGCAATCGATGCCTACGAATACGCGCTGGTGATCGACGAGAAGTTCGACTTTGCCTACCGCAATATGGGCGATGCCTATATCCGCCTGCGGAAATACAAGGAAGCCATCGAAGCGCTCGAGAAGGTGCTGGAGCTGTCGAAGCCGGAAGACGTCATCTACGAAGCCATCGGGCATTGTTACGATAAGCTGCGCAACTGGGCACAGGCCCGCTTCCACTACCGCAAGGCCGTGCACCTCAACCAGGAGGATAGCCGCCTGCATTATAAAATCGCCTGCACCTATTATAACGAGCAGCAGTGGCAGTCGGCCGCCCGCCAGCTGGAGAACGCCCTGCGCCTCAACCGGCAGCAGAACGAGTACAACCTGTTGATGGGTGAATGCCAGCTGCAGCTCGGCGCCTTTAAAGAAGCGATCCATTTCTTTTCAACCGTGGTCGGCAACAAGCCGCGCAACAAGAGCGGCTGGGAAGCGCTGATCCGCTGCCTTTACCAGGCCGAGTTTTACGAGGAAGCCTACGAGCAAACGCTGGTGGCCCTCGATCAAACGGAGCGCAAGCCGCTGTTCTATTATTACCAGGCCGCGGTGTTGCTGGCCCTCGGCCGTACCAAGGAGGCCCTGCTGATCCTCGAAAATGCCATTCAGAAGGCGCCCAAGCTGCTCAACCGCTTCGTGGCCCTGAGCCCCGAGCATCTGCAAAACCAGCAGGTGGTAGAGGTGATTGCCCGGAACAAGCGTACCCGTAAGAAAGGGAGCGCGGACTCGTGAGCCGTCAGCCTTGAGTGGCTTACGCCAGATTTTTCAGAACGGATGCCATTGGCATCCGTTCTTGTAGCCACCCGCCGCGGGTTCACGGTTGGCGGCTGACGGCTCATGTCTTTGGCCGTCCCATTTCCAGTCTACCTTTTCTGTCGCCTTCCGGCGTACTTTCTTACTTTTGCGGCCAATTCCACCATCCACAAATTGCTTCGCATGAATTTCAACCTGACGCAGATCCCTGAGCGCAATAAAAAACCCCGCACTTCCGGCCTTACCATGGTGATGGACAAAGGCATGAGCAACGACGAAGTGAAAAACTTCCTGAGTGTTTCCGGCCCGCACGTAGACATTGTAAAGCTCGGATTCGGTACTTCCTTTGTTACTCCCAACCTCGAAGACAAGCTGAAGCTCTATGCCGATTACGGTATGCCGATCTATTTTGGCGGTACGCTTTTCGAGGCCTTCCTCATCCGCAACCAGTTTGAAGACTATATCTCTGTTTGTAAGAACTACGGCATCAAGTGGGTCGAAGTGAGCGATGGCTCCATCGAGATCCCGCATGCCGAGAAGTGCGGCTACATTGAAAAGCTGACCCAGCATGCCACCGTGCTGAGCGAAGTGGGCTCCAAAGACGCTGCCCATATCATTCCCCCGTATAAGTGGATCGAGCTGATGCGCGCCGAGCTCAATGCCGGCTCTACCTACGTGATCGCCGAAGCCCGCGAGGCCGGCAACGTAGGTATCTACCGCGGCTCCGGCGAGGTGCGCGAAGGTCTGGTTCAGGAGATCCTCACCCAGATCCCGGGCGAGAAGATCATCTGGGAAGCCCCGCAAAAGGCGCAGCAGCTTTATTTTATCGAGCTCCTGGGCTGCAATGTCAACCTCGGTAATATCGCACCCACCGAAGTGCTGCCCCTCGAGGCAATGCGCATCGGCCTGCGCGGCGATACGTTCCACCTGTACCTGAACAAGGAGAAGGCCTGATGCGGCGGTTCGGTCTTATCGGCCGGACGCTGGGCTATTCCTTTTCGAAGGGATACTTCACCGACAAATTTCAAAAAGAAGGACGCACGGACTGCGTGTACGAGAACTACGAGCTCGACACGGTCCGTGCGTTCCCGCTTTTGCTGGAGCGCCATCCCGATATCGCGGGACTCAACGTCACTATCCCGTACAAGAAAGAGATCCTCCAATATCTCGATACCCGCGACGCCGCGGTAGCGGCGATCGGTGCCTGCAACACCATCCGGGTGCGGAACGGCAGGCTCGAAGGCTTCAACACCGATGCCATCGGCTTCCGCGACTCGCTTCAGCCGCTGCTGCGCCCGGGTCACCGCCATGCGCTTGTGCTCGGCACCGGCGGCGCGGCGGCCGCCATCCACTACGTGCTGGGACAGCTGGGAATCAGCGTCACCCCGGTCTCCCGGCAGCGAAGCCCCGGGAATATGAGCTATGCCGATCTGGATGCGGAAACCATGGAGCGCTGCCGCGTCATCATCAACACCACCCCGCTCGGCACCTGGCCCGATGTGGGGAGCTGTCCGCCCATTCCTTATCAATTGCTCGGGGAGGGACACCTGTTATACGACCTTGTATACAACCCGGAAATAACCACTTTTTTGCGAAAAGGGCAGGAGCGGGGCGCCGCCATTAAAAACGGTTACGAGATGCTGTTGCTGCAGGCGGAGGCTTCGTGGCGAATTTGGAACGGCGAGTAGTTTGCTAGTTTGCTGGTCAATTAGTGTGCTGGTAGGTACCGGGTACTAGCACACTAACCCACTACCCCACTAACGCCGTTTTCGCCTCCTCCGGCACCGCCACCACTTTCCGGGCATCGTAATTAAAGCACACCATCCCGGTCTTTGCCAGTGCGATCAGCGTTTTTCCGGCGTCTTTTGTAACGCGGTAATACAGCTCGAAGCCGACGCGCGAGATCTCCGCGGCGCCCACTTCAAATTGCAGCTGGTCGCCAAAGAAGGCTTCTCCCTTGTATTCGATCGCCGAGTCGCTCATAATGAGCGCGACGCCGAAAAAACAAAGCTCCGTGGCTCCAAGCGATGCGAGGTACTGCATGCGGGCCTCGTGCATCAGCCCCAGCAGGGCATGGTTGCCCAGGTGGTTGCCGTAATTGAGGTCGGTAACCCGCACGGGAATGGTGGTGGAAAAAGGCAGCTTTTCGGGAAGCTCGATCCGGATACGGGGCATAGGGCTAACGGCTCGCTTTTTCAAGGTCCTGCAGGCGCTCGATGAGGCTGCCGAAATCAGTGGTAAGGGCCGCCGCCACTTTGTCCTGCACGGCACCGATGCTTACGCGGCAAAGACTTTGGGTAAAGCCCGAAGAGTTCTCGGCACAGTCTACCACCGGTGAAACTTTCTTGGAAAAACGCACCACGCTGCCATCGTTGTAGGCGCGCACGAGGTAGCGCTCGTCGTCTACATGGTGGGGATGGTTGCTTACCGATGCCACCGCCGCATTATCTGTAGCGCGAGGCGGAGCGATAGCTCTTGTGGCAGCTGTACGGTTATTACGTTCGGTGTGGGCTGCGGCATCTGCTTTTTCGACACGCGATTTTGCCACATCCGGCACGCTCACAGGAGCTTCCGGCTGCGCAACCGCGGCTTCATTGCCCGTGGATTCCGACGCTGGAGTTTCCGTGCGGCGAACGGGCGTATCCGTCCGGGCCAGCTGGCCGCCTGTATTATCGTTGAAAGGACGGTTGAAAAGGAGAGAGGCGCCCACGAGCAGGATGCCGATAAGGGCGGCTGCGGCGATATAGGGGGCAAAGGAGCGCCGGCGCTTCAATTCCACCACGGGAGCAACTTCCGGTTCGGCGGCTTCCAGTTGCCGGGCGATCCGGTCCCAGGCCGCGGGCGGCGGCGTGGCCTCGAAGTCGTGGAGCTTGCGGGCAAAGGGAGCTTGTTCCGCCCCGTCGAGGGCCGACTCAAGGCGGTCCCACAGCCCTGCGGGCGGCTGCGCCTCAAAATTTTTCAGCTTATCAATCCACTTCTGTTCCATTCGCTAGGGTAGCTGTGTTTTTTGTTCCAGGTGGGTGCGTACCAGGTCTTGCAGGATGGCTTTGGCCCGGGAAAGCTGCGACTTGCTCGTTCCTTCCGAAATGCCCAGCAGCTCCGAGATCTGCTTGTGCGTGTAGCCTTCCACCACGTACATGTTGAACACCGAGCGGTAACCCGGCGACAACTGCTGCACGAGGCCGATGATGTCCTTCTCGGCAAGGCTGTCGAGCACCGACAGGTAGTCCGACTGGATCGTTTCTTCCTCGCGCTCGGTTACCGGCGCCAGGTAGGTTTTCCGGCGGAAATGCTCGATGGCCGTATTCACGATGATGCGGCGGATCCAGCCTTCGAAGGAGCCTTCGCGGCGGAATGAACCGATCTTGCCAAAGACCTTTACAAATCCTTCCTGAAGGATATCTTCTGCTTCCTCGGCGGAGCCGGCATAGCGCAGGCAAACGCCGTACATCTTGGGCGCGAAGCGCTCGTACAGCTCACGCTGCGCTTTGCGGTCGCCCTGGAGGCACCCATCTATTAAGTCGCTTTCGGTGGTCATTTGGTTGCGTGCCGCGCCTGGGGCGCGTCTATTTTTTTGGCGGGTTGGTCAAAAATGCTACCAGTTTGTCGAGTGCCTTACGCCGGTGGCTGAAGCGGCCTTTTTCGGCCAGGGACATTTCGGCAAACGTGCGGCCGTCGCCGCCGTCGGGGATGAATACCGGGTCGTAGCCGAAGCCGCCGGTGCCCGATGGGCTTTCGGCGATGGTGCCGGTGCAGATCCCTTCAAACTCGTGGTAGGTGCCCTCCAAACATAAGCAAATAATGGTTCGGAAGCGGGCGGAGCGGTCGGCGCGTCCCTGCAGCTCGCGGAGCAGCTTTTCGGAATTGGCGGCCGGCGAGCGGTCGTCGCCGGCATAGCGGGCGCTTTTCACCCCGGGGGCGCCGCCGAGGGCGGCCACTTCCAGGCCGGTATCCTCGCTGAAGCAGTCGCCGCCGGTAAGGCGGTGGATGACCTCGGCCTTTTCGCGGGCATTGGCCTCGAGGGTGTCGTGCGGCTCGGGGATATCCTGGTCGATGCCGGCCTCGCGGAGCGGGCGGATGCTGAAGCCGGCGGGGAGCACGGCCCGCAGCTCGTCGACCTTATGGGCGTTGTTGGTAGCGAAAATGAGTTCCATAAGTATTTAGGCAAGCCAGGCCTGGAAGGCATTCCAGAAATTCTTTTTAACGGAGGCATCGGCGGTGGCCAGCTCGGCCACGGGCGGCGCGCAGAGGTAGCTGCGACCGGCCAGTTTCTGTACCTGGAAGTGCGGAAATACGGCCGGAAGGCCGAAGCGCTCCGGCGTAACCCCGAAAAGCAGTACGCGGCTGCTGTTGAGCCCGCTGACCAGCGCGGGGCCGTCGGTATGGCCGAGCCGTGCCCAGTTAACGATCGCGATTTCCGCGAGACCGGTGCCGGCGCGGTCCATGATTTTCGTTAAAACTTCGAGGTCGGCGTCGGCGATGAAAACATTTTCCGGGTCTTCGTTGACCATCAGGATGCCCTTGCCGTGCTGCCCGAGGAAGGGGGGCGGCGAGGCCGGTTCGGGGGCTGCAGTCCTTGCCGGTGGCGCTTCTTCGGGCGGCGGGGCGGCGTTCGCCGAAGGCAATTCCACCAGCGTTTTGCCGTAGAGCCCGACGAGCTGCGTATCCCGTAATTGTATATGGTTGAGGTCCATTAGAATATTTTGAAAAAGGAGGGTTGGTGGGGGTTTTTTCGTTTCTTTGCTGCGCTAAATTAAGCCTTCCCCCGGTGCCGGAAAAATGGCCCGGACGCCGGCCTTTCAGCACCGTGAAAAGCACTTAAGAAGGTAGAAAAAACGATTAACGATATGCTTGCTTCAACGACTATGGACATTACCATTCACAAGGCCGAGCACACCAAGCTCAACGACCTCAACTTAGAGAACATTCCCTTCGGAAAGTATTTCAGCGACCACATGCTGGAGGCCGACTACGAGAACGGGGAGTGGAAGAACATTGAGATCAAGCCCTACCAGCCCCTGCTGCTGAGCCCCTCGATCGCCGCCCTCCACTATGGCCAGGCTATTTTTGAAGGTGTTAAAGCCTATAAGGACGCCGAAGGCCATGCCTTCATCTTCCGCCCGCAGGACAACTTCCGCCGCTTCAACGTTTCGGCCGAGCGCATGCAGATGCCCGAAGTTCCCGAAGAGATCTTCATGGAAGGCATGAAGCAGCTCGTTGCCCTCGACAGCAACTGGATCCCCAACAAGGAAGACCACTCCCTTTATATCCGCCCGTTCATGTTCTCCTCGGATGAACTGATCGGCGTGCGCCCTTCGGAGAGCTATAAATTCATGATCCTCCTGAGCCCCACGGGTCCGTACTACAATGCCCCGATGCGTATCTATGTTGAGGAGCAGTACGTACGCGCCGTGCCCGGTGGTATCGGCTACGCCAAGGCCGCCGGCAACTACGGCGCTTCGATGTACGCCACCGCCCAGGCCAAGAAGAAAGGCTACGACCAGGTACTGTGGACCGATGCCTTCGAGCACAAGTACGTGCAGGAGATCGGCACCATGAACGTGATCTTCATCATCGGTAACAAAGCCGTGACACCGGATCTCGGCGCGGGCACCATCCTGGCCGGCGTAACGCGCGACAGCGCCCTCACCCTGCTGAAGGAAGCCGGTTTCGAGGTCGAAGAGCGCATGATCTCGGTGGACGAACTCATTGATGCCTACAAGGCCGGCCAGCTCCACGAGGTGTTCGGCACCGGTACCGCCGCTACCATTTCCTATATCAAGGAGCTGCGCTACAAGGATTTCGTAATGACCTTCAACACCGACGAGTGGAAGACCGCCCCGACCATCAAGAAGTGGCTCACCGACATCCGTGAAGGCCGCCGCGAGGACAAGTACGGCTGGATGACCCAGGTTAAGTAAGTACGCAGAAACCGCGGAAAACGATATCAGAAGACCGCCGCCCGGCGGTCTTCTGCATTAAAAGTGGGTGGGGAGAAGGGGCGGTTCAGCCAAGAAAACCAAAAAAAATCGGCGTTTTCCGGTGTTTTAGTGTGCAACCCCCAAAAAATCTGAGATCAGAGATCCGAGATTGAAAGATTTTTTCCCTACCTTTGCCGTCCCAAAATTGGGGTATAAACAGAAGTTCGTAATGCCTACTATTCAACAACTCGTTCGTAAAGGAAGAGAAATCATCCGCGCCAAGAGCAAATCCCGCGCTCTGGACAGCTGCCCGCAGCGTCGCGGCGTTTGCACCCGTGTATATACCACCACCCCCAAGAAGCCGAACTCGGCCCTGCGTAAGGTTGCCAAAGTGCGCCTGACCAACAAGGTGGAAGTTATCGCCTACATCCCCGGTGAAGGCCACAACCTCCAGGAGCACTCCATCGTGCTGATCCGCGGCGGTCGTGTTAAGGACCTTCCGGGTGTTCGTTACCACATCGTTCGTGGCTCCCTCGATACTGCCGGTGTTAAAGACCGCAAGAAGAGCCGCTCGAAGTACGGTACGAAGAAGGAAAAGGCCGGTGCGAAGCCCGCAGCCGGTGGTAAGAAGAAGTAAATAAAGTATTTAACCGATCAAGAAGCTCAGCACCACGCCTGAGAACCTGATGATCGAATAAAAGAACATCATGCGTAAAGCACAAGCCAAAAAACTCCCGTTAGCTCCGGACCCGCGTTATAACGACAAACTGGTCACCCGCTTTGTCAACAACCTCATGTGGGAAGGTAAGAAAAGCGTAGCCTTCGAAATCTTCTACGATGCCATGGAGAAAGTCTCCAAGACCACCGGTGAAGAAGGTTACGAGATCTGGAAGAAAGCCCTTCAGAATGTTACCCCCGCTGTTGAAGTACGCAGCCGCCGTATCGGTGGCGCCACTTTCCAGATCCCCTCTGAAGTGCGTCCCGACCGTAAGATCTCCCTTTCCATGAAGTGGCTGATCCGCTACAGCCGCGAGCGCAACGGCCGTTCCATGGCCGACAAGCTTGCCAACGAGATCGTTGCCGCTTCAAAAGGTGAAGGTGCCGCTTTCAAAAAGAAAGAAGATACCCACCGTATGGCCGAAGCCAACAAGGCCTTCGCCCACTTCAAAGTATAACGTAAGGCATTCGAAATACTACGAACAAAAGGCCCCGCTTCTGCGGGGCTTTTTTATTGCTGAAGAGAAATGCTCAATATTCAATGTTCAACGTACAAGGCTTAAGGTTTAGAGGCAGCCAACTTGAAAGTTGAATATTGAGCATTGAATATTGAACATTAGCCATTAAAAAGCCCCGCCATCGGCGGGGCTTTTTGTATCGCGTTTATCGCATGGATTACATGTTGTCCGAAGTGTCGTCCATACCGCCGCCGCCGATGTCGCCGGAAGTGCCGCCCGTGGCATCACCACCCAGGATGTCGGCATTGCTGCCCGTAACCACTTCGTCGGCCATCGGGCTGGAGGTGTTGGTGCGGGTATCCGAGAGGCCGTCGGTGTTCACGCTGCGTGTTTGCCCGGCGTCGTTGAAATGACCGGTGCCGCCGCTGCGGCCGCTAGAACCGCTTTGGGTGCGCTGGTTGGTGCGGGAGCCGGCGTTGTTGCGGGTACCGCCGCCACCTCCGGAGCTGCGGCGGGAAGCTGCAGCCTTCTGGGGAGCGCCTTTGGCAGCCGCAGCCGGTCCGCCTTTTTTAGCGGCGGCCTTTTTTGCGGGGGATGCTTTTTTAGCGGCCGCTTTCTTAGCAGGCGCAGCTTTTTTAGCAGGCGCAGCCTTTTTAGCGGGAGCGGCCTTTTTAGCGGCTTTTTTGGCCGGGGCGGCCTTTTTAGCGGCGGCTTTTTTTACGGGGGCTGCTTTTTTCGCGGCGGCTTTCTTTGCCGGTGCCGCTTTTTTCGGTGCTGCTTTTTTGGCTACAGCCTTCTTGATAGCTGCTTTTTTGGGCGCTGCTTTTTTAGCGGCCTTTTTGGGCGCCGCCTTCTTGGCTGCGGCTTTCTTCGGGGCTGCCTTTTTTGCGGCGGCTTTTTTCGGAGCCGCTTTCTTAGCGGGAGCGGCCTTCTTCGCAGCGGCCTTTTTGGGTGCCGCTTTGCGGGCCGGGGCGGCCTTCTTGGCGGCTTTTTTAGGAGCAGCTTTCTTGCTTGCTTTTGCCATGTTTAATGGGTTTTTGATGTGGGGTGAATCAATTTTCTGAACGAAAATTACAACAGTGTAAATGATTTGCAAAAATTATGCACACTGAAATGCCTAACCGATTTTAAGCAGGAAAAGCGTCGTTTTTGCCCCCTTTATTCTTAACAAACATTGTTTATCCACACGCGCGGTATTGCCCCAATTTCATTACCTTTGCGTGCCCGAACCGAACCCTTCCGGCAAGCCAACGGATGAGATCGGCCGGGACGCCCGCCCCGCAAGGGTTTGCGTAGAAAAAAGAAACAAAATTCGTTTAATCAAATACTCATGGCAGACTTAAAATTTCAACGCAACTTCGGTATTGCCGCGCACATCGACGCCGGCAAGACCACTACGACCGAGCGTATCCTGCGCTACACCGGTATGATCCACAAGATCGGTGAGGTGCACGACGGTGCCGCTACCACCGACTGGATGGAGCAGGAAAAAGAGCGCGGTATCACCATTACTTCGGCCGCCGTAAGCTGCCAGTGGAACTTCCCTACCGTAAAAGGTAAGGCGGATGCCAACACGAAGAAATACTATTTCAACATCATCGATACCCCGGGCCACGTGGACTTCACCGTAGAAGTGGAGCGCTCCATGCGCGTGCTCGACGGTCTGATCGCCCTGTTCTCCGCAGTGGACGGCGTTGAGCCCCAGTCGGAAACCGTATGGCGCCAGGCCAACCGCTACAACGTACCCCGCATCGGCTTCGTCAACAAGATGGACCGCTCGGGCGCCGACTTCCTCATGGTAGTGAAGCAGGTGCGTGAGATGCTGGGCTCCAAGGCGATTCCCCTGCAGCTCCCCATCGGCGCCGAAGATGATTTCAAAGGCGTGGTGGACCTGATCAAAATGAAAGGCATTATCTGGCACATGGAAACCGAAGGCATGACCTTCGACGAGATCGATGTGCCGGCTGACATGGTCGACGAAGCCAACGAATGGCGTGCTGCCCTCGTTGAGGCCGTTGCCGAATACGACGACAAGCTGATGGAAAAGTTCTTCGACGATCCGAACTCGATCACCGAAGACGAAATGCACGAAGCCATCCGCAAGGCTACGATCGACCTGTCGATCGTTCCGATGATGTGCGGTTCTTCGTTCAAGAACAAGGGTGTGCAGACCGCGCTCGACGCCGTTTGCCGCTACCTGCCTTCTCCCGTTGACATCGAGGCTGTAAAAGGCACCGATCCCAACACCGGTGAAGAGCTCATCCGCAGGCCCGATGCGAAAGAGCCGTTCGCGGCCCTCGCCTTCAAGATCATGACCGATCCCTTCGTAGGTCGTCTCGCGTTCTTCCGGGTTTATTCCGGCCACCTGGATGCCGGTTCCTACGTACTCAACGTGCGCAGCGGAAAGAAGGAGCGTATCTCCCGTATCATGAAGATGTTCGCCAACAAGCAGAACCCGATCGACTTCATCGAAGCCGGTGATATCGGTGCCGCCGTTGGTTTCAAAGAAATCAAGACCGGTGATACCCTCTGCCACGAAGATCACCCGATCACCCTCGAGAACATGTTCATTCCCGAGCCGGTAATCGCCATCGCCATCGAGCCGAAAACACAGGCCGACGTGGACAAGATGGGCCTGGCGATCTCCAAGCTCATTGAAGAAGATCCGACCCTCCGCGTAAATACCGACGAAGACACGGGCCAGACCATCCTGCGTGGCATGGGTGAGCTGCACCTCGAGATCATCGTTGACCGTATGCGCCGCGAATTCAAGGTGGAAGTAAACCAGGGCGCTCCCCAGGTTGCTTACAAAGAAGCCTTCACCAAGAACGTTGAGCACCGCGAGACGCTGAAGAAGCAGACCGGTGGTCGTGGTAAGTTCGCCGACATCATCTTCGAACTCGGTCCCATCGACGAGGAGTTTGCAAAAGAAAACCCCGACAAAAAGTACCAGTTCGTGAACGACCTGTTCGGTGGCTCGATCCCCCGCGAATTCGTTCCCTCGATCCAGAAAGGCTTTGAAAGCGCTATGGGTACGGGTGTTCTCGCCGGCTACCCGCTCGACAACATGAAGGTGCGCGTTTATGACGGTTCCTTCCACGCGGTTGACTCCGACGCCATGTCCTTCGAACTTTGCGCCAAGCAAGGTTTCCGCGAGGCCGGCAAGAAGTGTAAGCCCGTACTGCTCGAGCCCATCATGAAAGTAGAAGTGATCACGCCCGCCCAGTACATGGGTGACGTTACCGGTGACCTCAACCGCCGCCGCGGTATGATGGAAGGCATGGACAACCGTGCCGGCGCCGAGGTGATCAAGGCGAAAGTTCCGCTGAGCGAAATGTTCGGTTATGTAACCCAGCTCCGCTCGCTGTCTTCCGGCCGCGCCTCGTCTACCATGGAGTTCTCGCACTACGCCCCGGCACCGACCAACATCGCCGAGGAAGTAATCGCCAAGAACAAAGGCAAGATCAAGATCGAAGATTAATCAATCGTTTTTGCTTATAGTGAGTGAGCCCCCGTCCGCAAGGATGGGGGTTCTTTACATGTAGGGATGTCCGATCTCCGATGTCTGATTTGTTTGTCGATTTCGAAGATTGATCGATATGCCGGCGCCAGCCAAATCAGACATCGGACATCAGAGATCTTCACATTCCCTTATGATTTGGCACCATTATTGGTTTTGGCGGCCCAAACTACAAACCCGATGATGAAAACTACTCTGAACCGCCTGGCCGTTGCTACCCTTGTCACCACCTCCCTCATCGCCTGCAGTAAATCCGAGAAGTCAGCAAGTGCCGGTACCGGCGCCGGCCGCCTCGAAGTTTATCTCACCGATGCTCCCGCCAGCCTCGACTCCGTTTTTATCGACGTCCAGGACGTGCGGGTGAATTACTCTACCGATAGCACCAACGGCTGGCAAAGCCTCGGCAACGTGCGCGCCGGTGCCTATAATCTCCTGGCCCTCACCGCCGGCCACGATACGCTGCTGGGTGCCGCCGACCTCGCCAGCGGCCGCATCGAGCAGATCCGCCTCGTGCTCGGGCCCAACAACTACGTGGTGGCCGACGGGCAGCGCTACAGCCTCGAAACGCCCTCCGCGCAGCAGTCGGGACTCAAGCTGAATATTCACCAGGATGTAAACGAAGGCATTACCTACCGCCTCGTGATGGATTTCGACGCCGGGCGATCGATCCACCAGACCGGTAACGGCCGCTATATGCTGAAGCCGGTGATCCGCACGACGCTCCAGGCTGTCGGCGGCAGCCTCCGCGGCTATGTGCTGCCTTCGGCTGTTCGCACGGCGGTATATGCCGTTCGCGGCACCGACACCGCCGGCACCTTTACCAACAATGGCAGCTGGTCAATCAGCGGGCTCAGTGCCGGCACCTACAACCTGGCGTTCGTGCCTACCGATACGGCCTATGCGCCCGTCACCCGCATCGCCATCAATGTTACTACCAACAACGTAACCGTAGTGGATACGGTACGCCTGCGATAAGCTTACTTAGTAGGGTAGCATCCGCAACGGGCCGGTCATTATTGACCGGCCCTTTTTATTGCCGGGCTGCGTTCCCGACCCCGGAAGGAGGGCTTTCGCCGAAAAAGCCCGGTTTTTAGGCATTTATTTAAGAAAAAAAGCCAGTATCACTTGGAAAGATGCGCCGGGGCCGCTACCTTTGCACTCCCATTCCAAAAATGGCTATTTGAAATATGTCCCAGCGTATCAGAATCAAATTACAGTCTTACGACCATAATCTGGTTGATAAGTCGGCCGAGAAAATCGTGAAGACCGTACGCAGCACCGGCGCTGTAGTAACAGGACCGATTCCCCTGCCTACCCGCAAGAAGATCTTTACCGTACTGCGCTCGCCCCACGTGAACAAGAAGAGCCGCGAGCAGTTCCAACTGGCTACCCACAAGCGCCTGCTGGATATCTACACTTCCTCCTCGCGCACGGTTGACGCGCTGTCCAAGCTGGACCTGCCGTCGGGTGTTGAGGTAGAAATCAAAGCCTAACAGGGCCCGCCTTCGCCAAACGGTGTAAGGAACACGGGAACCAGGCAACGGGAACTTTCACAGGAAAGACCCGGTCCGAAAGGACAAACCAATTGAAATACGAATCATCTCTCAAAACTGGAACCGCATGCTTTGCGCTGCGGGGCCGGAGAAAAGAGCTCTGATCAATATACTGCAGATAGGAGGGAGGCCTGCCGAACTCAAATCTGTTATTACATATAAACAAGCCCTTCGAGGTTTGTTTGCCGGCGGTACTTCTGAATCCCGTAGCTGGGAACGTCCACAAGGGACGGATAAAGGAAAAGGTCGCCGGTGAACCAGGATTGAAGACCCGTGATACCATATGGGTCTGTCTTGCAGAACCTTGGGGGGGTAAACCCTCACAACATGAAAGGTATCATTGGTAAAAAAATCGGGATGACCTCCGTCTTCGATGCAAGCGGTAAGCAAACCGCCTGCACCATTATCGAAGCAGGTCCCTGCGTTGTAACGCAGGTTAAGACCGTCGACACAGACGGTTACAATGCGCTCCAGATCGCTTACGGCGACAAGAAAGAGAAGCATTCCATCAAAGCCGAGACAAATCACTTCGCAAAAGCCTCCACCGCTCCCAAAAAGGTGGTTAAAGAGCTCCGTAACACGACGCTCACCCAGGCACTCGGCGAATCCATCACTGTAGACATTTTTGAAGAAGGCGAAAAGGTTGAAGTAGTCGGCACCACCAAAGGCAAAGGCTTCCAGGGCGTTGTTAAGCGTCACGGCTTTTCCGGTGTGGGCGAGGCTTCGCACGGCCAGCACGACCGTCAGCGCGCTCCGGGTTCCATCGGTAACTCGTCGTTCGCTGCCCGCGTTATGAAGGGCATGCGCATGGCCGGCCGTATGGGCGCCGACCGCGTGAAGGTGAAAGGCCTGAAGGTGGTTAAGGTTTTCCCTGAGAAAAACTACATCCTCGTAAGCGGCTCGGTACCGGGCCATATTGGTTCAATCGTTTTAATCCAGAAGTAATCATGGAACTGAAAGTATTCAACATACAAGGTCAGGAGACCGGCCGCACGATCGAGCTGCCTGAGGAGATCTTTGGCATTGAGCCGAACAACCACGCGATCTACCTCGCAGTGAAGCAGTACCTCGCCGCTCAGCGCCAGGGCACCCACAAGGTGAAGACCCGCGCCGAGGTAAAGGGTTCCAGCAAGAAGCTGCACAAGCAAAAAGGTACGGGTGGCTCGCGTAAGGGCAACATCCGTAACCCGATTTTCAAAGGTGGTGGTACCATCTTCGGCCCCAAGCCCCACAAGTACGACATCAAGCTGAACCGCAAGGTGAAGGACCTCGCCAAGATGAGCGCCCTGACCCACAAGGCACAGGCCAACGCCATCTTCGTGATCGAAGACGTGAACATGGAAGCTCCGAAGACCAAAACCGTTCTGAACGCCCTCGGCGCGATGAAGGTTGCCGACAAGAAGCTGATGTTCATCACCCCCGAGTACAACGACAACCTGTACCTGAGCGTGCGTAACGTGCCCTCTATCCTCGGCACCCTGCTGAGCGACATGAACACTTACGACATCATGAACTCCGAAGCACTCGTTCTCACCGAGAGCGCTGCCAAGATGTTCGCCGCTACCGAAGAAGAGGCTACTGCCTGATTAACTAACGCATCAAACTAGAATTCAGATGAAACTCTCTGAAATACTGATTAAGCCCATCCTGACCGAGAAGGCCAACGGCCAGCAGGACAAACTGCGCCGCTATGCTTTCAAGGTTGCCCGCAAGGCCAACAAGCTGGAGATCAAGAAAGCCGTTGAGGAATTTTACGGGGTGAACGTGATCGACGTAAACACGTCGGTGGTTCCCGGAAAGAACAAAACCCGCTATACCAAGAAGGGTTTTATCTCCGGTGTAAAGCCCGCCTACAAGAAAGCCCTGGTAACGGTGGCTGAAGGCGAGAACATCGACCTGTATACCGCTTCGATCTAAACTAATTAAGTAAAGGCTGCAACAGCCGCAAATGTTGAAAAAGAAACAAGAGTCATGGCAGTAAAAAAATACAAACCGATTACCGCAGGTACACGCTGGCGCATCGGTAATGCTTATGCAGAAGTTACCACCAACGTACCCGAGAAGTCGCTGGTGGAGTACCTGAAGGCTTCGGGTGGCCGTAACAGCAACGGTCGCCGTTCGATGCGCTATATCGGTGGCGGTCACAAGAAAATGTACCGTATCATCGACTTCAAGCGTAACAAGAAGGACATTCCCGCGAAGGTTGCCGAGATCGAGTACGATCCGAACCGTACTGCATTCATCGCCCTGCTGAATTATGCAGACGGTGAAAAGCGTTACATCATCGCTCCCCAGGGCCTGCAGGTAGGCGCCACCGTTGTTAGCGGTGATGCTGTTGCCCCTGAACTGGGTAATGCGCTCCAGCTGAAGAACATGCCCCTCGGTACCGTGGTGCACAACATCGAAATGCAACCCGGACAGGGTGGCAAGATGGCCCGCTCCGCAGGCGCATCCGCTCAGCTGTCGAACAAGGAAGAGAAATATGCTGTTCTGAAAATGCCGAGCGGTGAACTCCGCAAGGTGCTGATCAACTGCTACGCTACTGTAGGTGTTGCTTCCAACAGCGACCACAGCCTCGAGTCGCTCGGTAAAGCCGGCCGCAACCGCTGGAAGGGCGTGAAGCCCCGCACCCGTGGTGTAGCGATGAACCCGGTGGATCACCCGATGGGTGGTGGCGAAGGCCGCGCCTCCGGTGGTCACCCCCGCAGCCGCACCGGCAAGATCGCCAAGGGCCTGAAGACCCGCACGAAGGGCAAAGGTTCCGACAAGCTGATCATCCAGCGCTCGAACGGCAAGAAGCTCTCCAAGTAAGGAGCATTAACCAATTCAATCAACAGAAACTAGAAGCACAATATGGCTCGTTCAATTAAAAAAGGTCCTTATGTGGCCCACCACGTCGAAGACAAGGTGTTAGCCATGAACGATGGCAAATCGAAGAAAGGCGTAATCAAAACCTGGAGCCGCCGCTCGACCATCACGCCGGATTTCGTGGGTCACACCTTCGCCGTGCACAACGGCAACAAGTTCATCCCCGTGTACGTAACCGAATTCATGGTTGGTCACAAGCTCGGTGAATTTGCCCCGACCCGCAACTTTAAAGGACACGCTAGCAAGAAGGGTTAATCGCTCCTTGCTGTAAAAAATTAATACAATGGAAGCAGTAGCTAAACTGAGAAATTATCCCACATCGCCCCGCAAGATGCGCCTGCTGGCGGACCTGATCCGTGGCATGCAGGTGGAGAAGGCGATCGCCGTGCTGGAGCACCACCCGAAGCACAACGCCGTTCCCCTGCGCAAGCTCGTTCTGAGCGCCATCTCCAACTGGAAGCAGAAGAACGAAGGCGGTGATGAAGGCGCCCTGGTTGTGAAGACCATCTTCGTTGATGGTGCCCGCACCCTGAAGCGCATGCGTCCGGCTCCCCAGGGTCGTGGTTACAAGATCCGTAAGCGCTCCAACCACGTTACTGTCATCGTAGACGCGAAAAACAACTAATCAAAAATCGTATCAACCAATAAACATGGGTCAAAAAGCAAATCCGATCGGCAACCGTGTTGGTATCATCCGTGGATGGGAATCCAACTGGTATGGTAACAAGAAAGACTTTGCCAACAAGCTGATCGAAGACAACAAGATCCGCACTTACCTGAATGCGCGCATCAACAAGGGTGGTGTTTCCAAGATCGTTATCGAGCGTACGCTGGGTAAGCTGATCGTAACCATCCACACCTCCAAGCCCGGTATCATCATCGGCAAGGGCGGTGGCGAGGTTGACCGCATCAAGGAAGAGCTGAAGAAGCTGACCGGCAAGGAAGACGTGCAGATCAACATCCTGGAGATCCGCCGCCCCGAGCTCGATGCCATGATCGTAGGCGACACCATCGCCCGCCAGATCGAAAACCGCATCAACTTCAAGCGTGCCACCAAGATGGCCATCGCTTCGACGCTCCGCATGGGCGCCGACGGTATCAAGATCAAGCTGAGCGGCCGCCTGGCCGGCGCTGAGATCGCCCGTAACGAAACCTTCATGCAAGGCCGTGTTCCCCTGCACACCTTCCGTATGGACATCGACTACGCCAACGTGTTTGCACAAACCGTTTATGGTAAGATCGGTATCAAAGTATGGATCTGTAAGGGTGAGGTACTTGCCAAGCGCGACCTGAACCCGAACATCATCGGCAACGAGCAGAACCAGGGACCCCGCAGCACCGGTGGCTTTGATCGCGATCGCGATCGTGGTGGCCGTGGTGGTGACCGTGGTGGCCGTGGCGGCGACCGTGGTGGCCGCTCGGGTGGCGGCGGTGGCCGTCGCTAAGAGATGTCAGATGTAAGATGTCAGATCTCAGATTTGGATCGAACATCAGGCATCAGACATCAGACATCGAATTGAAAACAATAACATAACGGGATCGGAGCGATCCGATCAAAAAGCTAAAAAATATGTTACAGCCGAAAAGAACGAAACACCGGAAAGTGCAAAAAGGCCGCATGAAGGGTAACACCAAGCGTGGCGCCACGATTTCCTTTGGTTCTTACGCACTGAAGGCGATGGAAGATCATTGGATCACCGACCGCCAGATCGAAGCGGCCCGCCAGGCCCTCACGCGTCACATGAAGCGTGAAGGTAACGTGTGGATCCGCATCTTCCCCGACAAGCCGATTACCAACAAGCCCGCCGAAGTACGTATGGGTAAGGGTAAAGGTAACCTCGAATACTGGGCAGCCGTGGTACAGCCGGGCCGCATCATCTTCGAGATTGACGGGGTGACGGAAGAAGTTGCAAAAGGTGCACTCGAGCTCGCAGCCGGCAAACTGCCGATCAACTGCAAGTTTGTAAAGCGCCGCGACCTCATCTCTGCCTAAGCAACCTGCCAGCACGGCGAAGGGAGTCCGAAGCCGTGAAGCATTGTAAACTGAATAAACAAACAGATCATGTCAAAGACAGCTGATTTCATCAAAAGCATCCAAGGACTGAGCACCGAAGACCTGGCTGCCCGCATCAAGGAAGACGAGATGCGCCTCCGCAAGCTGGAATTCGCCCACGCTATGTCTCCCCTGGAGAACCCGATGAGCATCCGGAACCTGCGCCGCGACGTAGCCCGTCTCAAATCCGAATTTCGCAAGAAACAACTTAGTGCATAACCAGCAGCAGGCTGGGCAACGGGCTCTTAAAGCTCAACGCCCGAAGCCCGATGCTCAAAGCTTATAACAATGGCCGAAACAGTAAATACCACCACCACAGAGACGCGCAACTTACGGAAGACCCGTATCGGTGTGGTTACCTCCAACAAGATGACCAAGACCATCACGGTGGCCGTCGAGCGTAAGGTAAAGCACCCGATCTACGGCAAGTTCGTGAAGAAGACGACCAAGTTCCACGCACACGACGAGAAGAACGAAGCCTCCATCGGCGACATCGTGCGCATCATGGAAACCCGTCCTATGAGCAAGACCAAGCGTTGGAGACTCGTGGAGATCGTAGAGAAGGTAAAATAAGCATCGTGGGTCGCCGCTACTGGCGGTGGCAGCCGGTACTACATTAACAATAATGTTTTTAATTCGGCCTCTTTCGCGCTTCCGGTTCCGGAAGGACGGGGAGGGGCCCAAAGCTTAAAGAAAATGATCCAGCAAGAATCCCGTTTGAACGTGGCGGATAACTCAGGCGCGAAAGAGGTGCTTTGCATCCGCGTACTGGGCAACAGCGGTCAGCGTTACGCTCGCGTTGGCGATAAGATCGTGGTGACCGTAAAGGACGCCATTCCCGCCGGCGGCATTAAGAAAGGCACCGTAGCCAAAGCGGTTATTGTGCGCACCAAGAACAAGCTGCGTCGTAAGGACGGTTCCTATATCCGTTTCGACGATAACGCCGTGGTGATCCTCAACGCATCCGACGAGCCTCGTGGTACCCGCATCTTCGGGCCCGTTGCCCGCGAGCTGCGCGACAAAGGCTACATGAAGATCATCTCCCTTGCTCCCGAGGTGCTTTAAGCACCGCAGGCGCACGGCGTGGTCCGGAAACGAAATAAAATGTATTCCTGGCAGTATCAGGAAAGTATAAACATCCCAAAGAGGAACAACAATGAAAACAAGATTCAAACCCAAGTACAACATCCGCAAGGGCGACCAGGTAGTTGTAATCGCAGGCGACGACAAGGACCTGACGAAGCCCCGCGTGGTTAAGGAAGTACTGGTAGAAAAAGGCAAGGTTATCGTGGAAGGCGTTGCAATCGTAACGAAGCACACGAAGCCTTCGGCCCAGAATACCAAAGGCGGCATCGTAAAGCAGGAGGCTGCTATCGCCATCTCCAACGTAATGCTGTGGGACGGTAAGCAAGGCACCCGCGTTAAGCGCCAGAAAGAAAACGGTAAAACGCTTCGTATCTCTAAAAAATCAGGGGAGGGCATTAAGTAATGGCAACGACAACAGCAACACCTCGTCTGAAGACGAAATACAAAGAAGAAGTGGTTAAGGCCCTCATGGCCCGCTTCGGTTATAAGTCGGTAATGCAGGTTCCCCGCCTGGAGAAAATCTCCATCAACCGCGGTGTGAACGGTGCCGTAAACGACAAGAAGCTGGTTGACATCGCCGTTGACGAGCTGACCACCATCACCGGCCAGAAGGCCGTAGCTACCTTCTCCAAGAAGGACATCTCGAACTTCAAGCTGCGTAAGCACATGCCGATCGGCGCACGCGTTACGCTGCGTGGCGACAAGATGTACGAATTCCTCGATCGTATGATCGCCGTATCGCTGCCCCGTGTACGCGACTTCAAAGGCGTAAGCGAGAAGAGCTTCGACGGCCGCGGTAACTACACCATGGGTGTTACCGAGCAGATCATCTTCCCCGAAATCGATATCGACAAGGTGAACAAGATCACCGGTCTCGACATCACCTTCGTGACTACTGCCGGTACCGACGAAGAAGCATACGAGCTCCTGAAAGAGCTGGGCATGCCCTTCAAAAACATCAAGAAGTAATTTGCTAATCTGCTGGAGTGCTGGTGTGCTAAGCCACTATCACCGAAGCGGAAAACAATAAAACAACTAATAAACAACTACAATGGCTAAAGAATCCGTAAAGGCAAGACAGCGTAAGCGTGAAGTGCTGGTGGCTAAGTTCGCTGAGAAGCGTGCTGCCCTGAAGGCTGCCGGCGACTACGCCGCCCTGGACCAGCTGCCCCGCAACGCTTCGCCCGTTCGCCTGCGCAACCGTTGCCAGCTGACCGGCCGTCCCCGTGCCTACAGCCGCTACTTCGGCATCTCCCGTATCGCCCTGCGCGATATGGCGCTGAACGGTACCATCCCCGGCCTGAAGAAGGCCTCCTGGTAAAAAGAATCTACTCATCTCGGATCTCGGATCGCTGATCTTAACATAGATCCGACATCTGAGATCCGAGATCTGAGATGTTCTTTGTACCTTTGCGCTCCTTTCCGCAAGGGGAGGGGTGTCGTAAACAAATAATTAACTCGTAAACTTATCCAATTATCCCGCCCCGGCGGGATGTAGGAGGGCCTTAATATGGTAACAGATCCTATCGCAGACTTCCTGACCCGTATCCGCAACGCGCAGATGGCCGGTCACCGCATCGTTGAGATCCCCGCTTCCAACCTGAAGAAGCGTATGACGGAGATCCTGTACAACCAGGGTTTTATTCTGAAATACAAATTCGAAGACGATAACAAGCAGGGCCTCATCAAGATCGCCCTTAAGTACAACGCCGACAAGCTGCCTGCCATCCAGAGCATGCAGCGCGTAAGCCGCCCCGGTCTGCGCCACTATGCCAAGCCCGAAGAGTTCCGCCGCGTGAAGAACGGTCTCGGCATTGCCATCATCTCCACCTCCAAGGGTGTGATGACCGACAAAGAGGCGAAGAGCCAGAATGTAGGTGGCGAAGTTCTTTGCTACATCTATTAATAAACGGTTGCCGGTACATTAAGCCCCCTTACCTGGGCTGACCGGCCGGCAACTTTTCTTTCATACTTATAAATAACAGACTATGTCTCGTATAGGTAAAGCTCCCATCACCGTCCCCGCCGGCGTCACCGTAACGGTTGGCTCCGACAACGTGGTGACCGTTAAAGGCCCTAAGGGTACCCTCACCCAGCCCATCGACCGTGATATCACCGTAAATGTTGCCGACGGCAATATCAACATCACGCGTCCCACCGACCAGATCCGCCACCGTGCCCTGCACGGCCTCAGCCGCGCCCTGGTTGCCAACCTCGTAAAAGGCGTAACCGAAGGTTATACCAAGAAGCTCGAACTCGTGGGTGTAGGTTTCAAAGCCGCCAACCAGGGTAACATGCTCGACCTCGCTCTCGGTTACTCGCACAATATCCTGATCGAGATCCCCAACGAGCTCAAAGTAGCTACGCAGCAGGAAAAAGGTCAGAACCCCATCATTACCCTCGAAGGTATCGACCGCCAGCTCATTGGCCAGGTTGCCGCCAAGATCCGCAGCCTCCGCAAGCCCGAGCCGTACAAAGGCAAAGGTGTTCGCTATGTGGGCGAGATCGTTCGCAAGAAGGCTGGTAAAGCTGCTGGTAAGTAATCTTAATCAAATCGTTGCCTTGGCAGTATCAAGGCTTCAAACTTCAATACAATGAGAACAAGTCAAAAGACGACCCGTAGACAAAATATCCGCTACCGCATCCGCCGCAAGGTGGCCGGTACGGCCCAGAAGCCCCGCCTGTCGGTGTTCCGCTCCAACGCAGACATCTACGTGCAGCTCATCGACGATGCCAATGCCGTTACCCTCGCCGCTGCTTCTTCGCGCGACAAGGATATCGCTGCGCAGGCCGGCAACAAGACCGAAAAGAGCAAGCTCGTCGGTCAGGCCATCGCCCGCAAGGCAAAAGACCTGGGTCTGGAGAACGTGGTATTCGACCGCGGCGGCAACCTGTATCATGGTCGCGTGAAGGCAGTAGCCGAAGGCGCCCGCGAAGGAGGCCTGCAATTCTAATCCAATCACTAACAGAGCTATTGAGCTGTCAATACAAAAAATAAAATGGCAAAAGCAATTATTAACCGAGTAAAAGCAGGCGACCTCGAACTGAAAGAGAAGGTTGTCGCTATTAACCGCGTGGTGAAGACGACCAAAGGCGGTCGTACGTTCAGCTTCTCTGCACTGGTGGTAGTGGGCAACGAGCAGGGTGTCGTTGGTCATGGTCTCGGTAAGGCAAAAGAAGTACAGGAAGCCATCACCAAAGGCATCGAAGATGCCAAGAAGAACCTCATCAAGGTTCCGGTGATGCACGGTACCATTCCCCACGACCAGCTGGCCCGCGTAGGTGCCGCCAAGGTGCTGATCAAGCCCGCCGCTCACGGTACGGGTGTGATCGCCGGTGGCTCGATGCGCGCCGTGCTTGAGAGCGCCGGTGTAACCGACGTTCTGGCCAAGTCGCTGGGCTCTGCCAACCCCCACAACGTTGTTAAGGCTACTTTCGAGGCCCTCGCCCTCCTGCGCGAGCCCATCGCCGTAGCCAAGCAGCGCAACGTGAACCTGAAGAAAGTATTCAACGGATAACACTTCGACTTCCGCTCAGGATGACAAACGCGAAAGCGTTGTCTGGCTGAGCTTGCCGAAGCCCAAACACATTATCATGAAAAAGATCAAGATCACGCTGGTTAAGAGCCCCATCGACCGCCCCGAGCGCCAGAAGCTCACGCTGCAGGCCCTGGGTCTGAACAAGATGAACGCCACCCGCGAAGTGGAAGGTACCCCCCAGATCCTGGGTATGATCCGCGCGGTAGAGCACATGCTCAGCGTAGAAGAAGTAGCCTAATTAAGTTTGGAAGTCGGAAGTAAGGAAGTCGGAATTGCCGGCCTTTACTTCCGACTTCCTTACTTCCGACTTTATTATTTTTTAAAAGCGAGGGGCGATTCCCCGAAAGTAAAAATCAACAAGTATGAAACTGCACGAACTGAAGCCTGCAAAAGGCGCCGTACACAAACAAAAGCGTCTTGGCCGTGGTGAAGCATCCGGTAAGGGTGGTACCTCTACCAAGGGTAACAAAGGCCAGCAATCCGACTCCGGCTACAAGCGCAAGATGGCCCACGAAGGCGGCCAGATGCCGATCCAGCGTCGTGTTCCGAAGCGTGGCTTCAAGAACATCAACCGCATCGAATACAAAGTGTTCAACCTCGGCCAGATCGACCAGCTGGTGGAGAAATACGGTATCACGGAATTCAGCCTCGAGAACCTCTACATGAACGGCCTCATTTCGCAGACCGACCGCGTAAAAGTTCTTGGCAATGGAGAGCTGAAGGCTAAGGTTACCTTCAAGATCAACGCAATCAGCGAGAAAGCAAAGGCAGCCGTCGAAGGCGCCGGCGGCTCCGTTGAGATCGTGAAGTAATTTTTCCTAAATTGCACAGGCGCATGATACCATGCGTCTTTTTTTCATTCTGGACCGTAAACATTTTCCGTGAAAAAGTTAATCCAAACGCTGAAGAATATCTGGAGTATCGAGGAGCTGCGCAGCAAGATCCTGGTTACCCTTCTTCTGATTTTCATCTACCGTGTCGGCACGCACATCGTGCTCCCTGGTATCAATGCCGCGCATATCGATACCAATAAGGGCGGCCAGGGCATGCTCGGGCTTATCGACGCCTTCTCGGGCGGCGCATTCAGCCAGATGTCGATCTTCGCGCTCGGCATCATGCCCTACATCTCGGCTTCAATCTTCATGCAGCTGATGACCGTTCTGGTGCCTTCCTTCCAGAAGCTCCAGAAAGAAGGTGAAAGCGGTCGAAAGAAGATCAACCAATGGACCCGCTACCTCACCGTGGCGGTGACCGCCGTTCAGGCTTCCGCTTACGTGGGATACCTGAACTCGATGTCCCAGACCAACCAGGGCCTCATCAACCCCGCTTACAGCTCCATGTTCTGGCTCTCTACCGTGGTTGTCCTTACCGCCGGCACCCTCTTCGTGATGTGGCTTGGCGAGAAGATCACCGACAAGGGCCTCGGCAACGGTACCTCGCTGATCATCATGATTGGTATCCTGGGCCGCCTGCCCCAGAACTTTACCCAGGAACTGGCCGCCAAGTCGATCCGTCCGGGTCTGATCCTGGTGTTCATCATCGAGCTGGCCATCCTCATCGCTATCATCATGGGCTGTATCCTGCTCGTTCAGGGTACCCGCCGCATCGCGGTGAACTACGCCAAGCAGATCGTGGGCAACCGCCAGGTAGGTGGTGGCGCCCGCCAGTACCTGCCCATCAAGGTAAACAGCGCCGGTGTAATGCCGATCATCTTCGCCCAGGCGATCATGTTCCTGCCCACGCTGTTCTTCCTCAACAAGAGCACTTCCGGTGGTTTCGGCGAAGCGTTTACCAACCACATGAACTTCGGTTACATGGCCATCTACTCGGCCGTCGTAATCGGCTTCACCTTCCTGTACACAGCGCTTATCTTCAACCCGAAGCAGATCGCCGACAACCTGAAGCAGAATAACGGCTTCATCCCCGGCGTAAAGCCCGGTCAGCCCACTGCCGACTATATCGGCGCCATCATGGACCGCATCACCCTCCCCGGTGCTGTCCTGCTGGCCCTCGTAGGCATCCTGCCCGGTATCGCACAGCGCCTCGGCGTAACGGCGGGCTTCTCCACCTTCTTCGGTGGTACCTCGCTGCTGATCATGGTGGGCGTTATCCTCGATACGCTCCAGCAGATCGAAACGCAACTGTTGATGCGCCAGTACGACGGCCTTATGAAAGGCGGTCGCATCCAGGGTCGTCAGACGGTGACACAAGCCTCTTACTAAGCTTTGATTTCATAGCAATAGAAAACCCGGCGCTTCGGCGGCGGGTTTTTCTTTTTTACACAAGTATCTTCGCGCTTCCCATGATCTATTACAAGACCGACGAACAAGTGGAGCTGATGCGCAAAAGCGCGCTGCTCGTGAGCAATACCCTCGCCGAGATCGCCGTGCTGCTGAAGCCCGGGATCACGACGCTTTCCATCGACAAAACGATCGGCAGCATCATCCGCGACAATGGCGCCGTGCCTTCTTTCCTGGGTTATAACGGGTACCCGTTCAATTCGTGCATCTCCGTCAACGACGTGGTGGTGCACGGCTTTCCCAACGGCCATGCGCTGAAGGAAGGCGACGTGGTTTCGGTTGACGTCGGCGTCATCCTCAACGGCTGGCATGGCGACCATGCCTATACCTTCATGATCGGCGACCCGGGTCCTGACGCCGTGAAGCTGGTAAAGACCACGAAAGAGTCACTCTATAAAGGCATCGAAAAGGCGGTTGCCGGCAACCGCATCGGCGATATCGCATTTGCCATACAGGAGCATACCGAGAAAAAGAACGGCTACGGCGTGGTGCGCGAGCTCGTGGGCCATGGTCTTGGTCGCAGCCTCCACGAAGACCCGCAGGTGCCTAATTACGGCAAGCGTGGCTCGGGCCCGGTGCTCAAGGAAGGCCTCGTGCTTGCCATCGAGCCCATGATCAATATGGGCAAGAAGGACGTGTATACCGATGATGACGGCTGGACGGTGCGCACCAAGGACGGCAAGGTGTCGGTACACTTCGAGCACGACGTGTGCGTGCGCAAGGGCAAAGCCGACATTCTTTCCAACTATGCGCCCATCGAGGCAGCGGAAAAAGCCAACCCGGAGCTGTTCAGCGATTACTGATGGGGCCCGGAGAGAAAGAACGCAGACGACGCAGATCTTTTATGATTAGTGGGGATTTGTCTTCTGCGTTTGCTTCATCTGCGTCATCCTAACAAATCATAAAAAATCTGCGTTCTTTCGCTCCATGACCGCCCACGATTCTAAATCCCTCATCGTCATTGGCGGCGGCGCCGCCGGCTTCTTCTGTGCGGTGAATGCCGCGCGCATGGGTGCCCGGGTAACGCTGCTGGAGAAGACGGGCAAGTTGCTTTCCAAAGTGCGCGTATCGGGCGGCGGGCGCTGCAATGTCACCCACCAGCTTTTCGAGGTATCGGAATTCAGCCGGCGCTACCCGCGCGGGCAAAACTTTCTCAAGAAGACCCTGCACCACTTCGATGCCGCAGCCACAATTCGTTGGTTCGAAGAGCGCGGTGTGGACCTCAAGGCGGAAGCCGACGGCCGCATGTTCCCGGTTACCGATTCTTCCGAGACCGTCATCGCCTGCCTGCTTCGCGAGGCGGCCCGTTATGGTGTGGAGATCCGGATGAATGCCGAAGTGAAATCATTGCTCCACGTGGAATCAGGCTTCCGGCTGGAGCTGGCCGACGGGCGCCCGCTCGAAGCCGATGCTGTATGTGTGGCAGCCGGAGGCTACCCCAAGGCGGCGCAGTTTGCCTGGCTGCAGGCACTTGGCCACAGCATTGCCGAGCCGCTGCCTTCGCTTTTTACCTTCAACCTGCCGAAGCACCCGATCACGGAGCTGATGGGCGTGAGCACCACGGCCCGCGTCAAGATCGAGGGCAGCAAGCTTTCGGAGGAAGGACCGGTGCTCATTACGCACTGGGGCCTCAGCGGCCCCGCCGTGCTCCGCCTCAGCGCCTGGGGCGCACGCGAGCTGGCGCAGGGGCAATACAACTTCCGGGTGCACGTGCATTGGGCACCGCAGCACACCGAGGCCGATCTCAAAGCCGCCATCACAGATGCGCGACGGCAGCACCCGCAAAAAAAAGTGCACAACCAGAACCTGGCGGAACTGCCCGCCCGCCTCTGGCAGTTTTTACTCCGGCAATCCGGCATCGGCGAAGAACAGCGTTTTGCCGACCTCCCGGCCAAGGCCGAGAACGCCCTCATCCGCCACATCAGCGATTCGGTTTTTGAAGTAAAGGGCAAGACCACCTTTAAAGAAGAATTCGTTACGGCCGGTGGCATCCAACTGTCGGAAATCGACGCCAATACGATGATGAGCCGCAAGGTGCCGGGGCTTTATTTCGCGGGCGAGGTGATGGACGTAGACGGCATCACCGGCGGCTTCAACTTCCAGCATGCGTGGACCAGCGGCTGGATCGCGGCGAAGGCAATTGCCGGAACGTAAGGAGGCCTGCAATAACCACTATTTAGGGCGTTGCAATCAGCCGGCCGCTGCCGCGGTAGTCGGTAAAAAGCGCCGGCGTTCCCCGGAAGTAAATATTTCCATTTTGAAAGATGGTCGCCCGCAGGCTTTCGGTGGCCCACACCCGCGCGTCGCGCACCCCGGCGAAATCGAGGGCGAGCCGCTGCACGCGGAAATTCCTGTAGTCGACAGCCCCGCGCGAGGAGCACCAGGTGTAGCAGGAGTCGCTCCGGCCGGCAAAGACGAAGTCCGTTACCTCGTTGTTGATCAGGGCCGATGTAAAGCGGGTATCGAGCAGCAGGTTGACGGTACCGGCGCCATGGTCGGCTTCCACGGAAAGATAATCGAGGTGGAGCGTGTCGGCGCAGCTGACGGTGCCCGATCCCTGGTATTCGAGCCGGTTCAGGTCGGGCAGCGACACGGACACGTTGATGGTCTCACCCGGCCGGCGGATCCAGGCACAGGAGGCGGTGTTGCGTATGCTGAGCACACCGTTGGCTACTTCGGTGCTTACAGCCGCCTGCAGGTTCTCATCTGTTTCCACCTCGATGCGCCAGGTGCTTTCCTGCCGCAGCACCAGGTTGATATTATCCGACACAACGATATGGCTGAACGGCTCCGCGCCGCGTACGGTGCGGGTGGGGGCGCCCGCTTTCTGGGCGCAGCCGGGGCGGCTGCAGGAGGCAGCGGCGAGCACCAGTAGAAATACAGTCGTCAGGTAGATCGTTTGCTTCATTGCTTACCATTCATAGCCGATGCCGGCGTGGAAATAATCGGCCTTGCCCATATGGGTTTTGAGCTGTATGCCCGCCCGCCAGCGCCGGGCAACGCGGTAGCGGATGCCGAGGCTTTGGTACACGCGGTTGCTGTCGCGCCGGTTGAATACATACACGCCTGCCTGCAGCGGTATCTCGAGCCGCCCGATGCGGGGCGTATAGTGCGCGCCGAGGGCTGCCGCGAAGCCACCCGCCCCGGGGGCTTTGAGGGTGCTGTCGGTGGGTGCGTTGGGCGAGGCGTCGCGCAGCACCTGTGCCTGCGCGCCCCAGCTGCTGCCCCGGAGGGTGTAGCGGTGCCATTCGATGCTGAGTACCGACACCAGGTGGCGCCGGCTATTGACCAGGGGCCACTGTTTCAGCCCGGCGCTGGCCCAGAGCTGCCAGCGGTTGCGGCCATCCGGAAGGCTGTCGGCGGCCCCCTGTGGCATAGGCGGCGCGGCCCAGCGGTACAGGACGCCGGTATGCAGCGCCGGGATATTGAGTCCCAGGTTGGGCAGGGTGCTGAGGCCGTTGGAAAGATGCAGAAAAGAAACGCCGCTGTTCCAGGACCAATGCCTGCCGATGCGGAGCTCCTGGTAGACGGAGAGCTGCACCGCAGCGTTAAGGTGGGAGCCCAGCAGGGTGTTCTTGAAATTCGTTTCCGGGTCGTAGGGCTTGCCGATCCAGCCTAGGCCGGCGGCAAGGCGGCCGTGGAGGCGCCAGGCACGGTGGCCCAGCAGGGGGCGGTCGGCAAAGCCCAGGGCCGCGCTGACTGTGCCGAGGTACCGCTTTCCGCCCGAATTGCCATGCAGGAGCGTGGCGCCGAGCCGGGTGCGGGCCGAAAGGGGGGTGGACGCGCTCCATTCACCCTGGACAAAAGAGCTGTAGGAGTCTTTGAGCACATCGGCCTTGCTCATCTTGGTGATGAAAGAGCCGAGGTGGAAGGCGCCGCCGGCCGCGTATTCGGGTGCCTGGCTATGGCCGCGAAGGGCCGCCAGGAGGGGCAGGAGCAAAAGGCAGCAGTTTCGGAACATGAGCCGCCAAACTTAACGAAAAAGGCGCGCCTGCCGGGCTTCCGACCGGCCCTTTTTCTTATCTTTGCACCCCCGAATAAACCCCTCGGGAATTTTTATGGAAGAAAATATTGTTAACCAAAACGCGGAAGGCCAGGAGCAGGCTGCAGCAACCCCGGTTGCCGAAGCTGCTACCGCGACAACAAATGCACCTGCCGCAGAAGCAAAGCCGGCTCCCGCCCCGGTAGTGGAAACCGCTCACGATGACTTCGACTGGAGCATCGACAAGCGCAACGTAGCTACCTACAGCAAAGACGAGCAGCAGAAGTACGACAAAGTGTATGAAAGCACGTTTGTACAACTGAACGACGGCGAGCTCATCAAAGGTCTCGTGGTGGGTATCACCAAGACCGACGTAGTGCTGAACATCGGCTTTAAGTCGGACGGCCTCGTTTCCCTCAATGAATTCCGCGACATCCAGGGCCTGAAGGTCGGTGATGAAGTAGAAGTAATGGTTGTTGAGAAAGAAGACCGCGACGGCAACCTCAACCTTTCCCGCAAGCAAGCCCGCATCACGCGTGCCTGGGAGCGCATCGTTGAAGTACACAAGACCGGCGAAATCGTTACCGGTACCGTTACCTCCAAAACGAAGGGCGGCCTGATCGTAGACGTTTTCGGTATGGAGACCTTCCTGCCGGGTTCGCAGATCGACGTGAAGCCTGTAACCGACTACGACCAGTTCGTAGGCAAGACGATGGAATTCAAGGTGGTGAAGATCAACGAAGCCATCAAGAACGCCGTTGTATCGCACAAAGCCCTCATCGAGAGCGATATCGAAGCACAGCGCGCCCAGATCATCGGCCAGCTGGAAAAAGGCCAGGTACTGGAAGGTACCGTCAAGAACATCACCGACTTCGGTGCGTTCATGGACCTCGGTGGTCTCGACGGCCTGCTGTACATCACCGACATCAGCTGGGGTCGTATCAACCACCCGAGCGAAGTGCTCAAGCTCGACCAGAAGCTCAACGTTGTTGTGCTTGATTTCGATGACGAGAAGAAGCGTATTTCGCTTGGTCTCAAGCAACTCACCCCGCATCCCTGGGACGTACTTCCGGAGAACATCCACGAAGGCGCTACCCTCAAGGGCCGCGTAGTGAACATCGAAGACTATGGTGCTTTCCTCGAGATCATGCCGGGCGTAGAAGGCCTCGTGCACGTATCGGAAATTACCTGGGCCAATACCCCCATCAACGCGAAGGAGTTCTTCAAGCTCAACGACGAGCATGAAGCCAAGATCGTTACCCTCGACAAGGACAGCCGCAAGATGAGCCTCTCGATCAAGCAGCTGAGCCAGGATCCCTGGAACGATATCGAGATCAACTTCCCCGAAGGCAGCCGCCACACCGGCACGGTTAAGAACATCACTCCTTACGGCGTGTTTGTTGAGCTGAGCCAGGGCATCGGTGGTATGATCCACATCTCCGACCTGAGCTGGCTGAAGCGCTACAACCACCCCAGCGAGTTCACGAAAGTGGGCCAGCAGATCGAGGTTGTTATCCTTGGCATCGACAAGGACAACCGCAAGCTGCAGCTGGGTCACAAGCAACTGGAAGAAGATCCCTGGAATACGCTCCAGGACACCTTCGCCATCGGCACCGTGCATGAAGGCACCGTTATCCGCAAGGACGACAAAGGCGCCATCGTGCAGATGCCCTATGGCCTGGAAGGCTTCGCGCCCAACCGTCACCTGGCTAAGGAAGATGGTAAGAGCGTAGGCGCCGACGAGGTTGCTCCCTTCATGGTGATCGAGTTCGATCGCAATGAGAAGCGCATCGTGGTTTCGCACACCCGCACCTGGGAAGCTGCCAAGGCAGAGGAGAAGGACGCCGTCCGCAAGGAAGCGCGCGCCAATGCCGAGCAGACCAACAAGGCGGTGAAGAACCTCCAGAGCAAGGTAGAGAAGGCCACCCTCGGCGACCTGGGTGCCCTCGCCCAGATCAAGGAGCGCCTGCAGAAAGAAGAGAAGAACAACCCGGCTGACAACAAGCCCGAGGCTTAATTCTGAGCTTTCTTAAAATACAAAGCCCCGTCCGTAAGGATGGGGCTTTTTTTATTTGGGAATGTCTGATGTCCGATGTCTGATTTAGAGAGGCGTTTTTGTACCGGGGACGTCATTGCGAGCGCAGCGAAGCAATCTCCCCATCTATGGCTGCGTCATTCTTAAAAGGAATACCCCAGTGCTTTCTCTCATTTCAACGCAAACACAACCGTCACATCATACTTAAGCTTGATCTTGCGGAAGTCGGGCTGGTTGGAATCGTCGCCGCCGCCCATTTCAACCGCGGCGGTTTTGTAACGCACGTTGGCGGCTTGGTTGTATACGATGGGCCCGCCGAATTCTACCGGTTCATTGATCGTTACCGCTTCACCGATGCGCTCGCCGATGGGCTCGGCCAGGTACTTGGCTTTTTCCTTTGCCGCTTTTACGGCGGCAATCTTCAGCTGCTTGCGGTATTCGGCCAGGCGGCTGTGGTCAACGCGGGCGATATAAAAGTTCTGTGTGGCGTTGTCGTCGAGGCGGCCAACGAGATCGTCGAGCATGCGGCTGCTCCTGAGCTTCACCTGGTAGGTGATGGTCGCATAGAGCTCGTCTTTCTTTTTCTTGCGCTGCCACCACGGGTTAAGACCATCGTAGGCGGCGATGGTCACTGCCGAATCGGGCAGGCCAACGGCCCGTACGGCATTGAGGAAGTCGCGGCGGATGCCGTCGAGCGCTACCTTACCCTGGCCTTTCTTATCGTATTCCTTCAGGTCTACGTTCACATAGATCTCGTCGGGGATCACCTCCTGCTCGGCCGAGCCGTTGACGGTGATGGTGCGTGGGTAGGGGTTGGTACTCATGTTGGTTTGCGCAGACGCGCCCAGCAGGGTGGTGGCGGCGAAAAGAGCGAGGAACAGTTTTTTCATACAAAGAAGTTTTCTTACCGGTAAGACGGTCGAAGTAACGGAAATGCACAGCGTGCTGCCCCGTCGCGGCAATACTTAACAATTCCGAAACACGTACCTTTACCGCCAATTGCTTGACCAATGAGTATCTGGAAAAAACTAGCGGAGTTTACGCTCGTGCGTAAACTGCTTTATGCGCTGGTGGGTATCTTCACCTATCCTGGCCTGATGATCGTGAACAAGCTGCGGATCCGCGGTACCGAGCACATCCAGGACCTGCCGAAGCGCAACGTTCTTTTCGTGTCCAACCATCAGACCTATTTTGCCGACGTCATCACCTTCCTGCACATTTTCTGCGCGGTGAAATGGCGCAAGAAGAATAAGCTGGGCGTTCCCTATTACCTGCTCAATCCATTTACCCGCGTCTATTACGTGGCCGCCGAAGAGACGATGAAGAGCTCCTGGATCAGCCGGCTCTTTACCCTTGCCGGCGCACTCACGGTTAGGCGTACCTGGAAAAAGGACGGTAATGAAACGCGCCGCGGCCTCGATCCGTCCGATACGCGCAAGATCCAGCGCGCCCTCGACCGCGCCTGGGTGATCACCTTCCCGCAGGGCACCACCAAGCCCTTTGCGCCCGGCCGCAAGGGAACAGCCTATATCATCAAGCAAATGCGGCCCGTGGTGATCCCCGTGGTCATCCAGGGCTTCTGGCGCGCCTTCAACAAGAAAGGCCTCAAATTCAAGAAAAAAGGGACCCTGCTGAGCGTTACATTCAAGCCGCCGATGCAGATCAATTATGAAGACACACCGGAGCAGATCCTGGCACAGGTGATGGACGCCATCGAACAAAGCAAGCAGCACATGCTGCAGGGCGCACATCACTGGAAGACGGCGGAGAAACTGGCGTCGTGATCTGGGATCTCAGATCTGAACCTGGCGATGGATTGACTTTCTGACGAACCGCAATGCGGTTCTTTTTATTTTTTGCGGCCCGATCTGAGATCTGACATCTGAGATCTGAGATCCATGGTGCGGTCTTATTTTTGAAGCACAGGCAATAAATTCAGATCATGAATCGCATCGGACTCGATACGGAGCAATCGAAGAAGCTCTCGGAGCAACTGAACAAATTGTTATCGAATTACCAGGTGTTTTATATCAATGCCCGCGGCTTTCACTGGAACATTACCGGCGAGAAGTTTTTTGAGCTGCACGCCAAGTTTGAAGAGCTGTACAACGACCTGCTGGTAAAAGTGGACGAGATCGCGGAGCGTATTCTTACCCTCGGGAATACACCCCTGCACACCTTCCAGGACTATATCGCAACATCAGAGATCAAGCCCGCAAAAAATGTGTCTGGCGGCAACGAAGCGATGCAAAGCATCCTGGACTCTTTCCAGTCGTTGCTGGTGCTGCAACGCAGTATAGCCGAAGCAGCAGGTGAAGCGGGGGATGAAGGCACCGCCGCACTCATGAGCGACTATATCCGCGGGCAGGAGAAGCTGGTATGGATGTATTCCGCCTACTTAAAGTGATTAGTCTATTGGTAACCGGTTCGCGGCGAACAATAGGTCTACCGGCCTGCGATGGTATCATCATAAGGCTGGTCGGTAAAACAAGTAAGGGTCGTTGTGAAACGACCCTTACCAATTAACTAATAGACCAATTAACCAATTACTCTTTCACGAACAGCGCTTTCAATTCCACGGCATCGTCCGGCTTCATCTTGCCACCGAGGATCAGGCGTATCTGGCGGCGGCGCAGGGCGCCTTCGAATAGCTTCTGCTCTTCTTCGGTTTCCGGGGCGAGTTGGGGCACGACACGCGGACGGCGGTTGGGGTCGAGTGCCACAAACGTATAGTAGGCTTCGTTGCTTTTGTATTTGAACTGCTGGGTGAAGTCTTCCCCCCACACCTTGAGGTGCACTTCCATCGACGTGTTGAAGGCGCGGGTGACCACCGCTTCAATGTGCACCGTATTCCCGAGCTTGATCGGGTTTTCGAATGAGATATTGTCAACCGAGGCGGTTACCACCGGGGCGTTGCAATGACGCTGGGCCGCGATGGCCGCGGCGATATCCATCCAGTACATGAGGCGGCCGCCCATCAGGTTGCCGAACACGTTGGTATCGTTGGGGAGCACGAGCTCCGTCATCATGGTATAGCTCTCGGATGCTTTTCTGGTCTGCATTTTCGGGAATTTCCGCAAAGATACGAGAAGGGTTCCGGGCTTCCGAGGCGCTGAGGGTCCGTGGTTGTGCCCGGCGGTAATCAAACCAACGCTTAAACATAGAACCCTAGAAGCTTAGAACCTATCTTTGCGAAGCATATGAATTCCCCTTTATCCTTCGACAACACGACGATTGCATTCGCCTCCAAATCCGACAAGGAACTCAAACAGGCCCACTGGCTTTTCGGCATCATGGGCAAGCCCTGGCTGGTGCAGCTGGGTACGCGGCTGGCGCCCTGGAGCATCCGGGTGGGCCTGCCGGTAAAAGGCATTATCCGCAGCACCATTTTCCGGCAGTTTGTTGGTGGTGAAACCCTCGAGGAAACGGCCCGTGTGGCCAACAAGCTGGCTGAGGCCAACGTACAGGTCATTCTCGACTACGGCGTGGAAGGCAAGGAGGGCGAAGAGAGCTTCGAGCACGCCTGCCAGGAGTTTATCCGCGTGATCGATTATGCGGCTACGCAGCCCAATATTCCCTATATGAGCATCAAGGTCACCGGCTTTGCGCGCTTTGCGCTGCTGGAAAAGATCGACGACCTGATGGAGAAGACGCCGGCACCGTCGCTGGTGAAAAAATACGAGGCTGCCCTGGCGCAGCTCCCCGCGTCGGAGCAGGAAGAATGGCGCCGCGTAACCGAGCGCATGCTGCGCATCTGCGAGGCGGCGGTTCGCGGCAGGATCGGTGTGCTGGTGGATGCCGAGGAAACCTGGATACAGGACCCGGTGGATGCGCTCACCATGATCATGATGGACCGCTACAACCGTGGCACCGTAGTGCTGTTCAACACGATACAGTTGTATCGCCATGACCGCCTCGCGTTTCTCAAAGACTCCTTCAAGGCGGCGCAGGAGCGCGGCTTTACCCTCGGCGCCAAGCTCGTTCGCGGCGCCTATATGGAAAAGGAGCGCCGCCGTGCTGCCGAGAAAGGCTATGCCTCGCCGATACAGCCTTCCAAGGAGGCTACCGACCGCGACTACAACGACGCCGTTTATTTCTGCATCGAGCATCTCGACAATATATCGGTTATCATCGCCTCGCACAATGAGCGCAGTAACCTGCTGGGCGTGGAGTTGCTGGAAAAGCGGGGGCTGCCGCACAACCATCCGCACGTGCATTTCAGCCAGCTGTACGGCATGAGCGATAACATCACCTATAACCTGGCCGCCGCCGGCTGCAGCGTCAGCAAATATCTGCCCTTCGGGCCCATTGGCGACGTAGTGCCTTACCTGATGCGCCGTGCGCAGGAGAACACGTCGGTGGGCGGGCAAACGGGCCGCGAGCTGATGCTGCTGAAAAAGGAAATGCAGCGACGCGGTTTGTGATTCCGGATGTTAGATTTTTGATTTTGGATTTACCGCCGGGCCTTGAACGAAATCAAAAATCTGAAATCCCAAATCAAAAATGATTTGAACACTTATCTTTACACCCCCCGGGACGTTAGCTCAGTTGGTTAGAGTACTTCCTTGACATGGAAGGGGTCGGCGATTCGAGTTCGCCACGTCCCACCAAAAGCCTTGTTTGACAAGGCTTTTTTTATTCCGGGAACGCCCGGTATCCCGTTCCGTGCCATACCCGTAATCTTTCGCGTGGCATCATTTGTTGTATAGTCAGCAAACCAAAGCCTCCCACGACACGTATTAAAACAGAGAGAGCCCTAGGAATAGGGCTCTCGTTTGGTGTTGTTCAAGGTTAGACTCTCATCGGACAATCGCTAAATGAAACAACGTGTCGGTGTGGAACCGAGTAATTATTTTATGACCATGGACGAGCCGAGGCGTTCGTTCTTTTCGTTGCGGATTTCTACAAAATAGGAACCTGGGAGCAGTCCACCAAGGTTTCGCAGGGTAACCAGGTTGAAACCGGTACGAGTGGTCAAATCCTGTTTCAGCAGCACCTGGCCGGCCATGTTGACGAGGCGGAGCTGGGCGTGGCCGGCTGTTACCGCGTCGAAGGAGAGGTTGAGCTCGCTCTGCACCGGGTTGGGCCAGCCTTCCCAGCGGGGGCGCAGGGCCGTCTGCAGGCTCTTTACTTTCGAATAGTACCGCGTACCGTTGTTTTCGAGAACCTGGATGCGGTAAAATATGGTGGGACTAGCCAGCTCGGGTTGCAGGTCTTGGAATTGGTAGGTGTACCGGGCGTGATCGCCACTGCTCCGTACTTCGCCGATCCGTGAGAAATCGGTGCCGTTGCTGCTCCGCTCCACGGTATAACTGGCTATGTCCACTTCATCGATGACGTCCCACAACAGTTCTACCGTGTTGCCATTGCGCATTCCCCGGAGCTGAATGCTACGTAAAGGCAGGATGATGGCCTCGGGCACATCGGATAACGTTGAGGTGAATGGGAGGTACCGGATGACGGAGCTGGTGAGCGACAGGCTCTGTCCGATCACCTGGCCGAGCACGCCATCGGTATTGGTGAGGTTGATAGCAGCAGTGGGGGCAAATACGGTGCCGGCTACGACGCGGGTGCCATTTATTGCGAGCGACGAAGTGGTGTAAAAATTCCAAATCACATAGGCACCGTCGCTGCTGGAAAATGACGGAATCTGAGTGGGGGTCCAGGTGTAGGAGCCGGCGACATCAACGTTGATCACAAGAATACGGTTGGCGGCTGGCCGGTTGTCCAGGTGGAGGTTGGTGCTGGCCAGGCTGGTAAGCCGGGCACTGGAAAGGTTTAAATAATTGATTTTGTTAGAAACCAGGGTGATATGAGGATTGTTGCCGGCGGCAAGGGTGATTTTATTCAACCGAGAGTCGGTACTGTTCTTCCAGGAGCTGATGCGGGAATTGTAGTCGATAAAATTGTCGAAGGCACTGTTGAAATCAATGCCCGTGGAGCCGAGCACCGTTCCTGCTGTTTGCTGTTGCCCCGCCTGAATTGCGGGAGTCGATCCGAACGTTCCTGCAGCCGTTGTAAGTTTGGTATTGGTTGGGTTGCCCGACGTGTTGGTGTACCAGACCCGGGTGCCGGTTCCGTTTGTTATGCGGAAGTTGCCACCCCCCAGAGTGCTCAGCCCGCCGGAATTGTAAAATATCCGGCCGCCGATTGCGAGACTATAATTGGAATTGGAATTATTAGTATTGGTCGGGTATTTTCCAGTGCTCGAAGTGCTGACGGCGAATGTGCCGTTCAGCAAAAGATCGGTTCCGGTGGCCGACGGACCCTGGATGCTTCCGGATACTGCTGTTAGAGTTGTTCTCATAAACGTGTTAAAGTTGAGAGCGGATGCAGTTGGCGCAAATGTCTGAGCGAAGCCGGGGTACGAAATATATAGACAAGCTACGGCAATTCCTGCAATTCGTAAAAGTTTAGGCATGTGGTTTTTTTTAGGTTAGCAACGAGTCTATGTTCTACCGGTGGTTAGCCGGGCAACTGGTGTGTTTCTCCAACGCTTCAGGCCAAGGGGGCCATCCGTTTCATTCGGCGATTTAGCGGGTAGGGGAGAGTTGCGGGAGGAGGGGGAGGAGCGATTGAATCCAGGATGGAATAGCAATCGGTTTCAGATTTAAAGCACCAATTCATGTACCACAATCGTCGCTTTTCAGAGAAAACCCCTGCTCATCGATGCCGGAATATCCATAGGAGCATGTAATTGAAATAGTTGTCGCGGAATAATATTTTTGGCGACCGTATTTTCCAAAATGACCCGCTACCGGTAAGCTGCACGGCATCAAAATTTTTTGTGGGATTTTTTTCGCGCTCTGTTTTTCGGTTTGTTCCCGGCCCGTAATTCTACAATCGATTGAATTATAGAAGGGTTCATGCGTAGAGTCGGTACGGGGCCGCTTATCCCGGGGGCTCCTCCGGAAAAAAAAGTGCCGGAAGCATAAAAAAAACCGGAAAAAAATTTCGTTGTAACGATAGAATTATAATATCTTTATAACACTCTCATCTCCCCAAACTTTTCTTATCCCTTTCCTACGTTCCCTGCGCCTTTTTTCTTTTGCAATAATCCTTATTTGCAGAAGTTGAAAAGAGGTCTTGCGCCCGTATACTCAGGCCCACAGCGGCTTTCAGAGTTTCAGGTGACGTAGCGGAGCTATGGAATGCTAACGAACTAAAAACTGACTCCGTATGAATAAGGACAGCGTATTATGGGCGGATGATGATGCAGACGACCTCCGTATTTTCAATGAAGCCGCCGACGAAATCAACAACGAGCTGGAGATCATTACCGTTAATAACGGGCGCGAACTTTTGGACTTTCTCCGGGATGCGGTTGCGCAGGATGATCTTCCTTCCATGATCATTATGGACATGAACATGCCGCTGGTTAGCGGACGTGAAGTGCTTGCAGAAATCAAGAGGGATGAACGGCTCCGGGAGATACCGGTTGCCGTATTCACCACCTCCAACAGTTCCATCGACCTGATGTACTGCAGCAAGTTTCATGTGATGATGTTCACCAAGCCCTGGACCTTTCCGCGCGTAAAAGACGTCGTGCGGGAGATCCTCCAGTTACGTCGCGCTCACTGAGCATTTCACATACCTAGACAAACTCAAACCTGCAAACGAATGCAGGCTATTGCAAACTTTCCGCAACTCAATGCGGGATTTTGCGGAAACCAACTGTCACTGCTCCGTTAATAAGCGGTTTCACGCTTATTTTGCCCGCAAATGAAGACTGCTTCCCGCCGATGCTGAAACGCGAAAGACAGGAATTTATCATTCACCAGTTACGTCTGCACAACAAGGTGCTGTCGGCCGACCTGAGCCAGAAAATGAGCGTATCGGAAGATACAATCCGGCGCGACCTGCAGGAGCTTGCCGACATGGGCAAGATCATCAAGGTGCATGGCGGCGCGCTGGCGCCATCTTTCCGGCCGGTGCTGCAATCGCACGACATCTATTCCCTTGAGAAAAAACAAGTGATCGCCCAGAAAGCCGTGCGCCTGCTGCGCGATGGTATGTTTGTTTTTTCCGGTGGCGGAAGCACCGTGGTCGAGCTGGCGCGCAGCCTGCCTGAAGGACTGCGTGCTACCTTCATTACCGCTTCGCTGCCCGTGGCTTTTGAGTACCTTCGCCACCCGGGCATCGAGGTGATCTTTATCGGCGACCGCATATCGCGCACGGCACAGATGGCGGTTGGCGGCGATGCGCTGAACCGCATCCGCAGTTTCAACGCAGACCTTTGCATCCTCGGCACCAACGCGCTCGACCTGCACCACGGGCTTACCGACAATGACCTCGAGGTGGCTCAGGTGAAGCGGGCCATGATCGAGCGGTCGGCCAGGGTGGTGTCGCTGAGCATCGCCGAAAAGATCGGCACCGTGCAAAACATCCAGGTTTGTCCCCTGGAACGGATCAACACCCTGATCACCGAACTGCCGCCCGCCGATCCCCGGTTGCGTTTTTTCCGGGAAGCGGGTTGCAACGTGCTGTGATCTTTCAATAAACCTGAAATCGTACCCAAGCTGTACTAAATGAAACCAAGCAATACGTCTTTTCTCCGCATCACCGAATCAACTTCCCCGCATCGTCACCTGGAGCAACGTTCCGTAGCCGAGCTGCTGCGCCTCATCAACGAAGAAGACCAGGGCGTGCCTGCGGCGGTAGCGAAAGCAATACCGCAGATAACCGCGTTTGTGGAAGCCGCCGCTGAAAAAATGCTGGCGGGCGGCCGCCTCTTTTACATAGGCGCCGGCACCAGTGGCCGCCTGGGCATCCTGGATGCCAGCGAATGCCCGCCCACCTACGGGGTGCCCGCCGGCCTCGTGGTCGGCATTATCGCCGGCGGCGAGCAGGCTATTCAGAATGCGGTGGAAGGGGCCGAGGATGACAACGCCCAGGGCTGGAAAGACCTGGAGGCCCACCATGTTTCCGATCTCGACGTCGTTTTCGGTATCGCCGCCAGCGGCACCACGCCTTACGTGATCGGCGCCCTGGAAGCCTGCCGCGAACGCGGTATCGTCACCGGCTCGCTTTGCTGCAACCCGGGCGCCCCGCTCAGCGCCGCTGCCCGGTTCCCGGTGGAGGTAGTGGTCGGCCCGGAAGTGGTAACGGGCAGCACCCGCATGAAAAGCGGTACCGCGCAAAAGCTGGTGCTCAACATGATCTCCACGACCATTATGATCCGCATGGGCCGCGTGGAAGACAACAAGATGGTAAACATGAAGCTGGCCAATAAAAAGCTCGTCGACCGCGGCGTACAGATGCTGATGGAACGCAGCGGCATCGCCGACTATGGCGAGGCGCGCGATATCCTGCTGCAGCATGGCTCGGTGAAGAAAGCTCTGGAGCACCTGGCGGGCCGGTAAGGTCTGAAGCCGGTCTGCCGGCAGCGTTATCAGCTGATCCCGTAGTTCTACTGCCGACGTTGCAGCTCAACGCTGGCCAACTGTGGTATGATGCTTGTTTCACTCCCTGCTATTGTTTAACAAAATCAACTACGGATGAAAAAAGTATCAAAGATCCTGGCAGTAATCGGCGTGTCGGCATTTCTGGCGGTGTCCAACCCGGCATCTGCGCAAACGACAGATCATACCACAACGACTACAACTGCATCCACCGATCGCGACCACGATGACGATGATGGCGACTCCGGCAAGATCGGTCTCGCGGGCCTGCTGGGCCTGCTTGGCTTGCTCGGCCTCAAGCGTCGCGACACGCGCGATCACGTTCATACCACCAACACCAATGTGCGTTAAGCGGAATAAATGAAAAAAAACCGCCGTCTCACAGGACGGCGGTTTTTTATGTGCTGTTGGCCCATTTGCTTCCGGGTGCCTTCATCCCATGGAACGAACGGCCCGGCAGCCCAAGGACGCCGTTTGTCGACAACCGGCGCCCGGGCTTGGCTTCCTGCGCCGGATTTTGTATCATTACGCCCGCAACCAAAATCCACGCATATGCGCATCGTAAAAAGAATCTTTATCGCCATCGCCGTACTGCTGCTCCTGGCCCTGGTGGCTGCCCTTTTCGTTCCGAAAGAATACACCGTCGAGCGGAGCATCGCCATCAATCTCCCGGCCGACAGCGTCTTCACCTATGTCAAGTACCTGAAGAACCAGAACGATTACAGCAAGTGGGCCGGTATGGACCCCGCTATGAAGAAGGAGTTCCGTGGCACCGACGCACAACCCGGCTTTGTTTCGGCCTGGGAAAGCCAGCAAAGCGACGTGGGCCAGGGCGAGCAGACGATCAGGAGCATCGATGAGGTCAAGCGCCGCGTCGACTACGACCTGCACTTCATCAAGCCGATGAACACCCGCTGCGATGCCTGGATGCAGGTGGATCCGAAAGGCGGCAAATCCGAAGTGGTCTGGGGCTTCCATGGCCGTATGCCTTACCCCGTCAACATCCTGCTCCCCTTATTCGGTATGGAAAAGGCCATCGGCGACGACCTGAGTCTCGGCCTCCACAACCTGAAAGAGCGTCTCGAAACAAAATGACCGCGCACCACCATACACAAAAAGCCCCGACGCAATGGTCGGGGCTTTTTGTTGCCGGCTCTCGCCGCTTATTGCAGGTTGGAATTTATCGTCACCGCCACCACCTCGGCGATCTTCTTGAACACCATTTTCGGTATCGCGATCTTGTGGTCGGCCACGCGGATATTGAACTTGCTGCTGACCGAGGCAATGCCCTTGCGCACCGAAATGGTGGCCGGGATCGAGCGCCGCTGTGTCACGCCATGAATCGTGAGGTCGCCGGTGGTGACCACCGGGTAGTCGCCGTCCTTCGTCAGGTCTACGGGCCCTGAAATCGTGCCGCGGTAGGTGCAGTCGGGGTACTTGTCGCTCTCGAGGTAGTTTTCATTGAAATGCGATTGCATCAGACCCGACCTGAACTCAAAGCCCTTGATGGGGATCGAAATGAGAAAGCTCCGCTTGCTCCAGTCGACGACGCCGCTTGCCTTTTTGTTGACCGCCTCGATGTCTTCAAGGGGCGCCGAGGAGAAGAAGGAAACCACCGGGTTGCTGAGGCGTGCCACGCTTTGGGCGCGACCACTGGCGGCTGCGAACAGGAAGACGGATGCGAGCAGGGTGCGGGTGAGGATTTTACTTACCATGATTTTTTCTTTTTGCCTTTGAGGACAAAGTCTCTCGAGATATTGAAGCCCAAATGTATCCCGCCGTTGCCCCAGGATTCAGAAGATTCTGTTATAAATCCTTTTTCGACCATCGACAGCGAGTTGGTGAGGTGCAGCTGGAACACGTGGCCGCCGGTTTCGATATCGAAGCCGACCGACAGCGAGTTGTAGTTGTTTTTCCAGGCCGGCGAGGCCGTGTTGGCGGGCGGTATGCGGGCGATGTACTCCAGGTTGAAGGAGGTGCGCCGTGTCAGCTTGACGCGTGCGCCGGCGCCGACGGCGAAGATGTTGTTGGCGTCGGAGATAAAGTCTACCTGGTTCTTGTGAATCCAGGTAGGGGCGAGTTCCAGCGAAAAGCGCTCGCTGAACTTCCGCGCCAGCAGCAGCTGGTGGCAGTAGGAATAGCGGTAGCCCGACCCGTTCTTTTGCGTCGGGTCGATGTCATGCTGGCTGCGGTAGACCACGCTTCCGAAATAAGCAGCCGACAGGGGCATCCGTGTTGCGCCGGTCGACTGGCGGAGCAGCGTCACTTTCGTGTAGGCGTCCCAGTTCTTTTCGAGGGTGCTGCGGCCGATGCCCACCACGAAGGCGCGGTGAACGCCATATTCGAGGCCGAGGCGCATCGTGGCCTGGTCGAGGCCGAAGAATTCGTAACCCCCGCCGTCAACAGCCCCGAAGCGGTGCTGGATGAGCAACTGGAGCGTTCCGGGCGCTGCCTTTTCAACCGACTGAAGGTTAATGACACGCGTGCCCTTGAAGGTGGCGGTGGTGTAAACCGTTTCGGGCTTTTTGCCGGCGGCGAGCAGGGAGTCGAGGCCGTCCTGCGCCCCGGCCTGGGCGACGGCGCCAAGTGCGCCTGTAAGGAAAAGTAATCTCAGGTTCATAAGTATCTTAATTGTTGAGGGCGCCGGCGGCTACCCAGTTTTGGATTCGGGCAATGGTGCAGTCGTCGAGCTTTTGGCCGCCCTGCGGCATCGCCGGCGCGCCGGGTGCATGGCTGATGACCTTTACCAGTTGGCCATTGAGTGCCCAGGGTTGCAGGTTGGCATGGCCTTCGAGCACGACGCCGCGACCCGAGAAGGCGGCGACGACCGAGGCATGGCAGCTGAGGCAGGCGTTCTGGATAACGCCCTGCACAAAGCCGCTGTAGGTGGTGGCGGTAGTGGCGCAGCTTTCAACCGGCTGGTTGAGCGCCTCACGCTTGTTGTTGTAGCAGGCCGTCAGCAAAGGCAGCAGGGGTACGACGATCAGGATCCGGTTCAACTTCATAATTGGGAAGCCTCCTTTTTAGATTTGAAGGCGGCTCGGAGTTTATAAACGCAGGGGAGGGGGGCCGGGGTTGCCTGTGGGTAAAAAATGGCCGGCACCGCGTGGGCCTGCCTTAATTTGCGGGCATGCAGCAGTACCACGATCTTTTGCGGCACATCCTGGCCCATGGCGCCGCCAAGAGCGACCGCACCGGCACGGGCACCATCAGCACCTTCGGCTACCAGATGCGCTTCAACCTGCAGGAGGGCTTCCCGCTGGTGACCACCAAGAAGGTACACCTCAAAAGCATCATCCACGAGCTGCTTTGGTTCCTGCAGGGAAGCACCAATACCGCCTACCTCAAAGAACAGGGCGTCTCGATCTGGGATGAGTGGGCGGATGCGGACGGCAATCTCGGCCCGGTGTACGGCAAACAGTGGCGCAGCTGGGAAGGTGCCGACGGTAATACCCACGACCAGATCCGCGACGTGCTGCAGCAGATCAAAACCAACCCCGACAGCCGCCGCCTCGTGGTGAGCGCCTGGAACGTGGCCGACATCCCGAAGATGGCACTGGCGCCCTGCCACGCGCTGTTCCAGTTTTATGTGAGCGAAGGCAAACTGAGCTGCCAGCTGTACCAGCGCTCCGCCGACGTATTTCTCGGTGTGCCCTTCAACATCGCTTCCTATGCGCTGCTGACGCTGATGATGGCGCAGGTATGCGGCCTGCAGCCCGGCGACTTCGTGCATACCTTCGGCGACGTGCATATCTACCAGAATCACCTGGAGCAGGTGCATACACAATTGCAGCGCGCACCCTTCCCGCTCCCGACTATGAAGCTGAACCCCGAGGTCACGGATCTCTTTGCATTCCGCTTTGAAGACTTTACACTGGAGAATTACCAGTCGCATCCCGCCATTAAAGCCCCTGTTGCCGTATGATGCTCAGCCTTGTGGTGGCCGCCGACGCCGGCAATGTGATCGGGAAAAACAACAGCCTTCCCTGGCGCCTGCCGGGCGACCTGAAATACTTCAAGAACCTCACCTGGGGCGCCCCCATCCTGATGGGACGTAAGACCTTCGAGTCGATCGGCAAGCCGCTCCCGGGTCGGTACAGCATCGTCATCACCCGCAATGCCGGCTGGCAGCGCGAGGGTGCCGAGGTGGTGCATTCTTTCGAAGCCGCGCTGGATGCCGCGAAGGCGCGCGATGTGAAGGAGCTTTTCGTGGTCGGCGGCGCCGAGATCTTCCGCGAGGCGCTGCCGCTCGCAGGGCGTGTATACCTTACGCGTATCGAGCACCATTACGACGGCGACACCTATTTCCCGGAACTGGGAGCGGAGTGGCAGCTTGTTCGCGAAACCGTAGTGGAAGCCGATGGCGACGCACCGAAGCACCGCTTCCAGGTTTGGGAACGGAGCAACCAACCCCAGAACCCCAGAACCTCAGAACCCCAGAACCCCTAAGGCATGCATTCTGCCTTTCAGCTCGCCCGCAAATACATCCGTTACTACCTCACTGCCATGAACGGTAAAGGACACGGCATGCACTCGCCCTTCGTGTTTGCCTTCATACTCGATGTTTTGAACAACCGGCCCCGCTATGTGCCGCCGGTGGAAATAGAAGCGCTCCGGCAGGCCTTGCTCCGCGACAATACGGTGCTGACGATCGAAGACCTCGGTGCGGGCTCGCGCAGCGGTGCCACGAAGCAGCGCAGCGTGGCGCAACTGGCGCGCACGGCTGTGAAGCCGCCGAAGTGGAGCCACTTCCTGTACCGGCTGGCCGCGCACTACCGGCCGCGCACCATCATCGAGCTGGGCACGTCATTGGGTGTGAGCACGGCCTACCTCGCAAAGGCGGTACCCGAAGCGACCGTGCATACGATTGAAGGCAGCGCCGCCGTGCGCGGCCGCGCGCAGCAGCATTTCGCGGCGCTCGGTCTTGATAGGATCCTATCGCATGTCGGCAACTTCGACGACGTGCTGCCGCAACTGCTCGCCGGTATGGAGACAGTCGACCTTGCTTATATCGACGGCAACCACCGCCGGGAGCCGACGGTGCGCTACTTTGAGCAGCTTCTGCCGCACTGCGGCAACGATAGCATACTCGTATTCGACGACATTCATTGGAGTGGCGAGATGGAAGCGGCCTGGGAAGAGATCCGGCAGCACCCGCGCGTGCGCTGCACCGTCGACCTTTTCTTTATGGGGCTCGTGTTTTTCCGGGAGGAGTTCAAGGTGCCGCGGCATTTTGCAGTGCGTTTTTAAATCTTACCACTGGCCCATCGCCGTCCCGACCTCACCCCCGACCCCTCTCCCTGAGGGAGAGGGGTGACTCCCGGCAATCGTTACTATCGTTTGAAACAGCTTACGGTTTGATCCTAATACAAAGAGTCGTGCCAAAGGCATCCGCTCTTTGCTTTTGAAGTTCAGGAAAAAGAAAAGCAACAAAATGTAATGAATGTCCAACAGAGGCACCCCTCTCCGCTCCGGAGAGGGGCCGGGGGTGAGGTCTGAAGTGCGTCGCTATCGTTTGCGTAAATATTTACCCTTGTACCGGCTACACGTTGACGGAGGGGCGGGTATTTTTTCTTTACCTTTCGCAAGTAACACAAACCAATGTATTTATGACGATAGGCGTGCTGAAAGAAGCGGCCCCTGAAACGCGGGTATCGTTGCTGCCGGAGGCGGTGGCGGCGCTCACAAAAAAAGGACACACGGTGCTGGTGGAAGCCGGTGCCGGCACATCGGCATTTGCCGCCGATGGGGACTATACGGCGGCGGGAGCCCGTATTTCTACGGGAGACGAAGTCGCTTCCGTAGCCGACATCATCCTTTCCATTCACCGCCCGGCGCGTACCCTGGCAACCGGCAAGGTGCTCATCGGCGTTTTCGGGCTCCTGGCCGATCCCCGGACGGCGCAAGCCTGGTCGGACGCCGGTGTTACCGCCTTCAGCCTCGACCTGCTGCCGCGCACCACGCGCGCGCAGAGTATGGACGTGCTCTCCTCGCAGGCCAATATCGCGGGCTACAAGGCCGTGCTGATGGCCGCGCAGCTCTACCCGCGCTACTTTCCCATGTTCATGACCGCCGCGGGCTCCATCGCGCCGGCCAAGGTACTCATTCTCGGTGCGGGCGTTGCCGGCCTCCAGGCCATTGCCACCGCCCGCCGACTCGGCGCCGTAGTGGAAGTATTCGACACGAGGCCGGCCGTGAAAGAAGAAGTGATGTCGCTCGGCGGCAAGTTCGTGGAAGTGGAAGGCGCGGCTGATGCTTCGAAAGCAGGCGGTTATGCCGTGGAGCAGAGCGCCGAGTTCCAGGAAAAGCAGCGCCAGCGCATCGCCGAGAGCGTGGCCAAATCGGATATCATCATCTGCACCGCCCAGATCCCGGGCCGCAAGGCACCGATACTGGTTACCGAAGAAGCTTTTGCCCGGATGCGCGCCGGTTCGGTCATCATCGACCTGGCCGCAGCCACCGGCGGCAACACGCCCTATACCCGCAACAACGAGAACGTGGTGCGCAACGGCATCACCATCGTCGGCAACAGCAACCTCCAGGGTACCATGCCTTCCGATGCCTCGAAGCTTTATGGCAAGAACATCCTCAACTTTCTCGCGCTGCTCACCAGCAAGGAAGGCGGCCTTCACCTGAACTGGGAGGACGACCTCGTAAAAGGCAGCTGCGCCACCCACGAAGGCAAGGTGGTGCACGAGCGCGTACAGTCATTGATCAACCCCGCAAACTCTACTCCCGCATGAATAATATAGTGACCTGGATCGCGAACAACCGCGAAATGTTTTACATCGTCATCCTGATGATTTTCGTCGGGATCGAGATCATCGGCCGGGTGCCTTCGGTGCTGCATACACCGCTCATGAGCGGCGCCAACGCCATCCACGGGGTGGTGATCATCGGCGCCATTATCGTTATGGGCAGTGCCGAGCCGAACGATTACCTCGCGCTGAGCCTCGGCTTCCTGGCGGTGGTGCTCGGAACGCTCAACGTTGTTGGTGGCTTTGTAGTGACCGACCGGATGCTGGAAATGTTCAAATCGAAAAAGAAGAAATAAGCCATGGAAGAAAATCTCAATGCCCTGGACAGTATACTTACGTTCATTTATCTCATCGCCTCCATCACGTTCATCATCGGTCTTAAGATGCTCTCGCACCCCGAGACCGCGCGGAAGGGCAACCTCATCGCCGCCGGCGGTATGACCCTCGCCGTGTTCGGTACCATCTTTCTTTACCAGAACCCGCTCAACTCCTTTGAGCGCGTGCGCCTGCAAAACCTGCCGCTCATCTTCCTGGCACTCGTGGTGGGCAGCATCATCGGCGTGGTGAGCGCGCGAAAGGTGAAGATGACGGCGATGCCCGAGATGGTGAGTCTCTTCAACGGCATGGGCGGCGCCTGCGCGGCACTCATCTCGATCCTCGAATTCAACCATCTTTCCAAGACCCATTTCACCGAAGGCTTCCTTATCGAGGACGATTTCTCCGTCATCGGCCAGGGCGACCTGCCGGTGGCTTACGGCAAGCTCGCGGTGATCTTTGTCGGGCTGATCATCGGTGCCGTTTCTTTTGCCGGATCCATGATCGCCTGGGGCAAGCTCAATGGCCGGGTAAAGGACTATTCCTTTCGCGGTCAGCACATCGTAAACCTGGCGCTGCTGGCGGCGCTCATCGGCATCAGCGTCACCCTGCTTTCCAACATTTCCTCGTCATTTACCTACGATCACGGAGCGCTCACCAATACCGCCAACAAGGTGGTACTCAAGTCGCCGCTCAACCTGATCCGGATCAACACCTCGGTATATGTGCTGTTCTACGCCCTGCTGGTGCTGTCGCTGGCCTACGGGGTGCTCTTCGTGCTGCCTATCGGTGGCGCCGACATGCCCGTGGTGATCTCCCTGCTTAACTCTTTCACGGGTGTGGCGGCGGCCTGCGGCGGCTTTTTGTACGACAACAAGGTAATGCTCACCGGCGGTATCCTCGTAGGCGCCGCGGGCACGCTGCTCACCATCCTGATGTGCCGCGCCATGAACCGCTCGCTCAAAAACGTGCTCATCGGCTCCTTCGGTGGCGGCAGCACGGCCGCCGCGGGTGGCGTGTCGAAAGACCAGGGCCACTTCAAGGAGGTGAACCTGGCCGACGCCGCCGTGGTGCTGGCCTATGCCAATAAAGTGATGATTGTTCCGGGCTACGGCCTTGCGGTGGCGCAGGCCCAGCATGCCTGCCACGAGCTGGAGAAGCTGCTCAACGAAAAAGGGGTGGAGGTGAAATACGCGATTCACCCCGTGGCCGGCCGTATGCCGGGACATATGAACGTGCTGCTGGCGGAGGCCGACGTGAGCTACGACAAGCTCCAGGAGATGGAGCAGGCCAACGAGGAGTTCCCCACCACCGACGTGGTGCTGGTACTGGGCGCCAACGACGTGGTGAACCCGGCCGCCAAGCGCGACCCCGGCTCGCCGATCTACGGTATGCCCATCCTCGACGTGGAGGCGGCCAAGTCGGTCATCGTGAACAAGCGCTCTATGAAGCCGGGCTATGCCGGCATCGAAAACGACCTCTTCTTCGAGCCGCGAACCTCGATGCTTTTCGGCGACGCCAAAAAGGTGCTGCAGGATCTTATCGGGGAGATCAAAAACCTGTAGGAATATCGGATAACGAATATCGAATTTTGAATATCGAAGCGGGTGGCCGGGTGGCTGCCCGCTTTGTTTTTGCCTCGGGCTTCAGCCAGAGGGGTGGAGAATGCGCGCTCCCCTCTCCCCCGGGAGAGGGGCTGGGGGTGAGGGGAGAGGAGCGACCGCACCCGCCAACGGCGGTTCAGGGTCCCCGACACTACCCATGCGGCGACACCGACACCCGCCGGGGGCCTCATGAGGCCAACTCACAATTTTGTGAGTGGCATGGATCAGCCTGGCGGTGCCACTCACAGTTTTGTGAATGGCATAAACTGACTGCGGACTGGCGCTCACAGTTTTGTAAGTGGTATGAATCCGTACGGGGATCGCACTCACAGTTTTGTGAGGGGAGGGGCGCCGTCATTTATCTCCCGCTGCTGCGCTACCTTGCGGTTGATGAAACTCCCCGAAGCCCTGCTGCGCTCCCTTGAAGGCCTCCCCGGTTATGACCACGACGCCTTTGTGCAGGTGCACGAGTCGGGCGCCCAGGTGACGTCCATCCGCCTTAACCCGGCCAAGTCGCAAGCTCCCGGTGTTCTGTTTCAGGATCTCAGATCTAAGATCTCAGATCTGAGATCTGAGATCTTAGATCCCGCCAGCCGGATTCCCTGGTCGCGCTACGGCTACTACCTTCCCGAGCGGCCTTCTTTCACTTTCGACCCTCTTTTTCACGCGGGCGCCTACTACGTGCAGGAAGCCTCGAGCATGTTCGTGGAGCAGGCCCTGGCGCAGCATGCCGACCTGTCGGCGCGGCTGCGGGTGCTCGATCTCTGCGCCGCGCCGGGCGGCAAATCCACGCACCTGCAGTCGCTGCTCGCCCCGGGCAGCCTGCTGGTGAGCAACGAGGTGATCAAGGCCCGCGCGGGCATCCTGTCGGAAAACCTCACCAAGTGGGGTGCCGGCAACAGCATCGTTACCAGCAATGATCCCGCGCATTTTGCAAAGCTCGAAGGCTTTTTCGACGTCATCGTGGTAGACGCGCCCTGCAGCGGCAGCGGTCTCTTCCGCCGCGACCCCGACGCGATCGCCGAGTGGAGCCCCGCCAACGTGCAGCTGTGCCAGGGCCGCCAGCAGCGCATCCTGGCCGACGTATGGCCTGCACTGAAAGAAGGCGGGCTGCTGGTGTATTCCACCTGTTCGTATTCGGCCGAAGAAGACGAGGTAATCCTCGACTGGCTCACTACAACTTTCCAGGTAGTACCGCTCCAGCTGCAGTGCCCCGACGCCGGCATTGTAGAAGTACGGTCGCCGGAGGGCGCCTGGGGCTACCGGTTTTACCCCGACAAGATTCGGGGCGAGGGCTTTTTTCTCGCTGCCTTCCGCAAGCTCGATGTGGCCGCCGCGCCGCGCTACAAACCGAAAGGAGCCGACCTGCTTTCCGCGAAAGAAACGGCGCCGCTGGAAAAGTGGATGGATACGGAAGGACTGAAGTTTGTGCGCCATGGCAGCCGCGTGCTGGCCCTTCCGGAAGATCGTGTCTCCGATTTTTCGATTCTCCAAAGCGCCCTGTATATCCAGCAGGCCGGCACCGCCGTGGGCGAGCCGATCCGCGACAAGCTCGTGCCCGATCATGCGCTGGCCATGAGCCCCCGGGTGGGAGGCGCGGTGCCGCGCGTGGAGCTGTCCTACCCCGACGCGATCCGCTTTCTGCAGCGGCAGGACTTTCATATCGACACCGAACGCGGCTGGCAGCTGGTGACCTTCGCCGGCGCGCCGCTGGGCTGGATCAACGCACTGCCCAACCGCATCAACAACTATTACCCGCGCGAATGGCGCATCCGTGCGCAAGGGCCTTCGGGCGGAACCCAGACGTAGGGGTACTTTTGAAAAATAATCTTCATATTTGTGATCCACCGCAAACCGGCCTCAGGGCCGGTGACCGCTAACCCTGAAAACAAAACCGTCACCATCATGAAAAAGATCTTTTTCTTCCTCTTCCTGCTTCATTTCGCAATGGCCGGCATCAGCCAGCAGGCCCTGCAGGTGCAGCATGGCGATAAAGGCCTGTACCTGGTGCACACCGTAGCACCGAAAGAAAACTGGTACTCCGTGGGCCGCCTCTATGCAATCTCTCCGAAGGAAATCGCTGCCTTCAACAACACCGAGATGGCAAAGGGCCTCAACATCGGTCAGACCATCAACATCCCGCTCACCGCCGCTAATTTTTCGCAGGCATCAGCCGCATCCGGCCGGCCGGTGTATTACACGGTGGGTGAAAAGGAAGGCCTGTACCGCGTGAGCCTCAAAAACAACAAGGTGCTGATGGCCGACCTGCGCAAGTGGAACAGCCTCCGGAGCGACGCCATCACCACCGGCCAGAAGCTGATCGTGGGCTACCTCGGTGCCGCGCAGCCCGGTCCGGCCGTGGCTGTAACGCCTTCGGGCGGCACGCCGCATTCGACCGAAGTGCAGAACCCGCCCGCTTTGCCGCGTAAGGATACCACCGTGAAGACCGAGCGTCCGCCCACCGAAGACCCGGGCAGCGCCGTCATTCCCGCCAAAAAAGTAGAGGTGGTGCCCACGCCGGCGCCTTCGTCTTCAACACCGCGCACCGCCAGCAGCGATGGCCGTGGTGGCTTCTTCCGCACGCAATACGAGCAGCAGGCAAAAGGTGGTACCAGCAAGGATGCCACCGTTACTTCCGGCATCTTCAAGACCGCCAGCGGCTGGCAGGATATGAAGTATTATATCCTCATCGACGGTGTGGAACCGGGTACGCTCGTTAAAGTATCCAACACAGCGGGCAGCAAAACCATCTATGCCAAAGTGCTGGGTGGCATGAGCGGCATCCGCCAGAATACAGGCTTCGACGTGCGCATCTCCAACGCTGCCGCCAACGTGCTGGAAACCGGCGACGCCGAGAAGTTCCAGGTGCGTGTTCAATATTGATCCCGATGACCCAGGCAGAAGCCCGCGCGCTCTTGCTGGCTGCCGGCCCCCGGCATTACCGCAAGCAAGGCCATTTTCGCTATAAAGTCGCAGACCGCGAAGAAGAAGTTGTTTCTGTCATCGATGGCGTTGAGGAAACGCGCAACCGCGCTTTTCCCGGCGATTATATCGTGACCGGCACGCGTGGGGAGCGCTTCGTGGTGAAGCCGGAATCGTTTCGCAAGCGTTACCGCGACAAAGGCAATGGTATTGCCGAAGCAGCAGGCGAATGCTGGGCGGCGCGCTACGATGGGCCTTCGTTTGAATTCGATTCGCCCTGGCAGCAAGGCGCCCGCATCTTTTGTGCGCCCGGTGATTACCTGGTGGCGCCCGACGCGGAGTTCAGCGAAGTGTACCGCATCGAAGCCGCCGTGTTTGCAGAAACCTATGTTCCGGTCAGCTGAAGCGATAGCCGCGTAGGAATTCTTCCACGCCCATCCGCTTCTTTCCTTCCAGTTGTAGTTCTACAATGTTGAGATCGCCGTCGGCGCAGGAAAAGCGCAGGTAGGTCTTGCCGTCGGTGTCCGGCTCGCCGGGCATGTCCGCAGCTTTTCCGCCCGCAACGGTACTGCGGAAGATCTTGAGCGTTTTCCCGTTCAGCGTTGTAAAAGCGCCCGGGAAAGGGGAGAGGCCGCGCACCTGGTTGTGCACATCGGCAACGGTGCGGGTCCAGTCGATGCGGCAGGTATCGGTAAAGATCTTCGGGGCGTGTTTGAGCGTGGCCGGGTCGAGGTGCGACTGCGGCGTTTCGGAGATGCTGCCTTCGGCGAGGCCTTTTACGGTGCGCACGAGCAGCGCCGCGCCGAGCTCCTTCATGCGGTCGTGCACTTCACCGGCGGTTTCGTTTTCGCCGATCGGCATACGGTCTTGCAGCAGGATATCGCCGGTGTCAATTTCGTGCTTGAGGCGGAAGGTGGTGACACCGGTTTCGGGCTCACCGTTAATGATGGCCCAGTTGATCGGCGCGGCGCCGCGGTATTGCGGCAGCAGCGATCCGTGTACGTTGAGGGTGCCCATGGGCGGCATATTCCAGACGATCTCCGGCAGCATCCTAAAGGCAACCACAACCTGTAGGTCGGCGTTGAGGGCACGCAATGCTTCCACGAACTCCGGTGCTTTCAGCTTCTCCGGCTGCAGCAGGTGCAGTCCTTTCTCCACCGCATACTTCTTCACGGCGCTTCCCTGCAGCTGCATGCCACGGCCGGCGGGCTTATCCGGCGCTGTAATGACGCCAACGATGTTGCAGCCGGCCTGCACCAGCGCATCGAGCGAAGCGACGGCAAATTCAGGTGTGCCCATGAAAACGATCCGGAGGTCCTGGTAGTTCATGGCGCAAATGTAGGCCCGCGGTCGGGCGGAGCGAAAGAACGCAGATTTTTTATGATCTGTCAGGATTGAAGCGGATATCGGTCGCGGCATCCGCCTAAATCATAACCAATCTGCGTATCCCGCTTGCGGGATCAGCGTTCTTTATCTACTGCTCCGGGTACAGCAGATACTTCTTCCGGATCGCCTTGAAATTCGAAAGCGCCGGCTCCCATGAAGCGCGGATCTCGGCTTCTGTCTTGCCATCCCTGATCTGTTGCTGCAGCACGTCGTTGCCCGCGAGGCGGTTGAAGGTGCCGCGGAAGAAGCTGTCTTTTTGCGGGTAGAGGCGGTAGGCTTCCAGCAGGTAGCGGAGCTGCAGCTTGCCCGAGTTTTGCGGCCAGCTTGCGGCGGGCTCGGCAGCGAGGTTCCAGCCATAGCAGGCCTGCCCGTTATAGCGCGGCTTCGGCGCGCCTTCTGTGGGATGGGGGGTGAAAGCATACAATCTTTTCGGCAGCTGCGGCGCGCCCACGATGGCGAAGGGACGTTCCGTGCCGCGGCCCTCGGTGATGGCCGTTCCCTCGAAAAGGCAGGTGGACGTATACCAGTAGATCGCAGGCATATCGGGCAGGTTGGGAGAGGGACGCACTGGCAGGATATAGCGGCTGCTGTGGGTATAGTTGGCACAGGGCACCACCTGCAGGCTGAAGTGGCGGGCACCGGCCCGGTAGCGCGCCCGCTGCACCACGTCCCAGGCGCGGTTGGCTTCTTCGGAAAGCATCTTTTCGCGCAGCAGCATGGTGGCGTATTCACCGGGCGTCATCCCGTATGCGATAGGCACCGGCTGGAGTCCAACGAAGGTCTTGAACTTCGGGTCGAGCACGGGGCCGTCCACCAGGTTGCCGACGGGGTTGGGGCGGTCCAGGATCAGCAGCGGCACGCCGTTCTCGAGCGCAGCTTCCATCAGGTATTGCAGCGAAGAGATGTAGGTGTAAAAGCGTGCACCCACATCCTGGATGTCGTACACCAGCAGGTCGATATCCCTGAGGTCGGCAGGCTCGGGCTTGAGCTTTTTGCCATAGAGTGATACCACGTGCACACCGGTGGCAGGGTCGGTGCTGTTCTCGATCTTGTCGCCATCGGGTGTATTGCCGCGGAAGCCATGCTCGGGTCCGAAGATCACCTGCAGGTTGACGCCCTTCGATTTGAGAAAGTCCGCCAGGTGCTGCCGGCCGACCATCGAGGTCTGGTTGACGAGGATGCCCACGCGCTTTCCTTGCAGGAGGGGCAGATACTGGTCGGGGCGGTCGGCGGCGGGTTGTATGATCCGCGGCAGGGCCGGTTTGGCGGTGGCGGCTCCTTTCTGCTTGATTTTGATCTTCGTTTTCTGTGCGCCGGCGTCCGTAAGAGGTGCCGCGAACAGCAGAGCCACAAGGCAAAAGCGTGCAAACATGGTATTCATTTTGTGCGCTTCAAATTTCCGGTTTTTTCATGCTGAAAGCGGTAAAGACTTACCTTTCCGCTTTTGGCCCACATTAAATAACAACTATGCAACAGGTGCAAAACGGCGACAAGGTTCGCGTACATTACCATGGAAAGCTGCGCAGCGGCGAAACCTTTGACAGCTCCGAGGGACGCGAGCCGCTGGAATTCACAGTGGGCAGCGGCCAGGTCATCCGCGGCTTCGATGATGGTGTGAAGGGTATGCAGCCCGGTGAGAAGAAAACGGTTGAGATTCCCGTGCAGGACGCCTATGGTGAGAAGAGCGAGGAGATGCTCATCGAGTTTCCGAAGAACCAGTTCCCCCCCGAGATGCAGCCTGAAGTGGGCATGCAGTTGATGATGAATAACAGCCAGGGCCAGTCCTTCCCCGTGCAGGTGGCCGAAGTGCGCGAAGACTCCGTGCTGCTCGATGCCAACCACCCGCTGGCCGGCCAGGACCTCATCTTCGACCTCGAACTGGTGGAGATCGTTCCGACCTCGCGCATCATCATGCCGTAAAGAATATCGATCAAGGAATATCGAATAACGAAATACGAAGTAAAGGCCCCGCACCGCGGGGCTTTTTCATGTACCACCATTTTCTATTACCCCATTCCCCCATTCTCCAATTACCGCATTACCGCATTACCACATTACCCCATTACATTTGTCTCATGTTCCAGAACTACGCCTTTACCGCAGCTGAACGCTTTATGCGTTACGTGCAGATCGATACGCAAAGCAACCCGCAGTCCACCACCCAGCCGACCACTGAAAAACAAAAGGACCTCTCCCGGGTGCTGGTGGAGGAACTGAAGGCCATGGGCATCGCCGACGCGGAGCTCGACGAGCACGGGTATGTGTATGCGACGGTTCCGTCGAACGTAGATAAGGATGTGCCGGTGATCTGCTTCTGCTCGCATGTAGACACGGCGCCCGATGCAAGTGGCACCGGAGTAAAGCCGCTGTTGCACCGTAATTATACGGGACAGGATATCGCGCTGCCCGATGATCCCTCGATCGTGATCAGCAAGGCCGACTTTCCTTACCTGGAACAACTCACCGGGCATGACATCATCACCGCTTCGGGCACAACACTGCTCGGTGCCGACGACAAGGCCGGCGTAGCCGAGATCATGGATGCCGCGCACTTCCTGATGACGCATCCCGAGGTGAAGCACGGTGCCATCCGCATCCTGTTTACACCCGATGAGGAAGTGGGACGTGGTACCGCGAAGGTAGATATGCAGCGTCTCGGCGCGCGCTTCGGTTACACACTTGACGGCGGAGAGGCCGGCTCGCTCGAAGACGAGACCTTCAGCGCCGACGGCGTTACCATTACGATCAACGGAGTTATCACACACCCCGGATACGCAAAGGACAAGCTGGTAAATGCGCTCAAGATTGGTGGTGAGCTGCTGGCGCGCCTGCCGAAAACGGAGCTCTCGCCCGAGACCACCAACGGCAAGCAGGGCTTTGTGCACCCGGTTCGCTTTGAAGGCATCGCGGAGCGCTGCACGCTTGAGTTCATCATCCGTGATTTCGATACGAAGCTCCTCAAACCGAAAGAAGACTTTCTGAAAGAGTTCACCGAACTGGTTCTGGAGGCCTACCCGGGTGCCACCTTCGAGTTCAAAGTGACGGAGCAGTACCGCAACATGAAGGAGGTGCTCGACCAGCATCCCGAGGTGGTGGCGCACGCAAAAGAAGCAATCCGCCGCGCGGGGCTGGAGCTTAAAATGGAAAGCATCCGCGGCGGCACCGACGGCAGCCGGCTTTCCTTTATGGGGCTGCCCTGCCCGAACCTGTTTGCCGGCATGCAGGGTATCCATTCGATGAAGGAGTTCGTAAGCGTGCAGGACATGAACAAAGCCGTGGAAACGATCGTACATTTATGCAGCATCTGGGCTGAATAACAATTCGTTGATACTTCCACCCGGTCCCGGTGCGTTACCGTGTATGCGACAGCTTCTGCTCTTCCTGTTCCTGTTTGCGGCTGCCGGGGGGCGGGCCCAGGGCCTGCTGCTCAACGGCGGCTTCGAGGAGGAAAATATCTGCACCGAGTACAAGCAAAACTGTGCTCCCGAAGTATGGCTCAGCACGACGCCCACCTATCCCTATTTCTACGAGGACCCGGAAAATGCCTTTGAGGGGTCACGCTATATCAGCGTGTCTACGGGTAATGCGCGGATGAACCTGCAGCGTGGCTTTATCCGCGCACGCCTGCTTTGCGCGCCACGCGCCGGGGCCCGCTACCGCCTGCAGCTCCATGTGCGCACCGACTATCCCGGTGCGCTCGACAGTATGGGCGTGCTGTTTTCGCCCTTCGATTTTTTGTGCAATAAAACCGAGAACAAAGACCTGAAGGCGACGCTCTACTTCCGCGATGCGGCCCGCGCGCCGGCCGGAAGGGGCTGGATCCGTTACACGTTCGAGTACACGGGTGAGGGTGAAGAAGGCTACCTGGTGCTGGGCAATTTCCGCCGCGGCGAGTGGAATACCGGCGCCGCCGGCCGCACCGAGCGCTTCCAGGTATTTATCGATGCGGTGTCGTTGCTGCCGGAAGATCCTTACGAGCGTCCCTGCAAGGACTGGCAGGAACAGAAAAAAGCAATTTATTCCGAGAACGACCGCCATGAATACCAGATCCGGCACATGTACAGTTGCAGCCGCAAGCCGCAGGCGCCGGTGGTGCTGCCACCCGACATCCTGGTGCAGGTGGACACACTGGTGGTGCCCGACGTGTTATTCAACACGGCGTCGTACGAGCTGAACCGGCGTGCCGTGGCCCTGCTCGATTCACTCACCCGCAAGGTGGGGCCGGGAGGGCTTGATTCCGTTGTAGTGGAAGGCCATACCGACAGCCAGGGCGACACGGCTTACAACCAGGAGCTTTCCGAAAACCGCGCGAAGGCCGTAGGGCAGCACCTCGAATACTCGCTCAGCGTGCCCGTGCTGACGCGCGGCTACGGGCCGATGCGGCCGGTGGCCGATAACAAAACACCCGCCGGGCGAAAGCGTAACCGGCGGGTGGAGATCTTTTTGTTCCGGCGCGTGTAGCGGCAACGGCCGAATGGAGAAATACAGCCGCGTATTGTTCCGACTTGCTAACTTCCCGTTTCAAAACAACCTCGCTTATGGAATTCCTGCAACACTACTGGTGGCTGATCCTGCTCCTGATCATCCTGTTTTCCGGCATCTTCACCATCAACCAGGGTTATATCGGCGTCATCACGTTTTTCGGAAAATACCAGCGCGTGGTGCGGCCCGGCCTCAACTTCAAGATCCCGGTGCTGGAGCAGCTGTATAAGAAAGTGTCGATCCAGAACCGCTCGGTGGAGATGGAGTTCCAGGCCGTAACGCAGGACCAGGCCAATGTTTACTTCAAGAGTATGCTGTTGTACGCGGTTCAAAATGCCGATGAGGAAACGATCAAGAAGGTCGCTTTCAAATTCATGAGTGAACGGGAGCTGATGCAGGCGCTGGTACGCACCATCGAAGGCAATATCCGCTCCTTTGTAGCGACGAAGAAACAGGCGGAGGTGCTTGGTTTGCGCAAGGACATTGTAGAATATGTAAAAGTGGAGATCGATCATGTGCTGGAGGAGTGGGGCTACCACCTGCTCGACCTGCAGATCAACGACATCACTTTCGACAAGGCCATTCTTGATTCGATGAGCAAGGTGGTGGCATCGAATAACCTGAAAGCTGCGGCGGAAAACGAAGGCCAGGCGCTGCTCATTACCAAAACCAAAGCGGCCGAGGCCGAAGGCAATGCCATCAAGATCGCTGCTGAGGCCGAGCGTGAGGCGGCGCGTCTGCGCGGCCAGGGTGTGGCGCTCTTCCGCCAGGAGGTGGCCCGCGGCATGACCGAGGCCGCCGAACAGATGAAGCAGGCCAACCTCGATACCAACGTGATCCTGTTCAGCATGTGGACCGAAGCGATCAAGAACTTCGCGGAGTACGGCAAGGGCAACGTAATCTTCCTCGACGGCTCCTCGCAGGGCATGGAAACGACCATGAAGCAGATCCAGGCGCTGATGGTGAAGCACGCGGGGCAATAGAATAACGAATATCGAGCAAGGAATAATGAAAGTTGAAGGTCAAGGGCGTCGCACAAGCGACGCCCTTGGCATAAGTAAGTAGCGAGACGACGGCCTCCGGCCGTCATTGCGAGCGGAGCGAAGCAAACTCCAGCGTTACGCAGGGTGACAGCAACCAAGAGCCACTTTATCCGAGAGGCTGCTCGCGAAAGGCAATCTTAAGGTGGCGGAGTTTGATTTGCTGTCGGCTACGCATCCCCAACGGCTTGTTAAAACGACATCGGTCTTAAACAACCGCTCCTCATTTTCCTCTTAATTTGAAAAATAAGCGCGTGCCGGGTGCGTTATTCCCGCATACACTACATTTACGACCCCAAAGACGAATTATGCTGTACCTGCTTCAAGCCCTTGACACCGCCACCCGCGCAGCCCAGGTTACCACGGATGCCAACCACGACGGAAATATCAGCTTATACGAGCTGCTGACCCTGGGGGGCTGGCTGATGATCCCGCTGGCGGTACTTTTCCTGCTGACGCTTTACGTGTTCTTCGAGCGCCTCGCCGCAATCCGCAAGGCATCGCAGATCGACGACAACTTCATGAACATCATCCGCGACCACATTGTGAGCGGTAACGTCGGCGCCGCGCGCAGCTTCGCCAAGAACACCAACAACCCCGTGGCCCGCATCATCGACAAGGGCATCCAGCGCCTCGGTAAGGACATTGACGTGATCGAGAAAAGCATGGAGAACGTGGGCAAACAGGAAGTGTACCGCCTGGAGCGCAACCTCTCGGTGCTCTCGCTGATCGCCGGCATCGCGCCCATGTTCGGCTTCCTCGGCACCATCGTGGGTATGTTCAAGCTCTTTTACAACCTGGCATCCACCGGTGACTTCACCATCCAGACGATGGCCAACGGTATCTATACCAAGATGATCACCTCTGCGTCCGGCCTCATCATCGGTCTGCTGGCCTATATCGCACACAACTACCTCAGCACACAGGCGGATAAAACGGCCAACCGCATGGAGGCCTCCAGCGCTGAATTTCTCGACATGCTCCAGGAGCCCGCCCGCTAAGCCTTTTAACCGGTAACACTATGAACATCCGAAGAAAACTAAAGGCGCATACGGAGATCCATACCGGGCCGCTGAACGATATCCTGTTCATCCTCCTGCTGTTCTTCCTCATTGCAGCCACGCTGGCCAACCCCAACCTCGTGCGCGTCAACAACCCGCGCAGCGGGAAGGATACAAAGGCAAAGCAACATATTATCGTGAGCATCGATAAGAACCACCAGTTCTTTATCGGTACCGCTCCCGTGGCCACCAACCAGATCGATACCCTGCTCAAACAGCAGATTGAGCTCCAGCGCAAGGCCGTGGATACACCTTCGGTAGTGGTCAATGCCGATACCGCCGCCTATTACGGCGAAGTATTCCGCATCATGACCATTGCGAAAAAGAATAATGCGAAAGTGGTCGCACTGGTGAAATAGAATGTGATATTGCGGTAATGTGATAATGCGGTAAATGCCGTTCCATCATATAGGAAAGCCGCTCGGGGAGCGGCTTTCCTATACATCTGATTATCGCATTACCGCATTATCACATTACCGTATTACCCGCACCATCCGGTCCTTCCCCTGCATGTCTTTCCGTAGTTCTACCGATTCATAGCCGGCTTCCCGGAATAGCTGTACAACCGCATTCCCGAGGTCTTCGTGGATTTCCAGGTAAATGCGCCCGCCCGCGTGAAGGCGCCTGGGGGCGAAGCGGGCAATGGCGCGGTAAAAGAGCAGCGCGTCGTTGTCGGGCACAAAGAGGGCGGTATGCGGCTCCCATTCCACTACATTGCTGTGCATCGAGGTTTTGTCTTTCAGCGGGATATAGGGCGGGTTCGACACCAGCACGTCAACCGAAGGCAGCAGGCGCTGCTGGGCCTCATCCAGGAAATCGACGCCCTGGAAGTCGACGCGGATATTATTGTCGGAGCCGTTGCGACGGGCTACGTTGAGCGCTTCATCGCTTACATCGCAGCCCCACACTTCGGCGCGCGGCATCTTGCTTTTAAGCGCCAGCGCAATACAGCCGCTTCCCGTTCCCACATCGAGGATCTTCAGCAAAGCCGTTGCATCAGCCTCCGTTTCTTTTTTGTCGAACACCGGCAGACCCAGTTCCAGCAAGTCTTTCACGATCCAGTCTACGAGCTCCTCCGTTTCGGGGCGCGGGATGAGTACGGAAGGATTCACATACAACTCAAGGCCATAGAAGAAGGAGCGTCCGCTGATGTATTGGATCGGCTCCTGGCGCAGCAGGCGGGCCGCGGTATCCCGGAGCGCCTGCTCTTCTTCGCCGGAGAGCGGCTCTTCGCGGCGCAGCAGCCATTCGCCGCGGCGGAGGCCGGTTACATGCTCCAGCGCCAGGGCGGCAATGGCGGCGCTTTCGCCGGGGTCGTACATGCTTTCGAGCTGGTTTCGGAGCCAGGCTTCCGCTTCGCCGTTTTTCATGGTTCAAACATAATCCTTTCTTTATTTTTGGCTCCTGCCGCTTATGACCCCGGGCCACGAAACCTATATGCAACGCTGCCTGCAACTGGCGCGCCTCGGCGCCGGGAGTGTTGCGCCCAACCCCATGGTTGGCGCGGTGCTTGTTCACGGACACCGCATCATCGGCGAAGGCTACCACCGCCGCTATGGCGGTCCGCATGCCGAGGTGAATTGCGTGAATGCCGTGGCCGAAGCCGACCGGCACCTCATTCCGGAAAGCACACTGTACGTATCGCTCGAACCCTGCGCGCATTTTGGAAAAACACCGCCCTGTGCCGACCTGATCGTGCGGGAAAGCATCCCGCGCGTGGTGGTCGGCTGCCGCGACCCTTTCCCTTCGGTGAATGGCAAGGGCATCGACAAGCTGCATGCCGCGGGCATCGAAGTGATCAGCGGCGTGCTGGAAAGCGAGTGCCGCGAGCTGAACCGCTTTTTCTTTACCGCCCACACCCGCCACCGGCCCTGGATCACGCTGAAGTGGGCCCAAAGCGCCGACGGCTTTATCGCCGGCGCAAACGGCCGCCCGGTGGCCATCTCCGGCGCCCTTACGGCCCGCTATGTGCACCACCTACGCGCCACACACAGCGCTATCCTGGTGGGCACCAATACCGCTTTTTTCGACAATCCGCAGCTCAACACCCGGCTCTGGCCCGGCCCCGATCCGTTACGCATCGTACTCGACCGGCAACTACGCCTGCCCGCGTCTTTGCACCTTTTTAACGGCGAGCAGCCAACGCTGGTGCTGAACGAGCTGCGCACCGAGCAGCACCACAACCTTGAATATGTGCGGCTGGAGGCAATGACCGGTCCGAACCTGATTAAACGCCTCGGGAGTATGCTGTACAGCCGCGGCGTACACAGCCTGCTGGTGGAAGGCGGCGCGCAGGTGCTGCAGCACTTTATCGATGCCGGCTTTTGGGACGAGCAGCTGATCATCACCGCACCGGGCATGCGTCTTCAGAAAGGCATTCCGGCGCCAAAGCCGTCGGGTGGTGCGCTGGAGGGTAGCGACCACTTCGCCGGCGACCGGGTAGACCGCTACCGCAATCCCGCGAATCCGTACTAAGTTTGCGCCCTCTGATGACGCATTTTCACACGATCGAAAAAGAGGCCCTGGCCGAATTCCGCGACCGCGGCAGCACCTTCCTGGCCTATGCCTTTCCTGTCGCCTCGGCCGACGAGTTCAAGAAGCGGCTCAAGGAGCTGAAGGAAGAACATCCCAAGGCAGCGCACCATTGCTTCGCATACCGCATCGGCACCGACGGCAACAACTTCCGCGCCTCCGACGATGGTGAGCCCTCCGGCTCGGCCGGCAAGCCGATCCTGGGGCAGCTGGATAGCAAGGGCGTCACCAATACGGCTATCGTGGTGGTGCGCTATTTCGGCGGAACACTCCTCGGAGTGCCGGGCCTGATCAACGCGTATAAAACGGCCGCTTCCTTTGCCCTGCAACTGACGCCGCTCATTCAGCGGCCGGTGCTGGTCAACTACGAGCTGAATTTCGATTATACACTGATGAACGATGTGATGATGGTGGTAAAGCGCTTTGGCTGCACCGTCATCGAAAACGAGGCGCAGCTTTTTTGCCGCATGGTGATCGGTGTGCCGAAGAAGGATGAGGAATTATGCCGGCAGAAATTGCGGGATATGCATACACTTGATGTGCGACCGGTGAAGTAGGAGGTGGGTGTTGGCCTGCTGGGTTTGCCTGACGGCGGTATTTTTTAACGCTAAGGATATTTTCGGGGAGGTGGACTTGGGTGCGGTCACGCTGCTGCTTTTGGAAGTGCAGTTAGTCTTATAGTTCGTGGTTGCGGAAGGCGCGCTAAGCGGGGCCGGGCGCTCAGGGGCACCCGGTGTGCTCTTTTGGGTCAAGGCATCACTGCCCGATGATTCTGCGCCTTTACGCGTTAATTATTGGATGCCTGCCGCAGGCAGACATAGCTCCCGCAACGCACTGACCGGGATCATAGGACATTAGCCGACCAGTAAAACTGCCTCCCCAAACGGTAGTCGTAGAAAAAGCCTCCGTGCCCTCTGCGAAACGCTCTGCAAACTCTGCGAGAAAAAACCTCGTAGTCTGAGGCACTACCACTTCCGTGCTAAGTAGGCCAGCAGCAGGCAGCCCGCGATGAACAGCAGGATGTTGATCAGGTAATCAACGCGCGAGGAGGGAATCTCGTGCTCGGGATATTCGATGTTCCAGTAGCCGGCGTTGGCCATCTCCCAAAGCATGAGCGGGGTAACCGGGATGCGCTGCACGCGCTCGTAGGGCGGTTTGTAGAACATGCCGCCGATGCTGTGGTCTTCTTCGTTGGTATGAAAGTACCACTTGTAGTTGCTGACGTCAGCACCGAAGCGCATGCTGAAGTGCTCCACCAGGTCGGTGAACTTTTTGCCGGTGCAGCCCAGGTCCTCGAAGAGATCCTGTTCCGCTTCCGCGTCGGGGCGTCCCGTCTTCCAGCGTACGAAAGACAGGACGTCCGCGAGCGGGATGCCGTGTTGTATTTCTCCGGTATTATTTTCTGAATCCTGCACTGACTACAAGGTCTTTGCTGCCGGGAGTATAGGTGTAGAATCCTTCGCCGCTCTTGGCGCCGAGCTTGCCGGCGGTTACCATATTCACCAGCAGCGGGCAGGGCGCGTACTTCGGGTTGCCGAAGCCGTCGTGGAGCACACGCAGGATTGAAAGGCATACGTCGAGACCAATGAAGTCGGCCAGCTGCAGCGGGCCCATCGGGTGCGCCATACCCAGCTTCATCACGGTGTCGATCTCCTCTACGCCCGCAATGCCTTCGAAGAGGCAGGAGATCGCTTCGTTGATCATCGGCATCAGGATGCGGTTGGCGATAAAGCCCGGGTAGTCGTTCACCACGCAGGGAATCTTGCCCAGTTGCTTGCTGAGCGATACGATCGTTTCGCTCACTTCTGCTTTTGTTGCATAGCCGTTGATGATCTCCACGAGCTTCATCACCGGCACGGGGTTCATGAAGTGCATCCCGATCACGAGCTCGGGACGCTTTGTTACCGAGGCGATTTTCGTGATGGAGATGGATGAAGTATTGGAAGCAAGGATGCAGCCGGCGGGTGCGGCCTCATCGAGCTGGCGGAAGATGTTCAGTTTGAGATCCACGTTTTCCGTGGCGGCTTCCACCACGAGTTCCGCGTCTTTCACGCCATCGGCGATGGCGGTAAAGGTGGTGATATTGGCAAGGGCCGCAAATTTCTGCTCCTCGGTGACACTGCCTTTGGCCACCTGGCGGTCGAAGTTCTTACCAATGGTAGCAACCGCCTTATCGAGCTGGGCCTGCGACACGTCGATCAGTGAAACCGAAAAGCCCGACTGGGCGAAAACGTGGGCGATGCCGTTTCCCATGGTGCCGGCGCCGATCACTGCAACTTTCTTCATATGCAAGATTTGAGTGCCGCAAAAATAAGGTTTTAAGGTTGTGGGGTTCTGAGGTTCTACGGTTAGGATACCGGAATCTGGAAACTGCGACCCTGAAGCACAAGTGAAAATTTCGGGCGTCCGGAAGGGTTGGTAGCGAATAAGTACCAATTAACCAATAGACCAATTAACCAATAGACTTTTATCTTCGCCGGTCCATGCAAAACACCAAAGCTACCTCCCTAATTTACGTATTACGCCTGGAAACGCGCCGCCCCGGGCTGACGACGCCGGCCCTCGAGCTTATGTCCTTCGACCCGGCAAAAAAGCTCTATGGCATCCCTGAAAAAATTACTACCCGCGCCATCAAGCAGCACTTCGGCACGGCGCCGGTAGCCGTGCAGCAGGCGCTGACCGCTTTTTCTGAGGAGGCGCTCAAAGCGAAGCGCGAAGAGCTGGCCAAAAAGCACAAGGCAGGTCGCAACAGCCAGACGCTGGCAGCCTTCACCACGGCGGCGATGCAGCGCTACGGACAGGAATGCTTCGCGGCCCTGCGCGAGCAGGCCCCGGCGCTGCGCCTCATGCATGCCGTGCCGCTGGAAGGTTCCCGTGTTCGCCTGCAGTCTTTTCGCTTTCTAACCGAGCAGCCGCGCCTTTCTTTTGTTGTAGAACGGGAAGGCGCCGCCCTCGCACTGCGGACGCTGGTAGACCTTGGCGGCGGGCCCGAGCCGCTGGAGCAGTTCCTGCGGCACCACTTCCTGCTGGAGCGCAACAACGAGTATGCCCTGCTGGCGCAGCGCGACTATGCCACGCTGCTGTGGCTGCACAAAACCTGCCCGGGCACCTGGGAGGGCGACCCGCTGCAGTTTTCCGAGCAGGTGCTCGACTTGCTCGACAAGCAATACAGCGTCAACCGCAACAATTGCTTCGAGGAAAACATCATCGAATGCGTTCCGGAAAACCGCGTTTACCTGAGCGAGATGATGAATAAATACCTCGTGTTCACGCCCGCCTGGAACTACGAAGGCATCGAGCTCGATGGCGTTGGCAAGACCGAGGAACGCCGCAAGGCCGGCGGCCGCGAGTGGCTTATCCGGCGGCACCGCGAAACGGAAAATGCCTTCGTGGAGGAGCTGCGCGCCCTGCATCCCAACTTCGCCAACCAGCTCAATGGCTACTTCCACCTCGACTTCAAAGACGCCCAGCACAAGGGCTGGTTTCTCAATGCCTTTTACAAACTGCTCGACCGCGACGTTGCCGTGCTCGGCCTCAGTATGCTGCAGCATTTCCGCTGCTCCGAGCACAAGCCGGTGACAGAGACAGAACTCCTTTCCGCACCCGACGATCCGCAGATCCGCGTGCGCTTCAGCCTGCGCTTCGGCGCCGAAGCGGTGGCCCTGCCGGCGCTGCAGAAAGCGATCTTTTCGGGACAGCGTATTGTATTACTACGGGACGGCGCCATGGGCGTGTTGCCCGCCGAATGGTTCGATACCTGGGCGACGCTGATCCGCCATGCGCGGATCGAGAAAGACGTGTTTACGGTGCCGCGCTGGCTGGCCCTGGCGGGCGACGAAGGCGAATCATCCGTACTCAAGCCGGTGATCAATACCGGCTGGTGGACACGCTGGCAGCAATGGCAGAAAAGCGAGGATGCGCAGGTGCCCCTGCCGTCGCTGCTGCAGGCCCGCCTGCGACCCTACCAGCAAAAAGGCTTTGAATGGTTGCTGCTGCTTCGCGACGCGGGTGCTTCTGGCCTTCTTTCGGACGATATGGGTCTCGGCAAAACGGTGCAGACGATCGCCTTTATCTGCCGCCTGCTGGAGGAAACGCCGGGCGGGCAGCACCTGATCATCTGCCCGGCCTCGCTGGTGTACAACTGGAAGCAGGAGTGGGAGCAGTTTGCGCCTTCGGTGCGTGTTGGCCTGTTTCAGCGCGAAGGCAGCGACGCCGATGCCGCGCCGCCGCAGGTGCTCATCGCCACCTACCACCTGGTGCGCAACCATGCGGCAGTGCTGGAGCAAACCATGTTCGACTCGATCATCCTTGATGAAAGTCACCAGATCAAGAACCCGGCGGCACAGATCACGCGCGCCGTTTGTGGCCTCCAGGGCCGCTTCCGGGCTGCGCTGAGCGGCACACCGGTGATGAATAACACCTTCGACCTTTACGCGCAGCTGCACTTCCTGCTGCCCGGGATGTTCGGCTCGCGCGAGTTCTTCCGCCAGCAATATGCCGATGCCATCGACCGCAATGGCGACGCCGAAAAGATCGCCGCGCTGCGTCGCCTGACGGCGCCCTTTATCCTTCGTCGTACGAAGAACCAGGTGGCTACCGACCTGCCTGCCAAGACCGAGCAGGTGCTCTGGTGCAGCATGGGCACCGACCAGCGGATGGCTTATGAAAGCGTAAAAGAAAAGATCCGCAGCAACGTATTGCTGGAGATCGAGCAGCGGGGCCTCGAGCAGGGCAAGATGAGCGTGCTTGCCGGCATTACCCGCCTCAAGCAATTGTGCTGCTCGGCCGAGCTCGTTCGCGACGAAGACGTGTTCACACAGGATTCGGTAAAAACCAATGTGCTGCTCGAAGAGCTCGAACAGCTGGTAACGGATCACAAGGTGCTGCTCTTTTCGCAATACACCGGTATGCTCGACCTGCTTGGCGATGCGCTTCAGAAAGCCCGCATTCCCTTTCTTCGTCTCGATGGCAGCACGCCCGCCGAGGCGCGACAGGGCCTCTGTAACCGCTTCAACGACGAGGCGTCGCCGGAACGCGTCTTCCTGCTTTCACTCAAGGCTGGCAACGCCGGTCTCAACCTGATGGCGGCCGATTATGTCTTCCTGTTCGATATCTGGTGGAACGCCTCCGTGGAGCAGCAGGCCATCGATCGTACGCACCGCATCGGGCAGACGCGGCCGGTATTTGCCTACCGCCTCATTTGTAAAGACACGATCGAGGAGAAGATCCTGCAGCTGCAGCAGCGCAAGAGCCACCTGTCGTCGGAACTGATCCAGGCGGAAGAAGGCTTTGTGAAAAGCCTGACGCTGGAGGATGTGAAGTTTCTGCTGGATTAGGTTGATTAGACGTTATAAATGAACCCCTATATGACCAATCAAAATTTTATGTTCACTAATCTCTTGTAGACCTTCATGGAAATATATCCGGTATTGATAATGTTTTGAATCACCAAGATTGTCACTTTGTGAAAGTCTCAAATGTGGGTAGCAAGTCACATCTATATTTTCCCCTCGATTATTTTGAAATGTAAAAGTGAGTTGACGTTTTGCCGAATTTTTGTCTTTTGACGCCGCTGGCTCTTCTAGATTACACTCACTCGTCAGTGTTTGGTATTTGATCGACTCATTCTCAAATCTCCTTTGGCGGTAATAAAAAAAGACGTCATTCAAATATCCGAGATGTTTTACTATTGACTTTGCGAAATCAGGAAGTATCGCAACTACAGTATTGTTGACCCTTGGATGAAAATAGAGGTTGGGAAAATATATGCTACATTCACTTATGAAATCTTGATTCGGATATTGCGCTAAAAAATACCTTCGAAATTTATACCAGCCCTCTATCCCGTATATCAGTTGCGACTCTTCTGCTACACCATCGATTCTATGAAACGCTATTACTCCATGACAGGTATTGTGATCATGAAGTGGTAATAGATCTTGGATGACTTCTTCGGATGTAAAGTTCCTATTATTTGCTCTTTGAAGTAAACCAAGAAGAGCGTTGACTACGTCTCGATCAATGATTTTTTTCAGTTCATCGGCGCGCTCAAAGAAGTCGCTAACTAAAAAATCGCCATAGAAACTAACAACATAAATTAAATCATAGTTGACATAAAGCTTATTCCGGTCTGCATGTTCATTAATGTATGTAAAATCAATTGCAAGTTGCTTTATCTTATTTTCTATTTCAATTGCAGAATAAGTGTTATTATGCTGAAAAGATTCCGGTATTATGTACAGCTCTGCAATCATGCACTATTTGCCTAGTTTAAAGATTTTAGCTAAATCAATCTCTTGTTGATCAAAAAATCCGGCGGGCCAATTGTCTATTTTTCCTTTTTCTTGGATAGTCAGTAGGGTTGGACGAAAGTTTTCGTTGAAATATTGAATAGTGATGTCCTCTCGATCGAGTGAAATATTTGGGTTTAAAGCACTTACTCGTAGGCCATTCAATATGTGCTCACTGTGCGATTCAATAAATACTTGAACACCGCAGGATGCAACTTTTGAAAAGAACTCGGCGATTCTAGATTGTGCTCTAGGATGAAGGTGGGCCTCAGGGTTTTCAATGATAATGACATCGCCTTTTTGCGCAATCAAACCAGTCACAATTAGTGGCAAAATGTAACTGTAGCCGAATCCAACGTTAGTCGGTTTGTAATTATGGGAGGTATTTCGATTATTAATTAACATCCAAAGGACACTGCTGGATTTTTCCATTCCTTCCAAACGGATTTTCGCCCCTTCTAGAATGTAGGACAACCATTCCTCTGTTTGTTGTCTGACTGAGTTGGCATTCTCTCCGATATATAAGTTTTCATGAACAGACGGTAAGTCCGGCCTCGATAAAACATTTAAAACGTATTCTCCCTTTGGTCCAACATTTTGGAAGTCTTCGCCCTTCAATCTTGCTTTGTCAACATACTTAACAGGACCTAATCGATCGGCGCTTATGTAGTGAATGTTTTTAATTCCTTGGTTGAAAAATATCTTCTTCGATTCGATAAACATGTGAGTTGGATCCGGGATGCCTTGGAAAGAGTCCTTTAAGTTTTCTTGAAAGAGGCCTAAGATTTGATCCAATTTAGAAATTTCCTCGAACTCTTCGCTTACTATGACTTCATACTTTCCGGATTTAGCAATTAGGTCATCGGTTTCATCTTCATCAAAAGTCAAATTTGCTTTGAGATGATCATTCACGCCGATATTGAAGCTAATTGCAGTATTTCTAGGGGTATCGCTATTTTTAATATCATCAAAGTTTCCTAGTTGAATATAACGCCCGTTAAGGACAAGCTTTTCGATTTTTCCAGTTGCTTCAAATGATTGAGAAAGTAATAGGATACTTTGTAAAACTGTTGATTTCCCTCGCCCGTTAATTCCGGTTAATAAATTTAGTTTTCCGAAGTGGAACACCGGCGATTCTTGAAAGCATTTGAAATTGTTTATCTGAATAAAATTTACCATTTCTATGGATTTAGTAGTAAATGTGCCAATCGAAAGCGGTCGATAACTTTTTGCCTATTGCCAGTTGATTTCGTTACAGCCTCTAAATAGACTTTATCAGCTATCAATGTAAAATAATTGTGATAAATTATATGTTCATTCTCTACTAAGAATTGGTCATCTTTTGATGATAAATAATTGCAGACGCTCTCTAGAATAGCAGTATTAATTGTACCTCTGGTATGTTGTGTCGGAATACGGAAGTTCTTATGTCGCCAAATACGAAACGACCAGTTCATTACTCTTTCGAAGTCATCTATCATGTCGTCAATTTGATGATCTTCCATGATATTTATTTTTCGCATAGCTGCCTCTACATAACTACTCATATCCCCAGTATATTCAGAGTTGTAATCGAACCATCTAAACGCGAGGTATCGAAGAACAACCTCTCGATCCTTCATTCTATTATCGCGCACACCGAAATCAATTGCCTTTCGGAAATATGGTTTTTCCGAAAGGTCCTTAAGCAATCTGGTCGACTTGCCGATGAAAATACAGTTTCTAACTTCTTGCCGATTTAATTGAGTTCCACCGGTGTTAATCCTATTAAATAAATCATAAATAACAACCATGGGTGTAGATGGCTTCAAAACGAACACAGTGAGCTTTTTATCTTCAAATTTCGATTGAAGACTTTCAGGTAGATCCTTGAAATATTTCCCATTATATTTAGGTAGCGCCTCGATACCTTCTAACGCAAATGCTCCGTCATAATATTCTTTTAGAGCTGTAGTTCGCTGCAGTCCATCAATAACAATGTATCTAGATTCCTTTGTTTCGTTTAAGTAAATAGGAGGAAGGGGGAAGTTTAGAATAATTGACTCAATAAACTTGCTTTTCTGGTGGATTTTCCAAACTTGGTTTCTCTGGAAATCAGGTTGAATTGTAATTTTATCTTTCTTTAGCTGACGTAAATATTCATAAATAGTAAATGGCGTGTCACCGATTTCAATATCTGTGAACGCCGGATCATATGGATATATTCCGCCATCATTATTATCTTCTTCCTCTGTATCACTATCTAATTCGATAATGTCTTTTTCTTCCAACATATGGTCGTTTTGCGATCTAAATGTAAAAGATTTGAATTAGACGATTATTTCATGTTGCAAGATTCTCAGTTCGAATAATTCCCTACTATTCCGACTTTTTCTTAAAATCCCCGCGCTTCCAGGCCTTGATGAACTCTGCCCAGGCCGCCGGGTTGAAGATGTTCTGCGGCGGCATCTGGCCGGAGTAGACAGCCTTGTTCGCGATGTTGCGGAACTGCATATTGGTGGCTTCGCGGCCGTCGGCAGGCATTGTTTGCATCAGCACGCGGCGCTTGGCCACGTCGTTGTTGCGACGGGCGATCTCGATATCGTCATCGGGCACCTTGGTGTTGACGAAGTCGCGGCCGAACTGCTGCGGGGTGGGGCGGGGGCGGATGATCGTAGCCGGGAGATACACCGTGTCTTCCACCATCAGCTGCACCATGCTTTGCTGGTTCTCCTTCAGGTCGCGGGGGATGACGACGGTTTTGGGCTTGTAGCTCACGTGGGTGAATTCCACGATATCGCCCTTCAGCACCACGATGGAGAAAACGCCCTGGTTGTTGGTGATGGTGCCGCGGTTCTGGCCTTTGATGGTAATGCTCACGGCCGGGATGCCAACCAGCGAATCGGCGGTCATAACAACGCCGTAAAGCTGCACCACGGAGTCTTTGACGCCTTCAAACTGGGCACTGGCTTTTTGGGCAAAAAAGAGGAGCAGCAGCAGGGGTAGCCATTTTCTCATCACCTCAAAAATAGCCCGATACGGCCGTTCGGCATCCACCGGGCAAGCGGCTTTGTGCTAACTTTGCGCATTCGTTAACAAAAATAACGCCGCCGCCATGACCCGTGAAGAAGTGCTCAAAGCGCTGGGCAACGTACAGGAGCCCGACCTCGGCAAAGACCTTGTCACCCTCAATATGATCCGCGATCTGGAGATCAGCGGCAACGATGTTTCCTTTACCATCGTCCTCACCACACCTGCCTGTCCCATGAAGGACATGATGCAGAAGGCCAGCATCAATGCCATCAAGCTGCTGGTGAACAAAGAGGCCAATGTTACCGTCAACTTTACCTCCAGCACCACCACCATCCGTGCCGACAAGAGCAGCGTGCTCCCGGGCGTGAAGAATATCATTGCCGTAGTGAGCGGCAAGGGCGGCGTGGGCAAGAGCACCGTGTCGGCCAACCTTGCCCTGGCCCTGGCGGCCGGCGGCGCCTCGGTAGGACTTCTCGACGCCGATATCTACGGCCCCAGCGTGCCCATCATGTTCGGGGTGCGCGGTGAGCGGCCCATGATGACGCAGATCGGCGAAAAGGCCTACATCGTGCCCCTGGAGCGCTATGGCATCAAGCTGCTTTCCATCGGCCTGCTGGTGAACGAAAAAGACGCCGTGGTATGGCGCGGCCCGATGGCCTCGAGCGCCATCCGTCAGTTCATCACCGACGTGCACTGGGGTGAGCTCGATTACCTGGTGATCGACATGCCGCCCGGCACCGGCGACATCCACATGACCGTGATGCAGACCGCGCCCGTAACCGGTGTGGTGGTAGTGACGACACCGCAGGACGTGGCCCTCGCCGACGCGAAGAAAGGCATCGCCATGTTCGGACAGGCGCAGATGAACGTGCCCATCATCGGCCTTGTGGAGAACATGAGCTATTTCACCCCCGCGGAACTGCCCGATCACAAGTATTTCATCTTCGGAAAGGAAGGCGGCAAGCGCCTCGCCGACGAATACGACCTGCCCTTCCTGGGCCAGATCCCGCTGGTGCAAAGCATCCGCGAGGGTGGTGATATCGGTGTACCGGTGATGATGACCGACGACCGCATCACGCGGACGGCCTTCGAAGAATTTGCCGGTCTCGTGGCCCGCTCGGTGTCGATGCGCAACGCGCACTTCAATCCTGAGCAGATCGCCGATGTCGTGGAATAAGCGATTCATCCCCCGAATTGCCGGAGTTAAAAGATTCGATGCAGCGTTCACAGCGCTGCATTTTATTTTTGAGCCATGTACAACCTTCCTGAATTCAAGGAGCAAGATGCAGCGCTCGTGAAGCAATTCATTACCGAACATCCCTTTGCGATGGTAATCGGCGTATCCGGGGAAGGTCTTCCCGTAGCTACACAGATCCCGGTGCTGGTGGAAGAGCGGGCGGGCAAACTGTTTCTCTCCGGTCATATGATGCGCAAGACCGATCATGAGCTGGCCTTCAGCGCCAACCCGAATGTGCTGTGCGTTTTCAGTGGCGCGCATGCTTATGTCAGTGCCAGCTGGTACAGCAACCCGCAGCAGGGTTCCACCTGGAACTACCGCTCGGTGCATGCCCGCGGCCCGATGCGTTTTCTTGACGACGCAGGATTAATCGAAGTGATGCGCAGGACGAGCCTGCACTTTGAAGGCGGCAATGCAGCATCTCCCACGGCATACGATAACCTGCCCAAAGATTACACGAGCCGCCTGGTAAAAGCAATCCGTGGCTTTGAGGTGGACGTAGAAAGCCTCGAGCACGTTTTCAAGATGAGCCAGAACCGCGACCAGGAGAGCTACCGCAATATCATCGGCAAGCTCCGCGAAGGTGATTCCGAAGCGCAGGCCGTTGCAAAAATCATGGAGGACGGCGAAGAGCGCCTTTTTACGAAATGAGTGCCGCGCATCACGGCAAGGCCGTTTTTCGAACACAACGAATTCACCGTGTTAAGACAGCAGGAGGTGCCCCTTGACGGCGCGGTGCTCCACAACTTCCGGATGCGGAAAGCGCTTATTTACTGAGCATACCCAGGACGGCGCCGTCGGGGTCTTCGAGCTCCAGCGAATCGGCGGTGACCTTCAGCAGCCTGAGGTCGTTGATGTCCGGCTTCCCGTTGCGGCCCGTAACCGTGGTTATGATGCGTCCCGACTCCTTATTCAGTTTCCAGATGCCTTTGTCGACCTGCCCGTCCATGCCCTGCTGGTAGGCACCATCTTTCCCGAAATACATCCAGGGACGCTTTGCCGGCGCCGTTTTCAGCGGCGGCTCCACTGCCTGCCCGTTGAGGCGCATGTAGCCGAAATACCAGCGTTTGTCGAAAAGCTGGTCGTTCTGGTCGCGGACCGTAAAGGCCGTCAGCAGCAACAGCGCAAAAAGGAGTAGACGCATAATTACCGGTTTATGCCCAGCCAGTCGAGGGCGTTTTCAGACAGGAATTTAGCACGCGTACCCGGATCGGTCACCAGGTTTTCCACGAGCGCGCCGGGATGATGTTCGCCGAGGGGGAAGGGATAGTCGGAGCCGACGCAGATCTTCTCATCACCCACTGAGGCACGCAGAAAGGCAAAGGCGGCGGGATCGTGCACCAGGCTGTCCACCCAGAAGCGTCCCAGGTAATCGCGCGGGTTGACGGTGTTGTCGACCTGCACCAGGTCGGGACGAACGGCATAACCGTGCTCGATGCGGCCGATGGTGTAGGGGAAGGAGCCGCCGCCGTGGGCGAAGGCGATCCGCAGCTTCGGAAATTTTTCCAGCACGCCGCTGAAGATGAGCGAGCAGAGGGCGCGCGTGGTTTCAGCGGGCATGCCCACCAGCCAGGGCAGCCAGTATTTCTGGATGTCTTTTTCGCCCATCATCTCCCAGGGATGCACGAAGAGCGCGCAGCCGAGCCGCTCCGCTGCTTCAAAGAAGGGCAGCAGCGACGGGTCGCCGAGGTTGAGCCCGTTGACGTTGGTGCCGATCTGCAGACCCGGCATCCGCAGCTCTGTCATGCAGCGCTCCAGCTCGCCGATGGCCAGGTCCACATCCTGCAGGGGAACCGTGCCGAGGCCGATAAAGCGCTCCGGCGACCGGTCAACGGTTTCGGCTATATGATCGTTGAAAAAGCGGGAGGTTTCGAGGGCGTCCGCAGGCTTTGCCCAGTAGTTAAAAAGCACCGGTATGGTCGACAGCACCTGCATCGTGACGCCCGTGGCATCCATTTCGGGCAGGCGCGCCTCGGGCTTGAAACAGTTGTCCTCCACCTCGCGAAAGAGCTTGTCGCCCTTCATCATGCAGGCCCTGCAATTGCGGTGCTCGAGATGAATGAATTCGCCATAGCCGAACTTTTGCACCCAGTTGGGCATCCGCTCGGGCATGATGTGGGTATGAATATCAATCTTCATATCGCTGATGTCTGATGTCTGATTTTGCTGACGCATGCAAAGGTGCGGGATAACCTGTCGAAATCCGGAGCTAGGATCTAATAATTACAGACTTCCAGCTTTATTGGTAAGACTGACTAAAAAATCAGACATCAGCGATCAGACATCAAAAAATTATTTCTTCACCGGTGGTTCCATCACGTGCCCGCATTTCTTGCAGGTGCGGAGGTCGACGTTTGAGTAGAAGCGCTCCATGATGGGCGGGAGTTGCCTGACGATGTCTTTTACAAAAACATATTCTTCATAAAGCTTGTTGCCGCATTTTTCGCAAAACCACATGAACGCATCTTCCTCGTTCTCTTCTTCGTTGCGGATTTTTTCGATGACGAGGCCCACGGTGCCCGCGCCGCGCTGGGGCGAGTGGGGGGTGTTCGGGGGCAGCAGGAACATATCGCCCTCGTTGATCGGGATGTCTTTAGGAACTCCCTCATCGATGATCTTCAGCACGATATTGCCTTCCACCTGGAAGTAGAGTTCCTCGCTTTTGTTGAAGTGGTAGTCCTTGCGCGCGTTGGGGCCGCCCACGACCATCACGATAAAATTCTCGGCATTCTTATACACGCACTGGTTGCCCACCGGTGGCTTCAGCAGCTCGCGGTTGGTATCGATCCATTGCTTCAGGTTGAAGGGCGCGGTGACGGCCATGGTTGCAAGATTTGCCCTAAAAATAAGCGCTCCGCCGCTTACGGAAAACAAACTAAGTTTGAGGCCATGAATCTTACCCTCGAAGGCAAACGGGCGCTGGTTTGCGGCGCCAGCCAGGGCATCGGCCTGGCCATCGCCGCCGAGCTGGCCCTGATGGGCGCGCAGTGCATCCTGCTGGCCCGCAACGAAGAGCTGCTCCGCTCCGCCGTAGCGCGTCTTGACAATACGCTGCAGCAGGTGCATCGCTACCACGTCGTCGATTTCAATGATGCCGCCGCAACGGAGGCGCTGCTCGCGTCGATCGTGGCCGAAGGGCCCGTGCACATCCTGGTGAATAACTCCGGCGGCCCCGCTGCCGGTCCTATCACGGAGGCGACCGAAGACCAGTTTCTCCAGGCTTTCCAGCAGCACCTGCTCACCAACCACCGGCTCACAAAAGCGGTGATGGGACGTATGAAAGAAGAAGGCTACGGACGCATCATCAATATCGTTTCCACCTCGGTGAAGATCCCGCTCAAAAACCTGGGTGTTTCCAACACCATCCGCGGCGCGGTTGCCTCCTGGGCCAAGACGATGGCCAATGAGCTCGGGCAATTCGGGATCACCGTCAACAATGTGCTGCCGGGCGCCACGCGCACCGGCCGCCTCGAGGCGATTGTTAACAACGCGGCACAGAAAAAAGGTACCGGCACCGCCGAAGTGGAAGCCGAAATGATTGCCGAGATTCCCGCGCGCCGCTTCGGCGATCCCGCGGAGATCGCGGCGGTGGCGGCCTTCCTCGCCACACCGGCGGCTGCCTATGTCAACGGTACCAGCATCCCGGTGGATGGCGGCCGCACAGGGAGCATCTGATCGTCTGGAATCTGAAAATCTGGAATCGAGGTGGAATAGATTCCAGATTCAAAAATTCCAGATAAATGACAATCAACATACGAAGCACCATGCTTGATCTCACCACGCCATCTTATCTCGAAAACTATATTGACGGGAACCTGACCGGCCCGCTGAGCGGCCGTTTTATCGATAACGTGAACCCGGCCACGGGTGCGGTTTTTTGCCAGATACCCGAGAGCGATGAGCGGGATGTGGAACTGGCGGTAAGCGCCGCGAAGAAGGCCTTCCCGCAGTGGTCGGTGACGCCCGCCGAGGAGCGCTTCCGTATTTTAAACCGCATCGCCACGCTCATCGACGAAAACATTGATGCCCTGGCGGAGGCGGAAACGACCGACAATGGCAAGCCGCTCTGGCTGTCGAAGCGCGTCGATATTCCACGGGCTTCCGCCAACTTCCGCTTCTTTGCCACCGGCATCATGCATTTTGCTGCCGAATCGCATACGATGGAAGACAAGGCCATCAATTACACCATCCGCCAGCCCATCGGCATTGTGGGCTGCATCTCGCCGTGGAACCTGCCGCTTTACCTTTTTACCTGGAAGATCGCTCCGGCCCTGGCGGCGGGAAATTGCGTGGTGGCAAAGCCTTCGGAAGTAACGCCGCTAACGGCTTTCCTGCTGGCGCGGATTTGCCAGGAAGCCGGACTGCCCGCGGGCGTGCTCAACATCGTTCACGGCACCGGCCCCGGCGCGGGCGAGGCCATCGTGCGGCACCCGTTGGTGAAAGCGATCTCCTTCACCGGCTCCACCCGCGCGGGCGCGCGCATCGCCGAGATCGCCGCACCGGTATTCAAGAAGCTGTCGCTGGAGCTGGGCGGAAAAAATCCCAATATCATTTTCGCCGACTGCGACTTCGACAAGATGCTGAAAACGACGGTGCAGTCATCCTTTGCCAACCAGGGCCAGATCTGCCTTTGCGGCTCACGCGTTCTTGTAGAGGAAAGCATTTATGAAAAATTCAAAACCGCCTTCCTCGAAGAAGTAAAAGCACTGAAGGTCGGCGATCCGATGGACCCCGGAACGAAGCAGGGCGCCGTGGTGAGCAGGATGCATTTCGACAAGGTGATGGGCTGCATCGAAACGGCAAAAGGGGAGGGAGGACGGATCCTCGCCGGCGGCAATGCTGTGCGTGCCGAAGGGCGCTGCGCGGAAGGCTTTTTTATCGAGCCGACCGTGATCGAAGGCCTTGGGCCGCAGTGCCGCACCAACCTCGAGGAGATCTTCGGGCCCGTGGTGACACTGCAATCGTTCAGGACGGAGGAAGAGGCCCTTGCCCTTGCCAATGCGGGCCATTACGGGCTTTCGGCCACCATCTGGACGCAGGACATCTCCCGCGCCAACCGCGTGGCGGCAAAGGTGGATGCCGGCATCACCTGGGTCAACTGCTGGCTCGTCCGCGACCTGCGCACACCCTTTGGTGGAATCAAAAATTCCGGTGTCGGCCGCGAAGGCGGCTGGGATGCGCTGCGTTTTTTTACGGAAGCGAAAAATGTGTGTGTGCAGTTGTGAGAAGTGTGCTAGTGTGCTAGTGTGCTAGTGTGCTAGTGTGCTAGTGTGCTAGTGTGCTAGTGTGCTAGTGTGCCGAAAGGTGGTAGCGAACAAGTTACCAATAGACCAATTAACCAATAGACTAATTCACTAATAAACTGAATTCCTGATGTCAGATATTATCAAGACCGATACCGCTGCAAAGCCGCTGGGTGCTTACCCGCACGCACGGAAAGTGGGCAACCTGCTTTTTCTCTCCGGCATCGGGCCGCGGAGTGCCAAAGACAACAGCATCCCGGGGCTGGTGCAGGATGCGGAAGGCAATATCGTTTCGTACGACATCGAGGCCGAGTGCCATTCTGTTTTCGCCAACGTGAAAGCCGTGCTGGAGGCCGCCGGCAGCAGCTGGGACCGCATGGTGGATGTGACCGTGTTCCTGACGAATATGAAAAAGGATTTCCCGGTTTATAACCGCATCTACGGCGAGTATTTCCATAGCATCGAGGCCTGCCGCACCACCGTTGAGGTGAAAAGCCTGCCTACTCCGATCGCCATCGAGCTGAAGGTGATTGCGACGGTGGAGGGATGATGTGTAAGTTGTATAGGTGCGCAGCCGACAGCGTAGCTGTCATTGCGAGCAGAGCGAAGCAAACTCCTCATTTTCGCAGAATGATCATGTCTGAAAAGAAGTTGCGAATTGAAGCTTTCACGAGCTTCGATCAGTTTTAAGGTCAGGGAGTTTGCTTCGCTACGCTCGCAATGACGGCCTCCGGCCGTCGCTTCGCGACCAATACATTCACGATTAACGATTGACGATTCACGAACTATCTTAGCCCGCCATGCAATACGAAAACACATTGGAATTCGCCCGGCAGCAGGATGCCGCAGACCCGCTGAAATCTTTCCGCGAAAAGTTTTTCATCCCGCAGCACAACGGAAAGGATACCGTCTACCTTACCGGCAACTCCCTTGGTTTGCAACCCCAATCCACCCGCGAATACATCCAGCAGGAGCTCGACGACTGGGCGCAGCTGGGCGTGGAAGGGCATTTCCAGGCAAAGAATCCCTGGCTGCATTACCATGAGCTTTTCCCGTCACTGCTGGCGCCCATCGTAGGTGCCTTGCCCCACGAGGTGGTGGCGATGAACCAGCTCACCGTGAACCTGCACCTGCTGATGGCCACCTTTTACCGGCCCACGAAAGATCGGTTTAAGATCCTTTGTGAAGCCAAGGCATTTCCGTCTGATCAGTATGCGCTCGAGTCGCAGGCCCGCCTGCACGGCTTTGATCCGAAAGAGGCGGTGGTGGAAGTGGCGCCGCGCCCCGGCGAGTACTGCCTGCGCGAGGAAGACATCATCGATGCCATCAACCAGCATGGGCCGCAACTGGCGCTGGTGCTGTTTGGCGGCGTGAATTACTACACCGGGCAGGTGTTGCCGATGCAGGCCATCACCGATGTGGCGCACAATGTGGGCGCGCTCGCCGGCTTCGACCTGGCGCATGCCGCGGGGAATATCCGGCTCCAACTGCATGATTGGGACGTGGACTTCGCCTGCTGGTGCAGCTACAAATACCTCAACAGCGGACCGGGTTCTGTAGCCGGCGCCTATATCCACGAGCGGCATTGTACAAATACGGAGCTGCCGCGCGCGGCCGGCTGGTGGGGCTATGAAAAGGATACGCGCTTCCAGATGAAGCCGCTTTTCAAGGCCATCCCCACTGCCGAGGGCTGGCAACTGAGCAACGCACCGGTACTTTCGATGGCCGCGCACCGGGCATCGCTCGACATCTACGCCGCGGCCGGCATGGATGCGCTGACGCAGAAAAGCAAGACGCTCACCGGCTATCTTTTTCATGTGCTCGACGAAATCAACGCGGCGCAGGAGGTGAAGGTGATCGAGGTCATCACCCCGCGCGGCGCGGGTGAGCACGGCTGCCAGGTGTCGCTGCTGATGCTGCAGAAAGGCCGTGAAGTATTCAAGGCGCTCACCGAGCGCGGCGTGATCGCCGACTGGCGCGAGCCCAACGTCATCCGCGTGGCGCCGGTGCCACTTTATAATTCCTTTGAAGACGTGTGGCGCTTCGGGGAGATCATCCGGGAAGTGTTGTGAGAAAAACAACAGGAAAGAACGCTGATTTCCTATGATTTTTATGATTGGCGCTGGTTAGTTTCGACAAAAGCGCTGGCCATGTACGATAACTATCTGCACGCAGATCTAACGAGGAAAATCATCAAGGCTTTTTATGTCGTTTACAATAAACTTGGTTACGGATTTCTTGAAAAGATCTACAAGCGGGCGCTGCTGATAGAGCTCCGGAAGATGGGCTTGCACTGTGTTGAAGAAGCGCCTGTTCGTGTGTATTATGATGGTGAACTTTTGGGTAATTTTTATGCAGTTATCGTGGTTGAGGACAAAGTAATAGTCGAGCTCAAAACAGCACACGATTTTTGTGATGCCGATGAAGCGCAATTGGTAAATTACCTTCGGTCAACCGACGTTGAGGTTGGCCTGCTTTTGAATTTCGGGCCTGAACCCGAATGTCGCCGACGCGTATTTTCAAATGATAGGAAGAAGTTGCCGGGCAACCCCCAATAATCTAAAAACGGGTCATATCGACGACTAGAAAGTATCTTAGCGAATCATAAGCATCTTATAAAATCTGCGTTCCTCCGCCCATGGCAACTCCAACCAAATCCATCCTCATCACCGGTGCCGGCCTCGTCGGATCGCTTCTTTCCATCTACCTCCGCCGCCGCGGCTACGAGGTGAGCATCTACGAGCGGCGGGGCGACATGCGCAAGGAAACCGTGGAAGCCGGGCGCTCCATAAACCTGGCGTTGAGCGACCGCGGCATCAAGGCACTGCAGGGTGTCGGCATCGCGGAAGAAGTATTGCAGATCGCCATACCGATGCATGGCCGCCACCTGCACCAGCCGGATGGCTCGCACGCTTTTCAGCCCTACGGCAAAGAGGGACAGTATATCAATTCGGTGTCACGGCACGAGCTCAACTGCAAATTGCTCGACCTCGCCGAACGCGAAGGCGTGCACCTGCATTTTCACCAGCGCTGCGACCATGTGAACTGGAAGAAAAAGGAAGTGCATTTCGCCGGCCCCAATGAAACCAGCACTGTACCGTTTGATCTTCTTTTCGGGGCCGATGGCGCTTACTCCGCCACGCGGCTTTCGCATATGCTGCAGCACCAGAAGTTCGATTACCAGCAGTATTACATCGACTGCGGCTATAAGGAGCTTTCCATCCCGGCGGGTGCCGCTGGTGCTTTCCAGCTTGAAAAGAACGCGCTCCACATCTGGCCACGCGGCAATTATATGCTCATCGCCCTGCCGAACCTTGACGGCTCTTTTACCGGTACGCTCTTTTTCCCCTTCGAAGGAGAAACGTCGTTCGAGCGGCTGAAAACAGAGGCGGATGTAGAAGCGTTTTTCAGGCAGACTTTTCCCGACCTGGTGCCGCTCGTTCCCGACCTCGCGCGGCAGTTCTTTCATAATCCCACGTCTTCGCTGGTAACCGTGAAGTGTTTCCCCTGGGTGCGTGGCGATCACTTCGCGCTCATCGGCGATGCGGCACATGCCATCGTGCCCTTCTTCGGTCAGGGCATGAATGCGGGTTTTGAGGATTGTACCGTACTGGCCGAACTGATGGAGCAGTGGGGCGACGACTGGGAGCCCATCCTGGCGGAATACCAGGCCCTGCGCAAGCCCGACGGCGATGCCATCGCCGACCTGGCCATCAACAATTTTACCGAGATGCGCGCCCGCACCGCCGACCCGAAGTTTCTCCTGCAGAAAAAGATCGAGGCCTGGGTGCACGAATCGCATCCCGACCAATGGATTCCTGCCTATTCGCAGGTGACCTTCAGCCCGCATATCCGTTACAGCGAGGCACTGCGCAACAGCCAGCGGCAGGAGGCCATTATGCAGGAAGTAATGAAAGACCCCGATATAGCCGAGAACTGGAAGCGGGAGGACGTAAAAGAAAGAATCCTGGCGGCGCTGAGAGGGTAATGCGGTAATGCGGTAATGCGGTAATGCGGTAATGCGGTAATGCGGTAATGCGGTAATGCGGTAATGCGGTAATGCGGTAATGCGGTAATGCGGTAATGCAAGGTGGTAGCGTACAAGTTACCAATAGACCAATTAACCAATAGACTAATTAACTACTTAACTTTTTTCACGTGACGCGGCAACAATTGATCGACCAGATTTTTTCCAAAGGCACTTACCTGTGCGTAGGACTCGATACCGATCCGGAGAAATTGCCGGAGCACCTGAAGGGACGGCCCGACGCGGTATTCGAATTCAACAAGGCAATCATCGATGCTACGCTTGCGTATTGCGTGGCCTATAAGATCAATACGGCTTTTTACGAAGCGCAGGGACTGAAGGGCTGGGATGCGATGGAAAGGACGGTACGCTATATCCCGGACACGCATTTCAGGATCGCCGATGCGAAGCGGGGAGATATCGGGAACACCTCCACGCAATATGCAAAGGCGTTTTTTGAAGCGATGCCCTTCGACGCCATTACTGTAGCGCCCTACATGGGGGCGGATTCGGTACTTCCCTTCCTGGAATATGAAAACAAGTGGACCATCCTGCTGGGGCTGACTTCGAATTCCGGAGCGCGCGACTTTGAGCTCCTCGACTGCAGCCGCAGCCAGGACGTCCTCGTCGACGGTGTACACACACAGCCCACGGAGCACGGCAAGCTTTTCGAGTTTGTACTGCGCAAAGGCAATGAGTGGGGGAGTGCCGGCAACCTGATGTTCGTGGTGGGTGCCACGCAGGCCGATGCCTTTGCCCGTATCCGCGAGCTCACGCCCGACCACTTCTACCTGGTGCCCGGTGTAGGCGCGCAGGGCGGATCGCTGAAAGATATTTCCGAGCAGGCGCTTAACAAAGATTGCGGGCTGCTCGTAAATGCAAGCCGCGCGATCATCTATGCTTCGGAAAAAGAAGACTTTGCACAGGAGGCCGGCGCCATCGCACAGCAATACGCCTACGAAATGAAAGGCTACCTCGCCGCGCTGCAACGCTGAGCACCGGTTTTTGCGGCTGGCTTTCGTCCTGTTAAAATTGATAACAGGAAAGTATACGTGTCACCGGCTGGCTTACCTTTCGGAAAACAACGCACATGCGCCGCATACTCTCCGCCACTGTCCTAAGCCTGCTCCTGGCCGGCGCCGCTGCCGCCCAGATCGCTGCCAGTCCCGAACTGCAGGCAGGTGCGCGAATTGCATCGGGCATCCAGACTGAAGCACCGGCCATCCCTTCTGCCGACGCCGTGCTGGCAGAGGCGCGCAAGGTTGCTGCGGCCGACAAGAAAAAGATATTGGTGCTCTTCCACGCATCCTGGTGCGGCTGGTGCAAGAAGCTCGAGAAAGCCCTCGATGACCCGGAAATGAAGCCGCTGTTCCAGAAAAACTATGTCATCCGCTGGCTCACGGTCTATGAGTCGCCGAACAAAAAAGCACTTGAAAACCCCGGCGCTGAAGACCTTCTGAAGCAATACAAAGGCAACGACCAGGGCATTCCGTATTTCCTGGTCTTCGACGGCAAAGGAAAAATGCTGGCGGATTCGCAGAAGTCGCCCGGTGAGAATATCGGCTGCCCCGCCGAACCCGATGAGATCGCGCACTTCGTGAAGGTGCTGCGCAAAACGGGGCAGTTCACCGACAGCGAGCTGCAGCAGATCGCGGAGCGTTTCAAAAAGAATAAAAGCTAAGCCTGTTGTTGAGGGCACGCCACCAGCAATACCATGTAGCCCGAACACATTAATTAGTCCGCCGAAAGCGGACTTTTGCGTTGCATCCGTTTCCTTACATTTGCCCGCATGGCAACCGATCAATTCACATCCCCCGACTATTTTCTGGTAGATGAACTGCTGACCGACGAGCACAAACTGATTCGCGAAACGGTGCGCAATTACGTGAAGAAGGAGATCTCCCCGATCATCGAAGACTATGCGCAGCGGGCGGAGTTCCCCGAGCAGATCGTAAAGCAGCTGGGAGAGCTCGGATGCTTTGGTCCCACCATCCCGGCAGAGTACGGCGGCGGCGGCCTCGACTATATTTCCTACGGCCTGATGATGCAGGAGCTCGAGCGCGGCGACAGCGGTGTGCGCTCCACGGCCTCCGTGCAGGGCTCGCTGGTGATGTTTCCCATTTATGCCTACGGCTCCGAAGAGCAGAAGCGCAAATACCTGCCTAAGCTCGGCTCGGGCGAATGGCTCGGGTGTTTCGGTCTTACCGAGCCCGACCATGGCTCCAACCCGGCCGGCATGATCACCAATATCAAGGATGCCGGCGACCACGTGATCCTCAACGGCGCCAAGATGTGGATTTCCAACGCTCCTTTTGCACAGGTGGCGGTAGTTTGGGCGAAGGATGAGGCAGGCGATATCCGCGGTCTCATCGTAGAGCGCGGCATGGAAGGCTTCCAGACGCCCACCACGCACGGCAAGTGGAGCCTGCGCGCCTCTGCCACGGGCGAGCTGGTATTCGACAACGTAAAGGTTCCGAAGGAAAATATCTTCCCCAACGTTAAGGGCCTCAAAGGCCCGCTGGGCTGTCTTTCCAAAGCGCGTTACGGCATCGCCTGGGGGGCACTCGGTGCGGCAATGGATTGCTACGATACGGCGCTTCGCTATTCGAAGGAGCGCATCCAGTTCGGCCGCCCGATCGGTGGCTTCCAGCTGCAGCAGAAGAAGCTCGCCGAGATGATCACCGAAATCACCAAGGCACAGCTGCTCGTGTGGCGCCTCGGTGTGCTCATGAACGAGGGCCGGGCTACCCCCCAACAGGTGTCGATGGCGAAGCGCAACTCCTGCGAGATCGCCACCAACATTGCCCGCGACGCCCGCCAGATGCTGGGCGGCATGGGCATCACCGGCGAATACTCCATCATGCGCCACATGATGAACCTGGAAAGCGTCATCACCTACGAGGGCACGCACGACGTGCACCTGCTGATTACGGGGATGGACGTCACCGGTTTTAACGCTTTCAAGTAAACCCTTTCGCCACATTTTTCGTTCTTACTGGTATGCCTGAAATCCTCCATACGACGACATCACCGGCCGATACCGCCGGCAACGGCCCGGGACGCATCTTCCTGGTGGGCTTTATGGGCTGCGGCAAAAGCCACTGGGGGCGCCAGCTGGCACCGGCGCTCGGCGTACCGTTTATCGACCTTGATGAAAAGATCGAGGAGAGCGCAGGCAAGAGCATCAACGACCTTTTTGCCGAGGAGGGAGAGGAGTACTTTCGCCAGGTAGAAAAGGAAACCCTGCACCTGCTCACTGAAAGCCATCCCGAATTCGTGATGGCCACCGGCGGCGGCACGCCTTGTTTCTATAAGAATATCGACTATATGAAGCAGGCGGGCCGCACCGTATGGATCAACTGCTCGGTGGAATGCCTGCATACCCGCCTCATGAAGGAGCGCGACAAGCGGCCGCTGGTGCGCGACCTCGGCGAAGACCAGCTGCGCGCCTATATTTTCCGCAAGTTCGGCGACCGCCGGATCTTTTACCAGCAGGCCGATATCATCGTGGAAACCGACGACCTGCAGCTGGCGCACCTGATGGACCGGATCGCACACGCGTGAGGGAATCTTTCGATTTACGATCTCCGATGTCTGATTTGTTTGGTGATCCCGGATTTGGCTGCCGCACGACCGGATCCGAGATCTGACATCTGACATCTCACATCCTCATTGTAGCTTTGCTGCAATGCACAAGACTTTTCTTTCCCTCGGAACGATACTCGCCGGCCTCGGCGTCATTCTCGGCGCCTTCGGGGCGCATGGGCTGAAGAAATATGTGGGCCCCGACGTGATCGCCACCTATCAGACCGGCGTTCAGTACCAGATGTACCATGCCTTTGCGTTGCTGCTGGCAGGCATCCTCTACGAGCGCTTCGGCGGCAGCGCCCTTAACTGGGCGGGCTGGTTGTTCCTCGGTGGCATCGTGCTGTTTTCCGGCTCGCTCTATGCGCTCGTTGCACTCAAAGCCACCAACCAGGTGGGGCTGCGCGGCATCGGCGCAATTACGCCTCTGGGCGGACTGCTGTTCATCGGCGGCTGGATTGCCCTGCTGGTGGGTATCCTGCGGCGATAATTTTTAATATATTGGCCGAAAACCGCTACCGGTCCGGCCGGGCGAATTATCTTTGTTTTATGGCGAACCGGCTGAAAACCCCACCACCACCCCCGCCTGCAGCGGATGAAATTGAAGTGCCTGCAGAAACCCCCGACGTAAAGGAGGCCGCGCCTGCCAAACCCAAAACGGCACGCAAGACCGCACCCCGCAGCAAAGACGCTGCCGGTAAGGATTCGGGCAAATTCAAGAAAGACCGCGAGGAATCCATCGATTTCAAAAAGCTCGCACGCGACGAGCGCACCTGGAAGATCATCGGCACCCTTTCGCTGCTGATGTCCATCTTCCTGTTTATCGCCTTTGTTTCCTATTTCTTCACCTGGAAGGAAGACCAGGACAAGGTGCTCCAGAACAGCGCCGGCTTCCTGGTGGACGATGAGTTGCGCGTGAGTAACCTGCTCGGCCGCCTCGGCGCCTGGGTAGCGCACTTTTTCATCTACCGCGGCTTCGGCATTTCGTCGCTGCTGTTCTGCACCTTCTTCTTTGTATGCGCCATCAACCTGCTCTTCGAGCGCAAGGTGTTCTCGGTATGGCGCAACCTCAAGTACATCACGTTTGGCCTGGTCATATCATCGGTGGCCTTTGCCTTTATTCTTCCTTCGCACTACCAGGGTGGCTACGAGTTTCCCTTCGGTGGACGCGTGGGCAATATGATCTCCGACTGGCTAGGCCGCTTTATCGGCTCGGTAGGCACCGGCGCCCTCCTGCTGGTGGTGGGTGCGTCCTACCTCATCTGGCAGTTCAACCCCAGCTTCAAAATGCCGGAACGCAAGCCGAAGCCGGCGCCTGCTCTGGCCGATACGGGCGACAGCCCCTTCCTGGAAGAAGTTCCCGAACCGCTTTCCTACGAGGAGCGCGAAGAATCGGAGCCGGTCAACGGCGCGAAGCTGATGATCGCCCCGGGCTTTGAAGACAAGCTGCGCGAGCCCGCCATCGAAGAAGAAGACCAGCCCGAGCGGCCCAACCAGCTGAAAGGTGAGGGCAGCATGCAGTTCATTCCTTCGGTCAACGATGCCTATGCCAACGTGGCCTTCGAGGTGATCGAGCGCGAAGAGGAAGGAGAGCCGGCTCCGGACCCCGAGCCGGAACCCGAACCGATGGAAGAAGAGCTGCCGCAGGAAAAAGAAATCGTTGCCGACATCCTGCATACGCACGACCAGGAGCCCGAGCCGGAGCCGCAGCCCAAAGTAGTGGTGCTGCCCCCGAAACCCGAGCCCAAGGCCGCGGCGGTGGAAAGCCTTGCCCTCGAGATCAAGGAAGCCGAGCCCGAGCCGGAGCCGGTTGATCACGAGGTGCTGCAGGAAGGTAAAGGCTATGCCGACCTCGCTCCTTACGACCCGGCGCTCGACCTGCGCGACTATAAGTACCCGCACATCGACCTGCTGGAAGTGCATGGCTCGGAGCGGGTGGAGCATGATCCCGCCGAGCTGGAAGCCAACAAGAACCAGATCATCAACACGCTGAGCAACTACGACATCAGCATCCAAAAGATATCGGCCACCATCGGGCCGACGGTAACGCTCTACGAGATCGTACCGGCGCCGGGTGTCCGCATTTCGCGCATCAAAAACCTCGAAGACGATATCGCGCTTTCGCTGGCGGCGCTCGGCATCCGCATCATCGCGCCCATCCCAGGCCGCGGCACCATCGGTATCGAAGTGCCCAACCACAAGAAATCGGTGGTGAGCATGCGAACCATGCTGGGCTCCGAAGAGTTCCGCAACAGCGGGATGCAGCTGCCCATCGCCATCGGCAAGAAGATCGACAACAAGCTGTTCGTTGCCGACCTCGCCACGATGCCCCACCTGCTCATGGCCGGTGCCACGGGCCAGGGTAAATCGGTCGGTCTCAACGCCATCCTCGTGTCGCTGCTTTACAAGAAGCACCCCTCGCAGCTGAAGTTTGTGCTGGTAGACCCGAAGAAGGTGGAGCTTTCCATCTACCGCCACATCGAACACCACTTCCTGGCCAAGCTGCCGGGCGAAGAGGAAGCGATCATCACCGACACCAAGAAGGTGATCTCCACGCTCAACGCGCTTTGCATTGAGATGGACAACCGCTACGACCTGCTTAAGGAAGCCGGTGCGCGTAATATCAAAGAGTACAACGAGAAATTCACCAAGCGCCGCCTCAACCCGCAGAAGGGACATCAGTACCTGCCCTTCATCGTGCTGGTAATCGACGAGTTTGCCGACCTCATCATGACCGCCGGCAAAGAAGTGGAGATGCCAATTGCGCGTCTTGCCCAGCTCGCCCGCGCCATTGGCATTCACCTCATCATCGCCACGCAGCGTCCTTCGGTTAATATCATCACCGGAACCATCAAAGCCAACTTCCCCGCGCGGATCGCCTTCAAGGTGTCGTCGAAGATCGACTCGCGCACCATCCTCGATACCGGCGGCGCCGAGCAGCTGATCGGAAAGGGCGACATGCTGATCTCCTACAACGGTGAGCTCGTGCGTCTTCAGTGTGCCTTCGTGGATACACCCGAGGTGGAGCGGATCAACGACTACATTGCCGACCAGCGCGGCTACCCGCAGGCCTTCCTGCTGCCCGAATACGTGGATGAGAAGGAGCTCGAGAAAAGCGGCGACTTCGATCCCAACGAGAAAGACCCGCTCTTCGAAGATGCCGCAAAACTGATCGTGGGTAACCAAATCGGTTCTACTTCGCTGCTGCAGCGCCGCATGAAGCTGGGCTACAACCGCGCCGGCCGCCTGATGGACCAGCTGGAGCGCGCCGGTATCGTCGGGCCGAACGTCGGCTCCAAGGCACGCGAGGTGCTGTTTAAGACGGAGACGGAGCTGATGGAGCACCTGATTATGTTAGGATAAAGAACAATTGAACAGGGAATAAAGAACAGGAAATTAGAAATAGAGTAAGGCAGTTGCTATAAGCAGCTGCCTTTTTCATTGAGTACGCGATCGGTTTCCCACTTCCCTGGTCCTTATTCCATATTCCCTGTTTTCCGCCGGCTCGTTAATTAAGGTTAATATCCTCGTTACAACGCTGTTAATCCGGGTTCAGCGCGGCTATATCGGTACATATCTTGCCCAAGGGCGGACGTTAATGGGCTATATTTGCCCGGCTTTTAAACCACCGGCACGCCAACGTGTCTTATAATCCTGATGAGTACTATGAAACGATTTGCTACCCTTGTTTTCGCCGTTGCAGCCCTGTCTGTACAGGCTCAAAAAGTGACCTCCAATAACCCCGTCAACAGCGACCCGGAAGCCAAGAAGATCCTCGACGCCGTGAGCACCCGTTTCCGTTCTTTTTCCGCCCCGAGCGCTTCCTTTACCTATAAGATCGAAAACGCCCAGGGCAAGAGCCTGTCGGCTAAGAAAGGTACCGTTGTGATGAAGGGACAGAAGTACCATGTTACCATTCCCGGTATGGAACTGTTTTCAGATGGGAAGCTGAGCTGGAGCTACGACCGGAGCGCCAACGAAGTGACCGTTAAGGATGTGGAAACCGCAACCGGCGAGATCACTCCGCAAAAGCTCTTCACCAACTTCTACGACCGCGACTTCCTTTATAAGCTCAACGGCGAGAAGAAAGAAGCCGGCAAAACGCTCCAGGAAATCGAGCTGACCCCGACCAACAAAACACGTCCCTACCATAAGGTGTACCTGTGGATCGACAAGAGCGCCAAAACCTTTTACAGCGCCCGCATCCTCAACAAGGACGGCAACCGATACAGCTATACCATCAACAGCATGAAGCCCGCTTCGGGTGCGTCGGATGCGGAGTTTGTATTCAACAAGGCGAAATTCCCCGGCGTGGAGGTTGTTGATCTCCGCTAACCGAAAAGACATAAAAATGAAAAGCCCCGGCGATAACGTCGGGGCTTTTTGTTGAGACGAGATTCCGAAAACCCAATTCACACACACTTAACCCGGATTTCTCACTCAAATACGTCGTTTATTTATTCGGGCGCTTCGGTCCACTCTGGCCGTTGCGCTGCTTCATGCTTTCGTTGTGATCGTAAGAAACACCAGCGCCATCGCTGTTCTTCAGCGGGCCGCGCTGCTCTTCGAAGTTCATTCCTTCAAAGCCTGCGGGGGCTTTCTGGCCCGGTTGGCTTTGCGGGCGTCCGGTGTTGCGCCCCTGGTTTCTTTGGTTTTCCATATCAGCTTGTTTGGTACCAGTAAGACGAAAATGGTGCCTCTTTTTGATAAAGGCGGCCAATGCTGCCCGTTGCGGAAAATGTGGGGCGCTGCTCCCCAAAAGTTGTTAAGCGGCTTTAACAAGGTGGGGTGTATCGCCTGAAATCTTAAACTTCAGATGAGGTACGGCAAACTCAAAACTCCCGTTTACCTTTGCACCCGCAATATGAAGTACCAGTCCGAGATCCAGAAGCGGCGCACATTCGCCATTATTTCGCACCCCGACGCCGGCAAAACGACCCTGACGGAGAAATTCCTCCTCTTTGGAGGCGCCATCCAAGTGGCCGGCGCTGTTAAAAGCAACAAGATCAAAAAGGCGGCGACCTCCGACTTTATGGAGATCGAACGGCAGCGGGGTATCTCGGTGGCCACCTCGGTAATGAGCTTCGAGTACCAGGGTACCCTCGTCAACCTGCTGGATACGCCCGGTCACAAAGACTTCGCAGAGGATACCTTCCGCACGCTCACCGCGGTGGACTCCGTTATCCTGGTGATTGACTCGGTGAACGGTGTGGAAGAGCAGACCCGCCGCCTCATGCAGGTGTGCCGGATGCGCAAAACACCGGTGATCGTCTTTATCAACAAGCTCGACCGCGACGGTAAAAACCGCTTCGACCTGCTCGAGGAAATTGAAAAAGAGCTATCCATCTCCCTGCACCCGATGACCTGGCCGATCAACCAGGGAAAGGACTTCAAGGGCGTATACGACCTGCACAACAAGAGCCTGCGCCTTTTTACGGCGAATACAAAGGCTACTGAAGACGATACCATTTCGATTACCGACCTGGGCGATTCCGTGCTTGACGACAACCTCGGCGAGCGCGATGCGGCCCAGCTGCGGGAAGACGTGGAGCTGATCGACGGCGTTTATGGTGAGCTCGACCCGGAAACCTATCGTGCCGGCGACGTGGCGCCGGTTTTCTTCGGCTCTGCTGTGAACAACTTCGGCGTGAAGGAAATGCTCGATGCCTTTATCCGCATCGCCCCGCCGCCGCAGGACCGCGAGACAAATACACGTCACCTGGCGGTGAGCGAGGACAAGTTCAGCGGCTTCATCTTTAAGATCCACGCCAACCTCGACCCGAAGCACCGCGACCGTATCGCCTTCCTCCGCGTATGCTCGGGCCGTTTTGAGCGCAACAAGTATTTCCACCACGTGCGCCTCGACAAGGACGTGCGTTTTTCGAACCCCTACACCTTCCTCGCCCGTGAAAAGAGCGTTGTCGATGATGCCTACCCCGGCGACGTGGTCGGTCTCTTCGATACCGGCAACTTCAAAATCGGCGATACGCTGACAGAAGGGGAGGACTTTTTCTTCACCGGCATTCCCACCTTTTCTCCGGAGATATTCAAGGAGGTGGTGAACAAAGACCCGATGAAAACGAAGCAGCTGGAAAAAGGACTGCTGCAGCTCACCGACGAAGGTGTGGCGCAGCTCTTCACCCAGTATGGCGGCAACAAAAAGATCATCGGCTGCGTGGGTGAGCTCCAGTTTGAGGTGATCCAGTACCGCCTGCTGCACGAATACGGTGCTTCGGTGGTGTTCAATTCCCTGCCTTTTTACAAGGCTACCTGGCTGAGCAGCAAAGACCCGAAAAAGCTCGATGAATTCGTTCGCTTCAAAAGTAACAACGTAGCGGAAGACAAGGACGGCCAACTGGTGTACCTCGCGCAGAGCGAGTGGTTCCTCAACACCGAGCGCACCAATAACCCCGATATCGAGTTTCACTTTACGAGTGAAGTGCATAAGTCGTAAAGCTGACCACTGATAAAAAAAGAAAGGATGCCTTTGGCATCCTTTCTTTTTTGCCGCGCATTGCGGTTTCATGATTCACGTTCAGAACTGCGGCGTGACTCCCGTATAATTCTCCGGCGTGATCTTCTTCAACTCTTTTTTCAGCGTGGCTTTCACATCGAGCCCGTCGATGAATTTGTGAATGGTTTCTTTGGTGATCTTTCCCTTGCCGCGCGTGAGCTCTTTGAGTGCTTCGTAGGGGTTGGGGTATTTCTCGCGGCGCAGGATGGTTTGCACCGCCTCGGCTACCACGGCCCAGTTGTTCTCCAGGTCGGCGCGGATGGCGTCGTTGTGCAGCACCAGCTTGTCGAGGCCTTTTTCGATCGAGCGGAAGGCCAGGATGGTATGTGCGAAAGGCACGCCGATATTGCGCAGGACGGTACTGTCGGTGAGGTCGCGCTGTAGGCGCGAAACGGGCAGCTTGGCTGCCAGGTGCTCCAGCAGGGCGTTGGCGATGCCGAGGTTGCCTTCGGCATTTTCGAAGTCGATCGGGTTCACCTTATGCGGCATCGCTGATGAACCGACCTCGCCCTTCTTGGTTTTCTGTTTGAAGTAATCCATGGAGATATAACTCCAGATATCGCGGCACAGGTCGGTAAGAATGGTGTTCACCCGCTTCATCGCGTCGAAGCCGGCGGCGAGGTTGTCGTAGTGTTCGATCTGGGTGGTGAATTGCTGTCGCTGCAGGCCGAGGCGCTCCTCGACGAATTCGTTGGCCAGCGCGATCCAGTCCTTTTTCGGATAGGCCACGCTGTGTGCATTGAAGTTGCCCGTGGCACCGCCGAACTTAGCGCTGAGCGGGATCTGCAGCAGTAATTCCACGGCGTTCTGGATACGTTCTACAAACACCATCAGCTCCTTGCCGAGGCGGGTCGGAGAGGCCGGCTGCCCGTGGGTGCGCGCCAGCATCGGCACCCCTTTCCACTGCACTGCCAGCAGGCGGAGCTCGGTGTTGAGGTTGAGCAGCGCCGGCAGGTACTCAAATTCAAGCGCTTCCTTCCAGGAAAGCGGGATGGCGGTGTTGTTGACATCCTGCGAGGTGAGTCCGAAGTGCACCCACTCTTTGGCCGCGGCGCCACCGCCTTTTTCGAGTTCCTCTTTCAGAAAATATTCCACCGCTTTTACATCGTGGTTGGTAGTGGCTTCGATCTCCTTGATGCGTGCTGCCTGCTCCGGGCTAAAATCGGCCTCAACGGCTTCGAGGTGGCGCGCCGCCGCGGCCGGCAGTCGGAAAAAGCCTTTGTCGGCAAGAAAGCGGAGATAGGCGATCTCGACGCGCAGGCGGTAGCGGATAAGGGCAAATTCAGAAAAATAGTCGGCGAGGCCGGAAAGCTGCCGGCGGTAGCGGCCGTCGATGGGAGCGAGGGCGGTAAGGGGACTCAGTTCCATACCGCGAAGTTAATGGGGTAATAGGGTAATGGGGAAATGGGAGAATCCAACGACGACAAAAGAAAACATGGTATACCCGCGGCGGCTTATTTGCTGATCGAGATTCCTGTAACCGATGTTGTCGGAATGTTATTACCCCCTCACCTCATTCTCCCATTACCCCGTTCTCAGTCTATCTTTGCGGCCTAAATTCGAAAGCCCTTGAAAAAGATCCGTGTGGCCGCCGTGAGTTACCTGAATACAAAGCCGTTGTTGTATGGTGTGAAGCGACACGAAGTGCTTGATGAGATAGAGCTTACCGAGGACTATCCTTCAAAGATCGCGCAGCAACTGATCGACGACGAGGTGGATATGGGACTCATCCCGGTGGCGGTGATCCCGCGGCTGCGAGAAGCGCATATCTACACGGATTTCTGCATCGGGGCCTCATCGCCCGTAGCATCGGTTTGTCTTTTCAGCGAAGTGCCGCTGGAAGAAGTCACCGAGGTATATCTCGATTACCAGTCGCGCACTTCCGTGATGCTGGCAACGATCCTGCTGAAGGAATACTGGAAAAGCAGTGCCACGCTGGTACGTGCCTCCGGCGAGGATTACCGCGAAAAGATCAAGGGTACAACAGCGGGCCTCGTGATCGGCGACCGGGCCTTTGAGCAGCGCCTCCGGTCCCCGTATATCTACGACCTCGCCGAAGCCTGGATGGCCCATACAGGACTTCCCTTTGTATTTGCGGCATGGATTGCCAACAAGCCCCTGCCGCAGGATTTTATAGCGCGCTTCAATGAGGCCAACGCCTTTGGGCTGGAGAACATCGATGCGGTGATCGCTGAAAACCCGTACCCGCATTATGACCTGAAGGTGTACTTCACCCGCAATATCGATTACCGGCTGGACGAGCCGAAACGGCGCGCGCTCGAGCTTTTTGTCAGCAAGGTCCGGCAATATTCCTGATGTGGACTATAGACGGAGCCAGGTGCCTGGGATGAGGTTCTGCGTGTCTTTCGGACCTTCGTTAAACCAGGTGTTCGGGGCAATGACCATCTTCTGCGCGTTGTCGTTCAACCAGGCGCCCCACCAGCTGAAGGAGCTGTTTGCTATGATATTATGCCTGCATTGCTGCATCAGGTAAAGGTCTTCGAAATGCGTTGCGCTAACCGGTCCCGAAACCAATTGCGCACCTTCAATGCTCAGGTTTTTGCGCACCCAGCCGGGATCATCTGTGAAGATGTAAAAGAGGGGTGCATTAATCCGTTCGCGGAGTAACTGCACTGCCGCTTCATAATATGCCAGCGGCTGAATGCCATGTACGCGCAGTGTTTCAGGATTCTTATAGTCGCCGCGACGGATATGAATAGAAACTGATTCTTCCGAGCGAAGCCGGCGACCCAGCTCTTCCACGGCCGGTGGCATTGGCTGTTGAAAGCGGAATTCCTGTCGGATAATCTCTGCCACCGGCTCAAAATAACGTGCGCTCTGAAAGTATCCGCGCAGGTAGACTTTCGCCGGCAACCTGAAAAACTGCTTGTCGTAATGAAAAAACGGCTGCTTGTAAAAGCGTTTGCGCTCATAGGGTGCAAGCCGGTTGCGTAAGCGGTCGAAGAAGCTATGCGGTTTCAGCGCCGCTACCTCTCCGCTGGTAGCCTTTCGTGCCGCCACTTTCATATGAAGCAGCTCAAAGTTGCGGAGCTGGTCTTCGTGGTAGTGGGTCGCATCGAAGGCAACTCCGGTACCATGCTTTGCCGCCAGGGCGCGGGCCGCAGCGTATTGGAACAACTGGTTTCCAAGCCCGCCTTTTAATTCCACAACGATCATAAACCTACCCGGCGCTTTTGAAATAAATGTCTCCGAATGATGTCGAAGTGAACGCCTCCGTGCGGATATGCAGCACAAACTCCTCGTAGGACATCCATTGCGGCAGCGCCCATTGCATCCGTTCGCCGATGCAATAGTTAAAACTACCCGTAGGTGCCAGCTCATGGAGCAAGTTCACGCAGGTGCGGAGGCCTTCCGCCACCTCTGGTACGCAATATTCCAGCGATACAACAGGTAACGGCTGGTGCAATCCCTTCAGCACCTCCGGCTCGAAGCCTTCCACATCGATCTTGCAAAAGCCCGGGACGCCGTGCTTCGCCACCAATGCATCGAGTGTGCTGATGGGCACCTTAATGGTATCTGTCCACCGGCTGTATTTAAAACGCTCTTTAGTATTTTCTATGAATTCAGTGCTGAAGGTGGAAACAGTGCTGTCGGTAGAAAGATGCATCTCCAGTTCACCGGGCGCGCCGGCCAGCCCGATGTTTTCGATCGTAATGCGATCGGCAAATTTCTGGCGGAGCACTGCTACGCAGGAAGGCTGTGGTTCTACGGCCACCACGCGGGCGCCACAGGCCAGAAAAGCATCTACGCGGTTGCCGACGTTAGCTCCGATATCAAATACGGTATCACCTGGCAGAATCAGTTTCTGGTAAAAGGCCACCCGGGCCGGCGCCAGCCCTGCCTCCAGTGCCGCCTGCGCAGCTTCGGCCTTCCGTTTCTTAAAAGCCAGGTAGGTTTTGTAGAAAGGCGTTGGTCGCAGCAATTTTTCAAGCAGTCCCATGATCGCTTATTTTTTTCGGGCAAAAACGTGAACGCCATACGACAGCAGTTCCGAAGAGCCTTTGTCTTTTTCCGACAGTCCTTCCAGCACCTTCAGCCAGAGATGCTGCACGCTTTTTTGGAAGAAACTCAGTTTGACTCCGGAATACCTGGAGGCCATTTGCTTCACGCGGCGCGTTTCCTGGGCAACAAACTCAAAATAGTTTCCATTCAGCTGCAGGTCCTCAATCGCAAAGCCAAAGTCAGGCAGGTGCTTCTCGTAGAAATACCGGTTGAAGCCGGTAGCGAAATGATAAGGTGCAAAGTGAGTAATCGACGCAAAGGGCGCCGTCAAAAGCAGGTAGCCGCCGGGCTTCACCAGACGTGAAAACTCACGGATCGCCGCCACTGCATCGGGAATATGTTCGAATACTTCCGTACACATAATGGCGTCAACCGATGCGTCGGGAAGCGGGATGGCAGTGATATCGGAAACGATGTCAAGCTTCGAGTTGTCCCAGGTGCCGGTATGGAGCCCCACTTCGCCCTCGCCATGATATTGTCCGAAATCCTGGGCAATGTATTTCAGGTGCCCGCAGAATTTTTTGAACTGGCTTTCACCCGCGCCGGCATCAAGCAGCGTGAGACCGGCAGGAATTTTCTTGAGTGTTTTTTCAATCCATTCAACCCGAACGGATTCATTGGTCGTACCTACAGAGAACATGTTGGCTTATTTGGTGAACCAGAAGCAGCCGCAGCCATAGTGCTGGCGGGAAACGAGGGCGGGATCGGCATTGTAGATGATACCGCCTTCATCGGGAATCAAAGAAAACTCATTTAGCCGGAGTGGCGCAAAATATTCCGTAATCTGCTCGAAGCTGTATACGCGGTGTGCGTTATACTCGATACGCGGTCGGCCTACGGGTGTTACAAAAAGAAGATGTCCCCCCGGTGCCAGCACACGCTTCAGCTCCGCGATGGCCTTGAGGTCGCCTTGCGGGTCGAGCGGGTCGCCATAACGGGCGAGACCAATGTGCTCAACGGTATGCATACAGGAAAGACTCGCAATGGAGTTGTCTTCAAAGGGCAGCTTTGTAAGGTCGGCAAACCCCGTCGTGAATCCCGGCTGGTGAAACTCCGCGGGCCGGTAATCATAAAACTCCGTCGGTACAAATGCCGAAATGATGGTGGAGAAACTCAGGATCGACGAGATGTCGACGTGCTTCTCCGGACGGATCTCCGCCACTTTGCGCGCCGCCCAGGCCGGGTGGTGCGTATAGTGCTGGTCGAAAGGCGTGTACTTGATCTTGTCGGTGAGGCAGGGATACAGGTCCTTCGTGTCGATCGTGAAACGTCCGTCGTTGAGGGCTCGAAAGCGGGACAATTCCCTTAGGAACTCAACCGAACGGGCCACCCGCTTCGGAAAGCGGATCAGCACGTTCTTGCCCGTCCGGATCACGTAGTCTTTGAAATACATGGGCGCGAAGTTACGCTTCCCGGCCCGAAGCCGCGCCGCCGCAGCCCGAAAGCGTTTACCTTTGCGCGTATGACCGGAACGAAAAAGGCCCTCATCACGGGCATTACCGGGCAGGACGGCGCCTACCTGGCCGAACTGCTGCTCGCGAAAGGCTACGAGGTACACGGCATCAAGCGCCGCACCTCCCTGATCAACACCCAGCGCGTCGACCACCTGTACCAGGATCCCCACGAGCGTAACCTGCGCTTTATCCTGCACTACGGCGACCTCACCGACTCCACCAATGTCATCCGCATCATCCAGCAGGTGCAGCCCGACGAGATCTACAACCTCGGCGCCATGAGCCACGTACAGGTGTCCTTCGAGGAGCCGGAATACGTGGCCAACACCGACGCTATCGGCACCCTTCGCCTGCTGGAAGCCATCCGCATACTCGGGCTCGAAAAGAAAACCCGCATCTACCAGGCATCCACGTCGGAACTCTATGGCAAGGTGCAGGAGATCCCGCAAAAGGAAACCACGCCCTTCTACCCGCGCTCGCCCTATGGCGTGGCCAAGCTGTACGGCTTCTGGATCACGGTCAACTACCGCGAGGCTTACGGCATGTACGCCTGCAACGGCATCCTCTTCAACCACGAAAGCCCGCTGCGCGGCGAAACCTTCGTTACCCGCAAGATCACCCGCGGCGTGTCGGAGATCGCCCTCGGTCTTAAAAAGAAACTGTTTCTCGGCAACCTGGACGCGCAGCGCGACTGGGGCCATGCCAAGGATTACGTGGAAGCGATGTGGCTTATGCTGCAGCAGGAGCAGGCGGAGGATTTCGTCATCGCCACCGGCGTCACCACACCCGTGCGCACCTTCGTGCAGATGGCCTTTGCCGAAGCCGGCATCACCGTGGCCTTCCAGGGCGAAGGCGTGGATGAAAAGGGCATCGTAACAGCCATTACCAACCCCGATGTAAAAGCTTCTGTAGGTGATGTGGTGGTGGAGGTTGACCCGCGTTATTTCCGCCCCACCGAAGTAGACCTGCTGATCGGCGACGCCAACAAGGCAAAGACGAAGCTGGGCTGGTCGCCCCGCACCAAGCTCGATGAGCTCGTGCGCGAAATGGTACAAAGCGACCTGCAACATTTTCAAAAGGAGGTCCTCCTGCGCGAGTCGGGCTTCCAGGCCACCAACCAATACGAATAATGGAAAAGAACGCCCGGATCTATGTGGCCGGCCACCGCGGCATGGTGGGCTCGGCGATCGTACGCCGCCTCCAGGCGGATGGCTATAACAACATTATCACCCGCTCTTCGAAAGACCTCGACCTGCGCAACCAGGCGGCGGTAAATGCTTTTTTTGAAGGCGAGAAGCCGGAGTACGTTTTCCTTGCCGCAGCCAAAGTGGGTGGCATTATGGCCAATAATACCTATCGTGCGGAGTTTCTTTACGATAACCTCGCCATCGAGATCAATATCATCGAAGCCGCCTACCGCAATGGCGTGAAGAAGCTCCTTTTCCTGGGATCTTCCTGCATCTACCCAAAGCTGGCGCCGCAGCCCATGAATGAAGACGCACTGCTTACCGGTCTGCTGGAGCCCACCAATGAGCCTTACGCCATCGCCAAGATCGCGGGCATCAAGCTTTGCGAGGCTTACCGCAGCCAGTACGGCGCCAACTTCATTTCGGCGATGCCCACCAACCTGTACGGGCAGGGCGACAACTACCACCTTGAAAATTCGCATGTCATCCCGGCCATGCTGCGCAAGTTTGATGATGCCAAACGCGCCGGCGCCGACCATGTGGAGCTCTGGGGCAGCGGCACGCCGCTCCGTGAATTCATGTACGTCGACGACCTCGCCGATGCCTGCTTCTTCCTGATGCAGCACTACGACGGCGCGCTGTTTATGAATATGGGCACCGGCGAAGAAGTAACAATCCGGCAATTGGCCGAAACCATTAAAGAAGTGGTCGGCTTTGAAGGCGAGCTGCGCTTCGATCCGTCGAAGCCGGACGGCACGCCCCGTAAGCTAATGGATTCAGCGAGGCTGCATGCCATGGGCTGGAAGCACAAGACCACGTTGAAAGAAGGATTGGCGAAGGCATATGCGTTTTATAAGCAGGAGCACGGCCTTGACTGATACGAAGAACGCCTCGCTTCGCTCGCAATGACAGCTGCGCTGTCGGCTTCGCGCTTAACCTAGTACCACAAGCGTGCCTTCAGGCTCCGGATATATTCGAGTGTTTTTTCTGAAACCGGCTTCCGGGCCTCGCTGCGGCTGATCGCCAGCACCTGCTTCCAGCCTGCGAAATAGCCCTTCAGTGAAAAGCCCGTTTCCTTCAGGTACTGCAGCGACCACATGAAAGCCGTGCTGTAGAAATACGGCTTCGGCAGGTAGCGCCAGGCCACCTTGCTTTTGTTCACCCACATCATCCGGAGCTTGTCGGCCCTGGGCTTGCGGCCCAGCGGCGATTCCTTGTGCCGCATGATGATCTTGTCGGAGTAAACGATGCTCCAGCCCCGGTCGAGGATGCGGTAGGAGAGGTCATATTCCTCCATACCGTAGAAGAAGTCTTCGGGGTAATTGCCCACCGCCTCCAGCACCTCGCGGCGGATGGCATGGGCGCCGCCCGCATAGTAATAAGTTTCGAAAAACGGTTTGTCCTTAAACGCGTCAAACCGCTTGTGCGGCAGCGCGTTCACCTGCATCTGCCCGTTCTCATAATAGATTACCTTGAAGGAAACGATCGCCTTGGGGCGCTCCGTGTTTTTGGTTGCAAACTCGCGCACGAGCTGCTGCAGGCAGTTGGCGTTCCCCATCACCGCATCGTCGTCGAGCATGATGAGGATGGGTGCCGTGGCAAATGTGATGGCGTAGTTGCGGCCCTTAGCCACACCCAGGTTGCCCGGCGCGTCAATGTAGCGGATGTTGACTTCGCGCACCGAGGCGGCAAAGTCTTTTACCGCGCTGTAGTCGTCGGTGGAGGCGTTGTTGACCAGGATCACCTCTTCGAGCAGCGCGGGCGCGTCGTTGAGCGACACGATATTCTGCAGCAGCTCGAGGGCGTCTGCCGGGCGGTTGTAGGTAATGATGATAAAGGAGAGGGGCTTCACGGGCGCTTTCTATCGGTGAGCAAAGATCGGTAGCTAGCTTCGAATGCGGCCATCGAAAAATGAGCGTTTGCGTAGGCAATGTTTTCCGAGGCGATTTGTTTCCGCAATTCAGGGTTAATGTGCAGGGAACGCAGGTAGGCTAGAGCCTCCTCCACGATCCGGTCTTCGTCTGTGACTGAGGAGAAGAGCATTCCCTGCGTCTCCTGACGGATATGCAGCGGCAGGTCGCCCACCGGGGTGGCCAGGATGGCGCAGCCGTTGCCCATGGCCTCCGGCACCACCAGCGGCATCCCTTCTGTTTCGGAGGTCAGCAGCAGCACATCGCTGTTCCAGTATACCTCCTGTATCTGCCGGGCGTCGGAAAGGTTGCCCAGTAGTTCTACGGGGCCGGGATCCGGGTCTTTAAAATCTGCGGCGCCCGCACCCATCATCCGGAAGCGGACTTCAGGCATCGCTTCCACGGCAGCCTTTGCAATGCGGATAAAAAGCTCCGGCCGCTTCTCCGGGCCCGGGCGCCCGCTGAACAGGACGGTGAAGGTTCCCTCCGGCTTTTGTGCCGCTTCACGCTCCGGCAGCGCAACGGCATTCCCGATATAGCGCATCCGGTTGATATAGGTTTCCGGCACACCCATCGAGCGGTATAATTCCTCATGCGCCGCCTGTTTTACCCTGCTGATCAGCACGGTGTCGGAGTAAAAGGCAAGAAAGGGGATCCGGATTTTGGAAAAGGTATTGAGCGAGTGTACCAGGTCTACCTGCCGGATGTCCTTCCGGATCCAGCGGGATGTTTTGTAGGCAATGTTGCTGTGCCCCTGGAAAACAACTGGCCGTTGCTTTTGCCGGTTGATATAGCCGCTCAGGATACCCCGCCAGGTCAGGTTGAGGAAATAGAGAAATTTGTTGTCCGTCCATTTCGAGATATCGCGTATCGTGCAGCCGCTGTCGGCGAAGGCCTGCCGGAAGGTGCCGGATTGCGAGCGTCGCGTGAAGAACACGATGCAGTCGGCCCCACCCGCTGCCTGCGCGATCTGGGCATGAACCTTTTCGGCGCCGCCGGTGTGGTAAAACGGGAAAAAAAAGAACACGCGGTACTCCCGATCCAGCGGCCGGAGCCGTGCCAGGAGCCGCCCGAGCACAACAAAGGGGAAGATCGCAATGTCTTCGAGCCGGCGTTTCGCTATCCAGTATTTATACGGAATCATCGGCCCAGCCATTTTTTGATCCGTGCGCGGAACAGGTCGCGCCGGTAGGCCGACCGGAGACGGCGGCAGTATTCATTCATGGTACCATCGGCCTTCCGGCGCGCCAGGAATTTTCCCTTGGTGCGCGCGAGGCGTTCAAAAGCATTCAGGCCCTCTCTCCGGGTGAGTCCGCCGGCGAGCACCCGGTAACGCAGCAGCGGTTCGTTGAGCTTGGCAATAACGTGCCCATCGGCCACGAGGCGCAGCCAGAGGTCATAGTCCTCCGCCTCTTTCTGGTCTTCCTGGTAACGGTATTTCTTAAATATTTCGGCCCGCCCCATCACGCTGGGGTGCGCGATGCAGTTGTCGCGAAGCAGCTTTTCGCGGATCTGTGAGGGGCTGATACAGGCCCGGTCGTCGGCCCAGGGAGGCAGCGGGGCACCCGCTTCGTCCATCATTTCGAGCGTGGTGGCTACCACAGCGGCTTCATTGCTTTCAAGAAATTCCACCTGCCGCGCAAAGCGCTCGGGGTGACAAACGTCGTCGGCGTCCATGCGGGCGAAATAGCGGCCCTGCGCCAGCCCGATGCCGCGGTTGAGCGTATAGATAAGTCCGCGGTTTTTGTCGTTGGCCAGGTGCTTCAGCCGCGGGTCCTTATAAGATTCAATAATCGCTTCCGAATCATCGGTTGAACCATCATTGAGCACCAGCAACTCGAAATCCGTAAAGGTTTGCGCCAGCACGGAGTCAATCGCTTCGCGCAGGTAGCGACCGGCATTGTAAACCGGTAGTAGTACGGATACGGTCGGATGGTTCATGCAAGTTGTTTTATGCGTTCCAGCACACGGGCGGTGATCCGCGGCCAGGCGAAGTGTTCAAAAAAAGCGGGCGGCGTTTGAAGCTGCATCGCGGCGGTCGGCAAAGCGGCATCAGCAAAGGCGTCCCAGTCGCCGTCGGCTACGGCGCGCAGCTTTTCGCCACCAAGCCGCGGGTCGATGCCCTGGGCGGCAAAGCGGAAGGCCAGCACGGTGCACTGGCGCGCCAGCGCGTCGATGTTCTTGGTTTGCACCCCGCCGCCGCTCAGCACCGGGTTGATGAACAGGTCGGCGGCTTTATAATACGGAAGGAGGCTTTCCACTTCGCCGGCATTGATCACGCGGGGGTGCTGCAGTGTTGCCAGGTCGGCAAAAGCGGCGGAGCGGTTGCGCCCGCAAACCACAATACGGTAATCCCGGCCCCGGGCGTCGAGGCGCGGCGCCAGCTCGCCATAGATCCGGCGCAGGGCTTCCGCATTCGGCGCATAATCCAGGGTGCCGGCAAAAAGAAGGAGCGGCATACCGGCCGGGATGTTCCAGCGGGCGCGGACGTCTTCCATAGGCGGTTCCGCGTCATCGGTGGCAATCCCATACGGAACAAGCAGGCAGCGCGCCGCCGGGATACCGAAGTCGGCCTGTGCCTGGAGGGCGTCGGCCTCCGTCTTGAACAGCACGAGGTCGGCTTTGCGGTGCGCCCAGGCCTCATAGCGGCGCAGCAGCGGCCACCAGGCCTTGCCCAGTGCGCGGAAGCGGCGGAATTCGATGTTATGGCTGTGCAGCACGAGTCGGGCGCCGGTCTTGCGCGCCGCTTTCACTGCAGCCCAGGCCTGGTAGGGATATTCCAGCACGATGGCGTCGGGCGCTTCTTCGGTTGCGGCGGCGACGATCCGGCGCCAGGTGCCGGGGTGCAGCACGCTGCGCTTGCCGCGGGGCAGCTCGGGCCGAAGGCGGTAGGAGAGCGGCCCGTCGGCCACATTATCGTTGGCACAGAGACATACGAGCTCCGCCTGCCGGCCAAGGTATTCATTGAAAAGCGCGGTGCCTTTTTGCCCGCCGAAGCGCGCCGGCAGCACGTTGAACCACACGATGCTCAGGAGCTTCATGCCGGCAGGGCGCTTTCGCGGTGGCGGGCGCGCCATTCCATGAAAATACCGGCGAGCAGCAACAGCCCGAGCAGGATGGAGAAGATCGACGTAACGCTGCGTCCCTTCTCATAGGCAGGCGGCTCAAAGCGGAACTCGATGGTATGTGCTCCGGCTCCCAGCGGCAGGCCGCGCAGCACGTAGTTGACGCGTGTAATGGGCGTTTCCTTGCCATCCACCAGGGCCTTCCAGCCGGAGGCATAGTAGATCTCGCTGAACACCGCAAACTGCGGGGCGGGCGAGTTGGATTTATAGGTGATGACGTCGTTGTCGTTTTTTACCAGCTGAATGCTGCCTTCACCGCTGAATGCGGTGGTGCCTCCGATGGAACCCTTTTGGCTTTCACGAACAAAGGCCGTATCGCGCGGGTTGAAGTTGTCGAGTGCCGACATTTCGGTCTGTGCATCTTTCACGATGGCTACGTTCTTCACGAACCATACCGGCCCGAGGGCGCTGTCGTTGCGCTGCACCTGCGCGGTGGCGCCGTTCTGGTCGCGCTGCAGCAGGTACTTCACGTTGAGCATGTTGAGCACCGGGAAATTAAGCTGCGGTTTCGACAGCTGGTGCTCGATCAGATCCTGGTATACCCGCAGCTTCACCGCGTGGTATCCTCCGATCGAATTGTAGTGGTAGGAGGTGATGGCTTCAGAGAAAACATCGCCCGCTACGTTGAACACGCGGAAGTAGCCTTTGTCGGCAAGAATCTCCTGGTCTTTCGCATTGGGCTGGAATACGGCGTCGTTCTCCGTCTTCTCCACGAAGGAGTCGCTGTTGATAAACTTGGAGTCGATCGGCAGCAGGTCGATCAGTGTCAGCAGGGCAAAGCCGGCAAAAACGTATACGGGCTTCAGGGTGCGCTTCAGCAGGAGGTAGAGGAGCGCCGCACAGGCCAGTCCAAATCCGATCAACCGCAGGATGTCACCCATGAACAGGCTCGAGCGGTCGTCTTTGAGCGCATTGAAATATTGGCGCATCCCTTCCGCTTGCTGCGGGTTGGAGGCAACCTGCTGGAGTTGCTCCCGTTCCGGCTGGTTGGTGTAGTCAACCGTAAACTTCATGATCAGCAGGAACAGTACGAGGGCGCCGATGCCGATCAGTCCGCGGCGGATGTGCGGGCGCAGGGCCGGCAGCTCGTGGCGCGACAGCTCGTCGAGCGTAAGCGCCGCCAGCAGCGGGAACAGCAGCTGCGGGATCACCAGCGCCATAGAAGGCGCGCGGAACTTGTTGTACATCGGAAGGAAGTCGTACAACAGCGTGTTGAAGCCCAGAAAGCTGGAGCCCCAGGACATCATCACGGCAAAAAGTGAAGCCGCAAGGATCCACCAGCGGTGCTTGTTCCCGGGCAGGAAAAGACCGAAGAAAGCCAGCAGGCACACCACCACGCCCACGTAGGCGGGGCCGGAGGTGACACCCAGGTTGCCCCAGTAATAGTTGATGTTGGAGGCTGGCTGCCCATTGGAGGCGAGGAACTCCGCTGCCTTGGATTTTTCCTCATCCATCACCGGGCGCAGGCCGTTGTTGGCACCACCCGGCGTGTTGGAGCCATAGGCGTGCGGCAGCATCATCGTGATGGGTTCGCCGATGCCCATGCTGTAGGAGAAGGCATAATCCTTATCGAGACCGTCTTTGGCATGTCCGGCTTTAGGGTCTGCCAGCTCGGAGGCGCCGCCGCGGATCGTTTCCTTCTGGTACTCGTAGGTTGAAAGAATGGTCACAGCGTTCACCGCGACCCCGATGATGCCGGCAACGAGCGTGAGCCCGAGGGCCTTGAGCAGGTGAATGGTTTGCCCGGCGCGGATCCACCGGATGATGAAGAACAGCGTCATGATGCCGATGGCGATAAAGAGGTAGTAGTCGATCTGCGGGTGGTTCATGGCCACCAGAACCGAGGTGAAAAGCGCGGTAAGGCCCGCTCCCAGCCAGTAGCGGCGGTCGAAGATCAGCAGGATGGAGCCGAGCAAGGCGGGCATATAGGCAATCGACCACATCTTGGTATCGTGGCCGACGGATATGATGACCGGGTCATAAGTAGCGTATGCAAACGAGAGTGCGCCGAAGATCCCGATCCAGGGATTGATGCGCAGCGCGATGCACAGGAAGTAGAAGCAGATGCACGCGAGAAAGAAGAACTGGATCGGCACGGGAAGGCCTAGGGTGAGCAAGCCGTGCACCATCCAGGGCAATACGTTGTTGGCCGGGAAGCCGATCTGGAAGGTGGGCATTCCGCTGAACATGCTGTTGGTCCACAAGGGGTATTGCCCGTGGGTTTCCTTGTATTGCATCGACTGCTGTATGGAGCCTTTCCATTGAGTGATGTCGTGCTGGTTGATCACCATGCCCTGGAGGGCGGGGCGGCAATAGAGAACGGCAACAACCAAAAAGATGATGACGGCAACGAGGTGGGGCAGCAGTTTGCTCAGGAGCCCTTTCTTCATATCGTTAGTTTAAATCTGGGCAAAGTAAGATTATTTTGCAGCAAATCGCTTTATGCGCCTGACGCTTTTTTTAAGTCGTATCGCCCTCATCTGCAACGTTTTCTTCCTGCTGGCGCTGGGGCTCCGGGCGGGTATTCCGGGTGGGGCGCAGGTGGTTGTTTCCACCATCGGCGTTGCCGGTTTCGTGCTTGCCGCACTCTTCAACCCGCTGGTCAACGCGATATATGCTATCTTGTTGATGCGTCGCCGGCTGGCAGCCACGCTGCCCCGCTGGCTGGTGCTGGCTAACTTCATCTGCCTGCTTTTACAAATACAATACATACTCTTTTTAAATGGTGTCTTCAATAGTTAAAGACAAGCCCACCAAGCTGCTGCTGGCTATGTCGGCCTTTTTCGTGGCCAACGCGCTCATCGCCGAATCGATCGGCACCAAGATCTTTTCCTTTGAAAAGCTGGTAGGCGTTGCCCCGGTCAACTTCACCATGTTCGGACAAAGCGGCCTTGCCTTCAACCTCACCTGCGGGGTGTTGCTGTGGCCGCTCGAGTTCATCATGACCGATATCGTCAACGAATTTTACGGGCCCAAAGTGGTGCGGCGGATCTCCCTGATCGCCATCTGCCTCATCGCTTATGCCTTCCTGATGTATTTCATGGCCATCGGTGTGCCGCCGGCCGACTTCTGGATCGGCAGCGGCAAGCGCAACGGCATCGACAACATGCAGACCGCCTTCAGCGGCATCTTCGGGCAAGGCATGCGGATCATCGTCGGCTCCATCGTCGCCTTCGGCGTCAGCCAGCTGGTGGATGTATATGTCTTTCACAAGATCAAGAAGGCCACCGGGGGGCGGCATATCTGGCTGCGGGCAACGGGCTCCACGCTGGTGTCGCAGCTGGTAGACAGCTATATCGTGCTCTTCATCGCCTTCTGGGGCGTGTTCACCTGGCAGCAGATCCTGAGCTTCGGCATCATGAACTATATCTACAAGTTCACCGCCGCCATCGTGCTCACGCCGGCGATCGTATGGGTGGAAAAGCGCATTGAAAAATACCTCGGCCGCGATGTGTCCGACCGGATGAAACGATCCGCCGCGGGCGATGATGAGGGAGAGGTGACGCCGATACCAACGGCAGGTTAATGCGGTAATGTGGTAATGTGGTAATCCGGTAATGTGATAAAAGATATGTTCCGAAGCGTTTTTTTTACAGCCCTGTTCCTTCCATTCATTACCACATTAACTCATTACCGCATTTCCTTGAATATCCGCGCTGCCACTTTATCAATCGGCAGGTGCACGCTGTCTTCTGAAAACTGCTCCCAGGGAATAAAGCGGAACGACTCGCATTCGCGTTCTTCTTTGTAGCGCGCCCGCTGGGCGTCGTCGAAGTCGAAGGGCTGCGTGCTGATGCGTACTGAAATGGGCTCCAGCGCCTTCACGATATAGTAAATGGAAACGATCTGGTGCTCGGGGTTGAAAGCTGATTGCTGGTAGAAGTCGGTGGTATAAAGGTGCGCGCCCACTTCCACCTTCAGGTTCATTTCCTCCAGGAACTCGCGCCGGAGGCAGTCGCGCGTGCCTTCGCCAAACTCGAGCCCGCCGCCGGGAAACTTGGTGATCTTCATCCCGCGGATCCACTCGTCGGTCACCAGCACTTCCCGTTGTTCATTTACCAGGAGGCCGTAGACACGGATATTAAACAAGGCCATACTAAGATTTTACGATCTCCGATGCCGGATGTCTGATTTTGGTGAATCCAAATCCGAGGCGGGAGATCCGAGATCAGAAATCGATGATGCCTTCAAAAACGCGCTCGGCGGGACCGATGAGCCACACGTTGGAGAAGTGGTTGCCGCTCTTGTCAAATTCAACGGCCAGGCGCCCGCCGCGGGTGCGCACGTCAACGCGGTTGAAGCCATTCTCGTTGTGGGCACATACCAGTGCGGCGGCCGTTACGCCGGTGCCGCAGGAAAGGGTTTCGTCTTCCACACCGCGCTCGTAGGTACGCACGATGATCTCATCGTCTTCGCGGGTCTGCTCTACGAAGTTCACGTTGATGCCTTCTTTTTCAAATTCGGGGCTGTTGCGGATCTGGCGGCCGATGCGCACCATATCCTTTCCCATGACGTCGTCGGTGAGGTGCACAAAGTGGGGCGAGCCGGTGTTGAGAATAAAGTTGGAGCCGTCGTGGCGTACTTCGTTCACATCCTGCATCCGGAGCGCCACGTTGCCGTCGAGCTCGATGGAGGCTTCGTGGGGACCGTCTACGGCAAGGAAGCGATACTCGGTTTGCACGATGCCGAGATCGGCGGCGAACTTCACCAGGGAGCGGCCGCCGTTGCCGCACATGCTGCTTTCGCGGCCGTCGGCATTGTAATATTTCATCTCGAAATCGTAGTCGGGGTGCTTGTTCAGCAACATCAGGCCGTCGGCCCCGATGCCGAAGCGACGGTCGCAAAGCCGGCGGATGACGCGCGTTTCAAGCCCGTTGTACCGGCCATCGCGGTTATCGAAAAGCACGAAGTCATTGCCGGTACCCTGGTATTTGTAAAATGTGTGTTTCATGAGGAACAGGAATGAGAACGAACGCTGATTCCGCACGCGGAATACGCAGATTGATTATGAGTTATTATGATTGGCTGGCGCCAGTAACGGTATCTGCGCAAATCATAAGGATCATAAAAGATCTGCGTTCTTTCTCTCGATCATGAGGGCAAGTTACTCAAAATACCGAGGCTTTTCTCGATGAGCCGCTCTACGAGTGCTCCGCCGTCCTTGGAAAACTCCCGTGCGACGCGGTTGGCCACGATCGCGCTGAGCGAGAGGCAGTGATGGCCCAGCAGGCGGCCGAGCCCGTAAATGGCCGAGGTTTCCATTTCGAAATTGGAGATGAAATGGTTGCCGAAGCGGAACTCGGTAAGGCGGTCGATGAGCTGCGGGTTGCGGATGCCGAGGCGCAGTACCCGGCCCTGCGGACCATAGAAGCCCGGGCAGGTGACGGTGATGCCCTGGTGGTAACCGTCCACGAAGTTCTTCAGCAGGGAAGGAGCCGCGCCGCTGATATAGGGCTGGGTGAAGGTGAGCTGGGTGTGGGTGTTGAAGGATTGAAGCAGCGATGCTTCTTCCGTATTCTGCTCGAGGCGGTAGAAGTTGAGCAGGTTGTCGAGGCCGAGCCCGTAGGTGGAAGCGACGAAGGAATCGACCGGGATATGAGCCTGCAGGGAGCCGGAAGTACCCATCCGCACGACGTTGAGCGCGGTGAGCTCCGGCTTGATGGTGCGGGTCTCGAAGTCGATATTCACCAGCGCGTCGAGCTCGTTGAAAACGATGTCGATATTGTCGGGGCCGATGCCGGTGCTCACTACCGACAGGCGGCGGTTACCGATATAGCCTGTGTGGGTCACAAATTCGCGGTGCTCGCGTTGCACCTCGATGCGGTCGAAGTGCTTGCTTACTTCTTTGACGCGGAAGGGGTCGCCCACGGTAATGACCGTGGTTGCCAGTTCTTCGGGGCGGACATCAAGGTGGTAAACGGCGCCGCGGGCGTTGATAATCAGTTCGGATTCGGCAATGAAGGCCATGAAGGTCGTTGTTTAAAAAAAAGAGGTGGAAATGAATTGATTGGGTAAAAATATCTATTTTCGCTCCCCGTCCAACAAGTTGTTGGCCGGGAAACAGAATTCACTCATCCGGTACCATGGCCGAGTGGCTAGGCTCAGCTCTGCAAAAGCTGCTACAGCAGTTCGAATCTGCTTGGTACCTCAAACAAAAAAAATCCCGTCCGCGGGATTTTTTGGTATATGCTCACTCCTGAAGAAAAGCGCTTCGTAGAATACTGGTCGGTGCAGCGCGATCGCCGCAAGACCATCGCCTCCCACCTCGGCTCGGGCCTGCCCCTTGCCGTCGTCATCGTAGTGGCGCTCTTTGCCGCCATCGCCACGGGCTGGTACGAGCGTGCCACCGCTGTCATCCGCACCCATTCCTCGGTGATCCTGGTGGTGGTGGTGGCGGCCATCGGCATCGTACTTTTCATGAGCTATTTTTCGGCCCAGCACGAGTGGGACCAGAACGAAGAGCGTTACCAGGTGTTGCTGCGGCGCGACCGCGATGCAGCGAAAGATGCCTCCTGATTGTCCACAAGAAAACACGAACCATAATGATGAGAATCCTATTCGCCGCCAGCGCCGCCGCATTTGTGCTGACCGGCTGCCTGAAGGCAAAAGACACCGGCTGCCGCTTCGACGAATGCGCGGTGATAGCTCCCGCTTCCGAAGTCACGGCGGTTGAGAATTACCTGGCTTCCAACAATATCACCAATGCCACCAAACACTGTTCCGGCGCCTACTACCGCGTGCTGCAACAGGGCGGCGGCGCTACACCCAACGGCTGCTCCACGGTGAACGCTACCTATGCCGGCTACCTCACCAACGGCAACCGCTTCGATTCCGCCACCGCCACCTTCCCGCTGGGCCAGGTGATCCGCGGCTGGACGGCGCTCCTGCCCAAGGTCAACTCCGGCGGCCGCATCCAGCTCTTTATCCCGCCGACACTTGGCTATGGCGCACAGGCCGTAGGCAGCGGCAGCAACTCGATCCCCGCCAACTCGATCCTTGTCTTTAACATTACGGTGAACGACGTGCAATAACGCCATTGCGGTACCTTTGCCAAAAGCTTGCTTGTGGCACACGAAGCGATCTCCGTATTCGATATTTTTAAAATAGGCATCGGCCCATCCAGTTCTCATACCCTGGGACCCTGGCGGGCGGCGCAACGCTTTACAGAGGTCCTGCAGCAGCAGGACCTTCTGCATTTGGCGCAATCGGTGAAGGTGCTGCTTTACGGCTCGCTGGCCAAGACGGGCAAGGGCCACGGCACCGATGTTGCCGTGCAGCTCGGCCTCGCCGGCGAAGACCCGGTGACCGTCCCCGTGGCCGATCTCGATCCCATAATCGCGCGCATCGCCGCAGGTAAAAAGATCCGCCTCGGCGGCATACATGAAGTAGTCTTTGACCCGGCCACCGATATCGAATTCCTGATGACCGAGTCGCTGCCCTTTCACCCCAACGCGCTCACGTTCCTGGTCACACTTTCCGACGGGCGCTCGCTTGCCGAGACCTACTATTCCATCGGCGGCGGCTTCGTAGTGAAGGAAGGGGAGAACCAGGAGGCTTCGGCGGTACAGCTGCCCTTCCCCATCAATGATGCCGAGGAGTTGCTGCACTGGTGCCGCAAGACCGGGCTCACCATCAACGAGGTGGTGCTGGAAAATGAAAGCGCCTGGCGCGGCGAAGCGGAAACAAGGGCCGGCGTGCTGAAGATCTGGAAGGTGATGCAGGAATGCGTCTACCGCGGCTCGCACACCGGCGGCACGCTACCTGGTGGCCTCAACGTAAAACGCCGCGCCGCCGACCTGGCGAAGCGCCTCCTGGCGGGAAAGCCCTACGACAGCTATGAAACCTGGGTGGAATCGATCCGCACGGGCGGCAATCATTTTCAATACATTCTTGATTGGGTAAGCTGCTTCGCACTGGCGGTGAACGAGGAGAATGCCTCCTTCAGCCGCGTGGTGACGGCACCGACCAACGGCGCTGCAGGCGTGATCCCGGCGGTGCTGCATTATTATACCGTTTTCTACCCCGACGTTACCGAAGACAAGGTGGTGCAGTTCCTGCTGACGGCTTCCGAGATCGGGTCCATCTTTAAAAAGGGAGCGACCATTTCCGCTGCCATGGGCGGCTGCCAGGCCGAGATCGGCGTTTCTTCTTCGATGGCGGCGGCGGCGCTCACCGAAGCCCTCGGCGGCTCGCAACGCCAGGCGCTGATGGCGGCCGAGATCGCGATGGAGCATCACCTCGGCATGACCTGCGATCCGATTGCGGGGCTGGTGCAGGTGCCCTGCATCGAACGCAACACCATGGGTGCCATCAAGGCCATCACTGCCTCGCAGCTGGCCCTGCAAAGCGCACCCGACTACGCCAAGGTTTCGCTCGACGCGGTGGTGGATACCATGTGGGCCACCGCGCTCGACATGAACAGCAAATACAAGGAAACCGCTGAAGGGGGGCTCGCCATCAACATTCCGCTCAGTCTTAGCGAGTGTTAAGGAGGCAGTCTGTTGGTCTATTAGTCTGTTGGTAATTCAGGTTTGATACCAACAAAAGATAAAACCCTCCGGCAGGAGGGTTTTCGTTATTTCAGGCGTCTCTAAAATCAGACATCAGACATCAGCCATCTTACAGCTCCCTGAGCGTGCCCGACACCGCGGTCGTCCACGACCAGCCGTTGCTGCCCGACATGGCGATGTTGCAAAACTGCGCTTGCAGCTTGCCGTTGACGTGGCTGATGTAGATTTTCTGTTGCTCGTTATTGCCCTGGAAGAAGATGCTTTGGGCTACCGAGCTAATGTAGATGCTGTTGGCAAGAAAATCATTCTGCGCCGGGTTCGTGCTTACTTCGTAAATGCCGTCGATAGGTTCCTTGTCACGGAAGTAGGGGTGGAACTGCAGTTCGATGCTGCCGCTGGAAGAACCGGCCCGGAGCACGCGCAGGTTGAGGGAATTAAAGGTCTTGGTGACCGTGGTTATAGGAGCGGTGCCCATATTGCTGTAGCTGATTGTATTCAGCGCCAGGTTGCAGGACGGCGTGCCCTGGGGCAGTCCTACGTTCACGTACACGCTGTCTTCCTTTTCACATCCCTGGTTCATGGAACTGAGGCGCACGTGGTACCAGCCGGAGGTGCCGAGGTTGACGTTGCTGAATGAGATGGAACTATGCCCCTGGTCGGAATAATTGCCGGGTCCCCACCAGTTGATGTACACAAAGTCGTTTGCGAAGATCTGCTCCCGGATGCGCAAGGTGACGTAGTCGCCTACAAGGGCGTTGTTATTGCCGGTAATCCGGTTGGCGCGGAGACTGTCGCACACGCGGGAACCGGTGCTTGCGGGTTCATCGTCATCATTGGAGACAGCAGGTTTGGAGCAGGAGACAAAAAAAGTCACGACCGGTATTGCCAGTAGCAGGAAGGATTTTCTCATGACGCAGTTGGATTGTTTTAGCGGCCGTAAATATACGGTTTCCTGTGCTACCGGGTCATTGCCTGTGCTTGTTTGGCATTGACGGGCGCCTTTGCTTCGGCGGTGTTGTTGAAATAGAGATAGGCCTTGCGGGCCAGCGGATCGGTCTTCACCAGGTTCACGATCTGGCCGATGAATTCTTCGGAGTACCCCGAATAATACAGTTTCGGCACCCCGTGGAAACGGTAATAAATGAGGGGCGCGTTGGAGATGACATCCGGCGAAAGCCCCGGGTAGGACGAGCCGCTGAAGGTAACACCCTCGCTGTGCAGGCGGTCGTACACCGACGGCTTCCACCAGCTCGGGTGCCGGAACTCGATCACGTTGTTGTACTCGGTGCTCAGCTGGCCCAGCACCCGGTCGAGGAAGGCCTCATCGTAGACCTGCGAGGGCGGCAGCTGGAATAGAACGCAGCCAAGCTTGTCCTGCAGTCCTTCCGAAAGCGTCCGGTAAAGCAGCTCCACGAGGTCTTCGGTCCCTTCGAAGCGCTGCACATGCGTAATGTCCTGGGGTGCTTTGATGGTAAACGTAAAACCTTCGGGGGCGATGTTGTACCAGCGCTCCAGGGTGCGCGGCTCGGGAAAGCGGTAAAAGGTATTGTTGATCTCGAGTGTGCTGAAATGCCCGCAGTAATATTCCAGCCAACGGCTCTTGGCAAGCCCCTTCGGGTAGAAAATTTCCTTCCAGCTATCATAGTGAAAGCCGGAGCAGCCGATGCGCCATTCGAGGGAAGCCCCCTGTCCCCCGAAGGGGGCACTTAGGTCGGTGTTTCCTTTTTCCTCAGACATAAATTATGAGCGGATGCAAAACAAAGGCCCGGATCGCATCGCGATCCGGGCCTTTGTTTGAACCTAATACTTTAGAAAAGTTGTGATCGAGATAAGTATCCTTGGCCTAAGTGCCTCCTTCGGGGGACAGGGGGGCCGGAAGGGGCTGGCCGGGGCTTATACCGGCAGCCAAAGCGCCTGCACATGACCGGCGAGCTCCACCAGTTTGTTGAAGGTGTCGGGCTTGGTGACGAAGCAGTTGGCGCCGAGCCTATAGCAGTGATTGCGGTCGCGGTCGGAAGAAGAGGTGGTAAACACCACGATGGGCACGCCGTGAAACTCCTCGCGGCCCTTGATCTCGCGCAGTGCCTCGCGGCCGTCTTTCCCCGGCATATTGAGATCGAGCATGATCAGGGAGGGCAGCTTTTCGGACTCGCGTCCCTCGAGGGCAGCCATCAGGGCATCACCGTTTTCAAGAAAGAGATACTCGTCGCCGGCACGGCTGCCGGTAAAGGCATCTCGCAATATTTCCCGGTCGTCGGCGTCATCATCTACAATCCAGATCTCGTATGCCTTCATCATAAGGGTAAAATTAGGGTGAACACCGCGCCGTGTCCGGGGTCTCCTTCTGCCCCGATGGTGCCGCCGTGGTGCTCGGCAATTTTTTTCACGATCGCCAGTCCGATGCCGTTGCCCTCGTACTCGCTGCGTCCGTGCAGCCGCTGGAAGATCTGGAAGATCTTGCCTGCATACTCATTTTCAAACCCGATGCCATTATCACGAAAGCTGAGCTCGAGGTAAGAAGCCGCCTTCCGCAACTGCAGGTGCGCAACTTCTTCGGGACGCAGGTAACGGTAACGGACATCTACCACGGGGGGGACGCCTTCGCGCGCGAACTTGAGCGAGTTGCTGAGCAGGTTCTGAAACAACTGCCGGAACTGCGACGGCACCACTTCGGCCTCCGGCAACTCACTGGCATTGATCCGGGCCCCGCACTGCTCGATCTTGAACTCGAGCGCCCCGATGGCGTCGTCGAGCAATGATTTGAGTGCCACGCGCTCAAACCCTCGGTTGCCCGAGATGCGCGATACCGACAGCAGGTCGTCGATCATGGCCTGCATCCGTTGCGAGGCGTCCACAACTTTACTGAGGTAAAGCTTCCCGTCATCGGTAAGGCGGTCCATCTGCGAAGACACAAGGCGGTCGCCGAAGGTCGAGATCTTACGAAGTGGCTCTTTGAGGTCGTGCGAAGCCACGTAGGCGAACTCTTCGAGTGCGGCATTGCTTTGCTCCAGCTGGAAGGAGTTCTGCAGCAGGGTGCGCTCCATTTCCTTGCGGCGGTTGATATCGAGGGCCGCGCCGAGGATCTGTTGCACGGCGCCGCTTTCATCTTTTTTGAAAACGATCTCGCGTGCAAGCAGCCAGTACCAGTCGCCGTCTTTTTTGCGGAGCCGGCATTCATACTGCATCATCGATTCGCTGAATTGGAAGCGGCTTTCGCTACCGGCCCGCTCCGGCAGCAGGGACCAGTCGTCGGGATGATAGAGTCCGGTAACGGCACTGCTTTCAAGTTCCAGTATTTCTTCGGGCGTATATCCCAGCACATAAAAGATCTCGCGGTTCACGTACTGAAAGCGGCCGCTCGGTATGTCGAACAGGTAAAGCCACATCGGCGAGGCGTCGGCGAGCTTTTCGAGGAAGAGCTGCTGTTCGCGGAGCGCCTGGCTGGTGCGGTGCAGCTCGGTGATGTCCATGACCGTTCCGCTGATGGCATAGGGCTTTTCGGCACGGAGGTGCAATACGCCCCGCGCCCACAGCTGCTTCGGCCCTTCGGGCGAGTCGTATCGGTATTCACTGTCGAAGGTGCCTGTTGTCAGCGCAGCTTCCACTTTGCTCCGCACCCGCTCAAGATCGTCGGGATGCACATGGGCGTAAAAGTCGAAGTCTTCGCCGCGGTGTCCGAAAATTTTCGAAAGCTCCGGGGTGAAGGTGTACTTGTTGTTTTCAAGGGTCCAGTAAAAAGAGCCGATGCGGGCGATGGCCTGCGCCTCGAGCAATTGCTCCTCGCGTTCGCGGAGCGCCTGGGCGGTTTGCATTTCGGTGTCGATATTGAGGCAGATGGCGATGATCTCGCTGATCTTCCCCCCGGCATCACGCCGGAATACGCTTTCGCTGCTCCGGTACCAGCGGTACCGGCCATCCTTTCCCCGGATGCGGTACTGGTAGCTCATAAAGTCACCGTCCGACGCTTCCTGGAGTCTTTCCAGGTGCGCCTCCACCACCGCCCGGTCGTCGGGATGGATCACAGCGGTCAGGGCCTCCTGCCCGAGGGCATTGAGTTCTTCACGCGAATAACCCATCACCTCGGTGAAGTTCTCGTTTGCATATAAGTTGCGGAAGGTGCGGACGTCGAAAATATACAGTGCCCCGGGAATCGTGCTGTTGATCTTTTCAATGAACAGCGAGCGCTCGGCGGCCTGCTGCTCGATGATACCCGTGAGCACCTCCAGCGAGGCTGCATCGTAGCGAAGAAAAAGCCGGTCGATCTCGTGCACCAGCTGCAGCATCGGCACCCCTTCGGCGCAATAATCCGGCAGCAGCTGGTGAAAGGCCCGCTTGCGGATGTAACTGAGCTTGGTAATGTCTTCGGCGATCACCGAATACTTGTCGAAGAAAAGGGCATTCTGCTGCCACTGCGTCATCCGGTTGCGGATGAAATCACCCACGCGGTTCTCGGCCAGGTGTTTCAGAAGATCGCGGTTGTATTCGCGGCCGAAGGTGAGCTGCTCCTCCTCGCTCAGGTGCGCCACCTGGTTGAGCAGGGTGAGTTCTATTTCGTACGTAAACCGGTATTGCAGGCGCACGAAGGCTTCGAGCTTATGTTCGAGGAGGTAGCCGGCGAAGGCGGGTAATAATTCGAAATCGAGGGAGGGCCGTTTTGTTTCCGCTTGTAGTTGCACGCTTTGTAATTTGTTGGGCGCGGTGCCGGGTTAAGGTCTTCGGTAAAGTTAAGGCATCCGTGCACATGGTCAACTACGGTATGGCGGCCGCTGTTCTCAAAAGAAACGGGTGAGCGTCGGCTCACCCGTTTCTTTTGCATTTATCTGATGCACCCCGCCGGGTTACTGCCCGCGTCCCGGGCCCGAATAAGGGTCTTCTTCATTGCCTTCCTGGCGGTCGCCGCCGAGGCTGTAGTATTTGTTCTCTTCATCGCCCTGGCCCATCGACTCGGTGTTGGTCTCGTCGGTTTCTTCGGGGATGTCGAGGTCGCCGCTCGTATGGGCGGGACCAAAAGAGGCCTCGTTGAGCGGCTCGCCTTCGAAGTCGCGGTCGTCGAGGGCGGCGCGGCGCAGGTTGGCGCTGTCGTCGGTGCCGCGGTCGGTGCTGGCGAGGGCACGGGCTTCATCGGGATCTACGTCGGCCTCGGTGCCGGGGCGAATACCCAGGTCATCGCTGTCCACGTCCTGCGGCGTCCCGATCTCGGCGCTGCGCGAGTTGGTGGTCCGCTGGGCGTCGGTTTCCGGTGCCTCGCCGCCACGGCTGCGTTCGCCTGCCGGGCCGCGGTCGCTGTTGGTGCCGCTGTTGCCCTGGAAGCGCTGGCTCACACCGCTGAGGTTACGGGAGTTGGGAAGATTTTCCACATCCAGGTCCACCCGGTGGCTGTCGGTACGCTTGTCCATGATGTCCTCGCGCGCCGGGTAATGCGGGTAGCCCGGGAAATCCTGGTCGGTTTTCTCATCGGGCGACTTGTCCACTTCCCGCTTGCTGTCCATAGCCTTGGAAGGGTCGTTTTCAGGGATGCGGTTGCGATTATCGTTATTTGCCTTTGCCATGATCGTCGTTTGGCTAGAGTAATGAAAATGTCGTGCCCAAACCTCACCACCGGTCTCTCTCGGACCCATCCCCCGGCCCCTTCCCGAGGGGAAGGGGTGGCACTCCGGTAGTTTACTGCTGTTTCGAACAGTCTTCTGTTTGATCCTGATACGAAAGAGCGGATGCCGATGGCATCCGCTCTTTGCTTTTGGATTTCAATCAGCAGAAAGCAACAAACCGTGATGAATGTCCAACAGAGGCACCCCTTCCCTTTGGGAAGGGGCCGGGAGCTCATAGCAGGCGCCCCGCCAGAAACAGATACGCCACTGAAAAATAGATTACGAGCCCGGTCACATCCACGAGCGTGGAAACGAAGGGGGCCGAGGATACCGCGGGGTCGGCGCCGAGGCGCTTCAGCACGAGGGGCAGCATTGAGCCGGTGAGGGTGCCCCAGAGCACCACGCCAAGCACGGTGAAGCCGATGGCGAGGCCAATGAACAGCCAGTGCACGCCATATAGGTCATTGATCCATCCGCGTTGCATCAGTTCGTGCCACACAATGATCCGGACGAAGCCAATAATTCCCAAAACGCCTCCCAGTAAGAGGCCGCTTAGAATTTCGCGGCGCATGATCCGCCACCAGTCGGCCACGCTCACTTCACCCATCGCCAGTGCCTGAATAATCAGCGTGGAAGCCTGCGAGCCGCTGTTGCCGCCACTGGCGATGATCAGCGGAATGAAATTAGCCAATACGATCGCCCGCGAGAGTTCGTCGTTGAAATAGGCCATGGCTGTGGCCGTCAGCATTTCACTGAAAAACAGGATGATCAGCCAGCCGGCGCGCTTTCGAACCAGTTTCAGGAGCGGCATGTCAAGATAGGGCTCGTCGAGGGCCTCGGTACCGCCGATCTTCTGGATGTCTTCGGAGAACTCCTCCGAGGCCACCCACAGGATGTCGTCGATGGTGATGATACCCAGCAGCTTGTTGGAGTTGCTCACCACGGGCAGGGCCACGCGGTTATTCATCTTGAAGGCTTCGGAGGCATCTTCCTGGTCCTGGTAGGCGTTCAGCGCGATCACGCGGTCGTCCATCAGCTCGCTCACACGGCTGGTGGGGTCGGCGAGGATGAACTCGCGGATCCGGATGTCGTCGAGCAGCTCGCCCTTTTCATTGATCACGTAAATCACATCGATGGTCTCCGTGTTCTTGCCCACACGCCGGATGATGTTGAGTACCTGGGCCACCGTATTGTCTTCGTATACATATACGTAGTCAGGCGTCATCAGGCGGCCCACCGAGTTTTCGGGGTAGCCGAGCAGCGACAGCGTAACCTTGCGCTCTTCGGGGTTGAGCTGCTTGATGAGCTCGCGTACCACGTTGCTGGGGAGGTCTTCGAGAAAGGAGGTACGGTCGTCGGGCGGAAGCTCGTTGAGCAGTTCGGCCACTTTGGAAGGGGCCAGCTCCTCAATGATCTTCTTCTGCATCCCGAACTCGAGGATACGGAAGACGCCGGAAGCGCGGTGCACCGACATGGCGGCAATGATCTCGCTGCCGTGATCGGGCTCCTCGTACACGAGGTCGGCGATCTCGGTGATGTTCTGCTGATCGAGGAACAGGTGCAGGGCCTGCGGGTCTTCACTCTGCAGCACGTGCTCAAACTCCTGCTTCAGTAATTCCAGCGACATGCGCCAAAAATACAGCCGTGCGGCAAACAGGCATTCCCCTTGCAAAAAGATTATTCCGAATATTTGCCGCGTGAATCCGATCAACTACTTACATCCCGCACTGCGGGTCAGTGAAACTGAGAGCCGCGGCCGCGGCATGTTTACCGATATGGCTATGAAACCCCACACGCTTGTGGAAGTGGCGCCGGTGATCGTGCTGCCCGCGCGGCAGCGCCGTCACATCGACGAGACGCTGCTCCACGACTATATCTTCGAATGGGGCAAAAGCCGCACCCAGTGCTGTATGGCGCTGGGATATGTATCGCTGTACAACCACGCCTACGATGCCAATTGCGAATACGAAATGCATTACCCCGAGCAGCTGATCCTGATCCGTACGGTACGCGCGGTGAAAAAAGGAGAGGAGCTCTTCATCAATTATAATGGCGTGCCGGATGACGCATCGCCGCTGTGGTTTGAGGCGCATTGACCTCACCCCCAGCCTCTCTCCGGGAGGAGAGGGGTGACACCGGGGTAGGTTACTACTTTTCCGAACAGTCTTCCGTTTGATCCTGATACAAAAGAGCGGATGCCATAGGCATCCGCTCTTTGCTTCGATATTCGATATTCCTTGTTCGCTATTCGATATTCAACTCCCGCTCCTGCCGGAGAGAGGCCGGGATAAGGCATTACTCTGCCCGGCGAACCCGGATCTGGCCACGAAGTTCAGGGGCTGCGCCCGAGCTCTTCGTATATACGGCAACGTAATAAAGATCGTTGAGGATGTCGTCTTCCTTTACCAGCACATTGTCCACCGACACGCTTGTGCTGAACGAACCCGTTTTGCGGCGCGGGGGAACTGATTGTGAAGAAGTGGAGTTGATGAAGGCCTGGACAATAGCACCGGCAAAGCCCGGCTCGGCAGGACCGTGCAGGCGTATCGCGGTTACAGAGTCGTTGGTGTTCGACCAGGTAACGCTGTAGCTCAGCGTGCGGGTATTCTTGTCGTAGGTGGCATTGAGGCTGCCGCTTGCCGGAGAGGGGGTGGCCGGAACGGGCACTACCTGGTTGGAATTCAACGGGAGGCCGTTTCCTACATAAGTGACCACTTCTTCGCTTTTCTTACAGGAAACCGCGATGACGAGGGCCGATACCGCGATAAAACTCAGTCTTTTCAACATAATGGCTGATTTGCGGCCAAAAATAACATTATTTCTCAACCACGACAGAGAAGTTTCCCACTTAATATTAAGGTAACCCGGAGAGAATTTTTGGATGTCTGATGTCGGATGTCTGATTTAGGTTTCGGTTGAAAATGGATGGTGCCGCCTTTTGATGCTTTGGGCCACTTTCATAATTCATCCCGAAACCCAGAACCTTAAAACCACAGAACCCCTTCGGGGCCTACCGGATCATCCCCTTGATCTCGCTCAGCTTCAGCAGGGCCTCCACCGGTGTGAGGCGATTGATGTCGAGGTGCTCCAGCAGTTGGCGGATGTCATCAAAGGTCTGGCTGTGGGCGTCGAAAATACTGAGCTGCATCTTCGGCGCGGCGATGCCCTTCACGGCTTCCACGGCGCCGGTTTCCACGCCCTTGGCTTCGAGTTGCTGCAGCACTTCTTTTGCGCGGGCAATGAGCTCGGGCGGCATGCCGGCCATGCGGGCCACGTGAATACCGAAGCTGTGGGTGGAGCCGCCCGGCGCGAGCTTGCGGAGGAAGATGATCTTGCCGCCGATCTCGCGGTTGGTGACGTGGAAGTTCTTTGTCCGCGGCAGGCGCGCCTCCAGCTCGTTCAGCTCGTGGTAGTGCGTGGCGAAGAGCGTTTTGGGGCGGTGCGGACTGTTGTGCAAATGCTCGGCGATGCTCCAGGCGATGGAGATGCCGTCGTAGGTGCTGGTGCCCCGCCCGATCTCGTCCAGCAGGATGAGGCAGCGCGGGGAGATATTGTTGATGATCGATGCGGTCTCGTTCATCTCCACCATAAAGGTCGATTCGCCGGCGCTCAGGTTGTCGGAGGCGCCCACGCGGGTGAAGATCTTGTCGGTGAGCGCGATGCGCGCGCCCGACGCCGGCACAAAGGAGCCCATATGCGCCATCAGGGTGATGAGCGCCGCCTGCCGCAGCAGCGCGCTCTTACCGCTCATGTTGGGTCCGGTGAGGATAATGATCTGCTGCTCCTCTTTGTTGAGGGTGATGTCGTTGGCGATATAGCTCTCGCCCGCCGCCAGCTGCCGCTCGATCACGGGGTGACGGCCTTCGGTGATTTCGATCTCGTCGCCTTCATGCACCTCGGGCTTGCGGTAGCCGTATTGCAGCGCGTTCTGCGCAAAGCAGCACAGGCAATCGAGCGCGGCAAGGATGGCGGCGTTGGATTGAAAGTTGGAAAGATAGTCGTGCAGCTCGTGCAGCAGGCTGTCGAGCAGCTGCAGCTCAATGGTGAGCATTTTCTCTTCGGCCCCGGTGATCTTTTCTTCGTAGTCTTTGAGCTCGGGGGTGATATAGCGCTCGCAGTTGGCCAGCGTTTGCTTGCGGATCCACTCCGTCGGCACCTTGTCTTTGTGCGTGTTGGTCACTTCGAGGTAATAGCCGAACACGTTGTTGAAACCGATCTTGAGCGACGGGATGCCGGTCTTTTCCGATTCGGCCTGCTGAAGCTGCGCGAGGTATTCCTTGCCGTTGTGGGCGATGTAGCGCCAGGAGTCGAGCTCCTCGTGCACGCCGCCGGCGATGAAGCCGCCCTTGGTTGCTATGGCCGGTGGGTTTTCGGTGATCCAGGCCGTGATCTTTTCGCGGATGCGGTGGCAGGGGTGGAGCGCATCGGCTAGGCGTGCCAGGTAGGCGCACTCCGAGCCGGAAAGCAGTTCCTTTATCGCCTCACCCTGGCGCAGCGCACGCGCCAGCTGGAGCAGCTCGCGCGGGTTGATCTTCTTCAGCGGGATCTTCGACACGAGGCGCTCGAGGTCGCCGCACTGGCGCAGCGAATTGCCCGCCTTTTCGCGCAGGTCGGAGTTGGTGAGCAGGAAGCCGACCACGTCGAGGCGCTCGTTGATCTTGACGATATCCTTCAGCGGGAACACGATCCATCGTTTCAGCAGGCGCGCGCCCATCGGCGTGAGTGTGTTGTCGAGCACCTTCAGCAGCGTGGCGCCGTTCTCCACCGGCGAGTGCAGCAGCTCGAGGTTGCGGATGGTAAAGCGATCGAGCCAGAGGTGTTCTTCCTGGTCGATCCGCTGCAGGGAGGTGATGTGCTGGAGGTTGGGATGCTCGGTGTCTTTCAGGTAGTGCAGCACCGCGCCCGCGGCCACAAGACCCGCGGTGAGTCCGTCAACACCATAGCCTTTCAGCGAATGGGTATCAAAATGTTTCAGCAGGGATTCTTCGGCATAGTGCTCCTGGAACACCCATTCGTCGAGTGCGTAGGTGTAAAAGCGGGTGCCGAATTCCTCCTTGAAGCGTTTCTGCAGCTGGCGCTGGAAAACCACTTCGGCGGGTCGGAAGCCCATAAGCAGCTTGTCGGCGTATTCGCGGTCGCCCTGGGCCACAAAGAATTCGCCGGTGGAGATGTCGAGAAAAGCAAGTCCGTAAGTGCCATCGGCGCTGAGGTGGAGGGAGGCGAGAAAGTTGTTGGCGCCGTGCTCCAGCAGCTTGTCGTTGGTGGCCGTGCCGGGCGTTACCATTTCGGTCACCCCGCGCTTGACGATGCCCTTGACCGTTTTCGGGTCTTCAAGCTGGTCGCAGATGGCTACGCGGTGCCCGGCGCGTACAAGCTTGTGCAGGTAGGTGTCGAGTGCGTGGTGCGGGAAGCCGGCAAGCTCCGAGTCGCCCGAGCCGTTGTTCCGCTTGGTAAGGGTGATGCCCAGCACACCCGAAGCGATGATGGCATCCTGCCCGAAGGTCTCATAAAAATCACCCACGCGAAACAGCAGCACCGCGTCGGGGTAGCGGGCCTTGATGGCGCTGTGCTGCTGCATCATCGGCGATTCGGCACTTTTCGTCTTGCTCATAACTGTGGCGGCAAATTTACCCCGGCCGCCGGAATGAAACATGTGGAAATCCACACCAAAACCTGTTTTTATCCCCAAAGAGAGAAGGAACGCTGATTCCGCGGGCGGAATACGCAGATTGTTTATGATTTAAGCGGATGCTGGTACCAATATCCGCATCCATCATAACAGATCATAAAAAATCTGCGTTCTTTCTCTCTCCGCTTGCGGCTTACCTTTGCGCCGCACATGCGTAAGCTTTCCACAGAAGAACTGAACCGCCTCTCCGTCGACGAATTCAAGGCCGCCGAAAAGCTGCCCGTCATCGCGGTGATGGAGAACGTGCGGAGCGCCTACAACGTGGGCTCGCTCTTCCGCACGGCCGACGCCTTCCGGCTGGAGGCCGTTTACCTGGTGGGTTATACGGCTTTTCCGCCCCACAAGGAGATCCGCAAGACCGCGCTGGGCGCCGAAGACACCGTGAGCTGGAAGCATTTCCGGCCGGTGGAGGGAGCGCTCGCCGACCTCCGGGCACAAGGCTATCGTATTTACGCGGTAGAGCAGGCCGAAGGCAGCCGGATGCTGCAGGAGCTTTCAGTTGCGCCGGGTGAAAAGATCGCCGTGGTCTTCGGCAACGAGGTCACCGGCGTCGAGCAAAGCACTATCGCGCAGTGCGACGGCTGTATCGAGATCCCGCAGCTCGGAATGAAGCACTCATTAAACGTTGCCACGGCGGCGGGAGTGGTGCTGTGGGAAATCGTGCGCGGGCATTTGAAAAATTTTCAATAATCAATGCTCAATATTCAATTCTCAAGTTGTATCCCGTTGAGCATTGAACATTGAATATTGAACATTATACTTACGATGTCAACAGTTAAAAACTACCTCTCCCTCATCAAGTTCTCGCACACCATCTTCGCGATGCCCTTCGCGATGATCGGGTTTTTCCTGGCGGTTTTCTCGATGAACTATGCGACGACTGTAATTCCGGGCTGGCACACGGCGGTTTACCCCGATGGCTTTTGGCGGGAAATCATCATCAAATTCGCCCTCGTCATCGCCTGCATGGTCTTCGCCCGCTCGGCCGCCATGGCCTTCAACCGGTACCTCGACCGCAGGTGGGATGCGCTCAATCCCCGCACTGCCATCCGCGAGATACCCAAGGGCATCATCACCCCGAAGAACGCGCTGGCCTTCACCATCGCCTGCTGCCTGCTCTTCGTGGCCTGCACCTTTTTCATCAACCGCATCTGCTTTTACCTGTCGCCGGTGGCGCTCGCCGTGGTGCTGGGCTACAGCTACACCAAGCGCTTTACCCCGCTTTGCCACCTCGTGCTGGGCGTGGGGCTTTCACTGGCTCCGATTGGCGCCTGGCTGGCGGTGACGGGCTACTTTCACTGGCTGCCCCTGCTGTTTTCCTTCGCGGTGGTATTCTGGGTGAGCGGTTTCGATATCATCTATGCCATGCAGGATGTCGACTTCGATACGTCGCAGCAGCTTTATTCGATCCCGGCGGCGGTTGGTCGTGAAAAGGCCCTGCGCATCTCCGAACTCCTGCACCTGCTGAGCGCCGCCTGCGTGGTGGCGGCCGGAAAATTCGGGGGCTTCGGCCCGCTTTACTGGGTAGGGGTACTCGTCTTCATCGGCATGCTGGTGTACCAGCACAGCATCGTCAAGCCCAACGACCTCCGGCGGGTCAACCTGGCCTTTATGACGGCCAACGGCATTGCCTCGGTCGTTTTCGCCGTTTTTGTCATTGCCGACCTGTTTTGCCATTAACATCGGCCGGGATATCTGCTTCCGAGCAGGCGTTAACCCACCTCCAGGGTTCTGTGGCCTACCCTGGAGGTGGGCCGTTCCGCCTTTTCCCTGCGCCGTCCCGGTTTTTTCCTGCGTCGTCCCGGTTTTGGGAGGGGGGGACGCACCTGAAAGGTTCGATGGCGGACCCCTGGACCGCGTCGGCCCACCTGCGGGCTTGCCCGTCCCACCTAAAACCTGAACGCACGCAGCTATTTCGCGCGCCGACGCGGGTTTGCAGCGGGTAGGGGTACCTCCGAGGTGGGGAGGGGTACTTCAGAGGTGGGTATCTCATCGTCCAGGGCATTTGTCAGGCGGCATTTCTTCATCTTCGCCGCCACAAACCCTTTAGAACCTCTTAGAACCTTTAAAACCTTCTCCATGGGACGTATCATGGCCATCGACTACGGCGGAAAAAGAACCGGGCTCGCAGTGACCGATCCCCTGCAGATCATCGCTACGGGGCTGATGACCATCGAGACGCACAAGCTGCTGGTGTTTCTCAAAGACTATATCCCCAAAGAAGGCGTCGAGCGCGTGCTCATCGGGATGCCCACCAACTGGGACGACACCGACACCCACATCACCGAGTCGGTGCGTAACTTCAGCAACTGGTTCCGCAAGCAGTTTCCCGCCGTACCCCTGGAGGAGATCGACGAGCGTTATTCTTCGAAGCTCGCTTCCCAGGCTATATCGCAGATGGGGCTCAGCAAGAAAAAGCGCGAGCAGAAGGGCCTCATCGACGAAGTGGCCGCTACGATGATGCTCCAGCAGTACCTGTCAAATCGCTGATGTCTGATGGCTGATGTCTGATTTAATTTATCATAACGCCATGAAAATCAGAGATCAGAGATCAGAGATCCGAGATAAAATTCACAGATCCTCAATTCCGCAGATCTTAACTTCGCCGTATGATCCTTCCCATCGTTGCCTACGGGCACCCGGTACTCCGCCAGGTGGCGGAAGACATCGACCCGGCCGCTTACCCCGATCTCGACAAGTTGATTGCCGATATGTGGGAAACCATGTATGCCTCTAACGGCGTGGGCCTTGCCGCGCCCCAGATCAACCGCCCCATCCGCCTTTTCGTGGTGGACTCGGAGCAGATTTTTGCCAATAAGGACGAAGACGACGATGAAGATTACCCCGATGCCCCGGGCTATAAAGGCGTTTTCCTGAACGCACACATCGTGGAAGAAGCCGGCGACGACTGGGCCTACAACGAAGGCTGCCTGTCCATCCCGCGCATCCGCGAAGACATCTACCGCGCCGAAGAGGTGACGGTCCGCTACCTCGACGAGAACCTGAAGCAGCAGGAGCGGACCTTCAACGGCGTTACCGGCCGCATCATCCTGCACGAGTACGACCACATCGACGGCAAGCTGTTCATCGATCACCTTTCGCCCCTCAAGCGAAAGCTGATGAAGCGCAAGCTCGACGACATCTCGCGCGGCGCCATCCGCACCGACTACCGCATGCTTTTCCCGAAGAAATGAGGACCCGCATTTTTACGGTAATCATGTTGCTGGGCACGGTTGCCCGGGCCCAGGACACGAGCGACGTAGAAGCGGTGCGCCGCATGGTGAACCTCTCGGAAGTGGTGGTGCGCAGCGACCTCAACGTGCCGCGCTTCCTGCAACGAATAAAGAATGATACGTCGTACTACAAGGCATTCAAGAACCTGCACATCCTGGGTTATACGGCAGAAAATTTCATCGAGCTGTACGACAAAAAAGGACGCTCGAGCGCTTCGCTGAAAAGCCGCACCCGCCAGCACCGCGAGGCTGCCTGCCGCACGATGGAGGTGCTGGAAGAACAGGTCACGGGCGATTTTTATAACCGCGACCGGGAGTATTATTACTACACCGCGCAATTGTATGACGCCTTCTTCTTTACCCATGGACGCGTGTGCGGCGAAACCAATATCGTGGCGGGCTCCGACCTCCAGGTGCGGGGCAAAAGCGGCCTCGATAAGAACAAGGAGCAGCTGAAGCTGCTGTTCTTCAAGCCCGGTCAGAAGATACCGGGCATCCCCTTTATCGGCAACAAGCTCGACGTGTTCGACCCGGAGATTGCGCCGCTGTATAACTACGCCATCGACACCTCCGACCTCAACGGCAAGGCCTGCTACGTGTTTCGCATCGAACGGAAGCCGGAGCTTACTAAAAGCGAGCGCGGCGACATTGTGTTCGACAACATCACCACCTGGTTCGACCAGAAGACCATGGAGATCGTTGGCCGCAACTACGACATGAGCTACAGCGCCGGCGTGTACGATTTCGACGTGCACATGAAAGTGGAGATGACCAAGGTTGGCCCCTACGTGGTGCCTTACACCCTCAGCTACCGCGGCAACTGGCACCTCCTGTTCAAGGGAAGGGAGCGTGGCTTTTTTACCGCGACACTGCATGATTTTAAGCTGCCGTGACCTCACCCCCGGCCCCTCTCCGGGACGGAGAGGGGTGACTCTGTTCATCATTCATTACTGTTTGAGCTTTCCGCTGATTGAACTTCAAAAGCAAAGAGCGGATGCCTAAGGCATCCGCTCTTTCGAATGAGCGTCAAACAGAAGACTGTTTGAAACTGTCAGAAACATTCCGGGGAGTCACCCCTCTCCGTCCCGGAGAGGGGCCGGGGGTGAGGTCTGTGGCGGAGCCGGGGGTGAGGTCATTCAGCCTCCCGTCCCTTACTATACCTCCGCCACTTCTCAATCACCTCCTCCATCTCCGGCGGCAGGTCGGTATCGAAATACATTTCAGCGCCCGTCGTGGGGTGCACGAAGCCAAGCGTCTTGGCATGCAGCGCCTGGCGGGGCAGGATGGCGAAGCAGTTGTCGACGAACTGCTTGTACTTGGCATAGATGGTGCCCTTGAGGATGCGGTCGCCGCCGTAGGTGTCGTCGTTGAAAAGCGTATGGCCGATATGCTTCATGTGCACGCGGATCTGGTGGGTGCGGCCCGTTTCCAGCACGCATTCCACAAGCGTTACATAATTGAAGCGCTCCAGTACACGCCAGTGGGTGATGGCTTCCTTGCCATGGTCGCCCTCCGGGTAGGCGTCGAACAGCTTGCGGTAGCGCAGGTTGCGGCCCACATGGGCCACGACGGTGCCCTCGTCTTCTTCCATATTGCCCCACACGAGAGCCTGGTAGCGGCGCTTCACCGTGTGGTCGAAAAACTGTTTTGCGAGGTGGCGCATGGCGATGTCTGACTTGGCCAGCACCAGCAGTCCGCTCGTGTTTTTGTCAATGCGGTGCACGAGCCCGAAGCGGGGGAGCACGTTCTCGTCGAGATCGGGGTTCTGTTGCTTGAGGTAGTACGATACACCGTTAAGCAGGGTGCCTGTATAGTTGCCGGAGCCGGGATGCACCACCATGCCGGCGGGCTTGTAGAGCACCATAAGGTCAGCGTCTTCGTACATGATGTTGAGCGGGATCGGCTCGGGCACCACGTCGGTGCTCTCGGGCGTCACGTCGGAGTACACCACGATCTGGTCGTAGGGCCGGATCTTGTAGTTCTGCTTCACCGGTTTGCCGTTCACCAGCACCATGCCCGCGTTGATGCCGCGCTGCAGCTTGTTGCGCGTGGCGCCCTCGATGCGGCCCATCAGGAACTTGTCGATGCGCAGGGGCTCCTGGCCTTTGTCGATCAGGTAGGTAAACCGCTCGTAAAGCTCGTCGCTGCTATCGACCGTTTCGTTGGGGATGATCTCGTTCGTGCTCATGCGGTGCAAAAGTACGCCAAAGGCGCCGCAAGCTGCGGGAGAGAAGGGACGCAGATTTTTTATGATCTGTTATGATTTATGCAGCCTTCGGCTACGCTCAGGCTGACAACTGTCACTGTGAGCTTTCCGAACCATGCGTGCGTCAGCCAATCATAAACAATCATAACCAATCTGCGTATCCCGCCTGCGGGATCAGCGTTCTTTCTCTGGGTATCTTTGCCCCGATGAAACAGCCCGTTCATTTCCGCGACCTCGGCCACATGGCGTACAAAGACGCCTGGGATTACCAGGAGCGCCTGCTGCAGCAGAACCTCGAGATCAAGTCGGTGGTGCACCGCTCCTCCGAGCCGATAGACGCGGCCACGCTGCCCACGCAGCACTACCTGCTGTTCGTGGAGCATCCGCCCGTGTATACCCTGGGCAAGAGCGGTAAAATGGAAAACGTGCTGATCGGGGAGGAGGAGCGCTCGGAGCGGGGCATCGAGTTTTACCAGACCAACCGCGGCGGCGACATCACCTTTCACGGTCCCGACCAGGTGGTGGGCTATCCCATCCTCGACCTCGAGAAATTTTACACCGATATCGGCAAATACCTCCGCTCACTCGAGGACGTCATTATCCTCACCCTCGCTGAGTATGGCATTACCGGTGGCCGCTCCGCCGGAGAAACCGGCGTGTGGATCGATGCCCAGGTAAAGGGCCGCGAACGGAAGATCTGCGCCATGGGTGTGCGCTGCAGCCGCTGGGTCACCATGCACGGTTTCGCGCTCAATGTCAACACCGACCTTTCTTATTTCAACCACATCATACCCTGCGGCATCGTCAACAAAAAAGTGACCTCCATCAAAGAAGAACTCGGGCACGAAGTGCCGATGGAGGAAGTAAAGGAGAGACTGAAGGCGAACTTTTGCAAGGTGTTTGACACGGAGCTGGTGGCGGGGTGACTCCGGTTGGCGTGCGAAGCCGACAGCGAAGCTGTCATTGCGAGCGTAGCGAAGCAAACTCCAGCGTTACGCAGTGTGTTCGCAGCCCGAGAAATTGCGCATTGAAGCTTTTCCAGCTACGGTCAGTCTTCAGGTCGGGGAGTTTGCTTCGCTCCGCTCGCAATGACGGCCAAAGGCCGTCGCGCAAAGCGTCGCTAACGAAGAACGCCTCGCATTGCGAGGCGTTCTTCGTTTACGGCTTCAAAAAGAATTTATTCCTCTCCACCAGCTTATCGTCATTATACAACTCAAAGTTGAACCAGCCCGAGTGGTAAAAGTTCGCTTTGTCGAGGAGCAGCAGCTTTTCCTTAATGCCCCGCAGCTCGAAAAGAAATTCTTCGCCGTCAAAGAATTTTACCGTGTATTTCTTTTCTTCCGCATCCTGCAGGCGGATGGTGACATAGCCCTCGTTATTGGTGAACACTTTCGTGGAGGGCACCCACTCGGGCTTTTTTACCACCGGCGGCTTTTTGACGACGCTGATGGTATCCTTCGTCGTAACCCGCAGCGTGTCGTGGTTGACGATCACGAGCGTGTCGCGGTTGCGGACAAAAACCGAGTCTTTGTATTTATTCGGCACGTCGCGGGCGCCGATCACAGGCCGGGGCGTGCTGCCGTTCAGCACGATGGCCTGGCGCGAGGCGGTGTCGGGCTTTTTCGCTTTTGTAAAAAAGTAAGAGCCCCCTTCGAGCGCATAAAAGATGCGGTAGAACATATGGTCGTTTGGCGCATTGCGGTCGGTGTAGCCGTTCTGCACCGACCTGGGGTCGGCGAGAGAAGCGATCGACTTATAGGGGCCGAGGCTGTCGAAGGCGCGCTGGATCGAGATCTGCGTGATGTTGGGATAGGGGTTGATCCAGCCGATGATAATCCGGTTGTTGCCCGCGTTGTGCACGTTGAAACGGGGCAGCGTGTCCTGCGCTGAAGCAGGAGCGCCGCACAGCAGGGCAAGTCCGAAAAAGAGTGCTAAAAGCCTGATCTTCCGCATGGTTGCAAATATAGCCGCCGGCTTCTTTTCGATCAGAAGATTAACGTTCCCGCAGGCAGCGACCGGTTGCCCTGGAGGCCGCCGCTGTGCACCAGCAGGAGCCGGCTGCCGGCAGGGAACGCACCCTGGCGGACCAGCGCGTCGGCCGCCCGGAACAATTTTCCGGTATAGACGAAGTCAGACGGGATGCCTGTATCGCGGTACCACTGGTTCATAAAGCCGATGAGCGCCGGGCTGTGGCGTGCATAACCGCCCTTTTCAAAGCCGGCCCGTATATCTACGGCTGCGTGCAGGCGCTCCGGAAGTAGCGCACGCACCGCGTCGGCGGCGCCGGCATTCTTCAGCACGTTGATGCCGGTGCAGCGCACGGCGCTTCCTTCGCTTGCCTGGATCAGCCCGGCCAGCGTGGTGCCGGTACCCACGGCCACCAGCACATGACTAAATGCGTTCCAGCTGGTGGTGGCGGCAATGCCCGCGGCACCATCGCGCCCGCCGGGGCCATAGCCGCCTTCGGGCACTTCGAGCCAGCCCGCCGTGTCGGTGCCGGGAGGAAGCCGCTTTTCGCGGTACTCACTGCGGGAGATAAAAAGCAGCTCCATGCCGAGTGCGTCTGCATCGCGGAGCATGGGCGAAAGCAACGCCGGCAGCTCGCCGCGGATGATGCCACGTGCCGCGAGTCCGGCTTCGCGGCAGGCCGCGGCGGTTGCCAGTATGTGGTTTGACCAGGGGCCGCCCCAGGTCATGATTCCACGGCAACTCTCGGCTTTTGCTGCCTGCAGGTAGGGCGCCAGCTTAAACCATTTGTTACCCGAAATCACGGGGTCGAGCTCATCCAGCCGCAGCACCGAAACCTGCAGGCCGAACGGCTGGTACAGATTTTTTAATGACTCGGTTTGTATGTGGGATGGCGGCAGCATTGTGGCGCCGCAAAGTAGTACATTCGCCACCGAATCTTCAGAAACGTCAACGAATACACGATGAAACCAACTTTAGTAATCATGGCGGCGGGCATGGCCTCGCGCTACGGTAGTATGAAGCAGATCCAGCAGTTTGGCCCCAGCGGCGAAACGATTATGGATTACTCGATTTTCGATGCCATCCGCGCCGGCTTCGGCAAGGTGGTATTCATCATCCGCCGTGACTTTGCCGAGGATTTCAAAAACATTTTCGAGCCCAAGCTCAAAGGCCGCATTGAAACGGAGTACGTGTTCCAGGACATGGACGCTTACCTGCCCGAAGGCTTCCAGCCGCCGGCCGACCGCAAAAAGCCCTGGGGCACCTCGCACGCCATCCTTTGCGCAAAAAGCGCCGTCACCGGCCCCTTTGCTGTGATCAACGCCGATGACTTCTATGGTGCCGACGGCTTTGTAAAGGCCGCGCAGTTCCTGCAAACGGAGTGCGATGAGCGCACCTACGCACTCGTAGGCTACCAGCTGAGTAACACCCTTTCCGAAAACGGCTCGGTGAGTCGCGGCGTGTGCCAGGTAGACGACAAAGGCAACCTGGTGGCGATCAACGAGCGCCTCAAGATCTACCGCAAAGACGGACCCATGGTATCCGAAGAGCCCGATGGCTCCTTCCTTACCCTCGAAGAGAACACCCGCGCGTCGATGAACTTCTGGTGCTTCCATCCCTCTATTTTTCCCTTCCTCCAGGAAGAGTTCAAGACCTTCCTCGAGCAGCAGGGCCAGGATCCCAAAGCCGAGTTTCTCATCCCGTATTCCTGCGACCGCTTCATCAAGTCCGGCCGCGGCGTAATCAAAGTACTCGAGACCTCGGCCCAGTGGTTTGGCGTTACCTACAAGGAAGACGCACCCGTGGTGACCGAAAGCGTGCGGAAGCAGGTGGAGAGCGGAGCTTATCCGAATAACCTCTGGAACAATCAATAATCAATGTTCAATTTTCAATACTCAATGAATAGGTCTCCATCACTTGAAAATTGAGCATTGAACATTGTTTGTTGAACATTACATGAAAAAGCCGCGTCGTCAGACGCGGCTTTTCTTTTCGGAAATGGCTGTTACGAAACCTTCACCATATACACATACTCCTGCATCCGCTTTACCTGCTGCCTGCGGTCGAGCCCGCGGAGGCTGGAGCTTGCCGGCGCTTTAACGCGCTGGAAGGAGGTGTCGCTTTTGGCGAGCTGGGCGAGCGCCTGGTAGATATACTTCGACTGGGTGGCGAATACCACGTCTTCCGCGCTTGTCTGCTTCTGGCGGAGTACACCGATCACCTCGCCGTTGTGGTTGAGGATGGGACCGCCCGAGTTGCCCGGGTTGGCCGCGATGGCGATCTGGCAAGACAAGGTGTCGCCGTTGTAGCCGGTCTTGGCGGCCAGGTAGCCTTCGCCATACACCACGTCGTTGCGCGGGTAGCCAAGGGTGAATACGGGCTCGGCGATATCGGTGCCCGATTTGCGGAGCGAGTAGGGGAGTGCGCCGGGTGCTTTGAAGGCGGCGTCTTCGATCTTCAGGATGGCGAGGTCACGCTCCACATCGGAGAAGACCACGCGGGCTGTATAGTCGGTGCCGTTGCTGCCCTGCACGGCAATATTGCTGGCGTCGCGCACCACGTGAGCGCTCGTTACCACGAGGCCTTTTACGTCTACGAGGAAGCCGGTTCCGCCCGATGTGTACACGATGGGTGCGGCCCCGGACGTTGTGGGCGCGGTGCCCACCTTGGTCTGCACATCGCGCAGCGCGCGGTTTTGGATGATGTTTTCGTTTTTCAGCGACTTATTCTCCTGCTTCAGTGTGTTCATATCGCGGCGCAGCTCTTTCAGGTCGGAGCCTGCGGCGGTGGGAGATACCGACCACACGAGGGCCGAGATGGCCACGGCGGTGATGCCGGCGATGGAAGCGGCGATGGCGGCCGTGCGCTTGTAGCGGTGAAACAGGTAAGCGATGCGGGCGCGACCCTGGAGGCGGGGACTTTCAATGGCACCCTTCTCGGCAAGGTCGAGGTGCACCTCGCTGAGCATGCTCTTCAGCTGCCGCGTTTCCTCGAAGCGGTGCAGCTGCTGCATAAAGAAGGTATGCTCCACCACCAGCTGGTCGATCTCGGGGTTGCTTTTGCGGAGCCCTTCAAACCATACACGCTCATCGGGGCTCATCTGCCCGTTGATATAGCGTTCTACAGCTTCCAGTAAATTAAGGTCGTCCATATCCCTACAGTTCGTGTTTATACTGCGAAAAGAACAGTTTTTTTAGGCGCATCAGGCACTTGTACTTCTGGTTCTTGGCATTGTCGGCATTGGTATACCCGAATGCTGCGGCGATTTCCTGCATGCCTTTTTTCTGCAGGTAAAACGCTTCCAGCAGGCTGCGGCAGGGTTCCCCGAGGCCGCCGAGCGCCTTTTCCATCAGCTCGAAGTCCTGGTTGCGCTGCTCGTGCGTATCGAGGTCTTCCTCCACCGGCACCGTTTCGCCATGAGCTTCGCCCGTGATGAAGCGGTTTTGATGCAGCAGGCGCTTCAGCCAGAGGCGGCGGCTTACCGAGTAGAGGTAGGTCTTCAGCTGGCAGTGCAGCTCAAAACCGCCGGCGGTCACCTTTTCATAGAGTACCACAAGGGCCTCCTGGAAGATATCCTTCGCGTCCTCGGCTGTTCCGCTGTTGTTGACCACCAGGGCCTGCACCATATTAAAGTGCTCCTTATAGATGGTTTCCACCGCTTTGCGGTCGTTCCGGGCCAATCCCTGCAAAATGCTCGTTTCGTTCAGCGCTGCCTTCACCAATACCCTTTTTAATACGGGGTTTCGAAAATAGTAACCCGCATCAAGGGTTAAAAAATATTTTTCGGCGGGGCGGGTTACTTTCTTTTGGAAGCGGTATTAATACCCAAACAACCCGTTTTAACCATGAAGAAAGTATTGATTCTGGCCTTTTCCGCCGTGCTGATGGCTTCCTGCAACAGCGGTAGCGAACATGCGGAGACGGTAAAAGATTCAACCGTTCAGGCGATTGACTCTACGGGTGCGGCCCGCGTTGACTCTGTGGAAGCGGCTACCGACAGCCTGAAGACGAAGACCGAGAATACCTTCGAGAAGACTGATTCGGCTAATAAGGTACTGGTTGATTCTTCCGCTAAAGCCGGTAAAAAGTAATGTCTTCCTGCCCGGCGCTGTCACCTCCGACCGCTGAGCGCACACAAAACAGTTTTTGATTCCTCAACCCAATAAAAAAAACAGAAAATGAAAAAGTTCATCCTCTCTGCCGTAGTAGCAGTATCCCTCGTAGCCTGCAACAGCGGTAGCGAAACCAAAGAAACAAAAGACACGGTAACCACGGTTACGACTCCGGAGCCCGACACTACCCAGAAGATCATCACCACCGAGGTGACGACCGACACTACTGTGAAGCACGTTGATGGCAACGACCACAAAGAAGCTAAGGACACCGTTACCGTTAAGCACTAATTTCTCTTCGGTCCGGCGCCTTCAGGGCGCCGGTCCTTTTAAAAGAAGACCCATGAAAAAGATCCTGGTTATGCTGGCCGTTGCTGCCACCTTCACTGCCTGCAACAGCGGCAGCGAAAGCACTACTACCACCGACACTTCCGCAACCACCACCACGACCGTTTCTGCTGACACCGTTTCCGGTGCCAAAATGGGTGGCGACACCGCTGCCGCCGGCGTTGGGGTTACAGGTGACACCACCACACACGCTGCCGGTGCCGACACCGCCAGCCATGGCGGCGCTCACTAGGAGGACCGCTTGCCCCTCTGCAATAACGTTTTGAATGGTTTATTCATATGGCAAGCAATCGTACGGCCCGCCTTTTCAGGCGGGCTTTTTGTTTAAACGGGTAATATTCAACAAACAATGATCAATGTGCAAGGCTCAAGGCAGAGACGTACCCGCTTGAAAATTGAATATTGCCGGTTGAATATTGAACATTCCCCTGCCTTTATTGAACATTTAAGGCCGCTTTGGGCTTTAACCGACCTTTAAAAGGCTATTTTTGCATCTCATTTTTAAGTATTATCATGACATTTGATTCGCTTGGCCTGCAGGAATCCATCCTCCGCGCCGTTCAGGACCTCGGCTTTACCGAACCCACTTCGATCCAGGAAAAAGCTATCCCCGTCCTGCTTTCCGGTACCAAGGACCTCATCGGCCTCGCACAAACCGGCACCGGTAAAACCGCTGCCTTCGGCCTCCCGCTGCTGCAGCTCATCGATTCCGCAAAGCGCCACCCCCAGGCACTCATCGTTTGCCCTACCCGCGAGCTCTGCATGCAGATCGTGAACGAGATCGAGCTCTTTAAGAAATATGAGAAGGGCATCAACGTGGTCGCCGTTTACGGCGGCACCTCCATCATGCAGCAGATCCGCGACATCCGCCGCGGTGTGCAGGTGGTGGTAGCTACTCCCGGGCGCCTGATCGACCTCATCGAGCGCAAGGCCATCAACCTCGAGGAGATCGAGTACGTGGTGCTCGACGAAGCCGACGAAATGCTCTCCATGGGCTTCCAGGAAGACATTGAGTTCATTCTCCAGAACACCCCCCGACGCAACAGCACCTGGCTGTTCAGCGCCACCATGCCCCCGGAGATCCGCAAGGTGACGAAGAAGTATATGAAGGAGCCCTTCGAGATCACGGTTGGCACTAAGAACACCGCCAATAAGAATATCGATCACCAATTCTGTATTACGACGGCCCATCATCGCTACGAAACGCTGAAGCGCATCATCGACTTCAACCCGGGCATGTACGGCATCATTTTCACCCGCACCAAGGCCGATGCCCAGGAAGTGGCCGAAAAGCTTACCCGCGAAGGCTACGACATCGACGCCCTGCACGGCGACCTGTCGCAGGCACAGCGCGACAAGGTGATGGATGAGTTCCGCGAAAAGACCCTCCAGCTGCTGATCGCTACCGATGTGGCCGCCCGTGGTATCGACGTTTCCGGCATTACCCACGTCATCAACTTTGAACTTCCCGACGACGTCGAAGTTTATACACACCGCTCGGGTCGTACCGGCCGCGCGGGCAAAACCGGTGTTTGTCTTTCCATCGTGCACCAGCGGGAATCCTTTAAGATCCGCACCATCGAACGCATGGTTCAGGCTCCCTTCAATAGGGTGGATATCCCGACGGGGCGTGACGTTTGCCGCAAACAGTTCTTTTTCTTTATGGAAAAGCTGGTCCAGGCCGACATCAGCCACGGTGACTATGCAACATACCTGCCGATGCTGCAGGAGAAGTTTGCCGACATGAGCAAGGAAGAGGTGCTGCAGCGCGTAGCCGCCCTCGAATTTGACCGCTTCCTGCGTTATTATGAAAATTCCGAAGACCTCAACGTACGCCAGGGCGACCGTCGCGATGACCGCCGCGAGCGCACCCAGGACGGCCGCGCCGACCGCAAGGACAAGAAGTTCGCCGCCAGCAGCAGCGATATGGTGAAGCTGTTCGTCAACCTCGGCACCAAGGACGGTTTCTACAAGGCTTCCTTCCTGCAGTTCGTGCTCGATATGAGCGACCTTTCGAAAGACGTGCTCGGCCGCATCGACCTGAAAGAAATGAATACCTGGCTGGAAGTGGACAAGCGCGCCGCGCAGAAAATGATCGGCGCTATTGACGGCAAGAAATTCAAGGGCCGCCGGATCCGCATGAATGAGGCGGACTCGGTACGCCGATAAGGGATCGGGAATTTTCCAATCTGGAATCTGTTTGTTGAATTCAGATTCCAGATTTACAGATTCCAGATTGAAAGATTCTCTTTATATTTGGTTTGATGATGAACAACAAAGCATATCGTTGGTATTATTACTTCGTAATGGAGCCGGGATCGCTTTGTTCATACAGCATATAGAATTTAAAAAAAATGCATATACAAGGTCCCGGCGAAAGCCGGGACTTTTTTTATGCGCCCGATCAAGATGATTCAGACCGCAAAACGCCTCTCCGGTATCGGTGAATACTATTTCTCGCAAAAGCTGCGGGAGATCGACGCGCTCAACGCGGGTGGTGCCGACGTGATCAACCTGGGTATCGGCTCACCCGACGGCGCCCCCCATGCCTCCGTTATTGCCGCCCTGCAGGATGCCGCCGCCCGCCCCGACGTGCATGCCTACCAAAGCTATAAAGGCGCTGCCGCATTGCGCGGGGCGCTGGCTGCCTGGTATGGCCGCTGCTACGGCGTGCCCCTCGACCCGGCTACCGAGATCCTTCCCCTGATCGGTTCCAAGGAGGGCATCCTGCACCTGTGTATGACTTATCTCGACCCCGGCGACGAAGCCCTCGTGCCCAACCCGGGTTATCCCACCTACCGGAGTGCCGTAACTCTTGCCGGCGCGCGGGCGGTGGATTATCCGCTGCGGGCGGAAAACGGCTGGGAACCGGATTTTGAAGCCCTTGAAGCGAGTGACCTTTCGCGGGTGAAGCTGATGTGGGTGAACTACCCGCATATGCCTACCGGCACACTTCCTTCCAGGGGTCTTTTTGAAAAGCTCATTGCGTTCGGACGAAAGCACCACATCCTGATCTGCCACGACAATCCCTACAGCTTCATCCTCAACGATCACCCGCAAAGCATCCTGGCGGTGCCCGGTGCGCGCGAGGTGGCGGTGGAGCTCAACTCGCTCAGCAAGTCGCACAATATGGCGGGCTGGCGCATCGGGGTGCTGTGCGGTGCTAAGGAGCGCATCGATGACGTGCTGCGCTTCAAAAGCAATATGGACAGCGGCATGCTGCTGCCTGTACAGCTGGCGGCCGTGGCGGCCCTGGACCTCGACAGCTCCTGGCAGGAGTCGCTGAACGCCACCTACCGCGCCAGACGCGCCTTGGTGTATGCAATTCTCGACGCGCTGGGTTGTACCTACGACCCGGCGCAGGCAGGCCTCTTCGTCTGGGCCGCCGTGCCCGACCGGTGGGCCGACGGGTTTGCGCTGAGTGACGCCCTGCTACAGGAAGCCCGCGTTTTTCTCACACCGGGCGGCATCTTCGGCACCGAAGGGCAGGGCTACATCCGTGTGAGCCTGTGCGCTTCCGAAGCGCGCCTGCGCGCCGCCGCCGACCGCGTCCATTCATTTATTCAAAAACAACCCGCATGAAGCTTTGTGTAATCGGGCTTGGATTGATCGGCGGCTCCCTTGCGCTCGGCCTCCGCGACCGGGGAAGAGTCAGCCGGGTAACCGGTGTGGACAATAACGCTGTGCATGCAGCTACGGCCCTGCGGCTTGGGCTGTGCGACGAGGTGCTGCCGCTCGAAGAAGCCGTTCGCGGTGCCGATGCGGTCGCATTGGCTGTTCCCGTAGATATACTGTCGGTATTGCTGCCGCAGGTGCTGGATCTTGTGGACCGGCAGGTCGTATTCGACGTAGGCTCCACCAAAGGGCCGGTGCTGGCAGCCGTTGCCGGCCACCCGCTCCGGGGCCGCTTTGTGGCGGCGCACCCGATGTGGGGCACCGAGTACAGTGGACCTGAAGCTGCCGTGCACGGGGCCTTTGCCAGGAAAGCGGCTGTACTGTGCGATCGCGAATACTCCGACGCCGATGCGGCGCAGCTTGTTGAAGGCATCTTCCGCGACCTGGGCATGCACCTCGTGTATATGAAAGGTGCGGAGCACGACCTGCATGTGGCCTACGTCAGTCATATCTCGCACATCACTTCTTTTGCGCTGGCCAACACCGTGCTGGAAAAAGAGCGTGCCGACGCAGCCATTTTCGAGCTGGCGAGCGGTGGCTTCGAAAGCACCGTGCGCCTGGCAAAGAGCAGCCCGGCGATGTGGGTGCCCATCTTCCGCCAGAACCGCGACAACGTGCTTGATGTACTCAATGAGCACATCAGCCAGCTGCGCAAGTTCAAAGACTGCCTTGAAAAAGACAATTACGAATACCTGGCCGAGCTCATCACGCAGGCCAACACCATCAAACGCATCATTCGCTGAACCCGTCCGGCAGCGGCCTACTTTCGCTGCCGGCACTAAAACAGACACATGAAAACGACACCGACATCCGTGCTGGAAACCTGGAAAAAACGCCCCCTCATCATCAGCGGTCCCTGCAGCGCCGAAACCGAAGAGCAGGTGCTGGAAACCGCCACCCGCCTCGCCGCCACCGGCCGCGTGGATATGCTTCGTGCCGGCATCTGGAAGCCGCGCACCCGCCCCGGCTCCTTCGAGGGCGTTGGCACCAAAGGCCTGCCCTGGCTGCAGGCGGCAAAAAAGGCCACCGGCCTGCCCGCCGCCGTTGAAGTAGCGACCGGCAAGCAGGTGGAAGACGCCCTGCATTTCGGCGTCGACGTATTGTGGATCGGCGCCCGCACCACCGTCAATCCCTTCAGCGTACAGGAAGTGGCCGATGCCCTGCGCGGAGTCAGCGTTCCCGTGCTGATCAAAAACCCGATTAATCCCGACCTCGAACTATGGACCGGTGCCGTGGAGCGGGTGGCCAAATCGGGCATTACCGAGATCGGCCTCATCCACCGCGGCTTTTCATCGTATGGCAACACCGAATACCGCAACGCGCCGATGTGGCACCTCGCCATCGAGATGAAGCGCCGTAACCCGGATATGCTGCTGATTAACGACCCTTCGCATATCTGCGGGCGCCGCGACATCCTGCAGGAGGTGGCCCAGGAAGCCATCGACCTCGACTACGACGGGCTGATGATCGAAAGCCACATCACCCCCGACGAGGCCTGGAGCGACGCGAAGCAACAGATCACGCCCGAGCAGCTCGATGCGCTGCTTGCGGGGATTATCTGGAGAAAAGAAGAAGTGAGTTCCGAGGAAGCCCACGCCGTGCTGGAGCGGATGCGCCAGCAGATCAACCAGCTCGACGACGAGCTGCTGCAGTTGCTGGGGCAGCGGATGAAGATCGCCGACCAGATCGGGCAGTATAAAAAAGAAAACAACATCACCATCCTGCAGACGCGCCGCTGGAACGAGATCCTTGAGCGCGCCGTAAAGCGCGGCGAGCGCTTCGGGCTGTCGCAGGATTTTATCACCCGCTACCTCGACGCGGTGCACATGGAAAGCATCAACCACCAGAATAAAATCTTCAACAGCTGATGGAAACGAAAACCTTCCGGATCGGCGGTGCCGAAGTGGCCTGTCATTTCGATGGCAGCTTTGCGGAACTCCGGGACCTCACAGACCGTAAAACTACGGTACTCCTGACCGACGAGCACGTATTCGAGGCGCACCCGGCGAAGTTCAAAGGCTGGAATACCATTGTGCTGAAGCCGGGCGAAGCCTACAAGGTGCAGGCTACCGTGGACGCGGCCATCGGGCAGCTGCTCGATATGGGCGCCGACCGCGGCTGGACGCTCGTAGGCGTTGGCGGCGGCGTCGTTACCGACCTGGCGGGTTATATCGCTGCCATCTTCCTGCGGGGCATCCGTTGCGGTTTTGTGCCGACGACGCTGCTTGGCCTTGTGGATGCATCCATCGGCGGGAAGAACGGCATCGATGTCGGCGTTTATAAAAACCTCGTCGGCACCATCCGCCAGCCGGCATTTATTCTTCATGATCCATCGTTGTTAAAAACACTGCCGGACAGCGAATGGCGTTCCGGCTTTGCCGAGGTGATCAAGCACGCGGCCATCCGCGACGCCCAGCTTTTCCGCGAGCTCGAGGCTGCTGATATCGGTTTCTATAAAAAGAACAAGACAGCGCTTGCCGAACTCGTGGAGCGTAACGCCCTGCTCAAAACCCGCGTGGTGATGAGCGATGAGCGCGAAAGCGGCGAGCGCCGCCTGCTCAATTTCGGTCATACCCTGGGCCATGCGCTTGAGAACCAGTATGAGCTGACGCACGGCGAAGCGATCTCCATCGGGATGGCTTTTGCGGCGCGCCTTTCGGTGGAACGGCTCGGTTACAAGGAAGCGGACCGGCTAAAAGCGTTGCTGCAACAATATGGCCTGCCCACCGAAGCGGTTTACAAAAAAGAAAAGGTGCTGCCGGTGCTTGTGAAAGACAAAAAGAAACAAGGCGATCATATTCACTTTGTGCTCCTGGAAAAGACCGGCAAAGCCGTAGTAACGCCCATCACCATTAAGGAACTCGACAAAATGCTTTGATGAACGCAACTGTTTCGCCTTCCACCGTCTCGGGCACCTATGTGCCGCCTGCATCCAAAAGCGCCATGCAGCGCGCCTGCGCCGCCGCGCTGCTGCGTTCGGGAACGACCATACTTCACAACCCGGGTAATTCAGAAGACGATCGTGCCGCACTTGACCTGGTGACCCGGCTCGGCGCCCATGTGGCGAAAGATGAGTCCACGATCACGATCACTTCCAGGGGGGTGCAACCAAAAGAAGGACAGCTTCATTGCGGCGAGAGCGGCCTGTCGGTGCGTATGTTTACGCCCATTGCCGCCCTAAGCAGCCAGGAACTTACCATCACCGGGAGCGGTAGCCTGACGGCGAGGCCGCTTGATTTTTTCGACACGGTGCTTCCGCAGATCGGTGTGCGCGGTGGCAGTACGGCGGGGAAACTGCCGCTCCATGTACAGGGACCGCTGCAGCCCGCCGATATCACCATCGACGGCTCTTTATCCTCCCAATTTCTCACGGGCCTCCTGATGGCATATTCAGCAGCCGGTGCGCGGGGTGTCGCCCTTACCGTTAAGGGTCTCAACAGCAGGCCCTATATCGACCTGACGCTTGCCGTTATGCGTGATTTTGGTATGAAGGTCCCGCGCAACGACAATTATGAGTCCTTCGTGTTCGGCGATTCGGTACCAACTCCGGCAAAAGATCCGCTCCATTATACCGTGCAGGGTGATTGGAGTGGTGCGGCCTTTGGACTGGTTGCCGGCGCCATCGCCGGCAAACTGGAAGTAACCGGACTCGACGTGTTCAGCGAGCAGGCCGATAAAGCCATCCTGCGGGCGCTGATGCAGACCAACGTGGCCCTCAGTATCCGGGAGGACGGGATCTCGGTGGGAGGGCAGGCGGGCGGGGGAGGACTGAACCCTTTCCATTTCAACGCCACCGATTGTCCTGATCTTTTCCCGCCGCTGGTTGCCCTTGCTTCCTGCTGCGCGGGCACGTCGGTGATCGAAGGAGTGCATCGACTCGCGCACAAGGAGAGCAACCGCGCCCTGACCTTGCAGGATGAATTCGGTAAACTCGGGCTTTCCGTAGAACTACAGGATGACCTGATGATCGTTCGCGGCGGAACAGTTCTCCGGGGCGCAGCCGTTTCTGCGCGGCACGACCACCGCATTGCCATGGCTTTGGGGGTAGCGGCACTCCGGGCGGATGGCCCGGTGACAATTGAAGGAGCCGAAGCCGTCGGTAAATCCTACCCGCAATTCTGGGCACACCTGCAGCAGCTGGGTGCCTCCGTATCTTTAACCGGTTAATCGCATTTCATGAACCAGTTCGGCCGACTTTTCCGTATTTCCATATTTGGTGAATCGCATGGGCCCGCCGTGGGTATTACCATCGATGGCTGTCCTGCCGGGCTCCCGCTTTCCGAAGCCGATTTCGAAGCCGACCTGGAGCGGCGCAAGGGCGGACAGCAAAAAGGCACAACCCCCCGGAAGGAAGACGATATCCCGCAGTTTATAAGCGGGCTTTTCAATGGCAAAACCACCGGCGCGCCGCTGACGATACTTTTCCCGAATAACAATACCCGCTCCTCCGACTACGAAAAGCTACGGGCGGTGCCCCGTCCCGGCCATGCCGACATGGTGGCGCGCCAGAAGTTTGGCGGTCATGAAGACTACCGTGGCGGCGGGCATTTCAGCGGGCGGCTTACCGTGTGCCTGGTGGCAGCCGGTGTGGTGGCGAAAAAGCTTCTCGCTCAATGCAAGGTAGAAGCCCGCATCCTGGAGATCGGCGGCGAAACCGATCTCGAAAAAGGACTTCAGAAGGCGATCGATGCCAAGGATTCGGTGGGCGGTATCGTGGAATGCAGCGTCGCGGGTGTTCCGGCAGGTATTGGCGAGCCTTTTTTTGATTCGGTAGAATCGCGGATCGCCCATGCCGTTTTCAGCATCCCGGCGATCAAGGGCATCGAGTTCGGCGCCGGCTTCGCCGCGGCCCGCATGTTCGGCACGGAGCACAACGACGCCATCATAAATGCCGAAGGCGCTACGGCAACCAATCATGCCGGAGGCATTGTGGGCGGTATCAGCAACGGCAACGAGCTTCGCTTCCGTGTTGTGGTGAAGCCCACTTCGTCGACCCCGAAAGAGCAGGCAACATGGAATCTCGGGTCGGGCGCGGTGGAGCCATTTTCCGTAAAAGGCCGACATGATCTCTGCATCGCGCTTCGCGTGCCGCCTGTGCTGGAAGCCGTTGCCGCTGTCGTGCTGGCCGATCTTTTCCTCGAACAATCATTCATTCCCCGAATAATTTCCTGATGCATACGCATACCGTCAATGCTTCGCTGCAACTCGTTCCGATTGTCGAGGACCGTCATCCGTACGAATGGGTGGACGAGGCGATCGATATCATCAAAGCTTCCGGCATTGCCCACGAAGTAGGCCCTTTCTCTACTGTGCTCGAAGGCAGCTACGAAGCGGTAATGCACGTGTTTCATAACGTCAACGATCACCTGCAGCAGCGCGGCTGCGCCGAGTGGATCGTCAACTTCCAGCTGCAGGTGCGGGCCGGTGGCCCGATAACAGGGGAGGAGAAGGTGGAGAAGTTCAGGGACTTGGATCGACGGATGTAGTGTAGTCCAAATGATAATATTCAGCAATCAATATTCAATGTTCCAGTGGCAAGGCAAGTATCAACCCACTTGCAAATTGGATATTGAATATGAAAATTATCTCAGCGCTTTAAACGGCAGATCAAGCACTTCATAATCGCGGTCATTCGGCCAGTAGAAATGCCACCATTCGGTACTGAGCACGGAAAATCCTTTTGCTTCCATCACACCGCGCAACAGGCGCCGGTTGGCGAGCACGCCGTCGGGCAGGTTCCGGTAATCGGAATGCGCGCTGTCGGAGAAGTTGTCGAAGCCGGTGCCCATGTTCAACTCGTTTCCGCTTTTCAGGTCTACCAGCGTGAGGTCTACAGCCAGCCCGCGGTTATGTCCCGAGCCCTTCGCGGGGTTTGCCACATAGCGCTCGTCGTGCACCAGCTCCCACATCAGGCGGGTTGCGGCATGCGGCCGGTACGCATCGAATATCCGGAGCCCGATCCCTTGTTGCCGCAGGCTGTCCTGCACCGAGGCCAGCGCCCGCGCCGGCAGAAGCCGCAGGAAGGTGCGATTGCCCTTCGGGTACAGGCGGCGCCCGGTAAAGTTGTTTTCGGTTGCATAACGCAGATCGTAGCGGATGCCGGGCGATAAAGTATGGAGTTCCACCATGCGTTTGAGGCTATCCTGCCGAACGGTGTTCCTGTAAATTTTTGTTTTCCCGACAATTCGTATATTTTGTGCCCGGCTGAGCTCCGGCACCATTGTTGTTAGGAGCAGCGCGGCCACGGCGAGGCAGGTCCCCGGCTTGTTTCGTTGCATAATCGAACCGTTCATGAAGTGTACGCCAATATCCGTTTTTTCCGGCATATGCCTGGCCCTGTTGCTGCTATCCGTACCTGCGTGTAAAGCGAAGCGAAAGCCCCTGCACATTGGTCAGAAGCAGGTGGTGGAGCGGCCGGAAGAGCTGCCGCAAACGGTTTCCGATATCCTGGCTGCCACCCTCGAGGATGCGCGCGACAGCAATAGCCGCAACGCCTTTGCGCTTCGCCATCCCGATGTGATCGACGCCTTGTACCAGCAAACGAAATATAGCCCGCTGTGGTCGAACGACAGCATCTGGACGCCCGCTGTGGACAGCCTGATGGGACTGCTGCGCGACGCACGCCGCTTTGGTCTTTTCCCGGAAGATTACGGTCTGCACCGGCTCGATTCCATGACGCAGAAGGCGCGCAGCGACACCAGCCGCAGCACCCGCCTCGACGCGGCGCTCTGGGCAGCCACCGATCTTTACCTCACTTCGGCACTCGTGGAGTTCGGCACCGACCTGCACGTCAGCCGCCTGCAGCCCGACAGCCTGCGCCGCCGCGACAGCAGCCTCACGCCGGCATTCTACTGGAAAATGCTCGGCGACCTGCGCACGCTGCCCACCGATTCGTTTGCGCGCACCCTGGAACCACCATACCCCGCTTACCACGAGCTGAAATTTGCACTTGCGCGCTTCCTGAAGAAGGCGAAGTTTAAAAAATACACCCACGTCAACCCGAAGGATTCGCTCCACCTTGCTGCCCAGGTGCGCAGGCGGCTTTCCGAAGACTCGCTGGGCGCCGATGAAAGCCTGCCCGACTCCGTGGCGCTGGCGGGCGTCGTAAAAAAATACCAGAAGCGCGAGGGTCTGCCCGCCGACGGGCGCATCAGCCCCGAACTGATCGCGCACCTCAACCTGTCGAATGATGAAAAATTCCTGATCGTAGCCATCAATCTCGATCGCTACAAGAGTCTTCCGGCGGTGGTGCCCGAGGAATACGTGTGGGTGAACATCCCGACCTACCAGCTCCAGGTGATCCGGGACGACTCTGTTCGCCTGCGCTCCAAGGTAGTGGTGGGGAAGCCCGAGACGCGTACCCCGGTGCTGGCCAGCGCCATCAACAACATGATGACCTACCCGCAGTGGACCATTCCGCCGTCGATCATCAGCAAAGACATCCTTCCGGCCCTTCAGCGCGACCCGGGTTACCTGGCGCGCAAAGGCTACAGCCTCCTCGACACCAACCGCAACGAGGTGGATCCCTACGCGGTGAAGTGGAGCAGATACAAAAAGGAGATACCTTTCAAGGTTGTGCAGGGCAGCGGCGACGACAATGCGTTGGGAGTGCTGAAGTTCAATTTTCCCAATAAGTTCTCGGTGTACCTGCACGATACGAACCAGCGCTCGTACTTTGGCCGGAGCAAGCGCGCGCTCAGTCATGGTTGCGTGCGGGTAGAGTCCTGGTACAGCCTGGCAACCTACCTGCTGCGCCGCGACTCGCTGCTGCTGGCCGCCGATACTGCCACCAGGGTCAAGGCTTTGCCGGTGGATTCGCTCGACAGCTGGCTGGCGCAGAAGAAGCGCCGGTACGTCCCGGTGCGGCGCCCGATGCCGGTGTTCCTGCGCTACGTGACCGCCGAGGGTAAGGAGGGAAAACTGGTATTCCACGAGGATATCTATGGTGAAGACCGCCGGCTGAGGCAGGCGTGGTTCGCCAAAAAATAAACACTGCCTATGCGACGTTTGCTGATTCTTCTCGCCTGTTCGGCCTCTCTCAGCGCTGCTTCCCAGGATGCGGCGCTGGCCACCACACGGGAAAACACGCCGCCCGCCGAAACACCCGGAGAAGCCGACCCGCGGCTCACCGTTGCTTCGATGCGCGCGCTCTATGGCACCGCCAGCTATTACGCGGAAAAATTCAACGGGCGGCAAACCGCTACCGGCGCCGTGTACGATAGCCGCAAGCTATCGGCCGCGTGTAACCGGCTGCCGCTCGGAACCTGGATCCGGGTAACCAACCTGCGCAACAAGCGGGTAGTGATCGTGCAGGTCAACGACCGTCTCCACCCTAAAAACCCCCGCCTTGTCGATATGAGCCGGATCGCCGCCGAACGCCTTGGATATATCGGCCGCGGGCTTACCCAGGTGAAGGTGGAAGTGCTGTCAAAACGAGGCGGTTAGCCTGCCGGTAACGGGTATAAATAAATTCTCTTTTTCTGGTTTGACCTGTTATTTTTGCCCCGATTAATCAATCCTAGCGCATTATGAAGAAAGTACTGGTGACAATGCTGGCGATCGCTTGCAGTAACGCCGTTTTTGCACAGGCCACCCCGAAGAACGCTTATAAAAGACCCAGCGCCCTCGGCCTGAGTTTTTTCATGAACGACTATCTCACGGCCAACCGTATCCGCACTACCTCGTTCAACCAGGTGATCAACAACGGGACGCGTGCCCGTTTTAGTGAGATGGACCCTGGTATCGGAGTACATTACTTCCGTGGTCTTCACAATAATATCGACTTCGCCGGTACCATCGGCGGCTCGTTCCCCCGCGTCATCATGAAGGACGGCACCACCAACGGCAGCAGCAGCCTGCAGCTCGAAGCGGATGCGTCGGCGCAGTTCAAGCTGTTTTCCGACCGCTATGTGCTCACCCCTTATGTTACCGCCGGCATCGGAGCCTCCTGGTACAAGCAAACCTTCGACGCCATCATCCCCGCAGGTATCGGCCTGAAGGTGAACCTCTTTAACGAAGCCGCACTCTTCACCGACGCTACTTACCGCATCCCGGTGACCGACCGCGCCAACAACTATCATTTCGTGTACCGCATCGGCTATGCCGGCAACCTCCGTCCCCGCAAGAAAGCGGAAGAGGTGAAGCCGGTGCCGGTAGCACCCGTTGACACCGACAACGACGGCATCGTCGATTCGCTCGACAAGTGCCCGACCGTTCCCGGTATCGAAAAATACCAGGGCTGCCCGATCCCCGATACCGACCACGATGGTATCAACGACGAAGAGGACAAGTGCCCCACCCAGCCCGGTACCGCCAAGTACCAGGGTTGCCCGATCCCCGATACGGACCTGGACGGCATCAACGATGAAGAAGACAAATGCCCCACGGAGCGCGGCGTTCCCCGCTACCAGGGCTGCCCCATCCCCGATACCGATAAGGATGGTGTAAACGACGAAGAAGATAAATGCCCCACGCTCGCCGGCACCGCCGCCAACAATGGCTGCCCCGAAGTGAAGCAGGAAACGATCGTTCGCATGAACAAGTCGGCTTCGCGTATCTACTTCGCCACCGGTAAGTCCACGCTGCTGAAGACATCCAATGCAGCCCTCGCTGAGGTTGCCAAGCTGATGTCCGAAGACAAAGACCTGAAGCTGTACATCGAAGGCCACACCGACAACGTGGGCAAGGATGATTACAACCAGAAGCTCTCTGAGGACCGCGCCGCGGCTGTGCGCACCGCACTGCTGGCCCGTGGTGTTCCGGAAAGCCGCATCCAGTCGCAGGGCTTCGGTGAAACCAAGCCGATCGCCGACAACAAGACGGCTGCCGGCCGCGCCAAGAATCGCCGCGTGGTGATGCGTCCGAGCTACGAATAAGTAAACCAAAGCCAATCCATAAGAAAAGCGCCCTTCGGGGCGCTTTTCGTTTTTTGATCTCCGATCTCCGATGTCTGATTTGTTTGTCGATCGAAATATCAAGAGATGTATTTCGGACTTAAAATCGGACATCGGAGATCAGCGATCCTTAAATAGTTTAACCCACCAGGGAAGTCGGTTGATCATCAGCTGGGGGTAAAGCTCTTCGCGGGCACCGAAGGATTGGTAAAAGAATGCCAGGTTGCGCAGGTCGCTGCCTTCGAAGTCGAGCAGGAGCGGGGTGCCGGCATGCTCGCGGATAAAAGCGTCGATAAGCAGGTGTGAGGCACCCAGGGTACGGCCATTGGGATGGTTGCCCACCAACAGGTAATAAGCCCTCCGGCTGTCCCGTAGAAATACGGCCGAGGCGAGCAGGGCGCCGTCGCGGCCGCGGATGCCGCGGGTGCAGGCCTGCCCGCGGCCTTCCAGTTTTGTATAAAGACGCGAAAAGCTGGCCAGCCCCTGCTCATCGCTGCTATGGGCGCGCCCGAGCTCAATGATATCTGCGAGGGGTGTTCCTTTTTCTTCGCTGCAGCCATACTGGAGCGCTTTCCGGATGTTGCGCCGGATATTTTCGCGGTAAGCCGCACGGAGTTCGTCGTATCCGGGTGAAAGATCCAGCACGTAGTTGGCACGCAACCGCGATGCCGCGCCGGGTACGGCCAGCTTGTTGCCGGCGTTGAGCGGCAGCTCCACCAGGCGGAAATGTTTCGGGATGGCTTCAATAAAACGCCCGAGCAACGCCGGATCCGGAGCATTGGCAAAAAGCCCGAGCTGCGCTGTGAGAAAGGGCTGGAAAACGTAGCGGATGCCGGCTTTGCGGCGCCAGGGCAGGGGAAAGAGCGCCTGATAATCGCCCTGCACGAGTGCGTCCCAGCCGGGGCTCATGGCATCGAGGTACGTGGAAGCAGCATAGATATTGCCATTGGCAAAGCCTTCCAGGGCCGCGTCCCAGCGCGCCTTGTCGATATCGGCGTGTTGCAGGTATGTGATGGAATCGCGCAGGTTAAAGCAGCATTTGGTGTTTGAGAAACCGGGATGCTTTCTCCAGGTCGATACTGAAGGTCATCGTCCGGAAAAAGCGGTTGTCGGGGTAAATCGAGCGGGTATACTCGCGGTAAATCTTGCTGTATACCACCGGGAAATAAAAGTTCACCACACCCGAAAGCAGGGGCAGGTGCAGGCCCGCATCAAACAGGAAGCGATCGGTGGAGGCGCCGGGCTTCCAGGCGCCGCTGTAGGTGCCGATATCGAAAAAGAGGTGCAGCGGGACCTTTACCGGCAATACCGACAGCGGATTGATCCGCGCCGGGATGCTGGTGTTGAAATTGAGCGCCGCCAGCCAGTCGTCGCTGCGGCCAACCGGTTCGGAAAGCAGCGGCGTGCGGATCTTGAACCCGCCGTCGCGGATAGCGATCTGTTGTGAGCGGAAACCCTCGAACTCGTTGCGGGCGGCGAAATAATGGCTGTACGTAAAGTCTTCGTCGCCACCGGCACCGCTCAGCGTGAGCATGTAGCGACCGGGGTAAAACCCGGTGGGATAATCACTCCGGTTGCGGTCGTAAAAGAATTTGCCGGCAAAGAGGCGTACCGACAGGCCGCCTTCGCGTGCGTAGTTGAAAAAGTAAGAGCCTTCCAGATTGAGGCGGGTGAAGTAGGCCGATTGCTGCACCCAGAATGCCGCCGCATAAGGATACAAGGCCCGGTCGTCGGCGATGGAAAAGCGCAGCTGGTGCACCGCGTAGCGGAGATCGGCTTTGCCGCCCGCCAGTAATATCGCGGTGTCGGTGCCGGTGATGATGGTATCGAAGGAACTCCGGAAAACGTCTTCGCCGAGGAAGAAGGTTTTCCACTGGATGCTGCGGTAGCGCGTGCTGCGCGGGTCGCGGTTGCGCAGCGTTACCTCCGCGCCCGGTACGACCTTAAAGAAGCGCGAGTAAAGGGTCCTCTTTTTTTCATCGGTGAACTCATCGCGCGAGAAGGTGCTTCCGTTGACAAAGACCTCGGCCTTATGCACCCGGCCGGTGAAATACTTTGAATACGACAACCGCCCAAGACCGTTCCATTGCTTCGAGCCGGTGGCATAGAGCGGCACCGCGAGCACCTGCAGCGCGGAAGGAGGGAGGCCGTAGTTGGTGAGCACCGCGCCCACCATCAGCTTGTCGTAGCCGTTGGCTCCGATGGTGGGTGCCAGCAGCCAGGGTTTGCGGTAGGGTTCATTGATATATGCCCTGATACTCCGCGGGGTGAAGGGCGTTACCCAGCCGTTGGATCCCCGCTCATTGGCCGGCAATGGCCCCGTGCGGTGCAGGTACGACCAATGCCGGTCGGCGCGCGCCGTTCCCATCCACGACGCCAGGTGATCGTGAAATGCGCCGTGCGTAACGTGTGATCCGGCATGCCCCGAAAACCAGGCCTGCATCATCTGCCGCATGCTGTCGGTGCCCAGCTCGCGCTCGATCCCTTCCATCCAGCGCGCGGTTTTGTAATAAACCACCATCGCGTAATTATACTGGTGAAAGGAGTCCGACGTGGTGGCGATTGGCTGGTCGCGCAGCTGGTATTCGAGAGTCTTGAGCAGGCGCTCCTCGGCCTGCGGCTGCGGACCGTAAACGCGTGTCATGTACTTGCGCTCGAAGTACGTGTTGATGCCCTCATCAAGCCAGGGATCGGTGCGCTCGTTGTTGGCCAGCAGCCCCTGGAACCAGTTGTGTCCTATTTCATGGGTAATGACTTCATCGAGACGCTTTGAATCGCTGGCCGGACCGATCAGTGTTATCGAAGGATACTCCATCCCGCTGCCGGCGCCACCGGCGGGGCCCTGCACGATGCTTACAACGGGGTAGGGATATTCGCCCGCTTCGGCGGAATAAAAGCGGAGGGCACGCTTTGCAAAGACCAGGCTGCTGTCCCACTGCTGGTCGTGGACTTTCGTATAATAACTCTTTACCAGTACCGAACGGCCCGAAGGCAGGAGACAGGTGTCTTGCTTTTTGATAAGGTCGGGGTCAGCGAACCAGGCAAAGTCGTGCACGTCCTGCTGTGCAAAGCGAACCGTTTTCGGCGCGGCGGGCGCCGGTTCCACGGGCTTTGTTCCCGGCTTTGCATTCACCTTCCCGCGAACGGAATTCTTTACCGGCTGGACCAGCATCACAGCGCCGTTGGTGTCGTTGCCCTCTACGAGGGTGCCCGTGGCTGCAATCACATAATCCGAAGGAAGCGTGATGCTGACTTCATAGTTGCCGAACTCATTGTAAAACTCGCCCTGGTCCAGGTAGGGCATCGGGTGCCAGCCCTGCGCATCGTATACCGCGGGCTTCGGGTACCACTGTGTTGCCTGGATGCTGCGGCCTTCATAACCGCCGCGTGAAAAGTTGCGCGGCAGCTTCACATGAAAGGGCGTTGTAATGCCGGCGCTGTCGCCGGGAGCCAGCGGTGCCGGCAGCAGCAGCCGGATGATATCGATATGCTGCGGGTGGTCTTCGGTGCGCGCCACCTGCCCGTTCACGCGGAAGTCGAGGCGGTTGATATACCCCCGCTCGCTTTCATCGGCGAAGTAGGCACGTGTGTCACCGTTGCGGAGTTGCTGGTCTACGTAGGCAGTGCGGTCGTTCTTGTACGCGTTGGGCCAAACATGAAACCAGATAAAACGCAACGTGTCGGGCGACCGGTTGTAATAGGTGATCCGCTCAAAGCCATCGAGCGTCCGGGCACGGGCGTCGAGCTGCACGTCGATCCGGTGGTCGACGCGCTGCTGCCATTGCTGGGCCGATGCGCCAACGCGCACCAACAGCAGCAGGGCAAAAAGGAGCAGGTTCTTCACGCGCCTAATTTAGACCAAAAACACTCCTAATCAGCGAAAGGTCCGGCAGTGTTCAGGTCGGCGAAATACTTGCTCAGATCCGTCCGGAAAAGACCCTGAATGGTTCGCTGAAAATCCTCGGGATAGGGGTGCCGGAACTGCCACTCACGGAAGTACAGCTTCATGGCGGCGCGGAATGCATCCCTGCCCACGGCCGTCTCCAGTCGGTGCATCCACACAGCTGTTTTGTGATAGGACACCATCCCGTACTCGTTGTCGTTTTTGAAGCTCGTCGCCGGGATATTGATCGGCTGGGTGGTTTTCATGTCATTCATGAATGTGTACACGAGCTTCAGCAGGTTGTCGGTGCTCCCGATCCGCTCCATCGGCTGGGGTTTCGAGCCAAGCACGAGCAGCGTGTTGTATTTCTGCACCGAGTAAAGGTTCTCGTAATAGGTGTTGAAGCCCTCGTCCATCCAGGTAAAGTCGCGCTCGTTGGTGCTCACCATCATCGGGAACCAGTTGTGCCCCACCTCGTGCCCGATCACAACATCCAGCTCCATATCCGAAGCCTTGGGCATGTTGATGAGCGTGATCATCGGGTATTCCATTCCGCCCGACGATTTGTTGCCCGGCCCTTCCACTGCCTGCACGGTCGGGTAGGCATAATCGCCGATCAGCGTGGAATAGCTACGCACGGCGCTTTTGATGAAGTCGGTGCTTTTACTCCAGCCGGCTACGGCCTCGTCGTGGTGAAAAGCAAAAACGTCGATGACGGGCTTGCCGGGTGCCAGCTGCAGGGTGTCGTAGCGGATGCGGAAGGTCTTGTCGGCAAACCACGCGAAGTCCGTGACGTTCCGGGCGGTAAAGTGTAATGTTTTCTCCGGCGCGGTGGCAGTATAGGGTGTGGCATAACCGGAAGTACCTAACTCGATATAGCGGCGGCGCTCGTCTTCGTTCTGCAGCACGCCAGTGGCGCCCACCACGTAGCTGCCGGGAAGGGTGATGCGCACATCGTAGTTGCCGAAATCGTTGTAATATTCACCCATATCAAGGTAGGGCATCGGGTGCCATCCTTTCCGGTCGTACACGGCCGCTTTCGGGTACCATTGGCAGGCCATATAGCTCTGGTCGATGTGGCCGCCGCGCGATGTGTAGGTGGGAAGCTTCGTCAGGAACGGCGTGCGGATCCGCACCGAGTCGCCGCTGCGCAG
>NZ_SJZI01000008.1:0-13886 GCF_004337505.1 Flaviaestuariibacter flavus | reverse complement strand
CAGCGGCACCGGCAGCCAGAGCTTTGTCACGTCGTTCCATTCGGGGTGCGGCTCCAGGCGCGCGGGAGCGCCATCGGCCGTGAAGGAGAGACTGTCGATATAGCCTTTGTCGCGGATGGATTTCAGGCGCGACTTGCCATTGCGCTCTTCCAGCAATCGTTTTGCGAAAGCGGTATTGGCATCTTTGTAAGCGTTCGGCCACAGGTGGATCCAGATAAACGGAAGGGCGTCCGGTGAGTGGTTCACATAGGTCATCTCGCTGCTCCCGCGCAGGCTGTGCGTCTTGTCGTCGAGCGACACTTCGATGCGGTAATGAACGGCCTGCTGCCAGTAGGCCGCCGTGTCCTTGTCTTGGGCGAGCAGACCAACACCGGGCAACAGGGCCAGCGCCAAAAGAATTTTTTTCATAGTAAGCTTTCGATAAAACAGCAAGGCTGATGCAAATCAGAGATCGGACATCCGGGATCCGGGATTATTATTTGCCTTTGCCTTTGAAGATAATGCGAACCGTGTGGATCATGATCTTGAAGTCGAGTGCGAGCGAAATGTTTTCGATATACACGAGGTCGAAACGCGAGCGCTCGATCATTTCCTTGATGTTTTCGGCATAGCCGAACTGCACCATGCCCCAGGAGGTAAGTCCGGGCTTTACTTTGAGCAGGTATTTGTAATAAGGAAACTGCGCCACGATCTGGTCGATATAGTAGCGGCGCTCCGGCCGCGGGCCCACGAGGCTCATATCGCCCTTCAGGATCGACAGGAGCTGCGGCAGCTCATCGAAGCGCCACTTGCGCATCGTGCGGCCCCAGCGGGTGATGCGGGGATCGTTGTCCGACGACAGGGCCGGGCCGTTCACTTCGGCATCGGTATACATGGAGCGGAACTTGTACATCCGGAAGGGGCGTCCCTTGTAGCCAACCCGCTCCTGTGAGTAGAAGATCGGTCCCTTCGAAGAAAGCCGCGTCCGGAGCGCGATATACAGCATGAAGGGCAGCAGCAGCACAACGGCGGTAAGCGATACCACGATGTCGATGAGGCGCTTGATGTTCTGCTGCCAGTCGGCCATCAGTTCCGTCTTGAGGTCCATCAGCACCGGTCCCATCACGTTCGATGTTTTGACGGAGCCGGCGAGGATGTCGAGTGTCGTGGGCGGCATCTTGATGTCGACGTCGCGCTCGCTGAGCCGGTTTACAAGTTGTTCCATTACCGATGGTGCGGTCTTGCGGTTGCCGAGGATCACGCAGCGGATGCTTTCGCGCTCCAGCACACCTTCGAGCTGGCCGATGTCGCCGAGGCAGCGCAGTCCCTTGCGACTGCTATCGCCGGGCTGCAGCGAGAGAAAGCCGGAAATCCGGTAACCTTCTTCGTGGAGCTTCTGCCCGGTGTTGTTGTACAGCTGCAGGGCCTCCTCGGGCGCCGCCACGATAAGCGCCGGGAAGGAGATGGCGCCGCTCTGGAGCTGCCGTTTTGCTTTTTGGAGGATGAGCACCCGGCCGGTGAAAAGAAAGAGAAAATGCAGGCCCGCCAATGCCGCGAACGCCGAATAGTAATAGGTATAGCCGCTCTGCACATCGTCGAGCACGAATACGAAGAACAGTACGATACAGCCTCCTACGACGGCGGTGAAGGTCTGTGTGAATTCGCCGAAGCGCGATTTGCGGTATACCGAGCCGTAAGAGCCGAGCAGCATGAAGAGCGACAGCCAGCCAAGCGGGATAAGGGTGACGCCGAGCCAGAAGCGGTCGTAAGAGCCGTCGGAAAGGTTGATCGGTTCGCCGAGCAGCAGCTTGCGCACGAAGTAGAACGCGGTCCAGGCAAGGGCCGCGCTCACGTAATCACTCAGGGCATAGGCAGAGCTGTTGACGGTGCGGGTTTGCATGCGCTCAGCTGGTGGAAAGGTTGGCGTGGATTTTCTGCAGGATCTGGTGGGCCACTTCCATCGCACGGAAGCCGTCGATCTCGTTGACCACCGTGCGGGTATTGTTGCGGATGGCATCCACGAAGGCCTGGAGCTCCGCGCGGATGGCGTTGCCGCCTTCCACCTGCGGGTTCTGGATGCTCAGGGTGCGGGTGCCTCCGCCCGGCACTTCGATCGGGAACGACATGGCTGCCTCGCTGGGCGCTTCGTCGAGCAGGCGGATCACTTCGGTTTTCTTGTCGAGGAAATCAACAGAGATATAGGCGTCCTTCTGGAAGAGCCGCATCTTGCGCATTTTCTTCAGCGAGATCCGGCTGGAGGTAAGGTTGGCCACGCAGCCGTTGTTGAATTCGATGCGAACATTGGCGATATCGGGGGTGTCGGTAAGTACGGCCACGCCGGAGGCCGAAAGGCTTTTCACATCGCTTTTAACCATGCTGAGCACGATGTCGATGTCGTGGATCATCAGGTCGAGGATAACGCTTACCTCGGTGCCGCGGGGGTTGAACTGCGCCAGGCGATGCACTTCGATGAACATGGGCGCCAGGCGCTCCTTGTCAAGGGCCATGAAGGCCGGGTTAAAACGTTCCACGTGGCCCACCTGCAGCTTTACGTTTGATTCCTGCACCAGCTGTACAAGCTGGCGGCCTTCTTCCATCGTGTGGGCCATCGGTTTTTCCACGAACACGTGACGGCCTTTGCGGATTGCAGCGGCACAGGTGGCGAAATGCCAGTTGGTGGGGGAGACGACGTCGATGAGATCGCAGGCGTCGATCAGGGCGTCCTCGGTGGGATATCGGCGGATGCCGTGCTCGGCGGCCACCACATCAGCGGTGGCATCGTTCGGGTCGTAAAAGCCGACGATCTCGGTGCCTTCGATCTCTTTCCAGTTGTTCAGGTGAAACTTTCCCAGGTGGCCGGTTCCAAATATTCCTACACGCAGCATGCTTTGGCGGGGGTTGAGGGTCAAAGATAAGGTTCCGGGTTTACGGGTGAAAAGGTTCGGAAAAACAGTTCAAATTTTTGTTGGCCGATATTTCCTGCCTCCTTATCTTTGCCACCCGTTCGACAAAATCCTTTGTAGAACAGTGCGTTGGATTGGTAGTTCAGTTGGTTAGAATGCCGCCCTGTCACGGCGGAGGTCGCGGGTTCGAGTCCCGTCCAGTCCGCAGAAGCCCCTGAGTAATCGGGGGCTTTTTGATTTTCCAGCTGGCGGTGCCGCCCTGTCATCCCCAACGGAGTTGGGGACGGGTTCGAGTCCCGTCCAGTCCGCAGAAGCCCCTGAGTAACCGGGGGCTCATTTTTTCAAAAAGGGTATTATCCTGTTACGCTAACGCCGTTGGGAGAGATGTGAATCCTGTTCAGTTTGAAACCACATCTTGGTGAACAGAGGTTTTGCGTTAATTCATGAATGGCTTTTTCGTCTGCATCATCCAAAGTGAAAAGGACGGATCCTTTTACAGAGGCTTTACGGAAGACCCGGTGCTGCGCCTCATCCGCCATAACCGGGGCGAATCAAACAATATGCGAAACAAAATGCCCTGGCGTCTTGTTTATGTAGCTGAATTTCTGACCAAGACAGCGGCACTGCAGCGCGAAAAAGGATTGAAGAAATACAGCCATCAGCAGATTGAAATTCTGGTAAAGTCGGCAAAGAACATAGTGGGCCGGTTTAGCCAAGTGAAGTCCGTCCTGCCATCCGCAAATCCGTCGGGGACGGATACGGGTCCCGTCCGGTCCGCTTGCCTCCCTGCTCCATTGTAAACACTATGGAAGAGCGGCGTAAAAGGAGCTGCCGGCATCGAAAGCTTGTCCTAACTTTAAATGAAGTAAAGGCAAGGGCCCGTCGGAAGCAGTATGAAAAAGAAGGAGGCCATATCGTTCCTGCGCCAAAGGGGCCATGTTCTGGCCCGTCGGTCACGAAAGTTGCTGAAGGAGTTTGCTGCCGAAGACATCCACCGGTTTCGGGTGGAGGTAAAGAAACTGAGGGCTTTCGTTGCCCTGTGCCGCGCCGGCGGGGAAGTTGATCGCCGGTTGCGTATCGGTAAAAAGATGCACGCTTTTTACCATGCCGTGGGTGAACTGCGGGGCCTCCAGATCCAGGAACAAACGGTGCTGCGGCTCTGCGCGGAACCACCGGGTTCCGTCCCGTATTACTACCTGGAAAATCTGCACGCAAAACAGACGGCCATGATAAAGGAAGTACGCCGGCAGGGGCGTTCCTGGTTACATTCCAGGTGCTGCCGCCGGATGGAGCAGGCGCTGAAGAAGAACCGGAAAATCATAAGGGCTGAAAGCTTTCTGCCCGGCGTGCAACAGGAGTTGCGCCGGCTGTTGGCTGTGGCCACGCCCGGCGAGGAGCAACTGCACGAATTGCGAAAAATCCTGAAAAGCCTCTTGTACCTGTGGCCCCTGATCGGCACGGATATCGCCGCCTGCTTCCCGGAACAAATCATGTCAAAAGAATCCTGTCTCGCATTGAGCGATACCCTCGGCGCTTTCCAGGACATGCGCATGGTGCCAGCTTACCTGGTTCCGGATTTTCTGGCCGGGGTGCCACTACGGGAAAGACGGGTGCTGAAAAAGATAAGCAGCCACTGCCACACCTGGAAATTAACACTGAAAGCGGAGGCGTATTTGCAGCTGGCCGAACTGAGGTGCTGGCTCTTCGCCCATACCCGGCCATAAAACAAGGATCCGGTTGGCACGTCACTGCATCGCTCTGCTGTTGATTGCACTCCGGGGAAGGTGGCCTACCCGCCGGCTGCATTGCCCCATTTTTACCTCTAATTGTCGATGACTCCACACCCATTGGTCGGCCGGGGTCGGGGCGATGAAAAGGCGCGTTGCAACAATGACTTTTATTTTTTGGGCCCTGTGGAAATGCTAATATTTTCATTTAGTTAACATTAGGAAAATCGATCACCCGTGCCGGTTTTGCTGCAGCACGGCCGTTTGCAATACTGGCATAGCGCATGATGTTTTCTTCCTGTATACCGTTCGATTAATGCTAACCTATATCCCATTTTCTAATTCCATTCAATCTGGCGCTCACCGTCCGGTATATCCCATTTCGCCGATCCCGCTAAAACGATAACTCTCTACGCCCTCCGGCCCTTTTCCGGTAGGTGTGCTTTGGACTTTACTGAATGAAACCCGAAACCCGTGGTGCCGTCCGGGTGTCTTTTAATGCGTAAGAAACCAAAGTCGAAAACACCAACATATGGAAAATACCATCCTTGTCCTGGGGGGCGACGGCTATTATGGCTGGCCCGTTTCACTCAAACTTGCAGTAGACCATCCCGACACGAAGATCATTATCGCCGACAATGGCTGGCGACGCCGCGCCGTACGTGCAACAGGGGCCGACAGTCTCGTGCCGGTGGCGCAGCTTCCGCAGCGAATCGCCGCATACCAGAAGTTGTACGGCCGGAAAAACCTGGAGCACCGATGTATCGATGTGAACTCCGATGCGCTCGAAGAACTGATCCGCGCCGAGCGTCCGCACACCATCTTTCACATGGCGCAGCAGTGTTCGGCGCCATACTCGATGCAGGGCCCTGCCGAGTCGATTTATACTATTCAAAACAATGAGAGCGGCAACATGCGCCTGCTCTGGGCCGTGCGCCGTCACGTGCCCGAAGCCCATATCGTCAAAATCGGATCCATGGGCGAATACGCAACCGGCGGTGGTATCGACATCGCCGAGGGTTATTTCCTTCCGCGCTTCAACGGCAAGGAAGCCGTAGCGCCGATGCCTTTCCCGCGGCAGTCAGACGATGTCTACCACATTTCCAAGATCAACGACAGCAACTACCTCGCGATGGCCTGCCGTAAGTGGGGGCTCCGCATCACTGAAATCATGCAGTCGACACTCTTCGGTGTGTATACCCCCGAGATGGGCGATTGCGAAGAGCTCGGTACCCGTTTCGATTATGACACCATTTTCGGTACGGTGGTCAACCGTTTTCTGGCGCAGGCGCTCGCCGGCCACCCGCTGACCGTTTATGGCAAGGGCAACCAAACCACGGGTATCATGCCCATGAAGGATGCCGTCCTGTCGCTGGGACTAATCGCGGACGAAAAGCCCGACCGGGGTGTGCATCGGGTGATTAACCACGTTACAAAGGCCAATTGTCCCATTAACGAACTGGCGGCACAGGTGCAGGAGCTTGCCGCTACCCTCGGCTACGAAGTCAGCATTAGCCATGTGTTCGATCCGCGCGATGAAAGCGGCGCCGTCCGCCACGACATACAGGTGATGACGTCGCATATCGATCAGAGCCTCCACACCACGCCGCTTCGGGAGGTACTTGATGAAACGCTCCGCATCATCGCACGTCACCGCAACCGGCTGCAGCCGCGGGTGTTCACCCAGCGGATCGAAGCATTCGGCGGCCGCGCGGCTACCAACAGCGAGCAGCTGCTGCCCGCCGATGGCGACGAGGGCGGCTGGGGCGGCTTCCGCGAGCGCTTTTTCCTTACCGAGCGGATCAACCTCAACCCGGGAACCCTGGGCACGCCTTCGGCGGCCGTGCGGGAGGCCCGCGGCAAAGGCCTGCAAAACGGCGCCCTCGACGGTTATCCGCTGGGCATGTACGAGCAGGGGCGCAAAGACCTGGGCGAAATCAAGAATTTATGCAGCGAGCTCTGGCCCGCGCCGGGCTACGAGCTGATGGTGGCGAACGGTACCTCGCAAACGATGAACCTGCTCGCCCTCTCGATGCTGCGCGCCTTTGGCCGGTCGGGACAACCGCCTTATACGGTGCTCACGTCGGCCCAGGAGCACCCCGGTGGCATCGGCGTATTTGAACACCTGCCCGAGTTCGAGGTGCACTATGTCGGCGAAGAAGTACTGCGCAACCCGGTGCGGCTCCGCGCCGAGGTGCTCCGGGTCCGGCCTCAGCTAGCCTTCCTCTCGCATGTGTATTATGCCAGCGGCAACTTCGCCCCGTACGAATGCTGGCTGTCCACCATCCGCAAAGCCGCGCCGCAATGCAAAACGATCCTCGACGTTTCCCAGTCGATCGGCCTGTACGAGCTTCCCTTCGGTGGACCCGATGTGGTCGTGGGCAGCCTGCACAAATGGGTCTTCGGGCCCCATGGCAGCGGCCTTACCTGGATGAAGCCGGAGTTCCTCGAATGGATCAACGGCTTGTTCTGGAACGGCGTTGGGCTGCAATCCGGCACCTGTCGCTTCAGCCTGCAGGGCGGGCACGACTTCATGATGTATCCCGAAATCCTGGAAGCTCTCAACCTTTACCGGGCGGTTGGCCGCGAGACGGTGTTGCGCCGTTCCATAATGCTTGGTGGCGTGCTCCGCAAGGGGCTGGAAGAAGTCTTCAGCCGCCAGGGAATTGATTTCGAGGTGCTGAACGAAAAAAGCGCGATGCCGCTCGTTTCGCTCGCCTTCAGGCACTTCCATCCATTTGAATTGTACAGCAACCTGAACGAGCTGGGCGTGCATTGCAAATGTATCATCGATTATAAGAAAGACGGCGCCATGTGTCACGTGCTGCGCTTTGGATTGCCCTACTATGAAACGCAGGAGCGGGTCCGCTATGCGCTGGCGCTGATCGAAGATATTCTGGTGCGGCTGCAGAAAGTGGTGGCCTTCCCGGTAGCTCCAGGCGAAGAAGCATCCGGCCGCGTAGCCGATACGACGGTGGCTGCATGATCAAGCGAAAACAACAAAAACAACCATATGAAAATTCTCGCTGTGGCCTCCGGAGGCGGGCATGTAGTAGAATTGCTGCGGCTGCGCCCCGCCTTCGACGGGCACGAACTGGTATATATGTCTACCCACGAAAGTTTCGCCACCTCATTTAAAGGGCATGAGTACGTAACGGTGCCCGACCTGAGCCGGTGGAACGCGTTCCGGATACCCTATGTCATCCTGAGGATGCGACGCGCCATTGCCCGCATACGCCCCGACGTTGTCGTTACCACCGGTGCCGGCCCGGGCGTGCTTGCCTTGTTTCTCGGCTGGCTGATGGGCGCGCGTACGATCTGGGTCGAGGCGTCCTGTCATACCGAGCAGGTGTCCATCAGCGGAAAGATCTGCGCCCTCTTCGCCGACCGGGTGTACACGCAATGGTCACACCTGGCAACAAGCAAAATTGTTTACTCCGGAAATGTTATGAAATGATATTTGTTACCGTAGGTTCCCAGCTTCCCTTCGACCGGTTTATCCGCGCCGTGGATGAAATCGCACCTTTGTTGTCCGGCAAGGAAATTATCGCGCAGGTGTTTGGGATGAAGTACCAACCCCGTAATATTCAAACGCTGGATTATATAGCGCCGGCTGAATTCCGGGACTATGTACAGTCCGCTGAATTGATCGTCAGTCATGCCGGCACCGGCACCATCCTCTCCGTATCGGAATTAAAAAAGCCCCTGATCGTCTTTCCGCGATCCGGCCGCCTGCGCGAAACCCGCAGCGACCACCAGATGGCTACCTGCCGGATGCTCGAAAAAACCTGCGGGCTTCAGGTGGCCTACAATGAAGAGGAACTGGCCCGGAAAATCCAGGATTTTCTCGAAAACAAACTACCGGTGATGGATCCGATATCGCCGTTTGCTTCAGACGAGCTCATCGCCTCTATCCGCGACTTTATCCGGCCGCAGTCAGTGCTCCGGTTATTGTAGCACGCCGGCGGAACGCGGCGGCTGGCCGGATGGAAAGGTGACCTCGAGCTGGCAGCCCTTGCCCGGACTGCTCCGCAACAAAAGTCGGCCTTCGTGCAGTTGCGCGCGCGTTTCCATATTGCGCAGGCCCACACCGAAGGACCGGCTTTCCGATTCAAAGCCAATGCCGTCGTCGGTAATGTGCAGCACGAGTGCGTCGTCTTGCCGCAGCGAGACGCGAACGGTCTTTGCCTGTGCATGCTTCACGATGTTATTCAACTGCTCCTGCACGATGCGGTAGATGGTGAGCTTCAGCTTTGAAGAAACGCGCTCTTCTTCGAAGCGCTGCACATCGAGGTGAACGGTGAACAGCTTCCCTTGCTCCGCGGCGGACAGAAGGTGTCGCAGCGCCTCCACCAGCGTTTCGCCGCTCCAGGAAGGCGGGATGAGCGCATGGCTCAATTTGCGCACTTCCTGCATGGCCACTCCGATGATGCCGGTGGCCTGTTGCAGGAAAGGCGCGCCTTCGCGCTCCGTAGCCGCTAATCCCATATAGAGCTTGGCACTGGTCAGGATCTGGTTGACGTTGTCGTGCAGCTCGGCGCCGATGATGCGGCGCTCGTTCTCCTGGGCCACCAGCACCGCCTCGGTAATCTCGCGGTGCTGCTGCAGGCGTGTTTCTTCCAGTTGTTTTTCAGCTTCCTTGCGGGCTTCCACCACATGCAGGTATTCGGTGATATCGCTGGCTACGATGAGCACGCCGCTGGCCTCGTTGCGGTGACGCACCGGCTCGGCGGCCACCAGGGTTTCGATCATGCGATCGCCGGCGCGGAAGCTGACCATATTATTGCGCAGCGAGTGTCCTTCGAAGGCCGGCTCGAACACCTGTTCGAAGAAATCCGTTGCCGCTTCTTCGGTCGGAAAACAGCGCTCCAGCGGCATGTACGCGCCTCCTTCGAGTCCGAAGATGCGCGTGGTGAACTTGTTGAGCGAGCGCACCGTCCGGTTGGGCAGCACTACCAGCACGATGTTGTGAAACTGATGGAGCACCGTTTCCAGTTGCAGCGCTTCGGAAATATCGAAAAGCCGGAAGCGGCGCAGGGCAACGATTGTGGAAAGCGAGAAGAAGGTGACGAGCAGGGGCGACAGGGGCATCTCGCGGATGGCGAACACCAGCGGGAAAAGCACCTGCGTCACAAAGCCGATCAGGGTCGGGATCAGGATGCCAAAGGCAATTACAAGTGCCTGCGTGCGCTCCTTGCTGCGCCGGGGCAGGCGGAAGGCCATGCGGAGCAGCATCCCGATGACCACGAACATGGTGAAGGGCATCATCCATAACGTCACAGCCTGGATGGCGGATCCGCCGGGAGCGATCACCCAGCCCCAGGCCGCGTCGGGCTGAAGATTGTTGTTGCCGCTGGCGACATAAAAGCCATGGAGGAGCAGGTAGGGCAGGTAGAGGGCTACGGGGAAAAGCCGCTTCTCGGTGAACTTCCGGCCGGTGTAACTGCAGGCGAAATGCAGGGCGATCGGGTTGATCATGATCCAGCTGAAGCAGAAGGTCTTGCTCCAGGCAAAGGCCGCTTCCCGGCTGCCCAGGAACATGTACCCGGCTTCTTCGATCTGCCAGATGCAGAGCGCCAGGACGCAGATCCCGAACAGGTCGACGGTGCGGATACGTGGCAGCGCAAAAAGGATATAGGCCGCGATTCCCAGGTTGATGAGCGCAGGAAGTAAAAAAAGTAGCGACAGGAAAGGAAAGGCAGTTAGATCCATCAGGGTTGGTTGTGCTCCCTGGCCGAAGGCGGGTTCTCCCGAAATTAACGCTTTCGGCGGCGGCGGCGTATTAAAATCGACGGCCTGACAGAAAGGCCCGATAATGGGCCCCGGCGTCCAATTTTAGTGGCCGATGGTCAGTCGCTCAGCTGCTGTGCACCAGGTTGCAATAGACGAGCATCTCCTGGGCCATCCGCTCGATGCCCTTGATATCGGAGGGTTTTACAAAGTAGGCCCGCGCACCGAGATCCATACAGATCTGGCGATAAAGAGGGGAGTTGGAAGTGCTCCACACCACCTTCGGAATCGATGCGTAGCGCGCTTCGCCGGCAAGTTGCTTGAGGATCTCGCCGCCATTCACTTCGGGCAGGTTATAGTCGACAATGATCAGGCAGGGCAGTTGCGCCTGCTCGAGGCGGAGCAACTCGTTGAGGGCTTTTTTCCCGTTTGCGGCCGTGCCCACCCGCATGTCCGGAACGAAGCTCGTCAGTGCCTCGATCAGCAGTTCCTGGTCGTCGATATCGTCCTCGGCAAGAAAGATAAAAGGCGTGCTTCCGCTCAAACCATGCGTCTTTTCAACACTCATAACGGGGGTGGGTTGGCGTAAAGGTATTAGTAGGGCCGGGGTTCTGCCAAATAATAAAATACTATTGGGAACTACTTAACGCGGTGGCAGCGCTTTTGCTCAGCTGTTCGTAATCAATGCTTTTTGGGAATTCTTTCGCGAAAACTTTACCTCGGCCGTATAAGTTATTTGTCGGATTTACTGTAAGTTTGACACATTAATCACCCCTGACCATGAATACGGAAATGCCTAATGGTAACGGCTCTTCCCACGAGCCTATTGAGCCAATTGATCTGGTAGCCCCTGTTGAGCCTGTGGATGTGACCCCTGAAACCAACAGCAAAAAAGTCCCGAAAAAGACAAAAGCCAAAGCGCCTGTCCCTGCGGCGGTTTCCTTCGATATGGAGGATGCCCTCGACTCCCGCCTGCTCCTCAAGGTGCTGTCGGAAGTACGCAACGGTAATTTCGGCGTGCGCATGCCGGTCGACCAGGTGGGCATCAGCGGCAAGATCTGCGATACCCTCAATGAAATTATCGGCCTCAACGAACAGCTGATGGCCGAGCTGACCAAAGCCGGTAAAACGATCGGCAAGCAGGGTAAGCTCACCCACCGCGTGGAGCTTCCTTATGCGCGCGGGCAATGGAGCTCGGGCGTCGACGCCATTAACGGCCTTATCTCCGACCTCGTGCACCCCACCATCGAGATCGCCCACGTGATCTCCTCCGTGGCGAAGGGTAACCTGTCGCAGGAAATGACCCTGCAGATCGGCGACCACGTGCTGCAAGGGGAGTTTGCACGCATCGCACGCGAGGTGAACGACATGGTGAAGCAGCTGAACCTCTTTGCGGCGGAAGTAACGCGCGTGGCGCGTGAGGTAGGCTCTGAAGGAAAGCTCGGTGGCCAGGCACGTGTAAAAGGTGTAGCGGGTGTATGGAAAGACCTTACGGACTCTGTAAACCTGATGGCGGGTAACCTGACCGCCCAGGTACGTAATATCGCCGAAGTAACGACGGCCGTGGCGAAAGGCGACCTTTCGAAGAAGATCACGGTGGACGTACAGGGCGAGATCCTCGAGCTGAAGAACACGATCAACACGATGGTGGACCAGCTCAACTCCTTCTCTTCCGAGGTGACGCGCGTGGCGCGTGAGGTAGGTACCGACGGTAAGCTTGGTGGCCAGGCAGAGGTGCCTGGGGTCGCCGGTACCTGGAAGGACCTGACCGACTCGGTAAACCAGATGGCCTCCAACCTGACCGCCCAGGTTCGGAACATCGCCGAAGTAACAACGGCGGTGGCCCGCGGTGACCTGTCGCGTAAGATCACGGTGGACGTAAAAGGCGAGATCCTCGAGCTGAAGAACACCATTAATACGATGGTGGACCAGCTGAACTCCTTCTCGGCGGAAGTAAGCCGGGTGGCCCGTGAGGTGGGTTCCGAAGGTAAGCTCGGTGGCCAGGCAACGGTGAAAGGCGTTGGTGGTGTGTGGAAAGACCTTACCGACAACGTAAACCTCCTTGCCGGTAACCTGACCGTACAGCTCCGCGACGTATCCAAGGTGGCAACCGCCATCGCCAACGGTGACCTTACCCAGAAGATCACCGTGGACGTAAAAGGAGAGATCCTCCAGATCAAGGATGTAATTAACCGAATGGTGGACCAGCTGAACTCCTTCGCCTCCGAGGTGACCCGTGTGGCCCTTGAAGTGGGTACCGAAGGTAAGCTCGGTGGCCAGGCCAAGGTACAGGGAGTAGGAGGTACCTGGAAGGACCTCACCGACTCGGTAAATCAGATGGCCTCCAACCTGACCGCCCAGGTACGAAATATCGCCGAAGTAACAACGGCCGTGGCAAACGGTGACCTTTCCAAGAAGATCACCGTAAACGTGGCCGGCGAGATCCTCGAGCTGAAAAAAACCATCAACACGATGGTGGACCAGCTCAACTCCTTTGCATCGGAAGTAACGCGTGTGGCGCTTGAAGTAGGTACCGAGGGTAAACTCGGTGGCCAGGCGAAAGTGCAGGGCGTTGGTGGTACCTGGAAAGACTTGACGGATTCGGTGAACCAGATGGCATCGAACCTGACGGCCCAGGTGCGTAACATCGCCGAGGTAACGACGGCGGTAGCGAAAGGTGACCTGTCCCGTAAGATTACGGTGGACGTAAAAGGGGAGATCCTGGAGCTGAAGAATACGATCAACACGATGGTGGACCAGCTGAACTCGTTCGGTTCCGAAGTATTCCGCGTTGCGCGGGAAGTAGGTTCCGAAGGTAAGCTGGGCGGCCAGGCAGACGTACCGGGTGTGGAGGGCCTGTGGAAGGACCTTACCGACTCGGTAAATAAAATGGCCTCGAACCTGACGGCGCAGGTACGTAACATCGCGGAAGTAACAACCGCGGTGGCAAACGGTGACCTGTCGCGCAAGATCGAGGTGGACGTAAAAGGCGAGATCCTCGAGCTGAAGAACACCATTAATACGATGGTGGACCAGCTGAACTCCTTCTCGGCGGAAGTAAGCCGGGTGGCCCGTGAGGTGGGTTCCGAAGGTAAGCTCGGTGGCCAGGCAACGGTGAAAGGCGTTGGTGGTGTGTGGAAAGACCTTACCGACAACGTAAACCTCCTTGCCGGTAACCTGACCGTACAGCTCCGCGACGTATCCAAGGTGGCAACCGCCATCGCCAACGGTGACCTTACCCAGAAGATCACCGTGGACGTAAAAGGAGAGATCCTCCAGATCAAGGATGTAATTAACCGAATGGTGGACCAGCTGAACTCCTTCGCCTCCGAGGTGACCCGTGTGGCCCTTGAAGTGGGTACCGAAGGTAAGCTCGGTGGCCAGGCCAAGGTACAGGGAGTAGGAGGTACCTGGAAGGACCTCACCGACTCGGTAAATCAGATGGCCTCCAACCTGACCGCCCAGGTACGAAATATCGCCGAAGTAACAACGGCCGTGGCAAACGGTGACCTTTCCAAGAAGATCACCGTAAACGTGGCCGGCGAGA
>NZ_SJZI01000007.1 GCF_004337505.1 Flaviaestuariibacter flavus | reverse complement strand
GCGAGCACCGAGCGCCAGAAAGCCGCTCCCTCGTTTTCTCCAAAGTAAATGCCGATCACTTCCTTTTGCCCTTCCGTGGAAACGGCCAGTATGGAATAGATGGCCCGGGTCTTCACCACGCCGTCCTGTCGGACTTTGAAGTGGATGGCATCGAGCCACACCACCGGGTAAACGCTCTCCAGTACCCGGTTCTGCCACTCCTTGATCGCCGGGATGATCCGGTCGGTAATGGCCGTCAGCGTGCCATCCGAGATGTCGAAGTCATAAATCTCCTTCAGGTGCTTCTGAATGTCTGAATAAGACAGGCCCATGCCATACAGGCTCAGGATCTTCTGGTCCATATCCTCGGAGATGACCCGCTGACGCTTGGCCACTGTCTGTGGCTCGAAGGAGGCGTCGCGGTCGCGGGGAGAAAAAATATCAAAGCCGCCCAACGAGCTTTGTATATTTTTTTGTGTGTGGCCGTTGCGCCGGTTGCCGCCCGGCCTTTTCTTCTCCTTAAGGTGCTCGTCCATCTCACCTTCTAAAGAAGCTTCAATAACGCGCTTTAAAAGCGGCGTAAAAACACCTTCCGCTCCAACTAAAGGCTTGCCGGAGCGAAGCTGCTCACCAGCCTCCTTTACAAAAGCATCAAAATCAAATGATTTCTTTTCCATCGTATATCAATTTAATCAGTTTTAAATTGACACACTTTATTGAGCATACTCGAGCGGCACAAATCTATCCGGCGATACCCTGTATATCTAAACGTATCCCTATTTTGTGCCCCGCTACCACCAAAACCAACCGGAATGAGAGAACTGGATATTGAAAACCAATTAATCGGCAAGCTTGCCGATCTCAAATACACCCACCGGCCCGACATCCGTGACCGCGCCGCGCTGGAGCAGAACTTCCGCAAGAAATTCCAAGACCTCAATCGGGTCACACTGAGCGATGCGGAGTTCAGCCGCCTGCGCGACGAAATCGTCAACCCCGACGTGTTCGCCACAGCGAAACTGCTGCGCCAACGGAACACCTTCATCCGTGAAGACGGTACGCCCTTGCAATACACGCTCGTCAATATTAAAGACTGGTGCAAGAACGACTTCGAGGTGGTGAACCAGCTGCGGATGAACACGCACAACAGCCACCACCGCTACGACGTGCTGCTGCTGATGAACGGCATCCCCGTGCTGCAGGCCGAACTCAAGACCCTCGAAGTAAGCCCGCGCCGCGCCATGCAGCAGATCGTGGATTACAAAGCCGACCCCGGCAACGGCTACACCAACTCGCTGCTTTGCTTTGTGCAGCTCTTCGTGGTGAGCAACCGCACCAACACCTGCTACTTCGCCAACAACCGCGCGCAGCATTTCAACTTCAGCGCCGACGAGCAGTTTCTGCCCGTGTACCAGCTGGCCGCCGAAGACAACAAGAAGATCACCCACCTCGACGACTTCGCGGAAAAATTCCTCGCCAAGTGCACCCTCGCCCAGATGATCAGCCGCTACATGGTGCTGGTGGAAAGCGAGCAGAAGCTGCTGGTGATGCGCCCCTACCAGGTCTACGCCGTAAAGGAGATCGTGCGCTGCATCGAAGAGAACCGCGGCAACGGCTACATCTGGCATACCACGGGCAGCGGCAAAACCCTCACCTCTTTTAAAGCCTCCACCCTGCTGAAGGAAGACCCCAACGTGGAGAAATGCCTCTTTGTGGTAGACCGCAAAGACCTGGACCGGCAAACACGCGACGAGTTCAACAAGTTCCAGCCCGGATGCGTGGAGGAAAACACCAACACCGAGGCGCTGGTAACTCGCCTGCTGTCGGAAGACTATGCCGACAAGGTGATTGTGACCACCATCCAGAAGCTGGGCCTCGCGCTCGACCCCGCCAACCCGCGCAACTACAAAGACCGCCTGGAGCCGCTGCGCCAAAAGCGCGTGGTGTTCATCTTCGACGAATGCCACCGCTCACAGTTCGGCGAAAACCACAAGGCGATCAAGGAGTTCTTCCCAAAAGCGCAGCTCTTTGGCTTTACCGGCACGCCCATCTTTGAAGACAACGCCATCAATACGCAGGCGCAGGGCGACAAGGAAAGCTGGAAAACTACCGAGGATATTTTCCAGAAATGCCTGCACCGCTACACCATCACCCACGCCATTGAAGACCGCAACGTGCTGCGCTTCCACGTAGACTACTTCAAGCCGGAGGTGGAGGTGACGACGGGCAGCTGGACGCACCGCGCCGGGGTGGCCAACCACATCCTCAACAAGCACGACGACGCCACCCACGGGCGCCGCTTCAACGCCATCCTGGCCACGGCCTCCATCAACGAGGCCATCGAATACTACGACCTGTTTCAAAAGCTGCAGCAAAAGCGGTTGGATGAAAACGAAAGCTACCAGCCCCTGCACATCGCCTGCGTGTTTTCGCCGCCGGCCGAGGGCAACAAGGACGTGCAGCAGCTGCAGGAAGACCTTCCGCAGGAGCAGATCGACAACCAGGTGGACCCCGAAGGCAAGAAGGCCGCGCTGAAGGGCATCCTCGACGACTACAACCGGCAGTACGGCACCGCGCACCGCCTGGCCGACTTTGACGGGTATTACAAAGACATTCAGCAGCGGATCAAGGACCAGCAGTACCCCAACAGCGACTACCCGCGCGCCAAAAAGATCGACCTCGTGATCGTGGTGGACATGCTGCTCACCGGCTTCGACGCCAGGTACCTCAACACGCTGTACGTAGACAAAAACCTGAAGCACCACGGCCTCATCCAGGCCTTTAGCCGCACTAACCGTGTGCTGAACGACACGAAGCCCTATGGCAACGTGCTCGACTTCCGCAGGCAGAAGGATGCCGTGGATGCGGCCATCAAGCTCTTCTCGGGCGAAAGCGGTAGCCGCGCCCGCGAGATCTGGCTGGTGGAGCCAGCGCCTGTGGTGCTGCAGCGCTATGCCGGCGCCGTGGCCGAACTCGCCCAAATGATGGGAACCCAGGGCCTCGCCTGCGCCCCCGAGGAAGTGGCCAACCTGAAAGGCGACGCCGCCCGCGCCGACTTTATCAACCGCTTCAAGGAAGTGCAGCGCCTCAAAACGCAGCTGGACCAATACACCGACCTGTCGGAGGCCGACAAGACCGCGATCGACACCATCCTCCCGCCCGACGCGCTCCGCTCCTTCCGCAGCGCCTACATCGAAACGGCGAAGCGCCTGCGCGACAAGCAGGGCGGCAAAGAACCAGGTGTGGACCCCAAGGTGGAGCAGCTCGATTTCGAGTTCGTGCTCTTTGCCTCGGCCATCATCGACTACGACTACATCATGGGCCTCATTGCCGCCTGGAGCGCACAGGGGCCGAAAAAGCAGAAGATGACGCGCGAAGACCTGGTGAACCTCCTGGGCTCCAGCGCTAACCTGATGGAGGAGCGCGACGACATCGTGGCCTACATCGACACGCTGCAGGCCGGCGCGGGGTTGAGCGAGGAAGCGATCCGCGGGGGCTATCAGCAATTCAAAACGGAGAAGCACGCGCAGGCGGTGCTGGCCGTGGCGGCGAAGAACGGCCTCGAAGCCGAAAGCCTGCAGGCCTTTGTGTCGGGCGTACTCAATCGCATGGTGTTCGACGGCGCGCAGCTCACCGAGCTGCTGGCACCACTCGACCTGGGCTGGAAGGCACGGACGCAGAAAGAGCAGGTGTTGATGAATGAACTGATTCCTATTTTAAAGAAACGGGCCGGCGGCCGGGAGATTGCCGGGTTGAAAGCGTATGAATAGTAAAGAAATGGGACTTGTACCGCGTAAGCGATTTCCGGAATTTGCTAGTGCGAACGGTTGGAGTCAAGAAAAACTGGGTAATGCTGCGTCTTTGTCAAAAGGAAAGGGAATTTCGAAAGCTGACATATCAATCGATGGCACCTTACCCTGCATTAGATATGGCGAATTATACACGGAATACGGCGAGATTATTAAGAATATTAAGTCACGCACAAACATCCCATCTGCCCAACTGGTTCTGAGCCAATTCAATGATGTCCTTATTCCATCCTCAGGAGAAACAAGGGAAGACATAGCAACTGCTTCCTGTGTATTAAAAGATGGTGTCGCACTCGGAGGAGATATCAACATTATTCGCTCAGGTATCAACGGAGTTTTTCTTTCTTATTGTTTGAATAATACCAAAAAGAGAGCTATTTCGAAAATAGCACAGGGTGACGCGGTTGTTCACCTCTATAATACGCAGCTCGAAAAGCTAGAAATAGAAATACCAAGCCTTGAAGAACAACAAAAAATCGCAGCCTGCCTTTCTTCCCTCGACGACCTGATCGCCGCCGAAACCCAAAAGCTGGAGGCCCTCAAGGCGCATAAGAAAGGCTTGATGCAGCAGCTTTTTCCGGCGGAGGGAGAAACGGTGCCGCGGTTAAGGTTTGAGGGGTTTGAGGGGGAGTGGGAACAAAAGACTTTGGGAGAAATAGCAAAGTTTAGTTCTGGAGGAACTCCATCTAAAGACAATCCTGAATATTGGGATGGTACCATTCCTTGGATTAGCGCTGTATCGATGCACAATTACACCTTACATGACTCTGAATTAAAAATTACTGACTTAGCCGTAGCAGAAGGTGCTGCGATTGCAAAAGAAGGGCAGTTGCTGATCTTGGTACGAGGAAGTATGTTATATAAGCGCATTCCGATGGGAATTGCAAAGCGTGAATTGTCGTTCAATCAAGACGTAAAGGCCATTTCACTTGATGCATCGATCTCGAGCGACTTTCTTTTACACTTTTTAGTAGCATCCGAACCTGTGCTTTTAGATAAAGTAACTGCAACTGGAATTGGAGCAGGAAAATTAGACTTGAACGACTTGAAACAATTCCTAATTCTTGTCCCATCACATGAAGAACAATCAAAAATCGTGGATTCACTATCTGCTTTCGACGAGCAGGTGAGTGCTCAGATTAAAAAGGTTGAAATATTAAAAACACACAAGAGAGCCCTCCTCCAAAACCTCTTCCCATCTGTTTCTGAATAAAAAGCATTCTGTATATGCCTTCGACCGAACTCTGTTTCAATCTTTGGTTCCTGACTGATGTGGCCACGGGGCTGGCCTATGGCTGGTGTGGGCGTGTGTATTCGATAGCCGGTGACGATGATACCAAAATCGATCTGTTGCGCCAACTGGCCGAGACCGACTTCGTCACCGCAAGGCGTGAGCGGTTTCCGAGCGAATGGAAGGTGGTCAGGGGCGAACATGTTCTGGAAGGCCACCTGGCAATTAGCCAGTTCAATGAGGCGTTGGAGCATATTGACTATTTCGCGTCTGTACTGGAAGCGGCACTTCCAATATTACCCCCGTATAACCATGGGCCTGCTCCATCGGCGCAGCCGGTGCGGCAGCATCTCCCCAACAACCCTGTGTATGTCGCAACGATTCTGATGGAAAACGACCGCGGAGAGCTCCGTCCCTTCACCACCCCCGAAAACAAAGCCTGGACCGACTGGGAGCGCATCCGGTTAAACAATCTGTAACACCATGACCGCACAAGACTATAAACAACTCGGCTCCACCCTCTGGAGCATTGCCGACGACCTGCGCGGCGCCATGAACGCCGACGACTTCCGCGATTACATGCTTTCCTTTCTCTTTCTCCGCTACCTGAGCGACAACTACGAGGGCGCGGCGAAGAAGGAACTGGGGAGCGATTACCCGCAGCTGGATAAAGAAGACAAGCGTTCGCCGCTGTCCGTATGGTATGCCGCCAACGCGGCCGACGTGGAAGAATTCGAAAAGCTGATGCGCCGCCGGGTGCACTACGTCATCAAGCCTGCCTACCTCTGGAACAGCATCGCCGAGCAGGCGCGCACCCAAAACGGCGAGCTGCTGCACACGCTGCAGGAGGGCTTCAAGTTCATCGAGAACGAGAGCTTCGAAAGCACGTTCCAGGGCCTCTTTTCGGAGATCAACCTCAACTCCGATAAGCTCGGAAGGAATTATGCCGAGCGCAATGCCCGCCTCTGCACCATCATCCAGAAGATCGCCGAGGGCATCGGCAAGTTTCCAACCGGCTCCGACGTGCTGGGCGATGCCTACGAATACCTGATCGGGCAGTTTGCCGCCGGCTCTGGCAAGAAGGCCGGCGAGTTTTACACCCCGCAGCAGATCTCCACCATCCTCTCCGCCATCGTGGCCCTCGACAGCCAGGACCCCGCAGCAGGCAAGCGCCCCCGCATCGATAAGGTGCTTGACTTTGCCTGCGGCTCGGGCTCGCTGCTGCTCAATGTGCGCCGCAAGATGGGGGCCCAGGGCGTGGGCCAGATCTACGGGCAGGAAAAGAACATCACCACCTACAACCTGGCGCGGATGAACATGCTGCTCCACGGAATGAAAGACACCGAATTCCACATCCACCATGGCGACACCCTGCTCAACGACTGGGACCTCCTCAACGAGGCCAACCCGGCCAAAAAGATGGAATTCGACGCCATCGTGGCCAACCCACCCTTCAGCTATCGCTGGGAGCCCAACGAGGCGATGAGCGAAGACTTCCGCTTCAAGAGCCATGGCCTGGCACCGAAGTCGGCGGCCGACTTCGCCTTCCTGCTCCACGGCGTGCACTTCCTGAGCGATGCCGGCACCATGGCCATCATCCTGCCCCACGGCGTGCTGTTTCGCGGCGGCGCCGAGGAACGCATCCGCACCAAGCTGCTTAAAGACGGACACATCGATACGGTGATCGGGCTGCCGTCCAACCTGTTCTTCTCCACGGGCATCCCGGTGTGCATTCTCGTGCTCAAAAAATGCAAGAAGCCGGATGATGTGCTGTTCATCAATGCCGCCGAGCACTTCGTAAAAGGCAAGCGCCAGAACAGCCTCGCGCCGGAGCATATTGAGAAGATCATCGATACTTACCAGCACCGGAAAGAAGAGGAGCGTTATTCCCGTCGGGTGTCGATGGCGGAGATCGAGCAGAATGGATTTAACCTGAATATCTCCCGGTATGTGAGCACGGCTACGACGGAAGAAGAGATTGACTTAAAGGCGGTGCATGCGCAGTTGGTGGAGATTAATAAGAAGGCGGAGGAGGCGCGGATGAGGCATAATGAGTTTTTGAGGGAGCTGGGGTTGCCGTTGATTTAGTTAATCTTCATTAATTATTCTCTTTAAAAGACAACTTAAAATGCTGACACGAAGCACGCCCTTGTTGAATGATGTCCGAACTGCGATACAAAGCGAGGAGTTCAAAGAAGATCTCCGGGATTTCGCTCACTATGGAGCCAACATCAAGTTGGAAAAGTTCGTCGCGTATGCTCTTGCAAAGTCGATGACGAAGCAGGGTGCACATTGTACCCTGGAAAAGAAAAAAGTTGACTTAACCGTTAATGGAAAATCGATGGAACTCAAGTTCCACTATGATTTTGACATTCACTGGAAGCTACCGAAAGAACTTGGCCAGATTGGAAAGGCAGACTCCGCACCCGATACCTTGCAGGACTATTATGACCAATTGAACAGCACCGCAAAGAGCAAATCGTGGGAGGTCATGTTCGGAGTACTAAAGGATGTCCTTGAAAAGAAATGTGATTCTTTTCTATGGATCATCTCCGAAAGGGATTTCCCTACCTATTCGCAGGTGTTCAACATGGAGTCGGTATGCTTTTGGGACGCCATGCGTGTTCTGGCCGACCAGATTCCGGATGGAACGATAGAAGAAAAGGTCAGAAAATACTTCACCGCTCCCCTATACAAAGAGCGTCGGTACGAAATGGTATACGAAACGGTAACTATAGACAAGCCGATGATTACGAAGATGCATTTCTTCTTCCTCGATTTTGCCGCCAGCACCAATCCGTAGAGATAGCCTTACATCGTAGTTTTATTGCCGGAGGAATTTATGCCCGAACACCAGAACATAGAATACAAGCAAAGCTGGCACGACGATTACCTGAAATGGATCGTTGGCTTCGCCAATAGCCAGGGCGGCACTATTTTCATTGGAAGAGATGACAAGGGCCATGTAATAGATGTTCCTGATTACAAAAAGCTGCTTGAAGACCTTCCGAACAAGATCCGCGACGTATTGGGAATCATGGTGGAAGTGAACCTGCACGAAGAGCGCGGAAATCATTACCTGGAAATTATCACACCCCCTTATGCGGTGCCAATCTCGCTGCGTGGTGTCTATTACACGCGAAGCGGAAGCACGAAGCAGGAATTGAAAGGAAATGCACTCATCGAATTCCTGTTGCGGAAAACCGGCAAAAGCTGGGATGATGTAATTGAGCCTGCGGCTTCACTCACGGATATCGATGAGAATGCTATCAAAAAGTTCGTGCGTGATGCGAAGGGAAGTGGCCGCTTGCCCGACCTGGACGGCCTTTCGCTGCAGGAGTTATTGGAAAAGCTACGACTGATGGAAGCAGGAAAGGTGAAACGGGCCGCTCTCGTTCTGTTTGGCAAAGACCCCGGCCGCTTCTTTCCGAACATGGTGGTTAAAATGGGGCGCTTTGGTACGTCGGACGACGATTTGCGGTTCCAGGAAACAGCGGAAGGGAACTTGATCCGCTTATTGATTGAAGTTCCCGATGTACTGAACCATAAGTTTTTTGTGAAACCGGTTGACTTCCAGGGACTGCAGCGGATTGAAAAGGGCGAATACCCGGTAGCAGCCCTGCGTGAAATGCTATTGAATGCCTTGGTTCATCGCGATTACATGGGAAGCACTGTACAGATCCGCATGTATGATGACCGCTTCAGTATCTGGAATGAAGGTTTTTTGCCACAGGGACTCACCTTAGAAGCATTAAAGCGCCAGCACCCGTCGCGGCCAAGGAATCCATTAATCGCTGATGTCTGTTTCAAAGGAGGATATATCGACGCCTGGGGACGGGGAACGCTTAAAATTATCAATTCCTGCAAGGAAGCTGGTTTGCCGGAGCCTGAGATGAAAGAGCAGGATGGTGGCATGCTTGTTTCACTTTTTAAAGATGCTTATCAGGAGCACCTTTGGGCTGCTTATGATCTGAATGAGCGTCAAAAGGAAGCGTTAAAAGTCTGGAAAGACGAGGATTACATCACCACCGGACAATACCAGCAAAAGTTTGACATAACAGACCGGACAGCGCGGCGCGACCTGACAGAGATGGTTGCCTTAGGCTTACTGGAAAAAACGGGAGATAAAAAGACGTCCAAATACCGTTTCCGGAAATAAGTTGTCCGTTACATGTCCGATAAGTGTCCGTTACATGTCCGTTACATGTCCGTTACGTGTCCGATAAATGTCCGCTACGTGTCCGGAAAGCAGGCATATCCGGTGAGAAAAGCACCGGGAATTAACCACGAAGAAAAGCCAGTCGCGTCACGTCCCCCCATGGATGTTTCCCGAAGTCCTACGGACTAATTTCTTGAAAACGCAGAAAGCCTGACCGATTGGCCAGGCTTTCTGCTATTACAAACATTTCATCAATCCTTCTTAAACGTAAACCCCGTCCCGCCCTGCGTGAACTTCATCTCCCCTTTCTCCGGGTCGAATTCAATGCTAACACCCTGGGCCGCGATGGCGAACTTATTGCCGCCTTCATAAGTCATCGGGAGTGCCTCCTGCCCGTCGGGCTCGGCGTAGAGCGTGTTGTCCTTTTTCGTGATGGTGATCTTGATGGGGATTTTCGAAGAAGTATAGCGTCCGGTCACCTTGTCGAGCAACGCAGCCGGTGCTGCGGCTGCCTTCTTCGTGCCCGCATCACCCCAGCTGTTGTTGGCGCCGTCGGCATCCACATAAATGCCGCCGTCGATCTTCAGCGAAGCGATTTTCTTCGTGCCGGGTAAGTTCAGCGTCGCCAGCTTGCCGTTCTTCTCCCAGATGGCGGCGGTGAAGTGCACCGTGTCTTTGCTGCCGTCGGCAAACGTGCGCTGCACGTTGAGCGGGATGGCGAAGCCGCCGATGTTCTTTACGGTGAGGGTGCTGCCCCTGGCGCCGGCCGTCAGCTTGTCTACGGCCACATCCATATAGTTGCTGGTGAAGAACCAGTTGTTCCAGAACCAGGTAAGGTCGCGGCCCGAGAGGTTGCTGAAGGAGTTGAACATATCCCAGGGCAGCGGGTGCTTGCCGTTCCAGCGGGCCATGAAGCCGTGGAGCGACTTGCGGAAAACTTCATCACCCAGCATGTCTTTGAGTGCCAGGTAGGCGAGCGCGGGCTTGCCGTATTCGTTGATGCCGAGGGCGGGGCTGCCCAGGAGGTTGCCCGGAACGATGATGGGCACCTGCGTTTCGTCGGTAGGGTTGGTGGCCCATCCGTTCACGCGGAACTGGCGGAAGAACTCGTCGGCGGCGGTCTTGCCGAGGTCTTCGGTGGCGATCATGTTTTCAAAGGCGGTGGTCCAGCCTTCGTCCATAAAGGCATAGCGGTGCTCGTTGATGCCCATGTAAAACGGGAAGTAGCTGTGGCCCACCTCGTGCTCGGCCACGAAGCGCTGGAACACGGAGTCGTCCTGCGGGCTGTCGTTGGCCATCATGGGGTATTCCATATCGGCCACGCCCTGGATGATGGTGCTCTTGGGGAAGGGATAGGCAACGCCGGGCCAGCGGTTGCTGTAGAAGTCGAGCGAATGCTGGATGTAGCGCACCTGGTGGTGGAAGTTCGCGGCCGAATCGATGTAGGCGCTCTGGCAGGAGGCGCGGCGGCCGGTGGCCTTGTCTACCACCACCGAGGCGGCGTCCCACACGTAATGGTCGGAGATGCAGAAGGCCGCGTCGGGCACATGGGTGGCGGCAAAGCGCCAGGTGTTGGTGGTCGGCGCTGTGATGCCGCCGGCGGCGAGGTCGGCCTTCGTCACCACGTTGATCACGGCATCCGAAGTAAGGCTGCGGTTGTATTTCTCCAGGTAGGCGGGCTGCAACACGGCGCCGGCGTTCTGCAGCATGCCGGTGCCCCATACCATAAAGTTGGCGGGCACCGTCACGGCCACCTCGTAGTCGTTGAAGTCGTTGTAGAATTCCTGCGCCTCCACGAAGTCCATGCGGTCCCAGCCGTGGGTGTCGTCGTACACGGCCACGCGCGGGTAGAAGTAGGCGAGGAAGAAGCTGGTGCTGTCGAGGCGTCCTTCGCGGCCGCTCTCCTGGCTCACGTCGTAGTGCCAGTTGACGGTGAGGGTGACGGAGTCGCCGGGCGCGAGCTTTTTGGTAAGCGGCACATCCATGAAGGTGCGCACCGTATTGGCGCGTACTTTCTTCTCAACGCCGTTCTCGGTGTAGCGGTCGATGTTGATGCCGCCGGTGAGGTAGTCGCGCGCCGCGGCGCCCATGCGCGAGGCGCCGGGCTGGTGGATGTTCTGAATAAGCTTGATGGTAAGCCGGTTGAGCGTGTTGGGGCTGTGGTTGGTGTACACGATGGTTTCGGTGCCGGTGACCGTCTTATTCGGCGGCGTCACCTTCACTTCGATGTTGTAGCGGCCTTTGTTCTGCCAGTAGTTCTTACCCGGGGCGCCGTCGGGGCTGCGGGTGCCGGCGGCATAGGCCTGCTGGATGTTGCGGGGCATGTAAAGAGGCTGCTGCTGTGCGGCGGCCGTAGTGGCAACGAGCAGGGCCAGGGAAGCGATTGCGCTTTTCATTTCTTGGAGGTTTGTTGAAAGAACCCGGTAACCGGGTCCCGAATTTACCGGTTACGCGGCAGCGGGAGTAAGAAAAGGGTGCAGTGGTCCGGATTTTGGGGCGGGCGGTCTTTCTGAATGCCGCCATTGCGCCTCCTAATGCCGTCATTGCGAGGAGGCGACTGAAAGGAGACGACGAAGCAATCTCCCTATCTATGGGACAACTCCCTTGCTTCGGTATACAGCAGTGCCATAGCTGTGGGGATTGCTTCGCTACGCTCGCAATGACGGCTCTGGAAGAGATCGCCCCTCGCAATGACGGTCCTGGAGGAACACAAAAAAAGCCCCCCGCATCTGCGGGGGGCTTTTCATTTTTATCATCTAATCTTAGCGTGCCAGTTGTACCAGCTTCAGGTTGTCGAAGTAGATGTCGCCGTTGGTGGACGACTGCCAGTAGGTCTCGGCGCCACCGCGGAAGGTCTCGAAACAGATGGTGTTTACGAGGCGCTTGGCGTCGTTGGTGGTCCAGCGGATGGCCTGGTC
>NZ_SJZI01000006.1 GCF_004337505.1 Flaviaestuariibacter flavus | reverse complement strand
CGGCGTGTTTGAAAAGGGCGGTGTAAATACTTCCGTCGTCTTCGGCGAGGTGAGCGACATCATGCGCAAGCAGCTGAAGATTGAAGGCGATCTGTGGTTTGCCTGTGGTCTTAGCCTGGTACTGCACCCATTCAACCCGATGGTTCCGACGGTACACTGCAACTACAGAATGTTCGAGCTCTATAGTAAAGATGGAAGTTCTCAGTCCCCCCCTTCGGGGGGCAGGGGGGCCGTAACCGACCGCTGGTTTGGCGGCGGCACCGACCTCACTCCTTACTATTTGTTCGACGAGGACGCCCGGCATTTTCACGGCACCTACAAAGAGGTGTGCGACCGCTTTGACCCGGCCTTTTATCCCACCTTCAAAAAGGTGTGCGACGATTACTTCGTGAACACGCACCGCGGCAACGAGCGCCGCGGCATCGGCGGCATCTTCTACGATCACCAGCGTCCCGATGCAAACCATGACCTGGATTTCTGGATCCGTTTCGGGCAGGCCTGCGGCGACGCCTTCCTGCCGGCTTATGTTCCCATCGTGGAAAAGCACAAGAACGATCCTTTCACGCAGGAGCAAAAGCACTGGCAGGAGATCCGGCGGGGGCGCTACGTGGAGTTCAACCTCGTGCACGACCGCGGCACCATCTTCGGCCTTAAGACCAATGGCCGCATCGAGAGTATTCTCATGAGCCTCCCGCCCACGGTGCGCTTCGAATACAACTACCAGCCCGCGCCCGGCTCAAAAGAAGACGAGCTGCTCCAGGCTTGCCTGCATCCGAGAGAATGGCTTGCACCCACGGAAGAAGATAAAGCCGAGTGGGCGCGGCGCAGCAACAGCTGCTGAAGAAATCTTTCGATCTCCGATGTCTGATTTATTTTAACATCCGGGAGCGCCCGGTAAAAACGGCATCTAATGGCATGTGAATACCTTTGCGGCGACCTTGATTTCGATCGGGAGATCGATGAATCGACAAACAAATCAGCCATCAGCCATCATACATCATAACATCTTTATGTATCTACAGCGTCGTCCCCGAATCCTCCGCGCCACACCCGCCATCCGCGCGATGGTGGCCGAAACGCGGCTCCGTCCCTCCGATCTGATCGCCCCGCTCTTTATCGATGAAGGCGAAGGCGTGGTGACCGAGATCGCATCCATGCCCAACTATTACCGCCGCTCGCTCGACGGCACCGTGCGCGAGGTGGAAGAGCTCTGGAAGCTCGGAATCCGCAGCGTGCTGCTGTTCATCAAATGCAAGGACGAGCTCAAGGACAATACCGGTGCTGAAGCCTGGAATCCCGAAGGCCTCATGCAGCGCAGCATCCGCGCCATCAAGCAGGCCGTGCCGGAGATGTACGTAATGACCGACGTTGCCCTTGATCCCTATTCGTCTTTCGGTCACGACGGCATCGTGGAGAACGGTGAGATCGTGAACGACCCGACGGTGGAAGCACTCGTGCAGATGAGCATCTCGCATGCCGAAGCCGGCGCCGATATGGTAGCTCCTTCCGATATGATGGACGGCCGCATCGGCGCCATCCGCGAGGGCCTCGAGCACAACGGCTATTCGAAGACCGGCATCATGGCTTACAGCGCCAAGTATGCATCCTGCTTCTATGGCCCCTTCCGCGATGCGCTCGACAGCGCTCCCGGCTTCGGCGACAAAAAAACCTACCAGATGGATCCGGCCAACCGCACCGAGGCAGTGAAGGAAGCCCTCATGGATGTGGAAGAAGGCGCCGACATTGTGATGGTAAAGCCCGGCCTCCCCTACCTCGACATCGTGCGCGACGTGAAGAACGCCGTGGACGTGCCGGTAAGCGTGTATAATATATCCGGCGAATACGCCATGATCAAGGCCGCCGCGAAAATGGGCTGGATCAACGAAGAAAAAGCCATCCTCGAAACGCTCACCTCCATCAAGCGCGCCGGCGGCGACCTGATTGCAACGTATTTTGCGAAAGAAGCAGCTAAATTAATCAGTTAAGTGTGCTAGTGAGGTAGTCTGCTGGTGTGCTAATAATACAGACCAGGCAATAAACTACAAAACCACTAACCCACTAGCAAACCAGCACACTTTATGACTATTTCCAAAAGCGAACAACTCTTCTCCCGCGCGCAAAACTCTATTCCCGGCGGTGTCAACTCACCCGTGCGTGCGTTTAAAAGCGTGGGCGGCAATCCCATTTTCCTGAAGAATGCCCGGGGCGCATATCTCTTCGATGCCGACGGCAATAAGTATATCGATTATATCAACTCCTGGGGACCGATGATTCTCGGGCATGCCTACACACCGGTGGTGGAAGCCATTCAGAAAAAAGCGGCCGACTCCACCTCTTTCGGCGCGCCGACGGAGCTGGAAGTAGAGATGGCCGAGCTCGTGAAGAGCCTGGTGCCCAACGTCGACCTCGTGCGTATGGTGAGTTCCGGGACGGAAGCCTGCATGAGCGCCCTGCGCCTTGCGCGTGGCTATACGGGCCGCAACAAATTCATCAAGTTCGAAGGTTGCTACCACGGGCACGCCGACCCCTTCCTGGTGAAGGCCGGCTCGGGTGTGGCCACCTTTAATATCCAGACCGTGCCCGGCGTTACCGGCGGCGTATCCAACGACACGCTTACCTGCGCCTATAACGACCTCGATGCGGTGCAGCAACTCTTTGCCGAAAATAAAGGCGAGATCGCCGCGATCATCATCGAGCCGGTGGCCGGCAATATGGGTTGCATTCTCCCAAAGGAAGGTTTTCTCGAAGGCCTGCGCCGTATTTGTACGGATGAAGGCGCGGTACTTATCTTCGACGAAGTGATGACCGGCTTCCGCCTCGCCCCCGGTGGCGCGCAGGAACGCCTGAAGATCGACGCCGACCTGGTGACCTACGGCAAAGTGATCGGTGCCGGCATGCCGGTGGGCGCCTTTGGCGGCCGGCTGGAGATCATGAAGCAGATCGCGCCGCTCGGATCGGTATATCAGGCCGGCACCCTCAGCGGTAACCCGCTGGCCATGATCGCCGGCTATACGCTGCTGCAGGAGCTGAAGAACAATCCCGGTATTTATACGGAGCTCGAAGAGAAGTGCGCCTACCTGAAAGCCGGGCTGCAGCGTGTGCTCGAAGCCTCCGGCACGCCTTTCGTCATCAACCAGCTCGGCTCCATGATCTCGGTTCATTTCAGCGATCACCCGGTAACGGACTTCGCTTCGGCGGCATCGGCCAACAATGCGCTGTTCAACAAATTCTTCCACGCCATGCTGCGCCGCGGCGTGTACCTGCCGCCGTCGGCCTACGAAACCTGGTTCCTGAGCAATGCGCTCACGCAGGAAGACCTGGATGCGACGATTAAAGCGACGGAAGAGAGCCTGAAAGAGATTTTGTAGCGTGGGCGAAATTGCGCGCATGCGTTTGCACAAAAGGACCGCGAAGCGGTCCTTTTGTCATCAACAACTCAATGCAAAAAGAATGTAAGTATCCCCACCAGGATCAGCACAATTCCGCTGATCCTTTTTTCATTGTGCTCGATGAAATGCGCGCTGAGCAGCTTCACCCCGCGGTGTCCGAGCGTAACCAATAACAGGATGCCGCTAACGCTTACCACTGCGTAGAGCAGGGACAGGAAAGTGACGAAACCCATGCCGTAGGCACCCGCCGACAGGAAAAGGCTCTCCACCTCCAGGCAGGGCGACAGGAACATCATCACGATAAAGATCAGGATCCACTTGCCGCGGCTGCGCTTGTAGCCCGCCACATCTTTTTCGGAATGGTGGTGATGGTGCGGCAGGTTGACCGTATAATATATAAGTCCGAAAACGATCAGCAGCACGGAAGCGACCACATAGATAACCCGCCCGTACTCCTCCTGCAGCTCCTTGCCAATAAGCCCGAGCACAAAACCCAGCCCGACCGTGCCCAGCACATGGGCCATCGCCGCGAGGATGGTAATGCCTGTCACCTCGCGACGCTTCCAGCCCTCGGCGCGCGCCACCGCCACCAGCGGCAGCCAGTGATTGGGGATCAGGGCGTGAACAAACGCAAGTAATATGGTGCCGGCAACGACCGTAAACACGGGGGAAAGGTTCTGGGGTTCTAAGGTTTTGAGGTTCTAAGGTTATTGCCACAAAATGCAGCAGCGTTGCAATATACTACAGATCGGTTTTACCGGGAAAAAAATATGGACTGGATTGCCGATAAACAGGTTGCTGTTTGGTTGAACCAACCCCAGAACCTCAAAACCCCAGAACCTTAGAACCCGTTACCGTAGCAATAGTTCGCAAGGCTTCAGCCCCGTATGCTTCTTAAAGGCGGTAGAAAAGTGGGAAATGGACGAATAGCCCAGCAGCACGGACACCTCCGTAACGGAAAGACCCTTTTCGTAGAGCAGGTATTTGGCGTGCTCCATCCGCTGGCCCTGGTAGAATTCAAAAATGGTGGTGCCGAAAAGCTCTTTGAAGCCCTTTTTCAGGTAGCATTCATTGATGGCCACCTTGCGGCTGAGTTCTTTGATGGTAATGGGCTCGCCGATATGCTCCAGCAGCACGTCGCGGGCGCGGAGGATCTTTTCGCGGTCGTCGGTATTGGCCAGGAAGCGGCATTCGAATACCTCGGGCTCCTTTTCGCCCAGGAGGCAGTTAAGACTCTGCAGCAGGAGCAGTTGCACCTGTGCGTTGACGAAAATATTGGCAAGAGAGCCGGAATAGTTGTGGTTGAGCAGGGCCTCCAGCACGGCGCGTGTCTTGTTGCAGAGCGGAACCGTCCGGGTAAAGGTGCTGCTGTGGCGGAAGGAAAGCACCGACTCGGTGATGTGGTGCCCTTCGGTGCGGGCAAACTGCGCCAGGAACGAGGGGGTAAAGCTGAACTGGAGCAGGTCGAGGCTCTCCGTCCGCTCGGGGCAGGGCCCTTCGGGGTGAAGGGCGCAGCGGTCGCAGTCCTTACCCTTCCGGGTACAGTAAGTATTGCCGGTGAGGCAGAAAAAGAGCTGCAGCGATCCTTTTTCGGTGCTGCCTTTCGGGTTCATTTCGTAGTGCAGCGCGCCGGTATCCTCGCGGGCCCAGCCTTCGGGCCGCACAAAGCGCCGGATGTTGTAGTGCACCGAACCGGGCACGAGCTGCTCGGTCTCCCGGATGAGGGAGCCGTCGTCGGTGGCGGGCAGGCCGGGAATGGCGGTGGCGGTGCTTGTAAACATAACCGGTGCAAAATTAAGGGCAGTGGCGCAGCCGCCTTGTCAACGAAGTGTAAACTGTTATGGGTTGGTCCCTTTTTTCATACTTTCGCCGCATGCTTTCCGAGAATAAAGCTCCTGAATATCAGCATACATTGGCGTCCGAGGTTACCATCAGCGGGGTAGGTATCCACTCCGGCGAAACCGTGACCATGCGCCTGAAGCCCGCCGACGCACACACCGGCATCGTGTTTCAGCGCGTAGACCTGCCCGGGAAGCCGACCGTCAAGGCCGATGTGGACAACGTGATCGAGACCACCCGCAGCACCACCATCGGCTCCGGCGAGGCCCGCGTCAGCACCATCGAGCACCTTATGGCCGCGCTTTTCGCCAACGGTATCGACAACGTCTGCATCGAGATCGACGGCGCCGAGGTGCCCATCCTCGACGGCTCCTCCGCCCCCTTCGTGGAGGCCATCGTGCGCACCGGCCGCCAGCAGCAGGGCGCCCAGAAAACCTGGTATACCCTGCAGCACAACATCGTGCTGGTAGACGAAGACAAGAAAGTGGAAATGGTGGCCATGCCCTATGATGGCTACCGCCTCAATACGCTCATCGACTTCAACTCGGTCGTGCTGGGCACCCAGCATGCCTCGCTGAAAGACATCACCGATTTCAACGAGCAGATCGCGGGCTGCCGCACCTTCTGCTTTTTCCACGAGCTGGAATACCTTTTTGACAACAACCTGATCAAGGGCGGCAATAAAGACAACGCCATCGTGGTGGTAGACAAGCCGGTGACCGAGGCCCAGGTGCAGAAGCTGTCGAAATACTTCGATGACATCGCCATCCCCGAAGGCCGCGGCTACCTTAATAATGAGCAGCTCCGCTTCGACAACGAGCCGGCGCGGCATAAGCTGCTCGACGTGGTGGGCGACCTCGCCCTGGTGGGCATGCCCTTCAAGGCGCATGTCATCGCCAACAAGCCCGGGCACGCCACCAACGTGGCCTTCGCCAAGAAGATCAAGGAGCACCTGAAAAAGAACCGCATCAAAGCCGAAGTGCCGGTATACGATATCGAGCAGCCGCCGCTCTTCGACGTGGTGGCCATCGAAAAGATCCTCCCCCACCGCTACCCGATGCTGATGGTCGACAAGATCATCGAGCTCACGGAGAAGCAGGTGGTGGGCATCAAAAGCGTCACCTACAACGAGCCTTTCTTCCAGGGACACTTCCCCGGCAACTACGTGATGCCGGGCGTGCTGATGGTGGAAGCCCTCGCGCAGTGCGGCGGCATCCTGGCCATCCCGAAAGATACCGACGACAAGTACGATACCTATTTCATCAAGATCGACAACTGCAAGTTCAAGCAAAAGGTTGTTCCCGGTGATACGCTGATCCTGAAGATGGAACTGTCGAACCCGATCCGCCGTGGCCTTTGTGAAATGAAAGGAACTATTTTTGTCAACAACAAGATCGCAGTCGAAGCCGACCTCGTAGCCCAGATCGTAAAAAGACCGAAGAACAATGATTAGTCCTCTAGCGCAAGTGCATCCCAACGCGAAGATCGGCAGCAATGTCACGATTGAGGCCTTCTCTGTCGTTTACGAGGACGTGGAGATCGGCGACGGCACCCATATCATGCCGCACGTGACCGTCTTCGACGGCGCGCGCATCGGCAAGGATTGCGTCATCTTCCCCGGCGCCGTCATCAGCGCCGTGCCCCAGGACCTCAAGTTCGTAGGCGAGAATACAACTGCCGAGATCGGCGACCGCACCACCATCCGCGAATGCGTCACCATCCACCGCGGCACCAAGGACAAGTGGACCACCAAGGTAGGCTCCGACTGCCTGCTGATGGCCTATGTGCACGTAGCGCACGACTGCCTGGTGGGCAACCACGTAATCCTCGCCAACGCCGTGCAGCTCGCCGGCCATGTGCTGATTGACGACTATGCCCGCATCGGCGGCCATTGCGGCGTGCACCAGTTCATTCATATCGGCGCACACACCTACGTGGGCGCGCAGCTCCTTATCCGGAAAGACATTCCGCCCTACGTAAAGGCAGCCCGCGATCCCCTCTCCTTTGTGGGTGTCAACTCGGTGGGCCTCGGCCGCGCCGGGTATTCCAAAGAAGCCATCGACGAGATATCGGCCATCTACCACGTGCTGTTTGTAGAGAAGCACCCGGTGAGCCGCTCCATCGAGCTGATCAAGTCCAACTTCCCCGACACGGAGATCCGCAAGGGTATTCTTTCCTTCATCGAAAACTCCAAAGCCGGCATCATCAAGCGCTATGCAAAGGGCGGCGATGAGGATTGAGCTGGCGGGCGCCGGAAGGCGCTACAACCACGACTGGATCTTTCGTAAAACGGAGCTTAGTTTTCATTCCGGCAACGCCTATGCACTCACCGGGCCCAACGGCTCGGGCAAATCCACCATGCTGGGTGTGATCGGCGGGCTGCTCCACCCTAGCGAAGGGAAGGTGTTTCATTATATCGGCGAAAAAGCCGTTCCTCCCGAAAACAGCTATCGCTACATTGCGCTGGCCGCGCCTTACCTCGACGTCATCGAGGAGTTTACCGCCACCGAGTTTCTCGACTTTCACCAGAAGTTCAAGCCCCTGCGCAAAGGGCACAGCACGGCCTCTGTACTGGAACGAGTAGGCCTTGGCGCGGCCGCGCACAAGCAGGTGCGCTACTACTCATCCGGCATGAAGCAACGGGTGAAGCTGGCACAGGCCTTCTTTTCCGATACGCCCGCCCTGCTGCTCGACGAGCCGACCTCCAACCTGGATGCGACCGGCGTACGGTTGTACAAAAACCTTGTGGCGGAAGAAACGGCGGGCCGGCTCCTGATCGTTTGCTCCAACGACCCGAATGAATACGACTTCTGCGGCACCGTGCTTTCGGTGCCCGATTTCAAGCCTGCAGCGCGCCGTCAATAAGGCAGCAGGCTGGAATAAGGCGTTCCATAAAGGAGTATGAACTCTTCCGCCCGCTCCGCGTCGAGCAAGCCGTTCCGGAATAACTTATGCTGCAGGATAAAGGACACCATGCTCCGCTCCCAGCCTGCCACACTGGCTACATCGGCCGATTGTTTCGACTGCACAAAGAGGAACTGGAAATAGCTCACTTCACCCTTGGGATTCTCGTGCGTGATGAGGCGGCGCGACTGCTGCGTTTTCATCAGGATGCGAAGCACGCGGGTGCCAGAGGTATCATAGACATCATAGCCGCACATGCCGTCGCCAAGGCCGCACCCGTCACGCTCGTAGCGGAAGGCGGGCTTGCCCGCAACGGTCACCAGGCCGGTGTTCTTATCAATCTTGAATTTCGGCTGCGCAAAGCCGGCAGTCGCCAGCAGGAAAAAACAGGCAAGCAGGTAGACTTTCTTCATAGATGGCATTTTTCAAGGTCTTCGTCGTGCTGACGAAAACGCTATTCTATTTACAGGACGGTTGCAATTGCGCCGGCGTTGCAAGTTTGCTATGAATAATGCGGGAAGGCTTTCCGGGGAAACGAAAAACGCCGCTTCCTTGAAGCGGCGTTTTTATTGTTGGTAGCTATTAAGTATTACCCCATCAGCACATTCTTTAGTGCGCAGCTGACAGGTCGATCTTTCCTTCCTGCTTCTTCGCCCGTACAAACAGCACGAAGGGAATACAGATGAGGAACATGAAGCCAAGCGCCAGGAACGAATCCATATACGAAAGCACCGACGCCTGCTTCATCACCGTTCCCTCCAGTGCCTTGTAAGCCATCTGAAGGGCCTGGTCGGGCGGGTGGCCAGTAGCCATGAACTTAGCCTTCAGGCCATTGACGCGGGCCATCATGTCTGGGTCGCTCGGGTTGAGGTAAGTAACCAGGTTGGCCTTGTGCACCTGTATCTGTCGCGACAGGTAGGTTGTGATCAACGCGATACCGAAGGAGCCGCCCAGCTGACGCATCATGCCGGTAAACGCCGCACCCTGGCCGATCTGACGGCCTTTGAGGGTAGACAAGGAAAGGGTTGTAATGGGAATGAAGAGCATACCCATACCGAGGCCGCGGAAGATCAGCATCCAGGTGAAGTTCTCCTTGCCGGTGTCGGGCGTCAGGATCTTGTATGCCCAAAAGCTATACAGGAAAAAGATGAACATCCCGAACGCCACGAGGTACTGCTGCTTCACACCGCGCTGGAGCATCTGCCCGATGATGGGCATCATGAAAGCGGTTGTCAGCGCGGCCGGTATCATAAGCATCCCCGCCTGCTCTGCCGTCCATCCAAGTATCGACTGCAGGTACAGCGGGATCAGGAAGGTGGAGCCGTACAGACCAAAGCCGAGGATAAACGACATGATAGTGCCGATGCGGAGGTTGCCGTTCTTCAGCACCCGTAATTCTACGATCGGGTTGCGGAAGGTGAGCTCCCGCCAGATGAAGAAGAAGAAACCGAACACCGCCGTCACTGTAAGGATGATGATGGTGAGGTCGCTGAACCAGTCTTCCTCCTGGCCCTTCTCCAGCACGTATTGCAGTGAGCCCACCGACACCGCCAGCAGGGCGATGCCGATCCAGTCCACGTCCTTGGCCTTGCTCTTTTCGCCGCCGCCGTATTTTGGGCTGCGTACAAACTGGAGCGTCAGCAGCGTGGCGATCACACCGAGCGGGATGTTGATGTAGAAGATGAGCGGCCAGCTGAAGTTGGTAACGATATAGCCACCCAGCGGCGGGCCGAGCGTGGGGCCGATGATCACACCCAGGCCGTAGATGGCCTGCGCCATCCCCCGCTTCTCGGGTGGGTAGCTTTCGGTGATGATGGTCTGCGACGTCACCAGCAGCGCGCCGCCGCCGATGCCCTGGAGGAAGCGAAAGAGCACCAGCTCCCAGATGCCGCTGGACTGCCCGCAGAGCCAGGAGCAGATGGTGAAGAGAATGATGGAGGCGGCGAAATAGTTGCGGCGCCCGAACTGCTGCGAGAGCCAGCTGGTCATCGGTACGATGATTACGTTGCCAATGGCATAAGCCGTGATCACCCAGCTCACCTCGCTGAGGGTAGCGCCCAGGCTTCCCTGCATCTGGGTCAGCGCCACGTTCACAATGGTGCTGTCCACAATCTCCAGCAGGGCGCACACGATGGCCGTAATGGTCACGATCACGCGCCGCGCCCCGTATTCAACTAAAGATTCTTGTACCATATTCTGTCGTGGATATATCTGCGAAAGAGATGCACGGGGTGCGTCTTTACCTCCTGGCGCCGATATTCGTTATTCGATATTCGTTATTCGATATTCCTTAGTCAAGGTGCACGTCCAGCTCCGCATTCATACCGGCGCGCAGCTGCTGCACCACCGGGTCTTTGGTGTTGGTGAACTCGATACGCACGGGCACGCGCTGCACCACCTTCACGAAGTTGCCGGAAGCGTTGTCGGGCGGCAGCAGGGCGAAAGACGACCCCGTGCCGGGCGAGAACGATGTTATTTTAGCTTCGAGCGGATGACCTGAGTAGGCATCTACATGCACGATCACTTTCTGTCCCACTTTCATCTTGTCGAGCTGCGTCTCCTTGAAGTTGCCGACCACCCAGATCTGGTCGTTGAGCACCACGGCAAACAGCTGCTGACCGGGCTGCACAAACTGGCCGGGCTGGATGCCCACGCGCGATACGAGGCCGTTTTCGGGCGCCGTGATGACGGCATACGAAAGGTTGAGGCGGGCTGTGGCGAGGTCGGCTTCGCGCTGCTGGATCACGGTTGCGGCCACGGGCACCTGGGCGCCGGTGGCACCGCTCTGCGCGCCTACGGCCTGCGTTTGCGAGGTGGCCTGCTGGCGCTGCTCCTGCAGCACGCGCAGCTGGCGCTCGGCGGTTTGCTTCGCGGCTAAGGCCTGCTCGTATTGCTGCTGGGTAACGGAATGATCCTTAACGAGGTTCTCATAGCGCTCAAAGTCCTTCTGCGCGCGCCATACCCCGACGCGGGCGGTTTCGATCTGCGCGTCGATGGTTTCCACCGACGAGCGGGCAGAGCTCACCTGGGCGCGGGCCGCGCGGGTGCTGGCTTCAGCCACACCTACCTGGGCGCGGGCATTGGCCAGTGCGGCCTCGGCCTGCTGCACCTTGAGGCGCAGGTCGCGGTCGTCGAGCACCACCAGGGTGTCGCCCTTCTTTACGTGCTGGTTGTCTCGCACGCGGATGTCGGCGATATAGCCGCCGATGCGCGGGATGACGGGACTGATATTGGCCTCGATGTGCGCGTTATCGGTCTCCTCGTGATGCTGCGCATGTGTGTACTTGCTGATGCCGAAGGCGGCACCGGCTGCTACCAGCAGGAGCAGCACGATGAGGAACACGCGGCTTTTCTTTTTGGGTTGCTCTTCCGTAGTTGTACGGGTTTCGGTTACTTGTTGTGCCATGTCTTTATTCGTTGCGTTGGTTGTGTGTCGAAATTATTTTCCGTTAAAGGCCCCGCCTTCGCCGGCGAGGGTGCCGGCCGCTTCGCGGAGGCGGTAATAAGCCAGGTTGGCGTCGTTCTCGGCAAAGGCGCGGTTGAGGCGGGCCTGCAGCAGCGCGGCGTCGGCGTCGAGCAGCTCGGTGGTGGTGGCGAGGCCGTTGCGGAACTTGTTGCGGATCACGCGATCGTTCTCCTCTGCCTGCTCGATGGCCGTAGCATATACGTCGATCTTCTTGCGGGCGGTGAGATAGGCCAGGTAGCGCTGGTGCACCTGGAGACGGATGCCTTCAGAAAGCTGCGCGATGCCGGCAGTGGCTTCCTGCTCGCGGGCCTGCGCGGCCTGCACGCGGGCCTTGTTCTTCCACAGCGTGCCGATGTCGTATTTAACTCCAAGACCGATGTTAACCGCATTGGTCACCGTCAGTACACCGGGAACCGTGAGGGCCACGTATCCACCCGTCAGCGCCAGGCTCGGCAGGCGCTCCGCTCGTACGGCTTTCACACCGGTGGCAGCTGCGTCGCGGCGGAGGCCGAGTGCTTCCAGGTCGGCGCGCTGCTTCAGGGCCTGGTCCACGAAGGTGGTCACGGGCTCCAGCGTGGCCGGCGCGGGCAGCGCGGCCGAATCGGGCAGCAGCTGCGTCGTGTCGGGGAGGCCGAGCATCAGGTTCATATTCACGTTGGCGAGCTCCAGGTTGTTTTGTGCGTCCACCAGCGCTAACTCAATGTTGCTCTGGGCCAGTTGGGCCTTGAGCAGGTCGTTGCGGGCCAGCAGGCCGTTGCGCTCCTGGTTCGACAGCTCGCGCACACGCTCCCGGGCCGTCGTGAGGTTTTCGGAAACGAGGCGCACCGCCGCGCGTGCCTTGAAAAGGTTGTTGTAGGCATCAAGCGTATTGGCCACCACCGACTCGCGGTCGGCATCCGCATCAAGCCGGGCCGCCTTTTCGAGCAGCTGCGACGATTCGATGCCGTAGCGGATGCGGCCACCGGCATAGAGGGGCAGCGATACGTTGGCCATGCCATAGGCGGCGCTGTTGGGCGAAGCGGCGTTGCCGCCGTTGCCCTGCTGGCTTTTGAGACTTACGTTGGGCTTGTTGAGGCGCATGTAGGAGCCGGACACCGAAGCGTCGGGAAGGCGGCGGTCCTGCGCTTCGCGCACTGCGGCCTGCGCACCGGCAATGCGGGCGGCGCTGCCCTGGAGGGATTTGTTGTTGCGCAGGCTCAGCGTCACGGCCTCGCTCACGGGCAGCGGGCGCTGCGCCGAGGCGGCACCGGCCAGGAGCAGGGCGGCAACCAGGGGAAATGTCCGTGCTGTAATGCTACTGTTCTTCATTCTGTAAAAGGGCTTTGAAAATTTTCTGGATATGGTTGCGGATGCGCCGGCGGAACTCAACGCCGTAAGCAACCTCGTCGAGGCCTTCGAGGCCGGAGACGGTGCGGTAATATTCCTTGTTGAAATAGCAGGTGGAAACGGTGCCGAACAGGGTGTTCATGAGGAGGGAAACGTCGATATCCTTGCGGAAGTCGCCGCGCTCCTGTCCTTCGCGGAGCAGGGCGCGGATCTTTTCGGCGTTGCGCTGGCGGAGCTCGTTGAGGAGCTGGGTGAGGAAGGTATTCTTCTCCAGCATCTGCTCGTAGAGCATGATCTTGTGAAACTGCACCTTGTTGGCGATCCGCTCTACATAACTATCGATCAGGGTTTCCACCTTTTGCCAGGGGGCCAGGGTTTCGTCGCGCTGGAGCGAATCCACCTGCAGGGAAATGTCGGCGGTGCGCTCCTCAAAAAGTGCCTCGATGAGCCCTTCCTTGGAACCGAAATAATAGGAAATCATCGCAATGTTGACCCCGGCGGCTTCCGCGATATCGCGCACCGAGGTGCCGTCGTAGCCCTTCTGCGCGAAGAGCCCCTCGGCGGTGCGGATGATCTGGAGTTGCTTTTCATTAAATGCCATAAATGCGATTGACGGAACAAAATTAAACAAGTGTTTAATTCAATCAAACATTTGTTTAATTCCTTAACAATTCAATGACAGTTGCGGCGCTTAAGGCGGAGCTGCCGCCGCACGAAGCACCGGTCGCCTTTCAGCGACCAAAACCACGCCCTGTTTTTGTTTCTCTTGCACAGGCATGGCCCCTTTTGCAGGTTCCTCCGTCCTGATCGGGTGGAAACGCCGCCGTGCTGCCGGGAAACGCGCATTCCTCCGGAATGCTTTTTTCCGGGAAGCCGGTTATTGAGATGAACCTGCGCATCCGAAAAGAAAGTCGCGCGATGGGCCAGGGGCAGGCAACAAGGGTCCCCGAACCGGCAGCTGCGGCTGGCGACGGCGCCACGCGGGGGCATAAAAAAACCCCTCCAGCGAGGGGTTCTATCGAATCAAGACGGTAATTACTTGCGGTTGGCGAGCTTCATAAGGAGCTTGAGCATCTCGAGGTAAAGCCACACGATAGTGACGGTGAGGGCAAATGCGCCGTACCACTCGAATTGCTTAGGAGCACCCGCCTCGGCGCCGCGCTCGATCATGGCGAAATCGAGCACGAAGTTGAGGGCCGCAATGCCTACGATGAAGAGCGAGATGCCGATGCTGAGCGGCGAGGAGTCGTGCAGGAAGGGGACGCCGTTGCCGGTCCAGTGCAGCACAAGGTCGATCAGGTAGAAGATGGCGATGCCCATCGTGGCGATCAGCACCACCTTGGTGAAGATGGGCGTTGCTTTGAGGATGCGGAAGTAGTACAGTCCGAACATGGCCACGGCCACGCCCAGGGTAAGCAGTACGGCCTGGCCGGCGATACCGGGATATTTGGCTTCGAAAAGCGTATTGACGATGGCCGACACGGTGCCGAGGAAGATACCCTCGCAAAGTGCGTAGCCAAGAGCGAGCTGGGGCGCCCACTCCTTTTTGAAGATGATGACGAAGGCGAGGATGGTACCCACGATCATCGAGCCGAACATCCAGATCGTGGCGTCGGGGCTTTGGGCGATACGCAGCCAGCCGAATGCGGCGGCGAGCAGCAGCATGATCATCATGGCGCCGAACTTGCCGGCCGCGCCGCGCACGGTCATCCGCTCGGAGTTGAGGCCTTCCAGCTCATTGCTGAAGGTGGCGTTGTCGAAGGTCTTTTCGTTGAGGGCGGGGTTGCCGCCTTTGAAGATACTCATGGGAGGAGGAGGGTTTTAAGGTTCTGGGGTTCTGAGGTTCTGGGGTTGGTTGCCGGACCAAACCCGTCAGGGCTTGAATTTACGATTTTCTCCAAACCAAATCCGAGATCAGAGATTTATCTCTGGCTGGCGATAAGCAAGTTTAGGTCAGTAAACTTTAGGTGAAAGCGCTCGCTGAGATAAAAATTCGTTAAGGCGCCTTTGAACAGGTAGATGCCGGTGCGCAGGTGCACGTTGTGCCACACCATCCGCTCGAAGCCCCCGTCCTCGCCCGCTTCTAGCAGGAGGGGCATCAGCACGTTGGAGATGGCCTGTGAGGCGGTCCGCGCAAAGCCGGACGGGATATTGGGCACGCAGTAGTGGATGATGCCGTACTTGGTATATATCGGCGATTCGTGCGTGGTGATCTCGGAGGTTTCGAAGCAGCCGCCGCGGTCGATACTGACGTCGATGATGACCGAGCCGGTGCGCATATTGCTCACCATCTCTTCGGTGACCACCACGGGGGTGCGGCCGGCCTCGCTGGAGAGGGCGCCGACGGCAACCTCGCAGGTCTTGAGCTGCTTGGCCAGCATCCGCGGCTCCAGCACGGAGGTCCAGAGGCGGTGGCCGATATTGTTCTGCAGGCGCTTGAGGCGGTACACGCTGTTGTCGAACACCTTTACCGATGCGCCGAGCGCGATGGCGGTGCGGGCGGCGTATTCGCCCACGATGCCCGCGCCGATGATGATCACCTTGGTGGGCGCGATGCCCGAGATCCCGCCCAGCAGCACGCCTTTGCCCTTGTCGGACGAGCCCAGGTAGCGGGCCGCGATGAGCATCACCGCCGAACCGGCGATCTCGCTCATGCTGCGCACGATGGGGTAAGAGTCGGAGTCGTCTTTGAGGTTTTCGAAGGAGATGGCCGTGATGCGCTTCTCCATCATCTTCTGCAGCAGCTCGGCCTTGAGCAGGCTCAGGTGCAGCGGCGAAATGATGAGCTGGTTCAGCTGTAGCAGGGGCAGTTCCTCTTCGATCACCGGCGCGCTTTTCACCAGGATCGGGCACTTGTACACCTCCTGGCGTTCATAAACGATGCGGGCGCCGGCCTCGCTGTAGTCGCGGTCGGAGTAGTGCGCGCCCTCACCGGCGTTGTGCTCGATGGTAACGCTGTGGCCGTTGCTCACCAGCACCCCCACGGCGTCGGGCGTCAGGGCGATGCGGTTTTCCTGGAAAGCGATCTCTTTGGGGATACCGATGTTGAGGTGGGCGCCTTTGGGCTTGATGTCGAGCGTTTCCTCGAGGGTTTCATAGCTGAACGAAGGGCTGACAATCGGCTTGTTGTGGATCATACGCGCAAGATCAGTCGGGAAATAGGGGCAAATTACGACGATTTGACGGTAGGAAGGCGGGGTAATTGGTTAATTGGTCTATTGGTTAATTGGTAACAGGGACCTACCGACTTATTTGCTACCGACCTTCTAACACCTTTTAAAACCGTTTAGGAATTTTAGTTCCCGATCCGCATCCGCCTTGTCTGGTCGTCCACAACTTCAATGTGCAGCTCCATCGCACCTTCCAGCAGTTCGGGTGCCTTTTCGGGCCATTCCACGAAGCAGATCGCGCCGCTGTTCAGGCAGTCTTCCACGCCGGCGGCGATGATCTCTTCGAGGTCGCGGAGGCGGTACAGGTCCATATGATACAGCGGGTGCCGCTGCCCGCCCTCTTCGTATACGTATTCGTTGATGATGGAGAAGGTGGGGCTCGAAACGGCGGCCCGCACGCCGCGGGCGCCGCAGAGGGCAGCGATGGTGGTGGTTTTGCCGGCGCCCATGGGCCCGTACACCGCAAATACGCGCGCATTGCCCGCATCGCGCCAGAATCGTTGCGCCAATTGCCCCAGTTCTTCCAGGCGGTACTCCAGGATCATGCGCAAATTTAACACGCGTTTGCAACGGAGTTGAAAAGAAAGCGCCCGGTGCACTTTTCGGCCCAACTGTACCCGGGGTACCTTTGCAGCTGAATGGACGACGTCATGGAAAAGGTACAATGGAAAGTAGAAGGGATGACCTGCGCCAACTGCGCGCTGACGGTGCAGAAGTACCTCGAAAAAGAGGGCGCGCAGAATATTGCCGTGAGCGTCATCAACGGTGACGTCTCTTTTGAAATGAAGGGTGAAGCGAGTCCCGGCACGCTTGCAAAAGGGGTGCAGACCCTCGGCTATGCCGTCTCCGACAGTAATTCTACGGAAGCCGCCGCCCGCAAGCCCCTGCTCGACACCCACTACCGCCGCTTTCTTTTCTGCCTCCCTTTTGCCATACTGCTCAACGCACATATGCTGGTGCTGCTGTGGCCGGCGCTGCACCACAACGCCTTCTTCAGTGCGCTCATGAATCCCTGGCTGCAGCTTGCGCTCACCCTTCCGCCCTTTTTTGTCGGGATGAATTATTTCGGGCGCTCGGCCGTCAAAAGCCTGCGCAACGGTGTGCCCAATATGAATGTGCTTATCGCCATCGGCGCCGGCTCGGCCTTTATCTACAGCGTCACCGGCCTGCTGCTGGGCCGCGGCGATACGCTTTTCTTTGAAACGGCCGCTACCATCATCACCCTCGTTTTCTTTGGCGAGCACCTCGAGCACGTGTCGGTGCAAAGCACGCAGCGCGCGCTCAAAGACCTGGTAAAATCACAAAAGGTGATGGCCAATATGATCGCCTTCGACGACCAGCACCAGGAACATATTTTCCCGATCGAGAATACCGAACTCAAGGTGGGCGACCTCGTGCTGGTGAACACCGGCGAGCAGGTTCCTGCCGACTGCAAGATCCTCTGGGGCGATGTGGAAGTGAATGAGGCCATCCTCACCGGCGAAAGCCTGCCCGTTGCCAAAGGCAAAAAAGATGCGCTCATCGGCGGCTCGGTGCTGGCTGCGGGAACCGCCAAAGCCGTCGTTACCGCCGTCGGCAACGACACCACGCTGGCCCGCATCCTGCAGCTGGTGAAAAGCGCGCAGGGCGAGAAACCCCCGATGCAGCAGCTTGCCGACCGCATCTCGGCCATCTTCGTGCCGGCGGTGCTGGCCATCGCGCTGATCACTTTTGTCGGCAACTGGGTCTGGCTGAAAGACTTCACCCCGGCCCTCATGCGGGCCATCGCCGTGCTGGTGATCGCCTGCCCCTGCGCCATGGGACTGGCCACGCCGGCGGCCATCGCCGTAGGCCTTGGCCGCGCCGCCCGCAACGGCGTGCTGTTCCGCAATGCCAAAAGCCTGGAGCTTTTCAAAGACATCCGCCAGGTGGTGTTCGACAAGACGGGTACCCTCACCACGGGCCGCTTCCGGGTTTCGGGCTTCAGCACTACGCTGGACGAAACGGAATTCAAGCGCCTTGTTTATTCAATCGAAAAGCACTCTGCCCACCCGCTGGCCAAAAGCATTGCCGCCGAATGGAAAACGGGCGGCGAGACCCGCTGGAAGAAGATCGACGAAGTAAAAGGCCGCGGCATGGTGGCTACCGACCGCGAAGGAAATGAATACATGGCCGGCTCTTATGAAACGGCCCGCGCCGTCACGCAGGACGATACCCATAATGTTTACGTGCTCCGCAACGGTGCGCTTGTGGGCACTATCGACCTGGCCGACGAACTGCGTCCCGAAGCAAAAAGCGTGGTGGAATGGTTCAAGGAACAAGGCATCCGTACGGTGCTCCTCAGCGGCGACCGGGAGGCTAAAGCCACCTCGGTAGCAGGCATCCTGGGCATCGATGAAGTGATCGCTGAAAAAACACCGGAACAAAAACTCGATATCGTAGCCGCGTTGAGCAAGGAACGGCCTACGGTAATGGTGGGCGACGGCGTCAACGACGCGCCTGCACTGGCAAAGGCCACCATCGGGGTGTCGATGAGCGAGGCCACGCAGCTGGCGGTGCAAAGCGCGCAGGTGGTGCTGATGAACAGCGGCCTGCACAAGCTGCCCCTCGCCATGGGCCTCGGCAAGCATACCTGGCGTACCATCCGCGGCAACCTGTTCTGGGCCTTCGCCTACAACATTGTAGCCATCCCGGTAGCAGCTTTCGGCGGGCTTACGCCGTCGCTGGGTGCGCTGGTGATGGGCCTGAGCGACATCGTGCTGGCGGGAAACTCCATCCGGTTGTCGGTTAAGAAGGTTGTATAAGGTGAAGAAGCGTTTTTCACCGCTAAGAAAAGAAGTTGAATAAGCGTTTCGCTAAGGAATACAATTGAATTGGTCCCGCAAACGGGACCTTTTTTGAGTATGCTCAATAAAGTGTGTCAATTTAAAACTGATTAAATTGATATACGATGGAAAAGAAATCATTTGATTTTGATGCTTTTGTAAAGGAGGCTGGTGAGCAGCTTCGCTCCGGCAAGCCTTTAGTTGGAGCGGAAGGTGTTTTTACGCCGCTTTTAAAGCGCGTTATTGAAGCTTCTTTAGAAGGTGAGATGGACGAGCACCTTAAGGAGAAGAAAAGGCCGGGCGGCAACCGGCGCAACGGCCACACACAAAAAAATATACAAAGCTCGTTGGGCGGCTTTGATATTTTTTCTCCCCGCGACCGCGACGCCTCCTTCGAGCCACAGACAGTGGCCAAGCGTCAGCGGGTCATCTCCGAGGATATGGACCAGAAGATCCTGAGCCTGTATGGCATGGGCCTGTCTTATTCAGACATTCAGAAGCACCTGAAGGAGATTTATGACTTCGACATCTCGGATGGCACGCTGACGGCCATTACCGACCGGATCATCCCGGCGATCAAGGAGTGGCAGAACCGGGTACTGGAGAGCGTTTACCCGGTGGTGTGGCTCGATGCCATCCACTTCAAAGTCCGACAGGACGGCGTGGTGAAGACCCGGGCCATCTATTCCATACTGGCCGTTTCCACGGAAGGGCAAAAGGAAGTGATCGGCATTTACTTTGGAGAAAACGAGGGAGCGGCTTTCTGGCGCTCGGTGCTCGC
>NZ_SJZI01000005.1 GCF_004337505.1 Flaviaestuariibacter flavus | reverse complement strand
CTATAATACTCCCGTAAATTAAGACCAGAGGGTTGGTTAAAAAGCGATGTACTTTTAACTACCTGAAATGAAGAAGCAAACCCGCCGCAAATTCTCCTCCGCGTTCAAAGCCAAAGTGGCCCTTGAGGCTATAAAGGGACAGCAAACGCTCGCTGAACTGTCTACAAAGTTCGAAGTCTCCGCCGTGATGATCTCGCGCTGGAAGTCGGAATTCCTGGAAAACATGAGTGCTGTTTTTGAGAAGCCTTCTGAATCAGAAGGTGAATCCGTCGACACCCGCGAGCTGTACGCCCAGATCGGACAGCTCAGGGTGGAAAATGAATTTCTAAAAAAAAGTTGCAGGAAACTGGGAATCTGACCACACGCGCTTCGCTGGTGCAACCACGCTCCAAAAAGCTGTCGGTACGCCGGCAGTGCGACTTGCTGGCTGTACACCGCAGCCGGATCTATTACAAGCCCCGCCCTGAAAAGCCGGAGAATCTAAAAATGATGCAGCTCATGGACCGTCACCTGCTCGATCATCCCACTGAGGGTGTGCTCTCGGTCGTGCACCTTTTGCGCGACCGTGGCTATCCGGTTGGTCCCAAGCGCGTCCGGCGGCTGTTCCGGCTCTTGGGCCATCAAACCATCTACCGCAGACGAAACCTCACTAAAATGGGACTGAAGGTGTTCATAAAACCGTATTTGCTGCGCGGGCTGGATATCAGCCGGCCCAACCAGGTATGGTCCACCGACATCACCTACATCCCGATGCGGCGAGGCTTCATGTACCTCACGGCCATCATTGATGTGTATAGCCGCAGGATCGTCGGATGGGGCATCTCCAACTCACTGGCTGCGCGCTGGTGCCTGGAGGTGCTGCAGGAAGCGATCGCAGAACATGGCACTCCGGAGATCATCAACTCGGATCAGGGCGTGCAGTACACTTGCGCCGGCTGGACCCAGTACCTGGAAAAGAACGGAATCAATATATCCATGGATGGAAAAGGACGGGCAACGGACAACATCTGGATCGAGCGGTTCTGGAAGTCACTCAAGTACAACCATGTGTATCTGAACCCGGCTGAAGACGGCGGCGAATTAGCTGAAGGCATCGAGGGCTACATCAACTACTACAACCAGAAAATCCACAGCACCACAAAGCAGAAACCTAACGATCGTTACCAGCAAAAAACAACCCTCGTATCACTTGAACACAACCTGGAAACAAACCCACTTATTAACTTAGCATCCTGACCTTTTGGTCTCAATAAAGGGGAGTATTATAGTCTGCCTGTTTACAACCTGAAGCAGAAGGAAGTGACTTTTGCAATAAACGGCGGGAACAGCCAGACAGGAATGACCACCTATGCTCATGGAACGGACAATACGGTCAACAATCATCAAGGGAAAGATTGGTATTTCAATAGCGAAACGACACCGGCCTATGCCCACTCTTACTTGCTTACGGGACTGCTTTCCAGTGATTATGTCGACTTAACTGGGAACGGCATTACCGACGACGACCTTGGAGACGCGGTGAAGTTTAATTACTCAAAAGTTCGCGGCTTCGATAATCCTTATGGATGGCGTGCGCCATACAGTGAAGGGGCGTCGTACAATGAAGGCTTGAAAACCTATAGCCGGGATGATAAGGCGAACTATATCTATGGAGAGAAGGAGTTGTGGTTCCTCCATAGCATCGAGTCGAAAACGATGCTCGCGACTTTCGTTGTCGAGGATCGACTGGACCTGAACGGAATTGCCGAAAATGGGGTGAAGTCGGGTGCTTCCGCCAAGCGCCTGAAGGAGATCAACCTATATACGAAAGCCGATTTTCTTCGTAGTCCAGCGACTGCCCGCCCGATCAAGACCGTGCACTTCGAATATTCCTATGAACTTTGCAAAGGAGTCAACAGTCCTTTGAACGACTCGGGCAAGCTAACACTGAAGCGAGTGTGGTTTAGTTACAACGGAAACGAGAAAGGTAGAAAGAACCCGTATGTGTTTTACTACCACCCCAACAACCCCAATTACGCACCTAAGCATACCGACCGGTGGGGTAGCTATAAAGACCCAATTGCCAATCCTGGCTCAACTACAGGAAACTTGCTTACTAATGCGGATTTTCCTTACGCCATTCAAGACAGTACTACTGCTGCCTACAACGCCGGCGCCTGGTCGCTCGATTCGGTAGGCTTGCCCTCGGGAGGATCAATCAAGGTCCAATATGAAAGTGACGAATACGCGCATGTGCAGAACCGTAGAGCGATGCAGATGATGAAGGTGGTTGGAATGAACGTAACTCCAAATTTTGCAACAGCGAAAAACTATTTGTATTCGGGTCTATTCGACAACCGGTACATTTTATCCGCGTTCCGTCCCCGGTCGGTTCCGCCGCGGAGGTCTACCAAAAATACCTGGAAGGGCTGGAGAAGTTGTACTTCCGGCTATTCGTCAGGATGCCCGATGATGTATGGGGCACTGGTTATGAGTATGTACCCTGTTATGCCGACCTTTCAAAAGCAGGCGGGTGGGGACTCGCAAACGCTAATACGATCTGGGTAAAACTGGAAGGTGTTTCCCTGAAAGGCGATGGCCCCGGTGGCTTCAGCCCGTTGGCGGTTGCAGCGCTTCAGTTTTTGCGGTTGAACCTTCCGTCGAAAGCTTACCCGGACTCCGAGGTGAATGACGACATGGAATTTATTACGGCGATTCGCCTGCTACTTACCTCTATTGGGTCCATTCTTACATTCTCCGATTCCTACGACAAGAATGCCAGAAGCAATGGGTGGGCAAGTCAGTTGGATACTTCCCGTTGCTTCGTTCGTCTCAACTCGCCAGAGCTGAGAAAGTTCGGCGGCGGGCAACGCGTAAAGCGAATCACGATCTACGATAACTGGGATAAGATGACCGGTCAGCGCCCTGCTAAGTACGGTCAGGAATATGCATACACCACCGACCGTGAGATCAGCGGATCAAACAAGACTTTTAGCAGTGGTGTCGCCAGTTACGAGCCCGGTCTTGGTGGTGAGGAAAATCCATTCCGTCTTCCGATCGAGTATATCGAGAAAGTGGGCGTAATGGGGCCTGTGAACATGGGGTACACAGAAGAGCCGTTGGGTGAATCGCTTTTTCCGTCTCCCAGCGTAGGATACAGCAAGGTTCGGGTTCGGACCATAAACTACAAAGACCGTAAGTCGGCAAATGGCTGGGAAGAATCTGGCTTTTTTACCGCTTATGACTTTCCGACCATCGTGGAACGCAGTGTGCTGGATCCGCTTTCAAAAAAGCGATTCAAGCCGGGGCTGGCCAATTTCTTAAAGGTCAATGCCCGTCACTACATTGCCATCTCGCAGGGCTTCAAGGTGGAGTTGAACGATATGCACGGCAAATTGCGTTACCAGGCAACCTACGCTGAAACCGATCCTAAGAACTACATTACCTATACCGAAAACTTCTACCGCGTAAAGCAGCTTTCAGCAGACAGAAAGGTGCTGGCCAACAACGTCATGGCGATGCGCTCGGACGGTTCGATCGATTCGTCGGCCATCATCGGTAAGGATGTCGAGCTGATGATGGATATGCGGGAGCAACTGTCGATAACGAACGGCAGCAATTTCGCACTCAATAGCGAAATGTTCGCTGTTCCCTTCATTCCTCCGCTACTCCTTATTCCGATCATGCTGCCGCTGGCCCAGCGGGAGGAAAATCTTTTCCGGTCGACCGCGACGCTGAAAGTGATCAACCGATACGGCATTCTAGACAGCGTGGTGCATGTGGATAAAGGAAGCAAGGTGACCACCCAAGACTTGGTCTACGACAGTGAAACCGGCGAGGTGCTGCTCAATCGCACGCAAAATGAGTTCAATGACCCGGTTTACAGCTTCAACTACCCGGCGCACTGGCGCTACGAGGGGATGGGGCTTGCTTATAAGAATATCGACTATACGCTATACGACGTGGATTTTCGTGATGGCAAAATCACACGTGGATTAAGCGGCGATCCCGCAACCATATTTGTCAGCGGGGATGAGTTGCTGGTTGCGGGCAGCGAGAAAACCGGTGTCGACGCCGGCAATGCGTGCAATATTCAGTCCGCGGCCTTTCCGAACTTCACGCGGCTCTGGGCTATCGATTCATCGGTGGTGAATGGAGGTGCAAGAGCGGTCTACTTTATCGACCGTACCGGTAAGCCATATACAGCCTTCCATGCGGACGTGCGGATCATCCGCTCCGGACGTAGAAATATGGGCGGCTCGGTCGGGTCGGTAACGACGTTAGTAAGTCCGCTCCAAAAGAATAGCAGCGAGCAATACGAGATTGTTTTTAATGCTTCGAAAAAGGTTGTGAATGCCGCCACGGCAGAGTTCAAGCAAGCTTGGCAGACGGATGATATTTTCGCAGCCAGAGTTGGAAATTCCTTGGCGAATTCGTGTCCGTCGGGGTACACCTACAATCCAGCACTCCATGGATGCGTCAAGGACACCGCTTTCTTGCAGTCAAGCTATTTGCCGATATGTGTCCGGCGGGATTCATTAGTAGACTACGGCTCCTGTGGAAGTGCTATCTACAGCTTTTTCGATACCGCCAACGGAGCTTTCGCCCGGTCTATGATCAATCAAGCCAGTTCTTTTTGGACCAATCTCGGAGGCTATTCGAGTAAATGCAACTACGTACCGGCCTCTTCCTTTACTCCTCCACCTGGAACTTCCGTGTTCCGGATGCAGAAAACGGAATACCAAGATAGTTTGTTGATCAAAGACGCCGGCCTTTCAAAAACCCGTCAGTTTGAACGATATGCTACCGGGCTTAATAACAGTTCTAAAGGACCTTTAAATCGTTCGGGAGTATGGTTCTGTGACAGCAGTGTTGTTGACGGCACATGGGGAACTATTCAGGCACCGTTAGAGATTGAACACAATGGCTTCTACTTTATTGGAGTGGGGGTCGATAACGGAATTAAGATCTTTATTGATGGTGTCCTGGTAATTAAAAAAACCAAACTTGACAATAATGAAGCCTTCAAAGTTTGGCATATCATGCCCATTTATCTGACAAGGGGAATGCACGTTGTTCGAATCGATGCAATAAACGCCGGTGGTGAGCGAATCTTTGGATGTGAAGTTTATGACAATACTGAAGCGGAACTTCGTTCTGCCACTCAATACAGCGATCTGAAGGTTGTTTTCTCTACTCAGAAGTTAGCTGGCTTTTCTTATCCTTCGTCTTATTCTTGCCCTGTCGGATACAATCTTGCGGAAAGTGGCAACAATGGTTTCACTTGCCGTAATGTAGTTCTTCTGGATTCAACATTTCAATCAAACGGCTGCTATAGTCTGGTTACCGACACCACGTTTAATCCATACGTCACCGGCCTATTAGGTAACTGGCGCAATCACCGGAACTATGTTTACTACAGCAGGCGCAGCGAATCGAATCCTGCCAGTACAACCGATATCCGTCGTGACGGCACCTTTCAGGATTACAACTCCTTCTGGATATTCGGGTCGGCCGGCCTTCAGCCGCAATATGATCCTTCCCGGTGGGTGTGGAATTCGGAAACCGTCAGGTACAACAAAAAAGGATTAGAGGTAGAGAACAAGGACCCTCTTGGGCGTCATAATTCCGGGCTTTATGGATATAATCTCACGATGCCAGTGGCCGTTACGCAAAACGGGCGTTACCGCGAGACTGCTTTCGAAGGTTTTGAAGATTATGATTTTTCAACACGAACCTGCAACACCTGCCCTTCGGCGCGGCATATCGACTATTCGGCTTACCAGCCCAAGTTTACATCGCTGGAGAAGCATACTGGTGTCAAGAGCCTGGTCCTGCAGGGAGGAGAGTCGGCCGCGCTTAGCTTCCCGCTTGTTACAGAAATAGCAGATAGTTCGTTCAGCAAGCTCGTGTTTAAAACGAAAGACGATGCCTGCTTGGCCGGGAAGCCGCTCACGGAGATTCGCGCTGACAAGTCTGTCTTAATTCCCAATTTCTCCCCCTTCAAAGGGAAGCGGATGGTGCTCAGCGCCTGGGTGAAGGAAGGCCAGGATTGCCACTGCAGTACCTACGTGAACAATGAAATCCTTATTGGATTCGATGGCGGCGGTACACAGAATATTACATTCCACGCGGATGGATCGATCATCGAGGGCTGGCAACGCTATGAAGCTGTATTCGACATCCCTGCCTCAGCAGGCACACTGACGGTAGCGTTGCGCGCTACCGGCGCAAACCCGGTGTATTTCGACGACCTGCGCCTCCACCCGTTCAATGCTAACATGAAGTCTTTCGTCTACAGCCCGACAGACCTACGGCTGATGGCCGAGCTGGACGAAAACAATTACGCAACCCTGTACGAGTACGACGATGACGGCACATTAACCCGCGTCAAAAAGGAAACTCAACGGGGCATCAAAACCATTAAGGAAACCCGAAGCGCCCTGCTGAAACAGTAACTAGCATGAGGAAATACATTTGGTTAGTAGCAGGTACGTTCCTGACGATGCTACTTTTTGCCGCCGGCCCGATGTGGGCACAAGGTGACAGGAGTCCTGAAGCAGATCGCCTGCTTCAGGGTATGATGACGCAATTCAAGCAGGAGCAAAGTCTGTCCTTTGATATACGGTACCGCTATTCCATGGCAACGAGTCCCGGGATATTCCTGGATTCCCTGAATGGCACGTTCAAATCGAGTGGCGGACGCATGTGGTACCGGCTGGATAGCACGGAAACGCTGCTTGCCAAAGAACTCACCGTCATCGTTTTTCATGAGGACCGGCTCATTTACCTGTCCCGGCCGGCCGCCGGGGCGACGCAAATGAACCCCGCGGCGCTGCTCGACAGCATGCTGCTGAAATACAAGGGTATGAAAGCGTCGGTATCGGGAAAACCTGGAGCCCAGGTGCTGCATTTAGACATGCCGCCCGGCACAACCTATAAGAAGATCGACTATTATTTCGGCAAAGCCGGCTATTTCCCTGCCCGGGTGATGTGTCTGGTGCCGTCGAAGGCGTTACTGGATCCGGCCGTTCAACCGAAAGAACTTTCAGATGAATGGTGCTGGGTGGAAGTGACCTTTCAAAACGTTCGAACAGAAAAAATCGACGATTCCGTTTTCGCGACAGACCGATACATTCTGCGAAAGGAAAAAGAATTCGTCCCGGCTCCAGCTTTTGCCACATACCGTGTTTTTATCGGCGCACCCGAATTAAATGATTAGAAAAAACTCCGCCATGCGTTATTTTATTCTTGGATTACTGTTGATGGTTTGCCGTTTTTCGGCGATCGCCGGTGAAGTGCCGGTGGTAGTCGGCCGCCTGCAGGGCAGCGCCGGACAGTTGCGGAAAGACTCGGTATGCCTGGCCGAAGATGTTCGGCATTTCTCTTCCGCCTTTGACGGTAAGGTTGTACGCGGATACAAGGTGGTGAACCGGGTGTCCCTGCGAATTGATGAAGGTGCCGCCTATTATTTCCCGGCAGCTTTTACGGCGTCGTTGCAGGTGCGGATCTACAAGACCGGTATGGACACCACCCAATTGGATTCCGTAGACAAGGTGCTCACCATTAACTATACCGATAGCGGCCGCTACAGCGGATCCTTTAGCACTGTGTTTAATGATGCCTACCGGGTTCGGGTCAAGGTGCTTTCTGACAGTATTTCAGTAGGGCCCGCTATTGCACGTTACCTCGTTTTGGAAAACGAGCTGCAGGCCTATCCGCAATTTGTTTTCCATTGTACGAATAACGCGGTTCAATCGATTTCGTATACGACTCCTTCCTCCGGTGCGCCCGACGAGCTGTTGGTTCAATGGCCGAGCCAGGACGCTGCCGACGAGTACGATCTGGAGTGGGCATACATTGATTCCAGCGCGTTGGCATCCGGCCGCTATGGAACACCGTCGGCACCTGATGCCGCCCTTTTATTTGCCGGTAATGCTACCCGGGTAACGCTAGGTGGCACGAGCTACCGCATTCCGCTGATCTATGATAATAAGGGACACCTGTTTTTCCGGGTCCGGTCCGTACAGCAGGCCGCCGGGAGCAGTCACCGGATAGAAGCTACCTGGAGCAGCGCTTTTAGTGGGGGCACCGGCCGGTTCGATTTCAACGGCCATGAGCGGGAGCTGAATTGGCAAGCTACTACATCATTTGCGGAAGAAGGAAAACGCAAGACCGTGGTGCAATACTTCGATGGTTCCCTGCGAAGCCGTCAGACCGTGACCAAGGACAACTCTTCGGGAACCACGGTGGTAGCAGAAAGTTTTTACGATTACCAAGGGCGCCCGATTATCCAGGTGCTGCCTGCGCCCACACTCAACACCGTGATCGGGTACACGCGTAATTTTAACCGGCAACTCAACGGAAGCCAATATGACAAAGATAATTTCGACTACCTGCCCGATCCGGCCACTTATTGCGGGAGCGGGGCAGACCGCCTGAACGACTCAAGCGGCACCGCTCAATACTATTCGCCGCTCAATCTCGACCTGTCCGGGTTCAACCAGTATATTCCAGACGCCGAAGGCTACCCTTTTACTGAAGTGGAGTACACTCAGGATAATATCGGTCGTATCAGTCGCCAAAGCGGCGTGGGCAAGAATTTCCGGCTAGGCAGCGGACATGAAACCAAATATTATTATGGCAGCCCGGCGCAGGAGGAACTGGACGCCCTGTTCGGCACCGAGGTAGGCCATTTCTCCCATTATTTCAAAACGATGGTGCGCGACGCGAACGGCCAGTACAGCGTCAGCTATACTGACATGCACGGCCGCACCATTGCCACGGCACTTGCCGGTACGCCCCCGGACAGTATCGGACTACAAAAGCTGACATCTAATGTCGCCGACAGCATTACCGAACGGCTGGCAGATGCGTCGTCCGCAATTATCCGCGACCTGACCATGGAGAGCAAGAAAAGCCTACTGGTGCCCGTGGCCGGAAACCATGTGTTTACTTATTCGCTCGATCCGCGTCACCTGCAACTGAATGCATGCGACAGCACGCCGGTCTGCTACAGCTGCCTGTACGATCTTCAGATCACGATCACCGATGACTGCAACAACCAGAAGGTTCATTTCGACACCACGATCCGGAACTTCAGCATCGATTCGATCAGCGCTTCCTGCGATAGCCTCCACCCGGGCTTTTATTACCAGTTCAGCCGCTTCCTGCCCGAGGGGAACTATGAGATTACCAAGAAGCTCTCCATCAGCCGGCCGGCGATGGAATATTACCGCGACAGCATTTTCCTGGTGAAAAACCAGTGTAAGACATTAGAGCAGTTTATCAACGAAGAGCGGGCTGCCGTAGCGCAGGCACTTGATTGCGCACCCTCCTGCCAAAGCTGTACCGACTCTTTGGGAACTTGGGAAACCTATCGGGCCCGTTTTATGATCCGTACCGGGGTCGCGCCGGCAGATAGTGCGTCGCTCCGGGCAACGGCACTTTCCGCATACCAACAGGCAAAGGAAGCTTGCGAAGAGCTTTGCGGCACCGGCGGGGTAAACGTCCTGGAAGCCACCCGGAAAGCCATGCTTCTGGACCTGACACCGCCTTCGGGGCAGTATGCCAACCTGGACAGCGCCCTCACCGGCACTGCATTTAACATCTTCCGCCCGACGCCCGATAGCGCAGCTTACAAGAAAGTCTCCGGTTATTTGGATGAAGAAGGACACCCCGACATTGTGTATTCCGAAAGCGCCGGCGCTTTCATGCCGCCGCAGCGCCTCGATGGGCCGGCATTTGCTTCCAAGTTCAAGCAATCGTGGGCGGAAACGCTCCTTCCGTTACACCCGGAATATTGCAAGCTCGAATATCAAAACCCGCTTTCAGCCAGCTTTGAGTGGGATCTGCAGTTTGAGAAAGTCGAGACTTATGCTGAAGCACGTCAGAAAGGATTCCTCGTTCCGACGATAGCTAACGGACCAAGCCTCGATACCCCGTACAGCAGATTTGCGGCTCCCATCGGAGTAAGCACAATACCTGATCCGATAATTGAATTCGGCACATACAAAACAGACTTGGAATCTAAAATTGTAAACTATTTCACGGCAACTCTTCCAGGCGGCGTTCCAGTTCGAATCAGCATGTGGTCATTTGCCACCGCACTCTCGCGTTGTACCGGAAGAGACAGTAGTTGCATTCTGCAGTATACCAGCTACGACTCGGCATTTAATACATCTATCTGCTCCGGCGATATGGACATGGCCTGGCGCAATTTCCGCTCCTTTTATCTTAAAACGAAGCGCGACCTGATTGCCGCCAAAACCAATGCAACGTGCCCGACGCCCACGCCGCAAAGCATTGTAGCGCTTTACCGTACCCCGAATTTCGGAGATGCGGTTAGTATGAATGCGGCTTATGGTGCTACGCTGAACGACACCCGGAGCGGCGCCACGGCCCAGGTGAGTGGGCAGCTTACCAACTCGTACCAGGACAACTGCCGCGCCTACGCCGTTCAGTGGCTTGAGCAGCTGCGTCCCTGCAATTTCACCACAGCTGATACGGCCATCATTATTCCCCGCCTCGTAAAGGTGTGTGCGGAAGGATCGGACATCGCTCATCCCTATGGTTCGAGCTCGGTGCGGCCGGCAAGCTCTTACCGTTTCCGCAGCTTCGAGGATGTGCTTCGCCAGTATTCAGATAGCACAGGGAAGCCTTATAATGCCACCTGCAATGCCTACCTGATCACAGCACCCGCACCTTATGACAAAGGGCCGGCCTGGAGCAACCTGCCTCTTTATACAAAGCCGGATTCTTGCCTTTGTGCGAAAGTGTCGGCCTACAACGTCGAATACCAAGCTGCTGGCATAGATGCCTCATTTTCGGCGTTCATGCTCCGCAAGACCGGCACCAACATCCGAGCAGCCGTTCTTGACAGTCTTCTTAGCCTCTGTTCAGGAACGATTACCTGCGCCTATCTGCCCAGCCCCCTGATTCTACCACCGGCGCTGCAGTGCAACGTATCGGAGGTATGTACCGATTGTCTGTCCTTTAAGGACCACTTGGATCAATATCGTCGGGAGTTTCCTGGGAATATGCCGGCCGCCCTGACGGATGTTCTTGATTCGGTGCAGATTCGGAAAAACAAGTTGTTCGCCAATTTCATGAATGGTCGCCTCGGCTTTACCAAAACGGTTGCCGATTACCTGGCCTTCCTAGATACCTGTCGTTTGAACACGGTAAATGGCGATACACTCTGGTCGCGGATACGGGACTTTCATTTTTATTACCGCAACGCACCGGCCCGTTACGAAAACGCGGCGATCTCGCCGACTACCTATGAATTTATTCGAAGTGTCAACGCCTTGCTGCGCAATGCGCGAAACGAACAACAGCCGCCGGAGTACGCGCGGGTAGACCGGAGTTTTCAATGGGAAGGCAAGTTCCGGTCCATGGCCCCTGGCTACAATAACTACTGGCTAGTGATGATGCCGGTTCCGTTGCGCTATTCGTTCGAAAACATGCTCGATACGTCAAGTATCCAAAACCAAATTCCGTATAGCCGTGATTTCATCGGCGGTGCCAGTGAGCCGCAACTCCGGGAGAAGTACGTATCCGTATCCATGGCCAAGGACAACTACTCCTTCTCGAATTTCATTTCCTGGAAGTACCGGACTTATTTCATGGATCAAAACCGGTCGAATCCTTCAGCGAAATACGTCCCTTACCAAGGGTCGCCGGGCGAGATCCATGGTCAAACCCTTGCCTTTTTCCGTATTCCGGCATCGGTTACCGACACTACTACCTTCGCCAACTTTTACGATCTTGGTGTTTATAAGGGGAACAATAAGTACGATACACAATACCTCTACCGGGTGGATTCGATACTCTACGTCAAAAGTATCGGCTTTGATACCCGTTTTATATTCCGGCGGGAGTTGACGGACCCGAATTTTTACAGTTCTTACTTGCGGAAATCCACACGCGGCATTAAGGCGGTGTTGAAGATGATCGATGGAAGTGAAGAGTCGGCATACATCTATGCCGGGTATAGCGGACAAAACCATTTTATCTACAAAACCTTTGTCGATTCAAACCTGTACCACCCGGATTGCAAGACCGCCTTTACCTATTTCTTCAATAAGCGTGCGGGAACGACCTTGACCCAAGCTCAGGTGGAAGCACTGTACGTTTCCGCTGGCGTGCCGCGCGCCTATTGCTACCCAGACGCCATCCCGCAGCTTTGCGGCAAGAACGAGCCCCTCTTCCCGGAAGTGGATCTCAACGACGTTACCAATTGTTCGGACTCTTCTTTCTTCTCGGTCAGCGGTGGCACAGAGAAATACCGGGTATATGCTGACTCGCTCCGTAGCTATTTCGACTCTGCCTACAGGGCCCGCTGCCTGGAAGCTTACCGCTACGAAAGCTTCACGGTACGGCATGCTTTCAACGAATACCATTACACGCTGTATTATTACGACCAGGCAGGCAACCTTGTGAAAACCCTTGCGCCCCAAGGCGTTGCGCCGGCCCTGCGTCAGGGTTTTCTCGATTCGGTGCGGCTACTGCGCGCTGCCGGAGGCGTGCTCCGGCCCGCGCACACGCAGCCGACCCAGTACCGCTATAATACACTCAATCAGGTAGTAGCTCAGCAGTCACCCGACGGCGGCCGCTCTGAATTCTGGTATGACCGCCTCGGTAGGCTTTCCCTATCGCAGAACGCCCGGCAGCGGCCCGACTCCAACTATAGCTATACCCTTTATGACCAACTGGGCCGCATCACGGAGGTAGGTCAGTTGCGCCAGGGCCGCCTCATGGACGATAGCATTAGCCGTCGCCCCGACTCGCTAACTTTCTGGATCACCCAGGCTGCGGTCACCAAAGAGCAAATCACCCGTACTGTGTACGATGTACCTTATGCTGGCTGGAGTGGCGTTTCTGAAGCCCCAATCACACAACACCACCTGCGCAACCGGGTGGCCTATACCACATATTCCGATGGCAATAACCCGGATCAGTACAACTCGGCCACATTTTACACCTACGACGTGCACGGAAACGTAGACACCCTGCTCCAGGATTATGGCAACAGCCTGGTAAGCAGCCTTGCCAACGTGATGAACACGACGGCCAACCGCTTTAAGCAGGTGACCTACCAGTACGACCTCATCTCTGGCAAGGTGAACCGGGTCGCCTATCAGGAAGGGCGGGCCGATCAACTGTTGCACCGCTACTATTACGACGCCGAAAACCGCCTGACGGAGGTGGAGACAAGCCTCGATGGCTTGACCTGGGACCGCGACGCCCGCTACAGCTATTACAAGCACGGCCCGCTTGCCCGTACTGTACTGGGCGGCCAGTCCGTGCAGGGCGTAGACTACGCCTATACGCTGCAAGGCTGGCTGAAGGGGGTGAACGGCTCTTCGCTGCGGCCAGCCTACGATCTTGGCGGCGATGGTCTGCCCGGAGGACCAGCTCAATATACTGGACGCGACGCCTATTCATTCTCGCTCAACTACCACGCCGGCGACTATAAGGCCATCGGTGGCACGACGCCCTTCCCGGGCACAAGTGCCTACCTGGGCACGTCCGGTTTCCGGCCGCTGTACAACGGCAATATTTCCAGCATGGCCGTCAATATCGGTGCCCTGTCCAGTCCCATGCTCTATAGCTATACGTACGATCAGTTGAACCGCATCACCGGTATGGACGCTTATACGGGGCTGAACAGCGATGGCAATAACTGGAGCGCCCTTTCTCTTTCCACGAACTACCAGGAGCGGGTGCGCTACGATGCCAACGGCAATATCCTGGGCTACCTGCGCAACGGCACCACGGCAGGAGGGAAGCCGCTGGCCATGGATTCACTCACCTATCATTACCTGGCGGGAACCAACCAGTTGGGAAGGGTGCGCGATAACGTGCCGGCAACAAATTACGACAAGGACATCGACGATCAGCCGGTGGCTAACTACGCTTATGACCCGATTGGAAACCTGGTGAAGGACTCCCTGGAGGGTATCCGCCGGATCGAGTGGACGGTCTATGGCAAGATCAAGGCCGTGCATAAGGGGGGCGACACCACCATCACCTATCGTTACGATGCCTCCGGCAACCGCATTGCCAAAACGGTGATTCCCGGCGCGGGAACGCCAAAAACCACCTGGTATGTACGGGATGCCCAAGGCAATGTGATGGCTGTTTACAGCGACTCCTCCGACCGGGTACTGCTGAAGGAGCAACACCTCTATGGTTCGTCCCGCCTCGGTATCCGCGAGCGGGTAGGGGTGACCACGGGTACCGGAGAAGCTGTCTTTGATCCGGGAGCCATTGCTTACCTGAGAGGGGAGAAGCGTTACGAGCTTTCCAACCACTTGGGCAACGTGCTGGTGACGATCTCCGACCGCAAATACGGGGTTGACACCTCCGGGGACGGTGAATCGGACCGATTTATTGCCGACGTTTTGAGTGCCCAGGATTACTATCCATTTGGAATGCAAATGCCGGGAAAGGCTTTTGCGGCTGGAACGAGC
>NZ_SJZI01000004.1:69744-120439 GCF_004337505.1 Flaviaestuariibacter flavus | reverse complement strand
ACCGTATAAGTCGTTGTCGCCGTCAGACTTGCCGTTACCGGCGAGCCCGTAGTTGCCGACAGCCCCGGGGCCGGGCTCCAGGCATAGGTGCTTGCTCCACCCGCGGTAAGCGTCGCGCTGCCACCGCTGCAGATCGGCGCCGGCGTATTCACCGTAACGGTCGGGTTGGGGTTGATCACCAGGTTGGCCGAGCCCGTGTTTGTGCAATTGTTGCTGTTGGTAACGGTCACCGAATACGTACCAGCCGTCGAGGTTTGGAAGCTGCTCACATTGCCCGCCGCCGCCGCGCCCGAAGGCACGGTCCATGCATAAGTATAAGTACCGGCAGGTGCCACCACCGCCGAAATTGTTGCCGGCAATGCATTGGCGCAGACTGCTGGCGCATTCACCGTTATCACCGCGAAGTCATAGGTCACCGCACCGCAGGGGCCGGTAACAACCACCCGGTAGCGGTTGCCATTCATCGAGGTGCTTACATTCGATAGGGTGAGCGTGTTGGTGCCACTGCCGGCAGGCGTGTTGGCGGTGCCGGTAGGGCCGAAAGCGAACCACTCGTACGTAAGCGGCCCGGTGCCCGATGCCGTCACGGTAAACGTCGCATTGCCGCCCTCGCAAACCGATACGTTCTGCGGCGGCGTCACGATCGCGGTCTTCGGGTTCACCGTGATGGTAAAGGTCTTCGGAGCCCCCGGGCAGCTGACGCCGTTGGTGGTGAGCGTCGGTGTCACGGTGATCGTAGCGGTGATCGGTGACGTGCCGGTATTGGTTGCTAAGAAAGACGCGATATTTCCCGTGCCGCTCGCGGCGAGCCCGATGGCCGTGTTGTCGTTGGTCCAGTTATATACCACACCCGTTGCCGGTGTGCCGCTGAACGTTACCGCCGTTGTGCTGCTGCCGGCACATACCGTCTGGTTGGCAGGTGCCGTTGCCACGGGGATCGCGTTGGTGGTCACCACGATCGAGGCACGCGGGCTTTCGCAGCCATTACCGCTCACCTGGCTCACGTAATAGGTGGTTGAGCCCACCGTTGCAGACGAGGGCGTTGGTGCGGTGGCGGATCCGGTGCCGCCGGTAGCCGTTGTATACCAGAGCAACGTGTTGCCGGCCAATGCGGTTGCCGTCAGCGGCACCGTCGCCGCTCCCTGGCAATAGGTTACCGGCGTCGTCACGGTCGGCGCGGCCGGCTTTGCAGTCACCGTTACTGTAAGCGATGCCCGCGGGCTGGTGCAGTTGCCCGGGTTGGCCACCTGGCTCACATAATACGTTGTGCTGCCAACCGTGGTGGTCGACGGCGTCGGGGCCGTTGTGCTTCCGGTGCCGCCCGTTGGCGCCGTATATCAAAGCAGGGTATTGCCATTGCTGGCCGTTGCTGTAAGTGGCACTGCGGTGGCTCCCTGGCAATACGTTACCGGTGCCGTGGCGGGAGCCGCGGGGACGTTCTGAACCGTTAGTTGCGCCATGTTGGAAAAACTCTCCGCGCATCGGTTGTTGGTGAACTTTGCCCGGTAATAGCCGCCACTTCCGACGCCCGGAGTCAAACTGTAAGTCGTCGAATAATTCCCGATTGCCGATGATGTTGTCGTATTGGGTATGTCTACCCAGTTGATCCCGTCGGCGCTGTATTGCCATGACATAAATACGGTGCCGTTGCCTCCGTTGCCGGAAGCGGTAAAGCTCACCGTTCCGGATCCGTTGCACCCTACCTGCGATGCAGGATGCGTGCCCAGGTTGATGGGTGCGCCGATGTGCAGGGTGACGCCCGCGGATGCGGCTTGTCCGCAGCTGTTGGTATACACTACGCGGTACATCTTTCCGTCCTGGCTTGGCGATGCGTTGAAACTGTAGTTGGGGCTCGTGGCTCCACTTACATTCGACCAGGTAGCACCACCGTCGCTGCTCACCTGCCATTGCACCGTCGGTGCCGGCGTGCCGGAAGCAATACTTACCAGTGTAAGCGGGCTTCCCTGGCAACCTACTGTATCTGCGGGTGGCTGCCGGCTCAATACTGGCTTTGATCCGACAGAAACGCTTACCGTTGCCGTATTGCTGCAGCCTGCAGTGGTGCCGGTTACCGTATATGTTGTTGCGCTGGACGGATTGGCCGATACACTCGCGCCGGTAGTCCCTGAAAGCCCCGTTGCCGGGCTCCAGGAATAGGTGGCCGCGCCGGCTGCCGTGAGCGTGACTGCTTGCCCGTCGCAGGCTGTGGGGCTTGACGGTGATACTGTTATCGTCGGCTTCTGGTTGACCGTCACCGTAACACTTGCCGTGTTTGTGCACCCGTTGCCGTCCGTCCCGGTGACGGTATACGTAGTGGTAGCCGTAGGACTTGCCGTAACAGAAGCGCCGCTGGCCGATGATAGCCCCGTTGAAGGACTCCAGCTGTAGGTGGATGCACCGCCGGCTGTCAGCGTGGTACCGCTGCCGCTGCAGATTGCTACAGCGGGTGACACGGTCACCGTGGGCTTGGGGGTGACAGTAAGCGTGACCAGCCCCTTTTTGGAACAGCCGTTGGCATCGGTGCCTGTTGCTGTGTACGTAGTGGTGCTGGCCGGGTTGGCCGTTACCGTGGCGCCGGTGGTGGCCGAAAGACCCGTGGCTGGTGACCACGTATAGGTAATCGCCCCGCTGGCGGTCAGCGTCGAGCTGCCCCCGCCGCAGATCGCACTGGGCGATGCGCTGGCGGTTACAACCGGATTTTGGTTAACGGTGACGGTCACTGTAGCCGTGTTGGTACAGCCGTTGGCATCGGTGCCCGTAACGGTGTACGTCGTGGTAGCAGAAGGGCTTGCGGTCACCGAAGCTCCGCTTGTTGCTGAAAGACCCGTAGACGGACTCCAGCTGTAGGTGGAAGCGCCACCCGCCGTCAGTGTCTTGCTGGCGCCGGCGCAGATTGCGGCATCGGCCGAAACGGTCACGGACGGTTTCTGGTGGACGGTGACTGTCACGGTTTCCGTGCCCGTACAACCCGAAGCATCCGTCCCGGTAACAGTGTACGTGGTAGTCGCCGACGGGCTCGCCGTAACCGTCGCTCCCGATGTGGCGGAAAGCCCGGTGGCGGGCGACCAGGTATAGGAGCTCGCGCCACCGGCGGTCAAGGCCACGTTTTCCCCGGCACAGATATCCGGCGACGACGGCGACACCGAAATATTCGCTCCCTGACTTACCGTTACAGTCACCGTTTTCGTACTGCTGCATCCATCGCTGCTGGTGCCGGTGACGGTATACGTGGTCGTTGCTGAGGGGCTCGCCGTTACCGATGCGCCCGTGGTGCCCGAAAGGCCCGTAGAGGGCGACCAGGTATAGGTTGCCGCGCCGCCTGCTGTCAGGGTGGTGCCCGAGCCGCTGCAGATCGTTGATGAAGCAGCGCTTGCCGTCACTGTCGGCTTCGGGTTGACGGTTACCGTCACCGTTGCATTATCCGTGCAGCCATTGGCGCCGGTGCCGGTCACGGTATAGGTGGTGGTCGTTGTCGGGTCGGCGGTGACGCTGCTGCCCGTGGTCGAAGAAAGATCCGTGGACGGGCTCCAGCTGTAGGTGCTGGCACCGCTCGCGGTGAGTGTGACACTGCCGCCGGCGCAGATCTCCGGCGGTGTGGCAACCGTTACGTTCGGATTTGCCTTGATGGTGACGGGATACGTGTCGGTGGCGGGACAGTTATCCGGCGGGGCCAGGTAGCTGACCGAAACGCTGCCGCTGCCGGCCGCGCCCCAGTTGACCGTGATCGAATTGCTGCCGCTGCCGGCGCTGATCGTGCCGCCGTTCACAGTCCAGTTGTAGCTGTTGTTGCCGGATTCGGTGGTAAACACCGAGCCGCTGCTGTTGGCGCAGACGCTGGTGGGGCCGGAGATCGTGGCGGTGCCGGAAACTACGCTCAGGTTGCGCACCGGGCTCGTAAGGGTACAGCTGCCGCCGGTTGCTGAAAACGTGACCCGTACGCTGTAGGCACCGGCATCGTTGGCCGCCGCATTGGTGACGTTGATGGTGGCGCCCGTTTCTCCATTGATCGGGTTGCCGTTGAGCAGCCACTGGTAGCCCGTTACGTTGCCGTCGGTGCTCACGCCGAAGCTCTGGCTGGTGCCGGCGCAAATGGTGACGGAGGTATTTTGCGGCGACATCCCGGTGATCTCATTTACGCGGAGTGTAGCCGCCGCCGAGGTGTCGGCACAGCCGTTGTCGTCGCTGATGATCAGGCGGTACTCACTTTGATCCACGTTGCTGCCGCCTCCCACCGAGGAAAGGTTGAGCGGAATGGGGGAGGAGCTGGTGGTGCCCGAGGCGCCCGCGATATCGCTGAAGCTTCCGTTGGGCGCCCGGCGCTGCCACTGGTAATGCACGGTGCTGCCACTGGGGGTGATCCCGGCCTCGAAAGTGGCCGCGCCGCCGTAGCAGGCCCGCACCGCCGCCGGCTGCGTGCCGATGCCGGGACATTGTGCCAGCAGGGTCGCAGCCGGGAAAAGGCAGTACGCAAGCGAAAGGGTCTTGAGCCCCGGCTTGTAGAAATACGGACGTACCATTGCCATGGCGGGACGCCGTGATTTATGATGCAGGATAATGGATGCCGGGAGCAGCGCTTGCAGCATGCGTCTGAAAAGCGCACAGCGGTTTTTGCATAAGAAAATTCTTTTGTCGGAGAACATGCCGGCCGCAGGTATTATAGGTTAGCGCAATGCGGTTTTACAAAGCTGACGGTGTTGAATAGCTCACCTGCTGGCGGCAGGCACAGGATGGTTTGGACTTCGATTCGTTTAGCTATTCACCGATAAGAAGGAGGGGGAGAAAATAAGCAGGGGAGAGTTGTTAAGATACCATTAACAAAAAAAGAGCCATGATGCCGATCCCCGGGCACTTTCTGTTTTTAGATTTTCAGGCGGTTTTCATTTGCTTTAGGTACAACCATTTGCGGCTTTTTCTTTTAAAGTGGGGCCTTTATTTTCTGCTCTTCTGTTCCTGGATCTGATTGCAGTTGAGTTCACCAATCCGGGTACTTTTTTTCACCACGGGATTCCGGTGAAAGCCGGTTTGTAAAATGCTGGGTGCCGGTTAGCTGTGCTTTCGCGGAAAACCTATCTTTACTGCCGTCTGCTGCGCCCCAAAAACACGTTTCGATCTATGAAGCACCTGCTTCTTTTTGTTCTTACCTGGGCTGTGGCATTTATCGGCCGCGCGCAGCTCTGCACCGGCTCCCTCGGCGACCCCATCGTGCGCAGCACTTTCGGCGCCGGCGCCAATCCCGGTCCGCAGCTTTCCTCCGCCGCGCTCGGCTACTCCTACCAGGCCAACGACTGTCCCGGCGACGGCAGCTACACCGTACGCAACAGCTCCACCGGCTGCTGGGGCAACACCTGGCACACCGTGGCTTCCGATCATACCGGCGATCCGGGCGGATACTTTATGGTAGTGAACGCCAGCAATAATCCCGGCGATTTTTATGTAGACACCGTACGCGGTCTCTGCAGCGGCACCACGTACGAGTTTGCCGCCTGGGTTCTTAATATCAGCCGCACCAACGGCTGCAACGGCACGCCCATCCAGCCTAATATCACCTTCCGCATCGAACGCACGGACGGTACTGTGCTGGGTACCTACAACACCGGCAACATTCCACCCACCGGCGCGCCCGAGTGGAAGCAATACGGCTTCTTTTTTACGACCACGGCCACCGTGGCCAACGTGGTGGTGCGGATGACCAACAATGCGCCCGGAGGCTGCGGCAACGACCTGCTGCTCGACGATATCACCTTCCGTCCCTGTGGCCCCCTGCTCACGCCGGGCTTTACCGGCTCGCCGGGCACGCAGAAAACGGTATGCGCGGGAACAGCCGCCGCCTTTGACCTTTTTGTAGGCCTGTCGGCGGGCTATGTGTCGCCGCGCTTCCAGTGGCAGCTGAGCCGCGACAGCGGCGCCTGGACCGACCTACCCGGCGCTACGGCGCAAACGCTGAGCGTGGCAGTGGCGGCAACAGCGCCGCCGGGAACGTACCGCTATCGTCTTACCGTAGCCGAAGGCGCCAATTGGGGTACGGCTTCCTGCACCGTGGCTTCGGCGCCCCTCGTGATCGTAGTGGCCGGACGGCCAGCCCTTGACATCACAAACAACGGTCCCGTATGCGCCGGCACTTCGGCCACCCTCAGCGCCACCGGCGCGGTTACCTATTCCTGGTCGGGGCCGGGTGGCTTTACCGCGGGCAACGGTATTGCCAGCACGGGCGTATTAGGCGATGCCGGCAGCACCAGCTACAGCCTCCGCGCCACCGACGCCGCGGGCTGCTCCTGGACGGGCGCCACCACGGTGGTGGTGCTTCCGCGGCCCGATGCCGCCGTGGCAAGAGATACGGTAAACACCTGTGCCGGTACGCCGGTAGCGCTGCAGGCAGCCGGCGGAAGCTCCTACCAATGGTCGCCGGCAACAGGGCTGGATAACGCCCTCGCTGCCAGCCCGCTTGCCAGCCCGGCTGATTCGCTGCGCTACCAGGTGCTGGTGCGGAACACCGAAGGCTGCACCGATACGGCCTGGGTGCAAGTGAACGTGCGCCGGCCCGCCCGCGCCGAGGCGGGCCCCGACCGTGTTATTTTCCTCGGCGACCCGCTGCCGCTGGAGGGAAGCGTAACCGGAAACACTGCATACACCGTGCAGTGGTCGCCGGCATATTTTCTGAACAACAGTACAGCGCTGCAAACAATCGCCCGCCCGGAAATTGATACCCTGTACGTGCTGAGTGTGACCTCTCTCAACGGCTGCGGTACCGACCGCGACTCCATGCGGGTGCGGGTTTTCCGCCGCGTGGAGGTGCCCAACGTCTTTACGCCGAACGGCGACGGCGTCAACGACCGCTGGGAGATACCCGCGCTGGCCGCCTACCGTAATTATACGGTCGATCTCTTTACGCGCTGGGGCCAGCCGCTGCAGCAATACCGCGACAGCTATTCTCCTTGGGCCGGAACCCTCAACGGTAAGCCTTTGCCCACCGGCACGTATTATTATTTGATCCGTATCGCCGACACCGCTCAGCAAATCAGCGGCGCTGTAGACCTGATCCGGTAGTAATTGCAATTATCTCATTCAGAAACCGGCACGCCGAAGGCGTGCAAACTCCGTGAGCTCACGCCTCGATTGTATCGAGCATATTATTACCTAAAGGACAGTCTAATAAAAACTGTAAACGAAGAGTTAGCCTTGTGTCCTCTGCGAATCGCCCCGCGCCCTCTGCGGGAGAAACGCTTCCTCAGTTCGAAATTCAGTAGCTTGCCTCCCGCTCATGCTGCCGATCAAAGACCTGCAGGAACTCCTGCTCCACGCTGAAACACCACGCCTTCCCGCCACAACTGCTGCGGGAGAACGGATCATCGTGCTGCGGCATTACCGTTTTCACAAGAAGCTCAGTATCGAGCTGTATGAAGCGCCGCTTACGAAAGAAGGCAAGCTGAAAAACCCGCTGACGCCCATCGACCCGCTGGAGGCGGTGCTGCAGGCCACGGATCCGGACGAACTGCGCTTTTATGCAGCGGTAAGCCGTTTCCAGAACAACTCCACGGCGCTTGCCGGCCCGGCCGACCTGGAGGCGCTGCACGTGGTGTGGCACAACCCGCTCCGCTGGAGCTTCTGGTGGCACGATCCGGAGTTTTCTGAAAAAGTCGTAGCCGGCTCCCTGCGCCCGGTGAGCAAGGGTGGCGTGCTCCACGATTTGACCCTGCTGGTGACAAAAGAGGAGGGCTTTTATGACCTCCGGCCTTCCCTCGAGATCGGCGGTGTGGTCACAATTATGACCTCCGTAGATCTACAGTACCAGTATTTTGTCCGGCGGGGCGAATCCTGGTACCTGCCCGCGAATTTTCACCTGCTGAAGGCGGTGCGTTTCTTTGGTCAGTACCCTTCGGGCATGCGCCTACGACCCGCCGATTTTGAGCAGTTTCGACGCGATCTGCTGGTGAAGCTGGAGGAGCGGATAACAGTAGTCTACGCTTTTGCGCGTACCCTCGCCGCCGACGACGCGCGCGACACCGGTCTTTATACCGTTCCGGAGCGGCTGATTTATCTCTCCGCCCTCGGACCCTATGTGCTGATCACGCCTGTAATGAAATATGGCGTTACCGAGGTGCCGGTGCGCTCGCGTCGCTCGGTCTATGCGCCCGATGCGAAGGGAGGCCTGCTCCAGCTGCAGCGCGACAGCAGCGCCGAACGCGACTTCACCGCACTGCTGCTGCGACAGCACCCGCATTTTGTCGAACAGGTGGATGGCGACCTCCCGTATTTCTACCTGCACCGCAAACGCTTTCTCGACGAGCATTGGTTTCTCGACGCGGTAGCTCAATGGCAGGCGGAAGGCATCGCGGTGCTGGGCTTCAGCGAGCTGAAAGGAAACAAGCTCAATGCGGCGCGGCCGCAGCTCTCCGTGCAGGTGCGCAGCGGCATTAACTGGTTCAATGCCATCATCGGGCTGCGCTATGGCAGGCAGAAAGCAGGCCTGCAGGCGCTGCGCCGCGCGGTACGCAACAAGGAGCGTTACGTGGCGCTCGGCGACGGCTCGCTGGGTGTATTACCGGAGGAGTGGATCGAACGCTTCGCCTCCTGGTTCGGCGCTGCTGAAGCTACAGGTGAAGAGCTGCGTCTTCCCAAGACCGCTTTTAAAACAGTTCGTGAGTTGTTCCGCGATGAGGAGCTCGATGAGGCGACACGCCACGAAGTTTCGTTTTTTGAATCGACCCTTTTACGCAGCGGTGCAGTCCCGCCAACGCCCGTCCCCGCAGCTTTGCACGCTGACCTCCGGCATTACCAGAAGGAAGGTTTCGACTGGCTCGCGTTCCTGGATAATCAAAACTTTGGCGGCTGCCTCGCCGACGATATGGGCCTGGGCAAGACCGTGCAGGCCATTGCGTTGTTGCTGCTGCAAAAAGAACTGGGACGAAGCGGCCCCTCGCTGGTGGTGATGCCCACCTCGCTGTTATTTAATTGGAAGGAAGAGTGCGCTCGCTTTGCACCAGGCCTGCAGGTAGTGGTGCTGCACGGCACGGGCCGTGCCGGCGTGCTGCGCCGGCTCGGTGATTACGACCTGGTGCTGACCACCTATGGCACCTTGCTGTCCGACAGCCAGTGGTTGCAACAGCAGGAGTTCAACCTGCTGCTGCTCGACGAGGCGCAAAACATCAAGAACCCTTCTTCGCTGCGCTATGAAATGGTGAGCCGCATCCGGGCGCGCAACCGCTTCACGCTGACGGGCACTCCCTTCGAGAACCGCTCGCTCGACCTGTATGCGCAGCTCTCCATTGCCTGCCCGGGACTGCTCGGAACGCCACGGGCTTTCCGCGCGTTGTTTTCGATTCCCATCGATCAGTTCAAGGACAGCCGCCGCGCGGCCGACCTGCAGCAACGCATTGCGCCCTTTGTGCTGCGGCGCACCAAGGAGCAGGTGGCCGCCGAGCTGCCCGAGCGTACCGAAATGGTGCTCCATTGTCCCATGGGTGAAGCGCAACGGCGGCAATACGACGCCTGTGCCGCCGAATTCAAGGCATGGCTTGAAGGAATGCCTTCGGAGGAACTGGAGAACCATCCCATGCATGTGCTGCGCGGACTTACAAAGCTGCGCCTTATCTGCAACTCGCCCCTGCTTTCGGGTGATGAGGATGTGGAAGGTGACGCTTCTTCCAAGATCGCGCAATTGCTCGACCATCTTGAAAACAGCGCCGCCGGCCACAAGGTGCTCGTGTTCTCGCAGTTCGTTTCGATGCTCGCGCTTATCCGCAAAGAGTTCGACGCCCGCGGCATTGGTTATTCCTGGCTTACCGGCGCCACCCGCGACCGCGAAGGAGCCGTCCGGCGTTTCCGCGGGGAGCCCGGTGTGCAGGTGTTTCTCGTATCGCTCAAAGCCGGTGGCACGGGGCTCAACCTCACCGAGGCCGATTACGTATACCTCGTTGATCCCTGGTGGAACCCTGCCGTGGAGCAGCAGGCCATCGACCGCGCGCACCGCATCGGGCAAACGAAAAAAGTGGTGGCCCTGCGCCTCATCTGTCCCGACACCATCGAGGAAAAGATGATGAAGCTGCAGGAAGAGAAGCGTGCGCTCGGTAGCCAGCTGGTAAAAAGTGACAGCGCTTTCATGCCATCATTTACCCGTGAGGAGTGGCTGCGACTGCTGGCATAGGCGTTTCAGCGCCTCTGGCTTCGCGCTAACTTTATGAGGCCGCATTTTAATCAATCAATATATGCTCGACCTCGTCATCGATGCCCGCCACGCCGCCATCAGCGAACACCTGGATGTTCGGCGCATCCTCCCGTTCCGCTCCCGCCGCATGGTAGGACCCTTCATCTTTATGGATCACGCCGGTCCCGTTAAGGAAGCGCCCGAAGCAATTTCATCACTCGACGTGCTGCCCCATCCGCATATCGGCCTGTCAACGGTTTCTTACCTCTTCGGCGGACAGGTGACGCACCGCGACTCGCTTGGCGTGGAGCAGGTGATCCGTCCCGGCGAAGTGAACTGGATGACTGCCGGGCGCGGTATCGCGCACTCCGAGCGCTTCGAAGATCCCGCGGCCCTTGCCGGTGGCAACCTGGAGATGATACAGACCTGGGTGGCACTGCCGGAAGCCAGCGAGGAAGATGCGCCCACCTTCTTCAACTACAAGCCCGGTGAGCTGCCCATTTTCGAAGAGAAGGGCTTCTGGATGCGCCTGATCGCCGGCGACGCCTATGGCCTGCGCAACGGGGTGCGTACGCATTCGCCGCTGTTTTACCTCCACGTAGTGCTTGAAGCCGGCGGGCGTTTTGGCCTGCCACCCGAGCACAGCGAGCGGGCCGCTTATGTAGCCAAGGGAAGCATTGAGGTCGGCGGGCAGTTTTACCACGAAGGCCAGATGCTGGTATTCACACGCGGCGTCGATCCGCTGATCGTAGCCCACACACCGGCAACGCTGATGCTGCTGGGTGGGGAGCCCGTGGGCGACCGCTTTATCTGGTGGAACTTCGTCCATTCGCGCCGCGAGCGGATCGAGCAGGCGAAGTCGGACTGGAAAGAAGGGCGCATCATGCTGCCACCCAACGATAACCACGAGTTTGTGCCGCTGCCCGAAGACAAATCAAAGCCTGCCGGCGGCCCCGCGCCGGTGCCGCCACCGGAACCGTTGTCGTGAGCCGTGAAAAGTTGAACTCAGTAAGGTAATAGAGGCCAGACTCGTCGTGCCGCAAGGATTCACGATTCACGTTTGTGGCTTAAACAGGCACACTTTTTTCACCGCTACCACAAACCCGAATAATGAGCCAGGCATTTGTAAAAGAGGGCGACGAGCAGTGGCTGCACGACGTACAACCCACGCTCAATGCATTGGTGGTCTACCTGACCCGGGAAAACAACGGCGTACGGGTGTACGAGATCCGCGCCGGCATCGACCCGAAGTCGGGACACGAAATGCATGAGATGAGCAATGGCATGTCGTACACCAAAGACGCCGACGGCCGCTGGGAGATTATCTGGTAGTTCTTGGTTCCCGGAGAATAATCTGCCTTACCAAGCCTTTGCAAAGGCCTCGGGGTAGAGCGCTTCCGCCTCCGCCTGCACCCGCTTGTGCGCGCGGTACGATGCAATATTGATCAGCACGCACAGGAGGCTGATGACGCCGAAGACAAACAGGCCCGTCGGGTGCACTTTACTGGCGCTCTCAATAAACTGGAAAAAGAAAAACCCTGAGGTATAACGCAGCGGGCTCAGCTCGAGCAGCAGCAGTGGCCGGCTAGCCTTGCGCAGGGCAAGGCGGTAGCGCCAGAGCTGTATTTCCGAAACGAGGAATGCTACCACGAAGCCACCAAAGGTGAAAATGCCGGGAAACTGGTGGGCCAACTGCCAGAGCAACCACAGCGAGGCCGCCAGCAATACGATTTTCGGCCAACCGAAAAACTCGCGGAAGCTTCTCCACCACAGCCGCCGCGAGGAGCGCTCTAGTTGCGCCGACTTTTGCTGAACGATATGCGCGAACCCGAAAATGCCGAAGCCGTCATACACTTTTGCCAGCGCCCGCTCGAAATCAAGTGCCGGGTTCTGTACCTGCTCTTCTTCAATACGGGTGGCCAGGTGGTCTACCAGCTCGGCCTGCAGGTCGTACCAATGAACGTATTTCTTTTTCGTAAACTGGAAAAGTCGTTCGATTTGTTCCTTGCTAAGTTCCATATGCGGTTAGGTTAACGGAGTCCGGGATTCAGGTTGAGCAACAGCTGCAATTGCCCGATAAAGGCTTCCACCTCGGCGATGCGGCTCTTCGTTTCTTTTTTTCCGTGCTGGGTAAGCCGGTAGTATTTGCGTGGCCGGTTTCCAACGTATTCCATGCTCACTTCAACAAGGCCGTCGGCCTCAAGCCGGTGCAGGGCCGGGTACAGGGCGCCTTCGGTAAGCTGGAGGCCGCCGCTGCTCAGCTCCTTCACCCTGCGGGTGATCTCGTAGCCATACATGCGGTCCCCCTCGCTCAGCAGCTTGAGGATGATCGTCGTCAGCGACCCTTTGAACAAGGGGTTATTCGTGCTCATGGAGCGAATATACATAAGGTAGTTATGCATAATTTGTCTGGGTATGGAAAATTTTTTGTCGGTTTCCGCGCTCCCCGAGCCTTGTAAAGCCCGCCGGTCCTGCATCGCAGGGTAGCGGAAGCGCGGCTATGCACGGTGGTGTAGGTTTGCCTTGTGGATAACTGCGCCCGGCCTGGATGTGGAATAATATCCTACTTTGGCTCCTTGTTTGATCAATAGGGGCGGGAGTGAAGTCTCCCGCTTGTACCTGTCCGCCGACCGTATTTATACGGTGGAAGGAAGGCGGCTTCTGCCGGTCGTACTCGGCAGGAGCTATTGGCCCCCGGGCCTTCACGAAAGCGACCCTATGAATTTGAAATCACCCGTGGCAATATGGGGCGGTATGGAATGTACCATCAACCGCGTTGGCGACCAATACTTCGATCAGGCTGAATATGCCGGACACTACACGCGTGGGGTAGCCGATATCGATCGCGTAGCCGGCCTCGGCATCCGCACGCTGCGCTACCCCGTGTTGTGGGAGCGGCACCTGCCGGGCGCTGCTGGCGTGCCCGACTGGTCGTTCGTTGACGGCACCCTGGGCCGGATGCGCGCGCTGGGTATCACGCCCATCGCCGGCCTGGTGCACCACGGCAGCGGCCCTGCCTGCATCAATTTTTTCGACGGCTCTTTCGAGCAGGGGCTCGCCCGCTACGCCCGCCAGGTAGCCGAACGCTTTCCCTGGATCGATCACTACACGCCGGTGAACGAGCCGCTCACCACCGCGCGTTTTTGCGGTCTTTACGGGCACTGGTACCCGCATGGGCGCGACTACAATACGTTCTTCCGCATCCTGCTGAGCGAATGCAAGGCCACGGTGCTCGCAATGCGCGAAATACGCGCGGTGAATCCGCAGGCGAAGCTGGTGCAGACCGAAGACCTTGGTAAGTGCCACAGCACCCCGCTGCTGCAGTACCAGGCCGACTTTGAGAACGAGCGCCGCTGGCTATCCTACGAATTGCTTTGCGGAACACTCGGGCCGGAAAAGCCGATGTACCGCTTTATGCTGCAGAACGGCATCCCCGAAGCCGACCTGCAATGGTTCATCGATAATCCCTGCGTGCCCGATATTGCCGGCTTCAACTATTACCTCACCTCGGAGCGTTATCTCGATGAGGACTTCGGACGCTATCCAAAAAACTACCGGGGAGGAAACGGCAGGCACCGCTATGCCGATATCCACACCGTACATGCGCCGATGAATGGCAGGCAATGCGGTCCTTACCAGTTGCTGTGCGAAGCCTGGGAGCGGCTGCGCCTGCCGATGGCGATCACCGAGTGCCACCTGCACAGCCGCCGCGAAGACCAGCTGCGCTGGTTTCATTCGATGTGGAAGACGGTGAACCGCCTGAACGAGGAAGATGTGGATATCCGCGGCATCACCGCATGGGCCCTGTTTGGACTTTACGGCTGGAATCGTCTGGTAACGAAACCGAAGGGCGTTTACGAGCCGGGTGTGTTCAGTCTCAGCGGCGGCGCGCCACGGCCAACGGCGCTGGCAGCCTACATCCGCGAGCTGACCAGCCTGCAGGATTGTGCCCACCCGGTGCTGGCCGGCGAGGGCTGGTGGGAACGAAAGGATCGTTTGATCTATGGCGGTGCGCCCGTCGTGCCGATCAGCCGCTCCTCCAAAGCTCCGGGCTGCCGGCCGCTGATGATCCTCGGCAAGACCGGCACCCTCGGCAACGCCTTCAGCCACATCTGCAGGGAGCGCCATATTCACTTTGTTTTGTTGGGACGCTACGAGCTCGATCTCACCGATCCTGCTTCGATCCATAAAGCATTTGACAAGCATGACCCCTGGGGTGTGGTGAACGCCGCGGGTTATGTGAACGTCGACGGTGCCGAGCGGGACGAGGATGCCTGCCGGCATGTAAATGCCGACGGCGCGATCCTGCTCGCTGCGGTTTGTGCAGAAAGAGCGCTGCGCTACCTTACTTTTTCTTCCGACCTCGTTTTTGATGGCAACAAGCGGAAGCCCTATGTGGAGTCGGATCGGCCCGCGCCCCTCAATGCCTACGGGCGCAGCAAGATGCAGGCGGAGCAAGGTGTGCTTGCCGCAAACCCCGGCGCGGTGGTCATCCGTACGAGCGCGTTTTTCGGTCCCTGGGACGAACACAATTTCCTGGCAGCTGTGCTCCGCGATCTTGAAGAAGGTCGCCGGGTTCGCGCCGCCGGCGACCTTGTGGTTACGCCCACCTATGTGCCCGACCTCGTGCACGCCGCACTCGACCTGCTGCTCGACGGCGAGCAGGGCATCTGCCATGTTGCCAACCGCAATGCGGTAAGCTGGGCGCAGTTTGCCCGCCAGATAGCCCGGCGTGCCGGCTACGACGAAAACCAGGTGGAAGCCGTGCCGCACCGCCTCCTGCGCTGGCCCGCGCAACGTCCGAAGCAAAGCGCCCTGCGGAGCAGCAAGGGCATCCGGCTGCCCGGTCTCGGAGACGCCATCGCGCGCTGCCTCGCGGCACTCGGCCACCGCGCCCGCACCGAAAGGATAGCAATTTGATCCCGATCCGTTTTAACGCTTCGCAAGGGGCGTTTTTTTAGCTTGCTTCCGGCATTGGAATACCTTGGTACCCCTTTAACCGCGATCGTTTATGCGTTACCTGTTTGCGCTCGTCCTCGCTTTTGTATTGTCCGATGCCTGCGCGCAGGCCCCTTCCTACCCGTACCCGGTCGGGTATATCCGGCTCGACATCGAGCGGAAGGCCGTACGCATGGCCTATATGGATGTGCAGCCCCGAAAGTCCAATGGCGAAGCCGTGCTGCTGCTTCATGGCAAAAACTTCAATGGGTATTACTGGAAAGGGGTGATTGAAGACCTGGCGCAACAGGGCTACCGGGTGATCGTGCCCGACCAGGTGGGATGGGGACTTTCGGATAAGCCCGATATCCACTACAGCTTTCACCTGCTTGCGCGCAATACCAAAGCGCTGCTCGACACGCTTGGGATACAAAAAATCAACGTGGTGGGGCATTCGATGGGCGGCATGCTGGCTGCCCGCTTTGTGTTGATGTACCGCGACCGGGTGAGCCGCCTTGTGCTGGAGAACCCGATCGGGCTTGAAGACTACCGGGCGATGGTACCTTACCGTACACCCGACGAACAGTTCGCGCAGGAACTTAAAGCAACACGGGCTTCGCTGAAAGAATACCAGCAAAGCTATTACCCGCAGTGGAAGCCGGAGTATGAACAATACGTGGATGCGCAGTGGATGGCCCTGCAGTATCCGGATTTCCGGTCGGCCACCTGGGCCAGCGCACTCACCTATAATATGATCTACGAGCAGCCGGTGGTTCATGAACTGCACCTGCTGGTTAAAACGCTGCTGGTGATCGGGCAGGAAGACCGGACCGTAGTTGGAAAGGCCCTGATCAAGGGCGATAAGACACGCTATGGCAACTACCCGGCGCTGGGCCGCTGGCTGCAACGGACCATCAAAGGCGCGCAGCTGGTGGAGCTGAAAGGCGTCGGACACATCCCGCACATCCAGGCGCCGGAAGCGTTCCGAAAGGCAATGCTTAGCTTCCTGAAGTCCTAACCCGGGGCCCTATGCGCAGGGCATGGAGTTTGATTCTTTGCATTTATGAAAGCCAATGCTAAAGAACCGGGCAATAACCGGCGAGACGGCTATGTGCGGGTGCGTGGCGCCCGCGAGCACAACCTGAAGAATGTATCGGTAGACATACCGCGCGATGCGATGGTGGTGTTCACCGGCGTCTCCGGCTCGGGCAAGTCTTCGCTTGCATTCGGTACGCTTTACGCAGAAGCCCAGCGGCGCTACCTGGAGTCGGTGTCGCCCTATGCGCGCCGGCTTTTTCACCAGATGCCGGTGCCGGTGGTGGATGAGGTGGAAGGGCTGCCGCCGGCCGTAGCCCTGCAACAGCACCGGGGCGGCGTCACCACCCGCTCGTCGGTGGGCTCCGTTACCACGCTGGCCAACCTGATGCGCATGCTGTATTCGCGCGCCGGTAACTATCCCGCGGGCCAGGAAATTATCTATGCCGAGTCTTTCTCACCCAACACACCCGAAGGCGCCTGCCCGCAATGCCACGGCCTTGGGCGAGTGTACGAGGTAACCGAGGCTTCGATGGTGCCCGATCCCACCAAAACGATCCGCGACCGTGCCATTGCCGCCTGGCCGCCCGCCTGGCATGGCCAGAACCTGCGCGATATACTCGTTACCCTCGGCTATGATGTAGACACACCCTGGAAGGACCTTCCGAAAAAAGACCGCGACTGGATCCTCTTTACCGAAGAGTCGCCTACCGTACCGGTATATGCGGGCTTCACGCCTGCCGAAACAAAGGCCGCACTGAGGCGGAAAGAGCCGCCGAGTTATATGGGCACCTTCACCGGCGCCCGCAAATACGTGCTGCAAACCTTTGCCAACACGCAGAGCCAGCTGATGAAAAAGCGCGTGTCGCAATACATGATCAGCAGCGAGTGCCCTACCTGCGGCGGCAAGCGGCTTCGTCCCGAGTCCCTCTCGGTTACTTTTGCCGGCCGCGACATCGCCGACATGCAGCGCGAGCCGCTGGCCCGCCTGCACTCCATATTTAAAAGTTATGCAGATGGCAGCGCCAAAGAGCTGGCCCGCCTCGGCAAGGGGCACGAAGAGCGCGCCATCGTGGCCCGCCGTATTTCCGAAGACCTCTGCGCCCGCCTGCAGGTGCTCCTCGAACTGGGCCTCGGCTACCTCACGCTCGAGCGCAGCACACCCACCCTGTCGCCGGGCGAGCTGCAACGCCTCCGCCTCGCTACCCAGGTGCGCTCCAACCTCTTCGGGGTGGTGTATGTGCTCGACGAGCCCTCGGCAGGCCTGCACCCTGCTGACACCGAAGCCCTGCTCCGTGCGCTCGACAGGCTGAAAGCATCGGGCAACACCATCTTCGTGGTGGAGCATGAGCTCGAAGTGATCCGGCATGCCGACTGGATCGTGGACGTGGGCCCCGGCGCCGGTGAAAAAGGAGGGCAGATCCTGTACAGTGGTCCTGCTGAAGGGCTGAAGGATGTTGCCGGCTCCAAAACACGTGAATACCTGTTTGGCCAGGTACCTTTTTCGGTTGTGCGCCGCCGTGAGCCGACGGGCTGGCTGAAGCTCGAAGGCGTCAGCCGCAACAACGTGCACCGGCTCGCAGTGGCCTTTCCTCTTGGCGTGATGACCAGCGTTACCGGCATCTCGGGTTCCGGGAAATCGACGCTTGTCAGCCAGGTGCTTGTGGAGCTCGTTGGCGAGCATCTTGGACAGGAGCTTGCCGCCGAAGAAGAAGAGGCTGATCCCCTGCAGGCAACTCCGGCGGCCACTACGCAGGGAAGGATCACGGCGGGCATGGACAAGGTGCGCCGCCTCGTACGCGTCGACCAGAAACCCATCGGGCGTACGCCGCGTTCCAACCTCGCCACCTATACCGGGCTTTTCGATGGCGTACGCAAGCTCTTTGCCGCCACCAAAACCGCCAAGGCACGCAAGTTCGACGCCGGCTATTTTTCATTCAACACCGGCAAGGGACGCTGCCCCAACTGCGAGGGCGAAGGCTTTGTGATGGTGGAGCTGCTCTTCCTGCCGAGCGTGTATGCGCCCTGCCCGGTTTGTAGCGGCTCGCGCTACCAGGCACGTACCCTCGAAGTAAAATACCGCGACAAGAGCATCGCCGAAGTGCTCGGCATGACGGTAGATGAAGCTTATCATTTTTTTGAAGAGGAAGCTGCGGCGCACCGCATCCTGCAGGTACTTCATGATGTCGGCCTCGGCTACCTCCGCCTCGGGCAGCCTGCCACCGAACTCTCAGGCGGTGAGGCGCAACGCATCAAGCTGGCCACCGAGCTGCACCGTCTTGGAAGAGGCAACTCGCTTTATATACTCGATGAACCGACCACCGGTCTGCACCCCTCCGATGTTAGCCGCCTGGTGATACAATTGGAAAAGCTGGTGGACGCCGGAAATACCGTCATCACCGTGGAGCACGACATGCAGGTAGTGAGTGCCAGCGACTGGGTCATCGACGTTGGCCCCGGTGCGGGTGAAGAAGGGGGTAAGATCGTGTTTGCCGGGACGCCCGAGCAGCTGGCGCGCCACCGGCAAAGCCGCACGGCGCCCTACCTGGCCAATGCGCTCGCGGGGAAATAACTCAGGAGGCGCAGCGGATCGCCAGCGGCAGGTAAATACGGAAGGTAGCGCCTTCGCCGGGCCGCCCTTCGGCAACAATGACTCCCTGGTGATTGGTAACCACTTTGCGGGCGATTGCCAGTCCTACGCCGCTGCCTTCATATTCCATTTTGCCATGAAGGCGCTGGAACACCTGGAAGATGCGTTCCGCATATTCGGGCTCGAAGCCGATGCCGTTGTCCTCCACTTCGATCAGCAGGTTCTCGTTATCCGTAGTAGTACGGCAGCGCACGCTGATCTCGGGCCGTCGTCCCGGCATGCGGTACTTGAGTGCGTTGCCCAGCAGGTTCTGAAACAGCTGCCGCAGCTGGCGCTCGTCGCCCTGTATTTCCGGCAACGCGTCTACCCGCACCAGCGCATCGCTTTCGATGATGGCGGCCTCCAGGTCCTGGAGTGCCTGCTGCACGATCGTGCCGAGGCTCAGGGGCTCGGTTGCGGGCGGTGCCTGGCTTAGCCGCGAGTAGGAGAGGAGGTCGTCAATCAGGTCGCGCATACGCGTGGTAGCCAGTTCCATGCGGGCAAACATTCCGGCCTGCTCCGACTGCGGATCGATCGAGCCCTTGAGGCGGTCGGCGAAGAAATGGATCTTGCGCAGCGGCTCCTGCAGGTCGTGCGATGCGGCATAGGCAAACTCCTCCAGGCTTTGATTGGAGCGCCGCAGCTCTTCCACTTTGTGCTCCAGCTCCCGTTGCAGCTTCTTCAGCTGCGTCACGTCTACGAAATTGGAAACCACGCCGTCGCCGAGGCGGTTGAGGGATACGAGGAACCAGCCAAACTCCGAGCCGTCGGGGGTGCGGAAGGTGGTTTCAAAACGCATCGGCTCGCCGGTCTCCGCAACGCGCCGGTGCCATTCCAGCTGCTCTGAGCGCTCCAGGTGCGGAAGCAGTTGCAGCAGCGTGCTTCCGACCGTATCCTGCGGCAGGGCCCCGATCTCGTAAGCGCGCCGGTTAGCGTGCACCACGTGGAAGTCGACGATCTCGTTTTTGGCATTGCGCACCGACTCGAAAACCAGGATGCCGTCGGCCGCGGTGTCGAGCACCTGGCGGTAACGTTCTTCCTGCCGGCGCCGCTCCATCTCGAGGCGCATTTCCTTGGTCCGGTCGCGGGTGATGCTCAGGATGCCGTCGTATACTTTGCTGCGTTGCACGTTGAAATACCGGTCGAGCGACGGGCTGTAATAAGTAAACTCCGTTGACAGCCCGGTTTCCCACACCTGGTGGCACTGGCTCAGGATATGGCGGCGCGACTCGTTGTCTATTAGCGCGCTGTCGAGCAGGCGGACGCCTACAACTCCCTCGGGAGTGCTCTTCAGAATTTCGGCTGCCTTTTTATTGCAATAATGGGCTTCGAAGTCAACAGGCTCGCCGGCCGGATCGTCTTCCCGTGCAAATACGGGAACGAACCAGATCACGGCATCGGGCTGTGCGTCGAAAAGCTGGTGGATGAAGACTTCTCCTGGGTGGTGCTGAATCATGGTTGCGGGTGTGACAATAAAGTTAATCACTTTCCGCCACTACTGGTGAGTCGGGAGAGCGTTCGCGCCCGGTTTTCCGGGCACGTACCCATCGGTAGTAGCGCAACGACAGGAAGGAGGTGGCCAGGCCGATGACCATACCGCCGGTGACATCTGTAAGGAAGTGCTGTGCCAGGTAGATCCGCGAAAAGCCGACGGCCAGCGCCACCAGGGGCAGCAGCAAAGCCAGCGCCCGCGAGCGCACCAGCGCACCCAGCAGCAGCGCCATCGTAAAAGCGGTAGCGGTATGTCCCGACGGGAAGCTGTAGTTCTCGTGCAGCTCCACCCCCGGCACCCGGTGAAACGCGATCCCCCGCTGCGCGAGGCTGAAGGGCCGCAGCTCCGCGGGGAATACGTATGATTTAAGCCCGTATGTAAACAGGAAACAGATGATGATGCCCGCAACAATGGCGTAGAGGTAATCGCGCTTGAAAAAAAACGTCAGGAGCAGGATCGGGATATAGATCAGCCCGTCGCCCAGGTAGGTTACATAGGGCATGAGCAGGTCCAGCAGGGGCGTATTCCAACCGTTGATCAGCACGAAAGAGCCGTCTTTCCCATACATTCCGAGCAGGCTTCCTGCGATGAGGATCAGCAGGATGCACGTAAGGGCGGACAGGCGGTATTGATGATAAATAGTAGGTTGCTCAGGCACGGCGCAAAGCTAGAGATTATCAAATAGCGTTCAAGAAATAACGACCGTAGCTGGCTGGAAAATAATCAATAGGCAATGTTCAATGCTCAAGTGCCAAGGTTGTTGGCCGGCGACTTGAAAATTGCATATTGAGCATTGCATATTGAACATTTGCGGCATGAGAAAAGGGAGCGAAAGCTCCCTTTGTCCTCGTGTATGCTACTGAAACTTAGCTATTACTGCTTGTTGGCCTGCTGCAGCTGCTGGTCGAAGGCGGCATTGCTGCTGGTGTTGTTCATCGTGTTGGCCTTGGAGGCGGTGTAGAAGGTCACTTTGTTCTTCGCCTTGGTCTTGCCTTTGGTGCCTACTTTCTTCACTTTTACTTCAGCCGTTACGGGCTCGGTGGCGGCAACTGCTGCGTCAACCGTTGCCGCTGCGGGGAAGATGGCGATGGGGTCTTCGCTGTTATACAGGGCGCCCAGTGCGATCTGCAGGGTGTTGGACTCGGGGCTGAAATAAAGCGTGCCCTCCGGAACCTGGGTGCCGCTCTGCGACTTCTGCGAAACAATACGGTAAGTAGCGGGGCTCTTGGCGAGGTAAGCCTTGAAGGTGCCCTGCGGCAGTCCGCTTACCCAGATGGTGCCCTTGCTGTTGCTGTCGAGGGCGATCGTTACCGGAGTGCTGCCTTCGGCGGCGCCGGAAAGCTGGTAGGAGCCCACTGCCGGGAATTTCTTTTCAAGGGTCAGCTCGCCGGGCATCGGCAGCAGCTTGTACTTGGCCGAAATCGAGTCAGCCGTGCTGTTCTGCGTTTTATACTTCGGCTTGGCCGGGGCAGCCGTCACGACGCTGGAGTCCAGCACGGGATTCGTTGCGGGAACGGTCTGTGTCGTTGTCGGAGTCTGTGCGTTGGCGGCTACTCCAAGAGCCAGTACGGCTGCGGTTAAAATGGTGTTTTTCATGAGTTAGCTGTTAAGAATGTATGAAAAGGGTGTTTGAGGGCGCTATTACGGAAAACCATGCCAAAACAATACTTCGATCTGGAATCGAAAAATCTGGAATCTGGAAAACCGATGTTAAAGCTGACATCAACCCTAGATTCCAGATTTCGATATTCCAGATTCCTAGATGTTCTCCCGTATCTTCGCTTACTAAAATTTTTGGTAAATAATGCCGGTGAAAAAAGCCGCTCAAAAGCCCGGGGTCGCAAAAGGAACGGAAACCCTCGACGCTCCGAAGGAGTTTATCGAGGTGTTCGGCGCCAAGGAGCACAACCTCAAAAACATTGATATCGCCATTCCCAAGAACCAGCTGGTGGTCATCACCGGCATCTCGGGAAGCGGCAAATCCTCCCTCGCCTTCGATACCATCTATTCGGAAGGACAGCGTCGCTACATGGAAACCTTCGGTGCCTATGCCCGCCAGTTCATCGGCGAGATGGAACGCCCCGACGTGGACAAGATCACCGGCCTGTCGCCGGTAATTTCGATTGAACAAAAGACCACCAACAAAAACCCGCGCTCCACGGTAGGCACCGTAACGGAGATCTATGACTTCCTGCGCCTGCTCTATGCGCGCGCCTCCGAAGCCTATTCCTACAACACCGGCAAAAAGATGGTGAAGTGGAGCGAGGACGAGATCGTCAACAATATATTTCAGAAGTATAAGGACGCCAAGGTTTCCCTGCTCGCTCCGCTGGTGCGCGGCCGCAAGGGCCACTACCGCGAGCTCTTCGAGGAGATGCGCAAGAAAGGCTTTCTCAAGGTGCGTGTGGACGGCGAGGTGCAGGATATCGTGCCCAAAATGCAGCTCGATCGCTATAAGATCCACGACATCGAGCTGGTGGTGGACCGTCTGAAGGTGACCGACGACCTGCGCACCCGCATCTCGCAGAGTGTGCAGCAGGCGCTGAAGCTGGGTAAGGACCTGATGTTCGTGGCCTGGGAGCGGGACAACGGCAAGAAGGCCGAACGGGAAGGCCTCGCTACCTACAGCCGCCAGCTGATGTGCGTGGATACCGGTCTTTCTTACGAGGAGCCGTCGCCCAATTCCTTTTCCTTCAACTCGCCTTATGGCGCCTGCCCCGTGTGCAAAGGCCTCGGCCAGGTGTATACCGTCGACCTGGAAGCTGTTATTCCGAACCCCGAACTGTCCATCAACGAAGGCGGCATCGCGCCGCTCGGTGGTGAACGCGAAGCCTATGCCTTCCGGCAGGTGCAGACCCTGGCACGCAAGCACAAGATCTCCCTCGACAAGCCGGTGAAAGACCTGCCGGAGAAGGCGATCAACCTGCTGCTTTATGGCAAGCCCGAGGCGGATGCGGCCGAGGAGCTCGAATTCAACGACGAAGCCATCAGCGACACCTACGAAGGGGATTACGAAGGCGTGGTCAACCAGGTAAAACGCTGGTTTGCCACCAGCACCTCCGAAGCCATCCAGCGCTGGGCCGAAGGCTTTATGGCCCTCACCACCTGTCCGGCCTGCGGCGGCACCCGCCTGCGCAAGGAGAGCCTCTGGTTCAAGGTGGATGAAAAGAATATCTCGGAGCTCAGCGAGATCGACCTCGTACAGCTGATGGAGTGGTTCACCGGCATCGAGGAGCGCCTCAACCCCCAGCAGCGGGTGATCGCTTCGGAGCTCGTGAAAGAGATCCGTGAGCGCCTCCAGTTTATGCTGAATGTCGGCCTTACCTACCTGTCGCTCAACCGCGGTACCCGCACGCTCTCCGGTGGCGAAACGCAGCGCATCCGCCTGGCTACCCAGATCGGCTCGCAGCTGCAGGGGATCACCTATATTCTCGACGAGCCCTCCATCGGGCTGCACCAGCGCGACAACCACCGTCTTATTTCCGCGCTGCAGAACCTGCGCGATATTGGTAACTCGGTGCTGGTGGTGGAGCACGATAAAGACATCATGCTTGCCGCCGACCACCTCATCGACGTGGGCCCGAAGGCCGGCTACCACGGCGGCCGGATCATGTCGCAGGGAGCGCCCGCCGACGTGCTGAAGACCGATTCGCTCACGGCGCAGTTCCTCAACGGCAAGCGCAGCATCGCGGTGCCGAAGGAGCGGCGCAAGGGCAACGGCAAGGAACTGGTGCTGAAAGGCGTCAGCGGCCACAACCTGAATAACGTCAGCGTGAAGTTCCCGCTCGGAAAGCTGATCGTCGTAACCGGCGTGTCTGGCTCGGGCAAGTCCACACTGATCACCGATACCTTATACCCGATCCTTTCGAAGCATTGCTACGGCTCGCGGATGACGCCGATGCCGCACAAGTCGATCGCCGGCCTCGAGCACATCGACAAGGTGATCGAGATCGACCAGAGCCCCATCGGGCGCACGCCGCGCTCCAACCCGGCCACGTACTGCGGGTTTTTTACCGAGATCCGCCAGCTCTTTGCCTCCCTTCCTGAGGCTAAGATCCGCGGGTACAACGCGGGCCGCTTTTCGTTTAACGTAAAGAGCGGACGCTGCGAGGTGTGCGAGGGCGGCGGCATGCGTGTGATCGAGATGAACTTCCTGCCCGATGTATACGTGCATTGCGAAAAATGCAACGGCAAGCGCTACAACCGCGAAACCCTTGAGATCCGCTACAAGGGCAAGTCGATCTCCGACGTGCTCAACCTGACGGTGGAGGAAGCGGTGGAGTTCTTCAGCGCCGTGCCGTACCTATACCGGAAGATCAAGGTGCTTCAGGACGTGGGTCTTGGCTATATCACCTTGGGACAGAGCGCCGTTACCCTCAGCGGGGGCGAGGCGCAGCGGGTGAAGCTGGCCACCGAGCTGGCGAAAAAGGATACCGGCAAGACCTTTTACATTCTCGACGAGCCCACCACGGGCCTCCACTTCGAGGACATCCACCACCTGCTGGAGGTGGTGAACAAGCTGGTGGATCGCGGCAACTCGGTGCTGATCATCGAGCACAACCTCGATGTGATCAAGGTGGCCGACCATATCATCGACCTCGGTCCCGAGGGCGGCTCCGGCGGCGGAAAGATCCTTTACGAGGGCTCCCCGGAGGGCCTCCTCAAGGTAAAAGAAAGCCACACCGGCAAGTACCTCGCCGATGAACTGAAGTAAATATTATCGAAAAAGCCTCCTCCCCGGGAGGCTTTTTCGCACAATCGCAGGGCGACCAAATGGTGCGACCCATACCTGTATAGCTTCCAAAAAAAGGTATTCCGTCGTGCCGTTGCGCCGTCGTGTTGTCGTGTAAAAAGGCCGCCTGCGGCCACCCCACCCTGTTATTTATCTTTGCCGCATGAACATTTCCTGGTTGCTGAAGCCCTTTGCCGAACTGACGCCGCACGAGCTCTACGCCATCCTCCGCCTGCGCAACGCCGTCTTTGTGGTGGAGCAGGACTGCGTGTTCCAGGACGCCGACGACAAGGACCAGGGCTCCTGGCACCTGATGGGCTGGCAAAACGGGCTGCTGGCGGCCTATACCCGCCTTGTGCCGCCCGGGCTCGCCTACCCCGAGCCGAGCATCGGCCGGGTGGTGTCGGACCCCTCGGTACGCCGCGGCGGCATCGGCCGGTTGCTGATGACCGAAAGCATCCGGCGCTGCCAGGAGCTTTTCGGCGCCGGGCCGATCCGGATTGGCGCCCAGCGCTACCTCGAGGATTTTTACGGTTCCCTGGGCTTTCAGACGGAGGGAGAACCCTACCTCGAAGACGGGATTCCGCACGTTTATATGGTCCGGCGCGGGTAATTCCGATGTTTTATTCGTATTTCTACTATGGGTTTATTAGTACTTGTGCTTAATTTTTTTAAATTTTTTGCAACCCTGCACACAATAAATCCGTAGATAGTAATTTTGAATTAACCAATAATCCAAATCCTAAACGCCGACCTTATGAGAAGAACTGTACCCCACAAGGGCCTTCTAGTGCTCCTCCTGTCCGTACTTTTTTCTATTTCTAAAACCGAGGCGCAATCCCTCACGCTGGCTAACGGCCGGCTCGAGGTGGGCGCCGGAATCGGCCCGCTTTTCTTCCTGGGCGATCTTGGTGGTAACCGCGGTGTCGGTACCCGTTTCGTAAAAGATGTGAATTTCCCCCTCGTTCGGATGGCCAAAGGCGTCTTCGCGCAGTATTATGTGCGGGAATGGCTGGGCGTTCGCCTTGCCGGTAACTTCGGGCGCCTGGAAGGCGACGATGCTTATATCGACGGCAAAGGCGGTTACGAGGAAGCGCGCAAACTGCGCAACCTGCACTTCCGCAGCAACCTCCAGGAAGGCTACCTCGCCTTCGAGGTGTCGCCGACGGTGTTCTTTGAGCGCTACGACGGCCTCGCCCGCAAGCTGCGTCCCTATGCGATTGCCGGCGTTGGTGTTTTCCACTTCAACCCGCAGGCGCAGTACTACGGCCCCGACGGCAAGCCCGTGTGGGTTGACCTGAAGCCGCTGCGCACCGAAGGCCAGGGCATGGCCGAATATCCCGACCGTAAGGAGTACAGCCTTACACAGATGGAAATCCCCTTCGGCGTCGGCTTCAAGTTCTACTTCACCGACAACCTGTTCATGGGCCTGGAGCTCATGCACCGCAAGACCTTCACCGATTACATCGACGATGTGAGCACCGACTACATCGACCCCAATCTCTTCGAGCGTTACCTCACGCCCCAGCAGGCGGCCATGGCCAACCAGCTGAACAACCGCGAGAACTACACACCGGGCAGCGCCCTGTCGCGCCGTTCCTCGGGCGTAGGTGAGCAGCGTGGCAACCCGAAGCAGACCGATGCCTTCTTCTCCACGATCATCCGTATGGGCTGGCGCCTCGGCGACGTGCTCGACAGCGACCGTCGCGCCATGAAGGCCACCCGTTGCCCGTCTTATTTCTAAGTTATACCCGGTAAGCAGCAGAGAAGTTTTAAAGATCCAATACCTCTGGCAAAAGCCATAATCCGTTCCCTATACCCTGATTTCTCGTTTCCGACGGACCTTTTTAACGGCTCTCTGCTTTCCTTACCGGTGTCCACCCTATCCATCCGAACTTAACTTCCCGCCGTAACCGTAGTTATACGGACCGGCAATGATTCTCATAGCTTGCCTAAGTTTGGTCCTAAAGTAATCGCCCCCGCTTTTTAGCGGGGGCTTTTTTTCAACCCAACCTCACCCCCGGCCCCTCTCCGTGTCGGAGAGGGTGCCTCTCCGGAATAGTTACTATTAATTAGAACAGTCTTCAAATTGAACCTGATATTAAAAGAGCGGATGCCACAGGCATCCGCTCTTTTAATCCGCGTCATATCAGACATCAGATATCGGACATCGAAAAATTCTCTCACCGTCCTACACCCGGAACCACCGCACCGCTCTCGTGGCCGCCGGCATCTACTGCCTGCACGGCGAAGAAATAATGGTCTTTCGAGATCGGGAGGCGCATGGTCGTGTCGGTTGTATAGACCTTGCGCTGCCATACGGGCGAAGTGGTTTCGCGCACCAGCACGTAGTAGCCCGCTGCCCGCCCGTTTTTGGGTGCCTTCCAGCTGAGGAGGGTGGAGTTGGTGAGGTTGCGTACATCCACGCGCACCTCCTGCGGCATGGCAGGCGCCAGCGCCAGGTTGGCCAGCGTGGCGAGGTTTACCGCCGTGTTCTTCCGCAGGTATTCGAAATCCATAAAAGCCGCCAGGTCGCCGTAAACGGTGTCCTTCACCGTGCGGAGGTCCTGGTGCTGGTGGAGAAAGTTCTCGTTCATTTCCGTAAGACGCACCGCTGCATAGCCTTTGTTCACAAACGGGGTGTGATCGCCGCCGCGCAGAAAGCGGTCGTTGCGGTATACGAGCACCACCTCGAGGTTGTCTACGTAACGCTCGCCGGTTTCTTTTACATAGCGCGCCAGCTGCCGGCTGCGGCCGTCGTTTTCGAGCCCGAGGTTGCGGATGTTTTGCAGGATGCGGCCCGTGTCGGTGGTAGAAAAGCTTTCGCTGAAAACGCGGAGGCGGGTATTGTCGATGATATTGGTCTCGCTGCTGTTGTTGGAGCTCATAATATCATTGTTAAGCATGGCATCGATGTTCCAGCCTTCCGTGCGCGCCTTGTTGGCCAGGAAGGTGGAGCCGAGCAGGCTTTGCTCTTCACCGGCAACGGCAACAAAGATGATGGTGGCCGGAAAGGGCGTGCGGCTCATCACCCGCGCGCACTCGATCACCGCGGCGGTGCCCGAGCCGTCGTCGTTGGCGCCCGGCGCGTCGGCCGTCCGGTTCATTACGTCAGACACGCGGCTGTCGAGGTGTCCCGAGATAATGTAGACGCGATCGTCATTCGGATCGGTGCCTTTCAGCACGGCCATCGCATTGCCCAGCGAGGTGGCTACATCCACGCGGCGCCCGTCGGGCTGCAGGGTGGTGGTGTCCACGAAGGCGCTCATGCGGCCGCTGCTGTTGCGGGCAAACTCATTGAACTTCTGTACCACCCACCCGCGGGCGGCACCGATGCCGCGCTTTTTGTCGCTGGTGCTGCTCATGGTATGGCGGGTGCCAAACGATACAAGCGTATTGACATAGGCGCGGAGCGAGTCGGCCGAAACCTGTTTCACCATCCCTTCGATCACGGGATCGCGGCGGATGATGGTCTGGCTGCGGGCTGACAGGCCCAGTGCAAGGGCAACGGAAAGGGATAGGATGTTCAGTCTCATGTGCGGTAGTTGTGCAGCTCCTAAGATAGGAAAGTAACTACCGGCTGCACGTTTTCCGTAGTAATACCTACAGGCCATGCTCCAAAACAAGCTGAATGCTTATCTTGGTGTTCTATGCCTGCTGCAGTCATCACCCCTACTATTTCTGAATACGCCGCTTACGAAAACTTTTTCGGTAAAGACAGCCGCTACTACCTCAATCGCCTGGAGCGCTATCAGCGCGGTGAGCGATACATCTTCAACGGCTATGCCTTCTTATTCGGATTCTTCTGGTTCCTCTACCGGAAGCTTTACCTGGAGGCGATCGTGTTGATCGGACTGCTTGTGGTGGAAAGCATCCTTGAGGAACTGATTCTGGATGCGCTTTTCCCGGAAGGGGGCGGGCGCGCAGTCTCCTGGCTGTTCAACCTCGCTGTCTGGACCGCTACCGGGTTTCTTGCCAATATGTTTTACCTGCGAAAGGCAAAGCGCGTGGTTGCGTCGGTGCAGGAACTTGATGCGGTATCGGCCTCCGAACGACTGGCGCGAAAAGGCGGCATCAGCTACTGGTTTTTGCTGCCGATCGTGCTGGTCATCACGGCGATCATTATCTACAGCCGCATGAATACAGAATATTGATCGGGCTTTCATCGAACGGCTGCAGGTCGCTCATAACTGAATAATAATTTTTCATGAGACTGCTCTTGGCGCTATTGCTTTTTTTACCGGTGCCTGCGTTTACGCAGCAATACGAGTACCTGATCACAAACAAGGGCGATACCGTATTCGGCCGCATATTGATCCGGGGCGATTTCGTGCGGGTGAAGCAGGAGAAGGAGAAGCGTGATTTACCACCGGAAGATGTTCGAAAGATCTGGTACAAAAGCGATTGGTCGGAAGAGTTCACCGTACTTTATGCAGTGAAATCCCCGGAGGACGGGTCGGTTATGTTCCTTCGCCGCATTGAAGACGGGCGCATCAATCTCTATGAGCGCTCCAGTCGCACGCCGGGCACGATGATGCCCGCTGGAGGAAACGGTCCGATGATGATGACCGGGGGCGGCACCCGGTACTGGTGGTATGCGGAAAAAGAACCGGGCGTGGTTACGCTTGTAGGCCAAACCGGCCTCTTTGTACCGCGCAAGCAACAGCGGAAGGACCTTGCGGCGATGATGAGTGATAGAAGAGAGCTCGCCGACAAATTCCTTGCGGAAGAAAGCAACAACGAAAAGACAATCCGCAGATATATCGCACTGTATAATGCAGCGGGCAATTAGCGGCTCGCGCCATATTAATACCCGTATTTATCCCCCCACCGGCTCTTTAAAAACTTCCTGAGCTCCTCCTCCCGCGGCGTCTTGCCCGGCGTGTAAAAGGCCGTTCCCTTTATTTCATCGGGAAGAAATTCCTGCTCGGCAAAATTGCCTTCAAAGTCGTGGGCATACTTGTAATTCTTGCCATAGCCCATGCGCTTCATAAGCCCGGTGGGCGCATTGCGCACGTGGAGCGGCACGGGCAGGTCGCCCTTGTCCTGCACGGTCCAGATGGCGTCTTCGATAGCCATATAAGAGGCGTTGCTCTTGTGCGAGGAGGCAAGGTAGGTGCAGCACTGCGCCAGGATGATGCGCGACTCGGGGTAGCCGATTTTGTTTACGGCATCGAAGCAGGCATTGGCCAGCACGAGGGCGGTTGGGTTGGCGTTGCCGATGTCTTCGGAGGCGAAGATCACCATGCGGCGGGCGATGAACTTCACGTCCTCGCCGCCTTCCACCATCCGCGCCAGCCAGTAGATGGCGCCGTTAGGGTCAGAGCCGCGCATGCTTTTGATGAATGCCGAAATGATATCATAGTGCTGCTCACCGCTCTTGTCGTAAAGCGCAATACGCTGCTGGGCCACCTCCATCACCGCGGCGTCGGTAATCACGATCGGCGTTTCACCCGAAAGCGCATCCACCACCAGCTCGAATAGGTTGAGCAGCTTGCGCGCGTCTCCGCCCGAAATGGTCAGCAGGGCCTCGGTTTCCCGCAGCTCGATCGTTTTTTCTTTCAACCACTCGTCGCGCTCCATGGCCGAGCGGAGCAGCGTCTCCAGTTCTTCGGCTGAAAGCGGCTTCAGCACATACACCTGGCAGCGGCTAAGCAAGGCGCTGTTCACTTCAAAGGAGGGGTTTTCGGTTGTGGCGCCGATAAGCGTCACCGTGCCCTTTTCCACGGCGCCCAGCAAGGCGTCCTGCTGGCTCTTGTTGAAGCGGTGGATCTCATCTATGAAAAGCACGGCGCCGGTGAGCTTTTGTGCCTGCGCAATTACTTCGCGCACCTCTTTTACCCCGGCGCTGATGGCGCTGAGGGTAAAGAAGGGAACGCTTAGCGTGTTGGCGATGATATGTGCGATCGTGGTCTTTCCGGTGCCGGGCGGCCCCCAAAGGATCATCGACGGGATCTTTCCCTGGCGGAGGGCCGTTCGCAGGATGGAGCCATCACCGGTGAGGTGCTGCTGGCCCGCCAGCTCTTCGAGCGACGCAGGCCGCATGCGTTCTGCTAAGGGTGCCGTGGTCATGCGCCAAATTAGGAAAATGTCAGATGTCTGATGTCGGATGTCCGATTTGTTTGTCGAATGGCGGAGCTGCTGATGTCTTACATATCAGACATCAGACATCGAACAGCAGGAAATTTTTCCTACCAGGTGCGCAGCTCCTCCGCCGCGAAATCCCACTCCGGTGTTTCCAGGATTTTCCCGATGCGGTTGCTGTACCAGGGACTCCATTCGGGTGCCGCTTCATTCTTCAGGATGTGGATCTCCTGCGCCGGCATATAGCTCTGCGCCAGCAGGAAGCGCCGCTCGCCGCGGCTGTTCACCACTACGTCGAGCACGATGACCGCATGGCCGGGTGAGCCCCCTCGGATAAACACATCACCGATCGAGATATCGGCGGCCGGCTTTGGCCGCAGGCTTTTTTCGAGCGACAGGGTGCCGGCATAGGTAAACACAAAGTCGAGGTATTGACGGAAGGAAGCGTAGGTGTCGCCGGCGGGCGCGCCTGCGAACCAGCTGCTGCTGTTGCCGCGCACCCGGAGGCGTTTGCCTTGCATCCAGTTGCTGTAGGCAACAAGGCGCCCATCGGTCAGCCGGAAGGCAATCTCCGATTTCCGGCCCTGTGCATAGAGCCATTCGGCACGGAGGCGCATCACGGCGTCGGCACACTGCTGCAGGTCGCGGGTGCCCACGTCGAGGTCAATCACCGCCACATGCACTGTCCGGGGTTTTGTGCGCCCGTCGAAGTAGTGCACGGCAGCGCCGTAGGGCTTCAGGGGAAGGCCGCGCAGGTATCCGGCAAAACTTCCCGGGGCTACGGGGAGCCGGCGGAAGCCTTCCGGGGGTGGAAAGCGTGTGGCAACCGTGTTTTCTGACGGGGCAATAGTAGCGTATACGGTCTTTTGTTGCGGACTGAATCGCGGCTGCTGCCCGCCGGCTGTTGTCAGCCCGGTGAGCAGGAAGAGCAGCGTCCCAGGAACAAACGAAACGAAAAGTGCCGGCATCGGGTCGTTTTTAACCCTGATGCCGGCACCCGCTGGATTCCATAAACCTTAGTGAACGTAGCGCTGCAGCCAGTGGCTGGCGGTATCAATCACTTTATAAAGCGTCGAATCGTTATACACGTGCTTTTCGTTGGGGTAGAAGATATAGCTGTTCCGGACGCCGGCGCTTTGCAGCTGTGCCTGGAGCGCTGCTGTCTGAGTGTAAGGCACTACCGAATCCAGCCCGCCCTGCACCAGGAAGGTCTGCGGAACGTGCGACGCCACGTAGGTCTTGGCGCTGGATTGGGCATAGAGCGTGGGGTTGCTCGTGGGTGTGCCGCCCATGAGGAGTTGCATTCCGTACTGGACGTTGATGGGTTGGTACTGGTACAGGTCGGCCATATCGCTCGGGCCGGAGAGCGCAACGGCAGCCTTGATGCCTACCGGGTCGAAGCGCTTATAGCTGTGCAGCAATGCCAGCTGGCCGCCGGAGCTGTAGCCGAGGAGTACGATGCGGTCGGAATAATGATGCTGCATGCGGCGGTCGTAGAGGTATTTCACGGCCAGCTGCAGGTCGGTTTCCTGGGCCGGGAAGAAGTTGTACGGCGGCGTAGCGGAGGCCAGGCGGTAATTGGTGTTGGCGATGGCCCAGCCGGGGAGGCGCTGCCGCATTACCTGCACCCAAGGCGTCATGTCGCGCTTGTCGCCCGACATCCAGGCACCACCGTGGATCACGATGAGCAGGGGCGTGCTGTCAGCGGAGCGGCCCTGCGGCAGGTAGAGATCGAGTTTTTGTGCCGTATCGGAATCATAAGCCAGGTTGAACAGGCTGTCGGCAGCCAGGGCCGGCGTATTCCAGGGATCGGTAGTGTCGCGGCGCGTACAGGCCGCAAAAAGAAGGAGGGCGGTCAGGGCGACCGTCAATGACTTAAGCATAATGTTAGTTAGGTAGGTGAAATTAGGAAAATAAACCGATGTGGTTCAGGGCGCGCTGAAACCGCAGAAAGCGCGGAAATAAGGGAGGCCGCGCAAGCGCGGCCTCATGAATTTTTTTTCGTGGCATTTGGGTTTTCCGCGCGCCTACCTGACGTTCTTCTCCAGGAAGGCCTCCAGCGCGTCAAACGACTTCGTCAGGGTGCGGCCCTGCCAGCCGTGCCCGGCGCCCGGATAAACTACAAGTTCATGAGGTACGCAGGCTTCCTCGAGACGTCCGTCCAGGGCTTTGGATTGCGACAGCGCTACCACCGGGTCTTTGCTGCCGTGGAGGATGAGGGTCGGCGGAGCCTTGGGCGTCACCAGCCGCACGGGGCTTGCCGCTTCGTAGGCAGCTCGATGCTGCGACAAGGTGCCGCCGATGATCATCTGCACTGCCAGGGGTACCAGCGGGTGCCAGGGGCGCTCGTGCATGGCCACCAGGTCGGTGGGGCCGAAGAAGTCGACCACGGCCCGCACGCCGGGGCGGCTATAGGCTTCCAGCAGCACCAGGTGGGCGCCGGCGGAGGCGCCGAGCAACACCATCTTTTGGGGATTCAGGTTCCACTCGGCTGTCTTGCCACGCACCGCGTCCAGGGCGGCCCGTACGTCGGCCCGCTGCGCGTCGAGCAATACCGGCCCGTTCACCAGGCGGTAGTTGATGTTGACGAAGGCATACTGCGGCATCCGCTTCCGGAAGGATTCGATATAGCTGTTGAAGTCGTTCTTGTTGCCGCCGGTCCAGCCGCCGCCATGCACCAGCACCATCACGGGGGTGGCATCGCTGCTGCGGCGGGCGGGCAGGTACACGTCCATACGCTGAGCCGTGTCGTTGCCGTAGGCAACATCGCGCAGGGTGTAGGCTGCCTCGGTATTAAGGGATGGACGGGTGCTCTGCCCGTCCTGGCAGGATTGTAAAAGGATCATGGATATAAGGAGGGTAAATAGTGCTTTCATCGGATGGAAATAAGGAAGGTGAAAAGTGCTTTCGACGGTACCTGAAATGGCTCAATTTCCATGCCCCGATGCCCGAAAACTTCGTTAATCCGATAGTCGCGGCCGGTATTGTTTCAGCGGGAAAACCAGCTGAAGTTTCCCTTCGCGAAGCGGCGCACCCGGTTGTCGATCGCGGCCTGCGGCGCCATCATAATTGCCGCCGAGGCGATGGCCTGCAGGCTGCGCCGTGAGTAAAGGCCCGTGTTGAGTCTTGCCTCCCGGTCCGAGCGGGGCCGGAACACCAGCTCGCGCCGGGACGATTTGCCGGTGTGCACCCAGCGCACCTCCACCGCTTCGAGCTCAGTCCACCGGATAACACGCACGCCGTTAATGGCCCTGAAGGTGATGCCCTCGGGCGACAGCCGGATCTCGATCGCGCGCAGCAGTATGAAAATAACGAGGGCTACCGCCACGCTGATGGCCGTCACGATCCAAAAGATACGTTCCAGGTAGGCCCTTTCGCTGAATACAAAAAACGCCAGGGTCGCCGGCGCGATCAGCGGGAGTGAGGCCACGGACTTGCGTGGCCGGTAAACTTCTTCTGTCAGAAGCATAAAAAAAGCCGGTTCCTTTCCGGGAACAGGCTTAAAGTTAATTCGCCTTGATTTATTCCGACAGGTTCAGTTTGATCTGGAGCTCGTCGAATTGTTTTTCGTCAATCGCTGAAGGTGCGTCGAGCATGACGTCGCGGCCGCTGTTGTTCTTAGGGAACGCGATAAAGTCGCGGATGCTTTCCGAACCGCCGAGGATCGAGCAGAGGCGGTCGAAGCCGAAGGCGATGCCGCCGTGCGGCGGAGCGCCGTACTCAAAGGCGCCGAGCAGGAAGCCGAACTTGTGCCGGGCTTCTTCCTCGCTCATGCCGAGTGCCGCAAACATTTTTTCCTGCAGCGGGCGCTGGAAGATGCGGATCGATCCGCCGCCGATCTCGTTGCCGTTGAGTACCATATCGTAGGCGTTGGCCTTGATGCCGGAGTAAGGATGTTCCAGGTATTTCTCCGGGTTGTCAATAACCGGTGAGTTGTTGATCATCGTGTCAATCTGCGAGGGCTTCGGCGCGGTGAACGGGTGGTGGCGCGCTACCCAGCGGTTGTCTTCCTCGGCATATTCGAACAGCGGGAAGTCGAGCACCCACAGCAGCTTGAACTCGTCTTTCCTGCGCAGGCCCAGGCGCTCGCCCAGCTCCAGGCGCAGCTCGGAGATCGCCTTGCGGGTGCGTTCCTCGGCGCCGGCCAGTATTAATACAAGATCGCCTGCCTTCGCGCCGGCGGCATCGGCGATGGCTTTGAGCCTTTCCTCGCTGTAAAATTTGTCGACGGAGCTTTTGTATGTACCGTCTGCATTGCACTTGATAAACACAAGGCCTTTCATCCCGATCTGCGGACGCTTCACCCATTCGGTGAGCTCGTCGGTTTGCTTGCGGGTGTACTCGCTGCAGCCCGGCACGGCGATGGCCAGCACGGTCTCGGCCTCATCGAACACTTTAAAATCGGCGCCGTTGATGAGCGTGCCGGTTGCTTCGATCTGCCCGCCACGGCGGAAGGCCGACTTGAGGTTGGCGAGCTTCATGCCGAAGCGGATATCGGGCTTGTCGTTGCCGTAGTGCCACATGGCTTCTTCCCAGGTGGTGCGCTCCACGGCGCCTTCATAGGCGATGCCTTTTACTTCCTGGAAAATGTATTTCACCAGGCCTTCGAACATATCGAGAATGTCTTCCTGCTCCACGAACGCCATCTCGCAATCGATCTGGGTGAACTCGGGCTGGCGGTCGGCGCGCAGGTCTTCATCGCGGAAGCACTTCACAATCTGGTAGTAGCGGTCATAGCCGCTCACCATCAGCAGCTGCTTGAAGGTCTGCGGCGATTGCGGCAGGGCGTAAAACTGGCCGGGGTTCATCCGGGAAGGCACCACGAAGTCGCGGGCGCCTTCCGGCGTGCTTTTGATGAGAAAGGGCGTTTCGATATCCATGAATCCCTGGCGGTGCAGGTAGTCGCGGGTGGCGCGGTTAACGGCATAGCGCAGCTCGAGATTCCGCTTCACCGCGTTGCGGCGCAGGTCGAGGTAGCGGTACTTCATCCGCAGGTCGTCGCCGCCATCAGTATCATCCTGGATGGTGAAGGGCGGCACAGCGCTCTTGTTGAGGATCTTGAACGATGCGATTGTAAGCTCGATCTCACCGGTGGGAATATTGAGATTCTTATTTGTGCGTTCCGTGACGGTGCCGGTGGCCTGGAGCACAAATTCGCGCCCCAGCGGGTCGGCGTCGAGCTGCGGGTTCAGCTCCTCGTTGAAATAAAGCTGCGTAATGCCATAGCGGTCGCGCAGGTCCACGAAGGTGATGGAGCCGAATTTGCGGATGCTTTGCACCCAGCCGGCCAGGGTCACCTGCGTGCCGGCATGCGGGAGGCGTAATTCGCCACATGTGTGAGATCGGAACATAGGCCGCAAAGATATGTCTGATGTGGGATGTCTGATGTCTGATTTGGCTCCGCCGGCAGGCCCGTCGCTCATAAATATCGGACACCAGACATCGGACATCAGCCATCTATCAGGTGTGGCACAAAGCGGCTCTTGTTGTCCGTTACCAGTCCGTCGGCCTCGCGGATCCCCATGCCCGCCGGCTCCTGCCCGATCACCCAGGAACCGATGACCGGGTATCTGCCATTGAATTCGGGAAGCTCGAACAATTGCTGGAACACGTATCCTTCCTTGCCGTACTGTCCGTTTACAAACTGCTCCAGCTCACCGCCGCGCACAATGTGCACGTTGGCGCCCTCGCGGCCCAGGATCGGTTTCTTTACAAAGTCGGTCATCCCATTCGGTTCGAAGTAGGCCGGCAGCAGGTAGGGATGGCCGGGATTGCGCTCCCACAGCACCGCCAGGATGGCTTTGTTGGACAGAATCATCTTCCACGCCGGCTCGATCCAGTAGGCGCGGTTGCTGTCTTCGGGGATATGGCGGCCGAAGTCTTCCTCCAGCAGCCACTCCCAGGGATAGAGCTTGAAGATGTTGCGGATCGGCGCGTCTTCCATATCCACGAATTGCCGACTGTCCTGGTCCCAGCCGATATCATCCACGAATACCAGCTTCGTGTCGAGTCCTGCCTGCATAGCACAGTCGCGCAGGTACTCGGTATTGGTGAGGTCTTCGAGCGTTTCCTTGAGACAGCTGAAATGCAGCGGCCCATCGTGCAGGTAAGACTTCAGGTATTTCCAATAGGCGATCAGCCGTTCGTGGATGCTGTTGAACTGGTCTTTGTCTTTGGCGAAATCCTGCAGCCAGAACCATTGCACGATGCCCGCCTCGTAAAGGCTGGTGGGCGTGTCGGCATTGAACTCAAGCAATTTCAGTTGCCCGTCTTTATAACAAAGGTCGAAGCGCCCGTAGATCGCCGGGTGGTCTTCGGTCCAGCTTCGTTCGATGAGCGGCACGATCCATTCAGGGATGGCGAATTCGGCGTAACGTCCTTCATCGATGACGTGTTGCACGGCATCGAGACAGAGCGTCCAGAGTTCGGCGGTTGCCCTTTCAATAAAAAGTACTTCCTCCATGCTGAGGGAGTAGTAGGCGCTTTCATCCCAATACGGAACGTCGGTGCTGTGAAAGCCGAAGCCAAGGCCTTCTACCGCCGCCTGCCAGTTGTGGCGGGGCTGGGTTGTATGTCGTTGCATAGTTTTTTGTTTTGTTGAAAGCTGGTGGGAGAGAAAGAACGCAGATTCTTTATGATTTATATGATTAACGCAGGTAACGTTGCCGGCGTAAGCAAATCATAAAACATCATAGCTAATCTGCGCATTCCCCCTGCGGAATCTGCGTTCGTTCTCTCTCCGCATTTACGAGGATACGCTATACCCGCCGCTCCGCCCGAAGCCGCCGCGCACGATGCCGCTCTTAACGCCATTGCTGCCGATGTTCGAGGATTCGTGCAGCGCCGAGGAATAGTAACCGGCGCGGTTGTAGCTGTTGCCGAGGTAGCCGCCGTAAGGTCGGAAAGCATAGTACCACAGCAACGCACTGCCGCCGCCGTGGTGTGCCCGCGTGTAAGGTGCGGTGCTGTCGCTGCGCAGGTAAGTTCGGTTGCCGCTGCCTTCCCAGTCTTTCTTAGGCTGGTGGCAGGAGGCCAGGGCCGCGGTGATGAGCACCAGTTCAATATGCCGGGTCTTTTTCATAAGGTCATTTTACAGTGATGTAGATCTCGTAGTCCTTGTCGACGGTCACATTCTTCTCGTCGCCCTCCTCATTCTCGGCAACGGTATGTTCGAGGCCGAGGGAGGGGAGCGTGTCGGTATATTCGATGGTGCGGTACACCGAGCCGCCCACCCACACCTTGTGGCGTGTGGTCAGCAGGCGGTGGCCTGCGTCGAGGTTGCTTACCTGGATCGACGACTCCACCGAGCCGTTGTGATTGACTTCGTGGGTGAGATCTTCGTTTTCGTCAGAGCAGGAGGCCAGCATGGCTGTCAGGAGCGCACCGGCGAGTAAGTATCGGTTCATTTGTTCTTTTTTCGGGGTTTGAAATTAGGCTTATTCGCTGATGCAGGCGCCGATCTCCGCCACCGTTTCGCGAAAGGCAGCCCGTTGCCTTACTTCGGGGTCCCAGGCGAGGTCGCGCTCGATGAGATCTATAGTACTGGTAATGGTAGCACCCCGCTTTCCTTCCTTCCGGCCGAGGATATACACCGTATCAGAGAGTGCCACCGCCGCGCTGATATCGTGCGACACGATGATGAGCGTTTTGCGTTCATTGCTGAGCGATACTTCGCGCAGCAGTGCCGAAGCTTTTTCGAGCATGTACACGTCGAGGCCGGAGAAGGGCTCGTCGAGCAACAGGAAGTCGGCACCCTTCAGTAATTGCTGGAGGATGGCCGCGCGCTGCCGCTGGCCGCCAGACAATTCCTGCGGGTAAGCCTGAAGCCGGTCGCTGAGCCCGAAGCGGGCCGCCGCTTCGGCTACCGCGTCGCGGGCAGTGCTTTTGAGGGCCGGGTTTTGCCGCGCCGCCATCACCAGCGAGGTGCCGATGGTGCGCCACTCAAACAGGTAATAGTTCTGGAATACCACGCCCATATCACCGGCCTGCACGGGTCGCCCGTCAATCCGGATGGAACCGCTGTCGGGAGGCTGCAGCCCGGCAAGCAGGCGGAAGAGCTGCGTCTTGCCGATGCCGCTACGCCCGATGAGGCTCACTACCTGTCCCTGTGCCACGCCGGGCCGGGTGATATTCCGGATGGTGAAGGAGATGTCAGACAGGATCGGCGTCCCGGCGATGCTGCGGCAGACCCCTTCGGCCTGCAGCAGGATTTCTTCTTTGTTATGTTGGATCATTTGATTTTGTTTTTGATGCGTGTGTGGGGAAAAAGCCAGCCGCGCAGCGCTCCGAGCCCGGCGTCGAAGCCGATGCCGGTGGCGAACAGTACGCACTGGATCGCCAGCACGTGGGGCAGGTCATTGTACTTATTGTATTTGATCAGCAGGGTGCCGATGCCGCCTTCGCTCATGCTGAGTCCTTCCACCAGGGTGATCATCAGCCAGGCCATCGCGAAATTCTGGCGCAGGATCTCCAGCGCTGCTTCGGCCTTGCCTATGATGACGGTCTCCACCAGCGCCCGGGTATTGCTGTAGCCCAGGGTGCGGCACAACTCGTATTCCTGCGGATTGCGTGCTGCCAGCACCGAGAGAAAAGAGGTGACGAAGAATGGCACCATGCCGAAGAGCAGCAGCGAGAGCTTCAGTTGACCGCCGTCGCGGGTCAGCAGGGTGAAAATGAAAATAAGTCCTGTGAGTGTGAGGTAGCGGCATTTTACCAGGAACTGCGCCAGGCCCTGGAAGAAGGGCAGGAGCGACGCATAGCCCAGCACCAGCGTGATGGCGATGGCGATGGCGAGCGCTTTCAGGGTAAGCGCGAGGCTGATGAATACCTGTTCCCAAAGCAGGTGGCTTCCCAGTAGTTCTACAAGTGCGCCTCCAACCTGCGCGGGACCGGGGATCAGGCCGCCGGCGAATTTTCCCCACAGCAGCAGTGCGAACACCAGTTGGCCGCCGAGCAGGAGGGCAACATTCGTCGGTTTTGCCGTTGCAAAGGGTGTGAATAGTTTTTTCATGTTTGTTTGTTTTAATGGGCGGGAGCGATGTTGCTCCCGCCCGTGTTGCTTACTCGCCCAATACGATTTCTACGCGGCGGTTCTGGCCGCGGCCGGCTTCGGTGCTGTTATCGGCAACCGGTTTACCGGCGCCATAGCCCTTGCTTTCCAGGCGGCCATCCTTAAGACCTTTCTTCAGCAGGTAGGCTTTTACGGCTGCGGCACGCTTTTCAGAAAGGATCGTGTTCAGCTCATTGCTGCCCTGGTTATCGGTGTGTCCATACACGCCCACCTTGAGGCCCTCGGCAACTACGGCCGACTCGAAGATCTCGTCGAGCACCGCGAAAGAAGACGGCTTGATCGCCGCGGAGCCGGTTTCAAAGGCGATTCGGTACGACTTCGAAGACACCTCGCTGCTGATTGCCGCGGCATACTGCGTTTCGAGTGCTTTCCCCTGCAGCAGTTCCGGGTGATTGGAAAGCACGGAGAAGAGGAAGCTTTTGTCCACGGCTTTCTCGTAGGGAAGAAAGGTGGGCATCAGCTGCGGGTACATCTTGGCCATCAGGGTGCCGAAGGTGTTGTAAACGGCTTTGTAACGATCCACGCGGTCTTCGCCAAGTCCATAGGTGTTGGCCATGTCCGACAGGTTGAACACCATCGATCCGCCCAGCGTAACCTTGTTGCCCTGCAGGTCCTTTTCTTCTACGCCGTTGTAGTATTTCAGCCAGTATGCGGCATCCTGCTCGTTGTATACCTCGGCACTCACTTTGGCGGCAAAAGCTTTGGCATTCGCGAAGGAGCGCACCTGGTCGCCGGCCTGGGCCAGGGCGATGATCATGTTCTCCACATCGGTGCGGTGGTCGTACGCCCATTTCTTGATGGCGATCGTTTGGTTGGGCATCTGCGCGGCATACTGGCGCGTGCTCGCAATCGTAACGAGCCCACCCTTCTTGGTCGCTACGTTGACGTCACCGGGTGTCCACGTCGCTACGCCATCCACGCCCACTACCGTGTCTTTGCCGGTGGTGCGGCCGTTTTCTACCAGTTTGCGCTTCTCGGTATAGCCGGCGATGTACTTGGCGGGTGCATCCAGGAAGTCGCTTGCGGCAACGAGGTTGATGGCGTTGCGGTCCCAGGTGGTCTCATCGGGGTTCACACGGATACCGTTGTCACCGGCCCACTTAAGCAGGATGTTGATGTCGCCGTCGCGCAGCACACCGGCAACGGATCGGCCGATGGCGTTCTTCGGATCCTGCTTCCAGGATTGAGGCCCCATCACCTGGTCTTCGCCGTACGATTTACCATGCGCCATCGGAAGGATGATGGGCTGGTACTCGGGGCCAAGCGGCTCCAGCTCCTTCGCCAGGGCGGTCATAAAGGCCGGCATGCCGTCGCCCATGAATGTGATGAGCACACCGGGTGTTGCCGGGTCGTCTTTGTACGACTGTGCAAATTTTACCAGGTCGGCCATCTGCTTGTTACAGTCGTCCTGGCGTAGGTAGGTAACGTCGATGTGCGCCTGGTCAAAGAGGGAGCCTTTCGTGGTGCGCGGGCCACCGTTGGCATACATACCCGAGAACTGGCTGTTCCAGGCCATGCGTTCCCAGGTGATGGCGGTGCCGCCGTTGGCTGCCGGCTCGGCCGAAGGCAGCGCGAGCTGGGTGGCATTGCTGCCAAGTGATGCTTCCGCGGCATCAGGGAGTGCTACAGTTCCCAGCACCAGCGATTCGCCAACCGCATGCGGGCGGCTTTGGTACCAGCGTACCCCGGTGATGCCGGCGGTGACGATGGCAGCAATGAGTAATAATTTTCCGGCGGGTTTCAATTTCAGTGACATAAAAAGTGGGTTTTAAGGTTTTGAGGTTTTGTTGTTTTACGATCGGAATTTGGTTCAGATGACGACGGTCAGTTGGGTAAAGCCTGGTCAGGCTGATTCGTTTAATCGAGCAGGCCGCGGTAGCGGTCGCTGATGTTGACACCTTTCAGTCGCCCGGTGTCGGCATTGGCACGGAGCGATTGCTCATCGTAGCGGAAATCTTTCCGGGTGTCATGCCCGTTGATCATTTCCAGCACCTGGGCGGCCTTGGCTTTGTCTTCAAGCACCCGGTCGTCCATGAACTTCGAGGTGACATCGATGGCGGATTTGATGTGCCCGATCTTTTCACTGATCTGGGTTTTCAGCACCGCAAGCGCCCGGTCGGCATCGCGGTTGAGCTCATCGTCGCCTTTGAAGGCACGCAGGGCGCTCGACACGGCCGACATGCCGGTGGTCACCGAATAATAGAGGTCTCTTTTCGCCTCAAGGTCAAGCTTGGCGTCTTCGAGCATGATGCCACTTTCCTCGTAGGCGCTATCCGCAAAAGCAATGAGCTTGTTGAGGTCGCCAACGATCGGCGTCACGTTGTCGAGGTACTCGCGGCAGCGGAGCACATTATTGGCGTAGAGGTCCAGCTGGCGCGGCGGCGCACTTTCCGACTGGAGTACTTTCACTTTCTGGATGTTCAGCTGCAGCTCGCGGTCTTTTTCCCTCAGCTTTTCCACCAACTCGCTCTGCTTGCCTTTGAGCTTCACGGTTTGTTTGTAAAGCGTGTTGCGATCCGCGTAGCCCTGGTCGATGCGGGCCTGCAGGATGGCAAAGGGGTTGAGCTCAATTGCCAGCCCGATGGTGTAGTTGGCCAGGAACTCCGAAAAGTAGCGGAGCGCCCGCCAGAACTTTCGGTTGGTAACCAGCAGGAGCAGGAAGCCCAGTACGATACCGGCGATGACGAGGTTCGCCAGGTTCCAGGTGACGGCTACCAGCCAGGGCAACAAATAAGTAAGAAAGCCGTAGGCCAGTGCGCCTGCGAGCGCCAGCGCCACCAGGGTAGTAGCGATGTTTTTGGGCTCTGAGAACCACCCGGGTGCCGGGCTGGTTGTTCGGTTTTGTATCATGTTGTGTGTTTAGGGGTTAAGAAATATGTTTACTGATGCGTTCGATGTCCTGCCGAATGCGGTCCTGCTCTTCTGCCCATGCGGCCTCGTAGGCGCGCCCGTTTACCTGCAGCTTTGCTTCCTGTTCACCGATTTCTTCCTGCAGGCTCTGGTTTCTTTGCTCGAGGCAGGCTATTTCGGCGCGGAGCTCCTCCATACGGGCGGTGTTGGATTCGTATTCGGAGCGCCGGGCCTGCACTTTTTCCTGCTGCGTCACGTCTACCGTGCTTCGGAAGCGCGCCGCGTCTTCATCGAGCAGGGCGAGGTACTCCTGCGCCGTTTCCAGCAGCGTTTGCCGGGTAAGCCCCTGTGCCTGTAGCCCTGCAAATGCCGCGGCATAGCGCGCGCCTTCGTCGCCAATGACGCGCAGGGCCGCGATGGTGCGGGCAAACTCGTAGTAGTCGGGCCCGGGACGGTTGGCCTCCGCCAGCAGGTTTTCGAAGTGCTTCCGGAACTTATCGGTATCCGGCGGAGCATAACTGCTTTTAGGTTGTGCATTACCGTTAGTAACCGGTTCAGCCGCGTTCCTTCGTTCCTCTTCCGGCAGCTCCACGAGTGCCGAGAGGATCTTTTTTCCAATGTTCATATGTCGGGTTTTAGTTGACGTCCGGCAACCACAGCACCAGCGAAGCGGGCAGGGGCAGGTGTGGCCAGTTGCCGGCGGTGAACGCCGGCAATAGCGAAAGCGTTGCCTGTTGAAGCAGTGCCAGCAATAACGCGGGCACTACAACCCGGCGCCAGGATTGTTTCATGGCAGATCGTTGCGAACGGCAGGGCCGTTCAGGTCACTCCGTCAGGAGTAAAATTTTTTTGCGGGGAAATCTGGAGCTGTTCTTTAGCGTGGGTTGGTTCAGGACAGTCAGGAAGTCGTTGCCGGTGGTTTTACACGCTGACGGTAGCGGGCAAATAAGGCATCGAGTATGTGTGTCATTTTCAGTAGCGCAGTGCGCTGTTTGATTTGAAGGGTCAAAGATATATCTACCCTGCGCGCACTGCAAATGGAATCCGGTAGCAGTGGTATTTAAACCGATACAACCGGTAAAGCACGTGTGATGAATGGCAAAATATGGGTTTGGGCGCGAAAATAGGCTGCTGAACGGGCCGAATTTGATATGTCGTTGCAAATAAGCCGGTGGCTCCGGCATGAATAAATAGCCTTTGGCATACAGGGAGGATGAATGGGTGATTGTATTTGTACGATTGTATAAATACAATATGATTACCGCGCAAGTGTTTTGGTGAACCTGTTGACGTCTGCCTCCGGTGTGAGTGGCGAGCCGTGCGTGAGGTGGCGCAACAGTTGTTGTGCGAAATAGGGCGCAAGCGAGGTTCCCTTAGTGCCAAGACCGTTGAGGATCCCGATCTGCGGGTGCAGCGGGTGCAGGCCCACGAACGGCCGCCGTTCCACGGTTGCTGGCCGCACGGCGGCTTTGTGCGCGAGTATGCTGTACGGCAGCTTCAGCATGGCATCGAGCAGTGCCGAAGTGCGTGTGCGGAATGCTTCCGTAGGCCCTTCAGTGAGTCCCTCCCACGCATAATTCGATCCGGCCCAGAATGTGTGTTGCACCGGCAATGGTGCCAGCAGGAAGCCTTTCTTCATCAGGTGCTCCTGCTCCAGGTCCCTGCATTCGATGATCAGGGCCTCTCCTTTATTGAGCGCCCAGGGGAGCAGGCGGAACCACGGATTTTCTGCTCCCGAGGCGCCTTCGCAGAAGATCACTTTCCCGGCATTGATAGCTTCATACCGAACCCCGTCGCCGGTTAGCTGCAATGCGCCGGTCTCAAATGCTGATTCCACCAGCCGGTTTTCGCTGCGCAGCCAGCGGCGCATGTCCGCCAGCAGCAGGCCCAGGCTGGTCACATAGGCAGGAGCGATACGTCCGCACCCGAAGTCATAATTCACCTGGCCGTTGAAGCGGTTCTGGTCGGGGTAAGCATCCATGTAGGTGTTGCCTGCCTGGACCTTCTCAATGAAAATATTGCGCGCATCAGCCGAAGGAAAGAACTCGATAATGTCCTTGCTGAAAATGTAGTGCGTGTTGAAATGCGTTCCGAGCTCCGAGTAGGTCTTCAGGGCAAACGGATGCAGCTCGTCGGCCTTCCAGGTGGTATGGTAGCGGCGTCCCGTAACGGGATTGATGATGCCTGCCGCAACCTTCGAAGCAGTGACATCGGCGCCATTGTCGATCACGGCAAAGCTTTTGCCTTCGAGGTGAAGAAACCAGGCCAGCATCGTGCCTGCAATGCCCTGGCCCACGATCAGGTAGTCGACGTTCATAGGGGCAATGTACTCGGGAAACGGGAAACAGCAATCGGGAATCAGTGAAACCGGAAACGGACCGGTCTTTGATTTTATCTCCATAGCATCCATGCAAAAGGCCCGCAAAGCCGGCCTTTTGTGATTTCGTTCGGGAGCCAGGCGATTCTTACTCTACCGTCAGCTGCTGCCGTTCGCTGTGCGCGGCAAACTCGGGCGCATACAGGCACTGCGCCGTAGCCATGCCCGCGCTGAACTGCCCCTTGTTGGTAACAAAAGCGCTGTATTCCAGCACGTAGGTTCCGCGCGGCAGGTAGTCGATGAAATAGTTGGTGCTGACGTCACGGGTTTGGCCGTAATAGCCAAGGCCATCCTGCCAGCGATAGCCGCTCAGCACGTTTACCGGTTCGATGCACGAGGGACGGAGGTCTTTCACATGCACATATTCCATGGGCCGGTCGGTGCGCAGGACAAGGCGCACCCGCACCTTGTCGCCCACATGCACCGGCGAATCGGATGTGATCGGCACAAGCTCCGGCCCGCGCCCCCGGTTTACTTCGCGGAACAGCTTTCGCTCAACGCGCAGCGGCGATGCGGCGGACGTGACCTTGTCCATGTCTTCAAAGTATTGCCAGTACACGGCGCCCCAACTGGGTGCATTGTATGCCTTGCCTGGCGGTGCTTCCACCTTTACCTGCACGCGGCCCATTTCAGGGCGAATAAGCTCCCCGGGGACGGTATGCTTGAAGTAACCGGTTCCCGCTTCTGCCGCGGTATCGCTGCTTAATTTCAGCGTACCGGCAGTGATCACCACCCGCGGCGGATCGCTGATCCAGTCGGTGCCCTGCAGCAGGAGCGCGTAGCAGGCATCGGCGGTGGCGGTTGTCGTGCGCCAGTTCTGTGTTTGCTTGTTCTTGATCAGCCAGGTGCGGAGCTCGTCTGCGGTACGTACATCATTCGCGATCTCGCTGAACGCTTCAACCAGCAGTGCCTGCGTCTCGATCGGTGCGTGGTACCAGAACCAGCTGTAGCCGAAACGGTTGTCTTTCCAATACATGCCCAGCTCTTCGTCGCGTACTGCCGTTTCGCGGAGCGACTGGAGAATGTCGGCGGGTGCGGTGCCTTGCCCATAGCGATGCAGGGCCAGTGCAATCATGCCCTGCGTGCGTTTCGGGAATTGCTGCCAGCTCGTTTCAGCCATCATAAGATAATGGTCAAAAGCGGTGCGCGCCTCGCCCGAAGGCTTATCCTTATCGAAGCTGCGGGCATAGAGGTATTGCGCTTCAAAGTGGCCTAAGGGTACCTTCTCTTTTGGTTTGATCGTTTTCAGTTTCTTCAGGTAGTCTTCGGCAATGGCCCCGTCGAGGTAACGGAGTGCGTTGCGGCGGATGTCGTCGAAAGGCGTCGCATCAATGCCGAGCCGGCGCAGGTGTCCCATGCCGGAGGCGATATACTGGGTAACGTATCGGTCGCTGCGGCCGCCGGCAAACCATGGGAAGCTGCCGTCGCCATACTGCAGGGCGCGCAGGCGCGCGAGTGCGCTTTCCTGCTGGCCCGCGAGCCGCGCCAGGTCGAACAGGAGGGCCAGGTTGCGCTTTTGCTCCTGCTCATTCTGCGCCTGCATCACCCAGGGTGTTTCCTCGAGCAGGGCCGACTTGAGCTCCTGGTTTTTTTGCAGGTTGGAGAGGAGTGCGGCGGTGTCTTTTTCCTGCCAGCGGGCAAACACGGCGCGCACCTTGGGCGCCTTTGCCAGGATGTGCGCTGCCAGTGCGTTGGCATAATAGCGGTTCCAAAGCTGTTCGGCGCATTCATACGGGTACTCCATCAGGTAGGGGAGGGCCTGAACCGCATACCAGGCCGGGTTGGCGGTATACTCGATCGTATACCGGTGTTGCTGCAGCGATTCGCTGCCGGCCGAGTGCACGAGCTTGTCGAAGGTGAACGTCTTTGTGCCCGCACCGCGCATCGGGAGGGGCATCGTTTCCGTCACCAGCACCTTGTTGGAAAGAATCGGGAAGGTAGCCTCTTCGGCATCCGAATAGGTGCCGGAGCGTGCCGTGATCCGCCAGGTAAGCGCGCTGTTGTATAAATACGGTACCTCGACCGGGAAGGCCACGGCGCTGCTCTCGCCGGGCGCCACCGTAAAGAACTGGTTAGGGAAGAAGTTCTGGAACCAGCCATCCACGGGAGTGCCGGTGGCTGCGTCAAAAAGCTCCAGCTGTACCTGCCCCGTCAGCTCCTTGCCGGAAAGGTTCACCACCTTGGTGCTCAGCTCCAGGTGATCGCCCTGGCGGAGAAAACGCGGCATGCCGGGCTGCACCATCAGGTCTTTCTGCACCGTGATCTTTCCGTCCGCAGTGCCGAAGGCAAGCTCCCTTGTATGTCCCAGGAGCTGCACATTCCAGCGGGTGAGCGACTCTGGAACCGTAAATCGGAACTCGATGACGCCGCTGCTGTCTGTGTGCAGTGACGGATAAAAGAAAGCCGTTTCGTTGAAGTTACGGCGCGGCTGCGGTGCGGGTTCCGGCGCTGCTTCATTGGGTGGTGCTTGTTGTCCTCCGCTATTTTGAAGCGTTTGGTTCTGGGCGTTTACGGTCAGGCCCGATACCTTGCCTGTCAATGCCTGGTCCATGTTGGCATCCGTACGCCGTACGCCCATAGCGGTCACAACAACCTCGTTGAGTTCATCTCCCTGCCCGGTAATCGATCCATACCCGCGTATCCGGACGTAACGCCTGTTCTCTGCGGCAATAGAATAGATCAGTTCATCGAAGCGGCGCGTGGTCACATTGATCTGATCAAGGCCGGGCGTGATGCCCTGGCTGCGGTGCGCGCTGAAGGCCTGGTTCCATTGCCAGGTGTTGTAGTAGCGGAAGGTGGGCCAAAGTTCCGGCGCGCTCCAGCGATGCGGCAGGAAGGCGTCGAGCGAGGCGTCGTAGGCAGACGCGAGCAACTCCGCCGCAACCCGGTTGCCCGCTTTGCCGCGGATCCGTACCCGCCACTGCTCGGTGCTGCCGGGAAGCGTCTTGTCGCGGTAGGTGCCCGTCTCAATCGTCAGCTCCTTATTGGTCCAGGGCACGCTGATGGTATGCTCCACCTGGTAAACCCGGTTGTTGAAGACCGTAATAAAGCTGGTGCGAAGGCCGCCGCGATCGCTTTCTGTAACCGGTATCCGGAAGCTCCGGGCGCCGCTTAGTGGGGATATTTCGGTTTGCCCCTTGATGTCGCCGCCCCGCTGCACTGTATACAACAAATGCAGTGGTGCCGCTGATTCCAGGGTAATAACGGCATTCGTTCCCGGCTCGGCCTGCGCTGCCGCTTCACGTATCTCCAGTGGCGTCTGTAACAGCGGCGCGCCGGGGCGGTACAGCTCCATGCGCCCGATGTCGGTCACTTCCCTGCCCGAAGAATCGCGGGTGCTGAGCCGCACTTCATAGGCGCCGGCTTCCCAGCGGGCGCCTGCAGGTAGAACGAGCACACCATTTTTTACCTGCCCGGTAAAACGAAGCACTTCGCGATCGATGGGCCAGCTGTTGATGCTGCCTTCATTGCGGTAGGGATCACCGGGAAAGGCGCGCACGAAGCTGACGCTGTCGATCACGAACTGGTCGGGCGGCATCCAGTAGCGGGCGCGCAACAGGCGCCGGTTGGGGTTGAGACGGCTGATCACCACCTGCACCGGCAGCGCCAGGGGGCGGCCATTGGTATTGGTCAGCGTGGCCGGGATGACCCGGAAGGAATCCGCCGCCAGGCGTGCGTCGAGGCCCTGCTGCAGGACGATCGATTTGAATCCGGCTGTTGCGGTTTGCTTGCCGCTGCGCGTTTCCCCGTTGATATCGGTCACATCCGCAGTCGCCTCGAATATCCAGAACGGGTTTGTGGCAGAGTCAACCAATTCGTCGGGAGTGGCTGTAAACGCGATTTTAAACGTGCCGTCGGCGCTTGTCGTTTCTTCACCGTGCGCGATTTCTTTTCCGCCGTTGAGCGCTGGTCCATACCACCACCAGCGGGGCCGGAGGCGCCGGGTAACGCGGTAACGTACTTTGGCGCCGCCCACTGCATTGCCGGCATAAGCAATGGCTTTTCCGCCCAGGGTGATCTGGCCGCCCGCCTTATACGTGCCGCTGAGTGTGTCGAAGCGTACCTCGAACTTCGGGCGTTTGTATTCTTCAACCGAAATGCTTGCGTAGCCGTAGGTTCCATCGAGCGACAGCTGGAAACGGCCGCCAAGCCCGCTTTCGGGCAGTGTAAAGCGTCCATCGAAGCTGCCCCAGTCGCTGGTGGTGATTTCCAGCCTTCCCTTTTCCTGGCTGTTCGGATCGCGAAGCCGTACCGTGTTGGTGTAGCCGCGGGTCAGCTCGGGCGAGGTGCGGCCTTCATAGGTGACGATGCCTTTGAAATAAACCGTTTGTCCGGGCCGGTAGATAGAACGGTCGGTAAAAAAGTATACGTGCTGGGACTCGGACGGACCGCTATAATAGTCGTGCGCCGGGAATTGAAAGGCGTCGTTTTCTCCTGACTCAAAGAGGCTGTCGGCGCCGGCCCGGAACGACAACGTTCGTTCGTCGCCGTACCGGTCGCTGTAAGGAAGCACCACGAAGCCGTTGGCATCGGTGGTGAACTGTTCGCGTACACGGCGGCGGATCCGTTCGCCCGGACCGGGCGCTGTGTCGCTCTGGTAAACGGTGACCGTCGCGCCGGCGAGGGGCGCGCCTGTTTTCCGGTGCATTACCCAAAGGCGATTTTCCTGTTGCATGTAAGCAATGTTGGAAACGTACAGGATGGTGCCGCTGGCGACGCTGCTGTCTTCCTCAAAGTTTTCCGTGTTGGTGGCGCACAGGATGTAGGTGCCCGCCGGCAGCGCGTCTACCTTCAACTCTACGCGGTGCTGCTGTGCATCACCGGTAGCGGGCAGCTCCTGGCTCCAGCGGCGGAATGCCGGAAGGTGGTAAAGGGAATCCCAATCATCCTCGTCATCAAGTGCCAGGTCGCCTGCATCGGGCACTGCCAGCAGGCGCAGGTGCACGCGGCCCACATTTCGGTATTGCAGCAGGAAGCGCAAGGCTTCGCCGGGGAGGTTGACCTTTTCGGCCTGGACATTTAGCGTTGCCTCCTGGATACTGCGGGCGAGGTTATAGGCCTGCTGCCAGTCTTCTCCGGGATGCGATCTGGCATTCAGCGCCGGCGCGAGCAGTTGCAGCGCCGCGCGGTTGGACCAGCGCTGCGTAGTGTCGCCGTAAGGATTGTAGGTCCGCGCTTTGTCGCTGTACCAGCGTGCCAGCTGGAGCCGCGCGCCCATATCGTTGCTGCCGTTGCCGTCGGTGACGATGAGGCGGCGCAGGGCGCGAACATAAAGACTGTCTTTGTTTTCGCCGGTATAAATACGGTAGGAAAATTCAAGCCGCTCGAGCTCGAGGGCGTAGAGCGG
>NZ_SJZI01000004.1:0-69724 GCF_004337505.1 Flaviaestuariibacter flavus | reverse complement strand
CGTAGAGCGGCGCGCCGCTTCGTTTCAGGTGAAAGCGCGTGAGGTCCTGGAAAAGCCGGACAGCTTCGCCTTCTGCCGCCGCCGTATCGCCGGCGGGAAAGCGGGTGGCCGCAAACGTAGAGGCCGGTGCGAAGGCTTCGGGGCGCCGCAGGGTAAAGCTTACCTCGGGGCCTTGCAGACCGTATTGACGGCTCTTGTAATAATCCAGTGCATCGTGCGCGATCAGGTCATAAAGGGTGGGCCGCAGGGCGCGGGCGTTGCCGCGAACGATAAGCGTTTCCCAACCTTCGAGGCTCGTGGACTGCAGGAGGGCGGCGGGTGCCAGTGCGCTGCGGTAAAGCCGCCTGATCTCCGACCGCAGGCGGTCGGCGCTCCAGGTGTTGATATCGGCCGAAGTATCGGAGGTTCTAGTGCGCGACAGGAAGAGCCAGCTATAGGCGGCATAGTAGCGACGGTACTCGCCGGCGATCATGCTTTGAATCAGCGAGCGGGCGGCGCCGCGGAATTTCGGGAGCTCGCGCTGCAGTTCGCGGATACCCTCACGGAGGTTGTCTTCACGGTTTTCGGCCGAGGTGCGGTTGCGGAAATAAAGTGCACGGAGCAGCTCGGGCTCATTGCCTTCGCGGCGTGCGCGGTTATAGATAGTATCGGCTAGCGCGCGCGCCGCCTGCGGGCGTACCGCGCGGAGCAGGAGCGAGTCGGCCTCCTTCCAGCGCGCGGCGTACCAGGAGTTCGTTTGCGCGCCGGCGTTAGTAAAGAAGAAAAGCAGCAGCAGGATGCCGCCGGTACGTATGGTGTTCATAATCTTACGGTTGGGGCAATGAATATACTAGGGATAGACCACCGGGCAAGACACATAGCTGCATGAAGGATAAACGGCGCCTTTAACGTTTGTTTGTCAACCCTGCGGCCGGAAAATGTATCTTAACTCCAAAGACTGATTATATGAGAACAATTTTTACCCTCCTGCTTGGCCTTGTACTTTCCGTTGCCGTGCACGCCGCGGACCAAGGCCGCCTGACGATCACCTTCTCCGGGCTTACCGACCTGTATGTGCAGATCGACAACCGGTATTTTTCCGCCACCGATAACCTGGTTTGCGTCGACGGCATTCCCGCCGGCAAGCATACCGTGAAAGTTTTCCAGCCGCGCAACGGCTCTAACGTTAATGGCCGCCTGCTTTACCAGGGGCAGGTTATGATTCGCCCCGATTACCATGTCGACATCACCTTCAACCGCTTCGGCAAGGCCTTCTTTGACGAGAAGCGCTATGGCGGTATGATGTATTCCGACTACGATACCTGGGGCAATGCGGCCTGCGGAACCACGGGTGGCTGGAGCCAGGGCGGCGGATGGAACAATGGCAATGGTGGCTGGAACAATGGTAACGGCAACGGCAACACGGGTTGGAACGGCGCCGTCCAGGCCATGGCCGCTTCCGACTTCAGTGCCCTGGTGGCGCAGCTGCGCGCGGAGCGATTCGACAATACGAAGCTGACACTCGCCAAGGATGCGCTTGCGTACAACCGCGTTTCGGCCGCCCAGGTAAAGCAACTGATGCAGCTCTTTACGTTCGACAGCGACCGGCTCGAAATGGCGAAGGCGGCCTACCCGCGCACCGTCGACAAGAACAACTATTTCCAGGTGATGGATGCCTTTGAGTTCTCGAATTCGAAAGAGCAGCTGTCGGCATGGATCAGGACCCAGAATTAGAGCGTAGGATATATTCAATATTCAATAATCAATGTTCAACGTACAAGGTGTGGATTCAACTTATTGAAAATTGAATATTGAGCGATGAATATTAAGCATTAGAAGCACAAAGCCCCGACCAACGGTCGGGGCTTTGTTATTAAAGGCTGTTCTGTTTATTTGCCGATTACGCTGGCCATCGTCTTGCCGATGTCCGCGGGGCTTTTCACCACATGGATGCCGCACTCTTCCATGATCTTCATCTTGGCGGCAGCGGTGTCTTCGGCTCCGCCTACGATGGCGCCGGCGTGGCCCATGCGGCGGCCCGGTGGCGCGGTCTGGCCGGCGATGAAACCTACAACGGGCTTCTTGTTGCCGGTGCTCTGGATATAGCGGGCGGCTTCTGCTTCCATGCCACCACCGATTTCGCCGATCATAACGATGGCGTCGGTTTCGGGATCGTTCATAAAGAGCTCAATGGCTTCCTTGGTGGTGGTGCCGATGATGGGATCGCCACCGATACCTACGGCCGTGGAGATGCCGAGGCCGGCCTTGGCGATCTGGTCGGCCGCCTCGTAGGTGAGGGTGCCCGACTTGGAAACAATACCGATACGGCCTTTCTTGAAAACAAAACCCGGCATGATACCCACCTTGCACTCGTCGGCGGTGATAACGCCGGGGCAGTTGGGGCCGATGAGACGGGTGTTGGTTCCGTGCAGGTAGTTTTTCACCTTCACCATATCCTGAACCGGGATGCCTTCGGTGATGCACACCACGAGCGCAACGCCGGCGTCGGCGGCTTCCATGATGGCGTCGGCAGCAAAGGCCGGCGGAACGAAAATGATGGACACGTTGGCGCCCGTTTCCTTCACACAGTCAGCCACCGTGTTGAACACGCGGCGGTCGAGGTGGTCGCTGCCGCCCTTGCCGGGGGTAACGCCGCCTACCACGTTGGTGCCGTACTCGATCATCTGCGAGGCATGGAAGGTGCCTTCCGTACCGGTGAAGCCCTGTACCAGGACCTTCGACTCTTTATTGACAAGAATGCTCATAACGGATTTTAAAAGTTCGGCAAAAATAGGGGATTCCCGGAACGTGAATCGGGGAAACGTCGATTGGTAACCGTGTTACCGGCCCCTGTGCCGGGGCGGGCAAAGAAAAGCCCCGGATTGCTCCGGGGCCCGCAAAGAGTTTATCGATTTAGTTGCGTACCAGGTGCTGGCGCTGCCGGGCATAAAGCAGCGTAAAGAGGATGGCTATAAGCGCCGTAAAGCCACCGGTGATGCCGGTTACCAGGTTGACGCCGAAAAGGGCGAAGAGCACCGGTATGGGCGCCAGCTCGCCGAATGCATAGATCGGGAAGCCCGACTTGCGCAGCTGGCGCATCCGCATGGCGCCTACAAGACACATTGTGGTGAAGATGAGGGTGAGCACGATATTGATAGTCTGGAACTGTTCTCCTTTCTTCACCATCTCCATAGAAGCGTCTATCCAGCGGCCCATAAAGCCATCGCCCATCTTGTCGCGGGCTTCCTGGAGCTGCTCCATGTTCTTCTGGGAGTTCTTGGTGCCGAAAAAGCCCCAGATCGTGCTGATATAGGCAAAGGCGCAGCCGATATACGTCAGCGTGGTGAGGGTCTTAAGGCCGGATGGCGTCTCGCGCGGCACGTCGTTATGCAATACGTCGTCCGGGTGATAGTTCGTTTCCATATGCAGTATTTGAGGGTTAAGATAAGGATTTGAAAGAAAAGAAGGGTCCGAGTGTTTCGCGAAGGATTACAATTGACAAGGTCCCGGCTTGCCGGGACCTTGTACATAAATCTTGGCGTATCGCTTCTTTTGCTTCATTCCTTTGCGGTGAAAAACTCTTTTTCAGCTTATGATCCTTCCGGCGTATCATCCGGCGGCGGCACGAGCTCTGGTGCGTCCTTGCTGGTGAGTTCTTCCATATTACGGTCGTTGGCGATCTTGCCGGTTTCTTCCAGCTGGCGCATGTCTTTCGCATCGCGGAGGAACTCGGAGGCAAAGATGAAGTCGTTGAGCAGCTTGTTTTTCGAAAAGATGATCTCCTTGTTGTTGCCTTCCCACTCCTTGCGGCCCTGGTACATATAGATGATGTGGTCGCCGATCTCCATCACCGAGTTCATGTCGTGGGTGTTGATCACCGTGGTGATGTTATACTCCTTCGTGATCTCGTTAATGAGCTGGTCGATGAGTCCGGAGGTCTGCGGGTCGAGGCCCGAGTTGGGTTCGTCAACGAACAGGTATTTCGGATTGAGCACAATGGCGCGGGCGATGCCGACACGCTTCATCATACCACCGGAGAGTTCGGCGGGGAATTTTTTGTTGGCGCCTTTCAGGTTCACGCGGTCGAGCACCTCGTTCACGCGGTTCAGTTTCTCGCGGTGGGTCATCTGGGTGAACATGTCGAGCGGGAAGATGATGTTTTCCTCGACGGTCATCGACGAAAAAAGCGCCGAGCCCTGGAACAGCATTCCGATCTCCTTGCGGATCTCTTTCTTCTGCTTGACGTCCATCTGCGTGAAGTCCTGCCCGCTGTAAAGGATGGAGCCCGAGTCGGGCTGGAACAGGCCCACGAGACATTTCATCAGCACGGTCTTTCCCGAGCCCGACGACCCGATAATGAGGTTGCATTTGCCCGCCTCCATGTTCACCGTGGCATCATGGATCACCGTTTTCCCGGCAAAGCCTTTCTTTAGATTCTTTACTTCGATCATATGTCAGAGGAGTAAGGCGGCCAGGATATAGTCAGCAAAAAGCACCGTCACGCAGGTCACTACCACGCTCTTGGTGGAAGCGCGCCCGATCTCGAGGGCGCCGCCGCTCACATGGTAGCCAAAGTAGGCGGGAATGCTGGAGATGAGGAAAGCGAAGGTGTACGCCTTGCTGAGGGCAAAGAAAATGTTGTACGGGACGAAGTTCATCAGGAGGCCCTTGTCGTAGGTGTCGCCAGAGATGATGCCCGAGGCGGTGCCCGCAAGGCGGCCGCCCCAGATGCCCAGCACGGCGGCGACTACGATGAGCATCGGGATCACCACGAGTGAGGCCAGGATCTTCGGCGCAACGAGGTAAGCTTTCGTATTGATACCCATGATCTCGAGGGCGTCGATCTGCTCCGACACGCGCATGTTGCCGAGCTCGCCCGCGATCTTCGACCCGATAACACCAGCCAGCACGATCGATACGAGGGTGGGGGCGAACTCGAGGATCACCGTGTCGCGCACGATCTGCGGGATCGTGTCGGCCGGGATCAGGGGCGAGGTAAGCTGGTAGGCCGTCTGCACCGTGCTTACCGCACCCATGAAGATGGAAATGATCACCACGATGCCCAGCGAGCCGATACCGATCTCCGAGCACTGGTGCATGAATTCCTTCCAGTACATCTTCCAGTTCTCCGGCCGCGAAAACATGCTGCGGATCATATTGATGTAGCGACCAACGTCGGTCAGAAATTTCAGCATTTGTTTCGTTTATTCTGTCTGTCCTGGCTTCGACTGCGCTCAGCCTGACATGTCTTAATTCCAGCCTTGCCTGGCTTTCAGGCCCCTCTGTCATCCTGAGCAAAGCCGAAGGATGACAGACGAGGTCACGCTTTCTTCAGCCGCTTCCACCACTTCGATCTGCGGATCGCTTCCTCGTTCGCCTGCTCGTTCTTGATCTGCGCGTCCACCACCGCGATGGTAGCCATGTTGACGATGTTGCGCACCGAGCTGCCGAGCTGCAGGATATGGACGGGCTTCTTCAGTCCTAATAAAATCGGGCCAATGGCCTCGCTTCCGCCGAGCTCCTTGAGCAGGTTGTACGCCACGTTGCCGGCCGCGAGGTTGGGGAAAATAAGGGTGTTGACCGCCTTGTCTACGAGCTCGCTGAAGGGATAGTTGTCTTTCAGCAGCTCGTTATTAAAGGCGAGAGAGGCCTGCATCTCACCATCCACGATGAGCGAAGGGTCCTGCTTTTTTACGATCTCGCGGGCCCTTGCCACCAGGTGTGCCTCCTCCGAGTTGGAAGAGCCGAAGTTGGAATAGCTGAGCATCGCGATCCGCGGAGTGATGTTGAAATGCCGCACTTCCTGCGCCGCCAGCCGGGTGATCTCGGCAAGCTCCTCGGCGGTGGGGTGGAAATTGACCGTGGTATCCGCCAGGAAAATGGGCCCCTTCTTGGTGAGCATCAGGTACATGCCGGCGATGCGCTTGGTGCCGTCTTCCACGCCGATGCACTGGATGGCCGGGCGGATCGTGTCGGGGTAATTCTTCGAAAGCCCCGAGATCATACAGTCGGCTTCGCCTGTTTCCACCATCATGCAACCGAAGTAGTTGCGGTCTTTCATCACCTTGCGGCTCTCGTAGGCGTTGAAGCCCTTGCGGCCGCGCTTTTTGAAGAAGAGCTCGCCGAAAACGTTGCGGCGCTCTTCCATGGCGTCGGAGCGCGGGTCGAAAATGGGAAGGTCTTCGATGTCGATACCGTTGGCCAAAGCGATGTTGCGGATCTTGTTTTCGTCGCCGAGCAGGATCGGGTAGCCGATGCCTTCGTCGATCACCTGCTGGGCGGCCTTCAGGATCTTGACATTGTCCGCTTCGGCGAATACGATGCGGCGCGGGTCGCGGCGGGCCTTGGAGTTGAGCACGCGCACCACCTGGTTGTCGAGGCCGAGGCGCTTATTGAGCTCGGTCGTATAGCCTTCCCAGTCGGTAATGGGGTATTGCGCGAGGCCGGTCTCGATCGCCGCCTTCGCCACGGCCGGGGCCACGGTGGCCAGCAGGCGCGGGTCAAGGGGCTTCGGAATGATGTATTCGGGACCGAACGTGATGGTCTTCGTATTATAGGCCAGGTTCACGATATCCGGCACGGGGCTCTGTGCCAGCTCGGCGAGCGCCTTGACCGCCGCCAGCTTCATGGCTTCGTTGATACCCGTGGCGCGTACGTCGAGGGCACCGCGGAAGATATAGGGGAAGCCGAGCACGTTGTTCACCTGGTTGGGATAATCGGAGCGCCCCGTGGCCATGATGAGGTCTTTGCGGGCGTTCTTGGCTTCTTCCCAGGAGATCTCCGGGTCGGGGTTGGCCATGGCAAACACGATAGGATTCTTGGCCATGCTCTTCACCATATTGGCCGTAACCACGTTGCCTACCGAAAGGCCCACGAATACGTCGGCGTTTTTCAGGGCCTGGTCGAGGGTAGTGCCCGGCTTAGCATTGGCAAAGGGCTTCTTGAAGTCTTCGAGGTCGTCGCGGTCGCGGCTGAGGGCGCCCTTGATGTCGAATACCTGGAAATTCTCGGGGCGGGCACCCAGCGAAACATAGAGCTGGATGCAGGCCATGGCGGCCGCACCGGCACCGTTGATGACAAAGCACACCTTGTCGATCTTCTTTTTCTGGATCTGCAGGGCGTTGAGCAGGGCCGCCGCCGAGATGATGGCGGTGCCGTGCTGGTCGTCGTGCATCACCGGGATGGAGAGCTGCTCGCGGAGCGCCTTTTCAATAACGAAGCACTCGGGTGCCTTGATGTCTTCGAGGTTGATGCCGCCGAAGGTGGGCTCCAGCGCCTTTACGATCTGGATGAATTTCTCCGGGTCGGTTTCATTGATCTCGATGTCGAACACGTCGATGTCGGCGAAGATCTTGAAGAGTACACCCTTTCCTTCCATCACGGGCTTGGAGGCCTCGGGGCCGATGTCGCCAAGGCCAAGCACGGCGGTACCGTTGGAGATCACGCCTACCAGGTTGCCCTTGGCGGTATATTTATATACATTCTCTTTGTGCGCTGCTATTTCCTTACAGGGCTCGGCCACGCCGGGCGAGTAGGCCAGCGAGAGGTCGCGCTGGGTCTTCGCTTCCTTGGTCGGCACCACTTCAATCTTGCCGGGCCGCCCCTTGGCGTGGTATTCCAGCGCCTGTTGTTTTCTGAGATCTTTAGCCATCTGCCTGCAAAGATGCGGCAATGCGGGGAATTGGCCGATGCCGCGGATCGTTTGAACTAAATCTTCGCGGCTCAGCCTTGCCGGCGAGCCGCCGCTAATTATCTTCCCGGCATGAACTTAAGGGATATTTCCTACCACGACCAGGCGACGCTGGCCAATTGCGAGAGTGAACCCATTCATATTCCCGGATCCATCCAGCCACATGGCGTGCTGCTGGGCCTCGACCCGCAAGGAATTATCCGGTACTGCAGCGCCAACGTGGCCGGCTTTTCCGGCCGGGAGCCGTCGGCCCTTCTCGCGCAGCCACTGGCCGCCGTCCACCCCGAACTCTTTTCGCTAATAAATGAGGTGCTCCACGCCGGTGAGGACCTTCCGCGGCCCCTGCGGGTGGAGGCGGCCGGCAAGCCCTGGGATGTGTTCGGCATCACCAACGGCGAAAACATCTTTGTGCTGGAACTGGAAGAGTCGGTGCCGGTAAACCTGCCGGTGGATGCGCTTTTCGATCAGACAGCAGCCTTCGTTACACATATCGAGCGGGCGCGCTCGCTGCAGGACCTCTGCCAGCGCGTGGCCGAGCAAACACGCGCCATCACGGGCTACGACCGTGTGATGATCTACCGCTTCGACAAGGATTATAACGGCGAGGTGTATGCCGAAAGCCGCGAGGCGTCGATGGAGCCCTTCCTTAACCTGCATTATCCTCATACCGACATCCCGGTGCAGGCCCGCGAGCTGTACCTGCGCAACCCGCTGCGCCTTATTGCCGACGTGCACTACGAACCCGTACCGCTGCTGACGGCAGACGACGGCACGGCGCCGGAGCTCGACCTCGGCACGGCGCGCCTGCGGTCGGTTTCGCCGATCCACCTTCAATACCTGAAGAATATGGGGGTCGGCGCCACCCTCACCATCTCGCTGATTTCCGAAGGCCGCCTCTGGGGACTCATCGCCTGCCACCATCGCGGCCCGAAGCACCTCGGACACCTGCAGCGTAAGGCCGCGCTCCTGCAGGGGCACTTTCTTTCCTCCCAGATCAACGTGCGCCAGGTGGCCGAGGAGTTCGAGGTGCACCAGGTGGTGGAAGCCCACCTGCAGCAGCTGCTGTTTGCCATCGGGCAGGAGGGCGACTTTGCGGCCCGCTTCAACGGGCTCAGCTCGCTGGTGCCGGTGGCCAACGCAACGGGCGTAGCCCTGCTGCACCAGGGAAAGCTGTACCAGAAAGGCTTTGCACCGGACCCCGAACGTACCCGCCACCTGCTGCAGTGGCTGGCCGATACGTACTCGGGTGTCCAGTTTGTGTCGGAAAACCTGGCGGCGCATTATCCCGATGCCTGGCGCATCAGCACCGAGGCTTCCGGAATTCTTTACCACAAGCTCGGTGACCCGAGGAAGGAAGCGATCATCTGGTTTCGCGAGGAGCGCGAACGCGTGATCAACTGGGCCGGCAATCCCAGGGAGCCGGCAAAGCGCTCGCCCGTAACCAATATGCTGCAGCCGCGTACCTCCTTCGCGCTGTTTCGTGAGCAGGTGAAGCACCATAGCCTGCCCTGGCGGGTGTCGGAAGTGAATGCCGCCACGCGCTTTGCGGCGGCGCTGCAGAATGTGTTTCACCTCGAATACCTCAAAGCCGAGGAAGCCAACCACCGCGTGCTCAACGAGAAGCTGGTGAAGGCCAACGAGGAGCTCGCCAATATCAACTGGATCACCACCCACGACCTCAAAGAGCCGATCCGCAAGATCCTGGTGTTCGCCTCGCGGGTGATGGACGAGGAGGGCCGCTCGCTTTCGGACAACATCGTGCATTCATTGGGGCGCATCCAGCAATCGGCCCAGCGCATGCGCTCCCTAGTGGAAGACCTGATGGCTTACCGCCTGCTCGATAATTCGGAGAGCCCTTTCGTAATGTCCGACCTCAACGACATTGTTGCAAGTGTGCTGGAAGATTTCGCCGACGACCTGCGCGAGAAGGGTATCCGTGTGGTATCGGAAAGCCTGCCGGTGCTCCCGATGATCCCGTACCAGGCGCGGCAGCTTTTTTCCAACCTCATTGGCAACGCCGTCAAGTTCAGCATCCCCGGCGGCGGCGGGATCATCGAGCTGCACTGCGAGGTGGCGCCCGGCGGCTCCTTTCATCACCCCACGCGTGCCAGCACGGGCGACTTCTACCTGATCCGCGTACGCGACACGGGCATCGGCTTCGACCCGGTGCAGAGCAGCCGCATCTTCAATATCTTCTACCGGCTGCACGACAGCAGCAGTCTTTACACCGGCACCGGTATCGGGCTTGCCATCTGCAAGCGCATCACCGAAAACCACGGCGGCTTCATCACCGCCGCGGGCGCGCCCAATGAGGGCGCCACGTTCAGCATCTACCTGCCGCGGGATCCCTCCGGCGGTACCGCGCGTTAAGCCGGCAAGGGGCTGCGCCGGATTTCGTCACTGAAAAGTGGCCATACGTACAATAGTTTGCATTGCCAGCTACCGGTCGGTTAGTTTTGGAAGATCAACTACTGCGTATGGAAAAAATGATCATCGAAACCAAGGGCCTTACCTACCGCTTCGCCGGTGGCGCAACCACCCTGCACGACATCAACCTGCAGGTGCCGCAGGGGAGCATTTACGGCTTCCTCGGACCCAACGGCGCGGGCAAGACCACCACGCTCCGCCTGCTGCTGGGATTGCTGCAAAGCCAGCAGGGCAGCATCCGCCTCTTTGGTCTCGACCCGGCAGCCAGGCGGCTGGAAGTGCTGCGGCGCCTCGGCTCGCTCATCGAGCAGCCTTCCCTGTACACGCATCTTACCGCCCGCGAAAACCTCGAAGTATACCGCCGCGTATATGGCGCGCCGAAGGAGCGCGTGGAGGCCGTGCTGCAGCTCGTTGACCTCGCCGGCACCGGCAAGAAAAAAGCAAAGCAGTTCTCGCTCGGCATGAAGCAACGTCTTTCCATCGCGGTGGCCCTGCTGCACAACCCCGAACTCCTGATACTCGACGAGCCCACCAACGGTCTCGACCCCAATGGCATCATCGAAACGCGCGAGCTGATCAAGCGCCTCAACCGGGAGAGCGGCGTTACCATTATCGTGTCGAGCCACATCCTGGCAGAAGTAGAGAAGATGGCCTCGCATGTGGGCATCATTCACAAAGGCAAGCTGTTGTTCCAGGGAACGCTGGGCGAGCTGCACGCGATGCAGTCGGGCAGCCGCCACCTGGAAGTAGATACGTCGGACAATGAGAAGGCCCTCCGCCTGCTTGGTGATGCCGGCGCCCAGCGCCGCAACGGCTTGCTGCAACTCCCCCTCGGGGCTAAGGCCGATACGGCCCGCTATGCCCGCCTGCTGGTGGAGAACAACGTGGACGTATACCTGCTGCAACCGAGGCAGAACGATCTCGAGCAGTTGTTTATCGATATCACCTCGGGGAACTGATCTCAGGTCGAACCCGAACCTTCTAGAACCTTTTAGAACCTTCTAAAACCTTCCTCATGTCCCTCGCTATATCTTTCAACTCCGAAATGCTCAAAACCCGCCGCACCGCGGCGTTCTGGATGAGCGTTGCCGGTGCCGCCTTTATCCCCTGTATCTTTTTGCTGATCTACCTCACCAAGCCCGACAAGATGATCCCGAAGCTGGAGCTGGGCGGGTGGACGATGCACCTGCAAATGGGCTGGCAGTCGCTGAGCTCCTTCCTCTTCCCGATGTATGTCATCCTCATTTGCGCGCTCATCCCGCAGGTGGAGTACCGCAACAATGCCTGGAAGCAGGTGTGGGCTTCGCCGCAAACCACCGGTGAGGTGTTCTTCGCCAAGTGGGGCGCCATCCAGTCGATGATCCTGCTGTTCTTCGTTGTGTTCAACGGACTCATGATCGGCAATGCGGCACTGGTGAATATCATCAACCCGAAGTTCCCGTTCTTCCACATGGCGCTCGACTGGAAAGCGCTGATCCATCTTAACGTAAAAACCTTCGTGTCGGTGCTGAGCATCTCGGCCTTCCAGTACTGGCTGTCGCTCCGCTTCAAAAGCTTCGTGGCGCCGGTGGGCATCGGCCTTGCCCTGCTGATCGCGGGCCTGATCGCAACGGGCTTCGGCTGGGAGCATGTAGACAAGATCCCCTTCGCCTACCCGATCCTCACGCTCAAGTCGATGATGATGCCGAAGCAGGACTACCTCGTGAAGCACGAGTGGTATTCGCTGGCGTATACCGCCCTGTTCCTGGTGCTCGGGTTCCTGGATTTGCGGTACCGGAAGGAGCGGGGGTAAAACCCCAGCCCCCTGTCCCCCAACGGAGGCACTTAGGTCAATCATACTTTGTTTTTCGACCAAACGATAGGTCGATAGCTTACAAAAGGACCGGATCGCTTCGCGACCCGGTCCTTTTTATTAAGCATGCATCTTGAGTAAGCTTCAATGCTGTGCCAGTGGCGGCCACCTGGATGGGGCCGGGGATTTTGCCATCTGCTTATAATTCGCCAGCACCAGCTTCCGGCTGAAGCGCTTGCCCTCTTTAGGCGAGAACACTTCCATATTGTATACCGACGGCGTGGGGTCGTTTGTAAAGGTCACCTTCACCTGGTAGAGCGGCTCGGCTTTATCGCCGTCAATGATGTAGAGTGTGCGGATGATATAGGGAAGGTTCTTGTTGCCCACCAGGTGGTAATAGGAGCCGGGCACCTCGTTTTTATGATATACCTCGCCGGGGATGTATTGCAGCAGGGCCTGGCGTAGGGCCGGGAGAGCTTCGGCCTGAAACGGAGCGTCGGCCGCCAGCGGCGCGCAGCTGTGGCAGGTATCCGAATACCCCGGCAGGTAAATGCGGTCAAACGCCGCGCGGAAAGCGGTGCCGTAGGCTTCGATCCGGTCAGCCGGCAGATTGGTGTAATAGAAATGATAGTACTGGTTCTGCGCGCAGCAATACAGTGAGCTCAGCATTATGAGGGGAAGCATCAACAGGCGTTTCATGTCACGAATGGTTGGTCTGTAGAAGGGATTGCATTTCCCGTGCCATGAACTCACCCCGGCCTCGAAGACCTCACCCCCGGCCCCTCTCCGGGACGGAGAGGGGTGCCGCTGTTGGACATTCATTTCTATTGCATGCTTTCCTCTGTTGAACTTAAAAAGAAAAGACTGTTCGAAACTGTAAGAAAATATTCCCGGGAGTCACCCCTTCCCCTTGGGAATGGGCTGGGGGATGGGTCTGGGGCCGGGGGGAGGTCATTCCACCACCTTCAGCTTGCTCACCAACAGGAAAACCACCATCCCGAAACACCCGATCACGCTCAGGCTCACCCGGAGGCTCGACAGCTCGGAGATATAGCCGATCAGCGGCGGGCCCATGAGGAAGCCCAGATAGCCCACGCCGCTCACGGTGGCGATGGCGATGCCCGCCGCCGAGCCCGAGGCGGTGCGGCCCGCGATGCTGTAAAGCGAGGGGATAACGGTGCTCACCCCGATGCCCACCAGCATAAAGCCAAGGGCCGCCGGCAGCAGCATCGGGAAGAAAACAGCGAGCGCCATACCCATCGTGATGATGATGCCGTTGGCGCGCAGGATGGTGCGGCGCCCCATACGCGCAATCACCGTGTCGCCGAGAAAGCGGCCCGTGGCCATCATCACCATGAACGACGCGTAGCCGATAACGGCTTTCCAGCCCTGGGCGCCGATGATATCGCGGAAATAAACGCCGCTCCAGTCGAACATACAGCCTTCGGTGGCCATGCAGCAGAAGGCGATGAGGCCCAGCTGCAGCAGCACGCCCGAAGGCTTGCGGAAGCCGCGCCGCTTCGGTGCTTCCTCCGCCGCCACCGGCCTGCCGCGCACCAGGAAGGCGTGGTTAAAAAACACATTCAGCCATACCAGCGCGGTGATGATGAGGAAGTGGTACCAGGGCACGAGGTGCAGGTTGATCATCAGCAGGCCCACGAGGGCACCCGTAAAGCCGGCGATGCTCCAGGCGCCGTGGAAGGAGGTCATGATGGGTTTGGGGTAGAGCTTTTCGGCCTCCACGCCCTGGGTGTTGACGGCGATATTGGCGAAGTTGCCCATCACGCCAAAGAGGAAGAGGCAGGCCGCCAGCTGCCAGGGGGCGTTGGTGAGGCCGATGAGCGCCAGGGCCACCACGTACAGCGGCGCGGCCATGGTGAGTACCCGCCGGCTGCCCCAGCGGGCCACGAGGCGCCCCGACACGGGCATGGTCACCAGCTGGCCCGCCGGCAGCGCCAGCAGGATGGTGCCCAGGCCGGCGTCGCCGAGGTGGAGGTGCCCCTTGATATCGGGAATACGTGAAGCCCAGGAAGCGAAGGCGATGCCCTGGCCGAAGTAAAAGGCCGAGACGGCCAGGCGGGTGCGTTTCAGGTGCGCGGGAAAAAGGGCTGCTTCCTCGGCAATGGCGCCAGGCTGCACCTCAGGTACATCGGGATTTTTCATGTTGGTGCCGTAAAGGTCGGGGAATGCCACGGAGGAATGTGTGGATGTGCTGGTGTGCTGGTGTGCTAGTGTGCTAAATGGGGTAATGGAATAATGGGTTAACGGGGTAATAAGTTGCTTCATAGGCGCCGTCATTGCGAAGAGGCGAGCGCCGCGTCGCACAAAAACCCTGGAACCGTAAAACCTCAGAACCCCAGAGCCCGAAAAGTTTTCTATCTTGTCATCCAACCTGAACTAATACTGCCATGAACCTGCTCGGCAACATCATCTGGATCATCTTCGGCGGCCTCTTTGCTTTTTTCGCTTATGTCTTTGGCGGCATCCTGCTTTGCTGCACGGTGGTGGGTGTCCCCTGGGGCCTGCAGCTGTTCAAGCTCGCGCCCGCGGTGCTGGCGCCCTTCGGCAAGCGGATCGTGAGCGCGCCCTCGGCCGGCGGCTGCCTCGCGCTTTTCTGCAACATCGTCTGGATCCTTTGCGGCGGCCTCGGCCTCGCCATCGGGCACATCGTGCTGGGGATCCTTTTCTTCATCACCATTATCGGGATTCCCTTTGCACGGCAGCATTTTAAGCTGGTGGAAGTGAGCTTGATGCCGTTTGGGAAAAGGGTGGTGTAAAAAGTCAAACCAAAATCAACAATATGGACTTTAAAGATCAAATCAGAGCCCTCGGTGAGCGGGTGGCCAAAATGAAAGATCACATTTCCACGGAGGAGGCAACAAAGAATGCCTTTATCATGCCTTTCATCCAGGTATTAGGTTATGACGTTTTCAATCCACTGGAATTAGTGCCAGAGTTCGTTGCCGACATCGGAATCAAAAAAGGGGAGAAGGTCGACTATGCAATTATCAAGGACAGTGCGCCGATTATCCTGATCGAGTGCAAGCATTGGTCATCTGATCTGAATCCGCACAATAGCCAGCTCTTTCGCTATTTCCATACTACAAAAGCCAGGTTTGGCATCCTGACGAACGGAATCGTTTACCGGTTTTACACCGATCTGGTGGAGACCAACAAGATGGATGAAAAACCCTTCTTTGAATTCAGGATCGATGACATGAAGGATGTGCAAATTGAAAAGCTGAAAGAGTTTCACAAAAGCTATTTCAACCTGGGAAGCATCATCAATACAGCCAGCGAATTGAAGTACATGTCGGAACTGCGGAACCTTATCGTAAAGGAGGTCAGTGAGCCCTCTGATGAATTTGTGCGCTTTTTTGCAAAGCCGGTCTATCAATCAATTGTCACCGGGAAAGTGTTAGACCAGTTTCGCGGCCTGGTGAAGCGCACCTTTCAACAGCACCTTAACGACGCGATCAGCGAAAGGCTGAAGTCGGCTCTTGCAACAGAACAGCAGATCGTAGACGACATTCAGCGGGAAGAGGTAGCTGGCACAGATCCCGAGCCGGCAAGCCGGGTACAGACGACGGCTGAGGAAATGGAAGCCTTTTATATCGTGCGCGCCATCCTTTGCGCAAAGATTAAAATTGGCCGGATTGTTCATCGCGACCAGCAGACCTACTTTGGTGTGCTGTTAGATGATAACAACCGGAAGCCTATATGTCGCCTTCATTTCAACGGACGTAAGAAATATGTGTCGTTCTTCGACACAGGAAAAGAAGAGCGCGTAGAAATTTCAGGCAGTAGTGACTTGTATGATTATGCCGCTCGCCTGATAAGTGTTGTAGATACGTACGATAAATCAACTGCGGTTACAACCGGGGAGGCTGGTTAGCCAAAAGATGTTTAAAAATAAAAATGCCCCTCCATCCCGAGGGGCATTTTTATTACGATGCATGATCATCATCCCTTCTCACTCCCACATCCATCACCTTCCTATTCTCCTTATACTCCCGGTAAAACTCCGGCTCCGTTGCCTTGTACTTCACCGCTGCCTTATCCAGCTGCAGGCGCAGCACCTGGCCGGCGCTGGTCATCAGCTGGGCGAGGGTGGCGGTGCTGCTGCTGCGACGGGCCGTGGTGTTGCGTGGCACCGGCTTCTTTTCCACGAAGGCGCCGAGCAGGCTTTTCAGCTGCAGCGATTCGGTGGCGGTGATTCCCATTTCCGGGTCCCTCGTCAGGGCAAGCTCCGCGTCGGCGATGATTTCCCGGCAGGTGTTTTCGAGGTTCAGGTCGCTCAGCTTTTCGAGCGTCGATACGGTCCACTTGCTCCGCATGCTCATGCCGGCGTCGCCGGTTTCGGTGGCCCAGGCCTTTAGCTGCCCGCAGGCGATCGCGGTAGCGTCGCAAAGCGATGCGCGCGCCAGCTTCTTTTCAGCCTGCACGCTTTCCACCGACACCCGTTGCCCGGCGGAGGCGGTTCCGACATTGGCGCAGATGGATTCAAGCTTCAGAAATCCGCGCTTGAACGGCAGGTTCCGGTCGAGGATCCGGGGATTGGCGCGGCAGAGAGCGATAACGGCCAGCATCATGTTGAAGCGGCGTTCCTGGATTGTGGTCATCGGAAAAGATTTATGGGGTTATTGAATGCGGTGTCTCCCATAATACGGCCTTCAACAGAATTGGATTAGGTCGCTACCAAGCTACAAAAGTTCCGCGAGCTGTGCAATCCCTGTCCACTTTTTTTCAGTGTCCTCCGGCAGTTGCGCAGCCGCCTCCGACCGCACGCAAGGTGCTACGGAATGCCGGATAGGAAGCGCCGATGGTATAACGGGTGGCTTCGCATATCCGTGAGCGGGTGCCGCACTTCCATTAGCATGTTCCGGACGCTCGTCAGCATGCTCCGAATGGCTGTCAGTATGTTCCGAATTAAGATCAGAATGCTTCGGATTGCGACCAGAATGCTTCGGAATACCATCAGGATGTCCCGGATGATCGTGAGGTTGTCCCGAAAACCCCCACCCATCCCACGCTCTTTGTGACCAACCCTTCCTCTTTTGACTTGAGCCCGGGCACCGCCGCACAGGGCCTGGCACTCAATGCCGGCAAAGGGCGCGCGGTGGTGCTCGGCGAAGCCGCCCTGCTCGGCGCCCAGCTGAACCGCGACGGAAGCAAGGTGGGGATGAACTACAACCCCGGCAACCGGCAGCTGGCCCTCAACCTGCTCCATTGGCTGGCGGGCGAATAGCAAGCTGCCCGATCGCAGAATACATGATCACAGAATACATGAGCAAATGAATACATGATTTCGCGCCACCTCATTTGATCATGTATTCTGCATTCCCCGCATCCGTATGGCCGGGCGGCATTTCGCGGTTCGGATCACAGAATACATGATCACAGAATATATGAGCAAATAAATACATGATGCGAATCTGTTCATTTGATCATGTATTCATTTGTTCTGTAATCATTTGTTCTTACCTCCTCCCGGGACCGACCACTGGCTGCACCGTTTCAACAAACCCATTTCAGACAGCGTCTGTAGAACCTCTTAAATCTCTTTCTTTGCCCGGTGTTCCTCCCCCGCCAGCTCCTCGAACTCCAGGCCTTCGTGGCGCTCCCGCCCGACCTGCTCCGCTACCTTGCGCGGCGGCCGCAGGGGCGCCGCTTTCCCGCGCTGCATTGCTACCCGCGGGCACGGGTGCTCCACCGCGTGCAGGAGCTGCAGCAGGAAGGTGTCAAGAATCTGTTGCCCTTTGCCCGCCACGACGATGGCCGCGAGTTTTTCGTAGACCTGCATACCGGCGCCGTGCTGGATAACGTAAATGCCAAAGCGCCCATCTATCCTTCGTTCAGCGCCTTCCTGGAAGCCATGAAGACCGCCGTTGCGGAAGGCGCCCGCCGGCCGCTGGTACGCGCCGCCCGCGCCGGCAACCTTCGGCGCATCGAGCTGCTCCTGCGCCGCGGCCAGGATATCAACGAGCAGGACCTTGAAGGCAACACCCCGCTGATGGCTGCCCTGCTGGCCTGGCAATACCCCGCCGCGGAACAGCTGCTGCAACAGGGCCCCGACCTGGCCCGCACCGACCGCAACGGCCACACAGCCCTCATGTGGGCCTGCTACCGCGACCAGCCCCGGCTGGTGGAAGCCATGCTGGCCCTGGGCGCCGACCCGAAGGCCCGCACGGCGCATGGCGACAGCGTGCTGCTCTTCGCCCTCACGGGACCGAACACGGGCTCCGGCACCGGTAGCCCGGGTGCGGTGCGCCTGCTGCTGGCCGCGGGCGTCGACCCCGCGGCCCCGGTGGACGCTACCGGCCGCAGCGCCTTCGAGCTCGCCGCCGCCGAGGGCAGTGGCGCGCGTGATGCACTGCCTGAAAAGCATGGGTAGCCCGTGTCTGTTCCGCATTATAATCGGGTGTTCAATCTGGCGGCTGCAAGCAGCCTTGATCACAAAGGCACGACGGCAAAAAGGCGCAACGTTTTTATGTCGGCTACACAATAAATTTTCCCGTCGCGTCGTCGTGCCGTTGTGCCGTCGTGAACAAGAAGGCCGCGGGCCTTCCTGGCAAAAACGGGATCAACGCCCGCTCATTTTAACGTTACTTTTCGCAATTGACGACGCATTTTCGCCGTTTAAGGAAAACGCCTGCGGGCCGTTAAACGCTCCGCCGGTATTTTCGCCAACCCAACGAAAAACACCACCTTTTACAAGCCATGAAGCTGTTCTATTTTTTGATCACCCTGTTCTTCCTCGGCGCTTCCACCGGCGCCGATGCGAAGAACATTGCGGGCGGGTCCGACTCCCTGGCGGCGAAGCCGACGGTGTCGCTCGTCTACTTCACCACCTCGCCGGGTTACACCGGTGCGTTCCTGCAGTGGCGCGTGAGCCACACCGTGGGGCTCCAGTACTTCGTGGTGGAGCGCTCCTTCGACCACAAATCGTTCAAGCCCCTGGCCGTAGTGAATGCAAAGAGCGAGCAGCCCGTTTATTTCTACAAGGATGAAGAGGTGCTCGGCCTCCGTCGCAAAGCCTACTACCGCATCAAGGTGGTGGAAGCCGCCGGCACGGTGCCTTCACCGGTAAAGCAGCTGCGGCCCATCGAATAAGCGACAACGGTAAATGAACCCTTAGGCTACGCGCGGCGTGGCCTTTTTTATGCGCACCCGTGGCGCTTGCGCGGTCGTGGGAGATTTGTTACCTTAACGGATCAACGAAGCTTATGCGCCTGCTCCTGCCGTTCAGCCTGCTCCTGTATGCGGCCATTGCTGCCGCCCAGCCGAAGTTTACCGACAGTACCCTGTGGCTGCGGCCGCTCTACCAGGCCGGCGACCGGCTCACCTACCGCGTGGTGACGCACAAGGAGTTCCCCTATAAAGGCAAGACCATCACCGCCGATGCCGAGTACCGCGTAACCGTGGAAGTGCGCGAGGCCGACACGGCCCGGGGCTACCTGCTCGATTACTCGGTGAAGCTGGTGACGGCCACCGATACCGAGCGGCCGGTATACGCGCTCCAGGCCGCGGCGCTCAATGGCTTGCAGTTGCGCTACCGCCTGCGGAAGTACGGTACTTACGGCGGCCTTGTAGATACCGCGGCGGTGCGGGATTACCTGGAGCAGCGGCTTGCCTCCCTGCCCAAGCTCGCCGGGTGGACGGACAACGACGAAAAGATGTGGCAGCACGAGCTGGAAGCCTTCCGCCACGACCGCGAGCTGCGCGAATACCTGTCGCCGCTCGGGCTTATTCATTCGGGCAACCGTCACCTCTGGCGCAGCCAACCCCGCCGCATGGCGTCCCAACGCCTCAGGATTCATTCGGGCGACACGGCCCGCGGCGGCCAGGACCTCTGGCTCGAGCGCATCGACCGCGAGCGGAACACGGCCCTGTACCATATGGCCTTCCAGGGTACGGACGCCACCACGAAAGCAGCCGGTATCGTTACGATGGATTATGATTATGCCGTGGAGCTCAACACGGGCTGGCTGCAGCGGCTCTTCGTTGTACAGCGGCGCAGCGCCTTCCCGGGCTTCCGCACCATCCTGATCGAGCTGCTTCCTTCTTCCTGATTTATTCCGAACAGGCGCCTTCGGTGTCGGCGAGCAGGAAGCTGCGCACCGGGTTGCTGCTGTCGAAGGCCACCTCGTAGCAGGCACGCAGGCGAAAGGTATTGTCGTAATCGCTCTGCCAGTTTTCGTAGAGGATGCCTTTGTAGGTAAAATGATAATGTACCGACATGCCCTTTTTGCGGCGTGTCCGCTCGATCACCCTGGCGCGGGTGGTGGCGCGACGTTTGGCAATGGCGCCATGAAGCGCCTGCTCCTGTTCGCCGGTGGCGTGCCCGATGAGCCAGGTGGCGCCGTAGGTCACGCCGATAAGCCCGATGACGGGCAGTATCCAGTACTTCAGCGGGAAGCGCGTTTTCTTTTTACTACGACTGCCGCCGCGCGCGGGCTTTGTCTTGCCACGCGTGGTTTGTTGCTTGCTTGTATTTCTACGGGAGGGTGGTCGGGGCACGGATAGAGGATTGACAATTGCCACCTGCCTGCTTCGGCTACGCTCAGCATGACAGGTGGCATGTCAGACCAAGCTTACCGAGGTCAGCCCATCGCCCCGAACAGGGCCATCAGCCCGATGCCGGTTTCGATGGCGCTTTCGTCGATATTGAAAACGGGGGTATGGACGCCGGCGGTGATGCCCTTGGCTTTGTTGGCCGTGCCGAGCCGGTAAAAGCAACCCGGGATGACCTGCGAATAGTAACCGAAATCCTCGGCGCCCATGCGCACTTCGGTTTCCTGCACGCGGGCTTCGCCAAGGTAGCCTTCGGCCAGCCTGCGCGCGGCCGCACTGAGGGCTTCGTTGTTGTACACGGTGGGATAGCCCACATCAATGTGCACATCGGCGGTGGCACCCATCGATTCGGCGGTGCCGGTGACGATGCGCCGGATGATCTCGTGGGCCTTGAAGCGCCATTCTTCATCCATGGCGCGGAAGGTGCCCATCAGTTTCACTTCCGAAGGAATGACGTTGGTGGTATAGCCGCCATTGAATGCCGAGATCGTCAGCACGGAAGGAGAGAGGGGATGGTTGTTGCGGCTGATTACCTGCTGCAGCGCCACCACGATGTGGCTGGCTACGAGAATGGTGTCTACCGTCCAGTTGGGTGCCGCGGCATGGCCGCCGGGGCCTTTGATCGTAATGTACAGTTCGTCGGCCGATGCCATCACCTTGCCGCCGCGGAAGGATACGAGTCCTACCTCGAGCTGCGGGTTAACGTGGAGCCCGAAGATCCGCTCCGGTGCAGGGTTCTGCAGGGCGCCTTCCTTGATCAGCAGCGAGGCGCCGCCGGGGTTGCGCTCTTCGCCGGGCTGAAACAGCAGCTTGACGGTACCTTCCCACTGGTCTTTCGTTTCGGCAAGAATGCGGGCCGCACCGAGCAGGCAGGTGGTATGCACATCATGGCCGCAGGCATGCATCACACCCGGGCGGGTTGATTTGTATTCCACCTCGTTCTCTTCGTTGATCGGCAGCGCATCCATATCGGCGCGGAGGGCCACCACGCGGCTGCCCGGGTTGCGGCCTTCGATGATGCCGATGACGCCCGTGGTTGCCATCACCCGGAAAGGGATATTCAGCGCGCGGAGCTTTTCCTGCACATAGGCTGATGTCTCGTACTCTTCGTAACTGAGCTCGGGATGCGCGTGCAGGTGGCGGCGCACGGCGATGTATTCGGGGGCGTATTGGGATGCTTTTTCCTTGATGACCGATTCGAGCATGGTGCAAAGGTAAGCGACTGTTTCAAAGCTGGTAAAGTGCGAAGCGACGAGCGTAGCCCGTCATTGCGAGCGTAGCGAAGCAAACCCCGGCGCTACGCAGGGTGTCGGCGAGCAAAGGAAAGCTTTCGGAATACCTTCTGGTCACAATTACTCCTCTGGTCGTGGAGTTTGCTTCGCTACGCTCGCAATGACGCCAAAGGCGTCGCGCAAGCGACGCCTTTGGCATTAATTCGATTCTGTGTAAACAAAAGGGCTCAGTTTTCTTCGATTTCAACAGTTTCTTTCTCCGCCTTCAGCTCCACCACGTCGTTGATGATAAACACCCCTTTCGGGAACTGGCCGCTGAGTGCTTTGCGGTAGGGCTCGGCCTCGCTTTTCGTTTTGAAGTTGCCGGCCTTGAGGCGGTAATAGGGCGCCTGATAAATAAGATAGGCCTTGAGCTCGGGGTAAAGCGTGTAGATCTTCGACTTGGCGTTGATGGCTTCCTGGCGGTTGTTGGTGTTTACCACCAGCAGGCGGTAGCCGGGCGCGGTGCGGGACGAAGCCTTGCGCACCGCCACGTTGATCTGGCTCTGGCGCTTTGCCAGCAGGTCAACGCGCGGGTCTTTGTGTACCACCACGCTTTGTGCCGATGCGGCGCCGGCGATAAGCAGGATGAATAAGCTGAAGAGTAGTTTCATAAAGTGCGTATGCGCAAAAATAGTTCCGCTTTTACTTAAGCTGCGATCAGTAACCCGAAGCCTGGCCGCCTTTTTCACCTTTAACAATCGCCACGCTGGCGCTGCAGCCGAGGCGCGTGGCGCCGGCATCTACCAGCTGCTGCGCAAACACATGGTCGCGGATGCCGCCCGAGGCTTTGATGCGCGTACGCTCCGGCAGGTGGGCGCGCATGGTGCGCACGGCTTCGATGGTGGCGCCTTTTTCGGCATAGCCCGTCGAGGTCTTCATGTAGTCGATCGGGTAGTGGCGGTACAGGTCGATCACCCGCAGCAACTCTTCTTCCGAGAGGATGCCGCTTTCCACGATGACCTTGAGCTTCGCGTTTTTCCGGGCCACCAGGATGGCGGAGATCTCGGTTTCGAGGTAAGCAATGTCGTTGCTCTTCAGCGCGGCAAGGTGCATCACGAGGTCGATCTCGTGCGCGCCGTCTTCCACCGCCTTTTCGGTTTCGGCGATCTTGGCGTTGTAGTGGCTGTAGCCGAAGGGAAAGCCCACCACCGTGGCCACGCGGGGCGCGTGGCCCTGCAGGCGCTGCACGGCGTCGGCGACATAATAGGGCGGCACACATACCGCCGCGAAGTTGTATTCGATTGCCTCCGCGCACACTTTCTCGATTTCAGCAAGCGTGGTGGTCGGCTTCAGGATGGTATGGTCGATAAACGGAGCGAGTGACATAAGATATGTTTGAAGTAAGATGTGCGGTGTGCGATCTGTAATCCGTCGCCGGAAAGGTACGAAAAGGCTGGATGAGGCCGGTGGCGGTTCCAGATGCCCGATTGCTTTGTTATACCCATAAAGATGACAGCGCCACTCGATGTTCAGGCTTCACGATTTCTCTGAACCAATTTATTGCGCGACACGTTTTATATTTAACAGCTTCGTCATTATGAAGACTATACTTTCAAACATCCTTTCAACATGAGAAAATTGAACCTGCTGGCCGCCCTGCTGCTGGCGGCCGGCGCCACGCTTCATGCGCAGGAGACATTCCCGGTGAACGGGGTGGCCGACCCGCGCAACGAGTCGTACGCCTTTACCCATGCCACGATTGTCAAAGACGGCGGCGCGCCCCTCACCGACGCCATGCTGGTAGTACGCAACGGCCGCATCGTTTCGGTAGGACCCACCGGAACGCCACCCGCCGGTGCCACCGTGATCGACTGCAAAGGCAAGTACCTGTATCCTTCGTTCATCGATGCGTATTCTGACTACGGCATGCCGCAGGCTGCCCCCCGCGCCGGCGGCTTCAACCCGGCCGAGCGCGCCCAGCTCAACACCAATACCAAGGGCGCATACGGCTGGAACCAGGCCGTGCACCCCGAGCAGGAGGCTTACCGTAGTTTTGCGGGTAACGACGCCGCCGCCAAAGGGCTCCGCGACCTCGGCTTCGGCACGGTGCTCACGCACATCAAAGACGGCATCGCCCGCGGCACCGGCGCCCTGGTGGCCCTGCGCGGCGAAAAAGACCAGATGGCCCTGCTGCGCGAGCGCGCCTCGGCCCACTACTCGTTCAGCAAGGGTACCTCGGGCCAGGCCTATCCCAGCTCCATGATGGGCTCCATTGCGCTGCTGCGTCAGACCTACCTCGACGCACAATGGTATAAGAACAAGCCGGCAAACGAAGGTCTCAACCTGAGCCTGCAGGCCTGGAACGACCAGCAGGCGCTGCCCCAGGTGTTCGAAGCCAACGATAAATGGAACGACATCCGCGCCGACCGCATCGGCGATGAGTTTGGCGTGCAATACATCATCAAGGCCGGTGGCAACGAGTACCAGCGCATCCGCGACATCGCCGGCACCAAGGCAACCTATATCCTGTCGCTCAACTTCCCGCAGACACAGGATGTGGAAGATCCCAACGACGCTCGCTTTGTGTCGCTCAACGACCTGAAGCACTGGGAGCTGGCACCGACCAATCCCGCCGCCTTCGAGAAGGCAGGGATTCTCTTTGCCATCACCACCGCCGACCTCCGTGACCCCAAAACCTTCTGGGCCAACCTGCGCACCGCCATCAACTACGGCCTGTCGGAGAAAACGGCATTCGACGCACTCACCCGAGTGCCCGCGCAGATGCTGGGCGTTTGGGACCAGGTGGGCTCGCTGGAGCCGGGCAAATGGGCCAACATGCTCATCACCTCCGGGCCCATCTTTAACGAGAAGACCATCATCTACCAGAACTGGGTGCAGGGACAGAAGTACTCCGTGCGCGACGACAGCTGGCGCGACATGCGTGGTCTTTACAAGATTACGCTCAACACCAGCTCCGGACCGGTTGACTACATGCTCAACTTTCGCGAGAACAACGCGGCCTCGCTGATCGGCAGGGATACCGTCACCTCGCGGTTTTACTACGATGGCCGCCAGGTGCGCATTAACGTGGCGCCCGAACGGCAGGCAGGCCGCAACCTGGCCCTCAGCGGCATCGTAAACGAAGACCAGTGGAGTGGCACCGGCATCGACACCGCCGGAAACCGCCTCACCTGGACGGCGGTATATCAGGGACCCGGCGCTGCGCGCAGCGACAGCGGGCGGAAGCGTCCTGTCGGTCCGCTGGGCAAGGTCACCTATCCTTTCATGCCCTTCGGCTGGGACTCCACCAGCATGCCGAAGCAGGAAACCATCCTGATCCGCAACGCCACGGTGTGGACCAACGAGGCGGAGGGCATCCGTAATAATACGGACGTGCTGGTGCGCGACGGCAAGATCGCCGCCATCGGCCAGAACCTCAACGCCGGCAATGCCCGCGTGATCGATGGAACGGGCAAGCACCTCACGCCCGGCGTCATCGACGAGCACTCGCACATCGCAACGTCGTCCATCAATGAGGGCGGCCAGAGCGTTACCTCCGAGGTGCGCATCGCCGACAACCTCAATCCCGATGACATCAATATCTACCGCCAGCTGAGCGGCGGCGTCACCACCTCGCATATCCTGCACGGATCGGCCAACACCATCGGCGGTCAAACCCAGCTGATCAAGCTGCGCTGGGGTGCCAATGACGAAGGACTGAAATTTCAAGGCGCCGATGGCTTCATCAAGTTCGCGCTGGGTGAGAACGTAAAGCGATCCTTCTACCAGCTCAATAACAATACGAACAATAACCGCTTCCCGGACACCCGCATGGGCGTGGAGCAGGTGCTGGTGGATGCATTCACCCGCGCGCATGCCTACGAGAACGCCTGGAAGGCATACAACAGTGCGAAGAACAAGAAAGGACTTACTGCTCCCCGCCGTGACCTGGAGCTCGATGCGCTGGTGGAGATTCTCAACAACAAACGCTTCATCACCTGCCACAGCTACGTGCAGAGCGAGATCAACGCGGCAATGAAAGTGGCCGAGCAACTGGGCTACAAGTACAACACCTTCACCCACATCCTGGAAGGCTATAAAGTGGCGGACAAGATGAAGGCACATGGTGCAAACGCCTCTACCTTCTCCGACTGGTGGAACTACAAGATGGAAGTGGTGGACGCCATTCCGTACAACGCGCGCCTCATGCAGCAGGCTGGTTTGAACGTAGCTATTAATTCGGATGATGCCGAAATGGCCCGCCGCCTCAACCAGGAAGCCGCCAAGAGCGTGAAGTATGGTGGTATGAGCGAGGAAGACGCGCTCAAAATGGTAACGCTCAATCCCGCGAAGATGCTCCATATCGACAAGCGCGTGGGTTCGATCAGGCCGGGTAAAGACGCCGACCTCGTGCTCTGGAGCGACAACCCACTCAGCATCTATGCCCGCTCGCTGTACACCATCGTGGACGGCACCGTTTATTTCGACCGCGAGAAGGATTTGCAGCTGCGCCAGGCAGTGGCCGCCGAGCGTGGCCGCCTTATCCGTAAGATGAACAGCGAGAAGCGCAGCGGCGTTGCCGTAACGCCCGCGCAGCCGAGCTACCAGACGGTACTCACTTGCGGCGAGCACCACCACAGTCATGGCATCCTTACCATGGATGACCAGGTGGGGCAGGACGGCAGCGGGAATTGAATAACGAATATCGAATAACGAAATAGTCATGAAACGATTCTTTATCATAGCAACCTTACTAGCCGCGGTTCATGCGCGCGCGCAGGAGAACGTTTTGCCGGCGCCGAAGCAGTCCGGCCCGATCGTCATCCGCAATGTGACGGTGCATGTGGGCAACGGCCAGGTGCTTTCGGGCGCCACGGTCGCATTTGAAAACGGCAGGATCACGTCGGTGAACGGTGCCGGAACGCCAGCGGGTGCACGGGTGATCGACGGCACGGGCAAGCAGCTCTATCCCGGTCTCATTCTGGCCAGCACCGACCTCGGCCTCGTGGAAGTGCCGTCGGTGCGCGCATCGAGCGATGTGCAGGAGGTGGGAGAGGCCAACCCGAGCGTACGCGCGCTGGTGGCCTACAACACCGACTCAAAAGTGATCAACACCCTGCGGCCCAACGGCATCCTCCTGGCCAACATCGTGCCGCAGGGCGGCTGGATCTCGGGCGCCTCCTCGGTGGTTCAGCTCGACGCATGGAACTGGGAAGACGCGGCCTACAAGACCGACAACGGCCTGCACATCTACATGCCCGCCCTCATCAGCCGGCCGCGCGGCTTCCGCGCGCTGTCGGCGGCGGGCGATATCGATCCCATCAGGCAGGGCCTCGAGCAGGTGGACCGTATGAAGCAGTTCTTCCGCGAGGCAAAGGCTTATGGTGCGGCGCACACCGAAACCAATCTCGGCTTCGAGGCGGTGCAGGGACTTTATAACAAGAGCAAGAAGCTGTTCGTGCACGCCAACACGGTACGCCAGATGCTCGTGGCCCTCGACTTTGTGCGCGAGTTCGGCTTTGACATGGTGATCGTGGGGGGCATCGACTCCTGGCAGATCGCCGAGCTGCTGGCGCAGAACAAAGTGGGCGTCATCCTGAGCCAGCTGCACAACCTGCCCACGCTCGAAGACGATGATGTGGACCAGCCCTTCAAAACTCCCGCAGCCTTGCAGAAGGCCGGCGTCGTGTTCGCCATCACCGATGAGGACGGCAATACCCGCGGCCGCAACCTTCCCTTCAACGCGGGCACCGCGGCGGCTTATGGCCTTACGAATGAGCAGGCCCTGAGCGCCATCACGCTCAACGCCGCGAAGCTGCTGGGCGTGGACGACCGTACCGGTTCCATCGAGGTGGGCAAGGACGCCAACCTGGTGCTGTGCAGCGGCGATATCCTCGACATGCGAACCAATATCGTAACGAACGCTTTCATCCAGGGCCGTGACGTACCGCTGGTGAACAAGCAAACGCAGCTTTACGAGCGCTATAAAACGAAATACGGATTCAAATAATCGAAACAAAAAGACCGGCACTGCGCCGGCCTTTTTGTATGCATTCAATCAAAGCGTTTAATCAAGGGTGCCTTGAATCGTCCCTTGCTTTTCTTCCACACAGCAGCTGAATAAATGCCGCCGGTGCAATGCAACGTTTACAGCGGCCGGTCAGTAAACAGGCCGATCAGGAAAGAAACGATGCCAAAGCGAAGCACGATACCCGCGATCAGTAATACCGCAGAGATGATAGCGATGGCTTTGCCGTGGGCACGTGCAGCGGCATTGTAGGAGGGTACGCGGCTGCCGTCGGGAAGCGTCTTGCGGAGCGTGGCCAGCACGATGCCGTAGAGCAGCGCTACAACGGGTAGGAACACTACCAGGATCCAGGATGCTATGGTCCACCCGCGACTGATCGATTCGGGGTGGCGCATGGCGGAGATGCGCTGCCGGCGCGTGCTTTCGATCGCTTCTTCGTTGGCCGGGGCACCGCGTTCGGCGAGCAGCTGGCGGGCAAGCCGGAGATCGAGCGCGTTCCATTCTTCGGGGCGCTCCAGCACTTCCGTCAGCTCTTCGTTGGTGAAGGAGTAGAGGTAATAATCTTCCGGAAGGCTTGCCGGCGCCAGGGCTTCCCGTTCCAGCAGGCGGTTGGCGCGGTCGAAGTCGGCCAGCGGGATCTGCACCAGGAACAGATTATCGGTGCCCGCGCCTATGATCACCGCATCGGCTACCGGGCGCTGCCGGTAGGTGCGCGCCTCGATACCGGAACGGCGCAGCTGCTCCGCCAGGTCTTCGGCAAATTCAGGGGCATCGAAGCTGCGGTAGGTGCCCAGTGCACTTGCTGTTTCCATTAGTCTGGTTTTCCTGACAAGCTAAATAAAATGTCCCGGATCTTCCTGATTTATGGAAATTTGAAATATCCCGATGGTTCCGGTTTATCGTCCCATACCGCTGCGTCTCTGGCTGCTCACGATCGGTGGCATCGTGGTACTCGGCGTTGCCGGCTTTATGCTTATCGAGCACTACAGCTTTCTCGATGCGCTGTATATGGTCGTGATCACCATCACCACCATCGGCTACTACGAGGTGCGGCCGCTTTCGCCGATGGGAAAGGTGTTCAATATCGGGCTAATCCTCACTTCGTTCACGCTCTTTACCTATTCGCTGGCACGGCTGACGCAATTTGTGGCCAGCGGCGAAATGGCCGCTTATTTCAAACAACGGAATCTCATGAAAGCGCTCGACCACCTGCAGCAACACGTCATCATCTGTGGCTTTGGCCGCAACGGCCAGCAGGCCGCCCGCACCCTGCGGGCGCACAAGGTGCCCTTCGTCGTGATCGAGAAAGCGGCCGAGTCGTTGCGCGACTGGCTGCAGGATGACCCGGGACTCATCTATGTGCAGGATGATGCCGTGGAAGACGACGTGCTCCAGCTTGCCGGCATCGGGCGCGCCCGGGCGTTGCTGGTAACGCTGCCCGAAGACGCCGACAACGTATTCATCGTGCTCAGCGCCCGCTCGCTCAGTCCCGACCTGCAGATCATCAGCCGCGCCTCTTCGCCCAATGCGGCTCCCAAGCTGTACAAGGCGGGCGCCAACAACGTCATCATGCCCGACCTGATTGGTGGCACCCATATGGCTACCCTCGTATCCAAGCCCGATGTGCTCGAATTCATCGATTTCCTCTCGGGTGAAGACGGGGAAGCCATTCACATCGAATCAGTAGACTACGAAAAGCTGCCGCTTGCCATCCGCGACCGTTCCCTTCAGGAGATCATGGCCTGGAAAAAGACGGGCGTTAATTGCATCGGCATCAAAGATGAATGGGGACGCTTCGTGATCAACCCGCCCGACACTACAATCATCACCCCCGGCATGAAGGTCATTGTTCTGGGAACAAAAGAGCAGATTTTGCAGATGAAAGAGAATGTAGGATGAGAATTCGCATTGCCCTTGGCACAAATGAGAAAGAACGCGGATTTTTATGATCTGTTATGATTTACGCGGATGCTGGTACCGACATCTGCGTAAATCATAAAAAAATCTGCGCATTCCGCCCGCGGAATCAGCGTTCCTTCTCTTTGCCCGCTCTAGATTCCCAGCGTTTCTTTAAGCCGGGTGTACCCGCTCCGGCTAACCGGAACCCGCGCCCCGCTTTTTAAAAGTGCGAGGTGGCTTTCTTTTTCATAGGGCTCGATGCGGGTGATCTCACCGATATTGACCAGGAAGGAACGGTGCGTGCGCACGAACTGCTCAGCGGGAAGTGCCCCCTCGTAATAGGCAAGCGTGCGGTTTTTGAGGTGCACGCCGTCGCCGGTATGGATCTTCACATAGTCGTCGGCCGCCTCCAGGTAGTGCACCGCGTCGAAGGGGATGATGCGGATCCTGCCGCCGGTCTTGACCACGATGCGTGCGCCCGCGGCGGCTTCGGGGGATGGCTTTTCATGCACCAGCCCGTCTACCGCTTTGCGCTGCTGCTCGCGGCCGGCGCCGTCGAGAAATTTTTCCAACGCCTTGTTGAAGCGCTCTTTGCTGAAAGGTTTCAGCAGGTAGTCTACGGCGTGCGCCTCAAAGGCCTTGAGCGCGTATTCGTCGAAGGCGGTGGTGAAGATGACGGCGGGTGGCGTCTCCAGCAGCTCCAGCAATTCAAAGCCGGTGATCTTGGGCATCTGCACATCAAGGAAGATGAGGTCGGGCGCGTGCTGTTGAATGGCCTTGAGCCCTTCGAAGCCGTTGTCGCATTCGGCGGCGATGGTGATCTGCGGATGTGCCTGCAGGCATTCACGCACAAAGAGGCGTGCCAGCGGTTCGTCGTCGATGATGAGTGCTTTCATGGCTGTGGAATTTTGATGCGGGTGGTGAACACGCCGTCCTGCGCTTCGGTCTGCAGCAGGTCGGGGCGGGCAAAGAGCAGGAAAAGGCGCCGCTGCACCGAGCTGAGTCCGAAGCCGGTGCCGCGCCTCGGGCCGCTGGTGTCCGGGTCGAAGGGATTGCGTACCGAAAGAGCCAATACGCCATCCTGGCGCTCAGCGCGTATGTCGATGGTGATGGTGCCGGTGGTGTCGTAAAGACCGAATTTGATGGCATTTTCCACGATCGGTTGCAGCAGCAATACGGGCAGCATGCAGTCGCCCGCTTCATTATGCACCACCGTTTGCAGCCGGTGCCCGAAGCGTACCTTTTCGATCTCGAGATATAGCGAAAGGTGCTCGAGCTCGGTCTCGAGCGACACCCACTGTTGCGGATCCTGCTTCAGCGTGCCGCGCAGGAACTCGGATAGTTGCAGCACCATGCGGCGTGCGCTCTCGGGTTGTATCCCGATAAGGGTGTTGATGGAATTGAGGCTGTTGAACAGGAAATGCGGCTGCAGCTGCTGACGCAGATTGTTGAGTTCGGCAGTGCGCGAAAGCGCCTCGGCCTCGCTGCGCCGCCGCTCGGTGGCCTGCCGGTCTTGGAGCGTATACCAGAGCATACTCACGAGTGCCATGCAGCCGATCAGGAGGAAGATAAAGGCGCCCCGGATCCAGAAAAGATTTTCGGTAAAAAAGGCTTTCGTGGTTGCGGCACCCGGGACCAGCTGGTAGAGCCCGTAGCCGGCCGAAAGGCAAATGGCGGTAAGCACCGAGCAAAGTGCCAGCAGGTACCCGTAACGATTGCGGGCGGGGAGATAATATTGAAATACACAGGCCACGAGCCACACCATGGTGGCGAGCAGGGCCGTGCTGATGACCGCGTCGGCGATGGCCATGCGCAGCGGCAGGCCGGAATGCCATTCGATGGTGGCCTGGAACTGCGCCACCGTCCAGCAGCCGATGCCGAAAAAAATGCGGGCCTGCAGCGGTTTATAGATCGATTGAGACAAGACGTTCGTTTGTGGCGGTGAGCCGCTCGCGGATGCAATGCGACTTGTAGTGAACGAAGTTAACATAAGCAGGTGCGTCTTCCGTTTCGCGCACCTGCGAATAAAGCTCGGCTCCGTCGAGGGTGCCTTCGAAAGCGATGAGTTCGGCAACGTCAACGAAAGTCCAGGACACGAGCTGCTCGTCCTGGTTCACGAAGCGGTCCTCGCCGCTGCGGCCGATAGCAATAGCGCGGGCAAATGCGGCGGCTTCATCTTCGGCCTCCAGCAGCCGGAGCTGTTCATCGAACTGCGGCTGGTGCGCCCCGCTGCCGCAGGTGATGCGGTAAATCAATTTGGCAATATACCACATGGGAAAATTTTTTGATGTCGGATATCTGATGTCTGATCTGGTTGTGATCGGTCCCCAACCTAAGAACCCCAGAACCTTTCTAATAGTAGCTCCGGATTTCCACCCCGCCGAAAACGCAGGTTCCGTCGAGTACAACGATCTTGTTGGGAGCCGGGTTTACGGCCGGCGGGCGCTTGTCGTCCACGCCGCCGAATACGGCAACGAGCTCGCTTTGCACTTCCCAGTCGGGAGGAAGAATGAGCTTGGTGCCGCCGAACACATTGGTGCAGTCGATAAGCACGCGGCCTTCAAAGTCGGCCTGCGCCAGGTTGATCTCGGCGCCGCCCATAAAGGTGACGATCTCGCCGCCGCGGAAGGTTTTGCTGATCATGTTCTTTTTGATGCCGCCGAAGACCGCGGTCACGTCGAGCCGGTCGCTCCGGTCGGCGGGAAGGTCCGTGGTGGTGCCGGGATGATCGCCGGGTGTTGTTGCCGGCAGGTTGGTGGCGTTCATAGGATCATCTCCGTCCGGCCGGTGGCGGCGGCGCGAACGGAAGATGAAAAAGAGGCCGAGCAAGATGAGCACCAGCGGCCCGGCATAGGGGCGGAGGTTCACCGTGTCGTCGATGATGTCGAAGAGGTACACCGCGCCGATAAGAAGGGGGATGGCCCAGCCGAAGCCGCGAAAACGATGGCGTACGCCGATCCACAGCCCGATGCCGATAAGAAGCACCGGCCAGGTGAAGAGCCAGGAGGGGAGGGGTGCGCCGGCCTGGCGGGCCAGCAGCAGGCCGCCGACAATCAGCAGGAACATGCCCGTCCATACGCGCCCGCGGCCGTTGTGCATCCGCGCACGGCGCCGTTCCCAGCGTTCCTCCATGCGTCCCATCTTTTCTTCGAAACGTACGCGGCGCTCTTCCGCCCGTCGTTGCCAGTCTGTGTTGTCCATATGGGATAGTTTTCAACAAAGAAAGCAGGCAGAGCGGGGCAAGGCAAGTGCGAATCCGGGAGCAGGCGGACTTTACCGGTAAGCGGCGGGAAAAAACCGGTGAATGACGGAGCGGGAATCAGGGGCGGTAACGCCGTTCCCGCCAGGCGGGAATTCTTGATGAATAGTGTGAAAGCGATCAGTTCCGTACTTCGCGCACATCGCCGCCGAAGCGCTCCTGCAGGAAGCGGGCGAGGCGCTCCGCGGTTCCCTCTGGGCTTTCATAGACATGCGCCGGGAAGGTGTCGAGGGCGCGGGCAACGGCATTCAGCAGGAGGTCGTAGCGTTCGAAGCTTTCGAGCAGCACCGCTTCGTCGCCGGTTTCCCAGTAACGGCTTTCATCGCTTAACTGGAAGTCGGCGAGGTACTTCTCTGATATCCACCGGAAAAGATCAATGATGGCTTTATGCGCTTCCGCGCCCGCATACTGGGTTTTCACGATAATGCCTTCCACCGGCTCGTCCAGCTCGATCCGGAGCAGAATGTGACGGAAGTCGGTGAGGCGCCCTTCGCGGTTGAAGGTGAGGCTAAGCGGCTCGCTGCCTTCGGGTGCGAAGTACATGCCTTCTGCGCCGCCCTTATTGAAGCTTTCGTGCTCCCAGTTCAGCTCCTTGCAGATGTCAGACACTGCTTCAACCAATTGTGGCAGCAGGGCGCGGTCCTTGATCCGGCCCTGGTAGTAAATGGAAAGTCCCATGGCAATTGTTTTTACGAAACTGGCATCATTGACGAAGCCTTCCATGGGTTTTTCAACAGCGTTTCATGGGATTTTTCCCGGAGAGAAAGAACGCGGATCTGTTATGATTTTTTAGGATGGGGCGGATATCGGTACCAACATCCGCGTAAAATCACAAAGCATCTGCTTCATCCGCGTTCTTTCGCTTTCCGAAAAGCCGCTCGTAGGCCGCATCATCCACATATTCGAGTACGTCGCCCGGCTGGCAGGCCAGCACCTTGCAGATGGCTTCCAGCGTAGAGAAGCGCACCGCCTTTGCCTTGCCGCTCTTGAGAATGCTCATATTGGCGATGGTGATGCCGATGCGCTCGCTGAGCTCGGTGAGCGACATCTTCCGGCGGGCGAGCATCACGTCGAGGTTGACTACGATCGGCATCAGACAGTGTATTGTTGGTCTAAAGTAAGCTGGTAGCCTTTGCGGAAGACCTGGTTCAGCCGGATAAGGCCCATCAGCACCCAGAAAGCGGGGATGCCGGACAGGCTGCCCAAATGCAGGTGGTTGTCAAGTGTATATTGATTCGCCGTTAATCCGCGCACCAGCTGCAGAAACCAATACGACCTTGCCAAGTCGAGTACGACGAAGAACCCGCAGAAGAACATCAGTACTCTTAGCCCGGTTAAAGCCTCGCGGGTAAAGGGCTGTGCCACCTTGTAGTTTCGGAAAAAGACAAAGCCGATAATCAGTACCCCGATGCCCCAAAGCACGCGTAAGGGATCAAGCTTGCCAGGCACCAGCAGGCGTTGCAGAAAAGACGGGTTCACAACAGTCAGTTCGCCCGTGGGAAAGATGTTGGCGCCCGGATATTCTTTCTGATTGGGCTGGAAGTTGCTGGCCGGCCGGACCGCGATCGGCATGCTTTCTTCGCTGTCGCCAACGACGCTGACAAAGGCAATGACAATTACGATGAAGAAGAATCCGTAAACGGCCAGGCGGAAAAATTTATTAAATGGAGAATGGTGATTGTGCAGGCGGGGAAACATGCGCTTGTGTTTGTTCGGTTGTCAAATTTTGTTGTTGAAAGCCGCGCTCAGATCGTGTGTTGCTGTTCCAGTGTCAGCTCGTAGCCTTTTCGAAAAATATAGACAAGCCGCTGCAATACCAGGAAGACCCAGAATTCGGGCGTCATGAAATAATCGATGAAGTCGATATGGTATCTGCCACCGGTGATCTCCTTTACCTGGGCTATGTACCAGGGTTGCCGCAGCGCCGTCACCAGCCAGAAGAACATCGTAAGCCAGAAGAGCAGGCGTATCCCTTTCAGCGACTGACGGGTAAAGGGATCCCGGTAATTGAATTTGCGGAAACACAAGCCGCACACGATAAGAACGGACAGCAGCCAGGCGGCGTGTACCAGGTCAAACATGACAAACTCGCCCGGGGCCAGGAGGCGCTGCAGAATGGTGGGATGCGTGATCTGCAACACGCCCGATTGGGTGACTGTTGCGACAGGCAGGGAGTCGATGACCGGTGCCTCTTTTCCAAATACATGCACCGGCAATTTCACCGGGCTTCCGGTATCGGTAAGTTGCCCGAAGATGGTGAATACGAGGAGCACTATGCCGGCAACGAGGTAGAAAATGTTGATCCCGCGGGACAGTTTGTTGTCTGGAGGAGGAAGTAAATAACGAAGCATGGGGCTGGTTTTCGACAAAAGTATAAATTTTATCGAAAAACAATAAAATATTTCCTTTTAATGATACCTACTGCTCCAGCGCTTCCAGGTCGCCAACGGCATGCCGGCTATACTTGGAGCGGTACTGCGCCGGTGCCAGCCCTGTGAATTTTTTAAAGATCGTCCGGAAAGCTTTCGGGTCGGAATAACCGACTTCGTACATCACTTCATTCACGCTGTCGCGGGTCGACTCGAGCCGCTGCTTGGCCGCCTCGATCTTGACCCGCTGGATGTACTCGGCAACCGTATTGGCTGTGGCTGCCTTGAAGCGGCGCTCGAGGTTGCGGCGCCCGATGGCAAAGCGGCTGGCGAGCTCCTCCACGCTCAGCTTCTCGGAGTAATTCTTTTCAATGAATTCCTGCGCGGCACGGATAGAGTCGTCGTTGTGCTTTTTCTGCCCTTTGAAAATAATAAAGGGCGACTGCGTATCGCGGTCCATATCGATCATGAACACCTTGGCGGCCTGGATGGCCATTGCGCGGCCTGCATATTTTTCAATCAGATACAACAGCAGGTTGGTGAAGGTGAGCGCGCCGCCGCTGGTATAGATGCCGGCCTCCTCGGTGAGGATTTTGTCGGGCATCAGGATCACCTCGGGGTAGAGCTCGCGGAAGGCGCCCGCCGCGCTCCAGTGCGTGGTGCAGGGACGTCCATTCAGCAGGCCTGTCTTTGCCAGCAGGAAGGAGCCGAGACAAAACGAGGCGAGCGAGGCACCGTAGTTATACTGTTCTACCAGCCAGGTCACATAGGCTTCGTTAGCTGCCAGATTAGCCATCAGGTCGCCCTGCAGCGCGGGCAGGATCACCAGGTCGGTGCGGGTGATTTCGGAAATGATCGTATGGGGCCTGATGCCGAAAAGGCCCTTGCGTATCCCGCTTTCATAGCGGAGTCCAACCAGCTGTACGTTGAACAACGGCGCCTTTCCCTCGTTGCCGAGAAAGTTGTTCACTTCGTTGAGGATCTGCCAGGTGGCCTCGATATGGGTGAGGCTGCAGTCGCCTTCCGGGATGAGAATCGATACGTGTTTCATGTGTCGGCATTTGTTCGTCGCAAAATCCCCGCATTCTGTCGCAGGCGCACAGGGTGCGAGCGGGACGGCTTTTCTAGTTTCGCTTCAGCAACCGGTTATGTCCGTTTTGCCAAAAAGCTTAGTAAAGTAATCGTATTTTAGCAACATCCAAAACACATGCAATGAAAAAGATCACTATTTTTTACTGGGTCCTTACCAGCCTCATTTGCTTCATGATGACCGGCTCGGCCATTCCGAATATTATGTCGGATGCGATGTCGGTACAAGGCATGCATGTGGAGCTCGGATACCCGAAGTATTTCATTCCTTTTATCGGCTGGGCCAAGCTGCTCGGGGTGATTGCTTTGTTGTTGCCCATCGTTCCGCCGCGTCTGAAGGAGTGGGCCTATGCCGGCCTCGCCTTTGACCTTACCGGGGCGCTCTTTTCCATCGCGTCCATCGGCAAGCCGGACTGGCCCTTTCTCTTCATTCCGCTGGCGCTCCTGGCCGGTTCTTATTTCCTGTATCACAAACGCCGGGCAATGAAGCAGGATGCCGTTTCGATGTCGAAGCGGCAGTTGGCTGTAAGCGCCGCGTAGCTGGTGCACAAAGGCCCCGCCCTGCGGGGCCTTTGTCATGCTGAGCGAAGCGAAGCATCTGAAGTGATGAACTGGCGAAATGGTGGGTAGTATGCGGAGTGACTGCGCTTTCGGCTGCTGTCCTTTGTATAATCCAAAGATCCTTCCCTTCTGTCAGGATGACAAAAGCCCCGCGGAGCGGGGCTTTTGTGCACTAGCACATCAGCAAACTAGCACATCAGCACATTACGCTTCATCGCGTCCGTGGCAGTTCTTATACTTTTTGCCGCTGCCGCAGGGACAGGGCTCATTGCGTCCGGGCTTATGCTCCACGCGCACGGGCTCCTGCTTCTCGTCGATCTCTTCGTGGGTCGGGTCGAAGTAGTCGCGCTCGTTGGCGGCATAGTCCTGGCCGGCCGCGTCGATCTCGGCCTTGTTCTCGTGGAGGCGGCTCAGGTCGGTGCGCTCCAGCTGGCCTTCGCGGATAAGCGGTGCCTGCGGCGCGCGCTGCTGCGGCTGCTGCGGTGCTTCTTCTTCCTGCTGCGGCAGCTGGGCGTGGGTGAGGAAGGAAACGATTTCTCGGTTCATCTCCACGCTCATGCGGCGGAACAGCTCGAAGGCTTCCACCTTGTACACTACCAGCGGGTCTTTCTGCTCGAGATACACGTTCTGAACGCTCTGCTTCAGGTCGTCCATGGCGCGGAGGTGCTCCTTCCAGGTATCGTCGATGATGGCGAGCGTGATGTTACGCTCCATGGCGGAAGTAAGGGCTTCACCGCTGGTTTCGAGCGTCTTCTGCATCGGGGCCAGCACGTTGATGCCTTTGCGGCCGTCGAAGAAGGGCACGATCACGTTTTCGATGTGGCCGCCCTGCTGCGAGCGGATGCCTTCGAACACCGGCACCGCCGACTGCTGCAGGCCGCGCTTGTGCGCGTCGTAAGCCTCGGTGGCTTCGGTATAGAGGCGGTCGGCAAGCGTCGACACGTCGGTCTTGCGGAAGGTCTCTTCGTCGATCTGTGTGTCCAGGCCGAAGTTGAGGATGCAGGCTACGCGGAAGCCTTCGTAGTCGGCGCGCTCGCGGTAGTCAACGATGATATCTTCGGCTACGGCCATGAAGGCATTGTCGATATCGAGGGCAAGGCGGTCGCCGAAGAGGGCGTGGTTGCGACGGTCGTAAACGGCATTACGCTGCTTGTTCATCACGTCGTCGTATTCGAGCAGGCGTTTGCGGATGCCGAAGTTGTTTTCTTCCACCTTGCGCTGCGCACGCTCGATGCTCTTGGTGATCATCGAGTGCTGGATCACCTCGCCTTCCTTGTAACCAAAACGGTCCATAAGGCCGGCGATGCGCTCCGAGCCGAACATACGCATCAGGTCGTCTTCGAGCGATACGAAGAACTGCGAGGAGCCGGGGTCGCCCTGGCGGCCGGCACGGCCACGCAACTGGCGGTCCACGCGGCGCGATTCGTGGCGTTCCGTACCGATGATGGCAAGACCACCCGCTTCTTTCACGCCGGGCCCGAGCTTGATGTCGGTACCGCGACCGGCCATGTTGGTGGCGATGGTAACGGCGCCGGCAAATCCGGCCTCGGCCACGATCTGGGCTTCACGGGCGTGCTGCTTCGCGTTGAGCACGTTGTGCGCAATTTTGTTAGCCGTGAGCGCGCGGCTCAGCAGCTCGGAGATCTCCACCGAAGTGGTACCTACCAGCACCGGGCGGCCGGCGCCCTGCAGGCGGATGATCTCGTCGATGACGGCCTTGAACTTCTCGCGCTTCGTTTTGTACACGAGGTCCTGCGCATCCTGGCGGGAGATGGGAATGTTGGTGGGGATGGTAACGACGTCCAGCTTGTAGATGCTCCAGAATTCACCTGCCTCCGTTTCGGCAGTACCCGTCATTCCGCAAAGCTTGTGGTACATCCGGAAGAAGTTCTGCAGCGTAACGGTCGCATAGGTCTGTGTGGCGGCTTCGATCTTCACGTTCTCTTTCGCCTCGATGGCCTGGTGCAGACCGTCGGAGTAGCGGCGGCCTTCCATGATACGGCCGGTCTGCTCGTCCACGAGCTTCACCTGTCCGTCTACCACGATGTATTCAACGTCTTTCTCAAACAGGGTATACGCTTTCAGCAGCTGCTGCACCGAGTGGATGCGGTCGCTCTTGACGGCGTAGTCGTTGAGGATGGCTTCTTTCTGCTGGAATTTTTCATCGGCGGGCGCATCGCTGGCGTCGATCTGCGCAATGCCGATATTGATATCGGGGAGGATGAAAAATTCGGGGTCTTCGCCGGCGCGGGTCATGATGTTGATGCCCTTGTCGGTTAGGTCAACCGACTTCTGCTTTTCGTCGATGTGGAAGAGCAGCTCCTGGTCTACTTCGCCCATTTTGCGCTGCTGGTCGGCGAGGTAGTAGTTCTCGGCTTTCTGCAGCTTCACCTTGATGCCGGGCTCGGAGAGGAACTTGATCAGCGGGCCGTACTTGGGCAGGCCGCGGTAGGCGCGGAAGAGGTCGAGACCACCGCTCTTGGGGTCGTCGTCTCCGGCGGCGATCTTTTTCTTGGCTTCGTTGAGGAAGCCGCGCACGAGGCGTTCCTGCTCCTGCACCAGCGCGGATACGCGGGGGCGGAGGATATGGAATTCCTGCTCGTCGCCCTTGGGCACGGGGCCCGAGATGATGAGGGGCGTACGGGCGTCGTCGATCAGTACGGAGTCGACCTCATCCACCATGGCAAAGTGGTGCTTGCGCTGTACCATCTCCTCGGGGGAGTGCACCATGTTGTCGCGGAGGTAGTCGAAACCGAATTCGTTGTTGGTACCGTAGGTGATGTCGGCCATATAGGCGCGGCGGCGCTCTTCGGAGTTGGGCTGGTGCTTGTCGATGCAGTCGACGCGCAGGCCGAGCCACTCGAAGATGGGACCGTTCCACTCGGAGTCGCGACGGGCGAGGTAGTCGTTCACCGTCACCACGTGCACGCCTTCGCCGGCGAGGGCGTTGGTGTAGGCGGGCAGGGTAGATACGAGGGTTTTACCTTCACCGGTGGCCATCTCGGCGATCTTGCCCTGGTGGAGGGTGAAGCCGCCAATGAGCTGCACGTCGTAGTGCACCATGTTCCAGGTAACCTGTCCGCCGGCGGCGAGCCAGGTGTTCTGGAATACGGACTCATTGCCTTCGATGCGGATATATTGCTTACCGGGCTGTGCGGCGAACTCGCGGTCGAGGTCGGTTGCGGTAGCGCGGATCTCCGTGTTTTCCTTGAAGCGGCGGGCTGTTTCCTTTACCACGGCAAAGGCTTCGGGCGCGATCTGCTTGAGGATCTCTTCGATCTTCTGGTCGCGCTCCTTGCGCAGTTTGTCCACATCCTGGTAGATGGCGTCTTTGCCGGCCAGGTCGTTGTGGGGGAGGGCGTCGGCGTCGGCGTTGGCGGCGGCGATGCGGGCGTCAATGTCCTGGAGGTGTTCGGAAATGCGGGCCCGGAACTGGGCGGTTTTGCCGCGCAGCTCGTCGTTGCTCAGCGTTGCGAAGGAGGCAAAATGCCGGTTGGCTTCTGCTACCAGCGGCTGAATGGCCTTCACGTCTTTTTCCGACTTGCTGCCACCAAAAATCTTCGAAAGGAAACCGATCATAATAAGGGTTGTTGCTCTATAAGGTTGTTTTGGACCCCTCCACCAAAGCGTTTGCCAGGGTGTGCGGTGTCCTCTCCTTGTCAAAAAGGGTGCTAAGCGGGCTTAGTAGCCAATTTGGCAGGGCGCCAAAGATAGCCGATTTTCCTATAGAGGCGGGCAGGAGCGGGGTGGGAAAAGGGGCGGATTAGGGTTTGCTTAACGGCGCGGCTCCGGGCGGGCGTGTGGCGCTCCGGGCAGAGTGGCGGAACAGGACGGGGCGGAGGTGGCAGAATGGCGGTTGTACGGCCGGCAAGCCGCCTCAGGCAACGTTAACCCGCTGCCTGCGGCCGATGAAAAAGTAAAGAAGCGCGCCGGCAAGCGGGACAAAGAGAACCACCAGCACCCAGATCAGTTTGGTGTTCGTGTCCTTGAAGTTTGCCCGCAGCAGGCTCACCAGGGCGAATACAGGCAGCAGTAAAAACAGGAAGGAAAGTACGGTCCAGAAGAAGAGGCCGGTTCCGGGGATTAATAATTCCATGGAGTTGGTTTTTGGTAAAAGTAACGAAGTGGGCGCTCCGGCGGTAAAAACCAACAGCTCACAAAACTGCAGCATACCTGTGCTGCCAACGACCAGGTGTTTGCGCTGTGGCCAGTGACGTATAGTGAAGATATGAACGGAGTGAGCTAGGCTAGCGCCAAGCCCTTGTTGTGCGCAGGCCGGCCAACCAAGTACTTCGTACGACTTGATTTTTATTTCATCTTTTCAAATTCCACATTTCTTGCCCGGTCAACGCTGATTTTTATTTTCTGAACCTTGCCCCTTCTATCTCTGATAAAGTAGAGGTTGAAGTCCCCTTCCGATGATTGAAATCCATCCTTGTACAAAGGCAATAGCGTGTACACCTCATCAGGTTTCAATCGCATGCTGAGGCTACCTTTAACTGATAGTGTCTCTACCAATAATAAAATAGAGTCCTTTGTTTCCGTTCATTGGCCGCTGTTCCGCCTCTCGGTCAGCGGTTGAATAAGAACGCCAACGTCAGATAGAAAGCGATGCCATAAAATGTCCACCGGGTGATGTCGGCCGATTTGCGGTCATAACCGTCCATGGCGAATGTCTCGGCAAACAGGAAATGGAAAACGAGTGGCAGAAAGAAAGTCAGAACCTTCCAGTGCGTAGCAAGCGGCCGCCCCGATTTCCACCGTTTTAGGCGCCGCTTGCGCCCCCAATGCCCCTTGAGTTGCTGTAAGTGTTCGCTGTCCAAGTTGCGACGTCGAAGCTCAGCTTTCGCTGCGTCTATTGCGGCGTCTTGATACTCATCGGCATATGTAAAGACAATACGTACTAATTCGGCGTCCGAAGCGTGCTTCATAGTATCTGCGAAGTCGAATTGAGTCATGCTGGTAGAGAACTTGGAATCGCCGCAAACACTTAAATATCCGCAACAAGATACACCACCCTTTTCGCCTATCCAACCTGCATTCTGCTGGCTTTCCGCAATAAAAACGCTTGCACGCGTTTTCAACCGGCATTTCAACAACCGGTTTTTCGCAATGCCCCTGTTTTACCGGTGCTTATCACTATGCGCCGCCCGACTATTACCTGATTGCCCGCAATGCACCCCGCGCGGCTGGTGCGTCCCGGTACATTGCGCGCAATTTACCAGCGCCCGAAGGCCGCACAACCCCAATTACACGCAATGCAGTAGCGCTCGATATCCGATCGCCCCGGATTGCACGCAATTTGCCACCACTCGTTCTCCGAGTGCCCCTGATTGCCAGCAACTTGCCTGCACTCGGTGGCCGAGTAGGAAAAATCCCCCCGAAATTTTGGCCTGTTGTATTTGTTCTGCTTAATTTAAAGAAACCAAAAACAACAACGGTATGCTTAAACCACTCCCTTTCTACCGGCTCTCCAACGCCGAAGTAATCCAGGTTGTTTCCCAGTTCCTTGCTCTTTTTGCCGCCGGCGGCCTGCCGCCTGTTCTTGCCGAAGCCATCGCGACGCTCCGGGCCGAACTCGATGGCCTCGAAGCACTGCACAAAACCGATCCCTCGTCGCGGCATACGGAAGCCATCATTGCCCTCGACGATGAGCGCGACGACCTCTACACCGGCTTCGGTGCCTGGCTCCGCGCCCTGCAGTACCACAACGACCCGCAGATCGAAGCGGCAGCCAATGAGCTCCTGCACGTTTTCGGCGTTTACGGCACGGCCGAAAAAGTAACCAAGCAGTCGCATGCCGCCGAAACCACCAACATCGATTCCCTTCTCGCCGACCTGGCCGCGCCTGCACTTGCCGGCGCCGTCACCCGCACCGGTGCTGCGCTCTGGACCGTGCCGCTGAAGGCCGCCAACGACGCTTTCCGCCAGCGCTATACCGACCGCAGCCTCGAGCAGGCCACCAAAGAATTTTCTTTTACGATGACCCAGAAGCGCAAGACCGCCAGGGCGGCCTACGATACCGTGGTGCGCAAGCTCAACGGCTTCCTCGAAACCGACGGCGGCCGCCAGTGGGTAGACCTCACCCGCGACGCCGAAGGCATCGCCGCCCCCTTCCGCCTGCTCGCAGCACGCCGCAAAGGGAAGACCGAGGCGAAGCCCGCTACGCAGGCATGAGAATGTCCGATCTCCGATGTCGGATTTTTGCAGATAAGTTACAAGCCGCCCTAGGGCGGCTTTTTTATTCACGGCGACACGGCAGTGAAAAGATCCCGATCGCGGGCGATCGGGATGACAAGTGCTTTGATAATCCCAATGGGCGGCCCGGCCGGTATTTCCACGGCCAGGAGAAGCACCACGGGCCGCCCGGTTGTTCTCCCGGCCGTATTGTCATCCCGATGCGCAACATCGGGATCTCAGCCAGCGATTCCAATTCGTTTTTGAAATCCAAAACGTCGTGCCGTCGTGTCTTTGTGTCGTCGTGACCAAGGCTGCTTGCAGCCGCCACAGGGTGCCGCTCAATGCAAGCCGATCACCTTCGTAATCGTCCACTTGCCGTCCCGCCCGCGCCAGAGGATGATGAAGCGGCTCGGGTGCGGCTTTGCGTCGGGCTCGGCGCTGTTGCGGAACTAGTGCATGCCCACTTCCACGGCGCCATAGCCGGGCAGGGGCGACACCTCGAGGCTGCCCGGCACGAGCTCACGCGTCACCCTGCCGCACACGTATTTGCGGGTGTTGGCCAGGATATTGGCTTTGGAGGTATCGAGCCCGCTCCGGTCGTGGTAGAACTCGATGGTGTCGGCATAAAAGGAAGCCTGCGTTGTGAGGTCACAATTGTTGTAGGCCGTAAAGAAGAGGCTGTCGAGCCGGGCGATGGTGCGGTGCAGGTTGCCCGGCTGGGCGCGGGCGCTGCCGGCGGCAAGGAGTGCGCACAGGAGCGCGGCGGTGTGAAGAAGGCGCATGGTGTCGGTTTGCATCATTCGACGCGTCTTGCCGGGGGGAGGTTACATAGGGCCGGTGCACTGGTGCCGATGAATGCATTAGATCGGCCGGACTTACAGCCCGAAGCTGTCGCAAGTCGTCAGCCCGATGCGGTTGCCGGCGGCGCGGTAAGCGGCAAAGCATCCCTCCAGCACGGCCCGCAGCACCGGGTGGCTGCCCCGCGAAGGGCTGATGGCATAGCGCTCCTGCCATCTTCCATTCCGTTCGGTGACGATGCGGTAAGGCACACCGTCGAGCACAATCCGCGGTTTGGCCGGCTCTGCGTCCACCACGCGGCTGTAGTCGGCGCTGCGCATGTGCCGGATCGTATCGAGAATGGCTTTGTAGCCGGCATCGCTCCCGAGGGCTTCGGCAGTGCTTTTGCGAACGGCGATGGCCAGCTGCGTTGCACCGGGTGTGGTATTGATGTAGACCAGGAGGTCGTTTTTCCCTAGGAGGCCGGCGCGGATGTGCACCTGCGCAGACACGGGCGGCTCCGCGCAGTCTTCGGGCAGGGTGAATAGGGGCGGTTCCGGTTCTGTTTTCTTTTCACGCACGTTGCCGGAGCGGGCGTGCCCGAGATGGATAACCTTGCGTGCTTTGACGGCTGAACCCAGCGATGGTAGCTGGCCAATGACAGTTGTGGTTGCCAGGAGCAGCGTTGCGACTATGCTTATGTTGACCCGGTTGCCGAGATTCATAATTGCGTCGGTTGGATGCAGGTGCCAGAGCTTATGGATGTTTATTGCAGCACCACCTGCTGGCTGAAGGTTTTGCCGGTTTTATTATGAACCGCACGGAGTACGTAGGTGCCGGCGGCAAGGCCAGCGCTTTCCATCACCATGGGTTTGCGTCGTTTCTCCTTCCACTCGGTTTCTTTATCGCGGAGCAGCGCTCCGGAAAGGCTCCAGAGCTGGAGCGTATACGTGCCGTCGGGCAGCCGTTCGCCCGTCACTTTCAGTAGCTCGACCGGGCTTACGGGGTTGGGAAAAGTGCGAAGCGCAGGCGGAGGCATTTCCGGCGCCTTCCTCGGAGCCGGAACGCGCCGGGCGATCATCATACCGGCGATCACCACCTCCTCGTTCCCGGTAAATGCGTTGCGCTGAAGCGTGATCCGGGGAAGCTCCGCCGGAGCCAGGGAATCCACAGGATACTCCTTTGCCTGGTAGCCGGTGGATGTGACCAGAAGCTGCGCCGGAAGCCTGGACAGCCGGATGGTGTAGCGTCCGTTGGCATCGGCGGTCACCGAGTTACGGGTTCCTTTTTCCGTAACGGTAAGGAAGGGAACCGGGTAGTCATTCGCATCGATGACGGAGCCGGATACCGGGCTTTTTGCGTTAGGCGCCGGCCGCACCGGGTCGGTCGGGCAGGGAGCAGCCGTGATTTCCGTTGCCGGCCGCGTGGTTTGTGCTTCGCTCTTGAGCGACCAGAGGAATGCCGGCAGCGTCACGGCGAAAAAGTACCGCAGCCCCGGCAGCGGCCTGCGCGGCACGGTCAGCACCCGGTTCAGCTGGTCGTTGTGAAAACGCCCGCAGCCGCCACCCGTATAATTACGGAAATACTCGGCCAGCTCGGCGTCGGTCTTATTGGTGAAATCGATGACGGTTTTCCGGCAGGAGCCGCAATAGCGGCCGTTTGCGCGCGCTTCCATATCGTGCCACTGCTCGTGGCAGGCGGAGGGTATCTCGATGTGCAGGTGTTGCGCCATATGCCCCGGTTTATTATTCAGACAGGCATCGACGGTAGTATGCTGCACCATGCATGAAAGAATCGGGGATCATCCGCCAATCCGCGCCAGGAGCGCCGTAGTAATACACGTAGCGTACGCTGCCCGACGGGCGGGGGGCCATCACCGGGTTGCGCCGCGGGCACTTGTAGAATTACAGGCGCCATTCCTGATTCAAACAGAAACCAATACGCGTTATTTTTTATTTATATGTAAAAAATAAAACATAGTTTCGCGCCCCTAACGCTTACCATGAGAAACATCTGTACGCTTATCGGCGGGCTCCTGCTCGCCAGCAATCTTTCTGCGCAAACCCAAATCTTCGGTGCTGCCGGAAACGGCGACTTCGAAGCCGGTGCTACCGGCTGGACAATTGTAAATGGATCACAAACCAACAAATGGGTTGTCGGCTCCGGCGCCACTCCCGGCTTTGGCGGCAGCAAGGCGATCTACATTTCGCGCGACGGCGGCACCACGCACCGCTACGACACAACGTCTGCTTCTATCAGCTACTTCTACCGCGACATTGCCATCCCTGCCGGCACCACCAACGGCTGGATGCTGTTCGATTACATTTCGGCCGGGGAGCGCACCCCCTGGGGCATGTATAATTACCTCTACCCCGACGCACTCAATATTTACGTAGTTAGTCCTTCGGTTGCCATCACCGCGGGCAATATGGTGCCGGGCGCCTACCAGATCGCCGGTTTTACCGGGCAATCCTCCTGGTTTCGCAAATACGCTTATCCTTTCATCAACCTGTCGGACTATGCCGGCTCCACCATGCGCATCGTTTTCCAATGGCAAAACGACAACGTTCGCGGTGCGCAGCCGCCTGCGGCGCTCGATAATATCGAGATCTACACGAGCTGCCAGGGCGGAACGTCGCTTTCGGTGAGTAATGTGGGGCCCACTACGGCCAGCATCGGCTGGAATACCATTTCCGGCGCCACCGCCTACCAGGTGCGTTACCGCCGCCACAGCGAGCCTGAAACCGTGGCCACCTATGCCACCCCGGTCACCTTCAACGGCGGCAGTGCGTACTCTGGGTCGCTTTCCGGTCTCGTGCCGGGGTCGGAATACATCGCCGAAGTGCGCCCGGTGGGCCTTGCCTGCACCGACTATACGCGCCCGGCGTCCTTCGTTACGCCCGCCATCGCGGTGAACGACACCTGCAACGGTGCGCTCGCGGTAGCGGTTACCGACACGGGCTCGCTCACGTCAACTTCTTTTATGGGCGCCACACCGGGCACGGGCCTGTCGTCGGCCTGCACCTTTGGCGACAAGGCCGATGTGTGGTACCGCTTCACCGCCGGCAATGCACGCCAGTTGATTGAGGCCGCCGGCGGCAGCTACGGCAGCAGCTTCGGCGGAACTTTCCAGGTATACCGCGGCGGCTGCGGCACCCTGCAGCTCGTTACCACCAACTGTCCCTCCGATGCCCGGTCGCTGGTAAATGGTGATGGCTATTCCTCGCGCCTGCTGCTCACCAGCCTGGTGCCCGGCGAAGCTTACCTGGTGCGCGTGCTGGCGGGCGGCTATTCCTCATCAGCCACCTTCCGCCTGTCGGTGCTCAACGAGCCTTCGGGCACGCCGGTGTGTACCCCGGCAGCCTATCCGGCCAGTGGCGCCGCGGTACCGGCTGGCAGCCAAACCCTGCGCTGGAATGTAGATCCGAATGCCTTTGGCTATTATTACCAGGTAATCCCATCGAGCGGCTGGAGTGTCCAGGGATTTACAAAAGATACCTTCCTGGTGTTCGATGCTGCCACGACCGGCAACTACTCCTGGACCGTCAGGCCGGCTAATCGCCTCGACGCCGGCCCTGCCAGCTGCACTACCAACACCTTCACCGCTGCGGTGCTTACGGCCGTCTCCACCATTACGATCGATGATGCCTCGGTGCGCTTTTATCCCAACCCGGTGCAGGACAAGCTCCACGTGACCGTAGCGGGCGGCCGCCGCACCCGTGTGATGATGCTCCGCCTCGTGGATGCCGGCGGGCGTACGGTCCGGACCGCAACCCTGAAGACAGGCACGACGGTTGTCCCGGTCACCGGGCTGCCCGCGGGTGTCTACCACGCAGTGGTAGGTGATGGCAACAGCCAGCGCACGGTTCGCCTGCTGAAATCACATTAAACGTTTTAATTAATAAACAGAAAACCCACCGGCCCGAGGGCTTTGGTGGGTTTTTATTTTTTCGGAAGGCGGAATCAAAGTCCCGCTTTCCGGGCGGCCTTTTTTTCCTTCCGAAGCTCCCGGCGTGTTTTTTTGCGTGCGGGGAGATCGATAATGACAACCTCACCCAGGTACCCGGCCTGCGGCAATTGGATGTTCCGTTCCTGGTATCTTTTCGGGCAATCCACTTTTACTGTCTCGTAACCCTGGGCCCAAACCGCCACTTCCGGCCGGAGCTGGAGTTTGATCTCGAAGTTGCCCGCGGAGTCAGCTACTACCTGGTTTTTGGTGCCTGCTTCCACGGCGATAGCAAAGGGGATGGGTTCGCCCTGTTCGTTGCGCACAGTGCCGCGCAGGATCCGGGGCGACGGTGACGGGAGCGTGTCGGCGGGCAAGGGCCTTGCAGGAGAGACTTCGACAGGAATGACTCCCGGCCGGGAAGCAGCGCCGGCTTTCAGCGAAAGCAGGAGCGCGGGCAGTGTGAACGTGAAAAAATAGCGCAGGCCCGGCCAGCTGCGGCGTGGCTTCACCAGCGGCCGGCCTAGCTGGTCGGGGTGGAAGCGACCGCAGGTGGTTCCCCTTTGTTCGCTCAACCACCGGAGCACTTCGGCATCGGTCATAGCGGTAAAGTCCACCACTGTTTTCCGGCAGTTGGCGCAATGCCTCCCGCCGGCGCCGGGTGTCATCTGTTCCCAGGATTCGGCGCAGGGGCGTGGTATGGATAGTTGCGGGGCGGCGGGCATCGGTGCAGCTTTTGTCTTTGAAGATCGGTATTAACGCGGATACGCTGCGTCGGGGCCGGGAAGGACGGCTAAAAAGGCGCCTTTTTGTGGGAATTCCGGCCTTCTTGCCCTACTTTTGCGCCCGAATTGCGTGGCAAAGCGCCCCCGGGCGGGCTACGACAAACTTCAAACAACAACTTCAAATGGCAGGTCAACTTAAAGAAGTACGCAACCGGATCAAATCCGTACAGAGCACCCAGCAGATCACGAAGGCCATGAAAATGGTGAGCGCCGCCAAGCTGCGCCGCGCCCAGGACGCCATCCAGCAGATGCGTCCCTATGCCCGCAAGCTGCAGGAGCTGCTGAGCAACATCGTGAGCAATACCGAGGTGGAAGGTGGCAACGCCCTCGCCCAGGAGCGCCCCGTGGAGCGCGTGCTGCTGATCTCCATCACCTCCGACCGCGGTCTTGCCGGCGCCTACAACGCCAACGTGATCAAGGCCACCAAGGCCCTCATCAAGGACAAATACGCCGGTAAGCAGGTGACCATCTGGAGCATGGGCAAGAAAGGCTACGAGCACTTCGCCAAGAACGGTTTCAATGTAAGCGACCGCTTCAAGGATGTATTCCTGAACCTTTCCTTTGAAGGCGTTCAGGCTGCCGCTCAGGCTGCCGTTGAGGCTTTCCAGAACCGCGAGTTCGACGCCGTGGAGATCATCTACAGCGAATTCAAGAACGCCGCCACGCAGCGCTTTGTTTCTGAGCCCTTCCTCCCGATCCCGAAAGCGGCGAAGAAAGAAGGCAGCAGTGCTACGCGTGCCGACTTCATCTTCGACCCCAATAAAGAAGAACTGGTGGCCGAGCTGATGCCGAAGATCCTCAACACCCAGCTGTTCAAGGCGGTTCTGGACGCCAACGCTTCCGAGCACGGCGCGCGCATGACGGCCATGGACAAGGCTTCGGAGAATGCCAACGAGCTCCTGAAAAACCTGAAGATCTCCTACAACCGCGCCCGCCAGGCAGCGATCACCACCGAGCTTACGGAGATCGTGTCGGGTGCAGCGGCGCTCCAGGGCTGAGGAATATCGATCAGGGAATATAGAATATCGAAAATAGAAGTGAAGGCCCCGAAACGGGGTCTTTGCTTTTGGAATGGTGATTCCAGTTGGCGTTGCAGCGCCGTTGCGCCGCGGCGCGCAAAGGCCGCCTGCGGCCCCTACACCCACTTTTCAGAAAATAGCTACTTTAGCAGCCCGTTTCAACAGAAACGGGCTTTTCGTTACTATGGAAATCTCAAGCCTTATCCCGCATATCGAGTCGCTGATTTTCGCTTCCGACAAGCCCCTGACCCCGGCGGAGCTGACCGAGCTGATCAACCAGGCCTTCGGCTTCATGGAAGACAAGGTGCTGGAAGAGCAGGTGCAGGCGGCCCTCGAAGGCATCGTGGAGAAATACAGCTCGGAGTTCTACCCCTTCGAGGTGCGTATGAGCGGCGGTGGCTGGCAGTTCCTTACAAAAAAGGAATTTCATAAAACGGTGGCCCAGCTCAATGGCGAGAAATTCCTGAAACGCTTGTCGGCCGCCGCACTGGAAACCCTGGCCATCATCGCCTACAAGCAGCCCATTACCAAGGGCGAAATCGAGGCCATCCGCGGTGTCTCGTCCGACTACAGCGTGCAGAAGCTGCTGGAAAAAGAGCTGATCATCATTTCGGGCCGCAACGAAAAAATGCCGGGACACCCCCTGGTATATGCTACCTCTAAAGGATTCATGGACTACTTCGGCATCAACTCCGCCGAAGACCTTCCCAAGATCAAGGAAGTGCTGGCCGACCAGGTAGTGCAGGGCACCCTGGTGAACCCCGAGGACTTCCAGACCTCAGGGCTGCTGGTGACCGATGACGGCGAGCTTATCGAAGAGCAGGGGATGACCGGCTCCACGGCCGAAGCCGGGCCCGTGCAGACCATTGTAAACGGCCGGGTGGTGGATCCCGAAACAGGCGAGGTGACCGGAGCGGCCCAGGAAGAAGCAGGTGAAGACGACGTTGCGGGCGGCGATGAGCCTGCTGACAGCAATGACGACTCCGATGCGGAGCCGGGCATGGAGGAAGAAACCGAGCTCAGTGAAGCCGATTTCCCCGAGGAAGAACAGGAAGAAATCCGCATCGGCGAAACTTCCGACGAGATTGAATTCACTCCCGACGAACTCGATGAGAGCGCGGGCGACAGCGCGCGTTCCGCCAGCCAGGAGGAAGACCCGCTGGCCGACGACGATTCACCGTCCGACAAGGATACCCCCGACGCGCCTTAAGGGTGAAGAAGTTGAATTCCTGTTTGGAGGCCCAGGAAAAGAAGTCAAATAAGCAATACGCTAAGTTTTTGCGAGGCCCCGCCGCAGGCGGGGCTTTTTCAATTGTAAACCTTAGCGAAACCCTTAGCTTCTTCTTTTCTTCGCGGTGAAAAACCCTTCTTTACCTTTGCCTCCTTATGTCCCAATCCCTTTCCCGCGAGCAGCTGCTAAGCCTCGCCCAAGAATTCGGTACGCCGCTTTACGTGTACCATGCCGAAAAGATCAAGGAGCAGTACGAGACGCTTTCGGGCGCCTTTTCCGCTATTAAGGCCCGTTTTTTCTTCGCCTGCAAGGCGCTCACCAATATCAATATTCTTAAATACATCAACAGCCTTGGGGCAGGGCTCGACTGCGTGTCGATCTACGAGGTGCGCATCGGTCTTATGGCCGGCTTCACGCCCGACCGCATCCTGTTTACCCCCAACTGTGTTGACTTTGACGAGATCGACGCGGGCCGAGCCCTGGGCGTGACGCTCAACATTGACAATATTTCGATCCTCGAGCAGTTCGGCAACCGCTACGGCGGCTCTTACCCGATCTGCATCCGCATCAACCCGCACATCATGGGCGGCGGCAACTATAAGATTTCTACCGGTCATGTGGATTCCAAGTTCGGCATCTCCGTACACCAGATGCGCCACATCGAGCGGGTGGTAAAAACTACCGGCCTCAACGTGAAGGGCCTCCACATGCACACGGGTTCCGATATCAAGGATGTGAACGTGTTCCTGGCCGGCCTCGAAGTGATGTTTGAAATGACAGCGCATTTCCCCAACCTGGAGTTCGTCGATCTCGGGTCGGGCTTTAAAGTGCCCTACCACGAGGACGATGTGCGCACCGACGTGGTGGCACTCGGCAAAAAGGTGGCGGAGGCATTTGCACAGTTTAAAGCCGAATCCGGCAGGGACCTGGAAGTGTGGTTTGAGCCCGGCAAGTTCATCGTCAGCGAGGCCGGCTATTTTATTGTAAAGACCAACGTGGTGAAGACGACGACCGCTACCGTATTCGCGGGCGTCAACAGCGGCTTCAACCACCTCATCCGCCCGATGATGTATGAGGCCTACCACCGCATCGGCAACCTGAGCAACCCCGATGGTCCTTCCCGTATTTATACGGTAGTGGGGCATATCTGCGAAACCGACACCTTCGCCTGGGATCGCACGCTTCCCGAGATCCGCGAAGGCGACCTGCTGGTGTTTTACAATGCCGGCGCCTATGGCTTCGAGATGTCGTCCAACTTCAACTCGCGCCTCAAGCCCGCCGAAGTGCTGGTGCTCAACGGCAAGCCGCTCCTGATCCGCCGCCGCCAGGAATTCGAGGACCTGCTCCGCGACCAGATTGACGTGCTGTAAGAATATCGAATAACGAATATTGAATAACGAATATCGGGGAAGGGGAAATATTCAATAATCAATGTTCAATGCTCAGGTCACAAGGTTTGGGTCGGCTCATTTGAAAATTGGATATTGAACATGAAACATGCAAAAACCCGCCGTCAGGCGGGTTTTTGCGATTTCAGATTTCGATATTCCTTGATCGATATTCGAAATTCTTACAGGGCTTTCACTGTCACCGTCGTATTCGTGGTCGACGTTACCGGGATGGTCATGCCCTGTACTTCTACGTTGCCTTCTGTTTTGGAAACGCCGGTGAGCGTGCGCACCACGCCGGTCTTGCGGTCAACGATCACGGTGCCGCTGCCTTTCTCGGTCATATCGATCTGGGCATTCTGGCCCATCATCGCCATCTCTTTGTTGATCTTGGTTTCGGAAGTGTATTCAACCGTAATACCTTCGGCACTGATCGCTGTGATCTTGTAAGTGCGCTTGTTGTCGGCGCCGTCCTTTTTAACGGCGTCGGTCCAGGTTTCACCTACACCTACTTCCTTGTCGGAAGGCAACACGCTGAAGAACGATTTGTCACCGGCCTTGGGAAGGGTGCTGCCGCCGGCGCCCATCTGCTGCATCATCATCGCGGCCATGCCGTCGTCTTCCGCGCCCTTCTTGCCGTTCGGGTTGTCGTCGTCGGGCTTTACGCTGGTTACTTTACCAAAAGCATCCACCATCATGGTGTATTTGTTCTTCAGTACTTTCTTGTCGATCATCCGTCCCATCTCACCCTTGCGGTCGGCTTCGTTCTCTGAGTCGTAGCTCATAGACTGGCCCGGGCCACCTTCCGACATCACCTCGAAGCGCTTCACTTTATGCTCGATTGTGATGCCGTTGGCACCTGCGTCCTGCACGTCGTATACCTGGGTGAAGGTGCTGTTGGAGCTGACCTCCATCGACTGGCCCATCACTTCCTGTGTTGCGTTGGTCTTGGTTTCGGATACGACCTCGAATTTCTGTCCTTTAGACAGGTTAAGCTTGCCGTTTACTTTTTGTGCGAACCCGTTGAGGCTAAGTGCCAGGGCGCCGAAAAGAAGTGCCTTTTTCATTGTTGAGGGGTTGAGTTGTTGTTTAGTGAGGACAAATATTGACATTTTCCCGACACTCAGACGACAAGTTACACCAAAGCGGTTGCAGGCGGTACGAAAACGCCAACCGCCTATATCAAGTGCGCTCTGGCCGGTGCAACCAAAAATGCCCGCCGCGTCCTAACTTGTTCCGGATTCGTTCCGGCGGGCACCTGCCAGGATATTCCGAAACCATCAGAATTATTTCAGCATCATGAACGAGATCGCCGCCTTCCAACGCCTTGCCCTGAACCCGGTGAAGTTCCGCGCCTTCCTGCTGGCAAAGCTGCCTTCGGCCTTTTTCGCCGGGCTCCGCGTGGAGGCACTCACCGAGCGCGAATGCACGGTGATGGTGCCCTTCAAATGGTTTACACAGAACCCCTTCCGGTCTACGTATTTCGCCTGTCTCGCCATGGCCGCCGAGCTGAGCACCGGCGCACTGTGTATGCAGTTCCTCTGGAAGCGGCAACCTGCCGTGTCGATGCTGGTAACCGGTACCGAGGCCCGCTTTTTCCGGAAAGCCACCGGGAAGACCTATTTTACCTGTGCTGACGGGCCGGCGATCCACACCGCTATCGGGCGGGCGATCGCAACCGGGGAGGGGCAGACCGTGGTCGCCCGCAGCACCGGCCGCAATACCGCCGGTGAGACCGTAGCCGAATTCAATTTTACCTGGAGCTTCAAGGCGAAAAGCTGAGCGGAACCGGGGGCAAGACGTTTGCATAACGGATATCTATTGATCATCTAACCCCATCATTCATGAAGATTGCATTCCACGGCGCCGCGCGCACCGTTACCGGCTCCAAGCACCTGCTGACGCTTTCCAGCGGGAAAAAGATCCTGCTCGACTGCGGCCTCTTCCAGGGCATGGGCCGCGACACCGACGCCCTCAACCGTACCTGGGGCTTCGACCCGGCATCTGTTGACGCGCTCATTTTGTCGCATGCCCATATCGACCACTCCGGGCTGATCCCGAAGCTGGTCAAGGAGGGCTTTGCCGGACGCGTTTTCTGCACCGACGCCACCGCGGCGCTTGCCCAGCTGCTGCTCGAAGACTCGGCCAATATCCAGGAGAACGACGCAAGGGCGCACAACAAAAGCAGCAAGGTGCAGGGCAAGCCGCTCCAGGAACCGCTCTATACCATGGACGATGCCCGCGCCTGCTTCGATCGCTTCGAAGAGCGCAGCTACGACGACTGGTTCCCGGTAATGGAAGGGGTGGAATGTTTGTTTACCGATGCCGGGCACATCCTTGGCTCCGCCTGTGTGCACCTCCGCATCCGCGAAAAGGGACGTACCTACCGCCTGAGCTTCAGCGGCGACCTCGGGCGCTACCGCGACGTCATCCTGCGCTCGCCGGCGCCGTTCGACCAGGCCGACTGCATCCTGCTGGAGTCGACCTACGGCGACAAGCTGCACGAGAACGTGGCCACCTCGACCGACCAGCTGCTGCACTGGATCCGGCACACCTGCCTCGAAAAAGGAGGGAAGCTCATCGTGCCCGCCTTCAGCCTCGGCCGCACCCAGGAAATTCTCTATGCCCTCAATCACCTGGAGCTGGAAGGCCGCCTGCCCGCGGTGGATTTTTTTGTGGACAGCCCGCTGAGCACCGACATCACCCGGGTGATCAAGCAATTCCCGCAGTATTTTAACAAGACGATCCAGAAGGTGATGCAGACCGACGACGACCCCTTTCATTTCAGGGGGCTGCATTTTGTGAAGACCGTGGAGGAGTCGAAGGCGCTCAACTACCGCGATTCGCCCTGCGTGATCATATCGGCTTCCGGTATGGCCGAAGCCGGAAGGGTAAAGCACCATATTTCCAATACGATCGAGAACACGCATAATACCATCCTGATGACTGGTTATTGCGAGCCGAATTCGCTTGGTGGCCGCCTGATGGCGGGAGAGAAGGAGGTGGGCATTTACGGTGTGCGCCACGAGGTGCATGCCGAGGTGGCTTCGATCCGCAGCATGAGCGCCCACGGCGACTATGAAGACCTGAGCCAGTGGCTGTCCGGCCAGGATCCGCGCGCCGTGGAAAAGCTGTTCCTCGTGCACGGCGAGTACGAGGTGCAGCAGGAATTCAAGCGCCGCCTCGTTGCCAAGGGCTTCCGCGACGTGGAGATCCCGGCGCGGCATTACGAAATGGGGCTATAGATCTCCTGATCCCGGATCTCCGGATCCAGGCGTCGGCGACTGCAGGCAGGTCCGAGATAACAAGATCGGAGATCCGAGATTTTTTCACAGTTTGTTGCACAACAACGCATCCTTTTTGCCGTCTAAAGGTTGAGCTAAAAAGCAAAAGGAGCTTAACCTATGAAGTATGCAGGAACCCTTGGCATGCTGATCCTGCCGGCCTTTTTTCTGGCAAGTTGCGGCAGCGTGGCGCATGTGGAGAAAGATCCGGCGGTAGACCTCGACCGCTACCATTCATTTGCCTGGGTGGATACCCGGGCGAGCCAGAACGATACGGTGAAGACGCCCGTGTCGGACCTTACGGAGCGCAATATCATCGCCGCCGTGAACGAGGAGCTGAAGAAGCAGGGCTTGACGGAAAGCAAAGCGCGCCCCGACGTATTGCTGACCTATGATGTGCTGGTTGAAAAGACAATCCGCCAGCAGGACAACCCCGTGTATTCGCAATCGTTTACCCGCTGGTATTACAATCCCTACACCCGTCGCTATGTGCCGGTATATTATCCCTCGCAATTCATGGGGTATGATCGCGAGCAGTTTGATGTGCGTGAAGGAACGGTAACCGTCCGGATGATCGATGCGAAAACCGACAAGACCGTCTGGGAGGGCTGGACCACAAGGGATGTGAATGCCCGCAACCTGACCAGCAAGGAAGTGCAGTCGGCAGTGCGCAGCATCTTCCGCAAATTCGATGTGGCGAGCCGCTGACGAAGGTTGCAACTGAATTGATGCATGATCCCGGCCCGGCGCCGGGATTTTTTTTAAATTTTTTTTGGAGAAATGATTGACACTCCTATCTTTGCACTCCCGAAAACAACGGGACAGTTCTTAAAAATGCCGCGTTCGTCTAAGGGCTAGGACACCTCCCTTTCACGGAGGCGATACGGGTTCGAATCCCGTACGCGGTACAGAAGCCCCTGCAGCAATGCGGGGGCTTTTTTGTGCCCCTGCATTAAGGATTGCTTAAGGCATCTGCTGCGGTACCACTTCAGGTCTGTGCCTGCCACGGTTTCAGCGAACTTCCTCATTCACATGAACCGTTGACTTAACTACCTGTACGTTCTGCAATTCGTGCCGGGTATCGTCGAGACCGGCGCCTCGCTGACGCCAAAAACACACCCGGCCAAACAGCGGACCGGGCACCGCCTCCGCCACACACATCACCGGATGGCGCGATAAAGCCTCCTTTGGGCACGGGGGGCTGTTCCGCTTTATTCTGCCTTAACTGTACCCTTCCCTTTTCCGGCAATCCTTTACCTTCGCCCCGCATTATTCATCTAAAAAACTACTCGATATGTCAGTTAAAGTTGCCATCAATGGTTTTGGACGCATCGGCCGCCTGGTGTTCCGCCAGATCCACAATATGGAAGGCATCGACGTCGTAGCCATCAACGACCTCACCAGCCCCGCCGTGCTGGCGCACCTGCTTAAGTATGATTCGGCCCAGGGCCGTTTCAACGAAGACGTGAAGGCCACCGACAACGCCATCGTGGTCAATGGCAACGAGATCAAGATCTACGCGCAGAAAGACCCCGCACAGATTCCCTGGGGTACGCACGACGTGGACGTGGTGATTGAATCCACCGGTTTCTTTACCGATAAAGACAAGGCCCAGGCCCACATCACCGCCGGCGCCAAGCGCGTGGTGATCTCGGCGCCCGCCACCGGCGACCTGAAGACCGTCGTGTTCAACGTGAACCACGCCATCCTCGACGGCTCCGAGACCATCATCTCCTGCGCTTCCTGCACCACCAACTGCCTCGCCCCGATGGCCAAGGTGCTGCAAGACAACTACGGTATCCAGACAGGCTTCATGACCACCATCCATGCCTATACCAACGACCAGAACACCCTCGACGCCCCGCACCCGAAAGGTGACCTGCGCCGCGCCCGCGCCGCTGCCGCCAATATCGTTCCCAACAGCACCGGCGCCGCCAAGGCCATCGGCCTCGTGCTCCCCGAGCTGAAAGGCAAGCTGGACGGCACTGCCCAGCGCGTGCCTACGATCACCGGCTCGCTCACCGAGCTCGTGTCGATCCTGGACAAGAAGGTAACCGTCGAGGAGATCAACGCCGCCATGAAGGCCGCCGCAAACGAAAGCTTCGGCTACACCGAAGACGAGATCACGTCTACCGATATCATCGGCATTCACTTCGGATCGCTCTTCGATGCTACCCAAACCAAGGTGATCGCCAACGGCGAGGCGCAACTGGTGAAGACGGTGAGCTGGTACGACAACGAGATGAGCTACGTATCGCAGCTCGTGCGCACGGTGAAGCACTTCGCAGGCCTCATCAACAAGTAAGAAGAACCACGAATGATAAAGCCGCTCCACGGGAGCGGCTTTTTTGTTGCGGCCGTCCTTACATTTGAAGCGCATTAATGCACCCTTTGTTATGGCTAATTTTTCCTCGTATAATTTCTCGGGCAGGAAAGCCCTGATCCGTGTGGATTTCAACGTGCCGCTCGATGCGTCGTACGCGATCACCGACGACACCCGCATCCGCGCTACCCTGCCCACGATCCGGAAAGTGCTGCAGGACGGCGGCTCGGTGATCCTGATGTCGCACCTCGGGCGCCCCAAGGATGGCCCCACCGAAAAATACTCGCTGAAGCATGTAGTGGCGCACCTTTCTGAATTGCTGGGAACACCGGTGCAGTTCGCCGCCGATTGCATCGGCGAGGAAGCCGCACAAATGGCTGCCGCGCTGAAACCCGGCGAAGTGCTCCTGCTGGAGAACCTGCGTTTTTATAAAGAAGAGGAAAAAGGCGACAAAGAATTCGCACAGAAGCTTGCCCGGCTGGGGGATGTATATGTAAACGATGCCTTTGGCACCGCGCACCGGGCGCATGCTTCCACGGCCGTTATCGCGCAGTACTTCGATTCCGGTAACCGCCTGTTCGGTACGGTGATGGAAGGGGAGGTGGCCAGTGCCGAAAAGGTGCTCCACAGCTCGCAGAAGCCCTTCACCGCCATCATCGGCGGCGCCAAGGTGAGCGACAAGATCATGATCATCGAAAACCTGCTGGAGCGCGCAACCGATATCATCATCGGCGGGGGCATGGCCTATACCTTCTACAAAGCCATGGACGGCCACATCGGCAGCTCGCTCTGCGAGAATGACCGCCTCGATACGGCGCGTGAACTGCTGAAGAAGGCTGAAGAGAAAGGCGTGACGATCCACCTCCCGCCCGACTCGATCATCGCCGACCGCTTTGCCGCCGACGCCGATATTTCTTCTTCCCTGAGCAACAATATTCCCGAAGGCTGGATGGGCCTCGATATCGGCCCGCTTGCCTGCGATATGTTCACCAAGGTGCTCCACGACTCGAAGACCATTCTCTGGAACGGCCCTATGGGCGTTTTCGAAATGGAAAAGTTCCAGCACGGCACCAAGGCAATCGCCAAGGCGGTTGCCGAGGCCACGCAGAAAGGCGCCTTCTCACTCGTGGGCGGCGGAGACTCGGTGTCGGCGGTGAACCAGTTTGGCTACCACGATAAAGTAAGCTATGTATCCACCGGCGGCGGCGCCATGCTCGAATATTTCGAAGGCAAGGAGCTGCCGGGGATCGCGGCGGTGAAAGCGTGAATCGTGAATCGACAAAGCCTCGCTGTGCGAGGCTTTGTCGTCATTGCGAGCGTAGCGAAGCAAACTCCGGATTTACGCAGGGTGGTCGTAGTCAAAGAAGTTTTCGGGCTGATGTTTTCTCCGGCTTCGATCGGTCTTCTGGTTGTGGAGTTTGCTTCGCTTCGCTCGCAATGACCGCTTCGCTGTCGGCTTCGCCTACCAATCGCCGGCACCAGCCATTCACGATTCACGACCTGGGCTCTGCTATTCTGGCAGCCAATTCTACATGGTGTGCATTTTGCTGCATTCCGTTAACTTTAAAAACTAAATAGAAAGTTCAATGAGACGCTCAATGCCTTTGCTGATCATCCTCGGTATCCTGGTCATCCTGCTTTTCTGGGGATGTGGCCAATACAACGGCCTCGTGGTCAAGGACGAGAACGTGAAGAAGGTTTGGAATAACGTACAGACACAATACCAGCGCCGCGCCGACCTCATTCCCAACCTGGTGCGCACGGTGCAGGGGGAAGCCAACTTCGAGCGCGGAACGCTTAACGACGTAATCAACGCCCGCGCCCGCGCGACGTCGATGCAGGTGTCTCCCGAAAACCTGACTCCCGAAAACATCGAGCGCTTCCAGCAGGCGCAGAACCAGCTCTCCGGCGCCCTCAGCCGCCTGCTGGTAACGGTGGAGCAATATCCCAACCTGCGCGCCAACGAAGCCTTCCGCGGCCTCCAGGCGCAGCTGGAAGGAACGGAAAACCGCATCGCTACCGCGCGCAACGATTTCAACGATGCGGTACAGGACTATAACCAGAGTGTACGCCGCTTCCCGGCCGCCATGTTTGCCGGTGCGATGGGCTTCCATCCCCGCCAGGGCTTCACCGCCGATCCCGGCGCACAGAATGCCCCGCGTGTCGACTTCGATAACGGCGCTACCTCCGCCCCGCGAACCGCGCCGGCCCCGCAGGTGCAAATGGATTCCGTTAAGCGATAGTTATGCGCATCTTCCCCTGGCAGAAATCCAAAGAGTTTTTTAGCCCCGACCAACAGGCCCGCCTGGTGGCTGCCATCCGTGCCGCGGAGCAGCGCACCAGCGGGGAGGTGCGGGTGTATGTGGAAAGTCATTGCAAATTCGTTGATGCGATCGACCGTGCCCGTGAGCTCTTTTTCGAGCTGGGAATGGAACGCACCGAAGCGCGCAATGCCACCCTGCTCTATGTGGCCGTCACCGACCACCAGGCTGCCGTTTTCGGCGACGAAGGTATCCATCGCAAGGTGGGGCAGCAATATTGGCAGGAAACCGTGGCGGGCATGCTCCATGAATTTCGCCATGAGCACCTCGTGGAAGGCATGTGCCTCGGCATCGCCCGCTTGGGCGAAGCCCTCCACCATTTCTTCCCCTACGATCACGAAACGGACAAGAACGAGCTCCCGGACGATATCGTGTTTGGAAAATAACGGATGAAAAAACTGATCCTGTTCCTTTGCTGCGTCCTCCTGGTCGCCGGGGCCTCCGCCCAGGGTGTGAAAGACTTCGTGTCGAAGAACTACCCGCGCTCTATGCCCCCGCGCCTGGTCAACGACTTCGCCCATGTGCTTACGCCCGAGCAGGTGCGTTCGCTGGAGGAGAAGCTGCTCACCTATGCCGACAGTACCACCACCCAGATAGCGGTGATCACCATCCCCTCGCTCGGCGACTACGAAGTAAGCGAGGTGGCGCTGCAGTTTCTGCGGCAGTGGGGTGTGGGCAACAAAGAAAAAGACAATGGCATCGTGGTGCTTGCCGCTATCGAAGACCGGAAGATCAATATCCAGACGGGCTACGGGATGGAAGGCGCCGTGCCCGACATCACCGCCAAGTCTATCATCGACCACGATATTGTGCCGGCTTTCAAGGAAGGCAACTATTACCGCGGCTTCGACGGCGCCACCACCTCGCTTATCAAGGCGGCGGCGGGCGAGTACAAGGCTCCCGAGGGCTATTCCGCGCGTGAGCGAAGCAGCGGGCGCGGCGGTGGCGGCTTCCCGATCGGGATTATCATTTTCATCATTATCATTATTCTCTTCAGCCGCGGCGGCGGTGGCGGCCGGGGCGGCGGCTATATGTCGCGCAGGGGTTACCGGGGCGGAAGCCTTGGCGGCTCGATCCTTGGCGGTATGCTGGGTGGCGCCCTCGGTGGCGGCGGCGGCTTTGGTGGTGGCGGAGGCGGATTTGGCGGCGGCGGTGGCGGCTTCGGTGGCTTCGGCGGCGGCTCCGGCGGCGGAGGCGGCGCCAGCGGAAGCTGGTAAAGAATATTGAATATCGATTAACGAATAACGAATAACGAAGAGGCCTCGCAGTGCGGGGCCTTTCCATTGTTGCTTTTCCCGGTCTTATCTAATAGGCAGGAGGTCAGCGTGCATATTCAGGAAATTTTGTTGTCACGCTTATTCGACTATGCGCCCATCTTCAATAAACGCCCGTGGGATTGTATCGAAGATCGTAGTAGCATAATTTAGTTTCGAATCTCTGAGTTTACTGTCATAAAACATGATGCAGTTGCCGGGGTCGGAGCTTGAAAAATTAATAAGAAAATATCGACCAGGTCGCACGTCGAAATCTTTATGTGTAGCTTGATGTGCTTCGTAAGTCTTATTCATAAACCGGAAAACAAAATGCCAGTGATGCCCATTCGTAAGTGATCCGGTTTTCTTTGTAATCCTTGCGAAAGTGTACCTCCCATCTTTGTCTCTTTTGACTTTACGGAGATTTCGAAACAAGATGGTGCTGCCAAATAAGAGTAGGGCAAAAGCCAGTAATTGTAAGACTGTCTTTCCATTTTTACTCATCGCCCTTGATTTTCAAGCAAGTTACTGACACCATCTCTTGTGGAAACAATTTCAATCTTATTATAGGTTCCAAAGTAAATGCGATCCGGTAAGTCTTTGGGAAAGGCCGAATGATATTATTAAACCGGCGAAGGAGCACTTGGTTCTTGAGATGTGACGTGACTGAATACGTCTGCAGATTCAGTGCCGATTCCTTTCACTGTGACGCAACCAACCTTTTAGAACCATTCAGAACCTTCGGTTTCCGGTAACGTTTGCATCGATTTCTTGGCGAAACCGGGCCCGGGCCCGCCTTTCTTCCTAATTTTAGTGCAAACAACACATCGTGAAAAAGCAACTCCTCCTCCTGTCCTGCGCTGCCGCCCTTACGCTCGGTGCCGCCGCGCAGTCGAATACCGCCGCAACGCCGGCCGCAGTCAAAACCGTCAGCAAAGAAGAAAAAACAAAACAAAAAGAACAGCAGGAGCACGACCTCGTGGAATCCTTCCAGGCTGCCGGCCTTTCCGAGGCACAGGTGCAAAGCGCACGCGGCGTACTGGAAGCCGCCAGCAACGCCAGCCGCGAGCTGAAGGCAAATGCTTCCCTCTCCGAGGAGCAAAAGGCGGAAGCCAAGCAAAAGATCAACGCCGAAAAGAACGCCAAGCTGAAAGAAGTAATGGGCGCCGAAGGCTACAAGAAGTGGAATGAAACCCGCAAGCAGCAAAAGGCCCGCGCCGAAGCTGCTGCCGGCGGCAAAGCCGATGGCGGCCGCTAAATGCGTTCCCATGGTAAATGATTGAGCCCTGCCAGCCCTGGCGGGGCTTTCTTTTATTCTATAATCATGTTTTCTGCGATCCTTCGGCTGGTGTGCCACAGACATGGAGGTAAGAGCAAATGATCACAGAACAAATGAATACATGATCAAATGAACCGATCTACATCATGTAATCATTTGCTCATGTATTCTGTGATCATTTGCTCTTCGATCCCTTCCGCGAAACGGCGCCCGGCCATTCGGACGCGGGAGAATGCTGAATACATGATCACAGAACAAATGAATACATGATCAAATGAACAGATCTACATCATGTAATCATTTGCTCATGTAATCTGTGATCATTTGCTCTGCGATCGCTCAGCGCTCATCGCGATGCGCAACATCAGAATGACGGTGCATCGAGCCCGTTGTCATCATTGCAGGATTTTAGCTGGAGTGATATTGGACCGAAAATGCAGCCCGCCCTTGACTTACATGAAAAGGCTGAGCGATTGAAAAAGGAAATGGAGATCGCTTATCGTGAGCGTGATCTCCTGATGGGCGATATCGATGGCATCATTGCCAGTAGCCGCGATGTATTGAAAGGCGTTCACAAGAAAAACCCGAAGCGCCTCGGCGAATGGGGCTTCACGGTAGACGATACGCCGAAACAAAAGAAAAGCACGATCACACAATAAAAAAAGCGCCCCGCATTGCGGGGCGCTTTTTTGTCTCAGACCTCAGATGTCAGATCTGAGATCTTTGCAGACTAATGCCGAGTGTCAACAATCCGGCGTAAGCCCGATCAAACATCTGAGATCTGACATTCCTAGAACTGTTTCTTCGCGAGCTGCTGCTGCACGTAATCGGCATTGGCTTTACGTCCGGCAGCTTCCTGCTTTTGCTGAATGCCCTTGAGGATGCCCTCGATATAGGGACCCACCTGGCTGCGGTAGGCTTCGGGAACCTGGCCGGCAAACTTCATGATGGCGTCGGTGCCGCGCTGGAAGAGCGTTGCATCGCTTACACGCGCAAGCGCATCGCCTACCTGGCTGAGGAGCTCGAACTTCTGCTGGCTGAGCCCCATATTCTCGAAGTTCTCGATGATGTTGGCCGCGGCGCCCACGTCGCCCGACTGGATCAGGATCCGGGTGGAGATGGCGTTCAGCTTGCCCTTCGTTTTGGTGCGGGCGATCTTTTTGGCTTCTTCCAGCGCGCTGGCGCTGTCGACCTTGCTCAGCGCTTCGAGGGCGTTGCCTGAAACGGTGTAGGATGAATCGCCAACGTTGGCGCGGAAGATCGGCACGTATTGCTTGTTGCGGTACTCGCCCAGCTTCTGGATAGCAGCGGCTTTCACGCCACGGCTCTTGTCGTTGGCGGCAAGGCGGGCGAGGGTGGCTTCGGCTTCCTCCTTCATTACGGCCTTGCGCAGGTCCACGCGGCTCACCGCGTAGGCACGGAGGCCTTCATATTTGTCGTCGAGGGCCTTGATCATCAGGGCGCGGGCAGCGGCTTCATCCTGGCGGCGTGCGGCGGCGTCGATGGCCTCACGGCGGTCGACATATTTGCCGGCATACTGGTATTGGTGCGCGTACTCGGCCAGTGTCTTGTTCTCGGTGCGCGTAGCCAGCAGCACCTTGTCGCCGTCGAAGTTCACGAGGTCGGGACGGGTAGGCGCTGCAAACGTGAAGGAGTCGGACTTGCCGGTGACCCATACATTGTAGCGGCTGCGGTTAGCGCCATTATATACGTCGATGGCCACGGGCAGCTGGAACATTTTGTCCTGCTTTTGCGTAACCACTACTTTCACCTGCTTCGAAGCTTCGTCGTAGCTGTAGTTCACATCCAGCTTCGGGTGCCCGCTGCCGTAGTACCACTGGTTCCAGAACCAGTTGAGGTCTTTGCCGGTCACTTCTTCAAAAGCAAGGCGCAGTTGCTGCGCTTCGGCGCTCCTGAACTTGTTGGTGCTCAGGTACCCGTTGAGGGCTTTGAAGAAAGCGCTGTCGCCAACGAAGTTGCGCAGCATGTGCAGGATGCGGCCGCCCTTGTTGTAGCTCACCGCGTCGAACATATCTTCCTTGTCGTTGTAGTGGAAACGAACGAGGTCTTTCTTTTCGCTGTTCGAACCGAGGTAGCCCTGCATGTCGCTCCAGTTGTGCGCGTCGGCGGCGTCCTTGCCGTGCTTGTATTCGCTCCAGAGGGTCTCGCTGTAGTTAGCGAACGATTCGTTGAGCGTGAGGTTGCTCCAGCTCTCTGCCGTTACATAGTCGCCAAACCACTGGTGAAACAGCTCGTGGGCGATGGTACCTTCCCAGCCGTTGCCGTCGGTGAGCTCGCGGGCATCCTGCTGTGCGCTCTCCTGGTGCAGGGTGGCCGTGGTGTTCTCCATGGCGCCGCTCACATAGTCGCGGCCCACGATCTGCGCGTACTTCGGCCAGGGGAAGTCAACACCCGTGATGCGGCTGAAGTAGGTCATCATTTCCGGGGTATAGCCGAAGATGCGGCGGGCAACCGGTGCGTATTCCTTCTCCACGTAGTAGCTTACTTCCTTGCCTTTCCACTGGTCTTTCACCACGGCAAAGTCGCCGGCGCCCATGAAGAAAAGGTAAGGCGCATGCGGCAGGTCCATCTTCCAGTGGTCGGTGCGGGTGCCGTCGGCATTTTTCGTTTGCTTTACCAGCAGGCCGTTCGAGAGGGTTACCCACTTGGCGGGAACCGTCATGATGGTTTCCTGGGTCGTCTTCTGGTTGGGGCGATCGATGATGGGCACCCATACCGAAGTGGCTTCGGTTTCGCCTTGTGTCCATATCTGTGTCGGCTTGCCCTTTTCTTCGCCGCGGGGGTTAATGAAATAAAGGCCTTTCGCGTCGGAGATCGCGGCGCTGCCTTTGGCTTCAAGCTCGTCGGGGCGGGCGACATAGTCTACATATATAGTATAGGTCTCCGTGTTGCGGTAGGCACGGTCGAGGCGCACCTGGAGGTTGCTGCCGTCGTACTGGTATTTCAGCGGGACGTTGGTGCTGCCGCGTACGAGCGATACACTTTTGATGTCCATCCCCTTGGCGTCGAGGCGGAGGGAGTCGGTTGCATAGAAGTGGGGGCGGAGCGTGATCCAGGCCTTTCCCTTCATTTGCGATTTTTCAAAATCGAAGCGGGCATCAACCTTGGTATGCACCAGGTCGTTGATCTTTTCGGAGGTGGCGCGGTATGGGCCGGCGGCTGGTGTTGCGCTCATCTCCTGGGCAGACGCGCCCGCGGCAAGCAGGCACAGGGCGCCCGAAAGAAAGAGATATTTCATGTGGAAGTTTTTGTGCGAGACAAAGCTAACGGAATGGGGGAGGCGTCGTAATAATTTATGCCACCGAGCCGTTCTACGGTATGAACGGGGAGAAAGCTTGTGCCTCGCGCCAAAAACAGTAATTTTGGTTACCATGAAAAAACTGCTGCTTATCATGACGCTGCTCTCCGCCACGATCGTGGCCGGTGCGCAACGCGTTTATTTTGTTTACCTCCAAACCGATAACGGCGCACCGTTTTACGTGCGCATCGGCGAAAAGGTACATTCGGCCTCAGCGGCAGGCTATGCCATTCTTTCCAACCTCAAAGACAGCAGCTATGTGCTGCAGGTGGGCTTTCCCGGCCAGACCGCCGAAAGCCGGTTTCCGGTAACGGTAGGCCACGAAGACCGGGGTTTTGTGCTCAAGCAGGTGGGCGGCGCCTGGAACCTGTTTGACCTGCAGCAGCTGACACTTATCCCCGCGCTTGCGGCAACCGGCCCCACCGATGCTGAAAACGAGGCCCTGCTGGCTGCCGCCGATCCTTTTATGCGGATGCTGGTGCAGGCAACCGATGATATGTCGCTCCTGCATGGCGGTCCTTCGGCACCCGCGCCCTCCACGATCGCGCAACTGCCTGCCCGCGATACCGGTATGACTTCCGATAACACTACTGTCACTTCTGCCATCATGCCTCCGCCGGTGAAGCCCGTCGCGGCAACGCCTGTGAACACCGTGATGGCGGCCGGGGCGCAGGTGGCGGCGCAAAAGCTGGCCAGTGCCGATACAGTGCCGGCTGCCGTTGTTCCGGCAGAGCCTGCTTTTGTACGTTCGCAGGTGACGCGCCGCTCTGAAAGCTCCACCACCGAAGGTTTCGGGCTCGTCTTTATCGACCGGCAGGAGGGAGGCTCCGATACGATCCGCCTCCTCATTCCAAACCCGAAAGTGACGGCTGCCGCACCCGTGCCCGTCGATACCGTGCTGGTCAGCGCCGGCCGTGCAGCTGATGCCGATACGGTGTTGGTCGCCACGGCGGCTGCAAAGACCGATACCATCCTGGTTGCGCGCCCGGTAACTGAAACGAAGACCGCGGCTACGACCCCGGCTGTTACCGACTGCAAAAGCATCGCCGATGAAAAAGACATGGCCAGGCTGCGCCGCAATATGGCCGCCGCCTCCGATGACGCCGAGCGGCTGAGCATTGCCCGGAAAACGTTCAAGGGCCGTTGCTTCAGCACCGCGCAGGTGCGCGAATTAGGCGGACTCTTCGGGGCGGAACTGCCGAAATACAACTTTTTCGAGGCGGCCCAAGGCCATCTGACCGATCCCGCCCAATTCACTACGCTTGGCGCCGAGCTGAAAGATCCCTATTTCAGCAAGCGTTTTCAGCAGCTCGCTAAGTAAGCATGCGTTTTTTTATTGAAGTCGCCTATAAGGGCACCCGTTACAGCGGTTTCCAGGTACAGGAAAATGCGCTGACCATCCAGTCGGAGATCGAAAAAGCCATTGCGCTTGTGCAGCGCGAGCCGATCGGGCTTACCGGCTCTTCGCGCACCGATGCCGGGGTGCATGCCCTCCAGAACTATTTTCATTTCGACTACGACCGGGAGCTGCATCCACAACTCTTATATAAGATCAATGCTATTCTGCCCGGCGATATCGTAGTGCACCGGATCATCCCGATGCAGGAAGGGGCGCATTCCCGCTTTGACGCCATAGCACGGGAGTACGAATACCGCCTTTATACGGTCAAGAACCCCTTTCTGCAGGAGACGGCGCTGTTTTACCCTTATACCTTGGACGCCGACGCCCTCGCCGAGACTGCTGCTTATATAAAGGAGCAAACCAATTTCTGGGCGTTCTCAAAAACCAATACCCAGGTAAAGAACTTTCGCTGCACCATACATATAAGTGAATGGATCCAGAGAGGAGAGGAGCGGATCTACCATGTGCAGGGAAATCGCTTCCTGCGCGGGATGGTACGCCTGCTGACGGCCACCCAACTCAAGGTAGCGCGGGGAAAACTGCCGATGAGCCAGTTCAAATCCTTCTTTACAGAAGAGCATAAATGCGGATTATCGATAGCCGCCACCGGGCTTTACCTAATAAGTGTACAGTACCCGGAAAAATACTTCCCGCGCTGAGGACGGCTTTGCGGCAGTTTTCCGATTCTTTTTCCGGAATGTTTGGCGGCAACTGCCGGGCTCCCTATCTTTGCAACCGCTTTTTGAAAGAACGGTCTCGATACTTCTCCCACACCAGTTCCTTTGACAAATTTTTAGAAGAAAACTTCAAAAAAGATTTGGAAGGGGCGCACTGGAAACCGTATCTTTGCAGCCCGCTTCGAAAGAAAGGAATAGCTCTTTAAATAGTTGGTTTTCAATCAGTTAAACGGTTCTTAACTCTGAAATTTTTTCAGAAAAAATGAAAGAAAAGTTTGGCGGGTAACACGAAGCCTTCTATCTTTGCACTCCGCTTCTGAAAAAAGCAAACAGCTCTTAAAATATTGATGATCAAAAGATTGCGAAGTTGATCGGTTCGAAAGAAAAAGAAAAACTTCAAAAATAAATTTGGTCAGAATGAAAAAGACTCCTACCTTTGCACTCCGCTTCGAAAAACGAAGCGCGGCAGACGGAAAGAGTTCTTCGAAAAAATGATGGGTGAGACGCTTGAAAGTCAGGCGGTCTGCGGTTCGAAACCGGATCACTTACGAAACAATCAGGAAGTAGCGATACGGAACGATTGAAGTTCTTTGAAAGAAAGGGAAGCAATAGCATACTATTTAGGTAGTATAAAAAATTAAGTAGGTAAGGCATTGATGGTCTGATTAACTAATAATCGACAATTAATGACTCGATCATTTTCTTGAGAAAATTTTCTAGTCAGGAAGTCAACAATTCATTTACAATGGAGAGTTTGATCCTGGCTCAGGATGAACGCTAGCGGCAGGCTTAATACATGCAAGTCGAGGGGCAGCATGGTTGTAGCAATACAACTGATGGCGACCGGCAAACGGGTGCGGAACACGTACACAACTTACCCTGAACTGGGGGATAGCCTTCCGAAAGGGAGATTAATACCTCATAGGATCGTGGAGTGGCATCACTCAGCGATTAAAGCTCCGGCGGTTTAGGATGGGTGTGCGGCTGATTAGGTAGTTGGTTGAGGTAACGGCTCACCAAGCCTGCGATCAGTAACTGGTGTGAGAGCACGACCAGTCACACGGGCACTGAGACACGGGCCCGACTCCTACGGGAGGCAGCAGTAAGGAATATTGGTCAATGGACGCAAGTCTGAACCAGCCATGCCGCGTGAAGGATGAAGGTCCTCTGGATTGTAAACTTCTTTTATAGGGGACGAAATCAACATTTCCATGTTGTCTGACGGTACCCTAGGAATAAGCACCGGCTAACTCCGTGCCAGCAGCCGCGGTAATACGGAGGGTGCAAGCGTTATCCGGATTCACTGGGTTTAAAGGGAGCGTAGGAGGGCAGGTAAGTCAGTGGTGAAATCTTTGGGCTTAACCCGAAAACTGCCATTGATACTATCTGTCTTGAATATGGTGGAGGTGAGCGGAATATGTCATGTAGCGGTGAAATGCTTAGATATGACATAGAACACCGATTGCGAAGGCAGCTCGCTACGCCTATATTGACTCTGAGGCTCGAAAGCGTGGGGATCAAACAGGATTAGATACCCTGGTAGTCCACGCCCTAAACGATGGATACTCGACGTGTGCGATATGACTGTACGCGTCTGAGCGAAAGCATTAAGTATCCCACCTGGGAAGTACGACCGCAAGGTTGAAACTCAAAGGAATT
>NZ_SJZI01000003.1 GCF_004337505.1 Flaviaestuariibacter flavus | reverse complement strand
GTACTGGAGAGCGTTTATCCCGTGGTGTGGCTCGACGCCATCCACTTCAAGGTCCGCCAGGACGGCGTGGTGAAGACCCGGGCCATCTATTCCATACTGGCCGTTTCCACGGAAGGGCAAAAGGAAGTGATCGGCATTTACTTTGGAGAAAACGAGGGAGCGGCTTTCTGGCGCTCGGTGCTCGCTGATCTCAGGCACCGGGGCGTGGAAGACATCTGCATTGCCTGCATCGATAACCTGAAGGGGTTTGCAGAAGCCATAGAAGACTTATTCCCCCAGACCGAAGTGCAGCTGTGCCTGGTGCACCAGATGCGCAACTCCATGAAGTACATGAACTGGAAGGACCTGAAGCCTTTTGTGCGTGATCTGAAGCAGGTCTATAAAGCTGTCAATGCCGCCATGGGCCTGCACTACCTGGAGGAAGCAGAAAAGAAGTGGGGTGCCAGGTACAGCATCATATTCAAAAGCTGGCGGGCCAATTGGGAGCGGCTCCGCACGTTCTTCAACTACTCGCCTGCTATCAGAAAAATCATCTATACCACCAATCCCATTGAGAGCTACCACCGCATGGTGCGCAAAGTCACCAAGACAAAAGGCGCGTTCTCTTCCGAAGATGCTATCGTCAAGCAAATCTACCTGGCCACCATAAATGCTAACACCAGGTGGCAAGGCACCATGTTCGGATGGACCACCGTCCGTACAGAGCTAACTTTGAAGTACGGAGACAGGCTGAATAAATAAATGACACACTTAACTGAGCACTACCCCTTTTTTTGACTGCTGGTATCCGGCACCCGCTTCAAACTAACCCCAGAACCCCAGAACCTCAGAACCTTTCCTTAGCGTAACAACTTCTTTTCTTATTTTCTTTGTGGTTCCGTCACTTATTCAACTTCATTTGCCTTCGATCCACGACATACTCAAAGACCACTGGGGCTACGACGCCTTCCGGCCGATGCAGGAAGACATCATCAGCGCCGTGCTTGACGGGAAGGATGCGCTGGCGCTCCTCCCCACGGGCGGCGGCAAGAGCCTTTGCTACCAGGTGCCGGCGCTGGCGCGTGAAGGCATCTGCATCGTGGTGTCGCCGCTCATTGCGCTGATGAAAGACCAGGTGGAGGGCCTGAAGAAACGCGGGATACTGGCGGCGGCGATCTACTCGGGCATGTCGCGAAGAGCCATCGTGCAAACGCTCAAGAATGTTGCGCACGGTCCGTACAAGTTGCTCTATGTTTCTCCCGAGCGGCTTGAAACGAGCCTTTTTCTCGAATACCTGCCGGCCCTCGACGTGAACCTGATTGCCGTTGACGAGGCGCACTGCGTGTCGCAGTGGGGCTACGACTTCCGGCCGGCCTACCTGCGCATCGCGGCCCTGCGCGAAGATCTGCCCGATGTGCCGCTCCTTGCCCTCACCGCTTCGGCCACTCCGGCCGTGCAGGAGGATATCTGCGACAAGCTGCAGCTGCACGAACCGCAGATCTTCCGGCAGTCCTTTCTCCGTCCCAACCTCTCCTACTCGGCCATCGAGGTGGAGAGCCGCCTGGCCCGGCTTGTAGAAATACTGAACAAGGTTCCCGGCAGCGGCATCGTATATGCCCGAAGCCGAAAGCGCACCGTAGAGATCGCCGACCTGCTGCGGATGCACGGGCACAGCACCGAGCACTACCATGCCGGCCTCGGCTCGGAGGAGCGCGCACGGCGGCAGCAGGACTGGATCGATGGGAAAACCCGCATCATCGTATGCACCAATGCCTTCGGCATGGGCATCGACAAGCCCGACGTGCGGATCGTGCTGCATGCCGACCTGCCCGACTCACTCGAGGCTTATTACCAGGAAGCCGGCCGCGCGGGCCGCGACGGCAAGCGCTCCTACGCGGTGCTGCTGTATACGAAGCAGGACCTCTCTGACCTGGAGCGCCTGCACGAGCAACGCTACCCCACGCTGGAGCAGATCCGCGAGGTGTACAGCGCCGTGGTCAACTATTTGCAGATCCCTTCCTATACCGGGCAGGACCAGTCCTTCACGTTTCACTACGATGCTTTCGTAAAAGCTTTCGGTCTCGACCCGCACCGCACGCTTTATGCGCTCAAGGCGATGGAAGGCGACGGCTGGTTCGACTTCAACGAGCGCAGCTTTGCGCCCGCCACCGTCACGTTTACGGTGAACAAGAACGGCCTGCGGGAGTTCCAGGAAGCTCACCCCAAAGAAGAGCCCCTGCTCACCACGTTGTTGCGCACCTATGCCGGCATTTTCGACGTTCCGACATATATCTCCGAGCTGCAGGTGGCGCAGCTGATGCACCTTGACGAGGAAGAAGTGAAATCAGGACTCCGGCGCGCACATTCCTTTGCCGTGCTCGAGTACGTGCCGCAAAACGAAGATCCGCAGATCGTGTTTCGCCGGCACCGCGTCAACGCCACCGACTTCCGCATCAACCCCGGCCCTTACGAGGCACGCCGCGACGCGTTCCGCGCGCGCGTGGCACAGATGATCGCCTACACCTGCTCTGCAGAATGCCGCTCCGTATTCATCAACCGCTATTTCGGAGAAAAGGACTCACAACCCTGCGGTATCTGCGACACCTGTATCGCCCGCCGCAAGGCACCGCTCAGCGCCGATGAGTTTGCCGCAATCCGCGAGCGCGTAACCACGGCTGTTACCACGGCGGCGCTCACCATCGACGGGCTGCAGGGACAGCTCAAAGATGTGTCGCGCGAAAAGCTCTTCAGCGTGCTTGATTACCTGCAGGCGGAATCACTGCTTCAGGTAGACGAAAAAGGCTTCCTGAGCACCCGTCGTTAACATAAACTATATTTTTAATGTCGGATCTTTGCGTTGCCTATGAAACGCAGTTTATTTATTGCCCTCCCGCTCCTGTTTCTCCTGGCGCCGGTGTTCGCCGGGGCGCAGGGCTGGAAGCTCACCCGTAACCGCGACGGGATCAAAGTATACCAATCCGAAGGCAGCGGCTTCCGCAACATCAAGGTGGAGTGCGACCTCGCGGGAAGCTTCGAAAGCTTCACCAAAGTGCTGGGCAATGTGGCTGGCTTCCGCAACTGGGTGTATGGAAACAAACAGGCCTACATCCTGAAGCGCACCGACGCCAACGATTATTACTATTACTCCGAGACGGCCATCCCCTGGCCGCTGCAGAACCGCGACGCCGTGGTGCGGGCCCGCATTGAGCGCGACCCGCAGGGCCGCTGGCTGCGCCTCACCGAGTCGGGTGTCGGCGGCATGGTGCCACTGCAGGAAGGCAAGGTGCGCGTCACCAAATCCAATATCACCTGGAACGTAACACAAAAAGCGCCCGGCACGCTCGGTATCGTTTACATCTTCGAAGCCGAGCCCGGCGGCAGCATCCCGGCCTGGGTAGCCAATGCCTTCGCCGACAAGGGACCTTATGAGAGCTTCAGGAAGCTGGCCGTGCTGCTGAAAGCGCAGCAGTAGCGGAGACAGGCATGTCCCTGGAAGGTTTTGAAGGGAAAGAAGCGTTTTTCACCGCTAAGAAAAGAAGGTGAATAAGCGTTTCGCTAAGGAATACATTTGAAAAGGTCCCGCCTGCGGCTGGACTTTTGTGTTTTGAACGCTGGTCTATCGCGGCTGACTTCAAACCAACCCAAGAACCTCAGAACCCTAGAAACCCAGAACCTTCCTTGGCGTAGCATCTTCTTTTCTTATTGCCTTCGCGGTTCCAAACCTTCTTTTCCTTACTCATCCTTAACTGGTGTCGTTTTTGCATTACACGGCTAACGGCTCCCTGTAAACGGGAATCCGTTACCTTTAAGCAGAAATAAACCCCTAGATAACATGGAAGGAAAGAAAGCGAAGATCCTCCTGTGCGAGGACGATCCGAACCTGGGAAGTGTACTGAAGAATTACCTGGAGCTGAACGATTATGATGTTACCCTGGAGCGCGATGGTCGCCTGGGACTTGCCGCCTTCCAGCGGGAGCCCTTCGACCTCTGCCTGCTCGACGTGATGATGCCTAATATGGACGGCTTTACGCTGGCCGAAGAGATCCGCGACATCAACCCCGACGTACCCCTGTTCTTCCTGTCGGCCAAAACGATGAAGGAAGACATCATCCAGGGCTACAAGCTGGGCGCCGACGACTATATCACCAAGCCCTTCGATTCGGAGGTGCTGCTGCATAAGATCAAGGCCATCCTGAAGCGCAACGAGGAGATCAACCGCGAGAACGAAAACCGCGAATACGATCTCGCCTCGTACCACTTCAACCCGAAGCTCCGCGAGCTCAGCAAGGACGGCCGCACCCAGACCCTCTCCCCGAAAGAGAACGAGCTGCTGAAGATGCTTTGCGAGCACCTCAACGACCTCCTCCCCCGCGAGCAGGCCCTGAAGCGCATCTGGGGCTCCGACACCTATTTCAACGGCCGCTCGATGGACGTGTACATCGCCAAGCTGCGCAAATACCTCCGCGACGATTCACAGATCGAGATCGTGAATATTCACGGGAATGGATTCCGGCTGGTGGTGCATAAATAAACGCCCGTATGGGACGCACAAAGGCAGGCCTCTGGCCTGCCTTTGTCATGCTGAGCGGAGCGAAGCATCTGAGCTTGCGCATAGGAAAGGGCCGGCACAGAAGCACACTTTCGAACTGTCTGAACAATTTTCTATCATCGCCACCTTAGATCCTTCGCTTCGCTCAGGATGACAAAAGCCCCGCAGTGCGGGGCTTTTGTGCAAACGCATACGCGCAATGGCAATGTAGTTATCGTGATAATTCGCTTGAGAACAGATCACCGGTGCCGCCGAATTTCGGCCGCATCTTTCCCAGGTGGCTATATGCTTTTTCCGTAGCCTCGCGCCCACGCGGCGTGCGCTGCAGGAATCCTTCCTGGATAAGGAACGGCTCATAAACCTCTTCAATCGTTCCCGATTCCTCGCCTACCGCCGTGGCGATGGTGGTGATGCCAACGGGACCGCCCTTGAATTTCTCGATGATGGCCGACAGGATGCGGTTGTCCATCTCATCCAGCCCATGCTCGTCTACGTTGAGGGCACGAAGCGCATGCTGGGTAATGCCGATGTCGATCATTGAATCGTTGAGCACCTGCGCGAAGTCGCGCACGCGGCGCAGCAGGCCGTTGGCGATACGCGGGGTACCGCGGCTGCGGCGGGCGATCTCACCGGCGGCCTCGGCCGTGATCTCAGCTTTCAGGATCTCGGCTGCACGCAGGATGATCGCCGTAAGCGTCTTTGCATCGTAATACTCCAGGCGGCTCTTGATGGCGAAGCGCGAGAGCAGCGGCGCCGTCAGCAGGCCCGAGCGGGTGGTGGCCCCAATGAGCGTAAAGGGCGCCAGGTTGATCTGGATAGAGCGGGCATTCGGGCCCGAGTCGATCATGATGTCGATCTTATAGTCTTCCATCGCCGAGTAGAGATACTCTTCCACGATGGTGGAAAGACGGTGGATCTCGTCGATGAACAGCACGTCGTTGGGCTGGAGGCTGGTAAGCAGGCCCGCCAGGTCGCCGGGCTTCTCGATCACCGGGCCGGAGGTTTCCTTGATGTTCACGCCGAGCTCATTGGCTACGATGCGGGAGAGCGTGGTCTTGCCCAGTCCCGGGGGACCATGGAAGAGCACATGGTCGAGTGCCTCGCCGCGGATCTTGGCCGCCTTGATGAAAATCTTGATGTTCTCGATGATCTGGGGCTGCCCGGAGAAGTCTTCTATTTCCTTGGGGCGGATGTTGTTCTCAAACTCCTTCTCCGCCGCTGTCAGGCCTTCTTTACCCGACACTAAATTGGGGTTGGACATGCGTTAAAGTTACCGAAAAAGCACCGCAATGACGGTCGGAAACTCGTTAAGGAACTGTTGCAAAAATTTATTTGTATATGCAAATGACCGTATCTTACCTTTGTTCCCAGCATGAAAGCATCCAACAGCAAATTCGCCCAATGCCTCTACTTCATGAGCGGCGCCCTTGCCCGCAAGGTGGAGAAGCTGGCGGCAGACAGCTGGAAGCCTGTGGGCCTCTCGCCCTCGCATGCCTACCTCCTGCTGGCGGTGCTCGAAACGCCCGGCATCCAGCCCGGCGCCCTTGCCAGCCAGCTGCAGCTGCAACCCAGCACCATCACGCGTCTCATGCAGAAACTGGAGGAGAAAAAACTCATCGTGCGCACCACGGAAGGTAAACTGACGAATGTCTACCCTACCCCGAAAGCACGCGAATTGCAACCCAAAATGAACACCTGTATGGAAGTCTTTTACGGTCATTGCGACCGCCTGCTCAACCCCCAGGAGGCGGGCCGCCTGCTCGGCACCATGGGCAGCCTCGCCGACCGCCTGGACGGGTAACTATTTTTTTAAAAATTCAGTTGTATATACAATTATCGAAGAGTATTCCTGCCTGGAAAACAACAAAACTTCTAAACTTTTATACCCCCTAAAAAGCCTTTATTATGAAATTCGTTCTCCTTGGCGCCGCCGGTCATATTACCCGCCCCCTCGCCGAAACCCTGCTCGCCTCCGGTCATGATGTCACCGTGGTTGGACGCAATGCTGAAAACCTGAAGCCCCTCACCGACAAAGGGGCGCATGCCGCCATCGGCTCGGTGGAAGACGTGGCTTTCCTCACGGAGACCTTCCGCGGCGCCGATGCCATTTATACGATGGTGCCGCCCAACTTCGGCGTACAGGGCGACTGGAAGCAGTGGATCGCCGGCGTAGGCCGCGGCTATGCCGAAGCCATCAAGGCCAGCGGCGTGCAATACGTGGTGAACCTGAGCTCTGTCGGCGCCGACCAGCCCGAAGGTTGCGGACCCGTAAGTGGCTTGTACTACGTAGAGCAGGACTTCAATAAACTGGAAGGAGTCAACGTACTGCACCTTCGTGCAGGTTACTTCTACACCAATTTCTTCAGCAGCATCGGTATGGTAAAAGGCGCCGGCATCATCGGCGGCAACAACGGCGACGCGCAGGCACAGCTGGTGATGGCGCACCCGGAAGACATCGCCGACGTAGCTGCAAAAGCACTGGAGCAGCGCTCCTTCACCGGGCACGGCGTGCAGTACGTAGTTAGCGACGTGCGCACCGGCGGCGAGGTTGCGGGCGCTATCGGCAAGGTCATCGGCAAGCCGGAACTGCCCTGGGTCGGCTTCTCCGACGAAGACAGCCTCGGTGGCATGCGCGGCGCGGGTGTACCCGAAGAAATCGCGAAGAACTACGTGGAGATGGGCGCCGCCATCCGCACGGGCAAGATGCAGGGCGACTATTTCAACGGCAAGCACCAGCCGGTGGGCAAGCACAAGCTCGAGGATTTCGCGCCGGAGTTCGCGGCTGCTTACCAGGCAGGATAAACTTAAAATGCCTCTGTTGCTCCGGGGTGCCGCGTCCAGGACGCCCGTGCTCCGGAGCATTTTTATTTCAACCCAAAAAGCCGGGCTGCAGCAGCATTTGCGGGCAAATTCATCTTTCATGGATGGGCAAACGATCGCCGTACTTTTCGTAACTTAACTGAAACCAGATCCAGATGAAAATCGGCGTATTGGGAACGGGTATGGTGGGCGAAACACTGGCCACCGCGTTGGTACATCAAGGACATTCCACCTGCATGGGCAGCCGCAGCGCCGGCAACGAAAAAGCGGCCGCCTGGGCGAAGAAGGCCGGCCCCGATGCATCCCACGGCTCCTTTGCCGATGCCGCCGACTTCGGCGAGCTGATCTTCGTAGCCACCCACGGCGGCGCCACGCTGCACGCCATACATATGGCCGGCGTTGATAACCTGCGCGGCAAGATCGTGATCGACGTTACCAACCCGCTCGACTTTTCGCAGGGAATGCCGCCGCGGATCCTGAAAGAATACCAGGACGTTTCCCTCGGCGAGCAGATGCAGCATGCACTCACGGGCTCGCACATCGTCAAGGCGCTCAACACCATGAACTGCCAGCTGATGGTAGACGCCCGCCAGGTTAACAGCGGCGACCACGAACTTTTTCTTTGCGGCGACAGCACCTCCGCCAAAGCATACGTCTGCAAGTTTCTCGAAGAAAACTTCAACTGGGAAAGCGCGCACATCCGCGACCTTGGAGGTATTTCGCTCGCCCGCACCATGGAGGCGATCGTGCCGCTCTGGGTGGTGCTTTACGGGCACATCGGCACCGGTATGTTCAACTACAAGATCGTTCGCTGATACCAGCCGGGCATCCCACTTTCTTACACCGCCCGCGCCATCATCCGCAGCAGCACGTCGGGATCGGGACAATTCTCCAGCCAGCGTTCCCGCTGCGAAAAGCGGCACACGCCGTGGTAGTCGCCCCAATGTCCCTGCATATCGATGATCACCTGGAAGTGCAGGTGCGGCGGCCACTGGCCGTTTTCTTCGGGGATGCCGAAGGTGGCGATCTGCGCACCCGCGGCTACCGGCGCGCCCTCCGTCTTGCCGGCGACCGAAGCGTGGCTCAGGTGCCCGTAAAGCGTATGAAACACAAAGCCGTTTACGTTGTGCTGCAGAATTACGGTGCCGCCGTAATCGCCAAAGGCCCGGTTGATGGCATAGCTGTGCACCGTGCCGGCCAGCGGTGCCGATACGGGCGTGCCCGCGGCTCCCCAGATGTCGATGCCCAGGTGCAGGCGACGCGGCTCCTCGCCGGTATCGAATTTTTCGCTGCGGGCATAGATGGTGCGGTGCTCGCCCCAGCCGCCCACGCCGTAGCGGGCGCCTTCGCGGTGCAGCAGGTCTTCCACCCAGGCCGAGAAGCGGTCGGTGCTCGTAAACGTTTCTGCGTTGAGCGCGCTGTTTTCGGCCGTCAGGTTCATCCGCAGCAGCTTATCGCCGGGCGCAAGCGGCACCACCGGCTCAATGTGCTGCCCCTGCAGCTTCTGTAGAAATTCTTCCGTGCGCATGTGGGCAAAGATCGGGCTTCGGCAGCGCAAGCGAAATATCCACCCGCGGCAGCAGCTGCTCTTCGAGTAAATCAGCGAAGGTTTCGAAATACAGGATGACGTCTGCGCGCACATTCTTCTGCAGCCAGCGGAAGCCGCCGGGCAGGCGCCCGAGCACGGCGCGGTCCTGCAGATATTCCAGGCAATGGATATCGGTGGGGGTAAGGCCGATGGCCTCGAGGCGGCTCATCAGCAGGGTGACGGGAGCCTCGGTAACGCCGCAATAGTCTTCGGCGATCTCGGTCCACTCGCCGATGCCGGTGCGGGCATGCCGCAGGATCTCCTCGCGGCTCAGGTGCGTCACCACCTGCAGCAGGTGGCCGCAGTTGCAGGAGCCGTGGTCGCCCCAGGCATAGGGCGCGCCCCCGCGGAGCTGCCGGGCCGCGTTGCGGAGGGCGCTGATGAGGGTCAGGTTCGGGTAAGCCATGAAAATGCTTTCCGGAAAAACAGCAAAAGGCATGCTTTTGTTTGCGAAAGGGGGCTTAAAGATTGGGCGCCTGTTCCACTGCCGCTTCAAGGCTGCCATTGCGAGCGCAGCGCTTCTTTAGAGCCGTCATTGCGAGCGAAACGCAGTGGAGCGAAGCAATCTCCCATCTATGGCACTGCCCTAAGCCGAAGCAACGCAGTTGTCCCATAGATCAGAAGCTTGCTTCGTCGTCTAGCTCCGCTCGCCTCCTCGCAATGACGGCACTGTTGGGTAGCCTCCTCGCAATGACGCGCCTGAAAACACACACAATACACTATCAATGAACCCCTTACGCGTTCAACGCAACCCTTCCCGGATTTCCGGGAAAGGGTCCGTCGGACGAACGAAGCCTTCCCGGATTTCCGGGAACCCTTCTTTCAGACGAAGAAAGCCTTCCGGGATTTCCCGGGATCCTTCCTTCGAACGCGGCAAGCCTTCCCGGATTTCCGGGAAGCCCGGTCGCGTTCGCGGGAGGCAGTTATGGAATTCCGGCAAAGCCTCCTTCGATCGAAGGCGGCACCAAAGAGTTTTCCGGAACACCTGTGTCGATCGAAGGGGGGCTTAAAGACTTTTCCGGAAGCCTTCCGGCGATCGCGGAGGGGTTTGCGGAGTTTTCCGGGACTTTTTGGCCGCAGGCGGCCTTGGGTCACGACGGCACGACGGCACGAAGACACGACGTTTATTTTTTACACTTGCTTACGGCGCCGTCCTGCCTCTGAATATTATTCGTTGTGCCGTTGCGCCGTCGTGCCTTCGCGAAAAAAAGAGGGCCGCAAGGCCCTCCTTCTACTAAAACATATTTCAAAGTTGATCAAACCACGAGATTCACCATCCGTCCTTTTACAAAAACGAGCTTCTTCAGCGGCTTGCCTTCCATCCACTTCTGCACGATCTCGTTGGCCAGCACGATCTCCTTCACCTGTTCTTCGGTGGCGTCGAGGGCGATGTTGATCTGCGTGCGGTTCTTGCCGTTGATCGAGACCGGGTATTCCTTCGAAGACTCCACGAGGTATTCGGCTTCGAACTTCGGGAAGGGCGCGTCGAGCACGGAGTCGCTGTTGCCGAGTGCCGCCCAGAGTTCCTCCGCGATGTGCGGGGCATAGGGTGTCAGCAGCACCAGCAGCGGAGAAAGAATATCCTTCTTCGAAGACTTGAGATCCGTGAGCTCGTTGACGGCGATCATGAACGTAGACACCGCCGTATTGAAGGAGAAGCGCTCCGTGTCTTCCTCGATCTTCCTGATCGTTTTGTGCAGCGTCTTGAGTTCGTCTTTCGTCGGCGCTTCGTTGGTAACCTGCAGTCCGCCTTCGTTGTAGAAAAGGCGCCAGAGTTTTTTGAGGAAGCGGTGCACGCCTTCGATGCCTTTGGTATCCCAGGGCTTCGACATCTCCACCGGGCCGAGGAACATCTCGTACATGCGGAAGGTGTCGGCGCCGTATTTTTCAACGAGTACGTCGGGGTTGACGGTGTTGACTTTGGACTTGGACATCTTTTCGACTTCGACGCCACAGATATAAACACCACCCCGGGCTGTCTCACCGCTTTCCGAAGAGACCCCACCCCGGCCCTCCCCTAGGGGGAGGGAGATAGTGCCGTCTTCCAAAATAAAGATTGCGCTCTTAAAGTCTGGTTTCCAGTTTCTGTAAGCTTCGATATCTAACTCTACTCCATCAACAAGATTTACGTCAACATGCAAAGGAACCGGCTTGTCAAATTGATAAAAGGATTTTACCACCCCGGAGTAAGCCGCTTGTAGATCCAGCTCGGCTAATTTCTTTTCTAAAAAAGTTTGCACTTCTGAGCTGTCGTAATTATCAACAAACGTCTTTGATACTAACACAGTAGGAGAAACAATTCCATTATCGAGCTCGGGCTGCGCGAACTCTGGAGCCAACGACAAACGATACACAAACCGGCTTGAGCCCTGGATCATCCCCTGGTTAAGCAAGCGCTTAAACGGCTCGTCAAACGAAATCAATCCAAGATCAAACAGGCACTTCGTCCACATGCGGCTATACAGCAGGTGACCCACGGCGTGCTCGGTGCCGCCCACGTAAAGGTCAACCTGGCGCCAGTAGTCGGATGCCTTCTTCGAGCAGAACTCGGCGTCGTTGTGCGGATCCATGTAGCGGAGGAAATACCAGGAGGAGCCGGCATAGCCCGGCATCGTGTTGGTCTCGAGGTGCTGCGCCGTCCACTCGGGCACGTTGGCCAGCGGGCCTTCACCCTCGGGGCCGGGACCGTATTTCTCCACGTACGGGAGCTCGAGCGGCAGCTCGCTTTCATCCAGGGGATAGGCCACGCCGTCGATCCACTTGATGGGGAAGGGCTCGCCCCAGTAGCGCTGGCGGCTGAAGGCCGCGTCGCGGAGGCGGAAGTTGATCTTGCGGATGCCGATGCCTTTTTCCACCAGCTTGTCGATCACGAGCCCGATGGCCTCTTTCGCCGTCTTGCCGTTCACGAAATCCGACCCGTGCAGCACGAGGCTCTTGTCGGTAACGGCGTCTTCGCCGGTGTAGGCGTCGCCCCAGATATTGGTGATGGGAATATTGAAGTGACGGGCAAACTTATGATCGCGCTCGTCGCCGCTCGGCACGGCCATGATGGCGCCCGTGCCGTAGCCGGCCAGCACATATTCGGAGATCCACACGGGGATCTTTTTGTCGCTGAAAGGATGCTGCACGTAAGCGCCGGTGAACACACCCGAGATCTTCTTCTCGGCCATGCGCTCGCGCTCGGATCGGCTCTTCACGTAGGCCACGTATTCTTCCACGGCGGCACGTTGCTCGCCGGAGGCGATCTGCAGCACGAGGTCGTGCTCGGGGGCGAGCACCATGAAGTCGACGCCGAAGATGGTGTCGGGGCGGGTTGTGTAGACACGGATGACCTCACCCCCCTCGCTCCGCGACCAACCTTCGCTTTGCTTGGTTGCCTCTCCGGAGCGGAGAGGGGAAACGACCTCGAAGTCAATTTCGGCGCCGCTCGACTTCCCGATCCAGTTGCTTTGCATCTCCTTCATCGCATCGGAGAAGTCGACGGTCTGCAGGCCTTCGAGGAGGCGGTCGGCGTACTCGGTGATGCGGAGATACCACTGCCGGAGGCGTTTTTTGATAACGGGATAGCCGCCGCGCTCGCTTACGCCGTTCACCACTTCGTCGTTGGCCAGCACGGTGCCGAGGGCTTCGCACCAGTTCACCTCACCGTAGCCGCAATAGGCGGTGCGGTATTCCATGAGGATGGCCATCTTCGTTTTTTCATCGAAAGCCTTCCATTCACCGGCCGTGAACTTTTCGGGGAAATCCGGCCCGTTGTCAGCCTGAGCCTTTCCGAAGGCGGGCAGCGGGTGGGATGCATTGCCCTCCTTTTCGAAAGCCGCGATGAGCGTATCGATCTTTTCGGTGCGGTTCGTCCGGCGGTTGTACCAGCTGTTGAACAGCTGCAGGAAGATCCACTGCGTCCATTTGTAATAGCGCGGCTCGGAGGTGTTCACCTGGCGGCTCCAATCGAAGCAAAAGCCGATCTTATCGAGCTGCGAGCGGAAGGTGGCGATGTTTTTGGCGGTACTCACGGCGGGGTGCACGCCGTGCTCGATGGCGTATTGCTCGGCGGGGAGGCCGAAGGCGTCGTAGCCCATGGGGTGCAGCACGTTGAAGCCCTTGTTGCGCTTGTAGCGGGCAAAGATGTCGGAGGCGATATAGCCAAGCGGGTGGCCCACATGCAGGCCGGCGCCGCTGGGGTAGGGAAACATGTCGAGCACGTAGAACTTCGGCTTCGACGATTCGTTGCTCACTTTATAGGCGCCGCTGTCGGCCCACTGCTGCTGCCATTTCTGCTCGATCGCTCTGAAATTATACTCCATTGCTTGTTTTCGCTGTTGCCGCGCGGGCGCCGGCGGAACCTCCGTGGCCGGGTGTTCGTGGGTGCTGCGGCGGCTTCTGGTTTGAAATTGCCGGCGGAGCGGCCCGGCAATATCGGCCGGGCTTCCGTCGTTAGAGGGGCAAATTTAGCCCTTGCGCCCTTCCGTTTTGACAAAGCTTTAAGCCGCGGCTCCTTGCCGTTGGTCGCAATCCGCTATTTTTGTTCCACTCCAAATCGTTCGCATGGCACAATCCGGTAGAGCATCCCTCAAGCGTGGCAAACCTTCTTATTTCATGTCGGTACTCGGCGTGACCCTGGTCCTGTTCCTCCTGGGCGTGCTCGGCTGGCTGGGCATCAACGCCAAAAAGCTGATGCAATACTATAAGGAGAGCATCGAGGTGCAGGTGTACCTGAAGAACGGTATCAACGACCGCGACCGGGCCCTCCTGCAGGACTCCATCGCCGCCCTCCCCGCGGTAAAGACCGTACGCTACACCGACAAGGAAGCCGCCAAGAAAGAATGGGTGAAGAGCGGCAACGAAGACTTTTCGGAGTTCCTCGACAACAACCTGCTGCCCAATTCCATCAACTTCAACCTGAAGGAGGAGTTCGTGGATTCCACGCAGCTGATGAACATCAAGACGCGCCTGCAGCAGAACCCGATCGTGGATGAAGTGCAGTACTCAAAGGCCGTAGTGGGCTCCATGCAGCGCAACTTCCGCATCGCCTCGCTGATCCTGCTGGCCATCGTCATCGGGGTAAGCATCATGGTGATTATCCTCATCGACAACACCATCCGCCTGGCGATGTTCTCCAACCGCTTCCTTATTAAGACGATGCAGATGGTAGGCGCCACGCGCGGCTTCATCGCCCGCCCGCTCAATATCCGCGCGGTGATCAACGGAGCGCTCAGCGCGGCCATCGCCACGGCGGTGCTCTATATCGTCATCCGCCTCCTCGAGGGCTTCTTTCCCGGCATGAACGCGCTGTTCGACACCAACCTGTTCCTGCTGCTCTTCCTGGGCCTGCTGGTAATCGGGGTCAGTATTACGCTGTTCAGTACGTATCGGAGTGTGCTGAAGTACCTGCGGATGAAGCTGGACGAACTCTATTGAATATCGAATATCGATCAGGGAATATCGAAATTCGAAATAGCAAAGCCCTGCCGGTGGCGGGGCTTTTCGCGTTAAATAATCGATGTTCAATAAATCAATGATAAAGGAATGACGCAAACCCCGAGCCTTGAATATTGAACATTGATTATTGAATATTAACATTCTCCCCTTCATTCTCCTTTCGTTGTTCCTTGATCGATATTCGATATTCTCCCTAACTTGCCCGACCTATGGCTACTTCTTCTTCTACAACCACCCGCCGCCCCGCTGCCCGCGAGGAGCTGCACCTGAGTGACAAGCCGCTTTTCGGCCGTGAAAACCTGATGTGGATGGGTATCGGCGCCGCCGTGATCATCCTCGGCTTCCTGCTGATGGCCGGCGGCCGCAGCGAGGACCCCAACGTTTTCAATAAAGACGAAGTATACGGCTTCCGCCGCATCACCCTGGCCCCCATCGTGATCCTGGCCGGCCTCGTGATCGAGATCTACGCCCTCTTCCGCAAGTCCGCAACACCTGTCAAGCAGAACGTTAAGGAGCAATAATGACTATTGTTGAAGCCATTATCATCGCCGTCGTTGAGGGCGTGACCGAGTTTTTGCCCGTATCCTCCACCGGCCATATGATCATCGCCTCCTCTATCCTGGGGATCGAGGAGAGCGCTTTTACCAAGGTTTTCGAGGTAGCCATCCAGCTAGGGGCCATCCTGGCCGTGGTGCTGGTGTACTGGCGCAAGTTCTTCCAGTTTACGCACTGGGAGTTTTATGCCAAGCTGGCCATCGGCGTCATCCCGGCCCTGCTCTTCGGCTTCCTGTTCAACGATGCGCTCGACACCATGCTCGCCAGCCAGTCTATCGTGGCCATCAGCCTGCTGCTGGGCGGCTTTGTGTTGCTGTTCATTGACCGCCTTTTCCCGCAGCCCACCGCGGCGCCCGGCTCCGACCTGCTGGCGGCGGAAACCACGAAGAAGGAACTCATCGAAGCAGACACACACCTGACCTACAGCCGCTCACTGGTTATCGGCCTCTGGCAGGTGCTGGCCATGATCCCGGGTGTGAGCCGCTCGGCCGCCTCCATCATCGGCGGGATGCAGCAGCGCCTCACCCGCAACTTCGCCGCCGAATTCTCCTTCTTCCTCGCGGTCCCTACCATGGCCGCCGCCACCCTGTACTCCGTGCTGCTGAAGAAGTGGGACACGGGCAACGGCATGAAGCAAAAGGGCTACGAGCTCATCACGGCCTCTTCCGAAAACATCAAAGCCTTCGCGGTGGGTAACGTGGTGGCCTTCATCGTGGCGCTCGCCGCCATCAAATTCTTTATCGCCGTATTGAAGCGCTATGGCTTCCGCATGTTCGGGATTTACCGCATCGTGCTGGGCGCCGTGCTGCTGGCGCTGATCGCGGCCGGGAAATTATAGCACGCGGAAAACGCAGAACTGATACGGTAAAAGCCTCGCAAAACGAGGCTTTTACCGTCATTGCGAGCGTAGCGAAGCAAACTCCGGCGTTACGCAGGTTGTTGGTAGCCCGAAGAAGCCGTAATGGGAGCACTTTCAGGTTACGGCCTGTCCTAAGGTCGTGGAGCTTGCTTCGCTGCGCTCGCAATGACGTCCGGAGCAATGCTTCGCATTGCTCCGGACGTTTTCCGCGGTTTGTGCGTGCCACCACTTACTTTAGTACCTCCAAAAATTGCTGCATGGAATCGACCGCAATTGCGCCCGCCCCGGAAGGCACGACACAAGTGACCGCCCCCAAAAAAGTGATCAACGCCTGGGCGATGTACGACTGGGCCAACAGTGCCTACAACCTGGTCATCACCTCCACGATCTTCCCCGCCTACTACGAGGGCATCACCTCCAAAACCGACGCCGCCGGCAACGTGATCAACGACAAGGTCACCTTCCTGGGCCGCACCTTCGTGAATACGGCGCTGTACAACTATGCGCTTGCCGTGGCCTTTATGGTGGTGGCGCTGCTGTCGCCGTTGCTTTCCTCCATTGCGGATACGCGGGGCAACAAGAAGACCTTTATGGGCTTCTTCCTCACCATTGGATCGCTGGCCTGCGCGGGGCTATTCTTCTTCACGCCCAACTACCCGCACTTCCTCGCCATCGGCATCGCCTGCATGGTGGTTGCCTGCATCGGCTACTGGTCGTCGCTGGTGTTCTATAACTCCTACCTCCCCGAGATTGCCGCGCCGCAGGACCGCGACCGGGTATCGGCCCGCGGCTTCTCCTATGGATACGTAGGGTCGGTGTTATTACAGATCATCTGCTTTGTGTTCGTGTTCTTCCCCGGCCTGCTTGGCGGTGGCGGTAAAGGCAGCTATATCGAGTTCCAGGCTTCCTTTCTCGCGGTGGCGCTCTGGTGGTTCGGCTTTGCGCAGATACCGCTCCGCACCCTGCCCAGCCCGGTGGTGCGCGACGTACCCCGGGAGGCCCTGCTCGGTGGCTACAAGGAGCTGCGCAAGGTGTTGGGGCAATTGGCCCACATCCCTGTGCTGAAACGCTTCCTGGCTTCCTTCTTCTTCTATAATATGGGGGTGCAGACGGTGATGCTGGCGGCCGCTCTCTATGGCAAAAGCGAGCTGCGGATTCCCACCACCAACCTGATCATCTCCATCGTGCTGATCCAGCTCATCGCGGTGCCGGGAGCGCTGGTTATTTCACGGCTGTCGGAAAAGATCGGCAACATCAAGGCGCTCATGTGCTGCGTGGTGTTCTGGATCCTGCTCTGCGTGATCGGCTACCTGCTGCCGGTGGGCGGCATCTACGAGTTCTACGGGCTCGCCGCGGCGGTGGGTTTTGTCATGGGCGGCATCCAGAGCCTCAGCCGCAGCACCTATGCCAAGCTGATGCCCGAAACCCGCGACACTACTTCTTTCTTTTCGTTCTACGACGTAACCGAGAAAATCGCCATCGTGATCGGGATGCTTTCCTTCGGCGGCATCATCGAGCTCACCGGCTCGCAACGCAACTCGGTGCTGACGCTGGTGCTCTTCTTCGCCATCGGCCTCGCCGGCCTGTACCTTACCCTGCAAAAGCAGCGCGCGGCCCGCTGATAACAACCCCAGAACCTCAGAACCCCAGAACCTTTATGAATCTTTATAGTATTAATACGGGCAACTTTAAACTCGATGGCGGCGCCATGTTTGGCGTGGTGCCCAAAACCATCTGGCAAAAGATCAATACACCCGACGCCAACAACCTGTGCACCTGGGCCATGCGCTGCCTGCTCATCGAAGACGGCGCGCGGCTGATCCTCGTAGACAACGGCATCGGCAACAAGCAGGATGAGAAGTTCTTCGGGCATTATTATTTGCACGGCGACGATACGCTCGACAAGAGCCTTGCCGCGCACGGCTTTCACCGGTCGGACATTACCGATGTTTTTCTCACGCACCTCCACTTCGACCACTGCGGCGGCTCTATCGAGCGGCAGGGCGACAAGCTGGTGCCGGCCTTTGCGAACGCCACCTACTGGAGCAATGAAAAGCACTGGAACTGGGCCGTCAGTCCCAACGACCGCGAGAAGGCATCTTTTCTGAAGGAGAACATCCTGCCCATCCAGGAAAGCGGGCAGCTGAAGTTCCTGCAGGCGCCCGAGGCTGTCGACGGGCGGCTGGCCACGCAGCCCTTCGCGGATCATTTCAATGTGCGCTTCGTTAACGGGCATACCGAAAAGATGATGCTGCCGCAGATCCACTACAAGGGCCGCACGATCGTATACATGGCCGACCTGCTTCCTTCCGCGGGCCATATTCCCATCGCTTACGTGATGGCTTACGATACCCGCCCCCTGATGACGCTCACGGAAAAGAAAGGCTTCCTCACCGAGGCCGCGGAAAACAATTACGTGCTCTTCTTCGAGCATGATCACCAGCGCGAATGCTGCGAGGTGGTGATGACGGAGAAAGGAGTGCGGATGGGAAGAGAATTTGCGCTGAGCGAGATCTAGCGCAAACTTTTCAGGCTGCTCAGCGGATACCGCAGGTTCTGATAGCCCATCATATCCACCTTGAGCGAGCCCACTTTGAGCGGCGTTTCCACGCGGAGGGGGATGCGGTTTTCGTCGTCGCTCACCCACACGGTCATCTTTTCGCCGCCATCAAACACGGTGCCCTTGATGAGCAGGGGCTTGAACTTGATGGCGCGGAACTTACCGTACTTGGTCTTGATATTATCGCGGCCCTCGTAGCGGATATACATGCTGTACACCTCGTTGTCGAGAAACATGTTGAACGAGATCTTGTCGCCCTGCTTGTACTTGTCGAAGTTGATGTTGCGGGCGTAGTAGAGCGAGCTGATGACATCCTGCACGCAGCCCGGCACCTTATACACACCGTCGTTGGTGATAGCCGTGTTGGCGTTGCGGTTGAAGGTCACCGACTCGTACTTGCGGTAGCTGTCTTCCTGGATATTGCGAACAAACTTGTAAGGCTGCAGCGTGGCGGTATCAATATAGGTTTCGAAGCGGTCGTTCACCTTCGATATCCAATCGAGCGAGGACGTGGTTTTTCCCGTGGCCGTAATATGGTATACGGGCCGGTTGTTAAGTCGCTCCGTATTGACGTTGATGAGGGCATTGGCCGCGTTTACGTAGATGCCGATGATGGAATAGTAAACATTGTAGGTAAGCACCTCGCCATCCTGGAAGGTCGTATTGCGGGTTCCGCAAAAATCCTCCGGATGCACCGTCCCTTCCTGGGCAGGCGTCACTTCTTTACCGGCGTGGCCGCCGAGAACGGTCAGGGTGAGTGCGGCAGCCAAAAGGGGTTTAACGTTCCTCATATCGCTTTTTAAATATTTTGACGCCCAGGATCAGCAGGCTACCCGCCAGGGCCGGCAGCACCAGGTTGATGAGCCAGATCGTGACCGTCGTTACTATTATCCCCAGGCTATTGGCCGAAAAAAGGCCGATGAGCTTGAGACTTACTTCGCCCCGGATGCCCACTTCCAGGAGCACCACGCTCGGGATAATGGCCAGTGCTAAAAAAACCAGGCCCATTACCCCAACGGCCTGCAGCAATGATACATCAACCGAAAACAAACGAAAAGCTAAAAGGTACTGTACCACGAACACTGCATACCGGACAGCAGATAGACCCAAAAGACGGCTCAGGCGTTGCATGCCGAATTCCTTCAGTGCCGCCACCAGGTAAAGCCAGGAAGCCTTGCGCAGCAAGCGTTCCAGCCATTTTTCAAGAGCAGCGATGTTAAAATAAAATAGTGTTAAAACACCGGTCCCGAGCACCAGTGCGGCCAGCCCCACCCGGTAGACGAAGGGATGCATCATCCCGCTGCCGGTAAGTTTTGCGTACAGGAAAATAAACGCAATGGTGCCGGCCCAGAGCGTCAGCAACAGCTGCGCCAGGCTGCCCACCAGGGTAAGGGCCACCACCTGGAGCCGCTTGCCTTCGGGCATGTACAGCATCCGGCCGAGGTACTCCCCGACCCGGTTGGGTGTGCTTACCGAAAAAGAAACGCCCGACAGAACGGCGCGGAACGACTGCCCGAAACTGATGGGCTCGATGGGGCGTACCAGCATCCGCCATTTAAGCGCCTCGATGCCCCAATTGGCCAGCATCAGCAGGCAAAGCGCGATAAAGTAAACGATGCGGGGTGAGTGGAAAGAGGCGCGGATGCTTCCCCAGGACTCCAGGAGCTGGGGTTGGTGCTGCAGTTGCCTGCCGATGGAATACAGGAGCCAGCTGAAAAGCAGCGGGCCCAGGAAGTAATTGCTAAATTTTTTACTAATTTTACCGGCCCGCATCGCCGTAAATATAACAGCCACCTTGCAAAGACCTTCAAAAATCATCCTTGGGATCGATCCCGGAACCGTAGTGATGGGCTATGGCGTTATCGCCGTTACCGCCGGCGTCATCCAGGTGCTGGAGGTGGATGCGCTGAAGCTGCCGGTGAAGGAAGACAGCTATGTGCGCCTGCAACTGATCCACGAAAAGGTGACCGAGCTGGTAAAAGTGCACCGCCCGCACACCTTCGCCATCGAGGCGCCCTTTTTCGGCAAAAACGTGCAGTCGATGCTCAAGCTGGGACGGGCGCAGGGCGTGGCTATCGCCGCGGCCATGAGCGGCGGCATCCCGGTGACCGAGTATTCACCCAAGCGCGTCAAGCAGGCCATCACCGGCAACGGTAATGCCGACAAGGAGCAGGTGTGGCAGATGCTCCACCGCATTGTAAAAATGGAGGAGTCACCCAAATCCTTCGACGCCACCGACGCCCTGGCCGTGGCCATCTGTCATTATTTCTCCGACGGCATCCCGCAGGCCAACCGGAGCACGGGCCGCGCCCGCAACCCGCGTAAGGCAAAGGCCGCCTCCGCCTGGGATGCGTTTATCGCGCAGAACCCGGGAAGACTGGGCTGATTTGCCGGCAGTGAAAGAACGCAGATTTATTATGATTTTTAAGATGAGCGCGGATGCTTATTCTGCAATGCCACGATGAATCATAACAACCTGCGTCAGCTGCGTTCGATCCTGCTTTCGTTTACAGGTGAGCCAAAATCTTTTCCTGCACCGACTTCAGCTGCGCTTCGCTCAGCTTCATCTTCGGCTGCGTGAAATTGATATCGTTGGAAGAAGAAATGGGCACGAGGTGTAGATGCGCATGCGGCACTTCGATCCCGATCACGGCCATGCCCACGCGCTTGCCGAAGGCCTTCTCAATGGCTTTGGCGATGGGCTGCGCAAACACCAGCATCCCCGAGAGGTACTCTTCCGGCAAGTCGTAGATCTTGTCCACTTCCACTTTCGGAATGACCAGCACATGCCCTTCGCGCAGCGGAAAGATGTCGAGAAATGCAAAGAAGCGCTCGTCTTCGGCGATCTTGTAGGAAGGAATTTCGCCGGCGATGATTTTGGTGAAGATGCTCATGAAGGAAAATTAAGGAGAATAAGAGTCTTTCACCGCGAAGAAAAGAAGGAGCTAAGGTTTACGCTAAGTTTTTATTTCACGTAGATCGCAAACGAAAGTCCCGCCTTCAGGCGGGACCCATATCCTTAGCGTATCGCTTCTTTGACTCCTTTTCTTAGCGGTGAGAAACGCTTCTTTTACTTTAAACACTTATTTCTTCCACCCGGAATTTCAGCACGCCGGCAGGCGCGGTCACCTCGGCCACTTCGCCGACGGCCTTGCCCAGCAGGCCTTTCCCGATGGGCGAGGTAGAGGAGATCTTGCCGCTTTTGAGGTCGGCCTCTTTTTCGGAGACGATCTGGTAAGTTACCTGCTTGTTATTATTGAGATTGGTCACCTTCACCTTGGTAAGGATCGACACCTTGGAGGTATCGATGGTCGATTCGTCGACGATGCGGGCCGTGGCGATCTGTCCTTCGAGCTGCGAGATCTTGGCTTCCAGCAGGCCCTGGGCTTCTTTGGCGGCGTCGTACTCGGCGTTCTCGCGCAGGTCGCCCTTCTCGCGGGCTTCAGCGATGGCGCGGGAAGCGGCGGGACGCTCTACGCCTTTCATATGCTGCAGCTCGTTCTTCATCTGCTCGAGGGTTTCCTTGGTCACGTATTGAATTCCACTCATGGTCGTTCGGTTGAGATAAATGAAAAAAAGAGCAACGCCTCAGTGGTTCACCAAAGCGTTGCTGTACGTTGGACAAATATAATAAAAATCGCAAAACGGACCTGTCAGAGCACCCCGGCGGTATCCAGCTTATCGATCAGCACTGAACTCATGCGCTCGTAGGCTTCGAAGCTGTAGCCCGCGATGTGCGGTGTAACGATCACGTCGGGATGTGCGCAAAGCTGCTCCAGGTGTGCCCGTTCGGCATCGGTGTACGTGTGGAGCTTTTCGTTTTCCAGCACGTCGAGTCCCGCACCGGCGATGAGACCCGCATCCAGCGCCCGCAGCAGGGCGGCCGTGTCGGTCACCCGGCCCCGGCAGGTGCTGACAAACCAGGGACGGCGCCGGAGCTTGCCGAAAAAGGCATCGCCTGCCAGATGCCTTGTCTCGTCCGTCAGCGGCAGGTGCAGGCTCACAAGGTCGGCGGCCCCGGCAATTTGTTCCATGGTGGCTTCCTCCACGTAATCGTGCCCGAAGTTCTCCCGGTATTTATCGCAGGCAAGCACCCGCACGCCAAAGGGTGCGAGCAGGCGGGCGAAGGCGCTCCCGGTATTGCCGTACCCCACGATGCCCACGGTTTTGCCCCCGAGCTCGGTGCCGCGGTTTTCGTTGCGGCGCCAGAGCCCCTGCTTCACCTCGCCAAAGGAACGGCATACATGGTTCATCAGGTTAAGGGCGAGGGCCAGGGTGTGCTCGGCTACGGCATTGCGGTTTCCTTCGGGCGTGCTGATACAGGTAATCCCTTTCTGCCGCGCATAGGCTGCATCAATCAGTTCCATTCCCGAGCCGAGGCGGCCGATCCAGCGAAGGCGCGGTGCCTTATCCAGCAGCGGCGCGTCGATGCGCAGCCGCGTCGTCACAACCAGCCCTTCCGCATCAACGATGAGCGCTTCGAGTTCTTCGTAAGTGATGGACGGAAAATCCAGCACCGCGTAACCGCGGCCGGCAAGAGCCTCCCCGAGCATCGGGTGAGCAGGTGCCGTCAGGATCGCATTCTTCATAACATACGGTGGGTAAGTTCAGCAAATTCAGATACGCTCAGTTGCTCGGCGCGGCGGTTGAAGCCTTCGTCCTGCAGCTCCTCTGCGCTGAAGAGGCCCTTCACTGCGTTCCGCAGCTGCTTGCGCCGCTGGTTGAAGGCGGCCTTCACGAGCGTAAAGAGTTTTTTCTCCGAAGCGATGGCGAGCGGCTCGCGGCGCGGCGTGAGGCGGATCACCCCGCTCATCACCTTGGGCGGCGGGTTGAAGGCGCCCTGCGGCACGTCGAAGAGGTATTCCACATCAAAGAAAGCCTGGGTGAGCACGCTGGTGACGCCATAGACTTTGTTGCCGTGCGCCGCCGCAAAACGCTGGGCCACTTCTTTCTGGAACATGCCCACGCAACCTTCCACAAGTGCCCGCCAGGCTATGATCTTGAAGACGATCTCGGTGGAGATATTATACGGGAAGTTGCCCACCACGGTAAACGGCTCTGTGAAAGGCGCGCCGATATCGAGAAAGCTTTTGTGGATCAGCTTGTCTTCGATCCCGGGATAGGTCTGCTTCAGGTAGACCACCTTTTCATCGTCCACTTCTACCGCCTTGAAGTCGATGCCGGGCAGCTGCAACAGGTATTTCGTCAACGCGCCCCCGCCCGGCCCTACTTCCAGCAGGCGCGCGAATGGCTTTGCTTCCAGCGCCGACACGATCTTGCGGCAGATGTTCTCGTCTTTCAGGAAATGCTGCCCAAGCGACTTCTTCAGGGTGTACATACCTCAAAGTTATGTCAGATGTCAGATGTGGGATGTCTGATGTTCAGCAAGCCTCCGCATACATAATCCCACAACCACTATATCCCACATCAGCCATCAGACATCCTACATGAAAAAGATCACGGTCGCAAAGGGCAGAGGACCCTTGCTGTCCGTGATCATACCAGAGGAAACCAAATCCAAATCTAAAGTTTTACAACGCGCTGGGTGCTGAGCAGGCGCCCTTCGGCATCGCGCACCTGGAGCACATAGGTGCCGCTGGCCATACCGAAAAGCGGTACCTGGAGGCTGCTGGCGCTGCGCCCGGCAACGGTCGACTGCTGCCACAGGGGGCGGCCCTGGAGGTCGTTGAGCCGCAGTTGCAGCAGCCCGGGCTGCGTGCACTGGAGCTGCACCTGCAGGCGGTCGGTGGCCGGGTTGGGATACACCTGGAGCTGCACCTGCAGCCCGAGGTGAATCAATACGATATTGCTGTAGGTAGCGTGACCGTTGTGGTCTACCTGGCGGATGCGGTAATGGTTGGCACCGGCCAGGGGCTGTGCGTCGAAGTAGATATAAGGCGGCGGCGTGCTGAGGCGGCCGATCGTTTCGAAGCGCACACCATCGGCGGAGCGCTCGATCTCGAAGTGATCGTGCTGCTCGTCGGTGTAGGCTTCCCAGTGAAGACGCACCGTGCCGTTGGGCTGCAGCTGTCCCTTGAAATTCACAAAGCGTACCGGCAGCACATTGAAGGTCTGCGTCGTCTTCACCACTTTCAGGTTGTCGATGTAAAACCCGTCGTCGAGCTCATGGGCGAAGGCGTCGGCATCGGCGTCAGAAGTAAACTGGAGGCGCAGGTTGAGACCCGGCTGACCGGCATAAGAAGTAAGGTCGTACCAGACACGTGTCCACTGGTCGCGGATGCCGGTGAGGGCGGGGTTGCCGCCAAGCGATCCGGAACCGGTGGCGGTGGCTTCGGCGATCGTGTGCGAACCGCATACTGCTACCCAGGAGTTATTGTTGCCCGTGGTGTTCACTTGCACCTGCAGCTTGTCGCGGCAGTTTTCGGAGCGGTGCTTTACCCAGAAGGTCAGGTAAGAGTTGGTCGCGTCACTGAGGTCAAGTGTGTTCTTATAGGTGATGGTGCGGGTGGTGCTGGTAGTATAGTTGCCGCTGGGCGACTCGGTGAGCGAGTTGCTGCCACCGAATGCGCTCGAGTTGGTGTAGGCCCAACTGCCGCCGTTACCGGCTACGTTGCTTGCGGTGGTCCAGTTGGTGGTGATGTTGCCCTCCATGTCATCAGACAGCATCGTCACGGGATTATACAGCTTGGTCACCGAATCCACGTAGGTAACACCGCCTGCGCTCACTACCCAGTTGTACCGCACGCGGTAGCCCGCAGCGATATTTCCCGGCAAGGTATAGGAAACCGATCCGGTATACGTATCGTAGTAGGCGGTTAACTCGGTAGCGACGCTGGCGCCGGCGTTTACCATATTCTCCACCGGCACAAGGGTCACTGTTGCAGGACCGCTGGTGAGCCCGATGTTACGGAGCTGGAAAGACAGGGTGCCGGTCTTGGAGGTCAGCGCCACGTCGTTCATGTCCTGGATATCGTAATACTGCCCGGCCGCGTAGGAGAGCTGGATGTTCTGCATGCAGTTCTGCTGGCAAAGGGTCTTGATCTGGCTGATGGGCGCCCAGAAGTCGCCGCCGCCGGCCTCGCCGGTCATGCCGTAGATCTTGCCCTTGGTGCCGAGGCCGATATCGCCCATCAGCAACCAGTCTTTAATGCCGCCGGCTACTTCGTAGTTAACGGTCTCCGGTGAGTTGCCCGCGCGGTGGCAGTTGTACGCTCCCATCAGTGCCGGGATCGCGGTATAGAAATTCGCATCCGAAGCACTCATCGTATGCAGCGACGGGCGTCCGAAGGGCAGCGAATAATAGGGACCATAGCAATGCTGGTCGATGGCGGTGACGAACTTGTGGGCGCTGACGAAGGCGCGAATGGCCTGCGTTTCTTTTTCGGAAAAAGCGCTCGGACCGTAGTAGGTATCCTGGGATGCCGTGTTGGAACCACAGCTGGTGCTGGCACCGGCGCAGTTGCCCCAGTCCACGCTGTAGTTACGGTTGATGTCGACGCCATAGGTGCTGCCGCTGATAAGGCGGCGGTTCTTGCGCCACAGGCCACCGCCGGTGGTTGGGTAGCCGCTGGCGCCGCTGTAGTTATACATGTAACCGTCCACGTTCACACAGGGGATGATGAAGATCTCGCGGCTGTCTACAAGCTCTTTGATCTTCGCATCCGTGCTGTAACTCTCACAGAGGTATTCCATGAAAAAGATCAGGCTGGTGCCGCCGATGGCTTCCCGCGCATGCTGGATGCCGGTGAACAGTACCTCGGGCTCGCTTTCGTCTGTGGCCACGTTATCGGAAATCTTCACCCCCCAGATGTCGTTATTGTTTATTGTCTTGCCGATCGAATAAAGCGAAACCAGGTTGGGATAAGCCGCAACGAGTGCCTGCATTTCAGAGATCATTTCGGCATAGGTAAAGTAGCCGGTGCCGGTGGCGGCGCCGAGGCGCAGGGAGCCGCCGTTGCCAAAGGAGGTGGGCGTGGTAAAAATGCCGGCAGCGTTGCTGCAGCTCACGGCATAAGGCGCCTTCGCGGTTTCGTAGCGCGACCAGTTGGCGCCGATGCGGCGGTTCAGCTCGGTAGTGTAGCGCACCACGTCGTCTACCAGCACCGTATAGCGGAAGCCGGAGGCGCGGAGCCGCGCCAGCTCTTCCTGGTCCAGCACCACTTCCATGGCGCCGTTGTTCATTTGGTAGTGATCGATCTCCAGGTTGTCAAAAACGAAAGCCTTTACGTCGGGCGACTTCATCGGGATGCGCACCTTCGAATATTTGTCCTGCGCGTGTGATGACAGCACAAAAAATACGCACAGTGAAAGCATCAGGAATAGCGTTTTCCTCATGGTTCTTCGGTTGGATTTGGTTGGTATTGGATGACGGTTAAAAGCGGGACGGCGATCAGCGGCGCAGCACCAGCGTACGTACCTGCCGTACGGACTCCGTCCGTAGTTCTACGATATACGTAGCCTCGGGCAGCGACTCGGGCAGGGGGATATTGTGCGTACTTCCGGCGGCTACCAGCTGGATGCGGCGCTCGAGTACGAGCGCGCCGGAAGCGGCATAGACGCGGCACAGCGCCGGTCCTTCGATCCCCGTCACCTGGAGGTTGACGCTGCCGCGGGCCGGGTTGGGCGCCAGCAGGAAGTTGTTATCGTCGTTGAAGCGCAGCTCGCGGATGCCGCTCCATTGGGGCGCGGCGCCGGGGCGCAGCACCTGGAGGCGGTAGTAGTTGCTGCCATCTGCCGGCTGGCTGTGGAGGAAGCTGTAGGTGCGGGTGGTTGCGGTGCCGGTAGCTGCCGATTGCTGCAGGTCGCTCCAGCGGCGACCATCGCGGCTGTGCTGCAGCAGGTAACGGGTGCCCGCCACTTCATCGGATATCTTCCAGGTGACGAGGCCTTTGCGGACATCGTGCTTGCGGGCGTCGAAGTCAACGAGCATGCTCGGCAGCGCGTAGGCGTTCACCTGCACACGGTAGTCTTCCACCTCACCGTCATCGAACCATCCGGTGGGATTGGCGGTGGTCATGCCGTTGGCGGCCGAGGTAACCCGGATGCGGATGAAGGTATAGGAATAAGGCGCCAGCGTCGTGGTCGGGTTGGGCCAGAAAAGCTGCACCGTCTGTGTGGAAGCACTCGAAGGCACATTCACCGAAATGCCTTCACTGGCATCGAAGATGCCGTTATTGTTGAAGTCAACCCAGGCGCACACCGTTGCGGGGGCACCCGTGTTGTTGAACACGTTGACGTCGGTGAGGTAGTTGCTGTTGTTGATCACGATGGAAGGCGTGGGCATGCCGTCGTCGTTGTCGCCGGCGGCGAAGAGCGACGTGTTTTTCGACCACTCGCTGGTAATGGTAGCACCGAGGCGCAGGTTGGTGTTGATCTCGTGCACCGCGGGCGCATTGGCCACGGGGTCGTAAGAAGAAGGTGCGTCGCCGAGGTCGCCTTTGGGCTTAAAGGCTTCTGCCGCGTCGCCCCAGCTTCCGCCGGAGGGGATGGTCGTGGTAGTCGAAGTGATCGTCTTCTGCGAAGCCGTGGTGATATTGGCACCACCGGTATAAGGCGCAATGGTACCGTCGAGGTTGTATATCGTGCCCGCCCAGTCCACACAGATCTGCCGCGGCACCCAGTTGCTCGACGGAGTGATGCGCGTCAGCGAACCGCTATACATATCATACTGGTAGATGTCCGGGTCGCCGGCGGCACCGTCAAAATCGTAAAGCACACCGTTGTTGAGACCAATATCGCTCCAGTCGTGCAGGATATTGGCGGTGACACCGTCGTCGGCGACGGCGGCATAGGCCTGGACGGCCGTGGCCGGCGTTCCACCGGAAATGTCGATACGCCAAACGATCGACTTGCGGCCCAGGGAGCCCGAGCCGCCGCTGGCGTAGCCTTCCACCCCGAGGTAGAGCGAACCGTTGTAAAAGCCCGCGGCGCCTGATTCCACGCCCGACTCATAAACGGGAACGCCCAGGGTCGTAATATCGGAAATAAAGGTGCTGAGTGTTCCGGTGGTGATGTCGTATTTCTTCACCGACTTGTTGGTCGCCGGCGAGCCCGTAAGGCTGTAGCAATAATAGATCACGTAGTTATACGGATCGTAGGCCATCGAGTTGATGTTGTTGCCGGTAGGATCTGCGAAGATCAGCTTCGACTTGCCCGTAGCGGGGTCGGTCTGCAGGATCTTATTGTTCACCACCGAAAGCACGTAGCCGGGCTGGTTATTCCAGGGCTTGCTCGTGCCGTAATAATTCGTGGGAAAGGCGGCGGCGTTGGTACAGGCATTGATGTCGGAAATAAAGATCGAGCCGTCTTCCCGGCCCGCGGCGTTACCGCTCGTAACGACCCCGGTGTTAGTTGTCGTGATCGTAAATGAAGACACCGGGCCGGCGATCGAAACGTTGACCGTACCGTTTTCCGATGTCAGTGCCGTAGCTGTCGCGTTCGCATCCACGCGGGCTACTGTTGTGTTGTTGTTTGTAAGAGTGAGTGTGGTGGTGGTAACACGCGTCATCGAAACCGCGGCGAGGGCAGACACTTCCACGCGCTGGTTCACGTCGATGTCGAACAGGGAGAACCTGACGTTCTGTACCGGGCTCTCGAAGGTGAATGTAATGGCGCCGTTGCCCAGGAAGCGAAGGTCGGACCCTTTGCCCGTCGCATTGGTTTCGGCGGTGTGCGCGGTGGAAACACCCAGGTTGTTGCCGCCGGTGAAGTTGTGCGTTACCGTCACTTTCTGCGTAGCGAAGGCGATATATTGCGTGGCAGCCTGTGCGTTGGTGACATAACCGGAAAAGCTGCCGCCGGTGCGGAGAAACTCCAGGGCGTCCCAGTTGATCTGGGCGCTGGAAAATCCGGCGGGGCATTGAGCCGAAGCAGCGGAGGAAAAGACCATTACGGCCAGGGTAAGGCGTAAAAGTCGCAGCATAGGGTTTGGTTTTAGAGAGGATCGGATCACACTGTTCACTGGTATAAAACGACCTGCACCATACCCTCCGGACGTCCGCAAAGCGGCCGCACGGGGCGCGACAAAACTTTTTTTTCAGATCAGGAGGGGTACGGATTCGGTTTCTGCCACTGTTATGTACGAATAAACGAAGCATAACGATTGACAGCCTCAAAATTAACGTTCTATTCGTTCTAAACAAGGGTAAAACTTGGTGATTTTTTATAGTAATCTTACGATAAGCCGTCGGTGTTTTTCCCTACCTGAATTTTCCCCAACTTTGCGTTATGCAAAAACCTGTTATCGGTATTACCTGCGGCGATCTGAATGGCATCGGCACCGAGCTGATCATAAAGACCTTTTCGGACCACCGCCTGCTGGAACACTGCACCCCGGTGATCTTCGGGTCGAATAAACTGGTGAATTTTTACAAGAAAACGCTTCCCGAGGCCAACCTCAACTACCAGAGCCTGAAGGACCTGACAAAGGTGAACCACAAGCAGGTGAATATCTTTAATTGCTGGGAGGAAGACGTCGCCATCACCCCCGGTGAACTCAACGAAACAGGCGGAATTTACGCTGTAAAAGCGCTGCAAGCCGCCACGCAGGCGCTGCTCGAAGGCCATATCCACGGCCTTGTTACCGCCCCCATCCACAAGAAGAACGTTCAATCAGAAAACTTCAAATACACGGGCCATACGCCCTTTTTCAAAGACGCCGCCAAGGCCCGCGACGTGCTGATGCTGCTTTATGCCGACAATATCCGCGTAGCCCTCGTTACCGAGCACGTACCGGTGGCTGAAGTGGGCAAGCAGATCACCAAGGGCGCCATCCTGAGCAAGCTGCAGCTGCTGCAGCAAAGCCTTCGCCGCGACTTCGGCATCGACAAGCCGCGGATCGCCGTGCTGGGCCTTAACCCGCACGCCGGCGACGAAGGACTGATCGGCTCCGAGGAAGAAACCATCATCCGCCCCGCCATCAAAGACGCCAAGAACAGCGGCGCGCTGGTATTCGGCCCCTACAGCGCAGACGCCTTCTTCGCCCGCCGCTCCTACCTGCAGTTCGACGCCGTGCTGGCCATGTACCACGACCAGGGTCTTATCCCCTTCAAGACCATCGCCTCCGGTGAGGGCGTCAACTTCACCGCGGGCCTGCCCTTTGTACGCACCTCCCCCGACCACGGCACCGCCTTCGATATCGCCGGCAAGGGTATCGCCGATGCCTCGTCGTTCACCACCGCCGTATTCGAATGCGTCGACATCATCAACCGACGCAGCGAATACGAAGAGCGCACCAAGAACCCGCTCCGTAAGGTGACGAGCGAAGTACTGAAAAACGTTGTCGACGAACGGATCGACGATACGATCGGATAATGCGGTAATGTGATAATGTGGTAATGTGATAATGTGATAACTGTTGAAATTATAAAGAACCTCGCCGATGGCGAGGTTCTTTATTACCGGATTACCGCATTATCACATTACCGCATTACTTAAATACGCTATCCGGCACACCCTTATTGATCGTATAATTACTATAGGTAAGCACGACGCTTCCTTTGCCGCTTTTCGGCGCCGCTTTTTTGGGGCCGCTTTTTTCGTAGTCGAACGTAACGCCTTTGGGCAGCTTGAATTCTTTGGTATCGAACAGGAAAGTGACTTTGCCGGGCAGGCCCCAGGCGGTGTACTTTCCGTATTCCAGCTGCATTTCATAGACGCCGCCGTCGCGGGTCACCACGGTACTCTTGCGGATCACCTGGGCCGCTGCGTCGATATAGAGCGTGCTCAGCACCACGTTGTCCGTCTCGCTGTTCGGCAGCAGCTTTATCACGCGGGTATTGGTGTTCCCGATGCGCGCGTTGCCGGCATCCACGATGCTGTAATTGCCGCCGGCCAGCAGGGCGGCCATGTTCACGCGGACGCCTCCCTTGGGCAGCACCGAAAGGCCGTCGGGCTTTTGCACGCTGAACTTGTCGGGGTAGCGGAAGAACACCAGCACCGCCGACTTCGGGGCATTGATAAAAGGCACGTTGATATCCATCGTGGCGGCCGCCTTATAGTCATGCACCTTGTCGAGCCGCGCCTTTACCTGGCGCACCAGGGTAGCCGCATCCTGTGCGCGGGCAGGCTGCAGGCAAAGCAGGGGCAACAGCAGCAGAAACAGTTTCCGGATCATGAGAGAATGTCTTTTTTACGGGCGATGAAAATGGTGGCGCCTACAAAAAGCAGGATATGTGCCAGCAGGATGGACGCCGAGCGCGCGATCTCGGGACCGTCGACGGGGCGCTCGAAAAAGCCCTTCCAGTTGAGCATATGGTTGGTAAAAAGCCAGGGCTTCAGCGACTGGAACAGCGGTATGTCCATCGTGGTGAGGATGGTACACACGATGATGACGCTCATGGTGGCGATGATCGGGCCAACGGCATTCTCGGCAAAAAGCGAGAAGAAAAAGGCCAGCGCCGCCACGGTGGTCATGGCGAGGGCCGCGAAGCCGAAGGCCGCCGCGTAGCGCCACAGCACGTCGGCGCTGTCGAGGATGACAATCATGTCGCTCTTCAGGATGATGAGGTCGCCGGTGCCGAAGAGGAGCAGCGAGCCGCCGAGGGCGAGCAGGGCCATGAACAGCAGGAGCAGCAGCGTATACAGCGTAGCGGCGATGAACTTCGAAAGCAGCAGCGCCGAGCGGCTCACCGGCCGCGAAAAAAGCAGGCGCAGGGTGCCCATGTTGGCCTCCCCCGCGATGGAATCGCCGGCCACCAGCGCGATGAGCAGGGGCACATGTACCAGCAGGGTCTGCAGGATGACGAAGCACACAAACCAGCCGTTGATGATCTGCCCGGATATGGAAAACGTACTTTCCACCGACTGCAGCGCGAAACCCAGGTAGGTGCGGCCGTCGGCCCAGAGCGCCAGCTGCAGCAGCCACACGATGGCTGCGATCGCGCCGAAGGCGATATAGGTGCGCGGCTTTTTCGCGATCTTGAACAGCTCGATCTTAATGAGTCGCCACATCTGCTTTCTGGGTTATGGAGAGGAAATAGTCTTCAAGCGAATGCCGGGGCTGCAGGGCCAGGATATCTACGTTCATAGCTACCAGGTCGCGGGCGAGGCGGGGCACGTCGGTGCGGGCCATGCGGAGCAGCAGGCGGTCGCCGGCGGGCTGCACGGCCCCGGCCCAGGAAGAAGCGAGCAACTTGCGCCGCGCGTCGGCGGCGTCGGCTGTAAGCAGCTCCACCTGCATATCGGCGGGGTTGAGGAGCTGGCGCACCTTGCCTTCGGCCACCTTGCGGCCCCGGTCGATAATGATCATGGCATCAGCCACGAGCTCCACTTCGCTCAGCAGGTGCGAAGACACCAGCACGGTCTTGCCCTCCTCACGGCTGAGGCGGCGAAGCAGTTCCCGCACCTCGGCGATGCCCTGCGGGTCGAGGCCGTTGGTGGGCTCGTCGAGCACGAGCAGGCGCGGGTTGTGGATGAGCGCGCAGGCAAGGCCAAGCCGCTGCTTCATGCCCTGCGAAAAGGTCTTCGCCTTGTCGAAGGCGCGTTCGCGGAGGCCCACCACTTCGAGCTGCCGCAACACGGCTTCGCGCGTGGGCCGCAGGCCCGACAGCTGCGCCAGCAGGCGCACATTATCGTAGGCGCTGAGGTATTGATACAGGTCGGGCCGCTCGATGACGGCACCCACCTGCGCCAGCACCTCGTGGCGGTGGCGCTGCAGCTCTTTTCCAAAAAGTTCGATGCGGCCGGCCGAGGGCTGCACCAGCGTCAGCAGCATGCGGATGGTGGTGGACTTGCCCGCGCCGTTCTGCCCGAGGAAGCCGTACACCTCCCCTTCCTCCACGCTGAAAGAAAGGTCGTCTACCGCCTTGAGGTTGGGATAAAACTTCGAAAGGTGCTGTACGGAGATGATGGGCGTCATTCGGGCTACAAAGCTAGCGCGGGGCCAGCCTGAGCAGAAACACGCGATCCGTTAAAAAGTTGAGTCAACGTCTAGACCAACCCCTCCCGGATCGCCTTGGCGATCAGCTGTGAGGAGTTGGCGACGCCCGCCTTGCGAAGCATGTTCTTGCGATGGGTGTGCACGGTGGCTTCGCTGATGGCAAGGCGCTCTGCTATGTCGGAGCTGCGAAGACCTTCAATCAGAAGCGCAAGGATCTCTTTTTCCCGGCGGCTCAGGTTGTCGTTGGCCAGCGGGAAGACCCGGGTCACATCGACATCGATATAGGACGGCTCACCATTGAGCCCGATGAACGACAGAACCAGCATGCCCGTTTCCTTGATATGGGTGATGTCGGTATGCACCGCCAGGGTCTGCAGAATGTTGCCTTGGTTATCGGACCGCAGCACCACCGACTGGTGCAGTACCCGGATATACTGTCCGTCGTTGCGCCGGAGGCGCACATCGTAGCGGGTCTTATAGTGGGGAATCTTTTCGATCGGGAGGCTTTTGAAAAACTCGCCCGTCTTGACGACAAAGTTGAGAAAATGCGGCTGGTCGTGCGGATGCATCACCGAAAGCAAAAAGGGAACATCAATCTGGTTGATTTCATACCCAAGAACGGCGGTTATCTCCTCGCTCAGATAATCAAAGGAAGCCGTGATGCTGTTGAACAGGAAATAGTAATAGTCGCCCACCTGGAAGAAAGCCTGTAGCTTTTTCGAAAGCTCATTTTCGGGTACGGGTGCTGCTTCGGGTGCGTCTCCGGCAAGCTGCTTCCAGATTCGGGCGGCTTCCCGGTAGATAGGGACATACATATTGGTCAGATGAGTTTAGACGACCAATATAGTAGAAATACGGAAAATGTAGAATTATTTCTGAATATATCCCTGGAGGGCCCGCACATAGGCCTCAAAAGCGTCTACCCCTTTGGGCGTCACCCGGCAGAGGGTCTGGGGGTAATTATCCTTGAACTGCTTGGTCACCTCGATATAGCCCGCCTCTTTGAGCTTCTGCACCTGCACGCTCAGGTTGCCGGCGGTGGCGCCGGTCTTTTCGCGCAGGAAGGTGAATTCCGCTTCCTTCACCCCGATCAGGAGCGACATAACCGCCAGCCGCAGCTGCGAATGCAATATGGGATCGAGGTCTTTAAACATGCAGGGAACGTTGCTGTTTGCGGTGACGGGCGCGCAGGATCAGTCCCGGAACGAGCCAGTTGGCGATACCGGCGAGTCCATTAAAGAGCATGTCCCAGGTTGTGGTGGTAAAGCAGGAGGCTATAAAGAAAAGGTAGCAGAGCACAGCCCCTACGAGCATGGGCCGAAAGCGCTGGGCGATGCCGGTGGCGAGAGTAGGAATGCCGTATAGCAGGATCAGCAGGCTGCCATAGCTGGGAATGCGGATATGCCCGTCGCGGGTGACGCCGTTGACCTGCTCCAGCAACACCGTGCCCCGCGCCGCCAGCGCCCGCTCTTCGGCCCCCGGCACCACGTTGAAGTAAAACACGAGCGCGAAGATGCTCAGGCCGTATACCAGCCACACCGCGTTCATCGCTTCCTGCACATGGGTACGTACGACGCGCTGCCGCGACTCGCGCACCGAGATCACCACCTGCGGCACAAGGGCCGCCAGCGTGAGCATCCAGACGTCGAAGCCGACCTTGAAATTCCAATAGCGCTCCGCGAAGCTGGTAAGGCCGCAAACAGCAATGTCCGTTCCCCAGAGGATGGCGCTGGTACCGGTTTCGTGAAAGTTCTTCTTCGCCTTACCGATCATCTCGGTGATAAGCCGCAGGCTTTCCTGCTCGCTCATTGGTTGCTCGTTCATGCCTGTTCGTTTTTGATACGGCCCAGCAGGTAGCCGGGAATAATGTAGCTGCATAGGATCGCCCCGGCCGTAAGCAGCATCTGGTAGTCGTAGGGCACATACACGCAGGCGATGGCAAGAACCCAATTGAGGATGCCGCCGGCCACGAGCGGACGGAAATGCAGCAGGCGCCCGGAGATATAGGTACCGAGCCCGTAAAACATAATGAAGAAAGGATAAGCGTAGAGGAAACCCTCGCGCGAATTGCCGATGAGGATACTCAACACGAAAAAGGAAATACCGATGCCCGTCCACAGGTAGGTCATGAAATCGCCGACGTAGGTGCGCGTGCCGGCGCTGCTGTGGCGGCGCGAGTAGACGATGGTGATGATAACAGCGGGAATGGTCACCAGCCACACGAGGTAATGATGCGGGTATCCGATAAAAACTTTGAGCGCGAACTGCGCCAGCAGGGCCGTGAAAGCCACCCATCCCCAGAAAAGGAAATAGAAGCGGTTAGAGCTCAAATTGGAGCGCGTCTTCCCGATCATCGACCGGATCAGGGCCAGGCTGTCTTCGGGGGTGAAAGAATTGTCCATAATTCGTATTAATGCGGGCAGGGTAAAGATAAGAGGCAGGGAGCGGAAGGAGCGGCAATCGGCAATGCCGGGGCGCAGCTATCGGTACCGCTGCTTCCCCGGCATCCGCCGCGCCCAAAGATCTGAGATCAGAGATCCGGGATCGAAAGTTCTATTTACTTGCCTGCGCCAGGAAATACTGCGTAGCGGGACGTCCCCAGTTCGGGGCCAGGGCGTCGGCAGGCTTGAAGCCATTGTATTTCTCCAGTGCGGTTTCAAAAAGCTTCTTCGCTTCGGTTTTGCTGCCGCCGAATTGCTCGGGGGTGAAGAACTTATCCTGGCCTTCGAGCAGGTAGATGCGCGGGTTCTCGGGGTTGAGCTTGCGCGCCATGGCCAGCGCCTCAGCAGCCTTGGGACCGTAGGTCATATAGCGGCTCATCGGGTCGGCGATCATCCGCATCGAGGCGATCATCTTGCGCACCACCCAGATCTCGGAGTTGTCTTTGCTGAGCGCCTCGGCTTTGTCGAGCAGGGCCTCCGCCTTGTCGGCCATCGGATCAATCTTGTCGGCTATGCCGCCGCGCAGGCCGTTCATCTGCAGCATGCCGGCATTCACCTTGGCGAGGGCGGCATAATAGTATGGCTGCCACTGGGTCTTCTCCGCTTCGGCAATGCGCTCAAAGCTGTTGGAAAGATCTTCAAGCGCCGCGGGGGTACGCGTGGTGTCGATGGCAATAACGCGCGGCTGCATGGCCGACACGAATTTTTCTGACTGTGCCTCTGCGCCTGCGAAAGCGGCAGCGGAAAGAACGAGAAGGAGTAACTTTTTCATGTGTGTTGGGATTGAATTTCGATTATAAGATTGTTGTCAGGGTTTATAGTATTTCTACGGACGGCTGCCGCGCTGGCGGCTCAGCCGCTCATACTCGCGCTCCTCGGCGTCGGAGCCGCCGCCGTAGGCGTGGTACCAGCCCAGGGCGATGCCGATGCCCCAGCCGAGTGTGGGCCAGATGGGCCAGGGAACTCCACCGCTGTAATAAGGGCGACCGGTAAAAAACCAGATGGCCCAGAGAAAGGCATTCACCACAAGGTAAGTGGCGAGGCTACGGCGGAAGGCCGCGCGGCGGCGGGCGATGCGCCACAGGTGCGGGTCACGGCCCTCAGCATTCGTTTGTGTATCCATGGTATTTGGTTGATTGGTTAATTGGCTAATTGGTCTTTAAGGCTGTAGTGAACTCAGGGCCGGCAACCACTGCACAAATCAGAAATCAGACATCCGACATCAGACATTCTCCTAGAGGTTGCTGTTGATCACATCCTCCGTGCGGTCCACGCCGAAGGAGATAAAGGCCCCGAGAAAAACAAACATATTCGTGGGCGGGGTGATGGCTTCCTTGCGCATCCCGTTGTAGGCATACTTGTAGCCGTATACCTGCTGGTTGCCCAGCACATTCGAAACCGAGAACACGAGCACCGTAAAGCGGCTGGCGCCTTTTTTCGAAAACAGTTTCGGCAGGTAGTTGACGCTGATGGAAGCGCTGTGATAGTCGATGGTGCGGCCGGCGTCGGTCAGCACCGGCTTGCTGGAAGCGTCGTAGCCGATGTTATAGTAAGGACGGCCCGAAGCATAGGTATACGAGGCATTGAACTGTGTTTTGATACCGGGTACGAAGCGCTTCAACACGAGCGAAGCGGTGTGCTTCGCGGCAAAGGACGGCTCTATAGCGGCGGGGAAATTGAGGTAGTCGCGCTTTGTGTTGAGGAAGGAGTACGACACCCAGTAGTCCAGGTTCTTGATCGTTTTCTTGTCGCGCCAGAACAGCTCGAAACCCTTTGCATCGCCATAGCCCGTTGAGCCGGTGGCGAGCTCATGGCCACCCACGATGCCCGTCTTGAGCAGGCTCTGGTAACGCTTGTAAAAGGCCTCGAGGCGCAGCGTCTGCTGGGCGCTGATGCGCTGGTACTGCGCAATGTAATGGGTGGCCCTCGCGTAGTCGAGCGTCACCGGCGCGGGCAGGTAGCGGCGCTCGGGCGACTGGTAAAACTCGCCGTAGGCCAGCGATGCCTGCCCGCCCTGGCCCAGCTTATAAGCCAGTGAAAGGCGGGGCGCCACGTTGACTTTATTCAGCAGCGACGAATGCTCGGCACGCAGTCCGGCGCGGGCGGCCAGCTCATTGGTAAGGTAGATATCGGCCTCGCCGAACAGCGATTTGATTTGCTCGGTAACGTTGTTCGGAATTTGCTGCCCGTTGTACCGGGTGAAGTCGGAGCGGTCGCTGCTGTAGTTGTATTCGGTGCCGACGCGCAGTGCGCTCAGTCCCTTCAGCCGGTGCTCGAAAACAGCCTTGGCGTTGGCATAGTGCCCTTTTGTGCGGAGCCCGAAGTTGCGCTCTTCCAGGCCTCCCACCAGCCTGGCGTCGTTATCGGCATTCACCAGGCTGCTGTTGATATCGTCGTGGTTCGTTGCATAAGAAGCGCCCAGCTGCAGCTTCCAGCCGCGGCCCAGGTTCTCGCGCCACGACAGGTTGTGGTACATATTATCGTTGGCCAGTCCGAACGCGTCTTTATAACCAAGCGTGTCGATGCTCGTCTGCCGCAGACCGAGCTTGTTGTAGCTGAAGTAACCATAGTATTTCAGCATGCCGGAAGCAGAGGTTTTGATGCGGAAGTTGGCATCGGCGGTGTGGTATTCGGGGATGTGGGTGTATTCGTCGCGCAGCTTAATCAGCTGAAAGCCCAGCCAGATATTGGTATAGCCGTACGATGCGCCCCAGGACGACTTCTTGTTCTTCGCCAGCTTCTGGATGCCGGCGTTGGCGCCGATTACCGAAATGCCGACGCTGCCGGCGCTTTGCTCGGGCAGGTCGATCGACTCGAGGATGAGCGCCGAGGATAGTGCTTGTCCGTAAAGGGCCGAATAGCCGCCGGCGCTGAACACGGTGCCCTTAAAAATAAAAGGCGAAAAGCGTCCGCGCTGGGCCACATTGGGCACCGAGCTGTAAAAGAAATTATTGACCAGGGTGCCGTCGATGAAGGTCTTGGTTTCCTGCGCGGTGCCGCCGCGTACAAAGAGCCCTTCGCTCTCCCCTACCTGCTGCGCGCCGGGAAGCGTCTTCACCGCGGCCGTTACGTCGGCGTTTGCAGAGGCGGTGGTCACGATATCGATCGGGCTGAGCACCGTGCCTTTTTTCTTATCCGAAGCCTCGAAGGAGCCGGCGGTGATCACCACGGCTTTGAGCTCGGTGACTTCCTCGCGGATGCTGAATTGTACTTCCAGGGGGCTGCCGTTGAGCTGCACCGGCTGGCTGGCGGCCTTGAAGCCCACCGCGCTCACCTCCAGCACCTGCGCTCCCTTCTCGGTACTGCGGAACGAAAAGCGGCCCATGGAGTCGGCTGTGGCACCGTCGTAGGAGCCACGGATCGCGATGGAAGCACCCGCCACCGGTGCGCCTTTGCCGTCGCGTACGGTGCCGCTGATGGGCTGGGCGCCCGCGATGGCGGCGATCAAAACAAAGAGGGTGAAAAAAGCGGCTCTCATAAAATGCAATTGTAGGACAAACGTAAACTGGTTTACAATATAAACCAAACTAAATTTTAAAGCCTGGTTGCATTAATCGCGCCGGGAGCGCCATCAGGACCCGAATATTAAAGAAAAGGGCTTTCCCGCTCTGCATTTAGGGGAGCACTTATTTGCGCAAAAGTGGCTTGCCAACGTTTGGCATTATGTTTTCGCGATAGATAATACACCATCGGTTTCTCTGAAACCCGGAGAAATCGTGGAATAATCGCCTGAAACCAACTTTTCTATTCCAGTCAAACCTATACCGTGACAACACAACCACTTGGCAGACCATTCTTCCTGCACAGCCGGAAGAAATTCTTATTGTTGCCGCTTGCTCAATGCATCCTCCCCCTGCAGCTGCTGCGGGCCATTTTCCTGCTTGCCGGCCCGGAGGCTGGGAAGGGCACGGAAACGGCTTACGTGCTGGTGCTTTATGCCATCCTGTTTGTCAATACCGGTCTGGAAATGTATGCGGCTGGCCGCCTGTTGCTCAGCTTCGGCACCAAGGCGGAACGAGCGCAAATTGCCTGCCCGCTTCTGCTGGCCAAAGCCTGTCTTTGGCTGCTGGCCTTGGCAGGCTATATCCTGTGCAGTGTCCGGTATACAGGCGCCACCAGTTACGAGGCGATCACAAACAGTTTGTTCGCCATAATATCGGCCAGCCTGCTGCTGCCTGCCTGGCTGCCCGGAAGTAATGGGCGCTTATCGATAGATCGGCACGTATTGCTGCCCCACCTGGCCTTTTGTATCGTAGCCACCCTGCTGACCATCATCCCCGGAGCGCTGCAGCTGCTGCCGCTGGTTGCAGCCGTCTATGCGCTTTTGGTTCTCTGGCAATTGCGGCAGTCCCTGCACAAGACAGGACTGCGCCAGGCCTCTTTGTGGATCGCGGCGCTGCGCCGCTTCCTGCACAATGGCGCTTCCTTCCCGATAAAGTACTGGATCGCGAATCAATTTTCCGTAGCCGTGCTGCTGCTGGTGGCTTTCCTGCCAATGGAGGAAGATGCCTGGGTGCTTGCCGGGGCGATCAATGTCTTCCTGCTGGAGCAGGCGCTCTTTCTTTTCCCGGTGATCGGCTTCCTGCTGCCTTTTGTGCAGGTCGCCTATATCCGGAGCCGGCGCGACGGTCTCGAACGGCTGCAGCGCCTCATGCCTTATGTGATGCTGTTATCGCTCGGGGCCACAATCATCGCCCTGTTTCTTTCCGATGTGATTGTAACCCACTACCTGGGCATTCGCTTCGCCGGTGCCACGGCCATCGTTTCCGTGTTATCGCCGGTACTCTTTTTCCACCTGATGAATACCCTGCTGGGACTGCAGCTGTTTCTCAACACGAAGCGAAAGCGGGAATATCTGCGTTCTTTTGGTTTTGGTTTTTTCCTGAATATGGGCCTCCTGATCCTGTTCAAGGGGTTCTGGCACAGCAACGGAGCGGCCTTTCTCCTGACGTTGACGGAAGCGCTCCTCTTCGGCGCTTACCTGATTTACCTGCGCCTCCACCAGGATCCGGACCTTCCTTCCCAATTCCCGCACCCGGGTCGGATTGTCAATAACCTGCTGCACACGCTATCGGAAATTGCCGCGCGCGCGCCGAAGTCGACAGTAGCGGGCCTCGCGTTCCGCTACGGACCGCTGGTGGAAGCTACCCGCCGTGTCGATACTACAGAGCGCGTACTTTACCTCACCTTCGACGACGGCCCGGATCCGTTGGGAACCCCCTTTGTGCTGGAGCAACTTCGGCGCTATGATGCCCGGGCCACCTTCTTTTGCCTTGGCGCCGCCGTGGCGCGACACCCCGAACTTTACGAACGCGTCCGTGCCGAAGGCCACGCCGTCGGAAACCATACGTACCGGCACTTGGATAGCTGGGAAACCCCGGCGAAGGCCTACCTCGCGGATGTGAGCGAGGCCGCCAGCCTTATCGACTCTCCGCTCTTCCGCCCTCCGTATGGGCATATCAACCGCTCGCGGATGCGGCGGATGCGGCACGGCGGCCAACCAATGCAGCTCGTACTCTGGTCGGTAGATAGCAAGGATTACGATTCGGGCATCACTCCGGAGCAGAGCTTCCACAACGTGGTCAATGCCGCGGGACCGGGGTCGATCATACTATGCCACGACATTGATTCGTCGGCACCTAACCTCAGGGTGATGCTGCCGCGCCTGCTGGCGCATTTTACTGCACTTGGCTACCGGTTCGAGGCTATCCCTGTAACCGGGAAGCCAGCTACCCGGCAAAGTGAGCCATCGGTCTGCATCAGCAATCATAGCTCTTTTTGAAACAGCTTCCAGGAGCACTGCACCTCACGGGAGCAAAGAATATGGCACGATAAAACCCTTCGCCTCTGGCGAAGGGTTTTATTTAAAAAGCACCGGGTGCTTACTTGTACTGGGGAATGAGGCTGTTCGTCAGCGCCGTCAGCTTGCTGATCGAATCATCCGAAAGACCACCCTTCTTGAACTCGGCGAGCACTTCGGGGTGCTTGTTCTCGAGTTCCATCAGGAGGTGCTCTTCGAATTCCTTCACGCGACGTACGGGTACTTCGCGGATGAGGCCCTGGGTACCGAGGTAGATGATGGCTACCTGCTTCTCCACCGGCATCGGCGAGTACTGGGGCTGCTTCAGGATCTCCACGTTACGGGCACCCTTGTCGATAACCAGCTTGGTAGCCGCGTCGAGGTCACCACCGAACTTCGAGAAGGCTTCCATCTCGCGGTAGAGGGCCTGGTCGAGCTTCAGGGTACCGGCCACCTTCTTCATCGACTTGATCTGGGCGGAGCCACCTACGCGGCTAACCGAGATACCTACGTTGATGGCGGGGCGGATACCGGCGTTGAACAGGTTCGACTCAAGGAAGATCTGTCCGTCGGTGATCGAGATCACGTTGGTGGGGATATAAGCGGATACGTCACCAGCCTGGGTTTCGATGATCGGCAGGGCCGTCAGCGAGCCACCACCTTTTACGAGGTGCTTGATGCTCTCGGGCAGGTCGTTCATCTGGCGGGCGATGGCGTCGTTGTTGATCACCTTGGCGGCGCGCTCCAGCAGGCGGCTGTGGAGGTAGAATACGTCACCGGGATAAGCCTCGCGGCCCGGGGGGCGGCGGAGCAGCAGCGATACCTCGCGGTAGGCTACGGCCTGCTTTGACAGGTCATCAAAGATGATGAGGGCCGGACGTCCGGTGTCGCGGAAGAACTCACCGATGGCGGCACCGGCGAAGGGCGCGTAGAACTGCAGCGGAGCGGGCTCCGAGGCAGAGGCGGCTACGATCACGGTATAGTCCATGGCACCGGCTTCCTGCAGGGTCTTCATCACACCGGCGATGGTCGATGCCTTCTGGCCGATGGCGACGTAGATGCAGTATACGGGCTTACCTGCCTGGAAGAATTCTTTCTGGTTGATGATGGTGTCGATGCAGATGGCGGTCTTGCCGGTCTGACGGTCACCGATCACAAGCTCACGCTGGCCGCGGCCGATCGGGATCATGGCGTCGATGGCCTTGATACCGGTTTGCAGGGGCTCGGTTACGGGCTGGCGGTAGATTACACCGGGGGCCTTGCGCTCCAGCGGCATTTCGTAGCGCTCGCCGGCGATGGGGCCTTTGCCGTCGATGGGCTCACCGAGGGTGTTTACCACGCGGCCTACCATGCCGTCGCCTACCTTGATGGAGGCGATCTGGCCGGTGCGGCGCACCTTGGCACCTTCCTGGAGGGTTCCCATTTCACCCATGAGTACGGCACCTACGTTGTCTTCCTCGAGGTTGAGGGCGATGCCCTGCACACCGTTCTCGAATTCAACGAGCTCACCGGCACGTACGTTGCCGAGGCCGTATACACGGGCGATACCATCACCGATCTGCAGAACGGTTCCTACTTCCTCCAACTCGGCGGTGGTGTTGGCACCGCTCAGCTGCTGGCGAAGGATGGCACTAATTTCATCAGGCTTTATTTCAGGCATTGTTGCTGATTTACTTGTTTCTAATTGATTGTATTACTACACACTTCTAACTACGCAATGCAGTTAGTTGATCTTATAAATAAAGTCGTTCTTGTCAAACTGGCGGCCGATCTCCTGGAGCTCATAGGCAATGGAGGCGTCGACCAGCTTGTCGCCGGTCTGCAGCACGAAGCCACCGATAAGGTCGGGGTTCACGCTCGTTTCCAGCTCGATCTGGTCCATATGACCCGACTGCTTCACCTGCGCCACAATGCGGCTTTTGACTTCTTCGCTTACGGGCGCGGCGGTGGTCAGCTTCACGGTGTGGATGCCTTTGAGCTGCTTGTACTGGTTGATGAAGGACGGGATGATCTCCACGAGCTCGCCTTCGCGGCCTTTGGCCACGAGCAGCTTGGTGAAGGCCAGCGTCAGCTCGCCGATATTGCCGGCGGTCACCGCGTTGATCACAGCCTGCTTCTTGTCGCTCGATACCACGGGGCTTTTCAGCATCGTATTGAAGTCGGGGCTCTGGCGGATCACCTCACGCAGGAACTGCATATCGGTATACACCGACTCCAGCTGCCCGCGCTCCTTGGCGAGGTCCAGCAGCGACTTGGCATATCTCGAAGCTAAACGGGGATTAGGCATGGTATTAATGTGATAATGTGGTAATGTGATAATGCGGTAATCAAATCCGGTCTCTCCTACATGTGGCTTCTCTGTTTACCACATTACCGGATTACCGCATTACCGCATTAATTCAATTTGATTTCGTTCACGAGGCCGTTGATGTGGGCTTCCTGGGCCTGGGGCGTGTCGAGTTGCTTGCGCAGCACCTTCTCGGTCACCTCGATCACGAGCTTGCCCACCTGGTTCTTCACCTCGGTGAGGGCTGCCATCTTCTGTGCGTTGATGGCCTGCTGGGCTTCGGCGATGATCTTGTTGGCTTCGTTCTTCGCCGCGTCTTTCGCTTCGTTCACGATCTTGTCGCGGGTGTCGCGGGCTTCCTTCAGCATCAGGGCGCGCTCTTCGCGGGCCTTGGCCATCAGCTCTTCATTCTCACTCTTCATCTGGGCCATCTCGGCCTTCACACGCTGCGCGGTCTCCAGCGAATCGGCAATGCCTTTCTCCCGCTCGCCGAGCGAGTTCAGGATGGGTCCCCAGGCGAACTTGCGGAGCAGGAAGAACACGATCAGGAAGGAAAGCAGCGTCCAGAAGAATAGGCCGGTGCCGGGTATTAACAGATCCATTATCTAGGGATTTGGGTATTTCTTGATTTGTCGATCGATTTGCTGATGCCCGATATCCGATGTCCGATTTAGATCGGACATCCGAGATCCGAGATCGAAAAATTTAAGAAACCGCGCCCTCGGCCCTGTGCGTCGGGCGCGGTAACTTCTTTTGTTGGCAGCTCTTATACGAACATGGCCAGGATACCTGCGATTACCGCGAAGAGGGCAACACCCTCGATAAAGGCGGCGGTCAGGATCATGTTGGCGCGGATGTCGTTGGAAGCTTCCGGCTGACGGGCGATGGACTCAACGGCACCACGGCCGATCTGGCCGATACCGATACCAGCACCGATTGCAGCCAGGCCAGCGCCAATGGCACCACCGGCGTTCGCGTAAGGAACTGTGCTCAACAGAATGGTTAACAAACTCATGACGGTTGTTTTATGTTGTTTAAAAAATCACACTTTGAGAGAATCTCTGATGTCTGATGTCTGATGTCTGATTTTTTCAGACAGAACCGTCATCAAGCAACCGAAGACCCGTTTACTGCTTTCTCCTAAAGATCCGAGATCAGCGATCTGAGATCTTAGATGTTCATCCAATGATCACCGGCTCGGTGGGCGGGTGGCCTGCGTGGGCTTCGCCTTCATGCTGGTGATGATCTTCCGTGGCCTGGCCGATGAACACCGCCGTGAGGTTGGTGAAGATGAAGGCCTGGATAAAGGCCACCAGCACTTCGATCACGAAAATGAACACCGAGAAGGCGATCGAGATGGGCATAAAGCCCCAGCCCGCTACCTTGGCCAGTGAACCGAAGATGAATATGAGGGAGATGAGACAGATAATGATGATGTGCCCCGCCAGCATGTTGGCGAAAAGACGGATGATGAGGGCGAAGGGCTTGGTGATGATCGACAGGATCTCTACCGGCACCATGATGAACTTGATACCGAAGGGCACCGGGGGGTTGAAGATGTGACCCCAGTAATGCTTGTTGCCCGAGATATTGATCACCAGGAAGGACACGAGGCCCAGCATGGCCGTGAAGGCGATATTGCCCGTTACGTTGGCCGAGCCGGGGATGAGGCCGAACAGGTTGTTGATCAGGATGAAGAAGAAGATCGTCAGCAGCAGGGGCATGAACTTGCGGTAGTGGTGGCCGAGGTTAGGCTTGGCTACCTCGTCGCGCACAAAGGTGATCACCGGCTCGATGGCGTTCTGCATGCCGCGGGGAGCGCTGGTAACGCCCTGGCCGCTCTTGTAGCGCTTGGCAACGCCCAGCATGATCCACACCAGCAGGATGAGCGCCAGCATCATCTGCACCACGTTGCGGGTGATGGAGAAGTCGTACACCTTGGCGCCGGCGAGGGGCGCTTTGGTGCTGGGGTCAACGGCTATAATGTTCTCGTTGCGGTAGCCTTTGGCCTGCTCCTCGGTGAGGTGGCCTTCGGAAACCATCTCGTGGCGCCAGTGCTCGGTTACAAGCTGGTAGCGGCCTTCGGCAACGCTGTGGCCGTGCTCGAAGCGGGCGGAGCTAAAGGTTTTGATGCCGCCGTTCTCTTTATCATACAGAATCACCGGCAGGCTGAGACCATAGGGGTGACCGTTGAGATCGAAGAAGTGGAAAGAGTGCGCGTCCAGCACGTGGCCGAAGATCACCTCGTTGGCGTCGAACTTATTGCCTTCTTTGGCGGGCTCCTCGCTGGCCACGTGGCCATCGGGCGTTTTTTCACCAACCGGTGTGCCGTGATCGTTTTGGGCGAAAGCAAGCACCGAAAACAGGCTGAAAACCGCTACCATCAAGGATTTGACACGTCTAACCTTCATATCTGTTCCCGAAATTTGGCGCAAAGATAAGGGTGCGTGCCCAAAAACAAAGGACAAAGTGCGTCCTTTCGGCAAAAGAAAAGGCGCCCGGTGCGGGCGCCTTTTCTTTTGCGGGAGCTCATCAGAATATCTGGTAATACCGCAGCATCAGCATCCCCGAAAGACCGGGCACCTGTTGCTGGATAATGCCAACGCCGGGTGCGAACCAGGCTGTTCCCAGGTCGCCGCCAAAGGGGTTGTTTTGCCAGCCCGTGTTCATAATATTGAACTGGAGGGCGCCGGTGACCTGGTACACATTCGTATAAGTGCGGCCGTTTACCGTAAGCGTTACGTTGTTGTTGACACAGTTGAACACCGCGCGGATCTGGGTGCTGTTGGAACCGCTGTAAGCGGCGGAGGTCCAGCTGGCACCGGTGGTCAGCGCGTCTTTCACCACCGGCAGCTCGGCGAGGGCACCGGCCGGGAAGGTCACGCCCATCGTGAGGCCAAGGTCTTCCAGGGCCACGGCCTGGTAGGTTGTACCCGCCTCTTTCCGGAACAGGAAGGAATCAGTGACGTTGCCCAGGCTGTTATACTCCCGGAACACCCGGTAGGTCTGGGTGCCGACGGTCGTGGAGGCTTCATTGATATGCTTGACCGTGTCGGTAGGATCGCTGGGGTCTGTATAGGTCCAGTAGCTGTTGGCGCCCAGGGGGAAATAGTCGCCGGAAGGCGTGGTGCCGCCGGTCACAACGGTCAGCGTATAGGTGCAGGTGCTGCCGTCGCCGAAATTAACCGGCACCGTAAAGGTGCCCGCAGCCGTAGGTGTGCCCGTTGCCGCCAGGGTGGCCGTGGGCGTCCCGCCGGCCGCCGTCACGTTGACGTTGGTGGAGGCAAAGGAAACGCCGTTTACGGGAGCCGCCGAAATCGTGTAGGAGCCCGGCTGCGCATAGGCATGGCCGCTCACCTGGATGCCGTTGCCGGCCGGAACGGGCGTCCCCGCCGTATAGGTGCCGGTGATGGAGCCACCGCAGCCACCCGCGGGGGGAGGCGCGCCTACTGTCACCGGGAAGCCGCAGCTGGTGCTGTCGCCGAAACGTACGGTAAAATTATGGGTACCCGTTGCGGCTGGCGTGCCGCTGCCGTTGAGCACAATGGTGGTAGCTCCCGGGGTGGTTACCACCACCGATTTCGAAAAGAAATAACCGTTGATGGTATCGGTAGTTACGTTATAAGTTCCGGCGGCGCTGTAGTTGTGGGTCAGGGTCACATTGTTTCCACCGAGCAGGGCCGTATCCTTATAATAGTTACCGGCTACCTGGGCATTGCAGGTGCCGCCGCCCTGGGCCGTAGCCGTTACGTTTACAATCACCTCGCAGAAAGCCGAGTCGCGGGTAAAGCGCAGCGTGGTGGGCACCGCCTGCTGGGGGGTGCCCCGCGCCGGGATGCGCAGCGATACGAGACCGGTGTCGCTGAAAGTGCCGGTGCCGGCAAAGGAAAACCCGTTCTGGATGTCGGAGTTGATGCTGTAATTACCGAGGGTGCGTACGTTCACCTTCAGCACGATGTAGGAGGAATCGCCGTTGAGGGCGCGACCGGCCACGTAGTTACCGACGACGCTGTCGCCAAGGCAATCACCGAAAATGTCCTGGAGGTCGTAGCGGGCGGGGCTGCCCAGTTCCAGGCTTTCCTCGCGGCGGCAGGAGGTGAGCAGCAGCAGCAGGAGCGCCGGCAGTGCCCAGAGAGAACGCGTCAATTGCATAAGAGTTCAGATGGGTTGCTAATCAAGGTTATGCGGCCCGCCCGGGGCGGGCAAACCTGCGCCAAGGGCGCTGTGACCGGTAATATTACGAATAGTTTAACGCCCTGCGGGTGAATTTATTTTTCGCTCGAACTGCATTTCGTAGAGACGGGCATAGAAGCCGCTGCGCCGGAGCAGCTCCGCATGGGTGCCCGTCTCCTTCACCTCACCCTTGTCGAGCACCAGGATCTGGTCGGCGCGCTGGATGGTGCTGAGGCGGTGCGCGATGATGATGGAAGTGCGTCCCGCAACCAAGGTCCGGATCGCGTGTTCGATCAGGGCCTCGCTTTCCGTATCGATAGAAGAGGTGGCCTCGTCGAGCACCAGGATCGCCGGGTTGTAGAGCAGGGCCCGGATGAAGCTGAGCAGCTGTCGCTGCCCCAGCGAAAGCGTGGCGCCACGCTCCATTACGTTGTAATCGTAGCCGCCCGGGAGGCTCAGGATGAAATCATGCATCCCGATGAGCTTCGCCGCCGCCTCCACCCGCTCCTGCGGGATGGCCGGGTTGCGCAGCGTCAGGTTGTCGCGCACCGAGCCGGAGAACAGGAACACATCCTGGAGCACCACGCCCACGTTGGCGCGCAGCGCGTCGAGCTGCCACGCTCCTACCGGCACCTCGTCGATCTTGATACTTCCGGAGCGCACTTCGTAAAGGCGGTTGAGCAGGGAAATGATAGTGGTCTTGCCCGACCCGGTATGGCCCACAATAGCCAGGGTCTGGCCGGGCGGTACCGAGAAGGACACATTGTGCAGCACCGTGTTCTCGGGGCTATAGCCGAAGGTCACGTTCTCGAAATCGATGCGCCCGGCCACCTGCGCCGGCGCATAGGTACCCGTGTCCTGCGTCACATCTTCGTTATCCAGCACCTTGAACACCCGGTCGCCGGCGATGAGCCCCATCTGCAGGGTATTGAATTTGTCGGCGATCACCCGCAGCGGGCGGAAGAGCAGGTTGAGGCAAAGGATAAAGGAGGTCATGATGCCGACGCCTACGTTGGGATGGGCCACGAACCAGACAATAAGGCCGGTTGAAGTGGCCAGGATGATCTCCACCACAGGAAAAAACACCGAGTAGGCGAAGATGGAGTGAATGTTGGCGTCGCGGTGCTCGCGGTTGATGGCGTCGAACTTGTTCATCTCCCGCTTTTCAGCGGCGAAGGCCTGCACCACGTACATACCCGTGATATGTTCCTGCACGAAGGCGTTGAGCGCCGACACGGCGTTGCGCACGCGGTGAAACGACTTGTTGACGCTCTCCTTGAAATAATAGGTCGCCACGATCAGGACGGGGAACGGGATCAGGCAGACCAGGGTGAGCTGCGGGTTGGTGGAGAACATATAAGCCAGCACCGCCACGATGGAAAGCAGGTCGGCCAGGATGGGGATAAGCCCGTCGGCGAAGATGTCGTTGATCCGCTCGATATCATCCACGGTGCGCGTGGTGAGGGTGCCGATGGGCGTGCGGTCGAACTGGCGGAGGTTGAGGCCGAGTACCTTGCGATAGGTGGTCACGCGCAGGTCTTTCACCACCGACTGCCCGAGCCAGGAAGTAAGGTAGGAGAAAATAAAGCGCAGGGCGGTTTCCACCAGCAGCAGCCCGATCTGGATGAGCGTGATCCGTACTACCCACACCGCGTTCCCGCTGGCAACGAACTCCCGGATCGTTTTGTCAATAAGCGCGGGGCGCACCGGTGTCAGCACCGCCAGCACGACCGCCAGGGCAATAGAGCCCCAGAAGGTGCGCTTATAGGGCCGAGCAAAGCGAAGCACGCGTTGAAGGGAGGTAAGACTGAAAGCGGGTTTCTTATCGGGCTGAGACAATCAGGCAATTTTAGGGAACAAAAGTAGGACCGGAACAAGGTTCCGGACTCTGAGGTTCTGAGGTTCTATGGTTTTAGGCTTGGATGGCGGAGACATCACGCCCGTGGTTTTGGGGAACACGCAACGCACGGATTCAGGTGCGGCCTGAGCCGTATATCCCCCGCCGGTAGCAAATCCAAAAAAATATGGGTTGTCCTCCAAAAATCAACCGGCTAAAAAACAGGTCATTAGCCGCAGACTGCATCGCCGCAAATCCATGCATCTGTACCGTATTAATACGAATCACTTATATCGGTGTGAAAATTGTATTAGAATTCAGGTACCGCCCGGCACCGGAGCGCATCCGTCACGACACACTTCAGCTAACCTACCAACATAAAAAACACGCTTATGCTCCGCTATCTTTCCCGACACTTTTTCCCCTGACCGGAAACCTCGGCCGCGACCTGTTATTACCCATTGACCAGGCACCGGTATGCCCGTTTTCCAGGGCGTCCCGGCTCCTGTTGTCCCGACGTTGCTAACCTAAAACCCTTTTATGCAGTTGCAGCATGCAAGTGGTACCTCCGTGTGCCCCGGGGTCTGCTTTCGGTTTGCAGACCCTTCTCCCCCGACCGCCCTTCCTTCCATTTATTTCAATCTACACGCCCGGGCGCCCGCGCGGCCGAAAGGCATTTCCCTACACTCAAACAACTGACCATGAAAATAAATTCTATGTTGAAGTCTTTCCTGCCGTGTACCGTATTTCTACTGGGAATCGGCGCAGCCTATAACAGCAGCGCGCAGACGCCGCAGACGCCCTCCGACTGCAAGACAGGCTGTACCTCCAACGACGTCCAGATCATGCGGGCCTACCTTGTGGATTCGGCTACCCTGCAGCCATTGTCCGCAGGGTATCAATGCCGCGGTTCGGTTAAGGTAAGACTGGCACTCGACCTGACCACCAATACGCCCCGCGTGGGCGTGGTGGTATATGCCAATATCAAATTCCTCGTCAACGGCACCCCCGGCAACATTCTCGCTAACAAAAAAGAATGCTTTGGCACCGTGCTCAACCGGCCTTCCAACCAGGTGGTTTTTTCGGGAGCCTTCACCTGGTCTTGCGGGACACCCATCGCGCTGACCAATGTTTTCATGGGTTGGGGCACCGGCAATACTGATTTCTGCCAGGGACTTTCAGCCTTCCGTTGCCCAGGCACACCTTCGAAGTGCTGGTCGCAGATTGATGGAAATTATATTACCATCGAAATTCCGATGGCGCAGAACGTCTCCCGCTCGCTGTGCCCGGACACGGCAGGCCGCACTACGGCCACATTTAACCTGACCGCCCTCAACGGGGAGGTATCGAACAATGCCAGCAATGTAACGGTGACCTGGTATCGCGACTCCGGCCTGCTCTCGCCGGTCGGTACACCCGCTGCCTACAGTACAGTCAGCACTACGGCATATGCCAAGGTCACGAGCAGCACCAACACCAGCGCCTACAGCAAAGCAGCAGTAACCCTGACAGTGCTTGCCGGGCCGGCGCTTTCGATAACGAATCCCACTGCGTTATGCAGCCCGGCTACGGCCGATCTTACAGCCGCAGTGACTTCCGGTAGTACCTTGCCAACAGGCACAAGCTTATCCTACTGGACCAACTCCGGGGCTACTGCCTCCATGACAACGCCGACCGCTGCCGGTGACGGTACTTATTACATCAAGGCAAGCACCAATACGACCCCCGCCTGCTCCGACATCCGGTCTGTTGTGGTAACTGTGCGGACCACTCCCGTACTTTCGATCACAAACCCGAACGCAGTTTGCTCGCCCTCCACTGTCGACCTGACGGCCGCAGCCGTGACCTCGGGCAGCACGCTGCCTTCGGGCTCCACGCTCTCGTACTGGACCAACTCCGCGGCCACTTCTTCGCTGTCTTCTCCAACAGCTGTGGGCGCCGGCACCTACTACATCAAGGCCAGTACGGGCACGACGCCGTCCTGTTCGGACATTGAAGCCGTAACGGTGTCGGTGTATTCGAATCCCTCCGCGCCGGCGCTTTGCGCGGTGCAGCCCAGCATGTGCGGACCCGCCACCGGTACACTTACTGTAACCAGTCCTGTAGGCAGCACCTACCAGTACAGCATCGATAACGGCCAGCACTGGCAAACGGGCGTAACCTTCTCCAATGTGGCGCCCGGCTCCAACCCGAGCATCGTGGCGAAGGACGGCAGTGGCTGCGTTTCCGCGGCCGCCAATTGCAGCGATGCGGTTACCTGCACCACAACCGCCCGCCTGGCTCCCCCGACCGCCCGTGCGGAAAAACGCGCCCCCGCCGAAGCGACGCCGGAAGACGCCGTAACGGTAAAGGTGTATCCCAACCCCTTCCGCAACTCGGTGAATTTCCGGTTTACCGCGCCGGTTTCGGGCTCCGTGAGCCTGGAAGTGTACGACAATACCGGCCGGCGGGTATCGGCCACCAGCTATGGCAGCATCAGCGCCGGAGCAACGCGGGAGCTTCATTACAGTCCCCGCCAGAAGATCGGCGCGCTGCTGTTTTACCGGCTGCGGATCGGCAGCATGACGGCAAGCGGCAAGATGGTCCAGAGTGAGTAAGCGGGTTTGATGAAGACCTGTCACTTCATCTCCCGGCACTCCAGCAAAAAGCCCCCGCGTTCGCGGGGGCTTCCTGATTATTCGTTGTAGGCAACCGCTCCCATCTGGCTGTTGTAGGCCTTGATGAAAATGGCGCCGAGGTTCCGGTGCGGCGGGATATAATCCTCGAAGCCCGCGAGCTTGCCCGCGTTCTTTTCAAATTCCTTCCAGAAGGGAATCCACTCGATGGTCTTGCCTTCGCGGAGCTTGCTGAACATCAGGTTGAGGAAATTCTGGTTGATGACGTTGAAGCCGGTCTGCTTGGAGGCAACAATGTGCGCGTCGGGAGCATGCTCCAGCACATCATGAATGAGGTGGTAGCCGCCGCAGGAGCCGAGGAACACGATCTTGGCCGCCGGCTGGATCTGGTCGATGGTGGCGCCGGCATAGTAGCTGTGCCCGCGGTGGATGACCACGGTGGGTTGGATGCCGCGGCCGCTCAGGTGATCGTCAAGAGCGGCCTGGGCACGCTCCAGCTCGCCGCTTTCCTCGTCGAGGGGCTTGTTGAAATAAAGGGTGACGGGCTTGCCCGTCGTGGACGCCCAGGCCTGCCATTGCTTTGTATCCTCGATCTTCTTCCAGCCGGTCCTGGCCAGCTGCGCCACCTGGATATTGTAGTTGTTGACGCCGTCTTTATCGCCATAGAAGAAGGCCTGCACAAACACGCGGTTGGTGTCGGCAAGCAGCGAGTTGTAGTCGACCGTATACACCGGCGGCACGCCAAACTCCTTCGACAGGTCGATCTTGCTGGTGGAGTCGGCCGAGCGGAACAGCTTGTCGAGCAGGTTGTAGAGCACGATGCCGCGCTGGTTGTTGCGTGCCCTGTTGCGCTCCAGGTTGGCCTGCACGTTGGCCAGCATCCGTGCCGCCATATCCTTGTTCGTTTGTACAATGGAGGCATAGGAGTCCGCCACATCCACGCCGTCTTCGAGTGTCTGGGTCTTTTCCAGACCGTTCACAAACTCGGTCATCAGCGCCTCGGCGTTTCCTTTATTCGGGAAGGAAGCCAGGAAGTCGTCGAGCGTATTGTAGCCCGCGGCCATCTTGATGAATTTCTTAAAGCGGTCGAAGGAAACGCTCATCAGCAGGGAGTCGCCGCGGTTGGCGCTTTTCTGCATCATCAGCGGGAACACGCCGCGCACATAGCTGGAAGTATACAGCTCCTCGCCGCCGATGACGATGAGGTAATAAAGCTCGGTGGCGCTCAGCTCCTGCAGGACCTTAAAGCGCTTCGCATCGGGCTCTTCGTGGAGGCCGTTGATGGTGTTGATGAAGGGGTCCATGGCGCGGCGGCGGAGCATGTCGTTAATGGCCTTCATGCCCATCACGGTGTCTTTCTGCTGCACCTGCTGCTGTACATAATCGATCCGCGTCCGCACCAGCAGTTTATAGTATTTAACGGGGTCGTCTTTTACGGCATTCACCTGCTCGAGGGTGATCTTGCCGCGGAGAATATTGTCGAGGAAGGGCAGCTGTTTCTGCCCGGCGCCGCCCGAGGTAGCCATCCGTGATACGGTGCGTACCAGCGAGTCGTCCATACGGCGGATGAAGTAGCCGAGGTCATTGTTGGCCGAGGCGTAATCGTATAGCTGCGCCGGGTTGCGGTAGGCCGCCAGGATGATGAGCGAATCGCGGTTGGGCAGGTTCGTATTGTCCTTCAGGGTGGCAAGAATGCGGTCGGGGTGCTGGGCGAGGTATTTCGACAGCACGATGTTCTTTGCTTCCGCCCGGCCGCTGTTGGCATCGAAGCCCTGCGAGCCGATGAGGAAATTGCCCACTTCGTACGAGGAGCGTTCTATTACGGGCACAATGGACGCGCCGCGCTCGTCGAGGGCCATGGCGGCCTCGTAGGCGTCAAACACGGCGGGCAGGTGCGAAGGCAGCACCTGGCGGTTGCGGTAGAGTTTGGCGAAGTTCTTCAGGATGACCTCGAGCCCTTTCAGGTACGCTACTTTTTTCTGGTCGCGGGTAAGGGTGTCGTTCTCGATCACGCACTGCAGGTTGTCCACGCGCCTGGTGATCGTCTGCGTTACCTGGAAGTTTACCTCGGGGTTATTGCCGGCATAGAACTCATTGTCGGCCTTTCCGTCGGCACGCAGGGCCAGCTGCTGGGCCTGGTCCACGAAATCATGACGCAACTGGCGGTTGAGGGGCGGCTTGCAGCCTTGGTCCGGCGTCTTGTGGGCGCCGGCTTTCTGGGCATTTGCCGTTCCGAGCGCCCCCATCAGCACAGCCACCAGCAAAACACGGAAGATCAGGTACATACGGCCCATAGAGCAAATTTAGTACCCGCCGGTTTATGAGGGTGTTAAGAAGCGGTTCTGAGGTTCTGGGATTCTGGGGTTCTGAGGTTGGTTTAGAACCGTGGACCGCGAAAGTCACTGCTCTGAAGGTAGCGGATTAAACCCAGCACGGCACCATCGGTGCGCTTCGCGATGTTGTAAATATGATCAAACCGCTCCTGGTCTATAAAGCGGTTGTCGAGTACGCGATAAAGCTGTGATTGTGTTTCTGTGCAGGAGGCATGACTAACTTCAAGAAACTGAACGAACTCTTTATTTCCGCCCCTTCCAAACCCTTCGGCGATATTATCCATCACCGAACCCGAGGAGGCTTTGATCTGGTCGCGGAGCTTAAAGTCTTTCGCCAACCCCGTTTCTTCACAGATCTGCAGAATTTCCCTGAAAAGCGACCGGGCGAGCTGCCAGGCCTCGATATCTTCGATACGTTTGAAAGTAGGCATGTCCGAAACTAAATATGCCTTTTTTCAGTTCCCGGTGATTTTACCCGCTATTTTTTGCTGTTTTAAACAGGCCGCCGGATACTTTTCCAACGACATTGAAACCATCCCCAGAACCCCAGAACCCTTCTTTAGTTAAGTTATCATTAACGAACTATGAACCGCCCCGCTTTTCCTTTAGGTTTGCGGCACACATCTGAACGCATGGACAACCGTTCCTGGAAAGTACTGATCGCCGACGACGAGCCCGATATCCTGGAGATCCTCCAGTTCAACCTGGCGCGGGAAGGCTACCAGGTGTTTACCGCCGAAGACGGCGACGAGGCGGTGGCGAAGGCCCAGAGCCTGCAGCCCGACCTGGTAGTGCTCGACATCATGATGCCCGGCAAGACCGGCGTGGAGGTCTGCCAGATCCTCCGCGCCCAGCCCGCGCTCAAAGACACGCTCATCATCTTCCTCACCGCGCTCAACGACGAGGCCACCCAGATCAAGGGCCTCGGCACCGGCGCCGACGACTATATCGCCAAGCCCGTTTCGCCCAAGGTTTTTGTGAGTAAGGTGCAGGCCCTCCTGCGCCGCGCCACGCCCAAGGGTGAAAACCGCGTCCTGGAGGTCAACGGTCTTGTGATCGACCCTGAGCGCTTCGAGGTGCAGTACCAGGGCCGCTCCTTCGTGCTGGCCAAGAAAGAATTCGAGCTCCTTCACCTGCTCGCCACCCGCCCCGGCAAGGTATTTCTCCGCAACGAGATCCTGAGCCAGGTGTGGGGCAACGACGTCATCGTCGGCGACCGCACCATCGACGTGCACATCCGCAAGATCCGCCAGAAGCTGGGGATCGACTGTATTACGACGGTGAAGGGGGTAGGCTATAAGTTTGATCTGTGATTCGAGGGGAGAGCAAATGATTACATGAGTACATGATTACATGAGCCGGGGAGGGAATTTATTGATCTCCGATCTCCGAGGTCTGATTTGATTCAGATCCGGGATCCTGAGATCCGAGTTCAGTAGATCTGCTTCTGCCCTCATGTAATCATGTATTCATTTACTCATGTAATCTTCCCTCCTTCTTTTCTTCGCTATCTTCCTCCTTCCGCCATGTTCAAAGAAAAAAACCTTTCCCCCCGCCAGCTCGCGCTCTTCACGGCCCTGGTGCTTTCCATACCCATCGGGCTCGGGTTCTTTGCCTATGGCGGTCATAGCTGGAAGGAAGCCACCGTGGCCTTCGTGCTCATCCTCGCCGGCTCCTACGGGCTTATCTCGTATATCTTCCAGCGCTTTATCTACCGCAAGCTGAAGCTCATTTACAAGTTCATCTACCAGACAAAAGCATCCAAGAAACAGGAAACCTATTACAAATACATCCTGCCCCAGAAAAGCATCGACGAAGTGCGGCAGGACGTGGAAGCCTGGGGCAAGCAGCGCCGCCGCGAGATCGAGCTGCTGAAACGCAACGAGACCTTCCGCAAGGAGTTTCTCCAGAACCTTTCGCACGAATTCAAAACGCCCGTCTTTGCCATCCAGGGCTATATCGAAACCCTGCTCCAGGGCGCCGTGGAAGACCGGGCCATCACCGAGCGCTTTTTGCAGAAAGCCCAGAAGAACGTAGAGCGCCTCTCCCACCTTATCCAGGACCTCGACGAGATCTCGCGCCTCGAGCGCGGCGAGCTCAAGCTGCATCCCGGCTCCTTTATCATACAGGACCTGGTACGCGAAGTGTTCGAAAGCCTTTCGCTGCTCGCCGAGCCGCAACACATCGCCCTCCAGATCAAAAAGGGCTGCGAAGCGCCCATCGCGGTGTGGGCCGACAAGGAAAAGATCCGGCAGGTGCTGATCAACCTCGTAGAAAACGCCATCAAGTACGGCCGCGCCAACGGATCGGTCACCGCGTCGATGTACAATACCGATGGCAAGAACATCCTCGTCGAGATCTCCGACGACGGTATGGGCATCCCCGAGGGCTCGCTGAGCCGCATCTTCGAGCGCTTCTACCGCACCCCCGAAGGCCGCGGCCGCGACGTTACCGGCTCCGGCCTGGGACTTTCCATCTGTAAGCACATTATCGAGGCCCACGGTCACGCCATCCACGTGCGCAGCACCGAAGGCGTGGGCACCACCATCGGGTTCACGCTCGCCGCACGGAAAGCGTGAGCCGTGAACCGTTACCCGTGAGCGGCTGAGGCCTGAAACAAAGAACGAATGCCAACGGCATCTGTTCTTTATTACCGCGCATCGCGGGCTCACGGTTCACAGCGCACGAAAAAAGCCACTGTGGAAACAGCGGCGGTATATAGTCTGCTTGAGGAAAAACCAAATTTCCCGCAGCCGCGTAAATCAATTGTTATGGCAATGTGAAGCCTGCGTTATTGAAAACGTTCATGATGCCTTGACCTTCACTTCATGATCACTTTACATCCCGTCGCCAACTTACGCTTATGTCCACAACCCGCATCACCCGCCTGCTCCTGCTGCGGCTTTTCCGGTCGCATATTGCATTTACCGGCCGCCGCGCCGCATTCCGGTGGGTGGTGCTCCTGCTCCTGCTGTTCCACTGCGGCTGCATCCTGGTGGCCCTGCTGGGAGCCTGCTGATCGCTTCAAAGGGGAGCATGCAGGAATTCCGGCACGGCGCTTGGATTAGGTAAGACACTATGAACTACGCCGTCGTCTTATTTTTTGATGAAACCCCCGCGGGATACTCCGTATCCGATAACGGGGAACAAGTACGCTTCCATCCTGCCCCCCATCCTTATGGTATGCAAACCCGCAGCCTGCCCGAGCTCACCGCCCGCCCCGCCTCCGACGGCTGGCTGGTAGAAGGCACCGACGACCCCTCGGTACGCATCCAGGTGGGCCGCCTTCTCGGTCAGCGGGCAGCTCCCATCGCCTCCCGCATCTCGGTGGCGCCGTAAAGCAGCGGGTTCTGTTAACAATTACTTAATATCGAAAACTTTTCCCGCAGAGGTTCGATTCCCGGTTTCCGTGCGAACTTAAGGTCATGGCAAACCGGATCTATACCGACCCCACCCAGCCGGGCCGCATTTCGGTGGAGCAGGAAGGGCGCTCTGCCCTGTCCATCCGCTATAACGAGCACACGCACTCGCTGCGGCTTCATTCCGAAAACGAGCAGCGCGTATTTATCATCGAGCGCCAACCGTTCTCCGCACGCCTGCAGCTTTTTTCTGAATACGGCATCCGCACCGGCACCTGCCGCTTCGATAGCCACCATCCCCTGCGCGGCAGCCTCGAGGTGGAAGGCGTGCGCATGCGCTTCCGCACCGAAGGCAATGAGCTCGCGCTCGAAGTAGATGGCAAAGCCATCGACCGCTTTACCTGGTCGGCGGCCGGCCGCTCGCCCGAAGAACTTGCCGGCATCCTGATGCTGGTGGGGCGCGAGGAGCTCAGGCCCCCGGTCTTCGCCAGCTGGCGGAGGCACCTAGGCTGACCATTCATTTTATCTTCGATTAATCGTCAGGTCGATAGCTAATAGAAAAGCCCGGATCGCTTGCGATCCGGGCTTTTTCGTAAGCCTCCCCCTGGGGAGGTTTGGAAGGGCATGGGGGCTGGGCTTAGTTCCCAAAACGTGTCCAGCCCTTATACCAGGTGTCGTTCGGGCCAACGGCGCCGCGGTAGTTTACCGCCGTCATGCCGTTGAAGCGGGCATCGGTGGCCGCATAGCTGTTGGTCAGCAGCGGGGAGGTGGTGCTTACCGTAAAGTCAGGGTTGTTGTAATTGAACGCATCGGCATAACCCACCTCGTTGTTGGTGGCCAGGAGCAGGTTGTTGAACGATGTCGTGTTGTGCCAGGCGAGCGCGTCGGCGGTGGTCCAGCCGGTAGCGGCATTGGTGCTGGCCGAATACTTCACCTGGTTGGCGGCAATGGTGCCGGAGATGATATTGCCGCGCCACCACAACGTCGGCGTCGTGCCGGTGATATTGAGGTCGGTGGGGCGGCCCGTCGACGCATCGATCAGCAGGCCGGTGTTCCAACCCATGAGCACCGAGTTGATCACCGACAGCGAGGAGTTGCGGCGGATCTGCGCGGCGTTGCGGTAGTAGGTGTTCCCGATCGTATTCAGCACCGCTTTCGGACCTACCGAGGTAACGTTGGCGAAGATGGCGCTCGTTTGCGGCGTCAGCGTGGAGCCGGCTGCATCGTTGTCGCTCTCGAAGCCGTTGGAACCGGAGATATCGGCCACGGCGGAGTCGCGGATGCCAATGGCGAACTGCACCTTGCCGGAGAAGCCGTTGTCGGTGTCGAAGTCGTCATCGAGTCCTTTGTAGGCGATGATATGGTCGGCATTCACCGTACCGCCGAACCACTCGAAGGAGTCGTCGGCCGCCCAGGCCACTTCCACATAAGAGATCGTGGTGCCACGACCTACGGCATACAGGCTTAGTCCGTTCAGCTCTTTGTCGGGCAGGAAGGCATAACCGGCATACTCGATGCGCACATACTTCAGCGTACCGCTGTTGTCGTTATCATCGGTGCCGCCGTAAAGGCCATAGCCGTCGCCGTTGTTGATACCGCCTTCTGCTTCACCGAGGCCGGCCGTACCGTTGTAGGCGGCATTGGTGCGGGCACGGCCCAGGATCACAAGCCCACCCCAGTCGCCGGGGCGGCTGCCGGAGCCTTCGCTCGAAGTGAACACGATGGGCTGGCTGGCAGTGCCGGTGGCATTGATGCGCGAGCCGCGGGTGATCACGAGCGTACCGCGCGAGTTCTTGTCACCCAGGATGGTCACTCCCGGCTCGATGGTGAGCTGAGCGCCGTTCACTACGTAAACGATACCGCGCAGCGTGTAGGTCTTGCCCGAGCGGAGGGTCAGGTCGGAACCGATGGCGCCCGAAAGGATTGCCGACTCCGACGTGATGGTGGTACCGCCACCGGTGTTGTTGTCAATGCCGTCCACCTGGATTTTACGGCAGGAGGCGAAGACCAGAAGCGATGCAGCTGAAAGGATCAGGATGCGTTTCATGATGTGATTGGTTAAATCGTTTATTAGTTAAGTAGTTAATTAGTCTGTTGGTGCCTTTTTAATCTTATTCCAATACCCCATTAGCAAATCAGCACATTACTTAAAGTTGTACGCGAACGTGACACCCACGCCGGTTCCGTAGATGCGGCGGATGGCCTGTACGTCTTTGTTACTGTTGAACTTTTTGTTGTTGTCGAGATCGTGGTAGAAGATGGCGGGCTGGTTAAGGATGTCGGAGAGGTTGATCCTTACTTCGCCCTTGCCGGAGAGTACCTTCTTTCCGAGCTGCAGGTCGAGGAGGGAGCGCGGGTTCTCCCAGATCTCCGGGATGCCGACGCCCGTGCTCTGGTTGACATTTCCGGCGAAGAGGATGCGGCGACCGATGCGGTTGAACAGCAGGTTGCCGGTGATTCCGTATTTCTCCAGGTCGTACTGAAGGCCGAAGTTGAGGAGGTAGGGGCTCTGTCCTTGCATCGGGCGGTCGGCCACCTGCGCATCGAACTTCACACGGTTGTAGATGACCGATACGTTCGAAGAGAACGTGAAGTTCTGCATCCCCGGCACGAAATCCAGCTTCTTGCGCACCTCCAGTTCAACACCGGCACCTTGTGCCGATGTGGCGTTGAGGAAGTTGAACGTGTTGGAAGAACCCACACCCGACTGGTTCGGAAACAGCTCGATTGGTTTTTCAAAATACTTGTAGAACACGCCGACCGTAAACAGTTCTCCGGCGCGGGGATAGAGCTCGTAACGGAGGTCCGCATTCGTGACCTTCGTGCGCACTAGCCTCCGGTCGCCCTGCACCGTAGCGCCGAGCTCGAAATCGTAGAAGGCGAAGTTGCTCAACTCGCGAAATTCGGGGCGCACCACCGTCTGCGAGCCCGAGAGGCGGATGTTGGTGCGGGTGTTGAGCTTGTAGGTCAGGTTGAGTCCCGGCAGCCAATCGCCCACTACCGAATGCAGGTAGCGTTCGTCCGAAGTATGCACGGAGCCCACCAGCTGGTCGAAGTTTTCGTAGCGAACGCCCCACACAGCGCGCAGCTTGTCGCTGAAGGCATTGTCGAACTGAATATAGCCGGCGTTGAGCATGGTGTTGGCGAGGTAGCGATACTGCTTACCGGAAAGCTCGTCGAACTCGAAGGCCTCGGGGGCGCCGGTAACGTGCGCGGGTGCGAAGATCTCATTCGCCGGAAGCCGGAGCAATGCGTTCGGATTCTGCGTGCGGGGCGCGATCGCATAAAAGAAAGGACGGCTGTCGAAAAGGCGGTCTTTTACCTGGAGCGCGTAACCGGCCTTGATGGTCTGGTTCTGACCGAGCCATTTGAAGCTTTTGCTCACATCGCCGCCGGCATTGTAGATGTAATCGCTCAGCATCGAGTAGAAGCGGGAGCCCGACTTCTGCGAGTTGCCTGAGCCGATGAGGGCCACGTAGTCCTTGTTGCCCGGTGTTTCCTCCACATACTGCAGGCGACGCTGGTCAGGAATGTACTGGTCGAGGATGTTGAAGCCGCCGCGCCACTGGATTTTGAGGCCGTTGCGTCCAAACAGGTTATGATCGCCCTGAATCTGGGTATTGAAGAAAACGTTCTGACGCAGCGCCAGTTCGGTGGCAGTAATGTTCTGCCCCGAGCCGCTGCCGAGGATGTAGTCCTGACCCTGGCGCTCGATCACCGACTTGGTGCTGTTCACGTTAAGCACGTTGCGCACCGCGATTTTATTGTTGTTGTCGATCTGGAGGGTGAAGTTGGCCATCCCCCCGGCAAGCACGTCCTGATTGTACTTTTCGTTGGTGTAGAAAAAGTCGCGGTCGCCCTGCAGGTTGGAGATAAAGGTGTTGCTGTAGTCGGTGCGGCGGAAGGAGCGGTTGTAGGTGAGGGCCAGCATTGCGCCGAGCTTTTTGCCGAAGAGGCGCGTATTGAAACCGCCATTGATCTGTGCCGATTGATTCGGCTGCAGCGACATCGGGTCGGGTGTCCACTGATTGTGCAGCTGACGGCCCAGGGCGGCCTGCGCGGCGGGGCCGGTGCTGCTGAATCCCGACTTCGACTGGGCGCCTTCAGGGATGGCGCGGTAGCCGTCGTCGATGCCGAGGAAGTCGAGCGAGCCACCCTGATAGGAGTAGAAGGGTTTTCCGATGGTTCGGGTGTTGAAGCCGGTGCCGAGCTGCGCATTCAGGAAACCGGTCGCGGGAATTTCCTTGGTATTAATCTGCACCAGGCCGCCGGCCCACTCGCCGGGCAGCTCGGGCACGAAGGCCTTGTTGATGACCATGTTGTCGAGCATCGAGGCTGGGAAGATGTCATAGGAAAAGGTCTTGCGGTCTGGTTCGGTTGACGACAGGAGCACACCGTTGAGCATCGTCTGGTTGTAGCGGTCGGCGAGGCCTCGCACGACCAGGTATTTGCCTTCGAGCAACGAGGTGCCGGCTACGCGGCGCAGCACCTCGCCCGTGTTCTTGTCGGGCGAGCGGCGGATGGCTTCGGCCGATACCACCTGGGCTACGGTATTGGTGTTTTTCTGGTAAGCGATCATCGACGTAACCGACTCGCGGCGGCGGCCAGAAGACCCGGAAACCACCACGGCATCCATGCTGCGCGCGGCGGTTTCGAGGGCGATGGTGAGCTCGGGGTCTTTCGCAGGATCGTAATCGTTGATGGTTTTCGCGGCATAGCCAACGGCCGTAATGGTAAGCGTGTAGGTTTTGCCCGGTGCCAGTGCCAGCTGGAAGCTGCCGTCTACACCGGTGCTGGTGCCGCCACCGCCCGCTACCGCGATGCTGACGCCGGCCAGCGGCTCGTTTTTGTCGTTGAGCACCTTGCCCGCGATGCGCGACTGCGCGTGGAGGGTGATGTTGAGGAAAAGGATGAAGCCAAGTATCAGAGCAGACCGGAAATACATGTGTTGCCGCATTTGCCCGCAAAGCTCCCAAGCGGGTGTTACGGCGCCGTTACGCGTCAGTTACCGGTGTGTGAAGCGATTGTTACGGGAATGTTATGCAGCGCGGCCATTCACCAGGTGCCGCGCGGCGAAAGCAGCAGGTCCACCTGTTCCTCATCGGCGACGTAGAGCCAGTGGTAACCGATCAGCGCATGCCCCGGGTTTGCGAAATGTCCCACGAGGCTGGCCATCGTGGTGTAGGCCTCCCGGGTGAGCAGGCAGCGAAAGTTTTTGCCGTCGGCCGGCAGCGCGATGCCTTCGTTTTTATCGGCCGCGATCAGTGTAAGCGTGCAGTTGAGCGCCTGCACGAAGTTGAGCCCGTGCACCTCCACCCGGCCATGACCGCTCACCAGCTGCTCCCCGATCGCCCGGCACAGCTCCCGCGCCTCCAGCGGCGTGAAGGCGTAAAGCCGGATCAGTTTGTCCGGGTCGGCCAGCGGGTATTTGCCACCGGCAGTGATATCATTGAGGTATTCGAGTTTCATGCAGGAAGGTTTAGAAGTCGTCTCCAAATCGCCGGATCCAGATCCCAATGCTGCGCATCGGGATGACAAGCCCAGGATAATTTACCGGGCTGCCCGGGCGGCAGTCGCGAAGCCCGGAGCCGCACCACGGGCCGCCCTGTTACCACCTTGAGACCTTGTCATCCCGATCGCTTGCGGCCGCGATCTTATTCCATCGCTGCTCCGGAAAATAGCTAAAGAAAACCTTTACGTAAGCGGGCGGCGTTTTGGCCGAAGCCGGCTCTTAGTAAGTTACGCCATTAAAGGCACGAGGCCCTGCACGAGCTTGACAGAAATCGTATCCGGCAGATTACCGGTTCACGGTGTAACTAAGCTCCGTTACCCCGCTGGCAAACTGACGGGTGGCCTCCAGCTGCAGCTTTACTTTCCCGGTGTTGCCGGTAAACAGCGGAATCCCCTCGCCGAGGATCACCGGGTTCACAAAAAGCCAGTAGCCGTCCACCAGGTTCTGCTCCATCAATGCATGCGTTGCCGTGGGGCTGCCGAAGACCAGGATCTCGCTGCCTTCCTTTTGCCTGATCGCATTGATTTTGTCGGCAAGGTTATCGCTGATAACGGTCGTATTCGCCAGGTCGGCACCATTCAGCGTTTTTGACAAAACGATCTTGTGCGCCCCGTTATACCACTTAGAGTGCTGGATGTCGTGGCTGGAGGCATCCGGCTCGTCGCCCGCGGTGGGCCAGTAGCCTTCCATCATCTCGTAAGTAACCCGTCCGTACAAGGCGCTGTCCGTCTGGCTCACCCGCCGGCCGATGTGGTCGAAAAGCTCTTCACCCACATTGATCCAGTTCATTTCGCCGTTCGGTCCGGCTACAAAGCCATCAAGAGAAATGTGCATGAAGGAGATTATCTTTCTCATAAGGTTGTAATTGTTGTTTTTTGTTTTCGGGCCGCTGCAAACGATCCGGTTTGCGTTTCGGCGGGGATGAATGTACGATGTTTCGATATGTTCGCGGGCTGCCGGCCAGACTTTGGTGCGCGGCCTGCCGGCTAGCTGAAGTAGCGGCTGACCGTGACCCTTCACCGCAACTTGAGTAAATCGGTTCAACAGCGATTACGTGTTCGGCCCCTCTGCATTGGCCGCATCGTAGCAAGTCGGTGTTCCAGGCCGTAACTTTCGTCAGCTGAGGATTCCCCGGCTCCGGGAATATTAATACCGATCTCCATGGCGGAAAAGCAAAGAATATACAAGGCGCTGATCATGAACGATTATCCCGGCGCGCCCTATGCGGACTGGATAAAGAACGGGAAAAAGACAATCGAAACCCGGTACCGGACTTTTAAGTACCGCGGCGATATCGTTATCTGCTGCGGTAAAACAAACTCCGTTGGCCCCAATGCCGGCAAGGCCTTATGCATTGTTGAATTATGGAAAATAAGGCCGATGAAAAAAGGAGATGAACACGCTGCCGGCGTAAGATTCAACCCGGAGCTCTATTGTTTCTTACTCCGGAACTGGCGGCATTTCAGCCGTGAATTTGAGTTCGCACCACAACGGATCTCCGGCGCGTGGCAAAGTCTGTTTGATATATCGATACCGGACGATGTGAAGATTATTTCAAAACCCAACATAAAGCCTTTTCCGGAGAAGGAGGAGTAGCCTGCCGGTATAGAGTGCCGGAATCCACCTGCAATCCTGAAACAAATCCGTGCCGGTAACGAGGCGCGGCAGGGCGTTAACAGCTGCTTTTTTCCAACCTGGATTCACTAAAAACAAAGCGAGTGTCTACCTATTAAAATAGATAACCACTCCTTTTGTAAGCTTTATTCGGGCGGACTATTTCACTCCACGGGTAATTTTTGATGCTACTTCGTTTACTGTGTAATCAACCGAGGAAACGTTGGTAACAAATGGCCGGCTTACAACAGTCTTTACAAGGTCTGAGTGCATGAAGGTTTCCATAGCTTCCTTGCTTTCCCACAAGTAAAAACCTCCAAAAGTGTTTTTCTCTTCATTTGCCAACCAAACCTTTGATATGAGTCCATTTACATTAGCCAGGACAGGAGCATCCGGATCAACCATCTTTTTTAGATAATCCGCCTGCGAAATATCCTTTAACTGATACGTGATTATTTGGGCATGCATGATCTACATTTTTATTGTGAAGAATGCTGTCAGGGTTGCAGTTAACGACCGGGGCTTTGCGCCATGCGTTGAACTATATGAATTTACAACTTAAAGACCGCAGCCTGGCTCATGTGCGCGGTCTTGATGAAGCAATCGGAAAGCGCGTACAACTGCACTGCCGAGCCCTGGCTGGGCATCATAACTGCCGTCAACCAGATCACCGAGGAGTTCCACGACAAGCTCACCCAACCCGCCGCAACCTCTGGCAGCGAAGCCTGATACGTCACTGAGGATAAAGCAAAGAGCCGCCCCCTGGGGCGGCTCTTTATTCACGACGGCACAACGATACGAAGGCACGACGAAAATATTTTTTTCTGCAGGCGGGCATTTACCTGCGTAGAAGCAGTTGAGCGACATCCGGCAGCACCATAAGATACAAAACGTCGTGTTGTAGCGCCGTCTTGCCGTCGTGTGCAAAGGCCGCCTGCCGCCGCCGCAGCTATTCCTCGAAGCGGATCTCGCCCGGAGTGGGATAAGATTGCAGCCGGCTGAAGTCGACCTTCCAGAGATCGAGCTCGTAGAGCGCGCCGGCGTCGTTGGCGGTGAGGGTGATGAACACGGCGCGGCCGTCGGAGTCGGTGTACTCGGCTTCCACCAGGTCGGCGGCGTGCTCGCCTTTTTGTGTGAACTGGATGCCGGCCTCGCCGAGGCTTTCCACGTCGTCGGGGATGGCGTAGCGCTGCCCGTCTTTCACTTTCGTGAGCAGGTAGGCGATGAGCGCGCGTTCTTCTTCTTTGATGGGTCGGGCCATAGTGCGGGAAAGATACGAAGGAGGAAGAAAGTGCCGGCAGTGGCGGCAAGCCGATGGCGTGGGACAGCAGGAACCTGCAGGTCAATCTCCAAAAACTGTAAGCGAAGAACAGGCTCTGTGCACTCTGCGGAACGCGCTGTGCCCTCTGCGAGAAAATTCCCCGAGAGAAACGCTATCTGATCGCCGCCGCCCGGATCCACTCCTTCAGCGGGGCCTTTGCCAGGTCGCCTTCATTCCGCAGCTTGATGTGCCGCATCTGCTTGCCCGTGCCTTCCAGCAGCCCCTGCGGATCTTCAAGGCCGCCGGCATCGTAGAAGCCAAAGGTCACATAGCTCTTTTGTGTTTTGAGGTAGGCAAAGTCGCGCCCCGCGCGGAAGACGGGCCGGCTCCATTTAAAGTCTTCCTGCACGCCCGGCAGCGCTTCGTGCACGAGGCGGCGGATGGCTTCCAGCAAGGCCTGCTGCCCTTCGGGCGCGGCGGCGATATAGGCAGTCACTTCGGGATTCATAGCTTTAGTTTGCAGGCCCAAGATAGCGGCTCCTGCCCACAACCAACCCCAGAACCCCGGAACCTCAGAACCTCAGATCCGGGTTGTTTCCGTTCTTTGCCCCATGCCCCTTCCCTTCCGTTATTTCCTCCTCCACAAGCCCCACGGCGTGCTCTCGCAGTTCGTGAGCCCCTACCCACAGCGGCTGCTCGGCGACCTCGGCTTCGCTTTTCCCGAAGGCACGCATGCCTTGGGCCGCCTCGACCTGGAGTCGGAGGGCCTGCTGCTGCTCACCACCGACAAACGGATGACGAAGCTGCTTTTCCAGGGGGCGGTGCCGCACCCGCGGGTATATCATGTGGAGGTAAAAGGCGTACCCGACGAAGCCGACCTGGAGCGCCTGCGTACCGGTGTGCCGTTCCTGATCGAAGGCGGCCGCACCTTCACCTCCGCACCTTGCACTGTAGAAGCCGTGCCGGGGCCGCCGCACTATTTTCCTTCGCCGTATAAATACAATCCATACGTTCCTACCAGCTGGCTGAAGATCAGCCTCACCGAAGGGCGCTTTCACCAGGTACGCAAAATGGTTCGCGTCGTCGGCCATCCCTGCATCCGCCTGCTGCGCACCTCCATCTCGGGCCTCGAGCTCGGCGATCTGCAGCCGGGCGCGGTGCGCGAGCTGGACGCGGAAACTTTCTTTGGCGGGCTGGGAATACCGGTGCCGGATTAACTGCCGTTCCACACCCGCAACAATGCGATGGCGGTAAACAGCAGCCAGATGCTGTTGAGCACCCAGCTGGCATGGGCCTTTTTCGACACCGCGTAAAAGATCAGGCAGGCGCAGCCGATGATGTTCAGCAACAGGTAGGTCACCGACTGGCTGGCGATGGCGCCGAGACTGTTGCCCGCATAGGCCGACAGCGAGCACAGGGCACCCGTCCAGCCGATTCCTTCCACCACGTATTTCTGTGCGATTGCCATAGCCTACAGTTTTAATTTCATTAAGATGTCGGTCTGCACGTCGTTGCCCAGCCGGAAGAGGTGCTTGTCGAAGGCGACAAAGCCATTCTTTTTATAGAAGTCGATCGCCTTTTCATTTTCTTCCCACACACCCAGCCACACGTAAGCCGCGCCTTGCTGCCGCGCTACACGGACTGCTTTTTCAAACAGCAGCTGCCCGATCTTCTTAGCCTGGAACTCCCGGAGCACATAGATCCGCTCGATCTCGAGCGCTCCGGCTTCCTGCAGCCCGGTCTGCGCGGGACCGCTGTTCACCTTCAGGTAGCCGGCCACGGCGCCGTTCAGCACGGCGAAGTAGAATTCCGAATGGGGCGCATTCAGTTCCGCTGTCAGCTTCTGCGCAGCAAAGCTCTCGGCGAGGTAGCGCCGCATATTTTCCTCGGTGTTGGTATCCGAAAAGGTTTCGGCAAAGGTTTGCCGACCCACCTGCTGCAGCGCGCTTAGGTCGGCTGCCGTTGCTCTTCTGATTTCGATCCCTTCCATGTTATGCAAAGCACGTACTTCGCAAGGGGCCGGGCAATGCCGGTTCTTCATTGATTAATGCGCCAAATGCATCACCGCTTATGGAACTGCTGCAGATCGAATACTTCCTGGCCCTCTCCCGCGAGCTCCATTTCTGGAACACGGCCGAGAAGTTGTTCATTACCCAGTCGGCCCTGAGCCGGCAGATCAAGGCCCTCGAGGAGGAGCTGGGCGTACAACTCTTTGAGCGGAGCAAGCGCAGCGTGAAGCTGACGCCGGCGGGTGCCTTCCTGGCCGGGCAGTGGACGCGGATGCTCGAGGAAGTGGAGCGCATCCACCGCCAGGCGCGCAGCATCCACGAGGGCGCGCAGGGCTTTCTCCGCATCGGCTACCCCGGCTCCACCACCTATGCCTTCCTGCCCGAGCTCATCGCGCACCTGGCGCGGGAGGCGCCGGCGGTCAAGATCGAGCTGGTGGAGCCCACCGATATCTCCTTCGAGCAGCTGCTGCTCAATTACCAGATGGACATCGCCTTCCGCCGCGACCCGGCCGAGAACGCCGCGCTGCGGTCGGAGCCGCTGTACGACGAGCCCTTCGCGCTCATCATACCCGAAGGGCACCGCCTCACCCAGGAAAACTTCAGCAGCCTGCAGCAGGTGAGCGATGAGCCTTTTATCCTGCCGGGCCTTCACCACAAAACCTTTTACGTGGCCTCGCTGCGCCGCCTCTTCGACAGCTACGGCATCAGCCCCGACGTGCGGATCGAGTCGGATTTTGGCGGCATGGTGCTGAGCCTGGTGGCCCGCGGCCTCGGTGTATCGGTAATGCCGGCATCTTACGCACGCAGCGCCCCGCCGGGTGTGCGCTTTATTGAGCTGCCGCACAAGACGCGCCTCTATGCCGCCTGGCGCAAAGACGACCACAACCCCGTGCTCACGCGGGTGCTGGAGGCGGTACGGACCATCGCGGCGCAGTTTGGAACACGGTAGCGCCGGATGAACGGTCCGCTCCGCACCGGGTGAAGGCTCATGGCATACGAATTGAAGCCCTGCCCGCGAACCACATGAAAGTTGCTACCAACCGGCTGGAGGCCTTCAGCGATTGTGTCATATCGATCATCATCACCGTCATGGTGCTGCAGTTCCGCCTGCCCGACCTTTCCGGCGCCGACAGGACCTCCTGGGAGATACTCCACCACCTGAAAGGGCAGTTGCCTTACCTGGCCGCCTATGCGTTTTCCTTCATGATCATCGGCATCTCCTGGAGCAACCACCACCATATGTTTCACCTGCTGGAGCATACCGATACCACGCTGCTCTGGTTCAACTTCCTGCTGCTGTTCTTTATGAGCCTCATTCCCTACGGCACCGGCATCGTGAGCGCCAACCCGCACCTGGCAGTTTCGGTGTCGCTCTACGCAGGGATACTGGCCTTCCAGGCCGCTTCTTTTCTGTTGATGCGCCACTACAGCCTCATACGGCACCTGCGGCACCACGACACCGACAAGCAGCTCGACCGCGAGATCCAGAAGGTTTCCTACCGCGCCCGCCGCAAGAGCTTCATCGGCATGATGCTCTATGCCGGCGCGGCGCTGCTGGCCTGGGTAAACATCTGGATCGCCTACGCCTGCCTGCTGGTGCCACCGGTGATCTTCTTCCTGCCCGAAGGCATAGACCAGGAAGAGCTGGCGGAGAAAGTCGCGGACAAAAACACCTGAGCTGCCGTTTATTGCGCGCGCCGGCTGTCGGCGCCCTGCGCGTCGCGCGTATTTTTCTGCACCACGATGGCCGAGAACATGCTCAGCAAAAACGACATCGCGTAAAAGCCTTTCTCGCTGCGCGCGAGCGTGGCATTCCATAGTCCTGCGGTGAGGAGGATGATGGAGGCGATGGTGGCAAACCACGAGAGTCCGTAATACAGCGAGGTAACGGGGATGCCGTCGATCTGGTCGCGCACGGCCTTCTGCACGGAGATCGCCGAGAAGAGGCCGAAGAGCAGGACGGTGAAGTAGTAGCCTTTTTCGTTGAGCGGCATGTCGGCATTGAAAAGCCCGATGATAAAAGCGGTGATGCCGGTAACGAGGGCGAGCCAGGAAGCCCCGAGGAAAGCGGCTGAGGGAGCGCGGCTTGGTTGCGTTTGTTCCATTTGTATTTGTTTGAAACAAACCTAGCGGGCACTGATTGGCGCCCGCTTGACAAACGTCAAGAACCGCTACCCGGCTTGTTAAGGGCTGCGCGCACGCGGCTGAGGGTTTCGGGCGAGATGCCCAGGTAGGCCGCGATGTATTGCAGCGGCACGCGCACCAGCAGGTGCGGCTCCTGCTCCAGCAGCTGCCGGTAGCGCTCGGCGGCCGTGCGGAACTGCCCGTTCACGAAGCGCTCCTCGAGGCGGACATAATAGTGTTCGTAAGCAAGGCGCACAAGGCGCTCGAGGCTGTGAAAGCGATCGAGCAGCCCGGCGAGCTTCTCGCGCGAGATGGCCCAGAGCACCGAGCCTTCGAGCAGCTGGATGTTCTCCACCGCCGCCTGCCCGGTGCTGAAGCTGTGAAAAGAGGTAACGAATTCGGGCGCGAACCCGAACCAGTGCGTCACCTCGCGGCCTTCGTGGTTGTAAAAGCCGCGGATAGCGCCCCTTTCGAGAAAGTAGAGGTGCCGGCAGATCTTTCCCTCCTCCACCAGCAGCTCGCCCTTGTGCAGCACCCGCTCCGTGAAGGCATCACGGATGGCTGCTTCGGCCTCCGCATCGAGCGGGCCCAGGGCCTTGATATGTTGAATGAGGGTTTGGATGGGTCGGATATATTAGTCTGTAGGTGATGAAGCTCCGCTTAGCGCGCGGCCCGGAAGTCGGCTTCGGTAAAGGTGTACGTGAAACGCCCGATCAGCACGTTGCGCGAGTCGTCGATGATTTCTTCGCTCCAGGCGGCCTTGTTATACAGGCTGCGGGCCGCCGAAAAGGGGATGTATTTCGGGTAAGAGGGAACGATACCCGCGCGTACATGCGCGATCCGCACCGTGTCGTGCCCCGCGGCGGCCGTATCGATAAAGGCAACGCGCACCGAGTCGAAGCGGCGCAGTTCTTCGGTCCAGGTGGGCGCCACATCGCGCTCATTGCTGCCGGATTCAAAAACATAGGCACTGTCGCCCGGGTTCATCGCCCGCACTAGGCTGCTGTCGGGAAGCCCGTTGGCATAAGGCACCACTACGATGCGGTGCGCCGAGCGATTGGCCAGCACCGAGTGGCTGCGGCCAAACTTGTCTTTGGTGCAGGCGGCAAGGAAAACGATCAGGAAAATAACTGCTGGAACGAGGCTCCGCTTCATCGGATAAAGATACGGGGGGCGCGCTCAACGCACCCTGCCGCGGCAGTTGCAGATTGGCCCGCAACCGCCGGCACTAATCCTAGAAGCGCAGCTGGGTGCGGAGCGTAAACACATCATCGCGCGCGTCGGAAGTAAATGCCGGGAGCGCCGTGTGCTCATTCAGCACGTGGTTGTACCAGGCCAGCACCTTCAGGTTGCGGTTTACGTAAAAGGTGAGTCCGCCGCTCCAGGTATCGTAGCGGATATCGGCAACCGTATAATTACGGTCCGGCTTACCGATGGCCGATCCTGTGGCTAAGCGGTTCGGGTCGAACCAGTCGTATTTGAGCCCCAGCTCCCAGCGCGGGGAGCCGATGTTCTGCAAAAAATAAAAAATGCCCGCATCGAAGGGCCGGATATAGGTAGGGCCTTCAGGCTGAGCACCCGGGTTGGCGGTGGTGGTGGCGGTGCCGGGCTGGGTGCCGCGCCAGTATTCGGCGCGCAGCTCGGTCTTGCCCCAGCCATGATGAATCTCGAGCTGTACGTCGGCACCATAGTAATGCCGCGGTGCCCGGGCGCCGGTGTTGCTTTCGGAAGAGTCGACGGAAAAGCCTTCATTACCGCCCCGCGCATCATACCGGTATTTCGTGTCCTGCCGCCAGCCGCCGTAAAGCACGGACAGGCCACCGCCGACAAGCCAGCCTTTCGTGATCGTATAGGGCTTCAGCGTCAGGCGGCCGATGATGTCTTTATAGGAGTCGAAGTCCGTGGTAGCGGTTACCCCGGGGCCGTTGAAGAGCCCCGCGTCGAGCTTTAGCCCGGGAGCGCCGGCGCGGCGCTTGACGGGGTCGATGGAGATCATTGCGCCCAGGTCGCGCTCGCCGGGCATCAGCACCTGCGAAGCCCGTGCCCGCTCGGGCGACTCCCGGAAGCCCGACGACAGGTTGACCTCGTAGCCGAAGGGCCGCGCGAAAAGGCCGGCGGTGGCGGAGAATGCCTGGTTGCCCGGGAGGTACACCCGCGCAAACATATCCCGCACGATCGATCCCCGCTCGGTGGCGTCTATCTGGAAGGTAAACACTGCAAAGGGCAAGGGGCCATGCTTATCCGGCACCTGGTAGTCGAGCTTCACCCGTGCCCGCCGGAGCATGAAGCGGCTGGAACTGTGCGGCGCGAAGTTTCCGCCTTCGAAGGAAGGAGCGCCCTCGGTGGAAGCCAGCTGGAACTGCGGCTGCATATAACCGCTGAAGTGCAGGTTCTCGAAACGCGACACCACGCGCACCATGGTATCGCGGAGGAAAAGCGTGGAATCGTACTCCGAAAGAAAGCGCTGTGCCCGGGCAGAGGCACCGAGCAGCAGCACGGACAGCAACAAGAGCGCAGCTTTCGCGCTTACGCGATCCCGGTATACACAAGCAGACATGGAAAGGGGTGTTGGGTATGTCAAAGGTGCGGACGCCCCATATTATCCTATTATTAATTCTATGTTACCATATGCCCCGTAGGATACCGGAGTTTCGATGGTAGTATTTTTGCTGCCAACATCAAAACGAAATATGGCATTTACCTCTTTCATGAAGCTGTTCAGTCCCAAGGATAAAGTGTTCTATGGTTTGTTTGAAGAAGTGGCGAACAACGGCCATATTATGGCGCAAAAGCTGGCGGCGATCGTTGCCGAAACCGATATCTCGAAGCGGCAGGGGCTTGTAAAGCCCATCGAGGACCTCGAGCATGCTTCCGATGAGCTCACCCACAAGATCTTCACCGAGCTCGGCCGCAACTTTATCACCCCCTTCGACCGCGAAGACATTCACTTCATGGCTTCGGCCCTCGATGATATCGCCGACTACATCTATGCATCGGCAAAAAAGATCAAACTCTACCACGTAAACCCCACCGACGAGGGCATCCAGCGCCTCTCCGAACTCATTGTTCAGGCAACTGCCGAGGTAAAGAACGCCGTTTACGAGCTCCGCGACATGAAGAACATCCGCAAGATCACCGACTCGCTGGTGCGGATCAACTCGATCGAAAACCAGGCTGACGACATCTCCGATATGTTCATCGAGCGCCTCTTCTCCATGGAGCCCGACGCCAAGGAGATCATCAAGAAGCGCGAGGTATACCAGGTGATGGAAGACGTTACCGACAAATGCGAAGACGCCGCAAATGTGATTGAGTCTATCATCGTTAAATATGCATAAAGAATACGGTAATGTGATAATGCGGTAATGTGGTAAATGAATCGCCACTTTTTATTACCGCATTATCACATTACCGCACTACCACATTCTCGCTTATGACTTTTATCATTGTCATCATCGCACTGGCGCTGATCTTCGACTATATCAACGGCTTCCACGACGCCGCCAACTCCATCGCCACGGTGGTGAGCACGAAGGTGCTGACGCCCTTCCAGGCGGTTGTATGGGCCGCGGTGTTCAACTTCGCCGCTTACTTCATCTTTAAAGACCACGGCGTTGCCGACACCGTTTCCAAAACGGTGCACTCCAAGGAGCTCGGCTCCACGGTGATGCTCACGGTTGTTTTCTCCGGACTCATCGCCGCCATCTGCTGGAACCTTATGACCTGGTGGTTCGGCATCCCGTCCTCTTCTTCGCACACGCTGATCGGCGGCTTCGCCGGCGCCGGCATTGCCGCGGGAGGCATTTCAGCCGTCAACACCGACGTGGTGGTGCGTACCGTAGCCTTCATCTTCGCCGCACCGCTGGTGGGTATGTTCTTCGCCTTCATCATCTCCGTCTGGTTCATGGTGTCCTTCCGCAAAGCGCTCATCCCGAGGCTTATCTCGCTCGGTGTGATCGCCGGGATCGTGCTGACGCTGATTGCAGTGGTAAAAACAAACCGTGCCGACATTTCGGGCATGAAGATCGAAAGCGCCCAGGGCCAGGCACACATCAAAGAGGTGGCGAATAAATCGTCGGCACAGCTGATGGGCTTCAAAAAAGAAGATATCCTGCTTGCCGTGAACGGCACGGCCGTGACCGGAAAGAAAGAGCTTGACGAAGTGATGAAAGCCACAGGAAACACCGGGAACACGTTTTCGTACACCGTGTTACGCAAGGGCGATACGCTGACGAAAACCACGCCTTATATCACGCATTACCAGTCGCGCTTCAGCCAGGTGCTTTTCTTTGGCGAGAACTTCAAATGGTTCCTGCTTGGTTTCATCCTGATGATTCTGGCCATGTTCACACTCTGGCTCAACCGCCTCAACACGCACCGCTCCAACGTATGGTTCAAGCGCCTGCAACTGGTGTCATCGGCGGCCTTCTCCATCGGCCACGGCGGCAACGATGCCCAGAAGGTGATGGGGATCATCACCGCGGCGCTCATCGCCAACGGCACTATCGACACCTTCGAGCAGATGCCCACCTGGGTGCCGCTCGCCTGCTATACCGCCATCGGTCTGGGTACCATGAGCGGCGGCTGGAAGATCATCAAAACGATGGGTACGCGCATCACCAAGGTAACGCCCTTCGAAGGCGTGGCTGCGGAGACCGCGGGCGCCGTTACGCTTTTCGTTACCGAATACCTCAAGATACCCGTGAGCACCACGCATACCATCACCGGCTCCATCATGGGCGTGGGCGCCACCAAGCGCCTGTCGGCCGTACGCTGGGGTGTAACCATTAACCTGCTCTGGGCCTGGGTGCTGACCATCCCGGTGAGCGCAGTGCTGGCGGCGATCGTGTATTATATCGTGCGGCTGTTTATATAGTCGTGAATCGTCAATTGTGAATGGCTTAGGCCTCATTGATGAGAAAGCCCCCGTCTCCCGCGGGGGCTTTCTTGTTGCCGCGCATTGCGAATTGAAGATTCACGATTCACGATTCACGATATTTGCCGCCTATGGCAAAGATCCTCGTTACCGGCGGCTGCGGCTTTATCGGCTCGCACACCGTTGTAGACCTCATGGAAAACGGATATGACGTGCTCTGCGTCGACAACAACGTCCGCTCCAATCCCGGCATTCTTGAAGGCGTGGAACGCATCACCGGCAAGCCGGTCAAGAACTACAAGGTAGACCTCTGCTCCTTTGACGACACCTGCGCCATCTTCCAGGAAAACCGCGACATCCAGGGCATCATCCACTTCGCCGCCTACAAGGCCGTGGGCGAATCGGTGGAGAAGCCGCTGATGTATTACGAAAACAATCTCGAGTCGCTCATCAACCTGTTGCGCTGCGTTCAGGAGTTCAACGTACCCTGGTTCGTGTTCTCTTCGTCCTGCACCGTTTACGGCAACCCCGATGAGCAGATGGTGACCGAATCGACCCCGCAAAAGCCCGCGGAGAGCCCCTATGGCGCCACCAAGCAGATGGGCGAGCGCATCCTCACCGACTTCCAGAAGGGCAGCAACACCAGCTGCATCCTGCTGCGCTACTTCAACCCCGTGGGTGCCCACCCCTCCAACCAGATCGGCGAGCTGCCCATCGGCAAGCCGCAGAACCTGGTGCCCGCCATTACGCAGACGGCCATCGGCAAGATCCCGAAGATGATGGTCCACGGCGGCGACTACCCCACCCGCGACGGCTCCTGCATCCGCGACTATATCCACGTAAGCGATATCGCCCACGCGCACACCCTCGCCATCAAGTACCTGCAGGAAGGCCGCAACCAGCATGGCACGGAGGTGTTCAACCTCGGCACCGGCAACGGCGTTACGGTGCTGGAAGCCATCCATGCCTTTGAAAAGGTGAGCGGCGAAAAGCTCAATTACGAGATCGGACCGCGCCGTCCCGGCGACGTGGTGGCCATCTATGCCAACAACGACAAGGCCCGCAACGAGCTGGGCTGGAACCCGCAGTACGGCATCGACGACATGATGCGCACCGCCTGGAACTGGGAGCTGCGCCTCCGCGACGACAAGGAGCTGTTTAGTAATGCCCCGGTGGAACTGAATTAAAGCGCGAGCCGTAAGCCCTCAACCCTGAGCGGCTGACGGCTCACGAATCCTTACCTTCGCACCCGAACGAAAACTCCCCCGCATCATGCTCAAAGACATACAACCCACCGGTAAGAAAGACACCCGCAGCGGCTTCGGCGACGGCATCGTGGAAGTAGCGCGCACCAACGAGAACGTGGTGGCCCTCACGGCCGACCTCGCCGGCTCGCTCAAGCTCCAGCAGTTTATGAAGGAATTCCCCGAGCGCTTTGTGCAGGTGGGTATTGCCGAGGCCAATATGATCGGCATCGCGGCGGGCATGACCATCGGCGGCAAGATTCCGTTCACCACCACCTTCGCCAACTTCTCCACCGGCCGCGTATACGACCAGATCCGCCAGAGCGTGGCCTATAGCGGCAAGAACGTAAAGATCTGTGCCTCACATGCCGGCGTTACCCTTGGCGAAGACGGCGCTACCCACCAGATCCTCGAAGACATCGGCATGATGAAGATGCTGCCCGGCATGACCGTGGTAGTTCCCTGCGACTATGCGCAGACCAAGGCCGCCACGATCGCCATCGCTGCCTACGACGGCCCGGTGTACCTCCGCTTCGGCCGCCCGGCCTGGCCGATCTTCACCAAGGAAGAAGACTTCGTGCTGGGCAAGGCGCAGGTGTTCTCCGAAGGCACCGACGTCAGCATCTTTGCCTGCGGCCACATGGTATGGCAGGCCATTCAGGCCGGCGTGCAGCTCGAGGAAAAAGGCATCTCGGTGGAGGTGATCAACATCCACACCATCAAGCCGCTGGACGAGGAAGCCATCATCAACTCCATCAGGAAAACCGGCTGCGCCGTTACCGCCGAGGAACACAATATCATCGGCGGCCTCGGCGACGCGGTAGGGCAGGTTGCCTCGAAGAACTTCCCTATTCCGATCGAATATGTAGGCACCAACGACACCTTCGGCGAAAGCGGTACGCCCGACCAGCTCCTGAAGAAATACGGCCTCACACCCGAGCACATCGTGGAAGCTGCCGAGAAGGCAATCGCCCGGAAAAAGAAGTGATTTATTGAGGATTTATACGACGAAACCCCGCTGTCGCGGGGTTTCGTATTGTAGGGCAAGCAATCGATACCTTCTTTATTTGAGCACGCCGAGGTCTTTGCCCACTTTGGTAAAGGCGGCGATGGCGCGGTCGAGATGTTCGCGTTCGTGGCCGGCGGAGAGCTGCACGCGGATGCGCGCGAGGCCTTTGGGCACCACCGGGAAAAAGAAGCCGATCACATACACGCCTTCCGCAAGCAGCGCGTCGGCGAATTTGGCGGCCAGCACCGAATCGTACAGCATGATGGGCACGATAGGATGCTCGCCGGGCTTGATGTCGAAGCCGGCGGCGGTCATCTTCTCGCGGAAATACTTTGTGTTGTTTTCCAGCTTGTCGCGCAGCTCGGTGGTTTCGCTGAGCAGATCGAGCACGGCGATGGAGGCACCGACGATGGATGGTGCGAGCGTGTTGGAAAACAGGTACGGACGGCTGCGCTGGCGCAGGAGCTCAATGATTTCCTTGCGACCCGAGGTAAAACCGCCGGAAGCGCCGCCCAGGGCCTTTCCGAGCGTGCCGGTGATGAGGTCGATGCGGCCCATAACGCCCTTGAGCTCGTGGGTGCCGCGGCCGGTCTTGCCCATAAAGCCCGAGGCGTGGCTTTCATCCACCATGACGATAGCGTCGTATTTATCAGCGAGGTCGCAGATCTTATCGAGCTGGGCCATGGTGCCGTCCATCGAGAATACGCCATCAGTAACGATGATGCGGCTGCGGGCGCCGGCGGCCTCTTTCAGCTTTGCCTCCAGTTCTTCCATATTGTTGTTCTCGTAACGGTAGCGCTGTGCCTTGCACAGGCGCACGCCGTCGATGATGGAAGCATGGTTGAGCGAGTCGGAGATGATCGCGTCCTGCTCGTTGAAAAGGGGCTCGAATACGCCGCCGTTGGCGTCGAATGCGGCCACGTAGAGGATGGTGTCTTCGGTGCCCAGGAATGTGGCGAGCTTCTGTTCAAGCTCCTTATGAATGTCCTGGGTGCCGCAAATAAAGCGCACTGAGCTCATACCGTAACCATGCGAATCGAGGTAGCGGTGCGCCGCCTCGAGCGTCTTCGGATGCGACGAAAGCCCGAGGTAATTGTTGGCGCAGAAATTCAGCACCCGCTTCCCGTTCACCGTGATTTCCGGCCCCTGGGGCGAAGTGATGATGCGCTCGTTCTTATATAATCCGGAGGTCCTGATCTCTTCGATCTCAGTACGCAGGCGCTCCACGAATTTCTCGTTCATAGTCAGGGTTTGCGGGCAAAGGTAATAGAAGGGAAACAAGGTTCGGAACCGCAAAAAGAATAAGAAAAGAAGTTGTTACGCGAAGGAAAGGTTCTGGGGTTTTATGGTTCTGGGGTTCTGGGGTTGGTTTGAAGCGGGGTGCCGGAAACCAGCAGTCAAAATAAAAAGGTCCCGCGTGCGGCGGGACCTTTCCAATTGTATTCCTTAGCGTAACGCTTATTCAACTTCTTTTCTTAGCGGTTCAGAACGCTTCTTTTCCTTCTCCCACCTTAAAACCGCAGTGCAGCCTGAAGCCCCCAGAAAGAACGCTCGTTGAACCAGCTTTCATACTTTGCGCGGAAATCGAGATTCACGAAGCGAACGCCGAATGCCGGGGCGAGGATCCCGGAAGTTTTCTTTGCTGTTTTATTGTCAACCGCAAATACGGCACCTGTTTCCAGAGCCCCGTAAAAAATTCCCGAGAAGCGATATTTAGCACCGACGCGAACGGGGAGTACGTTCACGGCAGGGTAAGATGCATTGGCAACACCCGGGAAATCCTTACCACCGAAGTGCATGAAGCCCGCGGAGCCGGTGATGTTGAATTTCACCGGGAGCTTTACATCTAAGGAAAGACCCAGCCCATAGCCGGTGTTTTGCGCATCGGACATAGCGCCGGAAGGAAAAGCGGCTTCCACGTATGGACCGAAAGAGAAAGGCTTTAGCTGTGCGGAAGCGGTGCTGCCGGCACAGCAGGCCGCGGCAAAAAGGGAGGCAGTAATGATATTTTTCATTTGCTTGGTTTGCGCAAAAGTAGGTCAGCGCCGGCTCCCTTGTTGCCGGCGCCGGTTGGGTTGCTGCTCACTCGAAGATGGGCAGCTGCCCGTGGGAGATAAAGATCACGGCCATCGCAACGGCGAAAAGTCCCAGGATGATCAGTAAAAGAAGAAGGATGTAGTTGGGCTCGCGGCGGACATCAGGTTCCGTTTCAGAAAAATAGCCGAATTCGAAATCCGGCTGCAGCCGGCTTTTTTGCAGGTTCATGGTTTTGTGTTTATTGGATTTTACAAGCATCTTTCAGTTGACTTCGGTTGTGAATACCCGTTACCAGGATGAAAGACCAAACTAAAATAACAAAACACATCCGTATGACCAAAAAGGCGAAACGATTCTTTCAGGCGGCAGGGCCGGTAAAAAAATCGGTCATTTTGTTGTATCGGTTGGCGCGTGCCGGTCAGGCATCGCCGCGGCGGGCGTCGTCGGCCCGCTGATCTTCATTGAGGACGCTCCCGCCCCGGGTGCGCTGTGCGCCGTAGCCGCCGGCCACGTCGCGGGCGACACGATCCCAGAAATCCAGCCCCTTGCCACGGGTTTCATTCGCCGGGCGCTGGCGCCCCTGTTCCTTGTTTTCTTTCGGTTCCCGCTGTTTCATAACCATTTTTTTTCGATGCTAATCCCTTAGCGTTCAATTTAAAAGTCGAAAAAAACATGCCGGAAAGCCCGCGGTGCCTTGCGCTGTTTTCCTTTTTTCAAAAGAATATCTATCTTAGCTGCTCCAACCGCGCACCCGCGCTGCTCTCCGATATCCTCTGAGCCCGTACCCAATCTCCTTGAGGCCTCCAATTTCCGTGAAGCATTTCTTAGCCTGCTTTAAACGTAATCCGTATGCGCCTCAACGCACTGTTTTTTACTTTATGCCTGCTTGTCCTTGGGAGCAGCGCCTTTGCCCAGACCCAGCAAAGCTCCTATGGCTTTCTCAGCCTGAGCGGCCGCGATGAAAAAAACAACGCCGTGATCACCTGGGAAACGATCCAGGAGCTCACCATTACCGACTTCAATATCCAGCAAAGCACCGATGGCCATCGCTTTGAAACCATCGGCACCATCAGCGCTAACTACGATACGCTGGCTATCCGGCACCAATACCGCTTTGTGGATGCCCAGGCAGCCGCCGACGGCAAGCTCGTTTATTACCGCCTCCAGATCAACATCAATAACGGCCGCACGCTGTACAGCAAGATACTGATGGTTCGCTTTGACGAGGAGCTGGAAGAAAAGCTCAGCTTCTACCCGAATACCGTAAGCACCAGCCTTCCGCTCGCGCTTGCCACCCGCTACGAAGGCGGCGCCCGCCTGCAGATCGTGGACGCATACGGCCGCATTCAGCAAAGCGAGGCCCTGCAGGTAACACCGGGCAACACCTTCCGCAGCATCGACGTCAGCCGCCTGCCCCGCGGGCAATATTTCGCGGTGGTGCTCGGCGATGGCCTGCGCCTGCAGCAGCGCTTCTTCCGGCAATAATGCACGCACACCGAATTTTTTCCAGAGGACCAAACCAGCCCCCGTACCAGCGGGGGCTTCTTTTTGCCGGCACCCGCGGGATGGGCAGCGTTTTTGTGGCTCTTTGCAAAAACACGGCACATGAAAAAACTAATCTTAGCAGCATTCAGTTTTTGCCTGCTGGCGGGCACTGTAAATGCACAGCACAAACCGGTAACGAAAACTAAGACGACAAACACGAAAACGAAAACCAAGACCAGCACATCCAACAACGCCGCAATGAGACCCGACAGTATGGGCATGCACCACAAGGCGCAGGACATGAACAAACCGGACACCAGCAACAGGCGCATGCCGGCCTCCTGGGACGGCTCTACGCCAGACACCGCCCGTGCCGCGATAAGCGGGCAGGTGCCGCAGCCCGGCATCATGGACAGCAGCGCCATGCGCAACCGCAACAATATGGATACCATGGGTGCCTACCGAAACATGAACCAACCGGCCAACATGAACCAGCCGGCAAACATGAACACATCAGGCAATGCAAACAATGCAGGATCCGGCACTGTAAACAGCACTATGAATACGAATCCGCGGCCCGGCGACAAAGAAGTGAAGGTGAAGGAAAAACCCAGCAAGACGAAGGTGAAGCACATCAAACACTGAATGTGCTGATGAGGCAATACTTTGACCTACTAAAATACGAACGCCGCTCCTGTGGAGCGGCGTTCGTATCAGCACACCAGCACGTTAACGAATCAGCACATTACTTAATCATTTTATTTCGGATCAGCTCCATGAGTTCGGCCTTGTAGTTATCACCGATCAGGATCTCTGCCTGCACGCCCTGGAGGCGCACGAGGTTGCCTTCAATACCGGTGATGCGGGCCAGCGGGATGATGAAGGATTTGTGCACGCGCATAAAGCGCTTCTGCGGGAGCCGCTCTTCCAGTTCCTTCATGCTGGTATAAACGAGGGTCTTCTGGTTGCCGCGGTGAATGGCCACGTAGTTTTTCATGCCCTCGATAAAGTCGATGTCCGACAGGTTGATCTTGAGGAGCTTCCCCTTCGACTCCGTTTTTACAAACAGGTAGTCGTCCACCTTGTCATCGGCGGGCGCGGCAGCCGGCTGCATCAGGCTCATCGCCTTCTGCACGGCCTGCAGGAAGCGCGGCAGGCGCACGGGCTTCAGCAGGTAGTCCACCACGTCGAGGTCGTAGCCCTCAAGGGCGAATTCGGGGTAGGCGGTTGTAAGGATCACGCGGGCCTTCCCGTTGATCGCCTTGATGAAGTCGAGTCCCGACAGCTCGGGCATCTGCACGTCGAGGAAAACAAGGTCTACTTTGCCCGAGGCTACTTCCTGCAAAGCCTCGATGGGGTGCGTGCTGGTGCCCACCAGCTCGAGGTAGGGCGCCTGCTTTACATAGTGCTCCAGGATGTCGATGGCATGCTGCTCATCGTCGATGATCATGCAACGGATCATAGTTGGTAAATGGTTAGTTCGGTGGTATAAAGCTCGGCATCTTCCTTCACTTCAAAGCGAAAAGCTTCGCCGTAGGCCAGCTCGAGGCGCTTCCGGATGTTTTCGAGCCCGATGCCGTTGCCCAGCTCCTTGGGACCGCTTTTCTTGCGGTTGCTGCAGGAGAAGTAGATCCCTTCCTTCCCGATCTTGATCAGGATGGTGATGGGGTGCTCCACGCTTTTGAAGTCGCCGTGCTTGAACGCGTTTTCCACGATGGTGATGAGCGCGAAGGGGATGATCTGCGCGCCGTTTACGGCGCCCTCCACGTCGAAGCGCACATTCAGCTTGTTGTTGTAGCGCAGCTGGTTGATCTTGATCACATTCTGCACATGCTCGATCTCGTCTTTCAGCGGGGCCTTGCCGTCGCGGGTATTGCCCTGGCTGAGCGCATAGCGCATGATGTCACTCAGCGTAAGAATGCCTTCCGACAGGTCTTCCGACAGGGGCAGCGCCTTTGCGTAGAGGAAGTTGAGCGTGTTGTGCAGGAAGTGCGGGTTGATCTGCGCCTTCAGGAAGTTGTAGTTGGCCTGCGACTTCTCAAACTCGAGCTGCAGCTTCTGCTCCTCCAGGATTTTCCGCTGCTTGCGCTCGTCGCGCAGGTACACGAGGTAGGAAAAAACCAGCGGGATACCGAGGTAAAAGATCGTGGCAAGGGTATGAGAAAAGACAAGAATCCCCGCCGTATACTTCTTCTTTTCCGCGATCTCCGGCGAGCAATAGTAGGAGGCGAAGTAATAAACGATCAGCACCGCCGTGATGGCGAGGCAATAGCGCAGATAACTAAAAAAGGATTTGCGCTCGATGAACCGCTTGTAAAAGCCATTCAAGGTGATATAGTAGTAAAACACGAGGAAAATAAACCCGGCAACCTGGTAGACCAGGAAGGGCAGGGTCAGCTTATCGCGCAGGTTGATCTCCTTGGTGGCAGCCGCCGGAGACATGTACATAGCCAGCGCTCCCAGCAGGATGAAAAAAATACAAAAGGCCAGTACTACCCAGAAAACTTTCCAGAACTGAAACCGGTGAGGGGTTTTCATAAGAGGGGAAATTAGGAATTCTATAGTTGAGATGGGGTCGGGAATCGTTAATCCGCGATGCGCGCCAACAAAGAGCAGATGCCTTCGGCATCTGCTCTTTACGATAGGCGCAAGCATTCACGATTTACGTAATTACCCGCCGATGCCGATGCCGCCGCCACCGCCCTGGGTGCGCTTCAGCTCGTCTTCGGCGCCCACATTGCGTTGCTTCGCCGCTTTTACCTGCTTGTTGCCGAAGCGCCAGGTGGCATTGAGCTTGAACTGGCGGCTTTCCCAACGGGCAGCCACATCGGTGCGCTGGCCGGCAAACTGGGTGTAGCCCGAGAAGCGCAGGGTCTGGAAGACGTCGCTTACCGAGGCTTTGATCGTGCCCTGTCCCTGGAGGATCGTTTTCTGCAGGCCGAAGTCGACGGCACCCATGGCCCTGGCCTGGAAGGCGCCCTGGTAAATAGTCGGGGCATTGTAGAAAGCTGTCATCTCGCCGGTCCAGGTCTTATCCTTGCCAAACTTCAGGCTGTTCTGCGAAAATGCCGTAAGGGCGAAAGCGTCGAAATCGATGGTGCGGTCGGGCGTGGCGCCGGGGCTGTGGTATTTCGAGTAGTTGGTGCTTACGTTGACGAAGGACGTAAAGCTCTTGTACATGAAGGGATAGCTGGCGTTGAGCGCGATCACATCCTGGGTGGCCAGGTTCTGCTTCGTGATAAAGGATTTGGAGCCATCTACATCGATCTGCTGGGCGAACATATTCTGCACGTGGCTCCAGTTGAGCGACGCATTGAACTTGTATTTATACGAATGGCTGATGCCGATGCTGTTGGTGTATTGCGGGCGCAGGTTGGTGTTGCCTTTCGAGTAGGTGTATTCGTCGAGGCGGAACTCGAAGGGGTTCAGGTCCTGGTAGGCCGGGCGGTCGATGCGGCGGCTGTAGTTGATGCTCCACACCTTCATCGGATTCTTGTTGAAGGAGATGGCCGCGCTCGGGAAGAAGTCGGTGTAGTCGCGCTGGAAGCCGGCCTCAACGGCGCGGTAGGTGCCGCTCTCGTTCTTCTCACCGTTCGATGTACCCTTGCTTACCGTATGCTCCACGCGCAGGCCGCCCTGGATCATGAGGCCTTTCAGTTGGCGGTTGTAGTTCACATAGCCGGCGTGGATCTGCTCGTCGTAGCGGAAGCGGTTGCTGAGGTCGCGGTCGTAGTTCTCAACGGGCCCGTTTACATTGAAGCGGCGGAAGTCGTTGTCGGTGCTGGTATAAGCGGTTTTGCCACCGAAGCCCAGTTTGCCTTTTGCGAAGTTCTGCTCCCAGTCGGCTTTCAGCGAGGCGATGTCGATACGTGTCGGCGTAATGAAGCGGTATTCGGCCGAGCTCAGCTTGCTGCCATCGGGTGTCCAGTAGACATTGGGCTGGCGCTGGTCGGTGTTGTTGTCATACCAGCCGTAGTCGGCGTTCAGTACCAGGCTCTGTCCTTTCGTGCCGTTGTAGTTGTAGTTGGCGTTCGCATTGATGTTGTTGCGGCGCACTTCGCTGTTGCTCTGCGCAGTAAGGATGCGATCGGTGACACCGGTTGCTTTGCTGATGATGGGCGTACGGCTTTCCATCGCAATTTGGGGCGCTGCCAGGTTGCCGTTTACCAGCACGCCTACCGAATGGCGCTTATTGATGGTGTAGTCGGCGCCGGCTTTGAAGCCATGGCTGTTGTTGGTGAAAACGTTGCGGCCTTTCTGGTCGAAGATGGAGTCGCGCACGTCGCGGTGCAGGTCCATCGTGTTGTACATGCGGCCATAATTGAAGTTATAGTTGCCGTACAGGTTTACCTTGTTGTTGCGGTAGTTGAGCGAGGCGCCGGCATTGTACTTCGAGTAGTGGCCCACGTTGTAACCTGCGGTGAGCGAGCCGTTGGCGCCGTAGTTCTTGTTCTTTTTGAGGCGGATATTGATGATGCCCGCATTGCCGGCGGCTTCGTATTTGGCGCCGGGGTTGGAGATGATCTCGATCGCCTCGATCTGGGTCGACTGCATCGTGCGCAGGTAGGCGGCGAGGTCGGCGCCGCTGAGCGGCGTCGGGCGGCCATCCACGTACACCTGTACGCCGGTCTTGCCGCTTACCGAGAGGTTTTCGTCTTTATCCACCAGCACGCCGGGGCTCTTGCGGAGCAGCTCCAGGGCGTCGTTGCCGGTAGCGTTGATGGTGCCTTCGACATTTACCACCGTGCGGTCGGCCTTTACCTCCACGATGGGCTTACGCACAGCCACCGTTACGCCGGCGAGCTCACCGGAGGCGCGGCGCAGGGCCAGTACCGGCAGCTCGGTGGTACCGGTGCCGGCTTCAAAAGGTGCCGAGGGCGCGGGACTGAAGCCTACGGAGGAAGCGCTGACGCGGTAGCGGCCGGCCGAAATGCCACCGAACTGGTAGGCGCCGCTGGCGTCAGACACGGCCAGCTTTACCACGCTGGAGTCGCGCAGCAGGCTCACCGTAACACCCTGAAGGGGTTTGCCGTCGGCATCCTGCACACGGCCGCTGACCGTCTGGGCCTGTACAGCACCGGCAGTAGCGGTCAACAGAAGAAGGGCTAAAATCTTTCTCATAACATCCGTTTTATCGTCGTTGAATATGGTTTGTTGTAATCCGGGCACAAACCTATTTTTTACCGGGTTCGGGACGAAAAACGTTACACGTAGGGGGAATTTGGAAGGATGAAACGGGAGATTGAGATCTCTGGATCCCGGATCTCCGATCTCGGATTTGTTGGAAGCGACCTGGTGGAACCGGGTTGGTCACTTATGGTGGAAATTTTTCTCGCAGAGGACACGGAGCGATTCGCAGAGGGCACGGAGGCTTTTGCTACGATTACAGTTTTGCGGAGGCATTCTGACAGGCCGGGTAATGTCCTACAATTCAACTCAGTGAGATGCGGGAGCTTTGCCTGCCTCCGGCAGGCCTCCAATAATTAACGCGTAAAGGCGCAGAATCAGCATCGGGCAGTGATGCCTTTACCAAAAAGAGCACACCGGACGGCCCGCCGCCCGGCCCCGCTTAGCACCTTCCGCAACTACAACCCTTAAGACTGATTGCCCTTCCAAAAGCAGCAGCGTGACCACACCCAAGTCCACCTCCCTGAAAATATCCTTAGCGTTAAAAAACTACCGCCGTCAGGCAAATCCGACATCGGAGATAAAAAGATCTACTCTCCCATTCCCTCCCCGTCCGCCGTCTTGCTGCTTTCTTTTACCAGCTCCTGGATGACGGCCAGTTCGGCAGGCGTAAAGAGGCGCCACTTGCCGGGTGCGAGGCCGGCGAGGGTAATATTCATGATGCGGGTGCGCTTCAATGCGGTAACGCGGTAGCCGAGCGCCTCGCACATCTTGCGGATCTGCCGGTTCATGCCCTGGGTGAGAATGATGCGGAAGCGGTTGGGCGCCTCCTGCTTTACGAAGCAGGGCTTCGTCATCCCGTCGGGAATGCGGACGCCGGCACGCATCTTCTTCACAAACTCGAGGTCGAAGGGATGGTCGGTGGTGACGACATACTCCTTCTCATGGTTATTGCCCGAGCGCAGGATCTTATTGACGATATCGCCGTCGTTGGTGAGGAAGATCAGTCCCTCCGAAAGCTTATCGAGTCTGCCGATGGGAAAGATGCGCTGCTTGTAGTTGACGAAGTCGATGATATTGGTCTTGTCCTGCCGGTCGGTGGTGCAGGTGATCCCTTTGGGCTTGTTCAGCATGAGGTATACCGGCGCTTTCTTTTTCGGAAGCGGCTCACCGTCCACCAGCACCTTGTCGCCGGGCTTCACGCGCGTGCCCTTCCAGGCCAGCTCGCCGTTGATGGTCACGCGGGCCTGCTCGATGTATTCGTCGGCCTCGCGGCGGCTGCAGAAGCCGGATTCGGCAATGTATTTATTCAGGCTGGTATCCATGGGTACAGGAAAGTCGGCCCGCTCAGGCCTTTTCTTCGTCCGCTTCTTCCTCATCGTTGTCCGAATCCAGCGCCTGGCGCAGCTGCTCGTGGAAGTCGGCAAGGCTGAAATTCTCAAGCTCCACGGTGGCGCCGGTTTCGAGGAGGCGGCCGGTGAGGGCATAGGCCAGCTCCAGCGGCTCCAGCTCGGTGCCTTCGAGCGACGCGTCCCAGTTGGTGCCAACGAGCATGCCTTCCTGCTGCATACCCAGCATCCAGGTTTCGAGGAACTCACCGAGGGCGATCTGTTCGGCTTTATAGTCGGACCACTCGTCGTTGGCCAGCGACTCCGCGGTGGCGGCATCCGACCAGAAGGGGATCACTTCAGCGTCATCGTAATCGTTCGACGGCGACACGGCATAGCCTTCCGCAGAGCGAAGTGCCCACACGGACCTGTTGGCGATTACCTGCTCGATAAACTGGTTGTATTGCTCGTCGGCGACGTTGTTGTCAGGAAGCATAGTGTTGTTTGAAAGATGATTTACCGGTATACCGGGGGCGCAAGGTAGCACATTGCCGCCTCAGGCCCCGCGGTGGAGCTTTTTTAGCAGCGCAATCTGCCCGAGGTGGTAGTGCGTGTGCTCGATGAGGCCGAGAAAGTTGCGGTGGTAGCTTCCATATTTCGGATCGGTGAAGTCGTCGCTGAGTCGCTCATCGGGAAAGGTTTCAATCAGCGCCGCGAGCCGTTCCGCATCTGTAAAGGCCCGCTCCCGCAGGGTTTCCCACTCGGCTGCCCGGAGGAGATGAGGCACATCGAAACTATACTTGTCCTGCGCATTCAGCGGTCCGCCTTCCAGCACATCCAGGACGGCCGCCACGTAATAATGAATATGAAAAGTCAGCGCCGCGATCGTATTCAAACTGCCCTGCTTTCGCACAGCCTCTTCGAGCGAAATGTCGCCCAGCGTTTGCCGGACGTTTACCGAGGTCCAGTTGCCTCCCGAAAAAACCTGGCGCAGGTGGGCGCCCAGTTGCGCGGCGGTGCTCATGGCGATGCGTTTAATTGATTCAAGATACGAAACGGGTGACCATACCCGTTGTCGCCTCCGGTAAAAACAGCAACCGCGCCACTTTCACGTTTTCCAAACAGCCCACCCTTGCCCGTTTGCGCAAAGCATCTTAATTATGTGGTGCATACCAACACTGACTGCACATGGAATTTTTCGCGCTTGTCGTCATCATAATTTTCCTGATCGCGCTGCTTGCCCGTGGCAACAGCAATACCCGGAACGAAGAACTGCTGCACCGCCTCCTGGAGCAAACCCGCCGCCTCACCGAGGAGGTGCACGAGCTGCGGCGCGGCCAGCAGCCAGCACCGCCACCCGTTGAAAAGCCACGCCCCGTGGTGCCGCCACCGGTTGCGGCCCTGCCTCCACAAGCGCCGGTACGACCACCGGAGCCGGTAACGCCGGCTGCCTCCGAAGTGCCCGAGCCCGTCGCGGCAACACCTGCGCTCTCCTTCCGCGAGCGCTTCCTGCGGGATCATCCCGACCTGGAAGCCTTCATCGGTGAGAACCTGGTGAACAAGATCGGCATCGCCATCCTGGTGCTGGGCATCGCCTTCTTCGTTAAATATGCCATCGACCAGAACTGGATCGGCGAAACCGGGCGTGTGGCCATCGGCTTTGCGTGCGGCGCCGCGCTCACCGGCCTGGCGCACTACCTGCGCCGCTCTTACCGCGCCTTCTCGTCGGTGCTGGCGGGCGGGGGCATCGCCATTTTCTACACGACCATCAGCTTTGCCTATCATCAATACCACCTGTTTTCGCAGGCCATCTCCTTCGGGCTGCTGGTGGCCATCACCCTGTTTGCGGTGCTGCTGGCCCTGCTCTACGATTCGCTGGCCCTTGCGGTGATCGCCACCGTCGGCGGCTTTGCCACGCCGCTGCTGGTGAGCAATGGCGCGGGCAACTACGTGGTGCTGCTTTCCTACCTCGCCGTGCTCAACGCGGGCATCCTGGCGCTGGCTTTCTTCCGCCGCTGGCCCGCGCTCAATGCCATCGCCCTCGGCGCCACCCTGCTGCTCGTGGCCGGCTGGCTGTGGAACAGCCTCGGGTCGGCGGGGGTGAATCATGGGCTGGCGCTGGCACTCATTACCCTGCTGTACGCTTTGTTCCTGGCGGCCAATATGGCCTTCCCCGTGCGCTTCGGGCGGCCCTTCCGTCCCTTCGACCTGCTGTTGCTGCTGCTGATCACTGCCGCCTATTACGGCGCCGGCATGCTGCTGCTTCAATATGTGGACGGCGGCCGCTGGGCCGGCCTGTTCACCATCGGCGCCGGTGCTGTCAACCTGGCGCTGGCCCTCTATTGCTTCCGCCGCCCCGGCACCGACCGCAACCTGCTCTACCTGCTGATCGGTCTTACGCTCACCTTCGCCACGCTAGCGGTGCCGGTGCAACTGGAGGGACATGCCATCACGCTCTTCTGGAGTGCCGAATTCGTGCTGCTCTACTGGCTGTTTGAACGCTCGGGCATCCGGCTGTTCAAGCTCGGCTCCTACCTGCTGATGGCGCTGGCGCTGGGCAGCCTGGTGATCGACTGGTCGCTCACCGGCACCACCGACGGCGGGCTTACGGTGCTCTTCAACACGGTGGCAGGCGCCGCCACCAATATTGTGGCCATCGCCGCCTTCGCGGCCTACCGGGCGCTGCTGCGGCGCCAGGAGGTGCCGGGTGTGGCGCTCAACGCGCGCTTCCGGCTGCTCACCTGGATCACCGGAACGATCGCCTGGCTGCTGCTCTACGGCACGCTGCTGACGGCCGTCAACCTGTATTTCTACAGGGAGGCCGACGTAGCCCTGCCGAATGTATACCACCGCATCGTCACCGCCGGCCTTGCCCTGGCCACGGGACTGCTGCTGCAAAAGCGCGACGGCCGTATCGCCGTGGCGCAACTGGTACTGCTGGCAGGCGCCCTTATTTATTTCTTTGCCAGCCAGGAAGCGATGACGGTGCTGCACCGCCGCATTTCGTCGGGGACCGTATCACCCGTCCACATCGTGGCCCAGGTGGCGGCCACTGCGCTGTACGTGGCGCTGCTGTACCGCGCCGCCCGCGCTGCCGCCCGCCACTGGGCGCTGGCCCCCTACCGCGGACCGCTGGCCTGGAGCCTCGCCGCCGCCGCGGTGCTTTACCTCAGCTTCGACGCCGCTCACTATTATGCCCTTGCCGGCGGCGAGAGCGGCCGCACGGCCCGGGAGGCCCAATACACCCGCGCCGCGCTGACCATTCTCTGGGGACTTTGTTCTTTTGCGCTCATGTGGCTCGGGATGCGCCACCGGGCCCGTACCTTGCGGCTGATCTCGCTCAGCCTCTTCACGCTGGCCCTGCTCAAGCTGTTCTTCTACGACCTGCTGCATGTGTCGGAAGGCGGCAAGATCGCGGCCTTTATCCTGCTGGGCGCCCTGCTGCTCACCGTTTCGTTTATGTACCAGAAACTCAAAAAGATCCTCATCGATGACCGGCCTGCGTAAATGCCTGTTGCTGCTCGCCCTACTGCCGCTATGGGCCCTGGCGCAGCCGCGCGTGCGGGCCGTACTCGACCCCGTGGGCGCCGACGGCTTCTACCGCATCTTCGTCAGCCCCGAGCTGTCGTCGTGGGCCCGCGCCGACCGCTCCGACCTGCAGCTGCGCGACAGCGCCGGCACGCCGGTGCCTTACCTCCCCGATACGCTCACCAGCTTCTCGTCTTTTTCCTTTATCAACTACCCGTTGCTGTTGGTACGCAACGACTCGGCGCGCACCGCCATTGAGCTTTCCGTTCCCGAAAACGGCACTGAAAGCTTCTTTATGCAGTTTGCCGCCACGGCGGCCCAGCGACCGGCAGCCCTGTCGGGGAGCAACGACCGGCAGCGCTGGTACAGCATCGAAGACTATATCGGGCTGAAGCCTGAAGTGCGCGACCAGCGGGGTGTGGCGGTCCAGGACTTCCGCTTCCCTTTCAGCCGCTACCGCTACCTCCGCCTTGAGATCACCAATGGCAAAACGGCGCCCCTGCTGCCCGTAGTGGCGGGACGCATCTCCGGCGGCACCGCACCCGCGGCCTGGGATGTGCGGCAACGCTACAACTTCAGCCAGGCCGACAGCCCCGGCCGCAGCCTCGTGCGTATCTACAATCCGAAGGGCATGCTCGTGGAGCGCCTCACCATTGCCGTACGTAAGCCGCTCTATTTTGCCCGCAACGTCACCGTGTCGGCCCTGCGCGCCAACCGCTGGGAGCCCATCGCCACGCAGGTGCTGGCCACCGGGCAAACGGAGCTGCTGCTGCCGCCCGTGAAAGACGAATTGCTCGAGTTGTCTGTTGAAAACGGCGCCAACCCACCGCTGCAGGTAGACAGCATCGACGGCGCGCAACGCCGCTACTACGTGGTGGCGCACCTGGAAAAAGGCCAGTCGTATTATCTCTATGCCGGCGACCCGGAGGCGCGGCCCGTCAACTACGACCTGGCGGCGTTCCGCGACCGCATCCCGGTAAGCCCGCCGGAGCTCGGCTACCGCATCGAGCGCCTCGCGCAGCCCGGGGCCGGGGCGGGCAAAAAAAGCAGCCGCATATGGATCTGGATCGCCCTGACCGCCGGTATCGGTCTGCTGGCATGGCTTGCGATGAGCCTGCTGCGCGACCTGAAGCGCCGCGAAGACTAGGTTGACTAAAAACACCGCAGCTCATGTACCGAAAAGCTCATTTGGCACTTTTTCGCCGGCTTTTGTAACCCCGCGGCACCGAGCTTCGTCCTATTCCAAAACAAAACCATGGTACCGAAGGCACTGCGGCTTCCCCTGATCGTTCTCCTCCTGGTGCTGGCTGCCGCCTGGGCGGTGCCGGCACGCCCGGTTGGTTCTGTTTCCGCCTGCAAAGCGCCCGCCGCGGGCGCAGAGCTCGTGTGGGAATCGCTGACCCGCCAGGTAGCGGCCGGAACGGGGCTTTAGGCTGCAGCAGGGCCGGGTTGCCGTTTGCCGGATTTTTTTTCACCGCGCCTGTAACTTTGTGGCGGCTGCCCCGTTCTACAGGCAACCGCTGTTCGACTGTTTTATGACGGAAAGAGATTATAACGAATGTGTTACCCTGCATGCCGACGCGGTATTCCGCTTTATTGTCAAGAACCTGCGACATGAAGAGGATGCGCGCGACGTGGTGCAGACCGCCTTTGAAAAGCTATGGCGCAGCCGCGCCGAAGTGGAGGCCGCCAAAAGCAAATCCTTTCTCTTCACCGTTGCCTACAACTGCATGATCGATCACCTGCGCAAGGTGAAGCGGATCTACCTCAAGGAAGAATTCAACCCCGACGACCGCGTGGTGCACAAGCCCGTTCACAACGCGAAGGCCGTGCTGGAAGAAGCTTTGGCCCGCCTCAGCGAAACCCAGCGCTCGCTGGTGATGCTGAAAGACTACGAGGGGTATTCCTACGAGGAGATTGGCCAGATCATGGGCCTGAACAGCAGCCAGGTGAAGGTATACCTGCACCGCGCCCGGCTTCAATTAAAGCAGTACCTGGTAAAAGTGGAAAATGTCATTTAATCCGGATATCCATATCACCCGCGCCAATTACGAGGAATACTTTCTCCTCTATACCGACGGTGAGCTCTCACCCGCCGCGATGGACGCCGTAGATGCCTTCACCCTGCTGCATCCCGACCTGCGCGAGGAGCTGGAGCTGCTGCTGGAAACGCGGCTCGACGGAGCGCCGGTAACCTTCGGCGACACGTCGGCCCTGATGGCGGAGAGCATGCGCCGCGCCGCGAGCGAAGAAGACCTCCTGCACTATATCGACGGCGAGCTCGACGCGCCCGCCGCCCGCGCCCTGGAAGCACGCCTCGAGGAAGACGCAGCCCTCCGCGCAGAAGCGGCCCTCCTGATGGCCGTGAAACTCGATCCTGCAGATACCATCGAATTTCCCGATAAACAATCCCTGTACCGCCGCGAAAAAGAGCGCCGCCCCCTTATCTGGTGGCGCGTGGCCGCCGCGGTGCTGCTGTTTGGCACCGGCGCGGCGCTGTGGCTGAAGGGCCGCAGCACTATCGGACCTGAAAGCGGGAAAGGCGTTGTAGCGGTAACCGGCAACCGAAATGCCGGGCACCCGCAAACCGTTCCGGCTGAATCAGTCACTGCCGCTACGGGTTCCACAACGAATAACAAGGAAGTCAAAACCAATTCATCCGACCGTATAAATACTGGTAAGAACGATGCGCGCAGCGGCCAGCTTGCTGTAGCTGAGCCAAAGAAGAAGGTGACAGCAGCGCAGCCCGCCGGTGCGGTAACGCCGGCTGTACAGCGCCTGGTGCCGGATGTGCGTGACCGTGTACCTGCCAACGACGGCCTTATTGCCAGCAACGACCTGCCGCGCAACGAACGCATCGACGCTCTTGAAACCAGAATCCGTCCTTCACAAAATATTGGCGATCTGCCTGTAACAAACGAAGTGACCCTCGCGTACACTTCATCAAAGGCCACGCCGCCGGAAGCGACCACGGCGGTGCTGCAAACCGAAAAGCCCCAGGCTTCCGTACGGGGTCTTCTCCGCAAAGCAGCCCGCTTCGTTGAAAAGCGCACCGGCATCCGCGCCACCAATGAAGACGACCAGCTGGTTGTCGGCGCCGTGGCCATCAATTTAAAATAACCGCAAAGCAAGAACCATGAAAAGAACGCTACTCGCTACCCTGGCGACAGGGATCGCCCTGTGCTCCTTTGGACAAGACACCACTGTTTCCGCCCGCCCCACCGTTGACACAACTGGCCGCCCCGACACCATCCGCATCGGCGGCATGGTGATCATCCGCGACGGGAAGGCCGACCACCCGCGCACCCACTCGATCACTTTCGGTAACAGCCGCCGCCATAATTCCAACCTGAGCACCAACTGGGCCATCCTCGACCTCGGCTTCTCCAACTTCGACGATCATACGAGCTACGCCGCTTCCGATGTGCAGGCCTTTGCGCCGGGCGCCGACGCCGACCGCTTCAAGCTCCGCACGGGCAAGTCGGTCAACGTCAACATCTGGATCCTCATGCAGAAGCTGAACCTCGTGAAGCACGTCGTTAACCTGAAATACGGTATCGGCCTGGAGCTGAACAACTACCGCTTCGACAACGAGCGCGTGCACTTCCTCAAGAACCCGACAAGGATCATCGATGACTCCTCCTGGTCGGAAGTGGATAAGAACAAGCTGGCTGCCGATTACCTCACGGTGCCCATCATGCTCAACTTCGACCTGACGCCTTCGCGCAAGCACGGCTTCGGCTTCAGCGTCGGTGTAAGCGCCGGCTACCTCTACTCCGCGCGCCAGAAGATCAAGGAAGACGGCAAGGTGCACAAGACGCACGGCGACTTCGACCTCGATCCCTGGAAGATCTCGGCCATCGCCGAAGTGCAGCTCGGCCCCATCCGCCTCTACGGCTCCAGCGCCTTCAACAGCATGTGGAGCAAGGGCCTCGACCAGCGCCCCTACAATGTCGGCATCCGCCTCAGCCACTGGTAGAGAAATTTTTCGATCTCCGATGTCGGATGTCTGATTTAGAAAGGTTCGCAAAGCGAACCTTTTTTGCGTCCGGAGGAAGATCGAAGATCCGAGATCCGCGATTTAAAGATTTTTTTGCACGGATTTTGCTTTTGGCGAAAACATAACGTCCGCGTACGAAAGAGCCGCGTCATTCGTTATACATTTGACTCCAAACCGTTTGTGACGCCATGAAAAGCACCCTATTCCGCACCGTTCTGCTGACAGCCGCGTTGCTGCCGCTGTCGGCCCAGCGCAAGGCCACGGCCGGCGCCACCTTCATCCCCCATACAGGCGCCGTCACCGCCTCCGGTTCATCCATGCCCATCCAGCCCATCCGCATCGTGATCGACAAGTCCGATTACGAGATGCAGGTTTATGATGTGCAGGGCTGGTATGCCACCTACCCGGTGGTATTCGGCAACAACAGCCTCGCCGATAAGTGCGTGGAAGGCGACCGCTGCACGCCGGAAGGCTCCTTCCGGATCGTCAACAAGCGCAAGCACGAAAAGTGGAGCCGGTATATGGGTCTCGACTACCCGACGCCCGCCTCCATTGCCCGCTTCAACGAGCTGAAGCGCCAGGGCAGGATCCCGAAGAACGCTACCCCCGGCGCCGGCGTGGGCATCCACGGCACCTGGCCGCACGACGAATACATGATCGACCGCTACAGCAACTGGACCAACGGCTGCATCGCGCTCAAGAACGAGGACGTGCAGGACCTCTACTCGTATGTGCCCATCGGCACGCCGGTGCAGATCAAGCGCTAGCGATAACCGGCAATAGCATTGAGCCCGAGGCTGCCTTTCGAAAACATTAACGCAAAGTATCCGCGATTCCCGCTTTCCGCGCGCGGAAAAAAACCTGCAATTCGATACTTTTGCCCCGATGCGGCAAAACGGATCATCCTTCACAACAGCTCAAAAAATCGGCAGCTTCCTGCTGATGCTGGCACTGGTGTGGCTGAGTGTGTGCATCCCCTACGTTTACCGCTTCCAGCAACAGGTTAAAACCGAAAAGCAAAGTCTCGCCAGCACCCACGGTGCCGATGCCGACGACGACGGTGGTCTGATGAACAACACCACCGAAGAAAAGGCGGAATCCTCTTCCCCTACCAGCAACATCCAGGAGTTTCTCCACGAGCCCCTTCACCTCGAGCATCCCTCGATTGAACAGGTCAACGAGTATGGCCACTTCGAGCAGAAGGCCTCTGTTGCTTTTCACCCCGAATACGTTGCGCCCCCTCCGGAAGCATGATCACGTCAATCGTGAATCGTCAATCGTGAATGGGTAAGCCGGTAATACGGCAATGAACACCCATCGGATGATGCGCTCTGTGCGGTCCTTGTTTACCGCCATTGCGTACTGCCGTTGCACCTTGTAAGCACCAGCACAGGTATTGACAGCCAAAGCGCCGTAACAACGGGCGCACTTCCCTTTCAAGCACGCATGAAGCACTCCGGCTTTGGCGACGCGCCTGCAGGCCATCACCTTATTGCCGGGCGCGTTGCGCCGTCAGCGTTCATCAACGTGCCGCCGGCACGATTACGCTACGGGCATGCCCGGATGAAAGGGAAGGCGCGGCCTTATTCACGATTCTCATTGACGATTCCGGTTACCGGCGCCATTCGCTTCGCTTTCATTTTCGAATCTCATTAATAAACTGACCTCTCATGTCTTCTAAGAAAAACCCGTTTGCCTCGCTCAAGGCAGACATCCCCTCGTCTATAGTCGTCTTTCTCGTTGCGCTGCCGCTGTGCCTGGGTGTGGCCCTCGCCTCAAAAGCGCCCCTGTTCAGCGGCCTCATCGCCGGTATGGTCGGCGGTATAATCATCGGTGCCCTCAGCAGGTCGCAGCTGAGCGTATCGGGACCCGCGGCTGGTCTTACGGCCATCGTTTCGGCGGCCATCATCGCCATGCCCGGCGGCTCGTTCCCGGCCTTCCTGGTTTCGGTGGCCATCTGCGGCGCGCTGCAGATCGCGCTGGGCTTTGCCCGCGCAGGCGCCATCGGCGACTATATCCCCAGCTCCGTAATTAAGGGCATGCTGGCGGCCATCGGCCTCATCCTGATCCTCAACCAGTTTCCGCACCTGCTTGGTGACGATTCGCAATTTGAAACCGACGAGTCGGTGCCGGCACCGGCGAAGAAGGGAAATATCTTTTTCAACTTCGTCAACGCCTTTGGTCATATCAACCGGGTAGCCCTCATCATCGGCGCCGTGTGCCTTGCATTTCACTTTATCTGGGAAAAGCTGGTAGCCAACCAGAAAGGCTTCCTGCGCCTCGTGCCTGCGCCGCTGCTGGTGGTGCTGATCGGTATCGGCATCAGCATGGCGATCGGCGGCAACGGTGCCCTGGATCCCCAGCACATGGTGAAGCTGCCGCAGGCGTCATCGGCAACCGAGTTTCTCAGCTTCTTTACAAGCCCCGACTGGTCGATGCTCAACAACAGCCACGTCTGGATCACGGGCGTCACGCTCGCGATCGTGGCCTCGCTCGAAACCTTGCTGTCCATCGAAGCCATCGACGACCTCGACCCCTACAAGCGTGTTACCGACAAGAACCACGAGCTGAAAGCGCAGGGTGTGGGTAACCTGGTGTCGGGTCTTATCGGCGGCCTCCCGGTGACCTCGGTGATCGTACGCTCCTCGGCGAACGTCAACTCAGGCGCGCAGACGAAGAAGTCGGCCATCATGCACGGCGCCCTGCTGCTGCTTTGCGTGGCCTTCATCCCCAACCTGCTCAACCTCATCCCGAAGGCGGCCCTCGCCGCGGTGCTCATCTTCACCGGCTACAAGCTGGCGAAGCCCTCGCTCTTCGTGATGTTCTATAAGAAAGGCTGGGACCAGTTCATGCCTTTTGTGATCACCATCGCGGCCATCCTGGCCACCGACCTGCTCAAGGGCGTGATCATCGGTATTGTGGTTGGCCTCTTCTATGTGCTCCGCAGCAACTTCCGTACGTCGGTGATGGTGGTTTCGGATACGAACCGCTACCTCTTCCGCCTGCGCAAGGATGTGAGCTTTCTCAATAAAGCGATCATCAAGAACCGCCTGGAGCAGGTACCCGGGAACGGCTATGTACTCATCGATGCGAGCCGTGCCGACTTCATCGACCGCGATGTGCTGGAGGTGATCGAGGACTTTACCAAGCATGCCCATCTCAAGAATATCCGCGTGGAAGTAAAAGGCTCGCTGGAGCGTACCGGCAGCCTCGCCCGCTTTGCCGAGCAGCGCGAGGCGCAACTGGCCGGAACTACGGTTTAGTCATAAAAAACATTCATTTTAACCCAACCTCATTTAATATTTGTATATGGAATCGTATCAGAAACTGTTATTGGAAAACAAAGCCTGGGCCCAGGAACGCGTAACCGACAATCCTGAATATTTCCAGCGCCTCGCAAAACTTCAGGCACCCGAGTTCCTCTGGATCGGCTGCAGCGACAGCCGCGTGCCGGCCAATGAGATCACGGGCACCCAGCCCGGTGAGATCTTCGTGCACCGCAACGTAGCCAACCTCGTAGTGAACACCGACGTGAACCTGCTGGCCGTTCTGGATTATGCCGTGACGCACCTCAAGGTGAAGCACGTGATCGTTTGCGGCCACTATGGCTGCGGCGGCGTGAAAGCCGCAAGCACACAGACCGACTTCAAGCCGGTGCTCAACATGTGGCTCCGCAACATCAAGGACGTGATGCGGGTGCACCGCGACGAGCTCAACGGCATCACCGATGAAGACGCGCGTGTAGACCGCCTCGTGGAGCTCAACGTGCGCGAGCAGGTGATGAACCTCGCCAAGACCACCATCATCCAGCGCGCCTGGAAGAACGAACAGCGCCCGCACCTGCACGGCTGGGTGTACGGCCTCAGCGACGGCCTCATCAAACCCGTGTTCGAGATGCCTGCCGGCACCCACATTGACCCGTTGTACGAGTACGAAAATCTCTGATCTCGGATCCCTGATTTTTGGATCAGCGCCCGACTATATCAAGGCTCCCGCTTTTGCGCGGGAGCTTTTTTTATGTAATCCTTAGCGAAACGCTTTGCACCTTCTTTTCTTCGCGGTTAAGAACCTTCTTTACCTTTAATCCCTTATGTCGATCGAAGTCAAAGCACTCCGCAAGCATTATGGCGCGCAGAAAGCCGTGGACGGCATTTCTTTTTCCGTGCAGCCCGGGCAGATCGTGGGTTTCCTCGGACCCAACGGCGCCGGCAAGAGCACCACGATGAAAATGATCACGGGCTACCTCGAGCCCGATGCGGGCACGGCGCTCGTGAGCGGGATCGATGTGCGCAAGGACGCGCTCGCGGCCAAGAAAAAGATCGGCTACCTGCCGGAGTCCAACGCGCTTTATTACGATCTCTATGTGCGCGAATACCTTGGCTTCATGGCCGACGTGCACGGCATCGCCCGTAAGAAGGAGCGGGTGGAAGAAGTGATTGCGCTCACCGGTCTTACCCCCGAAGCGCACAAGCGCGTGGGCCAGCTTTCCAAAGGCTACAAGCAGCGCGTGGGCCTGGCCGCCGCCCTCATCCACGACCCGGAAGTGCTCATCCTCGACGAGCCGACTTCCGGCCTCGATCCCAACCAGATCATCGAGATCCGCAACGTGATCAGGGAGCAGGGCAAAAACAAGCTGGTGCTTTTCTCCTCGCATATCCTGCAGGAAGTAGAGGCGATCTGCGACCGCGTCATCATCATCAACAAGGGCACTATCGTTGCCGACGACACGCTCGCTGCCCTGCGCAGCCGCAACACCATGAATACCGTGCGCGTGTCGTTCCAGGAAGCGCTGGAACCCGAGTGGCTACGCCGCCTGCCGGCCGTGGCGGAAGTGGAAAAGATCGACGCCCGCACCTGGAACCTCCGCACCGAAGACCCCGAGACCGTGCGCAAGGCGCTGCTGCAGCTGTCGGTGGAGCAGGGGCTTAACATCGAAAGCCTGAGCACCGGTTCGGAGAGCCTGGAGACGATCTTCCGGGGACTGACGGCGTGAGTCGCGTGAATCGTCAATCGTCAATCGTGAATGCTGACGCCGGTAATGGTTAAGTGTCGCTTTGCGCGACGGGCGAAAGCCCGTCATTGCGAGCGTAGCGAAGCAACCTCCCCGACCTGAAGACTGTTGATAACCCAAAGGAGCATCAAAGCAGAACATCCTTGCGACTACGAGCACCCTGCGTAAATGCGGAGTTTGCTTCGCTACGCTCGCAATGACAGCTGCGCTGTCGGCTTCGCAACCAGGGGCCCGACCCCAAAATGAAAATGCCCTAAATTCGCGGCAACCAAAAAAGTCAATCCCCATGAGTTCAATAGCCGGCGTTTACGCCCGTCAGATCCTCGACAGCCGCGGCAATCCGACCGTAGAAGTGGATGTTATCACCGATGAAGGTGCGCTGGGACGCGCGGCCGTGCCAAGCGGTGCCTCTACCGGTGTGCACGAGGCCGTGGAGCTGCGCGACGACGACAAGAGCGTGTATGTAGGCAAAGGCGTGCTGAAAGCCGTGGAGAATGTGAATAAGACCATCGCCCCCGAGCTGCTGGGCTATGATGTAAGCGACCAGACCGGCATCGACGCCGCGCTGATCGAGCTCGATGGCACCGAGAACAAAGGCAAGCTGGGCGCCAATGCCATGCTGGCCGTGTCGATGGCCGTGGCCAAGGCCGCTGCCGACGAGGCTTCGCTGCCCCTCTACCGCTATATCGGCGGCACCAACGCCAAAACGCTGCCCGTGCCGATGATGAATATCCTCAACGGCGGCGCGCATGCCGACAACAAGATCGACTTCCAGGAATTCATGGTGATGCCCGTGGGCGCCACCACGTTCTCCGAAGGCCTCCGCTGGGGCGTGGAGATCTTCCACGCGCTGAAGTCGGTGCTCAAGAAAAAAGGCTACTCCACCAACGTGGGCGACGAAGGCGGCTTCGCACCCAATATCGGCTCCAACGAAGAAGCCATCGAAACCGTGCTGACGGCAATCGAAGCGGCCGGCTACAAAACCGGCTCGCAGATCATGATCGCCATGGACGCAGCCAACAGCGAACTGTATAAGAACGGCAAGTACGTTTTCCATAAGAGCGACGGCAAGACCCTTTCTTCCGACGAGCTGGTGAAGTATTGGGAAAACTGGGTGAACCAGTACCCGATCTGCTCCATCGAAGACGGCATGGCCGAAGACGATTGGGAAGGCTGGAAGAACCTCACCGAGACCGTAGGCAAGCGGGTGCAGCTTGTGGGCGACGACCTTTTTGTTACCAACGTTAAGCGCCTCGCGCAGGGCATCGAAACCGGCACCGCCAACGGCCTGCTGGTGAAGGTGAACCAGATCGGCACCATCACCGAAACCATCAACGCCGTAACCATGGCGCAGCACGCGGGTTACAACACCATCATGAGCCACCGCTCGGGCGAAACCGAAGACACCACCATCGCCGACCTCGCCGTGGCCCTCAACTGCGGCCAGATCAAGACCGGCTCGGCTTCCCGCACCGACCGTATGGCCAAGTACAACCAGCTGATCCGCATCGAGGAACTGCTGGGCAGCTCGGCGCTGTACCCAGGCAAGAGCCTGAAGTTTGGAAAGTGATTAATCGATTTCAACAGGAAGCCCTGGCCAATCGCCGGGGCTTTTTCTTTAGAGAAAGAACGCAGACCTGTTCGGATGGCTATGATTTGCGCAGACCTGCCGCTAAAAATCATAACTGATCTTAATAAATCCGCGTCATCTGTGTTCCTTCTCTCCTTTCCACGCGGGTTAGCTTTGCACTATGATCCCCATTGACCTCAGCAGACTGCAAGGCAGGCACGTGCGTCTTGAATTGCTCGAAGAGCACCACGTTCCGGAGCTGCGCGCCCTCGCCCGCAACCCGCGCATCTGGGAGTACACGAAGACGCTCCTTGTCAACGACAGCTACGATGAACAGTTTGATAAGTACATCGCCACGGCCTTCGACCCGCGCAACACCGGGATGCAGGTGTCCTTTGTGATGCGTGACGCGCAGACCGGAAACATCATGGGCATGACGCGTTACTACCGCATCGAGCCTTCGATGAAGCGCCTTGCTATCGGCTACACCTGGTATGTGCCGGAATACTGGGGCCACGTGCACAACAAGGAATGCAAGCTCCTGCTGCTGCAGTATGCCTTCGAAACCCTCGGCTACCAGCGCGTGGAGTTCGAGGTGGCCCACCAGAACGAGCGCTCGCAGAAAGCCGTGAAAAAGATCGGCGGCATTCAGGAAGCGGTGCTGCGCAAGCACGGGCTCCATGCCGACGGCAGCATCCGGCACACCGTGGTGTTCAGTATCATTGATGATGAATGGCCGGAGACAAAGGGGAAGCTTTTGTCAATGTGCTAGTGTGCTAGTTCGGCAGTGTGCTAGTTTGCTAATGCCAGCGTCTACCAGCACAGCAACCCACCAGCACACTAGCAAACTTTCCCTACCTTCGTATTACAGTAAAGAATTACATGAAAGCCATCCGCCGCATACCGCCCTTCCTCCGCAATAAATTCTTTATTGCCGGTGTCGGCTTCCTGGTATGGTTGCTGTTTTTCGACCGCAACGACTTTTTCATCCAGCGGGAGCGCCGGGCGGAGCTCCGGGCGCTGCAGGCTTCCAAGAAGCATTACCAGCAGCAGATCGACCAGGAGCGCAAGTTTGCCGACAACCTCCGCAACGACCCCGCCACCATCGAGCGCTTTGCCCGCGAGCGCTACGGCATGAAGCGCGAAAACGAAGACCTGTTCCTCGTACCCGGCGCCAAAAACAGTGAACCTTCCGCACAATAAGCGTGTTTAAAGAGCGTTTATTACCCTGAACGACCTAAAAAACCACCGTCCACAACTAACGAATCCAAATTCGGCTTATGTACAATTATACACCGGAGGACCTGCTACGCTTCTTGTACCACGAAATGAATGTTGAAGACGCCCGCTCGCTGGAATCGGAACTGTCGCGGGACTGGTCCCTTCGGGAAAAGCTGGCCGTTTTAAAATCCGCACAGGAACGCCTCAATGGCGCTATGGAAAGCCCCCGTACCGAAGTGGTGCTGAATATCCTGAAATACGCTGCCGCCACCTCGGCTCAAAACGCCTGAAGGACGAAAACTTACCTGCAGGCACCCGGCCGTTCTCACCTATGAAGATCGGTCCTGCCGGAGGTGACAACCACCTAATTTTGAAGCCCCGACCAAAGCGATCGGGGCCTTTCAATTCTATCCATGACCCGCAAGCAACGCTTCGAACATGTCATCGCCTATTTCGAGGAGGCCATGCCCGACCCCGAAACCGAGCTCCTTTACGATAATACCTACCAGCTGCTGGTAGCCGTCATCCTGTCGGCACAGTGCACCGACAAGCGGGTGAACATGCATACGCCCGCGCTTTTCGAGCGCTACCCCGACATCCCGTCGCTTGCCGCCGCCCAATACGACGATGTTTTCGACCTCGTAAAATCGATCTCCTTTCCCGGCAACAAGACCCGTCACCTGCTGGGTATGGCCAAAATGGTGCAGGAGAACTTCGGCGGCGAGATCCCGATGACCGTGGACGAGCTGGTAAAGCTCCCGGGCGTCGGCCGCAAAACCGCCAACGTCATCACTTCGGTGGTCGATAACCAACCCAATATGGCTGTGGATACCCACGTATTCCGTGTGTCGGCGCGCCTCGGCCTCACCGTGCGCGCCAAGACCCCGCTCGAAACCGAAAAGCAGCTCATCAAGTGGGTGCCGCGCGACCTCGTCTACAAATTCCACCACTGGCTCATCCTCCACGGCCGCTACGTATGCGTGGCCCGCAAACCAAAATGCGGCGAGTGCGGCCTCCGGCCGGTTTGCCCGTATTTCCAGAAGGTTGTGTCGAAGCAAGTGTGCTAGTTTGCTGGTGTGCTAATGGGCTGAATAAAGAAACTGCCCGGGGGTGGCCCCAATTTGCTGGTATCGAATCGGCTTTTTGCACACCAGCACGCTTCCCCACCAGCACACTCTTTTTTGGCGTGACACTTGCGGTAGAGCTACCACTTCCCCACACGTGTATGCTTACCACCAATACGCCCACCGGCATTGACAGCCGTCTTTCCCTGAAGCCACTCGCCGACGCCCTCCGCAGCACCATCGGCGAGGGTAAGCGCGGGGCCGCGGCACTTTATGCCCCGCTCCTGCGCGACCTCGACCTGCGCCCCGAACTCCTGGAGCCGCACCGCGATGCGAAGCCGCTGCAGCCGCACGCCGAGCTCGTGGAAACACTGCTCTCCACCATCTTCCCGCCCGGCACCTCGGCCACCGGCGACATGTATGCCGTGGCCATTCCCTTCAGCCACGAAACGATCTACGCCTCCGATACCTTTCGCGACCGCTTCCTGGAAGCCAACACGAACTGCATCGCGGAGCACGGCGACCAGCAGAATATCACCCGCGCCATGCACAAGCTGGCCTACAACCTCATCCTGCGCCAGTTCTACCACTGGGAGCTGCCCGCAACGGCTTCCTCGGTGCATCCCTTCGCCGACCGCGAAACGGGCCTCACCCACTACCTCGAGCTCAACCTCGACGCCCGCTTCGTACGCGTGTCGCTTTCCAACCCCGACTTTGCGATGCCCGGCGAATACACCACGGAAAGCTCCCTGGAGCTCGACGATCTGCGCGCATCCTTTCCGATCGGGCATTTTTGCTTTGAAGGGCTCATCGTGCTCAACGTCAGCGACGTCACTGCCGACCAGTCCATCACCGAGATCAAAAACGCCCTGCTCAACGTGCGCACCTTCTCCGATGTGACCGTGTACGACGAACTGCAGCATCATATCCAAACGTTCCTGGGACTGCCGCAGGTGACGGTGGGTATCACGCCCTTTTTCCGGTCCGGCGGCATCTATCATTTCTCCGAACTTCACTACAAGAACAGCCTGCTGTTTCGCAGCCCGGAGGCCCAGGCCGACCGGACTGCAATGGCCCGGCTCTGCCAGGAGCTTTTCAGCGACCGGGCACAGCCAATGCTGTTTCAGTCCATCAGCGAAGGCCGCCGCGCCCGGCACCCGCTGCTCCCGTATTACTACGGTCTTGGCACCCGCAGCCTTATCCTCTGCCCCCTGCTTTGCGACGACGGTCAATTGATCGGGCTGCTCGAGATCTCGAGCAGCGAGGCCGGCTACCTGCGGTACAATCATCTCTCCCGCATCCAGAGTGCCGTGCAGCTATTTACGCTGGCGCTTGAGAAGAGCCTCGAAGCCCTTGCCCAGGATATCGACCGCACCATCAAGGAGCACTTCACCGCGGTGCAGCCCGCCGTGGAGTGGAAGTTTACCGAGGCTGCCTTCGCCTACCTGCAGCGGCACCAGGAAGATGAAACCGCTTCGCTGCCGCCCATCACCTTCGAAGACGTTTACCCGCTCTATGCGCAGATCGATGTGCGTAACTCCTCGCAGGAGCGCAATGCCGCCATACGGCGCGACCTCGTTGCGCAACTGACGCAGGCGCAGGAGTTGCTGAATAAGGCAGGCCGCAGCGAGTTCCCGATGCTTAAAGCGGTGCGCTTCCGCGTGGGCCAGTACCTGGCGGCCCTTGGCGAAGGCCTGCTTTCCGACGACGAGCTGGAGCTGTATAATTTCCTGCAGACCGAGGTGGACGCCGTGATGCAGCACCTGCGTCGCTCCCGCCCCGAGCTGGCCGCGGGCGTAGACGCCTACCTTGCTGCCATCGACCCGCAGAAGAAAGTACTGTACCACCACCGCCGGCAATACGAGGAAAGCATCACGCGAATCAACGAAACACTCGACCGCTTTATCGACCGCGAGCAGGCGCAGATGCAGAAGGTTTACCCGCATTACTTCGAGCGCTACGTCACCGACGGTATCGAATTCAATATGTACGTGGGGCAGTCGCTGGCGCCGGAGCTGCCCTTCAACGAAATTTATGTGGGCAACCTGAAGCTGTGGCAGCTCACCCTGCTCACCCGCGCGGCGCTGCTGACACAGGTGCTGGAGAAACGCCTCGCCCTGCCCCTGCAGACCACGCAGCTGATACTGGCACACAGCGTCCCGATCTCGGTTTCGTTCCGCCGTAAGGAGCGCAAGTTCGACGTGGACGGTGCTTACAACATCCGCTACGAGATCGTGAAGAAACGCATCGACAAGGTGAAAACCCGCAGCGGAGAGCGCCTCACCCAGCCCGGCTACGTGGCCATTGTATACGCCCAGCAAAAAGAGCTGCAGGAATACCTCGGCTACGTAGACTACCTCCGGTCCGAAGGCCTCATCGAAGGCGATCCCGAATACCACGAGCTGGAGGAGCTGCAGGGTATTAACGGGCTCCGGGCGATCCGCCTCAAGGTGCACCTGCACGAAGAGGAACAGACCGCACCCAAAAAAGGCAAAGGAATCAGCGTCCGGGAAGGCTCCTGACCGGAACCGGTAACCCGAACCAGGAAAGGGCTGCGGCAATGCAGCCCTTTTTGCGTGCCCTGCCGGCGGGAAAAAACCATTTTTTTCTGGTGAAAACCTCATGGAATTGCCCTTCCGGCAGGGCTACCTTGGTACTGCCTGCCCCGGAACGGCAGAAGCATTTTCATATGGCCACATGAACGGAGGAAACCTGAAAATCCGCAAAGAGTAGGGAAAACACCAAAAACAACATGATGAAACATCTTTTGAACTTATGCCTGGGACTGCTGCTTGCCGTGTGTGCCGCGGCGCAGGGAGAGGTTTATTATTGCGACGACGACCTGCTGGCACGCCTGTGGCCGATCGGCGAGTTGCACAACCAGGGCGCTGAGCAGGTGTATAAGGAGCTGGTCGGGCGCTTCGGAAGCTCCATCACCATCCGGACACAGGAAGACCGCGATAAGATCCGGCAAGCCATCGACGACGCGGTGATCCAGTTTACCGGCGCCGCAACCGGCGTGAAAGGGATCGACCTGCTGGACGGGATCCGCAACCTCACCATCCCGACGAAAGCCTCTTTTTCAATGACGCTGCCCGAGCTATTCATGAACGAAGCAGAAGGAGAGACGCACTCTCCGGAATTCAGGGAAGCGCTGGCGGCGCTCGATGAGCTGATGGGACATGCCGAGGCCTACGAAAGCCCCGAAGCGTTTCAGAAACTGGCGCGGGAGCACCTGGCGCGCCTCCCCATCTACCGGGAAAAACTGGAATGGGTAGCAGGGGTGAGCACCGCCTATCATTCCGTCCGGTATTGGCGCTACGAAAAGCCGAAATGGCGCGACCTGATCCACAACGGCAGCGGACTCACCGCCCGGGCAGATGCCGGGGACGGTGATGAGCCTCCGGGCAAAAAGATCGCGAAGGCGGATGTTACAGGTGCCATTAAAGGAGTGGTTTGGGGTGCTGCCGCGGGCGCAGTGGGAGGAACCGTCGTAGTTCCGGGAGCAGGCACCCTTGGAGGCGCAGCGGCCGGAGCTGTGGTTGGTGGTGTCGGGAATGGTTTGAAGGGCTCCGTCAATGCCGCAATTGATTCCTTTGTTGACTGGCTATTTGGCGAAAAGCCCAAAAACAGTTGAACCGGCAGATCGTCTGACAAATTTGAAAACCATGATAAAGAAAAATCGGATCCTGGTGCTTGGCCTGTATGCCCTGCTATGTGTTGCCATCGCGCTCTTTGTTGAAATGTACCTTTTCGGAGATCCATTTTCCTGGGGTACAGTGATCACCGCAGCCATCTTCGGAGTTGTCCTTATCAAAATGCTCGAACGCATGGCGAAAGCGAAAGAACGGAAGCGGGGGAGCCAGGCAACACGGGGTACGAATTATTGAACAATCGCTGATTCCGGGCACTGCGAGACGATCGTGCCCACCTCACAAAAACAAAGGCCCCGCGAACGGGTGCCTTTGTTTTTCTTCGTTTGTATAACAGTAGCTATCAGAAAGGGAACCCGAACGTGATCACCGGCAACGCTTTTTCCTCGGCGCTCCAGGCCAACATGCCCGTGACGACGAAGCGCTTCACCGGCGCCACCCAGAGGCCACCGCCGTAGCCGGCATACCAGCCGCCCGGTGACTGGCTTTTGTATTTCACCTGGCCCACATCGAAGAAGGTCAGCAAGCCTACGGATCCCGGGAAGAGATAGGTGCTGAAGTCGGCAAGGCGGAAGCGCAGCTCGCTCTGGCTGTAGAGTACGGTCTGCCCGGCAAAGCGGTCGCGGCGATAGCCCCGCAGGTTGTTGACGCCTGAGAGGTAGTAGGCCTGCGGGATCTCGATGGTCTTGCCGAACACATGCCCGTAGCCGAAGCGCGTGGCCAGCACAAAGCGCGGCAGCGTAAAAAGGCTCGAATAGATCCGCATGTCCACATCGGCGCGCACCACATTGTCGCTGTATTTGTTGAGCCCGAAGAGCGGCCGGATATTCAGGTCCATCAGGAAGCCGCGCGTCGGGATGACGCGGCTGTTCTGCGTATTGATATCGAGTTTGAAGTGCGGGCCGGCGTAGAAGTGCTCCTTGTACAGGGTCTCGTAGTTGACGCCTTCAATGGCGGGCTGGTCGATGAACTTGTCTTTGTTCTGCTGCTCGTGCACCCGGAAATACTGGAACGTAAGGCCGTAGTTGACGCGCATCCACGACTGCAGCTGGCGGCGCAGGAGCACGGACAGGTCGGCAATATCATACCGGATGCGGTAAAACTTGTCGATGGCCAGTTGCTTGTTGAAGGGCGTGTTGTTGCCGAAGCCGAAGAAGTTGGTCACGTTGATGGGCGCCCGCACATCGGCGCGGATCGTCAGGTCTTCGTGGCCCACCAGCTGGGTGAAGTCACCTTCGTAGCGGAAGCGGTAAGAGTTCGTGCCGAGCGCCCGCACCATGCTCACGAAGTGCCTCGTATCGTAGGGCTCCTTCCGGAAGCCTTGCGTGATGTATTCCGCGCTGACGCCGACATACAGCTTGTCGTCTACGTTGTAGGCCGCGGTGAGACCCGGGTGGAAGACATTGTATTTAAAGCCGAAGCGGTTGTAGCGGTTCACCTGCGGGTCCTTGCTCCGCCGGTCCTGCCCTTTCCGGATGTTCGTCAGCACGTTCTCTTCGAAGGTCGCGTCGTACACCTTCAGGTTGGCCGACACGGCGTTGTTGACAAAGGTGTCGTTCCCGGGGCCGCCGATAAGACGCACTTTAAGCCCCCCGCTCTTGCCGGCACCTTCGTTGATAAAACGGTCGTCGTCGCTGAGTCCGTATAGGTTCACCTCCTGGGTCACTTTCGGATCGAACACGCGCTCGTACACCTTGGTGCTCAGGTTGCCGTCCTTGCTGATCTTATGCACCGTCAGCAAAAGAGTGCCGTCGTCGCGGCGATGGGCGCGGAACTCCTCGCGCTTGTTGGAGCCCACCACGTTCACCTGCTTGGAGATGAAGCGGTAATACTCCATCATATCGTCACGGAAATACTGCCGGCGCTTCTTCAGTGTAGCAATAAGCTCGTTCATCCGGAAAGGATGCACTTCTTTGGGCTGCAGGCGCATCGCCCGCTCGATCACGTCGTCGGTCATAACAGCCAGCACGGTGTCGATCTGCGCCATCCATTCTTCTTTCGACAGGCCGTTGAGGAAGAAACGGTCGAAGTTGCGGGCCACGCGGTTGAAGGTCTTGATATTTTTCGCCTTCGGGCTGATGCCTTGCACCTCGGGGATGAACCAGGGCTTTTTGGCAAACCAGGGCACGATGCCTTCGTTGGTAAAGAAGGCCTGGTCGTGGTCGCGGGCGATGGGGTAATAGATCTTGCCCTTGCCGGTGTCGCGCGTGGCCCAGCGCCACTGGTCCTCGTGCCGGTCGAAGTCCATGATGAACATGTCTACCAGGCGCGCACGGAGCACGGCCTTCTGGTCAACATGGTCGTCGTTGTCGTCGAACATGCGATACACCACGTCGTCGGTGTTATAGGTCTTCTTCACATCAACCGGCTCGCGCTCTTCCAATATTGCCAGCACATTGGAGAAAGATGCATTGAAGCGCCCGAGGCGCGGGTCGGCGGGCACGAACACCAGTTTGCGGCGGATCCGCGGCAGGCCGGCGGCGGCGGCAAAGCCGTCGTAGGTGAGCGACGCGTAGGGATAGGAGGCCGAGATGCCCTGCTCCACAATGTCCTTGGCGAAGGTCTGCCGCAGGTCGGGCGGGATAGCGGCCTCGGGAAACTTGGCGATGCTGCGCAGCACCCACTCACGGCCTTGCTTGTCTTCGAGGCGGAGCGACTTCGTTTGCTTGCCGCCACCGAGGCGCGTAGGCTTGAGGCCGCCCTGCTCCTTGCTGATGTCGAGCACGGGCACGGTCACCGGTGTCGTCCACTCCTTGCGGTAGTTGCGGCCGGTAAGCAGGTTGCGGAAGGCGTTGCTCTCCAAATCCTTATTAGCGGCAATGGTGATCGTCTCCGGCAGCGTATAGATATTGGTATCGGGCAGCGGCGGGATGACCTTCTGGATCGTAAAAAGCTCCTTGGTGAAATTTGGGTTGTCGAGGCCCGTATTGCTCAGGTTGTAAAATTTTGTCACCACTTTCCCGCTCTTGAGCACCTCCACCATGGCGAAGCCAAGGCTCACATCGCCATACAGCATGTTGGCGTTCTTGCTTTTGATGCGCGTCAGCTCTGCCGCGGCGCCGCTCACGATATAGTAGAGGCTGTCCTTGGGCTTGCGCAACAGCTGCTGGCTGTGGTCGTGCCCGTGCACCGTGAGGGTGTTGGGATGTTTCTTGAGCACGTCTTCCACCGCCTTGGCGTAGCTGCGGTACACGGGATGGTTGAAATCCTGCACGTTGCCAAACACCCCGCGGGCGATTGGATAGATAGAGCCGAGGCCGGGCAGCGGTATGTAGAGGCCGTGGATGGCTTCTGCCAGCGGGAAGATATGCTGCTTGAGGGTATAGGCGCCGCCGTGAACCCCCTGGGAATAAATGGGATGATGCGTGGCCAGCATCACCAGTTGGTTGGGGTGCGTCTGTATGATCTCATCGAGCTCGGAGGCGAAGTCGTCGAGGCTTTTCGAGGAGCAGTTGGAGCCGGGCCCGGGCTTGTCGTGTATGTGCAGGAACCACTGGCTGTCGCCGAGCACGATCACGAGCTGGCTGTCTACCTCCACCGTCACCGGGCCGGGACAGCCGCCGCGCGGCCAGGCTTCGATATTGCTTTGCTGGAGGCCGTTGATATAGTCCACCTGGTTCTGCACGCGCAGCCAGCCGCCGATCTTCCCGTTCATCCAGTCGTGGTTGCCCGGGATCCAGTAGCCTTTGGCCTTCTTGCCTTTTACGAGCACCAGCTGCGAGTCAAGAATCCGCTTGGAGCGGGTAAAGTCTTCTTCGCCTTCGGTAGGCAGGCCCAGGGGGTAGATGTTGTCGCCCAGGAAGAGGGCGATATTGCGGGTGTCGTTCCAGTCCACATGTTGCTTCAACCAGTCTACCACCAGTTGGTGGTCGTTGTTGAGGTCGCCGCCGTCACCCAAAAGAAAGATGCGGTGGCGTACGCTGTCGGCCTGCGCGGCAGCGGCTACGGACACCAGGAGCAAAGCCCAGCAGTAAAAGATCCTTTTCATCGGTGCTTGTTGATTTTCCGTGTTTTCCGTAAGGTCAGCGGGCGCCTTTTTGTCCGTTATAGGGGATCCGGAGCAGGGAAGCTTTACCCAACTTCGCCTCATTGGAAATGTACATATCGCCATTCTCTGCAAAAGCTATTCCCTCGGCCTGTGGGTAAAAGCTGGGGTTGAGGCGGTAGGCGGCGCGCACCCGGCCCCGCATGTCGGCCACCACCAGCAGGTGGCCGGCCGACGACAGCACGTAAAGCTCCCCGGTAAAGGGGTGAATGGCCGCCGCGGAGGGCTTGAACTCCACCCGGCCGTCTTTAAGGGCTTCGTTGATGTCTTTCAGCCGGAAGGAGTAAAAGGGGTTTGTATCGAAGCTGCGCGTGGCGAGGTTAAAACGCCAGGCGCTGCGGATCCCCTTCTTGCTTTCGCCCTTGATGCTCTTGGAGAGCAGGATGAGCCCGCCGGCGCTGGGATCGTAGTAAAGGGTTTCAAAGTCGACGGTGCTGCCATCCTTCCGTTTCCCGGCTTCTTCAGGCACCGGCACCTTCAGGCTGTAGGAGCGCGTAACAAGGCCCGAGTCGGTGCGGCGCGTTTCAAATAGTGTGGCGTCGGAGGCCAGCACAAACACCGAGCTGTCCACCTTCACCACATCTTCGTAGTCAGCACTTTCCCCAAAAGACTCTTCGTAATAATCATCGTCGCGGCCATCGGTGTAAATGCGGTATATGTGCTTCTTGTCGTCGGCGATGGCCAGCATGGAGCCTTCACCGCGGAGGTAGAAAATCCCCGAAATCTCGTTGAGCTTTTTGTCGAGAAAATGGATCTCCGGCCGCGGCAGCACGTAGCCCTTCGGCGAATGGGGCGCCCAGAACATCTGGCAGCCGGTAAGAAAACACATTGCCACCACCGTTAGCAGGACAATGAGCACCAAGGGGCCCGCGGGGCGGCCTGGGGTTGCCGGAACGGGGCGCGCCGGGGACCCGGCCCACCCTTTTTTCGGGGCGGCGGCGCCAACCGCGCCCTGTCTCCGGAGGGCGGGGAACGATATTTTATATAACAGCTGGGGCATAGCCCACTCTTAACGAAAATTACGCCATGACCGACCAACAACTCAGTATACTGGCCGCGGCGCAGGAATACGTCACCAACCTGTTTCGCCAGAAGGTAGACCCCAAGTTCGTGTTTCACAACCTGGGGCATACCCAGCAGGTAGTTGCCGCCGCCCACGAGCTCGCCAGCCATCACACCCTGAGCGATGAAGACGAGTTTGTGCTTTTCCTCTCCGCCTGGTTTCACGACACCGGCTTCGCCAGCGGCAAAGCCGAGGAGCACGAGAAGGAAAGCACCGCCATCGCCACCGCCTTTCTCACCGAAAAAGGTGTGGAGGAACCCATCATTCAGCGGGTGTCGTCGTGCATCCAGGCCACCCGCATGCCACAATCGCCGCTGAGCATCGTGGAAAAGATCCTGTGTGACGCCGACCTCTACCATCTCGGCGGGCCCGACTTTAAAAAGATGAACGCCCAGCTGCGCGCCGAGCAGGAAGCCTACCTGGGCCGCGAGCTGCCCAAGAAGGAATGGCGCCAGCGCAATATCGAGTTCCTCGAAACGCACCAGTACTTCACCGAATGGGCGCAGGAGCACCGCGAGCCCCGCAAGCAGGTGTGGCTGCGGGAGATGCGCAAGAAGCAAGGCGACAAGGAGGTGAAGCACACCCCCACGATCGATGTTTCGCCCTATGCCTTCGACCCCGAATTGCCGGCGGGCGGCGACAAGGAAAAGAAGGATAGCCGCGAGTCGGCGGCCGCGCGGTCGGAGAAAGAGCGCGAGCGCACCGTTCAGACCATGTTCCGCCTCACGGCCGAAAATCACATCCACCTCTCCTCGCAGGCCGACAGCAAGGCCCATATCATGATCTCGGTTAATTCCATCATCATCTCCATCATGTTCTCTGTGCTGCTGGGCCGGCTGGAGTATTACCCGCACCTCGCCATCCCCACCTTATTGCTGGCAGCGGTATGCGTTACCACGATCGTCTACTCGGTGCTGGCCACACGCCCGAGCATCAACAGCGGCCTTTTCACCGAAGACGATATCCGCAACCGCCGCACAAACCTGCTTTTCTTCGGCAACTTCCATAAGATGGAACTGGAGAAGTACAACTGGGCCATGAACCAGCTTATTAATGACGGCGACTACATGTACAGCTCGCTGATCAAGGACAACTATTTCCTCGGCCTTGTGCTTGCAAAGAAATACCGCTACCTGCGGATCTCGTATACCATCTTCATGTTCGGGCTGGTGGCGGCGGTGATCGCATTTATTGCCTCGTATTTCCTGGCAGGGCAATAGCGTGAGGTGATTGGAACCCGGCTTAGAAAAGAGGACCTTCAGTCCTCTTTTCTATTCGCGACGGCGCAAAGGCACAACGGCGCCACGAGAACGATAATTGTTGTCCGGCAAGCAACATCGTGCCGTCGTGAAAAAGTCCGCCCGCGGCCCGCGGCCTCAGATCCAAACGCAGCACCGGAACCCGCGAGCGGCATAATACGACGATGCGCCATTGTGATAAATAAACACCCGGTCGTAGCGGCGATCGCCGAAGATGGCCCCACCAAGCCGGCGCACCTCAGGCGGGGTAAGGAGCCAGCTGGAGGTTTTCGTATCAAAGGACCCGACGGCCTGCAGGGCGCGGTATTGGGCTTCATCGAGCAGCGACGCGCCCATGGCGGCGGCGGCCGTGAGCGCGTCGCCGGCCGGCTTGTGTTCCTTGCGCTCGTCGAGCGCGGCGCGATCGTAGCACAGGCTGCGGCGCTCCTTCGGGCTTTCGGCGGCACAATCAACAAACAGGAAAGCGCCCGTACCGGCATCACGGCCGATCACATCGGGCTCGCCGCCGGTACGCTCCAGCTCAGACAGGGTCCACAGTTTCTCCGCCGCACCTTCAAGACGCGCCCGCACCTGGCTCCAGTCAATGTCCTTGTGGCGGGAGCGGTTCTTCTCAAAGCGGGAGCCGAGGATACCGAGCAGGTCTTCGCGCTGCGCTTTCGACAACTGCTTTTTTACTGGAGTGGTCATAAGAATAAGGGTTAGTGCATGCGCCTTTTCGCGCGGTCCTTACTATGAAGATAAGTCAAACCGGCGCGGAGGAACGCGAAGCCATGCCCCGGCGGCGCCATAGCACCAGCCGCAGCGCGTGCACGTCATGCCGATATCGCCGGCACCAAATGCTGTCGCTCTATTACCGGGCGCCTCACGGGGGGGTAAGCAGTCCATCCAAACTGCAGGTTGTCGCCAAAGCCGACGCACAGGTCGCCTTCCTCCAGCAGGCCGCCCTCGCTGCCCACGCCCACGCTGCCGCGCGGCCGCCGTATCAGGTTTCAGAAAGAACCCAATTGCCTGCCGGAATGCTACCGTATTTCTACGGACGCGCCCGAAAAGAAGCGCAGCACGAGCTCATTGAAGGCTTTCGGACTCTCGGTGGGGAAATAGTGCGTTTGCTTTGGTGCGATGTAGAGCGTCGCGCCCGGGATGCCGGCCGCAATTCCGCGCGTATGTGCTTCCCGGATGAGGTCTTTTTCGCCGGCGATCACCAGCACGGGACAATGGATAGCGCGCAGCTCTTCGAAGCTGTGGCGCGGCTCGGTGAGCAGCAACTGGTTGAAGCGGTGGTTATTGCGGGCAACGTACGAGGTATCGCCTTCAAGGCCTTTGTCCATTTTCGCCACTTCGCGGAACACTTCCTTGTCCACCACCGTTTTGTCGATAAAGATGTTGGCGCCCATCGTGGCCAGCATCTTTACTTTTTGCGGGTACTTCATCGCCATGATGAGACCGGTGTTGCCGCCGTCGCTCCAGCCCAGCACGCGCACGGAGTCGAGCTTAAGGTGATCGAGGAGCGCTTTCATATCGTCCGCGAAAAGGTCGTAGGTGTAGCGCGTGCCGTCTTCGTTCGAGCGTCCCTGCCCGCGCGTGTCAACAGCAATGACGTGGTATTGCTTTGCCAGCGCGGGGATCTGGTCTTTGAATGCGACGATCGACTGGCGGTTACCATGCAGCAGCAGCAGCGGCTCACCCTGGCCGTAGGTTTCATAATAAATGCGCACCGCTCCGTTGCTGAAGTAGCGGCCGGCGCTGTCATTTGTGCCGTACACCACGGCGCGCTTTACGCCGCTGCCATCCACCTGGAATGCGCGCGTGCTTTGGTAGCCACCGGCAACGGCACCCAGCTTATAGCCACCTAGTTCGTCGCGGAAACCCCAGGCGGCATGCGTACTGTCGGCCTCGAAGCTGCCGTCGCGCAGCGGGTATTCTTCAAACACACCTTTTTCTTTCTCAATGAAAAGACGGAAGGCATCGTACCAGAATCTGCCGCGGCCGCGGTAAACGCCGCCGATGTTGAGCCACTGCGCGTCCTTCTCAATTTTACCGTTGATGACGCGATGCTCCCATTGGGAGTTACGTACCGGCTTATCCAAACCATTCTGAAAGAAGCCCACTTTGCCACTAGCCAGGTCTACCCGCGCCCACATGGAAGCGCCCGCGGTGGGCTCGTCGGCGGCGGGCTCGGCGCGCACCGCCGATTCGAGACGAAACTTCTTACCGGCAAGCGTACGCACGTCGATCCGCTGGCTGAAAGCACCCCAGTTGTCCTGTGCCCCGGCGGTGAACGACGCGAACAATAAGATGAGGAAAAGAGTCCGCATAGCAGTTGATTGAAGTCAAAAGATACGTCATTCTTCCGGCCACCGGTTCAGCAGCCCTTCCCGCCCGGCAAACAAGTCGCGGAGGCTGCTGATCAACGCATCGCTGCCCACCGCCAGCGTTCCTTCGTGCGAAACGTATACGATCCATTCCGCCGCGGCATCGCAGTAAAACATTTCTTCGTTGCGCGTGTCAACGAGACTGTTATCGATCTCGGCATCGATACCGTCTTCGGTGAGTTCGTAGCAGCGCGCGCCGGCCAATGTGCGGATGAACATCTCCAGTTGCGCGCGGTCTTCGTCCGACAGGTATTGCTGCAACACCCAGCATACCGGCTGCGGGCTCAGGCCTTCCAGTGGCTCCCAGTAGTCGCCGGCATAGCCCCAGCGCTCGTAAAGAATTCCGCGCAGCGCTTCCCGCTCTTCCTCCGATAATCGCCTGCGGTAGGGTAAAGCCGCCACATCTGCCAAGGACGAATCATCAACGGAATCGAGCCAGGCAATAAATCGTTCACGCTCTTCCCGCATTGCCTCTTCTTCTATGGAGTTATGGTCCCCCCCGGTGAGGAGGCTTTGTGCTTCCGCACCCATTTGCCGCAGCTGCGCCCGCAACGTTTCTATATTCCCGCCGGCACGACCCGTAAGCCGCTCCACTTCACCGAGGATGGCGGCCAGCACGTTGTAGCGGGGATACAGGTTGTAGTCGGAATCGGAGTAAGTATCCGTATGCCCGCTGCGCTCGCGCGCATAGCGTCCGGCCCAGTAGTTATACTGTTGCTGCAGGTAGCGGCGGGCGGCGGTATGCAGGGCTTCTGCAGGCGACATAGCGTAGGGGATCAGGTGCGGCTTTCGTCAAAAATCTCTTCTACGTTCCTGCGGATGTTGTCGGCCATGCGCGCCATAGGCAGGTCGTTGGAGTCGCGGCCAAACGGGTCTTCAATCTCCTCGGCAATGAGCTCAAGCGATGCAAGCACGTAGAAGATAAAGGTGGTGACCGGGATAGCCATGTAACCAAGCGTAAAAGCAAGCCCGAAGGGCAGGGTGATGACGTAGAGGAAGATGAACTTCTTGATAAAGGCGCTGTAGCTATACGGTATCGGTGTGTTCTTGATCCGCTCGCAGGCGCCGCACACATCGGTAAAGGAGCGCAGCTCCTCGTTGAGGATGATGAGCTCCTCGCCGCTGATGACGCCGGCGCGGTGCAGGCTGTACACACGGCCAAAGAGGCGGCCGGCCATCCGGTTGGGCACGTGCTGGGCAGCGGCGATGTTGCCGAGCTCAGGATGCGGGCTCTCGTCGAGTGCAAGCTGGGTGCTTTCCTTGAGCAGGTGGCGCTGCAGCAGCTGCGCGTAGAGTGGAATGGCCTGCCGCATGAAAGTACGCGCTTCGGTTTCAGCAGGCGGCAGCAGCGCGTGCAGCTTAAGTGCCAGGTTGCGGCTGTTGTTGACGAGCGCCCCCCACAGCTTGCGGCCCTCCCACCAGCGGTCGTAGGCCGTATTGGTACGGAACACGAGCAGCATCGAAATGGCGAAGCCGAGCAGGGTGTGAAGGATGGTGATGTTGCGCGCGCTGGAGTCGGCCGCCAGTTTCCAGTAGCGCATCTCGAGGTACACGATGCCCCAGGAATACAGGGCAATAAAGACCAGCATCGGCAGCAACTTGCGGAAAGTGTCCGACTTATGAATCCGGAAGATGTGGAGAAACCAGTCTTTGGAGTTGTAGTAGATCATGGCCGCCGGCAAGATAGCGCAGGAAGAAAGAACGCAGGTTTTTTATGATCCATATGATAGCGCAGCCTTCGACTACACTCAGGCTGACACCAGCCACGTAAGCTAGGCTGACGAAGTCATGGTGAGCTTGCCGAACCATGTGTATTCCGCCCGTGGAATCAGCGTTCTTTCTCGCTCCATGGGGCCTGCCAGGCTTCAGCCCGCCACCACCGCGCCTTCCGCATAGTCCCTGAGGCGTTCCATCGCCTTGGGAAAGGTACTGTTGAAATAGCCGGCCAGCTCTTCGTTGGCGTCGAGCTCGGCCTGCACGCGGGTGCCGCCGCCTTCGTCGTGCAGGGAGTAACGCTCGCGGGCGCCGGCCCAGGGCGCGGGCGGCTGCGCAATGCCGCCCTTCACCTCGCCGTGGTGCAGGAACACCATGCGCTCGTTGGGGGTCAGCGTTTCGATAGTGCTGTACATGCCGTTGCCGCCGGGCGACAGGAAGCGTATGGGGCCACCCTCCTGCCAGTCGGTCTCGGCATAGGAGCCCTCCATAAAGGCCGCGGTCCAGTAGCGGTAGCCGGCGTCGCTCCAAAGGCTTTCCCACACGCGGGCGCGCGGGGCATCGATGTGGATGGAAAATTTGAGTGTATCCATGGTTTCGTTGTTTTCACAACGAAGCTACCAAAGCCGGTACGGAGGGAAGGGGTAGGATTGCGACAAAATGCGGGCAGAGGCCGCTTTTCCGAACAGGAATGACGCCGTGGCTTAGATCCGGAGCGGGTGCGCAGAACTAAAGCGCCGCTCCCCGCTCCACAAAAATCAACTTATTGCCAAACGGATCGTATGGCTGATGTGTGATGTCTGATGTCTGATTTGGCTTGCGCGCGAACGTCCCGGGCATTACTTCGCAATGAAGGATTTGCAGTCGCCTTCAACGGCCAATATAAACGGCGCTGCAAAGCAGCGCCGTTTACATATTCATTCCGCGTTTTCCGCGTGCTACAAGTATTTCGCGATTTCTTCCCTCAGCTCGGCCTTCATGATCGGCTCACCCTTGATCTTGTGATAACCCTTGGCATCAATGAGGAACTGGTCGCGGATCAGTTTGATCAGCTGCCCGTTGTTGATCTCGGGGATGAGCACCGTTTCGTAGCGACGCAGCAGCTCGCCGAGGTTGCGGGGGAAGGGGCGGATATAGCGCAGGTGGGCATGTGCCACCTCGTGGCCTTCTTCGAGCAGTTGGGCCACCACCGTTTTGATCACACCGTAGGTGGAGCCCCAGCCAAGCACGAGCACCTTGCCGCTTTCCGGGCCGTTATCGAGCTCCTGCTCGGGAATGTATTGGGCGATCTTGTCTACCTTCTCCTGGCGCAGCTTCACCATGGTCTGGTGATTCTCGGGGTCGTAGCTCACGTTACCACTCACATTCTCTTTTTCGAGGCCACCGATGCGGTGCTCGAGTCCCGGCGTGCCCGGCACGGCCCAGGGGCGAACACCCTTATCGTCGCGCAGGTAGGGCTGAAACTTAGGCTCGTTGTGGCCAAGCTCCGTCTTGAAGCTTACGTGGATCGGCGCCAGCGATTCGGAATCAGGGTACTGCCAGGGCTCGGCGCCGTTGGCGATATAGCCGTCTGACAGGCAGATGACGGGCGTCATGTGCTCCACGGCAATGCGCACCGATTCATAAACCGTATCGAAGCAATCGCTCGGGGTTGCCGCCGCCAGCACGGGCATGGGGCTTTCACCGTTGCGGCCATACACAGCCTGCAGCAGGTCGCTCTGCTCGGTCTTGGTGGGCAGGCCGGTCGAAGGGCCGCCGCGCTGCACGTCCACGATCACGAGGGGCAACTCCAGCATGAGGGCGAGGCCCATCGCCTCGGTCTTGAGGGCCATACCCGGACCGGAGGTGGTGGTGACACCCAGCTGGCCGCCATAGGCCGCGCCGATGGCCGCGGAAATGCCGGCGATCTCGTCTTCCGCCTGGAAGGTGCGGATGCCGAAGTTCTTGTGGCGCGAAAGCTCGTGGAGGATGTCGGAAGCCGGGGTAATGGGATAGGTGCCCAGGAACAGCGGCAGGCCGCTCTTCACCGAAGCGGCGATAAGGCCGTAGGCCAGTGCCTGGTTGCCCATCACGGAGCGGTAGGAGCCGGCCTTCATGCGGGCCTTCTCCACCTGGTATTGGGTGGTAAATGTTTCTGTAGTGTCGCCGTAGTGGTAGCCGGCGCGGAGCACGCGCAGGTTGGAGTCGAGGATCTCGGGCTTGCGGCTGAACTTCTCCTGCAGGAACTGCTCGGTGGAGCTCATATCGCGGCCGTACATCCAGTAAAGGAAGCCGAGCACGAACATGTTTTTTGCGCGGTCCTTCTCCTTGGTGCCCATCTTGTCGTCCTTGAGGGCCTCGCGGGTCATCTTGGTCACGTCCATGCGGATCACCTCAAAGCCTTCCAGTGTATTGTCCTCGATGGGGTTGACGCCCTCGGGGTAGTTGGCGAGGCGGAGGTTTTTGGCATCAAAGCCGTCGACGTTGACGATCACCTTACCCCCCTTTTTGAGGTGTTTCAGGTTCACCTTGAGGGCGGCGGCGTTCATGGCCACCAGCACGTCGTAGGCGTCGCCGGGGGTATGGATGGAGTTGGAGGAAAAGTGGAGCTGGAAGCCCGAAACGCCGGGGAGGGTGCCGATGGGGGCGCGGATCTCGGCCGGGAAGTCGGGGAAGGTGGAGAGATCGACCCCCAGGAGGGCCGTGTTATTGGTGAACTGGGTACCGGTAAGCTGCATGCCGTCGCCGGAGTCCCCCGCGAACTTGATGACCACGTCCTGTACCACTTCTTGCTTGCGTTCCATAATTGGCCGCAAAAGTACGCCCCTTCGGGGCGAATATCGATCAAGGAACACCGATTTAAGAATATCGAAGGGCTTTCGGGTTACCCGGCCGCCCCTTTCATTGGGATTTCGATATTCCTTGTTCGTTCTTCGATATTACGAAAGATCCCCGCTGGTCGGCGGGGATCGATTTCTTCAGGCGGAAAGAGATTCGTTGGTGCTTCACTCTTTCTTTTTTGTTTGTCGGAATGCCTGGGCGGCTCTTTTCAGTGGATATTGGACGGGTTTTTCAAAAGGAAAGCGGATTGGTCTTTCAGGGGATTACGGATCTTTTTGGTTTTTCAGTGGATTCTAACACAAAGCTAATCCAGCCTCTGCCGTAGTTCAGCTTTTGCCGCTCTTTTCTCAGCAAATTGCGGGTAAGACCGGAAGACCGCTAAAGGTTTTATTTAGACATTCCTCCTAAAACAACTAGGAAAGCACCTTAGTCAATGGTGAAACATTGAAAAAGCTGCCTGCGGGTCTTTTTCCCGCCGCGCATACCCTGGTTGCGGCGGGCCGGAAGCGGGAAAAGGAAGGGCAAGCCGGTGTGACTTTATTCGACGAGCCCGAACGGCTCAAAATGACCGCCGGCATCGTGGCGGGTGCGTACGGCGGCCGGGTCCGACCAGTCGTAGGCCAGGATAGTGCGGAGCGACTCCACCAGGCCCGTAAAGGTAGCGGGCTTCCGGAAGTAAAGGGCGGCGCCCAGCCCGTAAGCTTCCTGCACAAGCGAGTCGCCCTCCGAAGCACTGTAAATCACCACGGGTGTGGCCGACAGTACGCCGCCCGCCCGCCAGTCGCGGAGGCACTCGAGGCCGGTGCGTCGGGGCATATTAATATCGGTGAAAATAAGCCCGGGGCGGTGAAGCACCAGGGCGGCAGGGACGGCATCGCTGTCATCAATGAAATAAAAGCGCACCGGGTAGCCTAACTCTTTCAGGGCGCGCTCCATCAGGAAGGCGTCATCGGGGTCGTCGTCGACCAGTAATACGGAGTCGATAGCAGTCTGCATAAACGTCAAGTTTAGTCGGCTGATGGAAAGGGACTGCAAGCGCAATACTGCGGCGGTACGGTGAAGGTAGGCCGAAAAGCCGGTATCGCCTCCGCTCAATTGGCCCTTTGCTATATTGGCATCCTAAAAACCAGAAATTATGATACGTCATGCATCGGCCGTGTGGAACGGCTCCGGCAAGGAAGGCAACGGAACCCTCAACACGCAGAGCGGTGTGCTGAAGGAAACGCAGTACTCGTTCAACTCCCGTTTTGCCGATGGCGCCGGCACCAACCCCGAAGAGCTGGTGGCCGCGGCCCATGCCGGCTGCTTCACCATGAAGCTTTCCTTCGTGCTGGGCGAGGCCGGCTTTACGCCGGAGCGCCTCGAAACGAAGTGCGACATCACCTTCGAGAACGGCTCCATTACCCAATCGCACCTCACGGTGAAGGGTACGGTGCCCGGCATCGACGAAAGCAAGTGGCAGGAAGCCGTGAAGAAGGCCGAGCAGGAATGCCCCATCTCCAAATTGCTGCTGAACGGAACAAGCGTTTCTTCCGAAGGAACCCTTTCTTAAAGAACGCATCCCAGTTTTTTCAAAATGCCCTTCCTTACCGGAGGGCGTTTTCTTTCCGGCGTCGGCGCAAGCGCCTCCGGGGCATAATGACAAGGCACAACGTTAGTCTTTCAGGTCATTCTTTTCGTCGTGTCGTTGCACCGTCGTGCCGTCGCGAAAAATGGCCGCCTGCGGCCCAAAAAAAGCCCTCCGTCGGGAGGGCTGTGTTTTTTAGCGAAGCTTTTTCAGAAAGAAGTCTTTGTTGAACCGCAAAAAGGCCGAGTAGCCATACTCGAGGAACTTGTTCTTGAGGTCGTAGTACGGCTCGAGGCGCAGGTCGATGGAGACGTTCGGGAAAAGCTCTTTATCGTAAATGAGCGTGGCAAATACAAGGGAGCGCTCCGGCTCGCCGAAGCCCCGGATCTTTTCAGAGATCGAGTTGTACAGCGGCAGGCCTACGGGGCCGAAGAAGGTGTTGCCGTTCCAGTAGCGGAGCTCGAGGTCGAGGTTCCACCTCGATTTCAGCAGCACCGAGCCGAGCCAGCCGTAGCCTTCGTTATACAGCTGCAGCTTGTTGCCCGAGATGTTTTTGTAGCCCACGTAGTAAGCGTCCGTCTGCACCGAGCGCAGCAGCCCGCCGCGCCCCATCGGGAACTGTGCCGAGAGGCCCGCAGCGCCGTTGAACAGCGACTCGATGGCCATGTTGGACGTAGAAATCTGCCCGCCATAGTGCGATACCAGCGCCTGCAGCGGCACCGTCAGCTTTACACCCGGACGGTCAACCACCAGCGTACGCGTGGATATACCCGAGTTGAGCTGCTCGCGGAAATTGTCGCCGATAACGATCGACTCGCGCCAGTCGATGAACCAGTCGGCCCAGAAGCGCTTCTTGTCGATCTTCAGCTGCAGGCCCTGCTCGTTGCGCGTAGTGGCGGCGCGGGTAACGTCGTTGAATTCCACCCGGTCCATACGGCCCACGATGAAGCGCTCGATGTTGTAGATGGGCTCCACGAAGCGGTGATTAAGTCCGCCCTCGAGGGTCCCCATAATAAAGGTGAGGCCCTTCTTCTGGTACCTGGCGGTGAACATCGGCTCTACCGTTACCAGCCCGGGGCGACCAAACTCGCGGCGGAGCAGGAGGCCGCCCTTTACGGAGAAGTACGGGTTCACCTGGTACTTGAGTTGCGGCATCAGCATCGTGCCCAGCAGGGTGTAACTGTTGGGGATATTACCGAACCATTCGTAGTTGCGGAGGTAATTGATATTGTCGACCTGGAGGCTCAGCCGGCCCGAGTCAGCGGCCTGCAGGGTGGCGGTATCGCGGAAGATGGGGTAGTCGGTCTGGGCAAAGGAGGCAGCACCCAGCACGGCGCCCACAAGTGTCATCAGCACTTTTTTCATACAGCGGTCATTTTTTAAAGAAGAGCCGCGAAGGTAGCGAGATTGGCGAAATGGGGAATGTACCGGCGTGCGAAGCGACGCCTTTGGCGTTGTTGTAAGCGAAAGCGAAGCAAATTCTTCAGGCCCAGCCATAGATATATGGCACAATATTTTAATCTATAGTCTTCCCAACCGTCCGGCGCAACGCATTGGTGCCGGCACCTCATTCTGCCGGCCCGCCCGTTTTTTTTAAACAAAAACGATCATTATGTCACATCGCAGAGACAAGCGCGAGCGCGCGCAAAGCCAGGGCAACAACAACCAGAAAGGCGGCAGCGGCAACAGCCAGCAAACGCCGGGTTTGGCCCGCAGCGGCGAAGGACAGCAGAAAGTATCCGACAATTCGGGTAACAGTTCTGAAGGCAGCAAAGGGGGCCGCGGCAGCGACCGCCAGGGTGGCAGCGGTGGCTCCAGCCGCTCGGGACGTTAGACCAAGAAGAGTTCGTAAAGCAAAGAACGCAGATCGATTAGCGTTGATTATGCGGAAACGCGGGTGGCAACACCGGCGACAATCATAACCGATCGTATGAAATCTGCGTTCTTTCTTTCCGTTTTCCCGGGTTACATCAATCATCCTTTCAAACAAACAGTCATGGACAAGAATCGCAATCAGCAGAACATCGACCCGCAGCGCGACCGCCTGTCGGGCAACAGCGGCACGAACCAGCAAACGGGCAACAGCGGCACCCAAGGTCGCGACAGCCGCACGAGCCGCGGTGGCACCACCGATATGGGTACCACGGGCAACGCCACGCGCCGCGGCGACTCGGGTATCCGCCCGAAACGCAACGTTACCGGCTCGGATTACGACGGGCAGGTGTCGGGCAGCTAGCCGCTATGCCAGCCGCGCCTGTGTCAAAGCTTCCACAGATGCGGCACACAGTAGTAAAACGGCTGAGCACACGCGTAAACGGGAGCGGTACGGGCACAAGAATTTTAGCAGGCAGTACCGCTCACTATTTGTTTATTTAAAAATCTACAACATGGACAACAATCAAAGAAACCAGGGCCAGGACCAGAATCGTTCGGGCAACCAGGGTAGCTCGCAGCAAGGTCTCGGTGGTCAGACGCAGAACACCAGCGGCGGCCAGCAGGGCGGCTCAATGGGTAACCAGGGTGGTTCCACGGGCAGCCAGGGTGGCTCTATGGGCAACCAAGGCGGCAGCCAGAGTGGCGACACAGGCCGCAGCGGCCAGCAGGGCGGCTCGCGCAGTTCCGAAGGCATGGGCAACCAAAGCCAGGGCACCAGCTCGGGTAGCCAGGGTGGCAGCCAGAGCGGTCAGCAGGGCGGCAGCGGTCGCAGCTCCGGCAGCGACTATGGTTCTTCTTCCGGCGGCTCGAACCTCAACAGCGGCGACAGTGGCCGCGGTGGCTCCAGCCAGTCGGGCGGCAAATCCGGCCGCGAAGGTGGCATGTAAGCCATCCAACGATTCGCTTGTTAGTTAACGAATGCGAGGAGCGCCCTGTATTTCTACAGGGCGCTTTTCTTCCTAAAAAGTAAAATCATGGAACGAGAAAAGAACGACCGGCCCAACGCCTACCCGAAGCCCACGGAGACCGACAGCCAGCACAAGGAACAGGGCGAATACCTGCAGCGCCAGAGCAGCCGCCTCACCGATCAGAGCGAAGGCGCCGACACAAAACAGGATGTGGAGCAGATGCGCGACGCGAACAACCAGAATAACACGGAAGGCATTCCGTGAATCGGGCCGTGAATCGTCAATCATGAATCCGCGATGCGCGGCAAAGAAGAAAGGATGCCAAAGGCATCCTTTCTTCTTAGTCAGGCGTCAGCTATTGACAATTCACGACTCAGGCTCCCTCGTAGATAGCCCGCACGGCATCCGCGTATTTCGACATGATGGCCTTGCGCTTCAGGCTCAGCTTGGGCGTCAGCTCGCCGCCCTCGATGCTCCATTCCCGCGGCAGCAGGGCGATCTTTTTCACCCGTTCCACATTATTGAAAAAGGAGTTGTAGGCATCAACCTGCTGCTGCATGAATTCCTGCACTTTCGGGTTGCGGCACAGCGCTTCGCGGTCGGCGGCGGCAATGGCCTGCTCGCCGCACCATTGCTGCAGGCGCGCGAAGTTGGGCACCACCAGGGCGGCGGTAAACTTTTGCCCGTCGCCCACCACCATGATCTGCTCGATATAGGGCGATTCCACCATGCGGGTTTCAATGGGCAGCGGCGCCACGAACTTGCCGCCGGAAGTCTTGAAGATCTCTTTCTTGCGGTCGGTGATCTTGAGAAACTTTCCCTCAACGAGCTCACCGATATCACCGGTATACAGCCAGCCGTCTTTCACCACTTCTTCCGTCAGGTCGGGGCGCTTGTAGTAACCCATCATTACGTTGGGGCCCTTGCACAGCACCTCGCCGTCTTCCGCGATCTTCACCGTCACCCCGTCAATCACCGGCCCTACGGTACCAAAGCGGCGGTTCTCCGGCTCGATGCGGTTGACGGAGATCACGGGCGAAGACTCCGTCTGCCCGTAGCCTTCCATAATGGGAATGCCGCCGGCCGTAAAGATGCGAATGAGACGTGAAGGGCAGGCCGCGGCGCCGGTGACGATGGCCCGCAGGTTGTTGCCGAGGCCTTCGCGCCATTTGCTGAAAATAAGTTTGTTGGCCAGCTTCAGCTGGAAGCGGTACCAGGCCGATCCTGGTTCCTTCACGTCATAGCGCTCGCCCAGCCGGAGGGCCCAGAAGAATAATTTCTTCTTGATGCCGGTGAGCTCCTGCGCCTTGGCCAGGATCTTCTCGTACACCTTTTCCAGGAGGCGCGGCACCGTAGTGAACATCTCGGGCTTTACCTCCTTGAGGTTGTCGCCCAGCGTGTCGAGGCTTTCGGCGTAATAGATCGTTACGCCCGCAAAAAGGTAGATGAACGTCACGGTGCGCTCAAAGATGTGGTTGAGCGGCAGAAAAGAAAGCACCTTGCTGCCCGTTCCCACCGGCAGCAGCGATTGCGTGGCCAGCACGTTGCTCAGCACGTTGTGGTGCGACAGCATCACGCCTTTGGGTGTGCCGGTAGTTCCGGAAGTATAAATGATCGTGAAGAGATCTTCGGTATCGATACGTGCGGCGGCGGCTTCCAGGTGAGCCTTTGCATTGGTGTCGGGAGCGCGGAGCAGCTCGGTCCACAGCGGCGCGGAGGCCACCGCCTCGAAGCTGTAGATGGCGGCCACAGAGGGGCACTGCTCGCGGATCGAATCCACCTTCTGCAGCATCTCGGCATCGTTGACGATCACGAGCTTTACCTGCGCATCGTTGAGCACAAAGGCCAGGTCGTTGATGTGCACGGTAGGATACACCGGCACCAGCACGGCGCCGCACTTCTGCACAGCGAGGTCGAGGATGACCCATTCGGGACGGTTCTTGGCGAGGATGGCTACTTTGTCGCGGCCCTCCACCGACATATCATTGCCGCCCAGCCCCAGCGCCATCAGGCCCACAGCAAGCTGCTCCACCTTCTCATTCACTTCGCGAACGCTCCAGGTGCGCCAGCTGCCGCGCTCCTTGCCCGCCAGCAGCGGGCTGTCGGGCGAGCGCTCCACCAAAATATCCAGGCAATCGAACAGGCGATGCGGAGTTTTCATACGGCAAAAATAAGTTGTAGTGGTAAGTTAGGGAAGATCGGGCTATTTATGTCCGGCAGCCGGCGTGCGCAGCCGACAGCGAAGCTGTCATTGCGATCCCCAACAAGTTGGGGAGAAGCAAATTCCGCATTTACGCAGGGTGTATGCTGCCGAAGAGAATTTATGCTTAGATGCGCTCTCCGGCACCGACCAACCCTTAGGTCGGGGAGTTTGCTTCGCTCCGCTCGCAATGACGGCCAAAGGCCGTCGCTTCGCCTACTAAAGCCAAAGGCGCCGCTTGCACGACGCCTCTGGCACTTCGATATTCATTATTCGATATCCGATATTCTCTATCCGCCGTAGTACTGCCCGGCAGGCATGCGAAACACCCGTCCTTTCTGGAAGTTGCTGAACTTCTCCCATTCGGCCGGATGGGTGCGGGTCCAGGTTTCAAAGACCGGCAGGTTGGCGTCGGCGCCGAACAGCCACTGGTTGTAGGCTTCAAACATGCCCTCGCGCAGCAGCTGCTGCTGGAAGTCGAACAGCTTGAAGGGAAACTTCGCGGCGTAGGTCTTGCTCCAGTCGAGGATGAAGCGGGTGCGGATCATGGTGAGTACTTCCACATTGATACCGCGGCTGACGAGCGAAGCCTGCTTGTCCATGGTCTCCAGAAAGGCCTTGGCAAAGGGCGACAGCTTTTTGGATTGGTCCTTCATGATGTCGGTATCGGCAAACAGCTTCTCTTTATAGGCCGAGAGCAGCATGCCGCGCATGGCCGTGCCGCGCTCGCTGAGGCTTTCCATGTTGACGAAGATCTCGCCGTAAATAAGCGACCACACCTTGTCTTTGGTGTAGAAGTAAAAACGCGCGGCGTTGTAATAGTTTCCGCTGTAGGCCGGATCTTCCCTGATTCCTTTTTCCCACTGCCCGATGGCGCCGAAGTCTTTCCTGGCGAAAAGAAGCTCGCCGTACTCGCTGTACAGGGCACCGCTCTTCGGGAACTTCCGCAGACCTGCCCGGTAGGTTTTATCGGCATCCTTTACGCGCTCGAGCGCCTTGTACACGTTGCCGGCAAGCTGGTAGGCCTGCACATCCACCTCGGGGTGATCCAGCAGCCGGTCGATCATATCAAGCGCCTTGGCGTAGTCCTGCTTGTAATAAAGCGCCATCGTAAGGTCTTTCTGCAGGGAGTAGTTGTCTTTGTCGTTCTGCAGGGCCCGGGTAAACACCAGGATGGCGTTCTCGAAATCGAGGTTGCGCATAAAGGTGCGGCCGGTTTCCTGCGGGTTTTCCTGTGCATGGCCGGAAAGGGCGATCGCTGCGGCTACAAAAACGGAGAAAAGTCGTTTCATGCCCCAAAATAAAAGAAAACGCGCCCAGGGGCGCGTTAAAATCTGGCTAGCTGCAATCTTTCAATCTGGAATCTGGCCGACGCAAACAAATTTCATCGGTATGGAATCTGGATGGCGCAAGCAAAGATTCCAGATTACCTGATTCCAGATGGTCAGATCAGGTGCGTGAGCAACCCATCGCGCAGCTTCGGCTCAAACCAGGTGCTCTTGGGCGGCATCACTTCGCCGCTGTCGGCAATGTCGAAGAGCTGCTGGATGCTGACGGGATAAAGGCTGAAGGCCGCGGCAGCTTCGCCCGACTGCACGCGCTTCTCGAGCTCGCCGAGGCCGCGGATGCCGCCTACGAAGTCGACGCGGTTGTCGGTGCGCGGGTCGTTGATGTTGAGGATGCGGCTGAGTACCCCTTCCTGCAGGATGGTCACGTCGAGCACGCCGATAGGATCGTTGCGGAAGGAACCTTCTTTAGCGGTAAGGCGATACCACTGCGTGCCGAGGTACATACCGAACTCATGAAGCCTGCCCGGGCGCACCTGCTCACTTGCGGGGTCCACATCAAACTGCTCCTTTACCTTGTCGAGGAAAGCCTCGGGCGTCAGGCCGTTGAGGTCTTTTACAATGCGGTTGTAATCGAGGATCGCCAGCTGGTTGGCCGGGAAGATGGTGGTCAGGAACCACTGGGCGGCGTCGCTGTCGGGAAACTGCTTGCTTACCTTGGCGGCCGAAGCACAGCGGTGGTGCCCGTCGGCGATATAGGTGAAGGGAATCTTTTCAGCAAAAAGCGCCGTGATGGCATCGATGGTAGCGGTGCCGTCAACCACCCACACGGCATGCGTAACGCCGTCGGGAGCGGTGAAGAAATACTCCGCATCGTGCTGCTTTTTCCAGTGCGCGAAGATGTCATCCAGCTCCTTGATGTCCTTGCACGCCAGGAACACGTTGCCCGTCTGGGCACGGATGGCCGTCATATGATCGATGCGGTCTTTCTCTTTTTCCGGACGGGTAAACTCGTGCTTCTTGATCACATCGCTGAAGTAATCCTTCACCGACGATACGCACACGAGGCCCGTTTGCGTGCGGCCGCGCCAGGCCAGCTCGTAAATATAGTAGCAGGGCTTTTCGTCCTGGAACAGCACCTTGCGCTCCTGGAGGGCAGCGAGGTTTTCGGCAGCCTTCTGGTACACTTCCGCCGTATGCGTGTCGATGCCCGCCGGCAGGTCGATCTCCGACTTGGTCACGTGGAGGAAGGAAAGCAGGTTGCCTTCGGCCTCGGCGCGGGCCTCTTCGGAGTTGAGTACGTCGTAGGGGCGTGAGGCCACCTGTGCGGCGAATTCATTGTGCGGGCGCAGGGCGCGGAAAGGACGGATGTCGGCCATAGCTTATCGATTGTGGCGGCAAACCTAAGTTTTATAAAGAAAAGAAGCGTTTTTCACCGCGAAGAAAAGAAGTTGAATAAGCGTTTCGCTAAGGAATAAAATTGAATAGGTCCCGCCGCTGGCGGGACCTATTCGTTTAATCTTAGCGTAACAACTTCTTTTCTTATTCTCTTTGCGGTGAAAAACTCTTTTTTACTTATTTATCCTTTCCGCTGAGCAAACGACCTCATCAGCTCCGTCAACGCTACCACGCTCTCGTACGGCAATGCATTGTACAGCGATGCCCGGAAGCCGCCCGACAAGCGGTGGCCCTTGACGCCTACCATGCCTTCTTCCTTGCACAGGGCCAGGAACTCCGCTTCCACGGCCGGGTCTTCAATAGTGAAGCAGACATTCATCCGGCTGCGGTCTTCGGGTGCCGCGCGCGGCTTGAAGAGCGGCAGCGCGTCGATAGTATCGTAAAGCAAGCCGGCCTTTCGCTCATTTTCTTTTTCGATGGCCGCGATGCCGCCCGCTTTTTTAAGCCAGCGCAGCGTGAGCAGGCATACGTAGATCGAGAAAACCGGCGGCGTATTGAGCAGGGAGCCGTTCTCGATGTGGTTGCGGTAGTCCATCATCGTGGGCAGCGGGCGCGACACTTTACCGAGCATTTCCTTATTCACCACCACCACGTTCACTCCCGCGGCGCCGATATTCTTTTGCGCACCGGCGTAGATGAGGCCATACTTCGTGAAGTCAACCCGGCGACTGAGAATGTCCGAGCTCATATCGGCCACGAGCGGCACACCCTTATCGTAAAAAAACGATAGATCCTGCCATTGCGTGCCGTAGATCGTATTGTTGGTGGTAAAGTGCAGGTAGGCCGCTGAAGGATCAACGGTAAACTCCTTGGGCAGGTAGGTATACCCCGAATCTTTCGAGCTGCACACCACGTCGACGCCGCCGAACAGCTTCGCTTCCTTGATGGCCTTGGTGGCCCACACGCCGGTGTCGGTGTAGGCAGCGGTGGCTGTTTCATCAAGCAGGTTCATCGGCACCTGCATAAACTGCGTGGAGGCGCCGCCATGCAGGAACAGCACCTCCTGCTCCGGCAGCAATCCCATATGCTCCCGCAGCAAAGCGATCGCTTCGTCGAGCACGGCCTGGAAAAGCGGCGTGCGGTGCCCGATCTCGAGAATGGAAAGCCCGGTACCGTTGAAATCAAGCACGGAGCGGCTTGCCTCTTCAAACACTTCCCGGGGAAGGATGGAAGGACCGGCGTTGAAATTATGAATGGCTTTGGCGGCTGTGTTCACGTTGCTTTGTTTGAAGCAAATATCCGTAGGGAATGAAAACGGGCGGCCGTACACTTTTTGAGAAACAGAAGGATACAAAAGGGAAAGAAGCGTTTTTCACCGCTCAGAAAAGAAGTTGAAGAAGCGTTGAGTATGCTCAATAAAGTGTGTCAATTTAAAACTGATTAAATTGATATACGATGGAAAAGAAATCATTTGATTTTGATGCTTTTGTAAAGGAGGCTGGTGAGCAGCTTCGCTCCGGCAAGCCTTTAGTTGGAGCGGAAGGTGTTTTTACGCCGCTTTTAAAGCGCGTTATTGAAGCTTCTTTAGAAGGTGAGATGGACGAGCACCTTAAGGAGAAGAAAAGGCCGGGCGGCAACCGGCGCAACGGCCACACACAAAAAAATATACAAAGCTCGTTGGGCGGCTTTGATATTTTTTCTCCCCGCGACCGCGACGCCTCCTTCGAGCCACAGACAGTGGCCAAGCGTCAGCGGGTCATCTCCGAGGATATGGACCAGAAGATCCTGAGCCTGTATGGCATGGGCCTGTCTTATTCAGACATTCAGAAGCACCTGAAGGAGATTTATGACTTCGACATCTCGGATGGCACGCTGACGGCCATTACCGACCGGATCATCCCGGCGATCAAGGAGTGGCAGAACCGGGTACTGGAGAGCGTTTACCCGGTGGTGTGGCTCGATGCCATCCACTTCAAAGTCCGACAGGACGGCGT
>NZ_SJZI01000002.1:166378-499350 GCF_004337505.1 Flaviaestuariibacter flavus | reverse complement strand
AATTTGAAAATAAAGTGGACGCCTACGCACGCGAGCGCGAGATAAAGTCGTGGAAGAGCCGCAAACGAATTGAGCTTCTGATCAAAAGCCGTCGGTAGCGATGCTGGTTCAGAGCATCCCGCTTTCAGCGGGAGGGTCGGCGGTTCGAACCCGTCAACTCCCACCAAGAGCCCCGCAAATGCGGGGCTTTTTTTATGCCCTGTCATTTCTATATACTTTACTCTACGCAGCGTGATCGCTACTACATCGGTCACACCGGTGATACGCTGGAGCAACGCCTGCGGCGGCACCTTAGCGGCCACAAAGGTTTTACCGGCGCACAGGCCGACTGGACAATCGTTTACAGCGAGGAATTTGAAAATAAAGTGGACGCCTACGCACGCGAGCGCGAGATAAAGTCGTGGAAGAGCCGCAAACGAATTGAGCTTCTGATCAAAAGCCGTCGGTAGCGATGCTGGTTCAGAGCATCCCGCTTTCAGCGGGAGGGTCGGCGGTTCGAACCCGTCAACTCCCACCAAGAGCCCCGCAAATGCGGGGCTTTTTTTATGCCCTGTCATTTCTATATACTTTACTCTACGCAGCGTGATCGCTACTACATCGGTCACACCGGTGATACGCTGGAGCAACGCCTGCGGCGGCACCTTAGCGGCCACAAAGGTTTTACCGGCGCACAGGCCGACTGGACAATCGTTTACAGCGAGGAATTTGAAAATAAAGTGGACGCCTACGCACGCGAGCGCGAGATAAAGTCGTGGAAGAGCCGCAAACGAATTGAGCTTCTGATCAAAAGCCGTCGGTAGCGATGCTGGTTCAGAGCATCCCGCTTTCAGCGGGAGGGTCGGCGGTTCGAACCCGTCAACTCCCACCAAGAGCCCCGCAAATGCGGGGCTTTTTTTATGCCCTGTCATTTCTATATACTTTACTCTACGCAGCGTGATCGCTACTACATCGGTCACACCGGTGATACGCTGGAGCAACGCCTGCGGCGGCACCTTAGCGGCCACAAAGGTTTTACCGGCGCACAGGCCGACTGGACAATCGTTTACAGCGAGGAATTTGAAAATAAAGTGGACGCCTACGCACGCGAGCGCGAGATAAAGTCGTGGAAGAGCCGCAAACGAATTGAGCTTCTGATCAAAAGCCGTCGGTAGCGATGCTGGTTCAGAGCATCCCGCTTTCAGCGGGAGGGTCGGCGGTTCGAACCCGTCAACTCCCACCAAGAGCCCCGCAAATGCGGGGCTTTTTTTATGCCCTGTCATTTCTATATACTTTACTCTACGCAGCGTGATCGCTACTACATCGGTCACACCGGTGATACGCTGGAGCAACGCCTGCGGCGGCACCTTAGCGGCCACAAAGGTTTTACCGGCGCACAGGCCGACTGGACAATCGTTTACAGCGAGGAATTTGAAAATAAAGTGGACGCCTACGCACGCGAGCGCGAGATAAAGTCGTGGAAGAGCCGCAAACGAATTGAGCTTCTGATCAAAAGCCGTCGGTAGCGATGCTGGTTCAGAGCATCCCGCTTTCAGCGGGAGGGTCGGCGGTTCGAACCCGTCAACTCCCACCAAGAGCCCCGCAAATGCGGGGCTTTTTTTATGCCCTGTCATTTCTATATACTTTACTCTACGCAGCGTGATCGCTACTACATCGGTCACACCGGTGATACGCTGGAGCAACGCCTGCGGCGGCACCTTAGCGGCCACAAAGGTTTTACCGGCGCACAGGCCGACTGGACAATCGTTTACAGCGAGGAATTTGAAAATAAAGTGGACGCCTACGCACGCGAGCGCGAGATAAAGTCGTGGAAGAGCCGCAAACGAATTGAGCTTCTGATCAAAAGCCGTCGGTAGCGATGCTGGTTCAGAGCATCCCGCTTTCAGCGGGAGGGTCGGCGGTTCGAACCCGTCAACTCCCACCAAGAGCCCCGCAAATGCGGGGCTTTTTTTATGCCCTGTCATTTCTATATACTTTACTCTACGCAGCGTGATCGCTACTACATCGGTCACACCGGAGATACGCTGGAGCAACGCCTGCGGCGGTACTTTAGCGGCCACAAAGGTTTTACCGGCGCACAGGCGGCATAGTAAAATTCTTACGCTTGTTAGGTAGATCGGGCAGTAATCCGTTCGCTTTGGAACGGCCTGCAGGTTTGCACCTGCCATTAAGAGGCTAAGAACCCCGGTGGTTAGCCGGGGTCCTAGGAATTGCGATTGTGATGAGAGGAAAGTAACTTTTGATGAGGTGGCTAAGGTACTGTTGCAAGACATCGTATTTATACATACAGCAATACGAAGGGCGACGATTTTTATACTTTAGCGGTTATCACCTAGCCAGAAATGGTTATCACCTAGCCGGGCGGTTTGCCTTCTCTTTTTCACCGGCCTGCGTCGGTATGATGGATTATTTGTTTCCAGTGAGAAGTATTGTGCGGTATAGTTGCCGCGGGTGCGAACAGGAGCCTGGCCGAACAATATCTTAATTGAGCTCCGGCTCGGTCGACGCGCGGTTTTGGTTTTCGGCAGGGTTGCCACCTGCCATCCGCAGCTTTTTGTAAAGCGCGATTTCCAGCTCGGTAACGTCGTGCCGGTACTCCTGCAGCGCGTCCCAATCGGCGCCGTCCAGCAGTGCCTGCTTGAGGATCGTCGCCGCGTTGGCATACATATCCTTCAGGGTTTCCAGTTCCAGTTGTATCAGTTTCTTGTGATCCACTGTCGTAGGTTAATGGTGTTTTCTAGCCGTATTGATTAGCAATAGTTGTACCGATGGGCTAAAGCGCGAACAATAATAAAAAATTTAAGCATATGTAAACAGATGAGATTAAGGTCTTACTACTAATAGGCACTCCCGGCTCCGCAAAGCTTTGGTTCCCTGTTTTGTCGGGGGAATTCGTATTCCGTCACCCGGGCGGGCTTACGGATCGTTGCCGCGACCTGTTCGGGCCAGCCTTTCTGTTTGGCGGTCGCGGGGAGTGTAGTTGCATTTTATTGCGGAAGGGCGCGTCGATACTGTGGAAGCATGCCACATTAAAACAGATTAAGACATAAACGTCGGATTTGTTCAACCGGTATTTTCGCGCGATGGAAAAGAAGAAGTTGCTGGAAACCCTGCACCGGCAAATGATCGAGGAGGTTCAGGATTATGCAATCATCCTGCTTGACCTGGACGGAACGATACTTTCCTGGAACAAAGGCGCCGAGCACATTAAAGGGTACAAACCGGAAGAGATCATCGGGCAAAACTTCCGCCTGTTTTACCTGCCGCAGCATCGGGAGGAAAAGCTGCCGGAGCGCCTGCTGGCACAGGCGGTTAAAGAAGGAAGGGCCAAGCATATCGGCCGGCGCCTCCGCAAAAACGGAACGACCTTCTGGGGCAGCATCCTTATCACCGCACTGCACGACGAAGACAACAACGTCGTTGGATTTACCAAGCTGACCCGCGAGCTCAGTGACTACGAGATTGGTTGATTGCCGGCTGTTTTCGAAAGCGAGATCAGTATTTACCCCGGTGGCATAAAGCGCCGAACCCTGCCACTATTTCCTTCAGCTTTTCGAACGAATTTGGTTTCTGGTAGATCGGGGCTTTGTATTTCCGGCAAAAAACCTCGTCGAGCGTGCTTGCAGAGGTTGTAAACACCACCACCTGCAGCTGCGCGAATTCCGGGGTCGATTTTATCGCCGCAAGGGTACTCCGCCCATCCATCTGCGGCATATTCATATCAAGGATCACCAGGCAGGGAAGCTGGCCGCAGGCGCCGCGTTCCTGCAGGTAGGCCACGGCCTCCACACCGTTTCGGGCATGGTGAATTTTTACGTCAAGACCCGTTACGGCCGCGGCATTCCGGAACGTTTCCAGGTCGTCCTCGTCGTCGTCTACCCAAAGTATGATTGATTCCGCCATATCCATCGGGGTGGCTTGTTGCGCGAAGAAAGCTAAAAACGGGCCTAAAATCCCGGTTAAGCCTCCCGGTGTGTGTAAAAAAGAAGGGGCACGAATGTTGATACGTTAAACACCGGAAACCTAAATTCGAAACCCTTAGCCGGCAAGTAAGCCGCCCGGTAGCACCCGGCGGGACGCCTTGCACTACATCCGACATGACGCTCAATCACCCCCAGGACCTGGAAACCATGGATCTGAAAGATCTCCAGACACTCCTCTCCTCAATGAAACAAAAGTTTGAAACTGCATTTGCGGCGGGCCGACCGTACGAAGAAACCAATGCCGTTTATAAGCTATTGAAAGAATTGCAATATGCCGTCAGCCTCCGCTATGCGCGTACGGAGGCGCTCGCCGAGGCGAGCTAGTTGAGCTGCACGGCAGGAAGGCGGTAGCCCACCCCGTCCCAAAGGAAAAGCTCGGTCAGCTCCACCGTCCAGAAGCGGCTGAAAGGCGACTCGTCGAGGATCTCGCGGGCGTGTTCCGGGCTTTCGGCGTTGAGGGTTACCCAGGCCTGCTGCTTTTCCATGCTCACTACATAATGCTCGATCACCTGCTCGTCAATCAACTCGTTGATGTAGGTGCGGTGATCCTGGATGACGGCGCCTGCCTCCTCACTCCATTCAAAATCTATGATCGCCAGGTATTTTTTCATCTGTCGGCGTGCGGTTTTTCGTTGATAGGTCTATTGGTGCAATGGTCTGCTTGTCTAATGGTAAATAGTAGCTCAGGCTCCAGCCCGGGTGCTCCCGTCGGCACTTTACCTCGTTAGCACATCAGCACATGAATTAAACGGTCCAGTCCACAACCTGGTTGGCCCATTCGGCGCGGTAAGGCGTGCGGATGCGAATATAGTTATCGGTATAGCCTTCCATCATGCCTTCTTTTTCGTGGCCTTCGAAAAGCACTTTCCGAACGGCACCGCGGTGCTGCTCTGTAAAATGCTGCAGCTTCAGGTAACTGAGGTTGCGAAGCGTTTTGTTGCGTTCATTCCGCAGTCCTACCGGCACCACGGGCTCGATCTCAAGTGCCTTTGTGGCCGCCCGCTCCGAGTAGGTAAACACGTGTAGGTAAGATACGTCCAGGCTGTGCAGGAAGTCGAAGGTTTCGCGGAAGTGGGCGTCCGATTCCGACGGGAAGCCCACGATCACATCAACTCCAATGGCGCAATGCGGCATCTTTTCCTTGATCAGCGCCACACGCTCGGCATACAGCTCGCGCCGGTAGCGGCGGCGCATGCGCCCGAGGATGTCGTTGGACCCGCTCTGCAGCGGCACGTGGAAGTGCGGCATAAACTTCTTGCTGCCAGCTACAAAGTCGATGATCTCCGGTGTGAGCAGGTTGGGCTCGATAGAGGAGATGCGGTAACGCTCTACACCCCCGATTTCATCAAGTGCTACGATGAGGTCGTAAAAGCTCTCCTCGTGCGCACGGGAGCCGTCAGGACCCTTGCCGAAGTCGCCGAGGTTGACACCGGTAAGCACAATCTCTTTCACGCCGCCTTCGGCCAGTTTGCGGGCATGGCCAAGCACATTTTCAACAGAATCGCTGCGGCTTTTGCCGCGGGCCATCGGTATCGTACAGAAAGAGCAGGTGTAATCGCAGCCATCCTGCACCTTCAGGAAAGTGCGGGTTCGGTCATTTACCGACCAGGAGGCATGAAAGCCGGTCACGGCTTCGATATCACAGGAGGAGATCCGGCTCGAGTCGCCCTTGGTCAGTTCACGCAGGTGCGTGGCCAGGTTGAATTTTTCGGCGGCGCCGAGCACGAGGTCGACACCGGGAATTTCAGAAATCTCCTTCGGTTTCAGCTGGGCATAGCAGCCCGTGATCACCACGAGGCTTTCAGGTGCGCGGCGCTGGATGCGACGAACCAGCTGTCGGCACTCCTTGTCGGCATTATCGGTCACCGAACAGGTGTTGATGACGTACACGTCGGCCGCTTCCTCGAAGTCCCGCTTGACAAAACCCTCGGCCTCCAGGTGGCGCGACAGGGTGGACGTTTCGGAGAAATTGAGCTTACAGCCCAGCGTGTGAAAGGCGACGGTACGCTGTGTGGTGGACATAGCGGGCAAAATTACGAAAAGGATGTCTGATGTCGGATGCCTGATGGCTGATATGCCGGAAGGTGGGCGAAGCTTTAACATTTTTGCCCCCCGGCTTGACATCGGTCAACCCGAGGTACCGGCCGAAGGCTTTATCTTGGACCCGTGAAAGCCCGTAATCTTTTCTTCGTCATCTTCCTGCTGGTGCTGGCCGCCGGCATCTTCCTGAAGCGGCGCTGGCACGAGCCGGTGGCGCGCGAGGCCTTCGACCGGCACCCCGCCCGGCTGGTGTATACGAAGCACGCCCGCTGCCGGATGGACTGCCGCGAAATCTCCGAGCAGGATATCCGGGAGGTCATGGACCGGGGCATCATCAACCTCGCCAAGAGCGACCCGCGCGACCGTCCCTGTCCTACCTATGCCCTCCAGGGCGAGACCTCCGACCATGAGTCGGTGCGGGTTATTTTCGCCCAGTGCGGCTCCGAAACAAAAGTTATCACCTGCTATAACCTCCGCCAGGAGTTTGAATGTCACTGTCCCGGCGACGAGCGCAAACAATTCCGTTAAATGCGAATCCTGCTCAGGCCGCTGCACCTCCTTTACTGGATCTGGGCCGTCGGTCTTTTCCTTGCCCTGATGATCCCCGTCTTTGTGTGGGCACTGCTGGTGGTCGGCTTCGGTCCGGTGCGTGGCGGCAACCTGATCTACCGTGCCTGTGTGCTCTGGGGCGCCATCTGGTTCCCGCTGATCGGTGTGCGCCACCGCAACATCGAGGAGGCGCCAACCGATCCCGACGCGGCCTTTATCTACGTCTCCAACCACGTTTCTTATTTCGATATCCCGGTCATCGTAAAATCCTTCCGGCACCCGGTGCGCCCGCTTGGCAAAGCAGAAATCGCCAAAGTGCCCATATTTGGATTTATCTACCGCAACGCCATCGTTACCGTTGACCGGAGCAGCCCCGAAAACCGGGCGCGCAGCGTGAAGCTGTTGCGGAAGACGATCGAGAAAGGCGTGTCGGTGCTGGTGTTTCCCGAAGGCACCTTCAACGAAACGGGGCAGCCGCTCAAGGATTTTTACGACGGTGCATTCCGCATCGCCATCGAAACCGGCACCCCCATTCAGCCCGTGCTGATGCTGGATACGTGGAGCCGGATGCACCCGCGCAGCATCTTCAGCCTGCGCCCCGGACGGAGTCGAACCGTGTTTCTTGAGCCCATTCCGGTCGCCGGTTATGGTCTGGCCGACGTGGCCCGCCTGCGGAAGGAAGTATATCGCCGCATGGAAGAAGGCCTGCTGCGCTGGAAGGCGCCCTGGATCGAGCCGGTCGGCGCTGCCGTTTAACCGCGGAGCGTTACTTTTGCGGGTTCATGTTTGCCGAGATTGTAATACCCCTCGCGCTGCCGCGCAATTATACGTGGGAAGTGCCGGCGCGGCTTGAGCCGCAGGTGCGTGTGGGCTGCCGCGTGGAAGTCAACCTGGGCAAACAGAAGAAATATGCCGGTGTCATCAAGGCGCTGGTCAACGAGAAGCCCGCGGGCGTAGATGTCAAGGAGATTCTCAACCTGCTCGATCCCGAGCCGGTGGTGCATCCCTGGCAGCTTGGATTCTGGGAGTGGCTCGCCTCTTATTACTGCTGCACCGAAGGCGAAGTGATGGCGGCCGCGCTGCCGGCGCATTTCAAGCTTTCCAGCGAAACGGTGCTGGTATTCAACGAGGAGTACGGCGATGATTTTTCCACGCTCGATTCGGAAGAATACATGGTGGCCGAGGCCTTGCTGATGAAGCAGGAACTGCGGCTCACCGAAGTGCAGCAAATCCTCGACACCGCGCATGTTTATCCCATCGTCAACAAACTGATCGGGAAAAAGGTGTGTCATGTGTGGGAGTCGCTCAAGCAGACCTACGCGCCGCGCAAAGACACCTTCGTGCTGCTGCAGCCGGACTATTCCAGTGAAGACCGCCTGTCGGAACTATTAAATAACTGGACGCGGGCTCCCAAGCAAATGGAGTTGCTGCTCGGCTACCTCCACCTGATGAAGACGGAAGGCGAGGTAACGAAAGCGGGTTTGCTGAAGAAGTCGAACGCTACCGACGCACAGCTGAAAGGGCTTGTAGAAAAAGGGATCCTCCGCACCGAGCGCCGCAACGTTGATCGCATTCAATACCTGCCCAAGGACGTCCAGATCGACTTCACCCTCACGCCCGCCCAGGATGCCGCCTTTGCCGGTGTGCAGGACGCGCTGGCGCAGAAGCAGGTGTGCCTGCTTCAGGGTGTTACCTCCAGCGGCAAAACGCAGATCTATATCCGGCTCATCGAGCAATTCATCCGCCAGGGACGGCAGGTGCTTTATATGTTGCCCGAGATTGCGCTGACGGCCCAGATCGTGCGGCGCCTGCAGAAATATTTCGGCGGGCATATCGGTATCTACCACTCCCGCTTCAACCATAACGAGCGGGTGGAGATCTGGAATAAGGTCAAGAGCGGCGAGCTGAAAGTGGTGCTGGGTGCCCGTTCCTCGCTTTTTATGCCCTACCAGGATCTGGGGCTCATCATCTGCGACGAGGAGCATGACTCCTCGTACAAGCAGCAGGACCCGGCACCGCGTTACCATGGCCGCGATGCGGCGATCTATCTTGCCGGCATCACCGGTGCCAAAGTGCTGCTGGGCAGCGCCACGCCTTCGCTGGAGACGTACCATAATGCCCAGACCGGGAAATTCGGACTGGTAGAAATACGGGAGCGCTACGGTGATGTAAAGATGCCCACCATCGACCTGGTAGACCTGCGTGCCGTGCCCCGTAAGCCGGGGGAGAAAGTGATGTTTTCGATGCACCTGCTGGAAGAGATGAAGGCGGTGATCGAACGCGGCAAGCAGATCATTCTTTTCCAGAACCGCCGTGGTTATGCGCCCCTGCAGCTTTGTACGGTATGCGGCTGGATTGCCCAGTGCAAACACTGCGATGTGTCGCTCACCTTTCACAAGTTTTCCAACAAGCTGAAGTGCCACTATTGCGGCCAGGTGTACCCGCCGATGCATACCTGCGGCGCCTGCGGCTCGGACAAACTGGTGCAGAAAAGCTTCGGCACCGAGCGCATTGAGGAGGTGCTAGAAGAGCAGCTGCCCAAGGCGCGGGTGGCGCGCATGGACTTCGACGCCATCCGCAACAAGAACGCCCATGATGTGCTGATTCAGCAGTTTGAGCAAAAGAAGATCGACATCCTGGTGGGCACACAAATGGTCGTGAAAGGACTGGACTTCGACAACGTGGAGCTGGTAGGTGTGATTGATGCCGACGGCCTGCTGCATTTTGCCGACTTCCGCGTGCATGAGCGCGCCTTCCAGCTGATGGAGCAGGTGAGCGGCCGCGCCGGCCGGCGCGATGGCGTAGGGGAGGTGCTCATCCAGACGAATACGCCCAACCACCCCCTGCTCCAATACGTGATGCGCCACGACTATAACGGGATGTATGCCGAGGAGATCGAAAAGCGGAAACAGTTTTTTTACCCGCCGTATTCCCGGATCATCATGCTGCACTTCCGCCACAAGGAGCGAGAAGTGGTTACCGAAGCAGCGCACCTGTTTACTCAAAAGATGACACCGGCTTATGGCAACTACCTCGTTGGTCCCGCCGAGCCGACGGTGAACCGGGTTCGCAATCAGTACCTGATGGAGCTCATGCTGAAGCTGCCCCGCGATAGTGCTACCATCGCCCGGTGCAAGGAAGATATCCAGAAGCAATGCGCCGCATTGCACTTCGAGAACCGGTTTAAGAAAGTGCAGGTGATCGTGGATGTGGACGCGGTGTAATAGCTAGCGCGCACCAGCCAGCTGCCGTATCGCATCGTACTCAAAAACATGGAATCCACGGGCCCCGGTCTTTGCCTGTGCAATCATCGCAGCGGCAACCAGCTCCGCCAATACGGGTTTGTATTTGCGCAGGCCACCCATCATCAGCCCCGAAAAAAGTTGGGACGCCACCTGTCCGATACGCTCCCCGGGCCGGGCCTCTTTTCGCTCACCCAGCAGCATTGATGGGCGGAACACCGAAACCGCCTCCATTCCCGACGCTTTCACCGCATCTTCGGTTTGGCCTTTCAGACGGAGGTAGAAGTTGGAGCTGCCCGCGTTGGCGCCAACCGATGACACGAGCAGCAGGTGGCGTGCCCCCGCTTCTTTGCCCCAGCGGGCGGCGGCCACCGGTATGTCGAAATCCACTTTCCGGTACGCCGCTTCGTCGCCGCCGACCTTTTTCTGCGTGGTGCCGACGGCTACAAAAATGACATCGCTTCCTTCGAGCCCAAGCCGGAAAGATTCCACGTCGGCGAAGTTGATCAGTTTCTCCTCCGTCCGCGGCGACTGCAGGCCGATAGGCCGTCGCACCAGCACGCGTACCGTACCGAAATAAGGGTCGGCCTGAAGCAGCCGGAGCAGGTGTCCGCCGATCAGACCGGTCGCTCCGATCAGCGTCGCCGTCAGCGGTCGCGGGGTGTTTGTCTGAGCCATACTTAAAATTAACAAGGAGCCAAAAGGCAGCATGGAAACTTTTTTCTGCGTGTTGGATGCGGTGGCTTCGAGACGCATTTTGACCGCACTCCGTTAGCTTTGCCGCATGCTTTTCCAGGAAGATGTTTCGTTACGCCCTTTCAACACGTTCGGGATCGACGCCCGGGCCCGCTACTTTGCTGCGTTTACAGGAACGCAAGGGCTGAGAGCATTGCTGGAAGCACTGCCGGAAGGCCCTTTGCTCGTGCTGGGTGGCGGCAGTAACGTGCTGCTTACCGGCGACTTTCCCGGCACCGTGCTCCGAAACGAGATCGGTGGCATTGAAACGGTTGATGAAGACGAGGAGTACGTTTTTGTGAGGGCGGGCGGCGGTGTCAACTGGCACCAGTTTGTGCTGCACTGCATCCGCAACGATTACGCCGGGGTTGAAAACCTGTCATTGATTCCGGGCAGCGTAGGTGCCTCGCCCATGCAGAACATCGGCGCCTATGGCGTGGAGATCAAGGATGTCTTTCACGAGCTCGAAGCCGTTGAGATCAGCAGTGGAAAAACGGTGCGCTTCACGCATGCCGATTGCCACTTCGGGTACCGGGAGAGCGTCTTCAAGAACATCCATAAAGGCCGCTTCATAATCACTTCCGTAACCTACCGGCTTCGGAAAATACCCGTTTTTCACACCGAATACGGTGCTATAAAACAAGAGCTCGAAAAGATGGGCGTCACCCGGCTAAGCATTGCCGCCGTATCGCAGGCAGTGATCAATATCCGGACGTCCAAGCTGCCCGACTGGAACGAAATCGGCAACGCGGGTTCCTTTTTCAAAAACCCTCAGGTTTCGCTTGAAAAATATGCTGAACTGAAAGCAGGCTGGCCCGACATTGTTGCCTATCCCCAGGATGCGGGCATGAAGCTGGCGGCTGGCTGGCTGATCGAGCAGTGTGGCTGGAAAGGATACCGGGAAGGCGACGCCGGCTGCTTTCCCAAACAGGCGCTTGTGCTTGTTAACTATGGTAATGCTACCGGCAATGAAATTCGTACGCTGAGCGAACAGATCATCCGCTCTGTGGAAGAAAAGTTTGGCGTTACACTGGAGCGGGAGGTCAATATCGTATAATGTTTCCCTGCTGGTGCAACGCCGGGGAAGCTCAAGGTGTCAGGAAAGAAAAACACCATGAACTACGCAATGTATCTCCTTGGCGGGGCGCTTCTGTTTGCCGGCTGCAGGAAAAGCGAAGAAACCAACTTCCGCGAGGCTGCCAACTTCACCATTACGTCCACACAAGCCCCGGCTACCCGCGCACAGGGCGAGCCGATCCTTTCCCGCGTGGTCAGCTACGGGCCCAACGCCTGTTACCGGTTTGAAAAGATGGAGGTACAGGCCACCGCCGCGCGTGAATTTGCAATCCGTTCACGCGGCACCGTGCTGCGGGGTAATGTAGCCTGCGCCGAAGTACTCGTACAGGTAGACACAACCGTTTCTATTCCGACGCCGACGGCAGGACAATATATACTTCGTTATTACAACGGCGCTACACCTTTCAAGGCCGATACCGTGCAGGTAAACTGATTCTGGTCATCGCCCCGTAATAGCCCCGGTCTTCTGATTTTTACATTTCTTTATTAACATTGCTGCATCATTAGTAGCGCGGCAATAGTCATAGGATTATGAAAAACAAAACGATCTGCATTGCATTACTTACCGGTTTACTGCTTACCAGTAGTGCTGCGGGGGTAGCTGCCCAGCACGCTGCAAAAAGTGTTTTTGTAGAACTGGGCGGTCCTGGCCTTACCTCGGTCAACTTCGACTCCCGCTTTACGAAAAAAGACGGCGGGATCGGCGGCCGTGCCGGCGTTGGCTATTTCAACATCAGCGGCGAGCGTCTGCTGCTGGTGCCGGTAGGCGTTAACTACCTGCTTTCAAAAGATCAGCGCCACTACTTCGAATTGGGGGCCGGCGTTACCGTGGTCGACTACAAGTCGGACTTTTTCTACGAAGACCCGAACCGCTTCACGGGAACGTTCGGGCATCTGAACTTCGGATACCGCCTGCAACCGAAAGAAGGCGGCTTTATGTTCCGGGCGGCCATCAATCCCCTGTTTACGAGCGAAGGATTTTTTCCTTATTACGGCGGCATCTCTTTCGGCTACGCGTTTTAACGCCGGCCGGCAGTTGTATGTATAAAAAAGGCGCGGCTGAATTAAAGCCGCGCCTTTTTAGTTTGCCTAGTTGAAATCTTCGTCTTCCTCTTCATCGTCGGCGGAGGGCATGGTGAACATGCTGCCCATCAGGTCCTTAAACTCCACCGATGTCTCCAGTATCTTCTTGCTGATCAGGGAGAAAGCCGCGAGCCCGTGCAGTACGAACTCCATCAGCAGGGCCGTTTCCTTTTCAGAGCCTTGCGGAAACAGTTTTTTCACCAGCGCATGCAGCCCGTCGACGGAATAGAGCCCGTTGATCTTTTCCCGGTCGGATAAAGAGAACAGCAGGTTGACGTGGTTGCCGCGGTCAAACCAGTTAATGATGGCGCGGTAAGGATTATCCACCGTTTCCGGAGCAGCGCCTTTTTTAGGTGCGCGCTTCTTCAGTGTTTCGGGGTTGGGAAAATATTGAATGAACTGTGTTCGGATGGCCTTGTTGAGCAGGTTCATCCCCACCTGGTAAGGGCCTTCCTGCTCGCCTTCGTATACCAGTTCAATCTTGCCGGTGATTGACGGAATGATGCCCACCAGGTCGGAGATCCACACCTGGGTTGCTTCTTCGCGGTTGACGAGTGCGCGCCGCTCGGCTGCGCTCACGGCGTTCTCGAATGCGGAGATGGTGAGCCGCGCGGAAACACCGCTCTTCTTGTCCACGAATTCAGACGCTCTTGCCTCGAAGGCTACCTGCTCGATGAGGCGCTTCACCAGGTCGGATACCTGCACCAGCTCTTTTTGCGCCGGCTCCACGTCTGCCTCCTGCTCGGTAATCGCCAGCGCGTGCTCGATATCTTTCGGGTAGTGTGTCAGGATCTGGCTCTGAATGCGGTCTTTGAGCGGTGTAACAATAGAGCCGCGGTTGGTATAGTCTTCCGGGTTGGCCGTGAAAACAAAGAGGATATCAAGCGGCAGGCGGAGCTTGAATCCGCGGATCTGTACGTCGCCTTCTTCGAGTATGTTGAACAGCGCCACCTGGATGCGTGCCTGCAGGTCGGGCAGTTCGTTGATGACAAAGATGCCGCGGTTGCTCTTCGGGATGATGCCATAATGGATCACCCGCTCGTCGGCGAAGGATAGCCGCAGGTTGGCGGCCTTGATCGGGTCTACGTCGCCGATCAGGTCGGCCACGCTCACATCGGGTGTCGCCAGCTTTTCGCCGTAGCGCTGCGAGCGGTGCATCCATTCAATCGGCGTGGCGTCGCCCTTCTCCGCGATCAGCTCGCGCGAGTGCCGCGAAATGGGGTTGAGCGGGTCGTCGTTGATATCGGAGCCCGCGATGACCGGGATCCATTCGTCAAGCAGCTCCGTCATCTGCCGCGCCATCCGCGTTTTCGCCTGGCCGCGCAGTCCCAGGAATAGGATATTGTGTTTGCTCAGGAGCGCGCGCTCGACGTCGGGAATAACGGTTTCTTCATAGCCGACAATGCCGCTGAATGTTTCTGCTTTCTGCTGCAGTTTCCCGATCAGGTTCCGGCGGATCTCTTCTTTAATGCTTTTAGGTTGGTAGCCGCTTTCTTTGAGCTCGCCAATCGTGTTAATGTGCTTGGTGTCCATTTTTGTTCTTAGTCCTTTTCGTTATCGGGCCGCAGGATAGGCACGTGTTGCATTGATGCCTGCGTTCCATATTCGTTATTCGTTATTCGTTATTCGAAATTCGATATTCAATAGAGGGTTTTGCGCTTGCCGCTTTCGAAGTCGCGGAAGATAAAGGCGCCGAGCTTGTCGAGCGAAGCGAAGAAAGCCTTGCCGTTGTTGGTTTCCGTAAATTCCTGCACGAAACGCTGGAGGTAAGGGTCCGTGGCGATCATAAACGTGGTGATCGGGATCTTCAGCTTCTTGCACTGCGCGGCCAGGTTCATGCAGCGGCTCGTCACCTTGCGGTCAAGACCGAAGGAGTTCTTGTAGTAGCGTTTACCGATCTTCAGGCAGGTAGGCTTGCCGTCGGTGATCATGAAGATCTGCTTGTTGGGATTCTTGCGCCGCCGCAGGATGTCCATGGCAAGCTCCAGGCCGGCCACCGTATTGGTATGGTAGGGGCCCACCTGCAGGTAGGGCAGGTCTTTGATCTCCACCGGCCAGGCGTCGTTGCCGAACACCACGATGTCGAGTGTGTCTTTGGGGTATTTGGTGGTGATCAGCTCACTCAGTGCCATCGCTACCTTTTTTGCCGGCGTGATGCGGTCCTCACCATAGAGGATCATCGAGTGCGAAATATCGATCATCAGCACCGTCGACGTTTGGGCTTTGAAGTCGTTCTCGCGGATCTGGAGGTCGTCCTCGCTCATCGAAAAGGCATCGAGCCCGTGGTTGATCTGCGCCGTGCGGATCGATTCGGTGAAGTCGATCTGCTCCAGCATGTCGCCAAACTGGAACGGCCGGGTGTTGGGGCTCTGCTCGTCGCCCTGGCCGGGCTTGAAGGTGTTGTGCTCTCCGGCACGCGCTTTCGTCAATTTACCGAAAATCTCCTCGAGGCTCCGCTTGCGGATGCCCTGCTCGGTTTTGGGCGTGATCCGGATCTCGCCCTGCTGGTTTTCCTCGGTGATATATCCCTTTTCCCTGAGGTCGTCGATGAAGTCGCCCATGCCGTATTCGGGGTCGGTAAGCTCGTATTGCTTGTCGAGCTCATTGAGCCACTGCAGGGCTTCGCCGACATCGCCGCTGGTGTAGGTGAGCAGTTGCATGAACAGGTCCAGCAGTTGCTCGAAGCGGGTCTTTCCCTGCTCGTTGGGGTCGAAGCGGGTAAAGTGAAATCCTTGCATAAGGGGTACAAGCTACACCAAAACCAATTTCACCCTGCTTCCGGTTCTGTTAAGAAAAAACCCTCCGGGAGGCCGGAGGGTTTGTCTGTTTTTATTGAAAATTAATGACGTGTCGTGTCGGCGGCTTGCCCCTGCGCGTGGGGCTGGATCTTCTCCGGCGCGGGAGCGGCAGCCGGGTTGTAGCGACGCTCAATGGCCGGCAGCAACTGCTCGAGCATAAAATTGTTGATATCATCTTCGCGGGCGATGTAGTTGTATGCGTCGCCGCGCTCGTTCTTGATATACTCGTAATAGGACTTCTGCTCACGCATGTCTTTTTCCAGTGCGGCCTTGAGCTTTTGGGCAAGCTGCAGGTTGCCTGCCTTATAGGCAGCCTCCAGGTAGATAAGGCCGGTCTGGTTGTGGCTGCTGTAGCGGCTTACCATGGCATAGGGCATCTGTGCAGGCTGGATCAGGCTTTCCAGCTTGTTGAGGGCCTGCTGTGCGCGGGCCTTGTCGCCTTTGTCGGCCAGGTTGCCGGCCAGCTCGGCATAGGTAGCGCGGATCGTCAGCAGGTGCCGGCGGTTTTCCTCGTCGAAGTAGACGCCGGCTTGGTTGGCATTGCCGCCGCGGAACTTCTCCATCATCACTTTATACATCCAGTCGGAGTTGTTGTCGCGGATGGCTGTGCCGCGGAGGGCCTGGTCAACGGTCCAGTTTTGCTGCGGGAAGGTGTTCTGCACCGGCACCAGGCGATAGGTGAGGCCGTCCTTGCGCAGGTACTGGCCGAAGCCGAGCTCGCCGTAGGGGGAGGTGAAGTAGATCGGGCGCTGCCAGCCCTTGGCGGCGTTGGCGGCGATCACGTTGAGGATCGTCATCTGGTCGAGCGTCAGGTAATTGCGGGCCTCGGGAATGTCGAGCTGAAGCTGCGGCAACACGACATCGTTGGCATTGACGGTACCATTGGCACGCACAGCGGCCTCGTTCACCGGGATGATGAACTTCTTGTTCTGGAATACGGCCTGAACGTTCGCCTTGTCTTCGTTATTCAGCTGGGGTCCGACGCGGTCGCGCATCACGGTAAGCAGGTCGGCGGGAGCCGCGCTGGCACCGGAAGGCTGGTACATGATGTAGGAGAGACCGGCGATCTGCTCGGGTGTCCACACCACGTCTATCGGGGCGCTTTCGTTGACCTTGTAGCGCATCTGGTTTACATACCAGTCGATACCGAGGAGGCTGGTGTTGATAATGCGGATGTCGGGGCGCACGCCTTCCGTTTCCTGGATATACCAAAGGGGATAGGTATCGTTGTCACCGAAAGTGAAGAGGATAGCGTTGGGCGCGCAGCTCTCGAGGTAATCGCGGGCGAGGTCGGGTGCCAGCACCTTGTTGCTGCGGTCGTGGTCATCCCACTCCTGCGAGGCCATCACGATGGGTGCGGAGGCGCACAGCAGCGTAGCAAGGCCCACGGCGGCGGGGGCGAGGCGGGGGCCGTTGCCCGATACCGCGCGTACCACAAAGAAGATGATACCAACCAGCACAGCGTAAAGCAGGGTGGCCATCATCGCCGTGCCGAGGCCCGGACCCAGCGGCACCGTCGCATTCGACCAGAGCGTGATCACAAAGGTGGCGACACCGCCGTAAAGCAGGGCGTTCATGAGGCTGCTCTTGTCGGCACGCTCGCGGGCCATCCGTACAAAGCCTACCACGGCAAGACCAACCCAGATACACCAGGCATAGAAGGAGCCGGCATAGGCATAGTCGCGCTCACGGGGCTGGTTGCCCGGCTGGTTGAGGTACAGCACGATGGCGATGCCGGTGAAGAAGAAGAGCAGGAAAGACACGATCCAGTCGCGGCGGTCCTTCATGAAATGATAGACGCAGCCAAACACGCCGAGCAGGAAGGGGAGGAGCAGGAGCTTGTTGTTGGCCTTATTGTGGCGGATGCTTTCGGGCATCTTCGACTGGTCTCCGAGGCGGGTGTTGTCGATGGCGCCGATACCGGAGATCCAGTTGCCGTCGCGGTGATTGCCGTCGCCCTGGATGTCGTTCTGGCGGCCGGCGAAGTTCCACATAAAGTAGCGCCAGTACATATGGCCCATCTGGTACTGCATGAACCAACGGATATTGTTGGCGAAGGTTGGGGCTTCGTAGGTGCCGTCGCCGGTGCGCTCGAGGCCGAGCCACTGTGCGTAGGCATCGGCATGGCCCTGGTCGTTGCTGCGGTCCCACACGCGCGGGAAGAGCATCTCGTCGCGGCTTTCATATTGGGGCTCCTGCGAGCGGCCGGTTTCGATGTAGCGGTCCTTGCCCCGGGTGTACTTCATTTCACCTTCCTTCAAAACAGCCTGGCCGTTTTCGTCGCGCTTCATTTCGGCCATGAAGTGCGGACCGTAAATAAGCGGCGCCGAGCCATATTGTTCGCGGCCCAGGTAGTAATTCAGGCTCATCGGGTTGTCCACGTTGTTCATGTCGATGCCCGGGTTGGCGTTCGAGCGGATCATTGTGGTGGCATAGAGCGAATAACCCAGCATCAGGAAGATGAACGACCAGAGGCCGAGGCGGAGAAAGGACCAGTGGTTACGGGAAGCCACGCGGAGGCCCCACCAGACGCCCAGTGCCAGCAGCAGGAAGAAGATTACAAAGCCCGTAAAGAAAGGCAGGCCGAAGGAGTTGACGAACAAGACGTCGAACTTACCCGCGAACTTCACAGTCCACTGGATAACAGCCACCTGGATAACACCGGTGATGATGCAACCGATGATAAAGGCCAGGATTGCACCTTTCTGGGTGTACTCATAGCGGCGGTAGTAGTAGATCATCACTATCGCGGGGATGGTGAGCAGGCCGAGCAGGTGCACACCGATGGCGAGACCGGCGAGGAAGGCGATGAATACGATCCAGCGGTCGGCATAGTTGCGCAGCTGTCGGTCGGTGCCGGCGGCGATGTCGGCGCGTTCCCACTTGAGCATCGCCCAGAACATGATGGCGGTGAAGAAGGAGGAGAGCGCATACACTTCACCTTCAACGGCGCTGTACCAGAAAGAGTCGGTGAACGTATAAGCCAGGGCCCCTACCACGCCGGCGCCCATGATGGTGCCGGTTTGGGGGCCGTTGGGCTCTTCCGCGAAACCGATCATCAGCTTGCGCGCGAAGTGCGTGATGGTCCAGAAAAGGAACAGGATGGTAAAGCCGGAGGCCAGGGCATTCATGATGTTGACGGCCTTGGCGGCGGTGGCGGGGTTGTCGCCGAAGAGGATAATGAAGAAGCGCCCGAGCAGGGTAAATACGGGAGCGCCTGGGGGGTGCGGCAGCTGCAGCTTGTAGGCGGTAGATACAAACTCGCCGCAATCCCAAAAGGAACCGGATTTTTCAGCTGTGAGAATGTAAACCAGCGAGGCGATAAAGCACACGGCCCAGCCGGTCAGGTTGTTGACTTTCTTAAAGTTCATACAGTGTAATGGTTGTTAGTACACGGTTTTCGCGGAATCTGGCAAAAATATAGGGAAGGGCCTAAATTAAACCGAAAAGCTATCCCCGATTTGTTAAAGGATATTAGGAGCTCGGGCGTCCGATGTCGGATTTTTTGGACGCTGGAAGGTTTTAAAGGACGCCAAGGTTTTTTAACCGCGAAGAAAGAAGTAGAATAAGCGTTACGCAAAGTATTGAAATCCGGTTTTGCGCTGAACAGAATAGTCACCTTAGCGAAAACCTTTGCTCCTTATTTTCTTTGCGGTTAAAGACGCTTCTTTTCCTTCCTTGCCTTCCGGCGAAGAGCGGGTTCAGACCAATTGATGAAGCGCATCCACTGTCCATGCCTCCGCCTTCTCCGCAAACTTGGCTTTCGTTTCACGCCAGGTTTCGTCGAAGAATTCCGACTTGCGGTACGCATCCAGGTGCGCTTCCGAATCCCAGTGGCTGTAGGTGAAAAAGATGCGCGGATCCCGGTGGTCGCGCCAGAGCTCGAGGTGACTGCAGCCATCGAAGCCGCGGATGCGCTCTTTACGGGATTCGAAATAGGAAAGGAAAGTGTCGGTCTCCTCGGGACGGAAGACCATCTTTACAACACGGCGGATCATGCCTCAAAGTAAACCTTTACCGTCTGGTAAAACAAACGGTTCGATTCCTTTTCGTTGAAGCCGCGCAGCCCGAAGAGCCCGGCGGCATTGCCCTTGTTGATAGCGATCTCCATGTAGCCGGCGCTGTTGAACAGCACCAGCTTTTCGCCCTGCGGCACATCGGCATAGGAACCCGAGATGCGGTCGATCACTTCGTCGCGCTTGAACACGATCTTGAAGCGGCGCCCGCGGCGCTGTTGCTCAAACTGCTCCTGGGTGATGTTCACCACCACGTTCTCGAAGTTATCGATGAAGATGATATGTCCCTCGATCCAGCCTTCGCCGTGGAGCGGGCGGAGCGGGTTTTTCTCAATATAGCCCGCGTCGGGGGTGCCGATGTTCTGCACCGGCTCGCCGTTCACGAGTTGGGTGATGGCTTTTGCAGCCACGTCGATGCAATAGAGCGTATTCTTGATCGCGGTCTTTTCAAGCGGTACGCCGATCACCATTTCGGGGCGGTCCTCGAGGATCATCTCCAGCAGGCCGTTGTCGGCGCATACCACGTACTGGTTGTTATGATATGCCAGCAGCAGCTGGTCGGGCTTCGACTCAAAAAGGTTGATCAGTACGATGTGAAAGGTGAACTCGGGGAAGTTCTTGATGGCGCTCCGGCACACGTAAGCCGCTTGCGGGTAGTTGAACGGAGAGAGGCTGTGGGTGATGTCGATGATCCGGAACTCGGGGTTGATGCGTAGCAGACGCCCCTTGATGGCGCCCACCAGGTAATCCTGCTGGCCAATGTCGGATGTAAGGGTTACGAGTGGCATGCCGATGAGTGGAAGCCCCAAAAATCAACAATATCCGCGAAAGCGCATAATCCGTTCCGGTGAACAAGTTATTCCCATCCGCGCGAAGCCCCTATTTAACCAGCTTTCCGTCTTTGAAGAAGAACTTTTGCACAAGCCGGTCGGCCCATCCCGGGAAGAATTTATTCATGAAAACGGTGCGCTTACCGGTGAAGGTCATCACCCGGGTGCGCCGCCGCTTTTCGATTGCGCGCAGGATGATGCGCGCGCATTCGTCGGCCGGCATCAGCTGCCCTTCGTCCATCGGGCTTTCTCCCTGTGGCAGTCCTTCCTCATTCAAGGCCGCGTTGCGGATATTGGAGGTCGTGAATCCCGGGCACACCCACATCACATGTACCCCGCTTTCGAGCAGCTCGGTGCGGATCGCTTCGAGCCATCCCTGCAGCGCGAATTTCGATGCCGAGTAACCGCTTCGGCCGGGGAGGCCTCGGTAGCCCGCGATCGACGATACGCCTACGATGCTTCCTTTTCGCCCGATGATCGAAGGAAGCGCATAACGGGTACAATAAACCGCGCCGAAAAAGTTGACGTCCATCACCCGGTGCATTACGTCGGTGTTGAGATCCTTCAGCAGGGCGCGCATCGAGATGCCCGCATTGTTGATCAGTATGTCGATGCCGCCGTAGATCTTGAGCGTTGACTCGATGAATGCACGGCACGCGTTCTCGTCGCTCACGTCGGCGCCATAGGTGTGGAGCGGGTAGGAGGGGTATTCAGACTGGAGCTTGTACAGCTTGTCGTGGTTGCGGCCGCAGGTGGCTACCCGCGCGCCGCGCGCGAGCAGTTCGTCTACGAGGGCGCGGCCGATGCCGTCGGTGCCGCCGGTTACCACAACGATCTTGTCTTTGTAGAAGTCTGCCATAGGAGGAGGATTGTGTGCCTAAGGTATTCAGAAAATCATTCAATATCCAATGTTCAATGTTCAAGGCACGAGTGCACCCTGCTTGAAGATTGAAAATTGAGCATTGAATATTGAACATTCAAGCCGAAAACAACAAAGCCTCCCGAAGGAGGCTTTGTTTGTGATCCGGCTGGGACTCGAACCCAGGGCCCATACATTAAAAGTGTATTGCTCTACCAACTGAGCTACCAGATCTTTTGATGCTTTTCGTTCCCGTTGAGCATCAACCCGTTTGCGTTGGGAGTGCAAAAATAAAGGCTGTTTTTTAACAGCCAAAATATTTTTGAAAAAAGCGCAGATTTTTTTTCGCTAGCGCAGAATTTCACGCACCATCTGCACCATACGCAGCTGTTCTTCGCTATGTCCTTTGCGTGTTTCGATGCCGAGGTAAGCGCGGTGCGTACGGCTGCAATACACGCCCAGAGAGCCATCGTCTTTCGAGCGCACGCTTTGCAGCACTACATTCATGTTGCGGGTTTTCAGCGCCTGGAAAATTTCTTTATCCGTGGTTACGAAGAAATCATTTTCGTCGATGGAGGGATTGCGATACATCATCCATGCGTCGCGCTCGCGTTCGCCGTTTTTGCTGTAGTCGTTGATGGTGAAATCGCCGGCTTCGTTGCTGTGGACCGACACCACCGTTTTTTCATAAGGCAGCTCGTCTACCAGGAATTGAGCGAAGCCATTCAGCTGGTGTGCAATCACCATATCGGTCTTGCGGCTCACAGCCAGGTCCTGGTTGCGGCCCTTCGGGGTGAAGATGTTGTTGGGGTCGACGCTTACTTCCTTATCGAAAAGCGTGAACTCGATATTCCGCTGGTTGTCGTTGAGGAGCTCCAGCAGGGTGCCGCCCTGTGTGTAGATCGACTGGCGTGCCGCGTCGGCAATACCGCTTTCGTTGTTGTGGAGGGAAATAAAAACGTAGGGCATGCTCTCATCGGTAACCTGCTTGTTGATGGTCACCAGGCGCTCGCCGAGGCGATAATACATGCGGCGCTGTTGCAGCGTCAGGCGCCTGGCGGCAGGAGCTACGCTGGAAGTGGCAGCTACGGTGAAGTACTCGGGGTTGCTTTGCTTGTTGATGGCTACCGGAGCGGAGAGTTCCTGGGCATGCAGGAGATTGATGCTGCCAAGGAGCAGCAGGCCGGACAATAGGTGTTTCACGGTTGAATGATTAAGGGTGTTCGCTGCAGCCTGCCTGTCCTCACTGCGTCATATCGACATCTGCTGCATTACTCCCGTATAAATCATTTTCTGTGCCAATGTTATCATGTTGTGAAAAGCCATCGATTTCGAGATGCCGTGACCGATAATGACGGGCTTTGAAATGCCGAGCACGGGGGTGCCGCCATAGTTTTCGAAATTGAACCGATTGAAGTATTCGTGGTCAATCTGTTTTTGCTTCGCGATCTCGAAAAGCGACTCGGCGAGCTTGAGAATGATATTGCCCGTGAAGCCGTCGCAGACCATTACATCGGCCTTGTCGAGCAGGATGTCGCGTCCTTCCACGTTGCCCACGAAATTCAGCTCTGTATTGGCTTTGAGCAGGGGATAGGTAGCCTGCGCCAGGAGGTTGCCCTTGCCTTCTTCCTCGCCGATATTGAGGAGGGCGACACGCGGGTTGTCGATGCCCAGGATGTGCCGGGCATAGATGGAGCCCATCCGTGCAAACTGGTTCAGGTGCTCCGGCTTGCAGTCGGAATTGAGGCCGACGTCGAGCAGGAGCCCGGTCTTGCCGTTCTCTTTCGGAATAATTGTGGAAATGGTGGGGCGAAGCACCCCTTCCAGGGGCTTGAGGGCGTAAAGTGAGCCCACCAGCATCGCACCGGTGTTGCCGGCGGAGATGAAGGCGTCCATCTTACCCGAAGCCAGGAGGTGGAAGCCGATAGCGATCGACGATTGCTGCTTTTCCTTGAGCGCCCGGGTTGGATGCTCATGCATATCGATCACCTGGGGTGCATGTACGAGGGTATACTTCCCGGCGGGGATGCCTTCCTGTTCCAGGAGGGGTGCCACCTGTGCCTCGTCGCCGAGCAACAGCAGGTGCGCTTGTCCGTCTTGCAGGTACTGCCGGATGCCCCGGACCGCTTCGAGGGGGGCGAAGTCGCCGCCCATCATATCAATGCCGATCTTCATGAAGCGCCAAAAATAAAAAATCCATGGTTCCACCGGTCAGCGGAATCATGGATGTTCGAAAAAAGGTGTCGCTTACTTCTTGAAACCTTCAACCACAACTTGTCCTTTGTACATCAGGTTGCCTTCACTTACGTGGGCACGGTGACGTACATGGATGTCGCCGGTGGTCTTATCGGTGGACAGCGTGGGGGCTACGGCCTTGTAGTGCGTGCGGCGCTTGGCGCTGCGTTGCTGCGAATGTCTGCGTTTAGGATTAGGCATAACTCGGTTTTTTTATTCTGTTATCGGTATCGTGAAACGGGGATCGTCAAACGAAAATCGCAACGCTTTCCTTCCACGTGTTACAAAAATCTATCGATCTCTGATCTCAGATCTCGGATCTATTGTTCTCGGCAGCCAGATCTTAGATCTGCGATCTGACATCTGAGATCAATTGTTTTCCTCTCCTTCGAGGTCCCGGAACTTCTCCAGGCCTTTCCAGAGCGGGTTTTCTTTGGGTCCTTCCACCGGGCGCATGTCGTTAAGCAGGCGCCTGGCATCGGGGCTGCAGTGCGGTCCGTCCATATTCTCGAACTCGCAGGTCTTCTGCATCGGGATGCTGAGGCTGACGAATTCGTAGATCCAGTTCTTTACATCGAGGTGGCTTTCGCCGCGGCCGATATAATAGACGTCCGGGTCTTCCTCCTGGTCGTTCATGGTTTCGGGGTCTTCCACCATTTTCACCGTGAGGTTAAATTCGTCGAACAGCTGCAGGGGGAGCTCCGATGCGCAACGGTCGCAGGTTACTTCGGTCTTGCCGCCAACCTCGAACCGCAGGCGCATAAAGCCCGTGTTCTTTTCCAGGAAGAGGCGTACCGTGGCACCCGTCTTCCGGAAATCCTGCTCTCCAAACTCCTCAAAGAACGAATCATTGACTTCATACAGGTATTCATGAACACCCGGCTTTAATCCAACAAACGCTATTTCAAACTCCCGCCGGTGGGTCATGATCCTGGGTTTAAATCCTTGAAATTCGGAGCGCAAAGGTAAGGCAAAAAGGGTAAAAAGGGCTATTTTGCCCCAAGAAATTTAACGAATAAGGCCCTGAATGACCGGCAAAAGCCCTTTCCGCGACCCTTTCCTGCTCATTTTAGCGGCTGCCGTAGTGGTAGTACAGGTCTTTTCTTCTGATGCCGGCCGCGTGGAGCGGTGGTACAGCCAGGGCCTTTACCCGCCCCTGAGCCGCGGGCTCCGTGCGCTCTTCGGCTGGGTTCCTTTCTCGATAGGCGACCTCTTATATGGCGCCGCTGTCGTCTACCTCGCCTGGCAGCTCTTTCGCTTCCTCCGCCGGGCGGCCCAACGTAAGCTCGCGCTGGGCAACTGGGCGCGCCCCCTTTCTCGGGCTGCAAAGATCGCGCTTTCCGTCTACCTCCTGTTTCAGCTGCTCTGGGGCCTGAACTACAGCCGTACCGATATCGCTCACAGTCTTGACCTGCACCTGGAACCACGCGACACGGCACTGCTGCCCGGGCTGGCCCACCTGCTGCAGGCGCGGCTCTGTACCTGGGGCGACCGGGTGGATACGGCGCGGCGCGGGCGCCTTGCCCGTCATGGGGTGCTGTTCGGTGAAGCCGTGGCAGCCTATCAAAAAGCAGCGGGTCCTTACCCTTTCCTCGCTTATTCCAACCCCTCGATAAAACCCTCGCTGCTGTCGCCGGTAGGACATTACTTCGGCTTTACCGGTTATTATAACCCCTTTACTGCCGAAGCCCAGGTGCATACGGGCATCCCGGTCTTTATCCGTCCATTTGTGGTTTGCCATGAAATGGGCCACCAACTTGGTTATGCCAAGGAGAATGAAGCGAACTTCGCCGGCTTTCTCGCCGGGCGCGCTTCGGGAAACCCCGATTTTGTTTATGCGGCCTATTATGAAATGTACTCCTATGTGCTGGCCGATTACAGCGCTATGGACCCGATGGAAGCATACGTGCTCCGGCGGACCGCCCATTTCCGGGTGCGCCGCGACCGGCGGGAATACCTGCGGTACGTGATGCGAACCCGCAACTCGGTAGAGCCGCTGGTGATGAAGTTTTACGATCAGTATCTTAAGCTCAACAACCAGAAAAAAGGGATCGAGACCTACGACGAAGTGGTGCGCTGGCTGCTGGCCTATTACAAGAAATATGGCGCGGATGCCATTTGAATATCGAATAATGAATATCGAATAAAGAATATTTAAGCGAGGCGTTCGCAAAGTGAGCCAAATCCTTTTTCGTTTGTTTAGGTCGGTATGAAAAACGGCTACAGGCTTATCCTTTCACTTGTCATCCCGCAGCTGGTGGCCGCATCGGCCGCGGCATTCACCGAAACTGGCCCGGGAAGCTGGTACAGGGCCATTGCACGGCCCTCCTGGAACCCGCCGGGATGGGTGTTCGGACCCGTATGGACGGTGCTTTATATCCTGATGGGAATCGCCTTTTATTAAGTGTGGAAAAGCCCCGGCAGTGCTGCACGGCAAAGGGCGATCATTTTATGGAGTGTCCAGCTGTTCCTGAATTTCTGCTGGTCGCTGTTATTTTTCGGGATGCATCGCATCGGCGCCGCTTTCGCAGAAATCCTGCTGCTCTGGATCGCCATTCTCCTCACCATTTTCGCCTTCGCCCGCACCAGCCGGCCGGCAGCCTGGATGCTGGTTCCCTATATCGCATGGGTAAGCTTCGCGGCGATGCTCACCTTCAGCATCTGGAGATTGAACGGCCACTAGAAAGGTTCTGAAATTCTGGATTTCTGAGGTTATTTGAACGCGGTAAGTCGTGCAGAACACAGATGCAGCTTTGCTGAAAGGAAAGATATCGGGAATGACAGGCTTCTTAGGAATTAACCAAATAACCGATCAACTAGAACTTGTTCTTCCACATCATCGATTCCACGGGCTTGTCGATCTGGTAGCTATATTTCGCATTGGCCTTCTGGTTGTAAGCCACTTCGATCTCTCCGTCTACCGGGAAGTAGATCAGCTGTCCCACGGGCATGCCGGCATAAACGCGCACGGGTTGCTTCACCGAGATTTCCAGTGTCCAGTGGCCGCAGAAGCCGACATCGCCCTTGCCGGCGGTGGCGTGGATATCGATGCCGAGGCGCCCCGTAGACGATTTGCCTTCGAGAAACGGTACATGTGCATGGGTTTCCGTGTATTCCAGCGTTACGCCGAGGTAGAAGATGTGCGGGTAGAGCACAAAGCCCTCTTCGGGTATCTCGAAATATTCGATCTCGTTGTGCTGCTTCGCGTCGAGAATGTGATTGCGGTAGGTGGCCAGCGTCTTCCCGAGGTGCACATCATAGCTGTTGCTGCCGAGGCAGGAGCGGTCATAGGGCCGAACGAGGATGGTGCCCTTGCTGATTTCTTCGAGTATGCGTTTGTCGGAAAGGATCATGTGGCGGGTTTATCGGTGTCGAAAAATACTTTAAGTATTTACTGTAGGTATCTTCGGACGCGCCAAAATACCGGAAAACAGCAAAACGATGCCGATCTTTTTTGAACAGGAAGTGGATAAGGACACGCGACTGGCCGTTTGGCACATCGCCGAGGAGGAGGCCTTTTTCGATGTGCCGCTCCAGCGCGCCATCACGCATCCGCACAAGCGGCTCCAGCACCTGGCGGGTCGCTACCTGCTGCGGCACCTGTTCCCGGATTTCCCGCTGGCCCTCATCCGCATCGCCGATACCCGCAAGCCTTTCCTTGACGACGAGGCCTTTCATTTCTCCGTTTCGCACTGCGGCGATTATGCAGCCGCGATTGCCAGCCGCTCGCTGCGCGTGGGAATCGACATCGAGCTGGTTTCTGAAAAAGTGCAGCGGATCCGGCATAAGTTTCTCTCGCCGGTCGAAGAGCAACGCATTGCTCCCGGCGCCGCGTGCTGGTCGGACCCGGAGCTGGCCACACTGGTATGGAGCAGCAAGGAAGCCGTTTTCAAATGGTACGGAAAGGGCAATGTCGACTTCCGCCATGATATGCCGGTGCAATCCGTCAGGGATACGGAAGCCGGCTGCCGCTTCAGCCTGTTGTTCGGAAAAGAGCTCGGGCAGCCGCTCGATGTTCATTGCCGGATGACGGGCGACCTGTGCCTGGCGTATGTGGCGGGGTAGGGAGAAAGAACGCAGATTTCTTATGATCTGTTATGGTTGACGCAGATATCGGTACCACCACCTGCGCAAATCTTAACCAATCCGCGTATTCCGCTTGCGGAATCAGCGTTCCTTCTCTTGCTTCCGGTTATTCGTCTAACAAGCCTACATCGCCGCCATCATCCAGCAGCGGGATCGAGCCGATTGAGGCGCCCGCAATTCCCTTGATGGAGCCGTACATCCCCGAGGTGGACAGCAGCACTTTCTCGAGTTGCTTTTCGCGCTCCTTCCACATTTTTTCCATCTGGATGCGCTCCTTGGTGATGTTGTTTTTTAGTGAAAGAAAACCTTCAACGATCGTTTCGATCTGCTGGCGAAATTCCACGCCGGTGAGATAACCATAGAGCAGGTTCATCTTATCGCCCTTATTTTCTTCCGACTTCCGGGCTTCCGACACACGCAGGATCGTGTGGCGCAGCGCATTGGTCAGGGCAATGACCTCCGAGAAGGTGCAGATCCACACGCCGTCGCGCTCGCCGAAGCAATGCATGTCCTTGGGGAAAACGGCCGTTACCAGGATGGCCACGTCGGCGCCCTGGGCCCGCATATCGGTCTTGAGCTTTTCGATCCAGCCGTTGTGGAAAGCCTTGGTGCGCTTGCTTTCAAAAATGATCTTGCCGCTTTCCTGCCCAAGGCGGTTTTGTACGGTCAGCATGCAGTCGGCGCCTTCCACGCCCTTGCCCACTTCATGCACGACGTCGGTGGGAAAAGCTTCTCGCAGCAGCGATTCGAGCAGCAGCTCCTGCACCTCGCCCTGGAGCTGCATGGAGCCCTGTTCGGCCTTTCGCTTCATTTCCTCGGCCAATTTGCGCTGGTCTTCGAGCTGCTTTTCCAGCTCTTTTAATTTGAGGGTATATTCAGTTTCCTTGAGCTGGTTGCGCTCGGCTTCTTCCTTGCGGATCTGCTGCGACAGGATGTTCCGCTCCTCAAGCAACTTTTTCTGAATGGCGATCTCGAGTTCCTGCTCGCGGTTCCTGAGGGCCTGCTCTTTCTGCAAAAACTCAAGCTCCTTTTTCCGGGCATCTTTCAGCTTCGCCTCGTTGTCGGCTGCGTTTTGCTGCAGCAGGCGCAACTGGTTCTCGTAATCGGCCGAGATCTTTTGCTTCAGTTGCTGCTGGAGCTCACTTTCGATGCGCCGCTTTTCAGCATTGAGTTCTGTCTCCAGCTTCTGCTTCTCGGCCTTCAGGCGCTCCTGGAACAGTTCGTTTTCGCGGCGTTTTTTCTCTTCGAAGGACTTCTGCTCTTCTTCCAGCCGCTTTTTTTCGTTGTTGATGGATGCAAGGTTTTTCTGAAGCTCCTGCTCGTATTGCTGCCGGATCCGCTGCTCGGCATCGGCGGAAAGCACTTCTTCAACATCCACGGAGGTGCCGCAGCTGGGGCAGTTGATATGGGTAGGCATGATCGCGTTCTTTGCTACAAAGTACGGGATAGGAGCTAAGATATTTAGCAATGTGGAAAACTTAGCTGCGGTTAGGCTGTCCCGTTTCTGCCGATATTTGCCGCCTGATCCGCGAAACTATGTCGATACGCACCATTCAAGTTACCCGCTACGTGACGCCTTTGCGTGAGGGCGGCTCGCTGCCGGCCATCGTGGAGGGTGACGACGATTTTCTTTATGCGCTCAAGTTCCGGGGCGCGGGGCAGGGCGTGAAGGCGCTCATCGCCGAGCAGGTGGGTGGTGAGCTCGCGCGGGCGCTCCGGCTCAAGGTCCCCGAACTCGTTTTCGCGGAAGTTGATCCTGCCTTTGGCCGCACCGAGCCCGACGAGGAGATACAGGACCTGCTCAAGGCCAGCGCGGGGCTAAACCTGGCGCTCCATTACCTCTCAGGCGCCATTACCTACGACCCCGCGGTCACCACCGTCGAAGGTGCGCTTGCCTCACAGATCGTGTGGCTCGATGCGCTGCTGATGAACGTTGACCGGACGGCGCGGAACACCAATATGCTGATGTGGCAAAAGGAACTCTGGCTGATTGATCATGGCGCCTCGCTTTATTTTCATCATGCCGGTTCCGACTTCAGCGGCCAGGCGCAGCGGCCCTTTGCGATGATCAAGGACCACGTGCTGCTTCGCTGGGCCGACCAATTGCGGGAAGCCGACGCGGCCGGGCGTGCGGCGTTGACGCCGGCTCTTGTATGTGCGCTCACCGATGCCATCCCGGCCGACTGGCTGGGGCATGCCTTCCCGGGTGAGGACCCGGAAAAGATGCGCCTTGCCTACTGTGATTATCTTAACGAACGTATTGCCGATACCGCTCCCTTTTTAAATGAAGCCATCAATGCCCGCAACGCTGCTTTATGAATACGCCGTGGTGCGCCTGGTGCCCCGCGTGGAGCGGGAGGAGTTCATCAACGTCGGCGTGGTGCTCTATTGCCGTCAGAAGCGCGCTGTAGAAGTGCGGCTGCACCTCGACGAGGCACGCCTGCTGGCTTTGGCACCCGGAGCTGACGTTGTAGAAATACAGTCTTACCTGGATGCGTTTTCGCGGATTGCGCGGGGCGAAGCAGGCAGCGGCCCCATCGGAGCACTCGATGCCGCCGGACGTTTCCGTTGGCTCACTGCTGTGCGCAGCACGGTAGTGCAGACCTCGCGGGTCCACCCCGGTATGTGCACCGACCCGGGCAATGCGGTGGAGCATCTGTTGGAACGGTTTGTTACCGGCTCCTGATCAGCCGTCATTCCTAAGCCTGGTCGGCCCGGTCAGGACGTTGTGGTTCCCGGCTGTCCCTCGCGGCGTTTCATGAATTGATAGAGTTCCTTTACAAAGGGATCGTATTGGATAAACGTATCCGGCTTCACCATATAGTTGGCTGCGCCGGCATCCATGCATTTGTCAATGATGGAAGGGGTGGACGAGGTGGAGGTGATCACCACCGGGATGCCCCGGAGGCGGGGATCGTCGCGGAATGCGCCCAGGATGTCCATCCCGTTCATTCCCGGCATGTTCAGGTCGGTGAGCACCAGGTCGGGGCGGGTGCTGTTTTTCGAAATCCATTCCAGCAGTTCTTCTCCATTCGACGCCACGGTCAGCAGTTCAAAAACGCCGGCCCGCTGAAAGCTGTCTTTCATAAATAATTGCTCGTCGTCGTCGTTCTCAACAAGGATGATCCGGTAGGTTTTCATTTATGCGGGTGTATTTTCCTTAAGATTATTGTTCAGCGTAAAATGAAAGGTGGTGCCGCCGCCGGATTGCGATTCCGGCCAGATCTGGCCCTGGTGCCGGTCGACGATCTTTTTACAGATGGCCAGCCCGATGCCGGTGCCGGGGTATTTTTTCTCGGTGTGAAGGCGGCGAAAGATCTCAAAAACCTTGCTCAGGTCGGCCTCGGAAATGCCAATGCCGTTATCCGTGATAGAGAAGCGCGCCGTATTGCCTTCGGCCCGGACGAGGATATGGATCCGCGGGCTTTCGGCGTCGGTAAATTTAATGGCGTTGCTGAGGAGGTTCTGCACCAGCTGCACCAGCTGCACCCGGTCGCCCTCCACCCACTCCACCTCGTTTTCAATAAGGATCCGGGCATGGCTTCGGTCGATCACCGATTTCAGGTTTTGCAGGGCTTCCTGGAGAATATCGTTCACCGGCACGTGCCGTACCTCGAGCTCGCCCTTGCTCAGCTGCGAATAGTGGAGCAGGTTGCGGATGAGCTCGCGCATCCGGTCGGCGGCCGCGATCGATTTGCCGATATAGTCGGTCAGGTTTTCCTGCTCCCCACTGGTGAGCTTTAGCTCAATCAGCTGGAGAAAGCTCTTGATCGTGCGGATCGGCTCCTGGAGGTCGTGCGACACAATGGACGTGAATTGCTCCAGTTCCTCGTTGGCAGCCGACAGCTCGGTGTTGGTGTGGCGCAGTTCGTCGGCCAGCATCCGGTATTGCTCATAGCTGTCGCGGAGCGCGCGCTCCGAGGCTTTGCGTTCGGTGAGGTCGCGCGTCACTTTCGAAAAGCCGATCAGGTTGCCTTCAACGCCGTACACAGCGGTGATCAATACGCTTGCCCAGAAGCGGGTGCCGTCTTTCCGCAGGCGCCAGCCTTCTTCGGTATACATCCCGTCAGCACGGGCCACCCGCAGCTCGTGGGCGGGCTTGCCGTTGATGATATCTTCCTCGGGGTAAAAAATCGAAAAATATTTCCCGATGATCTCGTTGGAATTATAGCCGCTGATGCGTCGTGCGCCTTCGTTCCAGGAAACAATCCGGCCGCGCTCATCGAGCATAAAAATCCCGTAGTCGACCACCTGCTCCACCAGCGAGCGGTAGCGCTCTTCGCTCTGCCGCAGCGCTTCCTCGTTCATCCGCCGCTCGGTGAGGTCGCGGGTGACCTTCGAAAAGCCCACCAGTTTATTCTGTTCGTTGAGCAGCGCCGTGATCACAATGTTGGCCCAGAATACCGAACCGTTCTTGCGTACGCGCCAGCCCTCCTCTTCGTATTTGCCCGTGGCCACGGCGATCTTCAGCTCGCGCTCGGGCTTTTTCGATTCCAGGTCTTCGGAAGTATAGAAAGTGGAGAAATGCTTGCCGATGATCTCGCTTGGCCGGTACCCTTTAATCCGCTGTGCCCCGTCGTTCCAGGTGAGGATGTGACCTGTGGTGTCGAGCAGGAAAATGCCGTATTCATGAACGCCCTCCACCATGAGGCGGTAGCGCTCCTCGCTGCGGCGGAGCTCCACCTCATGCTCCTTGTGCCGGGTGGTGTCGCGGAGGATGGCCACGAATCCCTCCAGCTCGCCGCTTTCGTTCTTCAAGGGGCTGATGAGCAATTCGCCCCAGTATTGACTGCCGTCTTTACGGCGGCGCCAGCCTTCGGAAAGAAAGCGGCCTTCGCGCACCGCCATATCAAATTCATATTCGGCTTTTATCGAATCCTCATCGGTGAGGTAGAGCAGGGTGCGGGTACGGCCGATCCATTCCTCCGGGCTATAGCCGGTGATTTTTGTTACAGTAGGGTTCACATAGCGTACGAAACCATCTGCGTCGAACTGGAAAATAGCTTCCGGCAGCCGCTCCAGTAAATGTTGGCTGTTTTTCGTCATGGTAAAAGGGTGTATAAACCCGTCCGTCCGGGCAGGGCTTAAAGTTACACACAAACCGCTCCGTGGACTTCCCCAAAGGCAAAAGTCCTCATCATTTTAGGGTAATAAGGGTGAACCGGCAGTATTCGGCGGCCCATTACCGGCGCCGTAACGATTCTCACTGCTGCGCTTCAAGGGAGCCACAGTGGCAAATTCACCACAGTTTAACGCTGCGCAACGTCGCTTTAACACTGCCGTCAGGACGGTGTTTGTAATTTTAAGCAAAGCCTGTCTCCTATGAAAACTCTGATCCTTTTCCTGTTGCTGGCCGTGACTACGGCTGTTTCCGCGCAGTCTCCAGCTTTCGACAGCGTACTGACGACCGCCCATGCCGGACACAAAGCGGTGCTGCTTCGTTTTAGTGGTTCCGACTGGTGTATTCCTTGCATACGGATGGAAAAAGAAATCTTCGGTGATTCGGCTTTCAGCCACTATGCCGCGGTTAACCTGCTTACGGTACAGGCCGACTTCCCGCGCCAGAAAAAACACCAGCTGTCGCGCATACAGCAGCAGGCAAATGAAAAACTTGCCGAGCGTTACAACCCGCAGGGGGAGTTTCCGCTGCTCGTGCTGCTCGATGGCAACGGCAAGGTGTTGCGGCGCTGGGAGGGAGCTGTAACCGATAAGGCTGCGTTCATAGCAGAGCTCGACCGCCATCGCCGGGAGCTGTAACAAAATGCCCACGCTGACTACAGAAAACGTCCTGCGCCGCTCCGAGCGGCTGATGGGAAATACCTTCTCTTTTACGATCCTTTCCCCGGATGCCGGTACCGCTGCGTCGGCACTCGACGCCGCCATTGATGAGATCCGACGGATCGAAGCCGTCCTGACCACTTTTTCAGAAACCAGCGAAACCGCGCGTATCAATGCTGCGGCCGGCGCGGCGCCGGTGCCGGTAAGCCCTGAGGTGTTCGCCCTGGTTGAGCGGTCTCTGCGGATCTCGCGGCTCACCCAGGGTGCCTTTGATATTTCCTATGGCGGGCTCGACAAGCGGCTCTGGAATTTCGACCGGACGATGAACGCATTGCCCGACGCGGCGACTGCGCGCCGGGGTGTTCGCCTCATCAATTACCGTAATATTATCCTCGATCCCGGCAAGAGCACTGTATTTCTACGGGAGCAGGGCATGCGTATCGGTTTCGGCGGCATCGGTAAGGGATATGCCGCTGAGCGTGCCCGCGCCCTGCTCCGCGGGCTGGGCATCGCTTCTGGTGTCGTGAACGCCTCCGGCGATCTCTGCTGCTGGGGCCAGGCGCCGGGCGGCCGCCCCTGGACCGTAGGCATCGCCGCGCCCGATGAGCGGCGCCTGCCCTTTGCCACGCTGGCGCTTGGAGCAGGAGCGATTGCCACTTCGGGTGACTACGAGAAGTTCGTAGTGATCGGTGGACGCCGCTATTCGCACACGATCGACCCGCGTACAGGCATGCCCGTGGCTGGCATAAAAAGTGTATCGGTTATCTGCCCGAACGCGGAGATCGCCGATGCCCTGGCAACGCCGGTAATGGTGATGGGGGTACGTGCCGGTCTCGACCTCGTAAACCAGTTGCGCGATGTGGAGTGCCTGATTGTGGATGAGCAGAATGTGGTGCACCGTTCAATGGGTATCAAACTTTCCTGATATGAAAAAACGCCTGATCGGATTTGCCTTAGCCGCGGTGGCCGCTGGCGCCTGCAGCCCGGTAAAACCTTACCAGAAAGCCTACCTGAACGACGCCGAGATGGAACTGGCGGCGCGGAAGGTGCAGAAGTTCGAATTCAATTTCCAGGCTTACCGCGAAGGGGCGTCCGGTGCCACCGGAGGCAAAACGGGCGGCGGCTGCGGCTGCAATTAGCGACATATGAAAAAAATCTACCTGAACGTTCTTGCTCTTTACGTGGGCATGCTTTCGGCCGCAGCGCAGCAAACGGCTGTCAGTGACAGCAGCGCATACCGGCCACGCAAGCTCAGTATCACCGAGATCAACCTGGTTTCCGCCTACTATACCCAGGACGGTGATAATTCGGCGGTTACCGGCGGCATCGGTACGGAGCAGCTCACCGACATCAGCAATACGATCGACATCAAATGGGTCCGTTACGACCGCAACAACCGCGAACACAACCTGGTGGCCGAGATCGGCGTGGATCACTATACTTCGGCTTCCTCCGATATGATCGACCCGGCAACGCTTTCATCAGCTTCGCATGCCGATACACGGATTTATCCCTCGCTGAACTACACGGTTAAAAACCCGGTGCGCGGCCATACACTCGGTGGCAGTGTTTCCTTTTCGAAAGAGTACGACTATACCTCGCTGGGTGTGGGGCTGCAGGGCTCCAAAAGCTCGGCCGACAATAACCGGGAATTCGGGCTTCATCTGCAGGCTTATTTCGACCAGTGGAAAGTGATCCTGCCCGTAGAATTACGGAGGCGGGGTGAGGCCGTTGAAGGCTACTCGCCACGCCGCACCTACAGTGCTTCTTTTTCCTATTCACAGGTGATCAACCCAAGGCTGCAGGCGGTGCTGCTGCTCGACCTGGTGGGCCAGGAAGGCCTGCTGGCGACGCGCTACCAAAGGGTTTATTTCAAGAACGGCTCCGAGAGTGCCGAACAGTTACCCTCCAGTCGCTTTAAACTGCCAATAGGAGCGCGGCTCCACTATTTTGCGGGCGACCGTTTTATTTTCCGCGGGTCCTATCGCTTTTACACCGACGACTGGGGCATCCGGGCGCATACCGCCGAACTGGAGGTGCCGGTAAAGCTCACACCTTACCTGTCGGTCAGCCCGTTTTACCGTTATTACACGCAAACCGCGGCCGACTATTTCGCTCCCTTTGCAGCCCAGGATCCCGCGGCAACGCTTTTTACCAGCGACTATGACCTCGCCGCGCTCCACAGCCAATTTTTCGGTAGCGGTATCCGTTTCCTGCCGGAGAAAGGGGTGCTGGGAATGAAGCACTGGAATATGCTCGAGCTGCGCTACGGTCATTACCTGCGAAGCAACGGGCTGCACAGCGATATCATTTCGATGAACCTGCGTTTTCGCTGAGAAGGTGCGACGGGCACAAAAAAAACCTCCCGAAGGAGGTTGTGCCCAAGGCCGGAATCGAACCGGCACATTGTTGCCAATGGCAGATTTTGAGTCTGCTGCGTCTACCAGTTTCGCCACTTGGGCAGGGCGGCAATATTACAACTTTTGCCCCAACTGCCCCGCAAGACGCTGGAGGTATTTCTTGCGGTAGTAAAACTCCTTTACTTGCAGCAGCTCTTTTTCGGAAGTAACACCTTCCTGATAATGTTCCAGAGTGTTTTCAACAGGTTCATAAATTTCATTTTTCCACTGCCGCAGCCGCTCCACGAGGCGCCCGCGTGCGGCCTCATCGTCAAGGGCGTCGGGCACCTCTTCGTTGAGCTCCATCATCTCCATGAGGAAGTCGGGCGAAAGCGCGTACTTCTCTTCCGGCTGCATCAGGCCTTTTTCCAAAAGCACATAACGGACCAGTTCGTCCTCATTGGTCAATGTCTTATACGCCTTGTTCAGCTGCGCCGAACGCTCAAGGGCTTCTGCCTGGTTGGCTTCGGTCTCCTGCGCGAAATGATCGGGGTGCACGTCGCGCGAGAGCTCGAAGAATCGTCTGCGCAAAGCGGCCTTGTCGGGGCGAAAGGTAACGGGGATGGCAAAAAGTTCGAAATAAGATAGCATGAATGGCAAAGCTACGTCTATGTCGAATCACTTAGCTTTGCCTCGCTTGTTATGATCACTATCGGACTTATTCGCGAAGGGAAGACACCGCCGGACAACCGGGTAGCCCTGACGCCCAGCCAGTGTAAATGGATTCGCCAGCGTTTTCCGCAGGTAGCCGTGAAGGTGCAGTCTTCGCCCGGCCGCTGTTTTTCCGACAACGAATACCGCAAGGCCGGCATCGAAGTGACGGAAGACCTTTCTGATGCCGATATTCTCCTGGGCATCAAAGAGGTGCCGGTGGAGCAACTGATTGCCGGTAAGACCTACCTGTTTTTTTCACATACCAAAAAGAAGCAGCCACATAACCAAAAGCTGCTGAAAGCCATTCTGGATAAAAAGATCCGGCTCATCGACTACGAGTGTCTCCTGCATGACGACCGACAGCGCATCATCGGTTTCGGCTTCTTCGCAGGTATCGTAGGTGCGCACAACGGGATGATGGTGTACGGACATCGTACCGGCACCTTTTCGCTCGGCCGCGTGCACCAGCATAAGACCTTTCGCAAACTGATGCACACATATTTCGGCCTTGATATTCCCAATGTCAAGATCGTGGTCACCGGATCGGGCCGGGTGGCGCAGGGCGCGCTCGAAGTAATGAACCTGATGCAGGTGCGCGAGGTGGAGAAGGAAGAGTTCCTGGAGCGCGAATTTTCCTACCCGGTGTATATCCACCTGAAGGGGTCCGACCTGTATGCCCGGAACGATGGCGCGCCCTACAACCGCCTCGATTTTCACAACCATCCCACCGAATACCGCAGCCGCTTCCGTCCCTATGTATTTGCCGCCGATATACTCATGAACGGTGTGTATTGGGATGTGAACATTCCGCGGCTCTTTGAAGCCGAAGACGTGCAGAAGCCGGGCTTCCGCCTCCAGGTAATTGCCGATATCACCGACGATACCGGCGGCTCGGTGCCGATCAACCTGGGCGACCAGACGATTGACGAGCCGGTATACGGGGTTGATAAAAACAGCCTGCAGAAAACCGTCCCTTACCTTCCGGGCTCTGTTGATATCATGGCCGTAGGCAACCTGCCCAATGAGCTTCCGCGCGACGCATCGCGTTACTTTGGCGAGCAGCTGATCAAATATGTGCTTCCCAGCCTAGTGGGTACAACTTCTGCCATTATTGAACGGGCAACGATTGCCCAGGGTGGGCACCTTACCGGAGAATATCTGTATCTGCAGGATTACGCGGACGGAAAGGACGATCAGAGATAGAGATAATAATCCCGGAGCAGCGCCACAAATTCGGGCGAGTAGCCGCTTTCGTTAGCAATGAGCAGCTCACCTGATTGCACTTCCCGTTCAGTGGAGCCTAATGCAACCATCAGCCGGGAAGGGCTTTGCCGCGTGCTCGGGCGCACCGCGATCTCCTCGTATAAATACAATCCCTCCCGGCGTAGCAGGGCGTCCAGGTCTTTCCGTCGCTTGTAGGGAAGCAGCAGGTAGGCCGTGCCTCCCGGCGCCAGGTGACGCGTTATGAAAGCGAAGAGTTCGTTCCAGGTGAGCCCGTCGGCATGGTGGGCCGTTCGCCGGCCCGCGTTGCCCGATTCGATTTCTTTCTCATAAAAAGGCGGGTTCGAAAAGATTACGTCGTATCGCGGCAGGTCGAGCTGCAACAGGTCGCCGGTAAGCACGGTGATGTTGCCGAAGCCGGCGGCAGTGCGATTCTCCATGGCCTGCATTGCTGCCTGCGGGTCGATTTCCACGGCGTCGATCGGGGCACTGCATTGCTGCGCCACCATTAACGATAAAAGGCCGGTGCCCGTGCCGATATCGAGCGCATGGCCGACCGCGCTACCGCGGAGGCGCGAAGCCACCCAGGCACCGAAAAGGCAGGCGTCGGTGGTCACCTTCATCGCGCTGCGGTCGTGCCAGACCGTAAATTGCTTGAACCGGAAAAAAGGATTCGCCATATCAATGCCAGTCGGAGCGCGCGGTGGCGGCGGCATCCAGGTCTTCGTGAACGCCGGCCAGCAACTTGTGGTATGCGGTAATTGCGATCATCCCGGCATTATCGGTACAGTACTGAAAATCGGGGATGTAGGTGTTCCATTCCTGCTCGCGACCCAGCTCCTCGAAGGCGCGCCGAAGGCCGCTGTTGGCTGAAACACCGCCGGCGATGCAGAGCTCGCGGATACCTGTTACCAGGGCCGCTCTCTTCAGCTTTTTAAGCAGAATATTGATGATCGTGGCCTGCAGGGATGCGCAGATATCCGCCATGTTTTCTTCAGCAAAAGCGGCGTTGGCGGCCCTTTCTTTTTGCAGGAAATAGAGCACCGATGTCTTGAGGCCGCTGAAACTGAAATCGAGTCCCTCGATCTGCGGCTCGGCGAACTTAAAGCGCTTCGGGTTGCCCTCTTTGGCGTATTTGTCGATCAGCGGTCCACCGGGGTAGGGGAGGCCCAGCAGCTTTGCTGATTTGTCAAACGCTTCACCCGCCGCGTCATCGATAGTTTCGCCAAGGATGTGCAACTCTGTCGGGCTGTCGGCCCGCACGATCTGTGTGTGACCACCGCTCACCGTAAGGCAAAGGAAAGGGAAAGAGGGCCTGCGCTCCGGGATCAGGTTGGCGAGCACGTGGGCCTGCATGTGGTGCACGGCCACGAGGGGCTTGCTGAGCGCCAGCGCCAGCGACTTCGCAAACTGGGCGCCTACGAGCAGTGAGCCGATCAGGCCGGGCGCCTGAGTAAACCCGATTGCGTCGAGCTCACTTAAAGAAACGCCGGCCTGCTTCAACGCCACATCCACGACCGGAACGATGTTCTGCATATGCGCGCGGCTCGCCAGCTCGGGAACGACCCCGCCATAGCGCTCGTGCACCGTTTGATTGGCGATATGATTTGAAAGGATCTTTCCGTCGCGGCACACGGCGGCAGACGTTTCGTCGCAGGAAGATTCTATGGCGAGAAGCGTGGGCATAGGCAAAATTAATGCGGTAATGCGGTAATGAGCTAATGTGATAATTGTCTGGCATACGCAGGCCGGCCAAACCGACGATACAACCCGCTTTTACCGTATTAGCACATTATCATATTACCGCATTATTAAGAACGAATCGCTACCACCGGGTTCAGTTTGGCTGCGCGGGCGGCGGGGATGATGCCGGCGATAAGGCCGACGGCAACGCAAATGCCGAGGCCGAGTAGTACGAGCGAAGTGGACACATAGATCGGGAAATCGAACAGGATCGTAACGAGGCGGGTAAGCCCGTAAACAAGGCCGATACCGATGATACCACCGATGATGCAGAGAAAGGCCGACTCCAGCAGGAACTCGCTCAGGATAACGCCGCTTTTGGCGCCAAGCGCTTTTTTAAGACCGATCTGGGACGTGCGCTCCTTGACCGTAACGAACATGATATTGGCTACGCCGAACATACCCACGATCAGCGAAAGGGCAGCGATGGCCCAGCCGCCGATATTAACCGCTACGAAGGCTTCGCTGATGCTGGTGGAGAAATCGTTGATGTCGTTGAGGGCGAAATTATCCTCATCGCGCGGGCTCAGGCGCCGCACGGCGCGCAACGCCACCCGCAGCTCGTCGGCGAGCGCCTTGGTGGTGACGCCTTCTTTGGCCTGCACCAGCAGCAGCGGATCGGCACGGCGCTCGTCCATGATAAAGCGGGCAAAGCGATAAGGCATCACGGCACTCTGGTCGAAGTTCCAGCCACCGATCATCGACTTACCTTGCTTTTTCATCACTCCCACTACCTGGCATTTACGGCCCCGGATGGTGATGAGTTTGCCCACGGCAAGCTCCGGGGCCGGGAAAAGCTTGTCGGCTACTTCATTGCCGATGACCACCGTGCCGGAGCCGCTCGAAAACTCCGCATCGCTCAGCCCGCGCCCGTAGCGGATCTCCATGGTCTGGATCGAGGGGAAGTCTTCGGTGACACCGTAAAGCGTGACGCCGCTGAGCGACTTGTCGCCGACCTGCACGCGGTCGTTGGCGTTGATCTCGAAACAGGTATAGCGTGCCAGGGTGCTGCGTTGCTTAACGGCGGCGAGCTCCTCGATGCGTGGCGAGGGGCGCTTCACATACTTCCACCAGGGATAGTTAGGACCGCCGCCGGCGCTGTAATCCCATTTATCAATATAAATGGTGTTGGAGCCGAGCGACTTGATCTCGTTCTGCAGGTTGTGCTCGAGACTTTGCACCGTAGACAGCACACCGATGATGCAGAAAATGCCGATGGTGATGCCGAAAAGCGATAGGAAGGTGCGCAGCTTGTTTTTCCAAAGCTCCTGGAGGGCCATCCGGAAACTGCTGCCGGCGATCTCGAGTAGGCGACGCATATGGCAAATGTAACGATCTCAGATCTCGGATCTCAGATCTGCACACCAAGCCGAAACACCTTTTTCAAAAAAATCTGTAAAACATCGGACATTGGACATCGGACATCCTTACATTTGCACCGGCAGGTCTTACACGACCAGCTCCTGCTGAACTCCCCCAGGACCGGAAGGTAGCAAGGGTAGGCGGTCGTAGCGGTGCGATGTGAGTAGCCTGCCAACTTATTGAGAGCCCCGAAAGGGGCTTTTTTCTTTGGTAGATTTGATCAAAATCGGAGGTCCGACATCCCACATCAGACATCTGCTTGGCTATCTTTGCGGCAAATCATCCTCCATGAAGTTTTTCATCGATACGGCCGACCTGGCCCAGATCAAAGAAGCCCATGAGCTCGGCATTCTCGACGGCGTAACCACCAACCCTTCCCTGATGGCCAAAGTAGGCATCTCGGGCGAAGAAGCCGTGTTCAATCACTACAAGACGATCTGTGAAATGGTCGACGGCGATATTTCGGCCGAAGTGCTTTCTACCGACTACAAAACCATTATCGAGGAAGGCAAGAAGCTGGCCGCCATTCACCCGAATATCGTGGTGAAGGTGCCGATGATCAAAGACGGCGTCAAAGCGATCAAGTATTTTACCGATAACGGCATCCGCACCAACTGCACGCTCGTGTTTTCCGCAGGGCAGGCCATCCTCGCCGCAAAAGCGGGCGCGGCCTACGTTTCGCCCTTTATCGGCCGCATTGATGATTCCGGCTGGGACGGTATGATCCTGATCGAGCAGATTGCCAATATCTACGCCGTGCAGGGTTATGAGACCGAGATCCTCGCTGCTTCCATCCGCAACGTCAACCACATTGTCAAAGCCGCCGAGCTCGGCGCCGATGTGATCACCTCGCCGCTCGAGTCGATCCTGGGCCTGCTGAAGCACCCGCTTACCGATATTGGCCTGGCCAAGTTCGTAGAAGACGCGAAGAAATTTTCCTGATCCACCGCATCGCAAATAATAGAATCGAAAAGGACGCACATCGGTGCGTCCTTTTCTTTTGATCGTGGTGTGAATGCGGTTTGAGGATTTCCTGTCCTTAACTACGGCCCTTTCGCCGGTCACCGGCGGAGGGCCCGTTGAGCACTTCCTGCTCGGAAGGAAGGGTGTCGAAGCCTCGTTTGCGGATATAGATGATCACTTGGCGGCGGATCGCGGGGTTGGAGCGGAGCACGGCCTTAATGAGTACCGAATCGCCTTTATAGCTGCTGTCGATAAACAGCTCGTTGCCTTTGAAAATGCCCGCGCTTGCGCTGAGGGCCACCTGCACCGAATCGAGCGGCCGCCAGCTGCCATCGCTGAGCTGCCCGTCGATATTTATGTAGTTATAAAAGCCTTTTTTGAGGCTGTCGGTGTAAAGGTTGAATTCAAAACGCTCCACCCGCTGCGCACGCAGGGCCGGTGCGGCAAGCAGGAGCAACAACAGGAGCCGGATCGATCTCATGCTGCTAAATTCGGAATTCCGCGCGGGGGCGGGCGTTAAACAAATGCGCCTTAACACAATTTTGAAACGGCTTTTGCAAAAAGCCGTGCCAGGAGCTTTGTTTCCCCCTTACTTTTGTGGCCGGAATGAAAAACAATACTGTACATATCCACCAGCATCATACCTCCCAGGGGTAAGCCGGTGTATTGTGCAGTGCAACGATAACAGGGGCTTACCGGTATGGTAGGCCTTTTTTAATGCCAGAAAATGAACCTGAGAATTGCCATACAGAAGTCGGGGCGCTTGTCGGAAGACAGCATCAAGCTCCTCAATGATTGCGGGATCGCCGTGAAAAGCAGTGGTGCCAAGCTTCGCAGCGAGGCGGAGAATTTCCCGGTAGAGGTATATTTCCTCCGCGACGATGATATCCCGCAATATGTGCAGGATGGTGTGGCCGACATCGGCATCGTTGGTGAAAACGTGCTCTACGAAAAGTGCAAGGATGTGGACGTGGTGTTGCCGCTCGGCTTCGGACGCTGCCGCCTCGCGCTTGCACTGCCGCGGGGCATGACCTATAACGAACCCGCCGACCTCGAAGGCATGAAGATCGCGACCAGCTACCCTTTCCTGCTGCAGAACTTCCTGCGCAAACACCGCGTGGAAGCCGAGATACACGAGATATCCGGCTCGGTGGAGATCGCGCCGGGCATCGGCCTCGCCGATGCCGTTTGCGACCTCGTCAGCTCGGGCTCGACCCTGTTCATGAACGGGCTCCAGGAAGTGGAAACCCTGCTCGACAGCCAGGCTGTACTGGTGCGTCATGCCACCCTCGATGAGCAGAAAGAAGAGATCCTCCGGAAGATGATCTTCCGCATCCGCTCGGTGCAGGCCGCTCGCAAGAACAAGTACATCCTGCTGAACGCGCCGAATAATACACTCGATATTATCTTTTCGCTGCTCCCGGGGATGAAGAGCCCCACCGTGCTCCCGCTTGCCGAAGAGGGATGGAGCTCCGTGCACAGCGTGCTGCCCGAAGATGAATTCTGGGATAAGATCGAGGCCCTGAAGGCTGCCGGCGCCCAGGGTATCCTGGTGGTACCGATTGAAAAAATGATCCTGTAAACCAGTAAAGGACCTGACCCCGAAATCGTATTCATGGAAATCATCAAATACCCGGATCGCAGCCAGTGGAAAGGCATTACGGAACGGCCCTATTCCGACAACCGCGCGGTGCTCGATACCGTAGCATCGGTGCTCGAAGAGGTTCGGAGCGGTGGCGACGCGGCTCTGATAACGCTCGCTGCACGCTTTGATGGTGTGGCGCTGCAATCGCTGGCTGTAACGTCCGGCGAAATGGCTGCTGCAGAAGACCTGCTGGCACCGGAACTGAAAGAGGCGATCGACGCCGCCTACCGGAACATCCGCGTTTTTCATGCGGCGCAGGAAAAAGCGGAGGAGGCTGTGGAAACCCTTCCCGGCGTTCGCTGCTGGCGGAAAAGTATCGGTATCGAGCGCGTTGGTCTGTATGTGCCCGGTGGGACCGCACCGCTTTTTTCAACGGTGCTGATGCTCGGCGTGCCGGCGCAGCTTGCAGGATGCTCTATCGTGGTGCTCTGTACACCACCGATGAAAGACGGAAGCGTACACCCGGCCATCCTTTACGCTGCGCGGCTCTGCGGCATCAGCCTCGTGTATAAATCAGGCGGGGCAGGCGCAGTTGCGGCCATGGCCTATGGCACCGAATCGATTGCTGCAGTACACAAGATCTTCGGTCCGGGCAACCAATATGTTACCGCGGCCAAGCAACTCGTGCAGCAGTCGGGTGTAGCCATCGATATGCCCGCGGGCCCAAGCGAAGTCTGCGTCATTGCCGATGAATCGGCAAACGCTGCTTTCGTTGCCGCTGACCTGCTTTCGCAGGCGGAGCATGGTCCGGACAGCCAGGTGCTGCTGCTCACCGATAGCGCGCCCCTGCTCGAAGGCGTGCAGCAGGAACTGCGGCGGCAGCTGGAATTGCTTCCCCGTGCTTCCGTTGCCGGGAAAGCACTGGAAAAAAGCCGGAGCGTATTGGTGCGCGATCTCGATGAAGCCCTGGCACTGGCTAATGCATATGCCGCCGAGCATCTCATCCTGCAATGCAAGGATGCGGAAACCCTCGCCGGGCGCGTGATCAATGCCGGCTCGGTCTTCATCGGACCCTATTCACCCGAAAGTGTCGGCGACTATGCCAGCGGAACCAACCATACGCTGCCCACCAACGGTTTCGCAAGGGCCTACAGCGGCGTCAGTCTCGACAGCTTCGTAAAAAAAGTTTCGTTCCAGCAATTGACCCGCGCCGGTCTTGAATCGATCGCAGGCACTGTAACGACCATGGCGGAAGCCGAAGGACTGCAGGCCCACGCCGAAGCGGTACGGGTTCGCCTGGGCTCGTCCAAATAACTCAAATCTGAAATCTGAAACCGCTTATGTTCGATATCAATAAACTCGTTCGCCCCAATATCCGCGCGCTGAAGCCGTACTCTTCGGCACGCAGTGAATTCAGCGGGGTTGCCAGCGTTTTCCTCGATGCCAACGAAAACTCTTTCGGCTCGCCGCTTACGAAATGGTACAACCGCTATCCCGATCCGCTTCAGTGGGAGCTGAAGAAAAAGATCGCCGGCATCAAGAATGTGCCGGCCGGGCAAATGCTCCTGGGCAATGGTTCCGACGAATGCATCGACCTGCTGCTGCGCGCCTTTTGCGAGCCCGCGCTGGATGCGGTGCTCATTTGCCCGCCGACCTACGGCATGTACGAAGTGTACGCCCATGTGAACAACGTGGCCGTTCAGGAGGTGCCGCTGCTGCCCGACTTTCAGCTCGACCTCGAAGGCATTGAGGAAGCACTCACTGCTCAAACGAAGATCATTTTCATCTGTTCGCCCAATAACCCGACGGGCAACAGCATCGACCGGGAAGCGATCGAAGTGATCCTGAATAATTTCGACGGGCTTGTGGTGGTGGATGAGGCCTATATCAACTATAGCCGCAACCGCTCCTTTCTTTCCGAACTGAAAGATTACCCCAACCTGGTGGTGCTGCAAACCTTTTCAAAAGCCTGGGGGTTGGCTGCATTGCGCCTTGGCGTTACCTACGCTTCAACTGATATCATCGAAATTCTCAATAAAATCAAGCCGCCTTATAATATCAATGCCGCTACCCAGGAGCTGGCACTGAAGGCCCTCGACAGCCTGGACGAGGTCAACGCGATGATCCGGGAAACGGTAGCCGAGCGGGAAACGCTTGTCCGCGGGCTCGCCACACTTCCCGGCGTGCAGCGGGTCTTTCCGTCCGACGCCAACTTCGTGCTGGTTCGGATCGCGGAGGCTACGAAGGTGTACGAGTTCCTGCGCGACAAAGGGATCATCGTTCGCAACCGGAGCAACGTAATCCTCTGCGACGATTGCCTGCGCATCACCGTGGGCACACCGGAACAGAACCAAAAGCTGATCACCACTTTAAATTCGTACCCGAATGGCTGACAATAAGCGCCGCTGCCTTTTCATCGACCGGGATGGCACCATGATCAAAGAATATCCGCCTACGTACCAGATCGATTATTTCAACAAGCTTTCTTTTTACCCGGAAGTGTTTCGCTACCTGGGAAAGATTGCTCAGGAGATGGACTATGAGCTGGTGCTGGTAAGCAACCAGGACGGGCTCGGAACCGCTAAGTTTCCCGAGAAGGACTTTACACCGGTGCACCGGCTCATCATGGAAACCTTCGCCGGTGAGGGGATTATTTTCGCCAACGAGCTGATTGACCGGAGTATGCCCGAAGACGGGCTCGATACCCGCAAGCCGGGCACCGGGATGTTTGGTGCCTACCTCGGCAGCGAAGATTACGACATGCCGCATTCTTATGTAATCGGCGACCGGGTTACCGATGTGCAACTCGCCAAGAACCTGGGCTGCGGCGCCATCTGGCTTAAGAACAATCCCACGCTCGGGGGAGCGGAAGTAAAAGACGACGAAGCGGAACTTGCCAAAGTGGTGGCCCTCGAAACGCAGCACTGGCGGGATATCTACGAGTTTTTGCGCAGGCAGGAGCGAAGTGCGGTGCATACCCGAAAGACGTCGGAAACACAGATCGATATCCGGATCAACCTGGAAGGGGCAGGGAAGTCGGTGATCAGCACCGGACTCGGCTTTTTTGATCATATGCTCGACCAGGTAGCGCGTCATGGCGGTATGGATCTGCACATTGATGTTCGGGGCGACCTGCACATCGACGAGCACCACACCATCGAGGATACCGGAATCGCCCTGGGCGAGGCTTTTGCAAAGGCGCTTGGCAACAAGCGGGGAATTGAGCGCTATGGTTTTGCATTGCCGATGGACGAAACGGAAGCGAAGGTGCTGCTTGACTTCGGCGGCCGCAACTGGATCGTCTGGAACGCGGTCTTCCGCCGCGAAAAAGTAGGCGACCTGCCGACCGAGATGTTCTTCCACTTTTTCAAATCCTTCTCCGACGCCGCCCGTTGCAACCTCAATATCGAATGCCGCGGCGATAACGAGCATCACAAGATCGAGGCGATCTTCAAGGCCTTTGCCAAAGCCCTCAAAATGGCGGTGCGCAAAGATCCGCTCAACGATCAGCTGCCCAGTACGAAAGGCGTGTTGTAGAAAGTCTCTTTGTAAGCAAAAACGACGCAATCATGCGTCGTTTTTGTTATTGTATTGCCGGCTTACCGATAGACTAACAGACCCATAGGCCTGTTTTTCTTTTACCAGGTTTTCTGTCCTTTCTTCATCTTCTCGATCGTCGTCTTGAAGCTCTCTTTATCGGAAGCCAGGCCCATGGCTTTTGTTTCTACCTGGACGGCTTCCGGCGTGCGTCCGAGCTTGTGCAGCAGGTTGGCGTACGTATCCATGAAATTGGGATCGTTGGCAACCAGCGAAGCCTTGCTCCAGGCGAGCGCTTCATTAAGCTGTTTGGTGTCGCTTACGTGCTCGAAGAAAGCCCACGCCAGGTTGTTCTTTTCTTCGGGCGAAACCTTCGGACCATACTTCTTCACGAAATCGGACGCAGCCTTCGTAAACGCGGGCCAGTTGTTTGTATTCATTGCATAATTAACGCGCGCGCGGGCATCGGCATATGCTACGGCAGCCGGGTATTTCGTTTTTAGTGCCGCTACCTGCTCGGTCGCGCCGTTATCCGAATTCCGGATCATCATGTTCTGAAGAAAGCTTTCATACAAAACTGTTCCGATGCGTTCGTTGGCGGCCCCGGTTTTGCCCAGGGCTTTATCGAAGGCTTTCGGGTCGGCGGCCATCAGCTCGAAAGCCAGGTCGGAAGGCTTGTTGGCCATAAAATAGACCAGCTGCGCGTTTTCGGGTGTCACCTGGCTGCCGGTAGCCTGCATATAATCAGTGAAGGCTTTTTCAGCCGCTTCCGGCTTGTAAGCTTTCAGCGCAGCATTGCTGAAGTTGCGCAGCAATTCCACGTCGCGGTCGCCGGAGCTGTACCGCTTCTGAAGCGTGTAAAACTGCTGGTCGGGGTTGAGCGCATTGGCGGCGTCTGCAAGCAGCCCGTCGGCATTTCCCGCTCCTGAAAAACGGTGAACGGGTTGGCCGTTTGCGTCGAAGAAGAGGAGTGTCGGGAAAACGTTTACCTGGAGCCCGTTCATCACTTTGCTCGCATAGGGGTACCACTGCTTTACGTAATCGTCGTCCTTGTCCGTCGTATCGAGCTGTAGTTTTACGGATACGAAGTGCTCATTAAAATATTTGCCCACTTTGTCCTGGGTAAAGACCTCTTTGCTCAGGTATTTGCAGGGCCCGCACCAGGTGGTGAAGGCATCTACGAAGATCATTTTCTTTTCTTTCTGTGCCTGCTGCATCACTTCCTCCCAGGAAGAAGCATGGGTAAATTGAATGCCTTTGTCTTGTGCGGCGGCCAGCAGGGGGAGGCTGCACAGCACCGCGAACCATTTTTTCATATTGCTCTTTTTGCTTTTCGAATTTAGGAAATTTCCCGCGAGCCCTATGCGGGCAGGGCTCAGCGAAGCTGCCCGTTCTTGATCACCAGGCGCACCTGGCGTACCGCGCGGATATCGGCTTCCGGGTTGCCATCGATGGCCACCAGGTCGGCGAGCAGGCCGGGACGTATGCGCCCGATGCGGTCGGTCCAGCCAAAGACGTCGGCGTTTACCGAGGTGGCGCTCCGGAGAATGTCGAGGGTTTTCATCCCGGCGGCGGCCATCAGCTCCAGCTCGCGGGCATTGTCGCCATGGGCAAACACGCCCACATCGCCTCCCATGCAGATCGTAACGCCGGCCTTCAGGGCAGCGGCGAAGCTCTCTCGTTTGGTACGGATGCGCGCCGGCTCCGGGTCAGTACCTTTCTTCCAGCCTCCGTATTGCGCGGTCGCGTCGCCGGCAGCAAGGGTCGGGCAGAGCGCGATGCCGCGCTTTTTCATTTCGACGAACGTCTCGTAGGTGCCTTCATCGCCATGCTCGATGGTAGAAACGCCGGCGCGGATGGCACGCAGCATACCTTCGTTCGTGGCGGCATGCGCCACCACGGGCCGGCCCGTTCCATTTGCTGTTTCCACCGCCATGCGGATCTCTTCTTCGCTGAGCGTAGGCACAGCCTTGCCGTTCAGCCCCGAGCGGTAATCGGCGTATACTTTAATAAGATCAGCGCCCCGGGCGATCTGGTCGCGCACTTCGCGGCGCATCTCTTCGGCCCCGGAAACCTCGGCCGCGCCCTGCGGCAGGTCGATGTCGGCATTTTTAAGGTTCGGGCCGTAGGCACCTTTGGCAACGATGGCACGGGTAGCGATGATCATGCGCGGGCCAGGCACGATCCCTTTTTCAATCGCGGCTTTCAGCCCCGCATCGTCCCAGGCCGCGCCTTCGGTGCCGAGGTCGCGCACCGTGGTGAAGCCGGCCCGCAGCGTGCGTTCGGCATGCACCACGGCCCGGGCGATACGCTCGGCGCGGCTTTCGCGAAGCACCTGGTCGTTCCAGCTCGTTTCATTATAGGGGTGCAGGAAAAGATGCGCATGTCCCTCGATCAGCCCGGGCATCAGCGTCTTGCCCGGAAGCTCAATCACCCGCGCTGGCTGGGCCGGTTTCACCTGCATATTGCCTGCCTGCAGGATCGTATTTCCACGGATCACGACGATCCAGCCGGTATGCATCGTTTCGCCGTCAAACACCCGGTCGGGACGCAGCACGTAGGTGGTGTCGTTCTGTGCGGATGCGAAAAGGGTTAGCAGTAGCGCGACCAGCAGCGAAAAGGGTTTCATGCAGGCAAGGTAAAAAAAAGATCCCGACGCTGTCGTCGGGACCGGTGGAAGAGAAAATGTCGTTGAGTGCGGCCGTCAGCCTTTCTTGAGCTTTTTTGCGAAAACCTTTTGAAACTTTTCCAGCTTGGGCCGGATCACCATGGCGCAATAAGGGTTCGAATATTTATTGTTCTGGTAGTAATCCTGGTGATAACTCTCGGCGGAGTAAAACCGGTGGAACGGTGCGATCTCGGTTACGATCGGCTTGCTCCAGGCGCCGCTCTTGTCGAGCTCCCGGCGGTAGTACTCGGCTTTTTCCTTTTGCGCCGCATCGTGGTAGAAGATAGCGCTCCGGTATTGCGGTCCCTCATCGGCGCCCTGCTTGTTCAGCGAGGTAGGATCGTGCACCTCAAAAAATACTTCGAGGAGCTCGTCGTAGGAGATCTTGGCCGGCTCGTACACTACCTGCACACATTCGGCGTATCCGGTGGAACCCGTACTTACTTCCTCGTAAGTTGGGTTCGGCTGCTTGCCGCCCGAGTAGCCCGAGGTTACCTTGAGCACGCCATTGAGCTGCTCGAAGATCGCTTCGGTACACCAGAAGCAACCGGTGGCAAAAGTGGCAGTGTCCGTACGCTCATTCATCGGGGAATCCATGGCCAGGCTCATTTTATTGGTTTGCGTTTCGGCCACGCAGCCGATCAGCACTCCGAAAAAGAGTACTGCCGCTAAAACTCTATGGTTCATCAGGTGCGTCACTTGAAGTACAAATTTCAGCCGGACAGCGGCAAATAAAATGCAAAAGGGCCTTTTTAACAAGGAGTTTCATCCTGCTTTGGCTTTCCTTTAAGAACAGGAAAAACGGCTACGTACCTTTGTGCACTTAATTAAGCAAGTAGCATTCATGAAGTTATACCCGGAATCGGCCCCGGTGCAGCTCGAGTTCGACAAGATCCGCAGTCTCCTCCATGAGCGCTGCCGCACTGAGTATGCCCGTGAGAAAGCGGCCAACCTCCGCATCCATACGCGAAAGGATATCATTGACCGTGAGTTGTTGCAGACCCACGAATACAAGCAGATCACGCAGAATGCCATTTATTTCCCCGCCGACTACGTGCTCAACCTCGGGCGCGAGCTGCGCCTGCTCGCCATCCCCGGCTCCATGCTGGTGGGTGAGGAGCTCGTCGGTATCCGCAAGCTGGCGGCGTCGCTGGAAAAGATCTTCCGCTGGTTCGACTCCGAACGCCGCGAAGCATACCCCGGCCTGGCTAACGTGATCGCCGGTACCTATTACGAGAAGGCCATCCAGGAAATGATCGATGAAGTGATCGATGATACGGGTATGGTGAAAGACAGCGCATCGCCGGAGCTCGCGCAGATCCGCATGAGCCTGTACCGCCGCCGCCAGGAGCTGCGCCGTGTGTTCGACCGCATTGTGACGAAGCTCAATAAGAACGGCTACCTCGCCGATATAGAGGAGAGCTTTATGAACGGCCGGCGGGTGATCGCGGTTGTAGCCGAGCAAAAGCGCACCATCGGCGGTATCCTCCATGGCGAAAGCGACAGCCGCCGTACCGCCTTCATTGAGCCGGAAGAGACGGTGGAGCTGAATAACCAGGTTTACGAGCTGGAGGCAGATGAGCGCAAGGAAGTGTACCGCATCCTCAAGCAGCTGACGCAGAACCTATCCGCATATGCGCCCCTGTTGCAGACCTACCACGCAATCGTGGGCGAGTATGATTTCATCTATGCGAAAGCGCAACTCGCCACCGCGCTGCATGCCGAGTTCCCGGTTGTGCACGAAAAGGCGCACATTAACCTGGTGAACGCGCGCCACCCGCTGCTGTTGCTGTACAACGAGCGGGCGGGCAAGTCCACCATCCCGATGAACCTCACGCTTGACGAGGATCGCCGCATCCTGGTGATCTCCGGTCCGAATGCGGGTGGTAAAACGGTAACGATGAAGACCGTCGGCCTGACGCAGATGATGGTTCAGGCCGGCCTGCTGGTGCCGGTGCATCCATCCAGCACCTTCGGCATCTTTAAGCAGTTGCTGATCCATATCGGCGATACCCAAAGCATCGAGTTTGAGCTGAGTACCTACAGCAGTCACCTGATGCATATGAAGTCGTTTATGGAAGTGGCCAATGGCCGTACGCTTTTCTTTATCGATGAACTCGGTTCCGGTTCCGACCCCAATCTCGGTGGTGCGTTCGCGGAAGTGATCCTCGAGGAGCTGGCGCGGAAACATGCCATCGGCATCGTTACCACGCACTACCTGAACCTGAAGGTAATGGCGGGAAAGACGAAAGGGATTGTCAACGGCGCTATGGCCTTTGATGAAAAGAAGCTGATGCCGCTTTACAAGCTGCATATCGGCAAGCCCGGTTCGTCGTACACGTTTTCCATCGCCGAGCGCATCGGCCTCGACCGCCGACTCATCGACAGGGCCCGTAGCCTGGTGGACAATGAGCACTTCCAGCTCGATAAGCTGCTCAACCGCACGGAGCAGGACCTGCAGGTGGTGGAGCAGAAACAAAAGGAACTAGACCGGCTCGTGCGCGAAAATCAGCGCCTCCGCAAGGAGATGGAGCAGGTGATGGATAAAGAGAAGCACCGCCAGCAGGTGGAACTGCTCAAGCACCAGAATATGGTTACGGAGGAGCGCCTGGCCTACCTGAAAGACATGGAGCGCAAGCTGCGCCAGATAACGCTCGACTGGCGGAAGGCCGAGAACAAGAACGATGTGTTCAAGGAGATGGCGGCCCTTCTTTTCAAGCAGAAGGACGAGCAGAAAGTGGTGAGCAAAAAGCAGAAGCAGCTCAATGCGAAATACGAGGAGCTTGCCGGTGAGATCAAGGTCGGCGACCGGGTGAAGATGAAGAAAAACCTGCAGGTGGGCGAGGTGCTGGAGCTGCGCGGCAAGCGGGCGGTGGTGAAGATCGGCCAGCTGCCGATGCAGGTGGACCTCAATAACCTGGTGCTGGTAAAGGAAAAAGAAGAGGAGGAATAAAGCCCCGCGGGTTGGCCGCGCCGGTAAGACTTCAGGCCGCGCGCAGCCATGATTCTGGCGGGGGTAAGGGTGCTGGCGGTGATGGCTGGGCGGGTTGATGTGGGAAAACTCATTTTACGGTAATGGCAGAAGTACTTACCTTAAGCAGGACAATCAACCTTTCCTACCAAAACCAACCCTTATGCGAAAGATCTTTACGCTGGCACTTCTGTGTGCGATGCTTTCACCGGATGCGGATGCGCAACGCGCTGGCAGCCGCCGGATTTCCACAACTTCCCCCGCCCGCGTGCTTACCTGCCCGGCAACGACTGTTGCCAGTACCACCCCCGCCTCCCGTTGCGGCGTGGGAACCGTTAACCTCCAGGCCACGGCGCCAGCGGGATCCGGTATCGTCTGGTACGATGCCGCCACCGGTGGCAACCAACTGGCTACCGGCAATTCCCTTACCACACCGGTGATCGGCAGCACCACTACCTTTTATGCCGAGCCGCAAACGGTCAGTACACCCTTTGCTGTCGGCCTTGCGTCCGACAATGCGGCGAACCTGACGGCATACAGCGACTATGGGATGTTTTTCGCCACCACCGATGCGGCCATCATCCAGTCGGTGGACGTTTACCCCGCCATTGCAGGCGATCTGACCATTTACCTGTACGACGATAACGACAACGAGATCGCGTCGCAGACGGTCAACATCCTGCAATCGGAGGTGAGCACCACCACGAAGAAGACCATCACGCTCAACTTCCAGGTGCCGGCCAACAAGTCGGGCTGGTATCTGTATTATGACAATGACCTCTACCGGGGTGCGGGCACCTATACCTACCCGGCCGCAGTGAACGGCTTTTCCATTACCGGCAACACGCTGGATGGCGACAACCTGACATCGGGCTCCCGGTACTATTTCTACAACTGGCAGGTAAAAACCGTTTGCGCGGGCGCCCGCGCCGCGGTTGTCGCTACCGTGACGCCGCCCCCGGCGATTACCGTGAGCGCAGGCCAGAATTCCATCTGCGCCGGGGCATCCACCACGCTTTCGGTTGCCAGCGCCAACAGCAACTACACCTATTCGTGGTCGCCCGGCGGGCTCACCGGTGCCAGCCAAACAGTTACACCGTCGGCATCGACGCGGTATGTACTCACGGCAACCGACAATGGTACCGGCTGCGTTGCTAAAGATTCGGTGTCGGTGGCTGTGAATCGTAATCCTTCCCCGGTCGTGATTTCCCCGGCAACAGCGGCGGCCTGCAGTGGTGCGCCTGCTTCGCTGGCAGGCACCGGCGGCCAGATAAACGGCCTGGTGCTGTTGCGCGAAGACTTTAACAGCGGCGCGCCCGCCTGGACCCGCACCAACCTGTCAACAGGCGGCACGCCGACGGCGGCCGACTGGACCGCGCACAACAGCGGTTACGTGTACAGTTTCGTGACGTTCGCGAGCAACGACAACTCTACCTTTATGATGAGTAACAGCGACGCCCAGGGATCCGGCAGCACAACGATCGCGCAGTTGCGCTCGCCGGCTTTCAGCACCATGGGGATGTCGACGCTCAGCCTTGAGTTCTACCACTACTTCCGCTATTATTCATTTGCGCCGACCGACTCGGCTACGGTGGAAGTATCGGTTGACGGCACTACCTGGACTTCGGTTCAAAGCTATAAGGCTGCGACCGTGGGCGCCGCCGACCAGTTCGAAACGGCAAGTGTCAGCCTTGATGCATGGGTGAACCAACCTACGCTCTACATCCGCTTCAAATACACTTCGAATTATGGATATTATTGGGCAATTGACAATGTCACCGTCCAGGGCGACCAGCGCACCAACATGACCTGGGCACCGACGACGGGATTGTTCACCGACGCGGCTGCTTCGGTACCCTATACAGGCGGTCCGGCAGCAAACGTCTATGCCAACCCTGCATCCGCCACCACCTACACGGTTACGGCCACGAGCCCCGGGGGCTGCACCAGCACGGGTACGGTCGCCGTTACGCTGGCGCCGGGTACTTCGATTGTCACCCAGCCCGTGGCTGCGCAAACGGTTTGTGCCGGCAGCCCGGTTACGTTCTCGGTTACCGGTAGTGGTTCCAACCTTACCTATCGCTGGCGCCGCAACGGGTTAGTGCTCCCGGGTGGCTTCAACCCCACCTATACCATCGCCAGTGCTACGACCGCCGACGCAGCCACCTATACAGTGGATGTGATGGGCGCCTGCGGCTCCGTTACTTCAGCAAATGCTGTACTGACGGTAAACAGCGCCACAGCCATCGGCACCCAGCCGGCAGCCACGGTTTCGGTTTGCAATGGCAGCCCGGCTACTTTCAGCGTCGGGGCCACCGGCAGCGGTACGCTAACCTATCAATGGAAGAAAGGCGGAACTAATATCAGCGGCGCCAACGCGGCTACCTATACCATTGCCGCCGCAACTGCCGCTGATGCCGCGACCTATACCGTAGATGTTACCGGCACCTGCGGCACGGTCACCTCGTCGGGCTCAGTGCTTTCCATTGCCCCGGTTACGGCCATCACGACACAGCCGGCGGCTACGCTCGCAGTATGCGCCGGTGCCCCGGCCACCTTCTCCGTTACGGCTTCAGGTGGCTCACTTACCTACCAGTGGCGGAAGAATGGCGTCAATATCAGCGGCGCCACTTCAGCTACTTATACCATTCCGGCTGCAGCTGCGGCTGATGCGGCCAACTACACGGTTGTTGTTACCGGCGGCTGCGGTTCCAGCATCACCTCAACTGCAACAGCCCTCTCGCTGAACGCCAATACCGCCATTACGACCCAGCCGACGGCGGTCACCACCTGCGCCAACACCTCGGCCACTTTCAATGTCGGTGCAAGCGGAACCGGGCTGGGCTACCAGTGGCGCAAAGGCGGTAACAATATTAGCGGTGCCAACGCGGCCAGTTACACCATTGCCTCCGTAACCGCGGCAGATGCGGCCAACTACGACGTTGTGGTCAGCGGCAGCTGCGGCAGCGCCACCTCCAACCCGGTGGCCCTTGCGGTGAACACCTGTACCGCCGTGTCGTCGATCGATCCGAACATTGGCGGGGCCGCGCTCTTCCCGAACCGGGTGCTGGCATCGGCAATGCTGCGGGTGCAGGCCGCCCGGTCGTCGCGTATCCAGTGGCAGGTGCTTGACGCCTCTGGTCGCCGCGTACTCACGTTCACCCAGAACGTTCATGCCGGCACCAACGAACTGCAACTGCGCTTTGCAGCACTGCAGAGCGGCACTTACCTGCTCTCGGGTAGCACCGAAAAGGGCAAGACCGAAGTGCTCCGCTTCGTGAAGCTTTAATGAACGCAGCAGCTGAAATAATAGAAGCCCCTCCCCGGAGGGGCTTTTTGTTGACTCATTCAGGAGCATTCCGGACGATGTTGCTACAGATATGGCGCAAGCCCCTCGCTGCCCGCGCACGGCATATATTTTGGCCTGGTGTGTATGATCAACGCAACACCTTGTGAAAGAAGTTCCTGATGATAATAAAGCATTTGTGCTGGAGGTGCATCGTCTCCTTACTGATGTATACGGGAGCGAGATCAGTTATTTCCACGACCTTGATCCGCTGAGTGAACTGGTGTCGGCGCTGCTGTCGCACCGTACCAGGAACCGGGATTCCGGCGCTGCGTTCCGGCGCCTGCGGGAGCGGTTTGCCGATTGGGAGTCGGTCCGCGACGCACCGGTGGGGGAGGTGGAAGAAACCATCAGCGTCTGCACCTGGCCGGAGCAGAAGGCGCCGCGGATACAGCAGGTGTTGCGACTACTTACCGAACGGCTTCCCTCACTCAACCTGGACTTTCTGGAAGCGATGCCGGTAGCAGCAGCACGGGCCTGGCTGGAAGCACTCCCGGGCGTCGGTCCCAAAACAAGCGCGGCGGTGCTTTCCTTCAGCACGATCCGTGGACGGGCTATGCCGGTAGACGCACACCACTTCCGTGTGGCGGTGCGCCTCGGGATCATTGAAGAAAAGCTCGGGGAGGCCAGGGCCCACAAGGTGCTGGAAGACCTGCTGCCGGAATACTTCACGGCCCAGGAAGTATACGACCATCACCAGGTGATGATGCGACACGGGCAAAAAACCTGCTACCACTTCCGGCCGGATTGTGCCCGTTGTACGCTGTTGCACCTGTGTCCGACGGGGCAGGTGCAGCTGCAAAAGAAGCGGGCTTAGGGAAATTGAAAACCCCGACAGGGCTGTCGGGGTTTTGCGGAGAGACAGGGATTCGAACCCTGGGTACAGTTGCCCGTACTTCGGTTTTCGAGACCGACCCATTCAACCGCTCTGGCATCTCTCCGGTTGGGGCGGCAAAAGTAAGACGATTCGTGTAAAAGAGCGCAACAGGAGCGCTTTTTTTCACCGGCCCTGTACATTCAGTCCCTTCTAGTGACTCGGAATTGGTGATCGGATCACCGTATAAATGTGCCGGCATTACCAAATTTGGTGAAACCGGACTGTTTATGGGTCGGTTTTTTTCCTCGTTTTTTGAAAACATTGAGTATTTCATCGACGAAAAGGTGCAGTCCCTGAAGTTTCATAACGAATGCTAAGTGTACGGTGGCGACGGCTTCCCGGTGGGCATGATCCGGCAGCACGTGCCCGGCTGGCAAAAGGTGCTGCGCCCGGTGCTCAACAAAAAATAATGAGGCCGGCGGCGAAATCTCCGCGATCAAAGGAGATTCGAAAGCGCGGAAATTTTCCATCGCCGATGCCGGAGGCAACACCAACGGTAGCACTAATAAAAAAGGGCCCGGACTTGCAAAGGAGCTATTCACTTCCGCCGATAAATACAATGTGAGCCTCGCACCGGATTTTGCCGACAACCGTACTAAGATCAATATTGTTGCAACGGCAATCACCATCGACATGGTCCTTAAAGAAAGCAAGTAGGATGTTCAGGCGGATGATTTTATAAAGCCTCCCGGTTTGGGAGGCTTTCTTCTGGAATGATAGTCGGCGCATAACCGCCTCGCATTCAGAAGCTTTTTTTGCGATTTGTTTCGCCGACCTTACATTTGCCGCGGAGAGATGGCAGAGCGGTCGATTGCGGCGGTCTTGAAAACCGTTGAGGGTCAAACCTCCGGGGGTTCGAATCCCTCTCTCTCCGCCCACAGTATGTAGCGCCTCCGGCATCAGCCGGAGGCGCTTTTGTTTTTGCTACCTGTCAGGTACCGGAATTTTACACTGTAGTACGGTAGGATTGGTGTCGCTAGGCGATTTTCTCCGGCTTTTTTGAACGTGTCATCCTGCGATAGATATTATTCGTCAACAGGCTCCATTTGAAAACATGTGGTGGCTTCCGGTCCGCACTGCCCCTTTCGAGCCTGAACCGGGAAGGCCGCACGAACAGGAAGGATAGCTGTGTCCGGCGCACGCTCCACCAAAGCAACAGAGCGCCGCTTACTGCCGCAACGGAAGTTATCATCGCCATCATACCTACATCCGGAACCAGGCCGGTCTTCAGCAATATGGCCTTTGTGGCATGCATCGGAAGGAAAAACGCGAGATAAACGACGATGGAGTTCTGCCCGCAGTAGCGGATGGGCCGGGTAGCCGCGGTACGGGCAAGCAACACCGCGACGATGACTACAGCCGCCGCGCCGGCAAAACCAAGGGGCAGGGAGATGAAGGGTTTCGCGGCGTAGCCGCCAAAGGCAAGCGCGCCATTCAGCAGGAACCACACGGAAAGGGCAAGCGCCGCAAGGGAGGTCCGGGACTGGGCCCAGGAAGCCAGGGCGAAGATTTTTGGCGCCAGCCAGTACCCGGTATAAAAATAGACGAAGCGGGAAGCAAACTGGTCGATAACGATCCAGCCGGTGTTGATATGCGCGATCTCGAGTGCGGCGCCGAAAGCGAAGATGACTGGCGGCGGTATGCGCCACACCAGTTTGATGAATACGAAAAAAACGGGAAGCTGGTAGATGAACCAAAGCGTACCGAGCGGCTGTATGAACGCTTTGCAGTAATCGGAAATTCCGGCTGCGAGCTCGTGGCTGCGCACATAACCGGGTAGTTTCAAGGCAAAGTGAATGCTGACCCAGATGAAATAGAAGTATGCAAAGTGCAGCACCTTCCGGTCAAGGTAGGAGCGCCATCCGCGGTGAATGACGCGGGAAAGAAACAGGCCGGAAATCATAAAGAAGTCCGGCATCCGGAAAGGCTTCGCAAAGGTCACGAGGTAACGCATAAAGCCTTCCCGCCCCACGGCTTCTTCTATTTCTGCCGTTGAGTGCAGCATGACAACCATAAAGATGCAGAAGCCTTTGGCAAAGTCCACCCAGTCTACCCGGGGTTCTGAGCCATGCCGGGCCGGATTGCCCGCGATCGTTTGTTGGGAAAGGTCTCCCATAGTCAGGCGGTTTGAGGTAAGACAGTACAAGTCCACACAAGCTGTCAACCGGTTAAACATGGTCAATGAAGAACGGGACTCCCTGCAATCATTGAAGACGTCCGCATCCTGTTGAAGCGCCGACACCCGCAAAGACGCCTCAAATCTTAAACCAATGCGGAAAGGATCGCGGCAGCCTGAGCCGCCCGGGAGTTTGCTCCGGACCGGCTGTCGCTTGCAGGCAGAGGTTGTGGGCCCGGTGGCATGCGAATTGTGCGCATGCTGTGCCTGCGCCAATGCAGGGCCTAAACTATGCGACTCCGACTCCAGCCCGCCTCAGCGGCCATTCAGCTCGCCATCGCTGCTTGCCCCTTATTGTTTGCATCCTGCGTTGATACACGCAAGGTCACCTACTTCAATGATATCCCGAACGATCTCCGGATGGCCAGCCCGGCGCCGGAGCTCCAGCGGATCAATCCCGGCGACCTGCTCAGCATCCAGGTGAGCAGCCCCAACCCGGAGGCCACAGCACTCTTTAATAACAACTCCAACACCACCATCAACGGCACCAACACGACTGTGGCTACGGGTTACCTGGTGGATGCCGACGGAAATATTCAATTCCCGATACTCGGCAAAATGCGCGTGGCGGGGTATACCAAGAAGGATATCACCGAAACCTTGCGCACCCAGCTGGTCGATAAAAAGCTCCTGCTCGATCCCGTGGTGTCCATCCGCTTCCTCAATTTTCGCGTGACCGTTCTTGGTGAAGTGGCCCACCCCGGCGTTGTTCCGGTGCCCAACGAAAAAATTTCTGTGCTCGAAGCCATCGGTATGGCCGGCGACCTCACCATTTACGGACGCCGCGATAACCTGCTGCTCATCCGGGAGGAGGGAGGCGAAAAGATCCTGAAACGGATCGATCTAAACGACAGGAGCCTGCTCAGCTCCCCGTATTTCTACCTGCACAATGGCGATGTTGTTTATGCCGAGCCAACGAAAGCCCGCGTCGGTCAGGCCTCGAACGGCCGGCAAATATTACCAATCATACTAAGTGGCCTCTCATTTGTTACAATTATTGTGGATCGAGTGACCCGATAAAACCGTGAAGACATGCCTAACCGACCGAAAGCGAAAAACACCCCTTTTGCTGAAGAGCTCCTTACACGCTATCTGCCATATTGGCCGCTATTCCTGGGACTGGCCATTGTATTCCTCCTGGCCGGCCTGGCGTACATACGTTACGCAACGCCGCGCTACGAAGTGACCGCGACCCTGCTGATCAGCGATGAAAAGAAAGGATCCGAAGAGATTACTGTCAGTGAATCGCTCAATATTCTCAACTCCAAAAAGATCGTCGAAAACGAAGTGGTCGTGCTCCAGTCGCGCAACCTGCTCGACGCCGTAGTGCGCCACCTGCACCTGTATGCGCCCATCAGCGAGCAGGGCCGCGTTTCCGACCGGTCGGCTTATACCACCAGCCCCGTCCTGGTGACGGCCGTCAATCCCGAAACAATCCGCACAACCAAGGAGCCCGTGCCGCTCGCCTATGATGCCGCCCGCCAGGTGGTGCATGCCGGCGGCCATAACTACCCGCTTAATATTCCGGTGAATACCCCGTGGGGTGAGCTTCAGTTCGTGACCAATCCGCACTTTGAAAAGCAAGCCGCCAAGCCGCTGCGCTTCAGCCTTGTAAAACCCAAAGTGGCTGCGGCCGATATTTCCAAACAACTGGAGGTGACCGCTGCCGGCAAGCTGTCGAGCATCGTGAAGCTGAAGTTCCGCGACGAGGTGCCTCAGCGCGGTGAGGACATCCTCAACGACCTGATCGCAGACTACAACCGCGCCGGCATCGATTACCGCAATGCCATTGCCCGCAATACAATCGCCTTTGTAGACGAGCGGATGCGCATCGTGCAACGCGAGCTTAACTCGGTAGAAAAGCAGATCCAGAATTATAAGTCGAGCAAGGGGATTGTAGATCTCAGTGAACAGGGGCGCATGTACCTTAAGAATGTTGGCGACAACGACCAGCGGCTTTCGGAGATCAATATGAAGCTTGCCGTGCTCGACCAGGTGGAACGATATGTGGTAAGCAAAGAGGGCACTTCGATTGCGCCGGCTACCCTGGGTGTTGCCGACCCGCTGCTTTCCCACCTGCTCGAAAAGCTTTACCAGGCCGAACTCGACCGGGAGCGCCTGAGCAAGACGACCGCCGAGAACCATCCGAGCATGATTGCGCTCAACGACCAGATCGAGCGGATGCGGCCGAGCGTGCTTGAGAATATCCGGAACCAACGCCGCGGCCTGCAGGCAAGCCAGCGCGATCTTTCCTCCACGAATTCGGGTTATAACTCGATGCTCCAGACGATTCCGCAAAAAGAGCGCGAGTTGCTGGACGTAAGCCGTCAGCAGTCGATCAAGAACAGCATTTATTCCTTCCTGCTTCAAAAGCGCGAAGAAACCGCAATCGGGTCGGCATCAAACATCGCCGATAGTAAAGTAGTGGAAACTGCCCGGGCATCCACGCTGCCGGTAAGCCCCAATAAGCCTTTCATACTGCTGGCCGCACTCATTGCGTCGGTGCTTACCGGTATCGCTTACGTGATCAAGCGCGAGGTGCTGAGCCAGAAGCTGCTGTTCCGCTCCGAACTCGAGCAGTATACTTCGATCCCGGTCAGCGGCGAGGTCGCTTACGACCAGGGAAGCGCGTCATTGCGCAGCAATCCCGCGATCGAGGAGCAATTGCGCCAATTGCGTGTGGCAACGGGGCTTTTCAGCAAGTCGGGCGGCAAGAAAAAGATCCTCGTCACTTCCAGCCTTAACGGGGAAGGAAAAACTTTTATCGCGGAGCGCTTGGCCGTTAGCATGTCGCTCTCTGGCAAGAAAGTTGTTTTGTTAAAGTCGGACCTTCGCCCCGCGCAGGATTCACAACTGTTATTGACAGGGTCGCCGACAGGGCTTGCCGAGTTTCTGGAAGAAGAGACAGAGCCCTATGAGGTCATTAAAGGAACGGAATATAAGAACCTATTCGTGATACCGCCCGGCACTGCGGAGACCCAACCCACGGAATTGCTCCTGAACGGAAAACTCGGCGTGTTGTTCGAGTACCTGGAAGAAACCTTTGACTTCATCATCATGGACGCCGCGCCGGTAGGAACAGCCACGGATGCCTTTATCCTGGCCGAATGGAGCGATCTTACCTACTTCGTGGTTCGCCATGCACAAACGCCGAAATCCGTAATCCGTAAGCTCGACGAAGCCTACCCGGTAGCTGCGTTGCCCAACCTGTCGATCGTGTTCAACGCGGTGAAGGCCAGGGGCTTCCAGAAAGCGGGTGGCTATGGCTACGGTTTCGGGGCCCAGGGGGGCAAGCCGTACAATAGCAATGCATCATCCTGGAGCTTTGGTACATTGTTCCGGATGCTGCGCCCACAGGTGAAAAAGGCCTGATCCAATATCGCGGGAAACCGATGAACTTGTTTTTTTCCGCCACACAGGCGGTTGATGCTAACCTATAAAACCAATTGAATGAACACCCCTTTACCCAACGGGCATTGGTATGCCTTATGCACCCGTTCCAAGTGCGAGAAAAAGGTGGCCCATCTGCTGGCCAGAAAAAAGTTCGAAACCTATCTTCCGCTCCGCACCATCACATCAAACTGGTCCTTCCTGAAAAAGACAGAGCAGGAACCGCTTTTTCCCGGGATCGTATTTGTACGGATAACTGAAGCCCAGCTCGCGCAGGTGCGTAGCATCAGCGGTGTTTGCGGCGTATTGCATTGGCTCAACGCGCCGGCGCTTATCTCGGATGAGGATATCGCCATGATCCGCTGCTTTCTTTCCGAATACAGCCAGGTGCGTGTAGCGCGGACCCCCGTTCACCCCGAGCCGGTATGCCAGGAAGAGGAAGCTGACTATAAGGTGGCCCGCATGCAGAATACGGTCAGCCGCTCCCTTGCTTCCCTTGGGTTCATTCTCGTGGCCGACATGCCCGCGCCGAGAAAGGCACACGATACACCTGTGCCGCAGATCTACCCCTATTACCGTTTCACTGATGCCGGCTGAGCCCGGGGCAACTGAAGACTATGAAGACTAGTGCAACAGGCATCGGCGGAGGTAAACGCATTGCCATGGCCAACTTCCTGGCCCTGGCAATGCTCCAGGCGGGCAACTACGTGTTGCCCCTGGTGACGTTACCGATCATATCAAGGATCATCGGTCCGGGGTATTACGGCGTGGTCAACTATGTGTTTGCCTACGTTTATTACTTCGTTTTGTTTATCAACGCCGGCTTTGACCTTTATGGCATTCGCCGTATCGTAGAGGCGCAGGGCGATAAGGAAGCGGTGAATGCCGTGGTGAGCCGCGTCCTGGTGGCGAAAACTTATATACTCGGTGCCTGCGCACTGGTGTTTTCGGTGCTGGTATGGACGGTGCCGCAGCTGGCGGCACAGAAGCTGGTGTCGTTCTTTGCGTTTTTGTATTGCATCGGCTGGGTCATCAACCCGAGCTGGGTATATCATTCAATGCAGGAAACCCGGCGCTTCGCGATATTCAGCTTTATTTCCAAACTTTGCTTTTCGATCGCCATTGTGCTGGCCATCCGTGAGCGGAGCGACTACGTGTTGCACCCGCTGATCACCAGCCTGTCGCATGTGGCGGTGTCCTTCTTCTCGCTGCGCTATGCCCTGCGGCGCTATGGCATCCGGGTGTCGTGGACGAAGGTGGGCGCAGTGAAGCAAACCCTGCTCGATATCCGCCACATGTCGGCTATGGAGTTGATCCGAAACCAGTCCCACCTCACCAACCTGATCCTGGCGGGCTCCCTTCTGAGCATCCCGGATACGGGCCTGTACTCGGCCGGACTGCGGATCGTGGTCATCTTCCAAAGCATTATTTCGATGCCGCTCAACACGGTGCTTTTCCCCTATATCGGTGCTTCCTTCCGGGAGTCGGAAGCCGCGGGGCTGGAACGGGTGCGGCGGATACTGCCTTACGTGGTGACGCTGACGCTTGGTATCTCGCTGGCGGCGCTGCTCTTTGCCGAGCCACTGATCGGCTTCGTATTCGGGCATGAGTTTGCCGGCGCTGTACCCTTATTGCGGATCTTCGCCTTCGGTCTCCTGCTTTCAAATCTCAACCTGGCCCTCGGGCAGCAGGTAATGCTGCACCTGAAGTACGAAGCCGTGTACGTTCGCTACCTGATTGCCGGGTTCGGTGTCAATATTGTATTACTACCCTTGTTGCACCACTACCGCGCCCTCGAAGGCTCGGCGCTGGCGTGGCCGCTGGCCGAACTGCTAGTGTTTGGCCTGCTGGTAGCGTTTTTGCGGCGGCGCAGCATTCGTCTTGTTGACCCTTTATACTGCCGGCCGAGGCAATTCTGCCACAATGCGCTTAGCCTGATCGCGCTCCGCAGGTAACCGTTATTCGACACCGACAAAAAAATAACCATGGAAAGCCTATCCAGGATCCTGTTTAAGGTGCGCCGGAAACTGAGAAAGAAATGGCGTGACGTTACCCTATTTCATAGCTACCTGACGCGCCGCAGCCCGGGGCGCAGCAGCACGGCGGCGCCGGCCGTGTGGTTCGACCTGACCAATAATACCTACGTGCGTTACCTCTATATTCTTTTCAAATATTTTGAAAGCGCCGGCTACCAGGTGTATGTGAACGGGAACCTCCGTTTCCTCCTGAGCCTGGGCGACGACTATTCCCGCTTTATCATAGAAGAGGAAAAAGTGCTCTTCAGCGCGGAGCCTCCGGCGGGTGCCATCACCTTTACGGACGGGCGCCGCCGCACACCGGAGCAACGGCAGCTTTCCAATGATTATTTCCGCGAAGAGCCCGGCCCGGGCACTTACCACATCCCGATCGGGATGCATCCGCACATGTATAAATATGGCTGGTGGAACGCTCCTGTTGACGACGGCAACCGGCAGCGCTCGGTGTTCTTCGCCGGAAACTTCGATGCGAATGACTACAAGATCTTTTCCGCCACAGGGCGCTTTACGATGATGGATCGGCTGGCGATGGCCGGGGCTGTTGCCGAACTGCCGGAGTGCCGGTTCCCGAAGAGCGCGGGTGAGCTGGAGAGTGGCCGCCGCCACGGTACAATCGACATCGTGGACAAAGCCAACTTTGTGGTGGAGCAAAGCGAGCTCCGCCCCACGATTGCGCAATACGCGTTCTTCATTGCCTGCCCCGGAGTCTTCATGCCGCTATCGCATAATATCTACGAAGCCATGTCGGTGGGCACCATCCCCATCCTGCACGAAGAGTATGCGCAGCTTTTTGCGCCGGCGCTCGTTGATGGCAAAAACGCCGTGGTTTTTCATAACGGCAATTTTACGGAAAAGCTCCGCGAAGCACTGGCTTACCCCGAGGAGCAGGCGGCGACGATGGTGGGCCAAGTAAAGGCCTACTACCGGAAGCACCTGAGCCCCGAGGCGATCGTCAATGAGCTCGTAAACGGCCGCCCACGCGCCCTGTACCTCAATGCAGAAAAGACCTCGATCGGCCTGCTGGTAGCGCGCGCCCGCCGCGTTGCCCGCGCCGCCTGACCCGAACCAATCATTCATTAACCCATCCCGCATGAACCTGATCACCAGCAAGCCCGCCCGTTTTCTCCTCGGACCGCTGCAACTGCTGCTGTTCATCCTCCCTTTCTCGGCGATCTTTCTCGCCATCCCCGCGCTGGCCCCGCTCGACGCGGTGCTCAACCTGCTCGGCACCGTTTGTATCGCTCTTTCAGTAGCCTATATTTTTTTCGCCGACGATATCTGCGTAAGCCTGGAGGGCAGTATCCCCTTATTCGCGGTACTTGCATTTTATGCGCTTTCCATCAGCTGGTCGCCGGTAGAGCTGCGGAGCAACAGTGTACACGATACCGTAAGAATGCTGCTGACGGTACTCCAGGCATTTGTCGTTGTAAATGTGTTAGGCCGCGAAGCACTCTTCCGCACCCTGAAGCACATAGCGATTTTCGTCGTGGTGCTCAACCTCGGGTTCATCTTTGCATTCCCGGCGCAGGCCTCCTGGTATTTCGAAGATGCGACACGCACACAGGGGCTTTTTTCATCGCCCAACAACATGGGACAGTTCCTGGCCTTTGCGTTTATCGTCATCAACCTTTTCGAGCCGCGCAGCCTGCCCTGGTTAGTGCTGCTTGCACTTGATGCCGCGATCGTTTACCAGCTGCTGCGCTGCGACAGCATGACCTCCCTGGGCGGGGTGATTGTTATTTTCATTGCCTACCGCATCCGCTTCCTGATGCGCCCGCTGTTTTATGTCGTGATCGGCCTTGGGCTGCTCGTTCCGTTTTTGAGCCAGATCATGGGGAGTACGGATATGCCGCTTGGTATCAACAACCGCGACCTTACGTTTACGGGCCGTACCGATGTATGGGAAATCATCCGCAGTGACCTGGCGGCACAGGACCGCGTCGCTACCGGCTTCGGCTCGGGGGGCTACTGGCTTTCAAAAGAGGAGTACAACCCGTTCTCGCATATTCATGAACTTTCCTGGGACCCCGGGCAGGGTCACAATGGCTATATGGACGTGCTGGTCAATACCGGAGTCGTCGGTCTTGTTTTTGTGCTGCTTTTTCTCTTCGCCATGATCGGGAGCATCTTCCGGCGGGTGCCCTGGTCGGAGCCGGTAGCGTATTTCCTGCCGCTGATCGTGCTTTTCAACAATATCACCGAGGCAAGCCTCTTCCGCGAAAAGCACCTCTATTTCGTGCTGCTGCTCCTTGTGTTCTGGTACCTGTTCCTGGAGCCCGCCGAAGCCGCCGAGCCCGAAGCAGAACCGGATGGTACCCTTTTGGCGCAACCGAACTGATCAACGATGAATTACCTCGTAAAAAAGCCCTGGTGGGTAAGAAAACTCTATGGACGTTGCACCTGGCAGGTAGCGACAAGGGAACGGTTGCTGTTTCTTACGTTCGATGACGGCCCGCACCCGGAGCTTACACCCTTCGTACTCGACGAGCTGCGCCGGTATGACGCACAGGCAACCTTCTTTTGCATCGGCGAAAATGTAGCCCGTTACCCGCAGATCTACAACAGGATCCTAACGGAGGGGCATGCCGTTGGCAACCATACCTGGCAGCACCTCGACGGGTGGCGCACCAACAACAGCTGTTACTACGCCGATGTTCAAAAGGCGCGGGGAAAGATCGCTTCGCGCCTTTTTCGCCCGCCGCATGGACATGTTACGCCCTTCCAGGTGCGCCGCCTCCGCGCAAAGCCGCTGGGGCTACAAGTGGTGATGTGGAGTATCCTCAGCGGTGATTTCGACCCCGACACAACCCCGGAGCGGTGCTACACCAACGTGGCCGGCCATGCGGAGCCGGGTGCGATCATTGTGTTTCACGACAACGATGCGGCAGCCTCCAACCTGCGCTCCGCGTTGCCCCGCATTCTTTCAGATTTTTCGGCACGCGGATACCGCTTTGCCGCGCTTTCGGAGCAGTATTTGTGTCGTTAATGCACAGCACCCCTGACGTAAGAAACCCTAAGCCCTAAATAAACCGTCTATGAAAGGCATTTCTGCCGTTGTAGCAACGTACCAGCGCAAAGATGAACTGCAACGCCTTTTTGATTCCGTGCTCGAAAACATCGTTCCCGACCTGGAGCTGATCATCGTTGACCAGAACCGCGACGGTCTCCTCGACGAGTTGATTGAAAGCTACAGCACCGTTCTTTCCCTGAAGCATATCAAGCTGACCGAAGCCAACCAGTCGCGCGCCCGCAACGTCGGCGCCGCCCAGGCACGCTTCGGGATCATCTGTTTTCCCGATGACGACTGCTGGTTCGAGCGCGGCGCCTTTGCGGCCGTGGAGCGGCATTTCGAGGAAAACAGCGATACAGAGCTGCTCATCATCAACTGGGCGCAGGCTCCCGGGCGTATTGAAACCTCGCAGGCACTCACCCGCAACGAAGTGTTTTCATTCCGGTCTGTGGGCTATGTAACGTATGTGCAGTTTTACCGGGCGGAAGCCTTCCGCAGCCTCGGCGGCTTTCTTGAAGATGTGGGCATCGGCCGCTTCATCGGCGGCGGCGAAGACAGCGAGCTTACCTTCCGCGCCCTCCAGCGCGGGATGCGGGTTTATTATGAAGCCGGCATCCGGGTCAACCATCACTACATCCCGGTGCAGGCGCGTGCCCACCACATAATCCGCGCCCGCCAGCGGGGCATGGGAATGGTGTATGCTGCATACGATATTCCTTACTATGTGATCTTCCGGGGAATGGTAGCGCCGCTGCTGAAAATGGTGGTTGCCATGAACCGGAAAAAATCGGGAGAGTTCTACAACATATTCCGCGGGCGGCTGGAAGGGTTTGTTTATACACTCCGCAACCGCCGCCGGCAACACCGGCCCGCTACCGCTCACCTCTAAATAACCATTGACGATGCCAGCCATGAATTACCTGATCTATCCGACTGTTACCAGCTGGGACGAACCGCCCCGGGCGCGCCACCAGGTAGCGCATGAACTCGTAAAGCAGGGAAACGTTTATTTCGTCGAGAAGAACCGCACCGGCCGCCCACGCATCGAGGTACGCCAGGTCGCGCCGAATCTCTATGTCATTACCCCTTATTTCTGGATCGACTACCGGGTTCGTTACCGGACGCCCGGGCTCAACGAAGCTTACCATAACTGGCTGCTGCGCGGCATCCGCGGCCTCGGGGTTACTTTCGATATGGTTTTCTGCTTCGACTTTACGGCTCCGGCGATCCACCGCTTTTTCGATAATGTGATTTTCTATGCCGTGGATGATAATGTCGGGTTCGGGAATTTCAACCCGTTTTTCATCAACCAATATCACACCCGCACCGAGCGCGCCGTTGCCAGCCGCGCGCAGCTTTGCATTGTCAGCTCCGAGTATATGGGTGAAAAGATCCGGCGCTATAACCCCAACACGCATGTGGTTCCGCTGGGAGCGCCGCTCATCGATCACCGGCCGCAGACGGCGCGGATCGATCGCAAGGGCCCATCGGTGCTGGGGCTCGTGGGTTATCTCGATAACAACCTGGATTATGAGTTGCTGGCGAGCCTGCTCGGGGAATTCGAGATCCGGTTCATTGGTCCGGCCAGCGAAGCGAATCAAAAGCGACTCGCCCGTTTCCCGAATGCCCGCCTGCTGGGACCGAAAACAGGGGAAGAGCTGTACCGGTGCCTCGGGGAGGTGGATGCCTGTATCGCGCCTTATGATGTGCGGCTGCTGAACAAGGGCGCAACGCCCAATAAGTTGTGGCTCTACCTGGCCATGGGCAAGCCCCCGATCATTACCGAGATGCCCAATACGCGCAACTGGAAGTTTGAAGAAGGCCTCGTGTATCAATGCACCAATGACCTTTTCGCGGATCAATGCCGGAAGGCGGTCCGCGAGGATAGTGAAGAACGCGCGCTGAAGCGAATTGAGCTCGCCCGGAACAATTCCTGGGAAGCCCGCATCCAACAGGTGCACCGGCTTTTCCGGGAGTGCAGCGGCGCGGGTGAGCGTCCCTTATCCGTCGTTCAAAATGCGCCCATTGTATGATAGCACTTCAAGACCAGGTTTGCCGCCTGATCCACAGGATCACGCGCTTTGATTCGTTTTCGAAGGCACGGGATTACATCAACGCACATCTCGAAGGCTGTACCATTCCGATCGTTCTCTCCTTTGTGAATGCCCATGCCGTCAACCTTTGCTATTCAGAGCCTGGTTTTATCGCGGCTTTGCTGGAGTCGGATGTGCTGCTGCGCGACGGCGTCGGGGTGTCGACGCTGTATCGCATCCTGAATATCGATCCCGGCTTCAATTTCTGCGGCACCGACTTCATCCCCTTCCTTCTTCGTACCGGTGGCCCGCGGCGCATTGCGTTGCTGGGTACAACAGAGCCCTACCTGGGCAAGGCGGCCGACCGACTTCGTGGAGAAGGGCACGAAATCGTGCTGATGATGGACGGGTTCCGGAAGCCGGAAGACTACCTGGATGCGCTTGAACCGGCCGCTCCGGACGTAGTGCTGCTGGGCATGGGAATGCCCAAGCAGGAATTTGTTTCGGCGATGATCCGGACGCACTATACAAAGCCGCTCCTGGTGATCAACGGCGGCGCCTGTATTGATTTTATGGGTGAGAAAGTAAAACGCGCGCCGCTTTGGATGCGGCGTGGCAGCCTTGAATGGGTTTTTCGCCTCCTGCAGGAGCCGCGCCGGATGTATCGCCGCTACCTGGTAGGGAACATGTTATTTCTTGCCCGGGCTGTTTGCATGCGCGGCAGGATGATTCCCCTCTTTTTATCTGACCCTAAACTCCAAGTACATGAAAATAGTAGCCATCGCATCGGGTGGCGGGCACTGGATTGAGCTGGTGCGCCTGCGCCCGCTGCTGGAGCAGCATGAGGTTGTTTTTTGTTCTACCAACGCCGGTTTTGCAGAAACGGTAAAGGGGCACCCCTTCCACCTGGTGCCGGAGGTAAGCCGTTGGAAGAAGTGGCTGGTGCTACCCGTATTTCTGCGGATCGCCGGGGTCATCCGGAAAATCCGGCCCAAGGTGGTGATCTCTACGGGCGCCGCCCCGGGCGTGCTGGGCCTGCTTGCCGGTAAGCTGCTGGGAGCCCGTACGATTTGGATCGAAAGTATCTGCCATGCCGAGCGGATCTCCCTGAGCGGAAAGATCGCGCTGCGTTTTTGCGATCGGGTATACACCCAGTGGCCGCACCTTGCCAATGATCGGGTGCTTTATAAAGGAGCTGTGTTATGAATGTTTTTGTCACCATCGGCAGCCAGGAGCCGTTTTCCCGGCTGCACCATCTTGTTGACGAGCTGGCCCCGGAGTTTCCTGCGCTGCGCTTCCTGGCGCAGACCACCGGAAGCGACAGCTTCCGGGGCAGGCACATCGAGGTGCTGTCTTTCATCCCGCCGGTGGCCTTTAAGAAGCACCTGGAGGAAGCGGACCTGGTAATCGCCCACGCTGGTATCGGAACCATCCTCAATGTACTGGAGCTGCAAAAACCGCTGATCGTCTTTCCCCGTCTTGGCCGCCTGCACGAAACCCGCGACGACCACCAGGTGGCCACAGCGCGGGCCTTCGAAAAGCAGGGTTACCTCCATGTAGCCGAAGACGGGCCGCAGCTGCGTGCTCACCTGGAGGCCTTCCTGCAGGGCCGGTTGCCGCCCGCCGCGCCAATTGCGCCGCATGCATCGCCCGGCCTGCTCGAGTCCTTGTCCGAATTCATCGGTAAATAGAAAAGCCCCATGCATAGCAAGGGGCTTCTTCGTAGTGCTGTTGCGTTGATTATTCGCCCAGGGTTACCTGGTGGTGCACAACGTTGTTGATGTTGTTGATGATCGTTTGCAGCATCGATACATTGGAATAATAGGCTATTACGATCTCGCCGTTCGTGCGGGCTGCATTGTTGAGATTCGCTGCCGTGACGCCGTTCATGATGGCTGCCAGGTCGAGGGTGATGAGTGCATTGTAGGTTTTGCCGCCCGCCAGGGTTACCGAGGGTAATTTTGTCGCGATTTCGGCAAACTGGTCAATATTTACCCGTACCGGCGTGCTCACACCGCCGGTGGTGTAGGTGCCGATCAGCTGCAGTGCGGGGTCGCGCGATGGGATCATCTGGTAATTGAATTCGGCGTCGGTATAGGTGCCGGCCGGTACGCGGACGGTGATCAGCTCGAAGGCAGGCGAATCGAAGCTGGAAGGCATAAAATTGAACTTGTACACTTCGATACGGGTGGTGCCGTTGCCTTTGAAGGCGACCTGCTTGCCCGCGCCCTTGACCGTGGTCCAATTGACCAGTCCGCTGCTTCGGTTACTGGAGGTTACCTGGTAGCGTACCGTTGCCGAGTCGGCGGCCGGCGGGGTTACGGGTTCTTCGGTGTCACTTGATTTTTTTCCGCAGGAAGCTACGAGAGCCAGGAGCAGGGCAATACCCAAAAGCTGGCGAAGGTTGGCGTTGTTCATGTTTCAGGTTATGACGGTTAGGAATATGCCGGGCGGCATGAAAATTACAGGTAGCAGGTGCTACCTGTGTAACTGAATTGCAATAGCGATGCCACGCCTAACCGTCACCATTTATGAGTAAAAGACATCTCAGCGCCTTTCAGCTCTTGTTTGCGTTTCTCGACCTGACGGCGCTGAACGTGGCCTATGTTCTATACCAGTTTTCCGACGAAAGGACCAATACGCAAAGCCGGGGTTACCTGCTCCTTTTCTTATTACTCAACGTGGCCTGGATGCTGTGCAGCGGCGCATTCTCGCTTTATAAGCGCGCCAATCTTTTTCGGGGCGAGCTTTTCCTGCGGAGCACCGCCAAGGCCTGGTTTCTTTTTCTCCAGGTGACGATACTGTATATGTTTGTAACCAGCGACGAACTGTTCCGCCCCTTTATTACCTCCTTTCTTTTTGGTTTCGGCGGCATCCTGCTCATCACCCGGCTGCTGTATACCTGGTTGTTCCGTTTTGTGGATTTTGAGGAGCGCCTTGTTCGCAAGGTGGTGATTCTTGGCTACAATGATATCGGCAAACGCATCGCCAGCATGCTTCCCGAAGAAGAGCAGCATGTGTCGATACTGGGCTATTTCGAAGACTACAACCGGGTGCAGGAGCTGTCGATGTACCCGATACTGGGCAACCTCAAGGAGTGCCTCGACTATGCGATCGCCAACGAGGTATCGGAGATCTATTCGACCTTGCTGCCGCGCGACAATCAATACCTCTACGAGCTGGCCGAGGTGGCCGAGGACAACTTTATCCGCGTGCGCTTCGTGCTCGACTACAACCTGTTCATCAACCGCAATATGCACGTGGAGTTTATCGACGACGTGCCGGTGCTTTCCCTGCGGCATGAGCCGCTCACCGAACTCGGCAATAAAATCAAGAAGCGCGCCTTCGATATCGTCTTCAGCCTGCTGGTGATCGTTTTCCTGCTAAGCTGGCTGGTGCCCCTGATCGCGCTTGTGATCCGGCTCGACAGCAAAGGCCCGATCTTCTTTACCCAGAACCGCCTCGGCCGCGATAAGAGGATCATCAAGGTTTTCAAGTTCCGCTCGATGAAAGTGGCCGAGAAAGATGCCGAATACAAGCAGGCCACCAAGGATGATGACCGGGTCACCCGCGTCGGCCGCTTTATCCGCAAAACCAGCCTCGACGAGCTGCCCCAGTTCTTCAACGTGCTTTTGGGCGACATGAGCATCTGCGGGCCAAGACCGCACCCGCTGAAGATGAACGACACCTACCGCCAGGTGATCAATAAATACATGATCCGGCACTTCCTAAAGCCGGGCATCACCGGGTGGGCGCAGGTGAACGGCTACCGGGGCGAGACCAAAGAGCTGCGCGATGTGCAGGGCCGTATCGAGCACGATATCTGGTATATGGAGCACTGGAATTTCTGGCTCGACATCAAAATCATCTTCCTCACGGTCTACAATATCATCCGCGGCGAGAAAAACGCCTATTGAACTATGGGTAGACCGGGGCTGAATCTGGCTCATAACCACGTCATCCCATTAGCACATAACTCCATCAGCACATTATCCCGCGCTTACCTTTGCGCAAACCCCTTTTGTGAAGCACCTCAGGCACCTCGGAAAATATTTTTATAAATACCGCCTGCGCCTCGCCGCCGGCATTTTCTTTATTCTTATCTCCAACTACTTCGGTGTGCTGGCGCCCCAGGTCACCGGTTTCATCATCGAGTATGTTCAGTCGGCGCTCGGCCACAAGGCGGCACATAAGGTTGCCGCCGGCGCCGGCTACGATGTTCTGGTGATGCGCTTTATCCGCTATGTGGAAGGAGCGCGGTTTACGGTTTCAGGGGCTGTGACCCTGGCCGGCATCACCATCCTGGCACTGGCCCTGCTGCGCGGGCTGTTCATGTTTTTTATGCGGCAGACCATCATCGTGATGAGCCGTCACATCGAGTACGACCAGAAGAACGAGGTATACGCTCACTACCAGCGCCTTGATGCCGGCTTTTACAAAACGCACAGCGTGGGCGACCTGATGAGCCGCATGGCCGAGGATGTGAGCCGCGTGCGGATGTTTACCGGCCCTGCCATTATGTACCTAACCAACCTCACCGCGCTCATTGCCATGACCGTGTTTTTTATGTGGAAGCGGAGCCCGGAACTGACCCTGTATGTGCTCGCACCGTTGCCGCTGCTGGCGCTTACCATCTACCGGGTAAATACGGTGATCCACCGTCGCAGCGAGGCACTGCAGGCAACGCTGGCGGCACTCACTACCAACGCGCAGCAGTCTTACAGCGGCATCCGGGTGATCAAATCCTTCGTACAGGAACGGGCCATGCTCGGCGCTTTCGAGGACAACAGCGAAAAATACCGCCGCGATGCCACCACGCTCGCCAAGATCGAATCGCTCTATTTCCCATCGATGGCCCTGTTTATCGGCATCAGCACCCTGCTGACAATCATGATTGGCGGCCTCGCCGTCATCCGTGGTATGATCGACCTGGCAACGATCGTCGAGTTCGTGATCTATATCAATATGCTCACCTTTCCGGTGAGCGCCATCGGCTGGACGGCCTCAATGATCCAGCGTGCGGCGGCTTCGCAAAAGCGGCTCAACGAGTTCTTGCATGCGGTTCCGCTGGTGCGGGACGCGCCCGACGCGGAAGACATGCCGATCTCCGGTGCTATCTCCTTTCGTGGTGTCGACTTCGTTTACCCCAACACCGGCATCAGAGCCCTGAGCAATCTCACACTCGATATCCTTCCGGGACAAAAAGTAGCTGTCGTCGGTCGCACGGGATCGGGGAAGAGCACACTCGTGCAGCTCCTGCTGCGGCTTTACGATCCGACAGCGGGCACCGTGCTGCTCGACGGCTCCGACATCCGCAGGATCCGCCTGGAAAGCCTGCGTGGGCAGGTGAGTTATGTGCCGCAGGATGGCTTTCTCTTCAGCGATACCATTGCCCGCAACATTGCCTTCGGGGCCGATGGGGCAGGACAGGAGGCGATCGAGGCGGCGGCAGCGGCGGCGGCCGTGCACCGCGACATCAGCGGCTTCCCCGCTGGCTACGAAACGGTGGTGGGCGAGCGGGGCGTGACCCTCAGTGGTGGCCAGAAGCAGCGTGTGTCCATCGCGCGGGCACTTGTGCGCGAAACGCCGGTATTGCTGCTCGATGACAGTCTTAGTGCCGTGGACACCCGCACGGAGCGGGAGATCCTCAACCACATCGGCACCTACCTGCAAGGGCGCACCTCCATCCTGGTTACTCACAAGGTGCTGAGCCTATCCGGCTTCGACCAGATCGTTGTGCTGGAGAGCGGTCGGCTGGCGGAAAAAGGCACACACGATAGCCTGCTCGCGGCAGGAGGAATCTATGCCGAAATGTACCGGAGCCAGCTGGCACAGGATGCCGGAGGGTCTGTTTAGCAAATTTGGCTGGACAAAAAATAGGATTATATTTGTAAGGGTATAAAACCAAACCGTTTACCTAACTGTAAAATTTGTGACTGTGGCGTACGAAAACAACGACAAGAAGATGGAAAGCATCTACAGCAAGCGGATCCGTGCCGGGAAGCGCCGTACCTATTTCTTCGATGTGCGCGCGACACGTGGCAACGATTACTACCTGACCATTACCGAAAGCCGGAAGCGTTTTAACGACAACGGCTACGATCGCCACAAGATTTTCCTGTACAAAGAGGATTTCAACAAATTCATCAAAGCGCTCAATGAGGCAGTGGATTATGTGAAGACCGACCTGATGCCCGACTTCGACTTCGACGCCTATAACCACGACGATCTGCTCGACGACCACGATGGCGACGAGCTCGAAACAGGCGCTGAAATCAATGTAACAACGGTTACGGCCACCATTGAGATCACCCCGGAAGCCAGCAATATCCCCTCCGCCGCCACACCGGCCGACGAAGTGGATAAATGGTAAACCCGTATTGGCTAAACTTCAGTCCCTCCTCCGGAGGGATTTTTTTTGCGTAACCCGCAAGGCCAGCGCCGAAATATGTAATTTTAAACTGCTTAGTCAACACCGAACTGACTGCCATTAACGCACATGAAAAAACAACTGCGCCGGGCCCTGCCCCTTGCCGGAGCCTGCTTGCTCCTTACCCTGTTTTTCCAGTTACAACAAAAGCCCGCATACCTCGACGACCCCTTCCACACAGAAAAAGAACTGGAAGAAGAGGAAGAGCACGAAGGCTACGATGGTGCGGCTGCGCGTGCCGAATTTGAGTTTGAGCGCCTCAAAGACCCCGCGCTGGGGTACGTGCCGGGCGAGCGCCTGGTGGAGACCCTCGAAGAACTGCACCAACAGCGAAGCGGCATCGCTTCCCGCATCACCGGCGCGCTTCCCTGGCAGGAGCGCGGTCCTTCCTACGACGTGGTTGGCCCCGACGGCAACCCGCGCGGCGGCACCGGCCAGATTGCTTCGGGCCGCGTAATCGCGGTTTTTGTCGATACGCTCAACGATCCCTCCGGCAATACCGTATGGGCTGGCGCAGCCGCCGGCGGCCTCTGGAAGTGCAGCAATTTCCTTTCGGCAATTCCCAACTGGAGTCATATCGACGACCGCTTCGATAACCTCGCCATATCATCGATTACCCAAAACCCGGCCGCACCGCAGACGCTGTATTTCGCTACCGGCGAGCCTACCTCGAATGCCGATGCGGTGTATGGTGCGGGCATCTGGAAATCGACCAACGGGGGAAGCACCTGGAGCCGCCTGCCTTCAGCGACGGGCTTCCAGCGGGTGTTCCGCGTACGCTGCGATGCTGCCGGCAACGTGTATGTGGGCAACCGCAGCTCGGGGCTGGCCGGCGCTTCGGCGTCCGGGCTCTATCGGTCAACCGATGGCGGCACCACCTGGCAGAATATCACGCCTTCGCCGCTGACGGCCACCAACGGCACCTGCACCGACATCGAGATCACCGCCTCGGGGCGCTTCCATGCCTCCCTCGGGTACGGCGGAAGCCGCGTGCAGCACGTTTTTACCGATAATCCCGCCACGGTTACGTCCGGCACCTGGACCAACAGCACGGGCATCCGTAATTCTGCGGCATCGGCCTACCGGCTCGAGCTGGCGGAGCAGGGCAACACTTTGTATGCTGTCACCGTAGTCAACGGCAATCTCGACAGCACCTATAAGTCGATAAACGGCGGCCTGACCTGGACCAAGCAAAACACGATAGCTTACCCTACCGCGGTGCTCAACGGCCAGGGATGGTACGGCCTTACGCTTGCCATCAACCCGAATAATGCCACCGAGTTTGTCGTTGGAGGCCTCGATGCCTATAAATTCACGTCGAGCGGCGTGGCAACGCCCACCCGGCTTACTTATTGGGTGACCTCGGCCCCATATGTGCACGCGGATCATCACTTTATCCAGTGGTGGCGCGCAGGCACCGAAAGCCGCCTGCTGATGGGCACCGATGGCGGCGTTTTCTATTCGAGCAATGGCGGCAGCACCTTCACCGACAAAAACCGGAACCTGGCCATCAAGCAGTTCTATTCTGCTGCCATCCACCCGGACGCCGGTTCCAACTACATGCTCGCCGGCGCGCAGGACAATGGAGTCCATCGCCTTACCAACGCCGGTTTGAGCTGGTCAACCGAAGTGCTGGGCGGTGACGGCTGCTTTGTTCATATCAGCCAGTCGGACCCGCAGATCCAGATCGGTACTTATGTCTATAACAGTTACCACGTGTCGGCCGATGGCGGTAACACCTGGGTGGATACCGACCTCTCCTCTGACGGCTCCTTCGTCAATCCGTTCGACTACGATGATGTTACCAACACGATGTATGCCTGTAACCGTACAGCGATTGTGAACGGGCAGATCAACCGCTGGCGCAACCCCCATATCAATGGCGGCACCAATACGACGCTGGACCTGATTGGCATGACCCGCACCACGGGAGGTGCATCCGGCTTTGCCACGGCGTTCAAGGTATCACCGTTTACCCGCGACCGTGTTTTTGTCGGCAGCTCCAACGGCAAGGTGCTGCGCATGGAGGGCGCATCAACGGCCACGGCGGCCAACGTAAATTCGAACACCACCGATATCTCAGGTACCCAGATCGCCAGCGGTAATATAACCTGTGTTACTACCGGAAGTACCGATGCCGTGCTTGTGGCGACGATCTCCAACTATGGTCTGAAGCACGTATGGTACAGCAGTAACGGCGGCACTGTGTGGACGGCGATCGATGGCAACCTGCCCGACATCCCGGTGCGCTGGGCTATAGTGGATCCGCAAAACAACAACAAGCTGTATATCGCCACCGAAGCGGGTATCTGGTATACCGATGCCGTCAACGGTGCGTCGACCGTTTGGACAAACGACGTCAATTTTCCGCTGGTGCGCACCGACATGCTGAAGCTGCGCATCAGCGACAACACCCTGATGGCGGCAACCCACGGCCGCGGGGTGTTTACCGCCCGCATTCCCTCCACGCCGGAGGTGCGTTTTTCCGCCCCGTCCGTAACCGCAGTAGAATCCTCCACTGCGACGTCGGGATGCCGCGGCTATACCGATTACACCATCCCGGTGAACATTACCGAGGCGCCGGTGGGCAATGCAACCGTACAGTACAGCGTGCTGGCCGCCGGCACCGCCACGCTGGGATCGGATTATGAAATCTCCACCACCGGCACCTTTACTACTCCTGCTACGCAACACATCTTTGCTTCCGGCAGCACCTCTGGCAAAACCCTGACCGTGCGGGTGTACGATGATGGCGAGGTTGAAGGCCCGGAAACGGTCCGGATAACCTGCGCGGTTTCGGGGAGCACCAACGCGATTACCGGGGCCTACGGGACAGTGCAACTGGTGATCGATGATAATGACCGGGCTCCTGTGCTCCCGGGAACGGGCGAAGCGCAGGTAGGCGTCGGCAGCTACGGTGGTTATGTGCAGCCCCTGCGCGGCTCCTATGGCAAGTCGAAGAGCCAGTATCTCTACCTGGCATCCGAGCTGCAGGCTGCCGGACTCACGGCGGGTAATATCAATGGCATTGCCTTCAACGTTACCTCGGTGAACTCCTTCAGTGCTTACCAGGGCTTTACGGTCAGCATGAAAAATACCGCAACGTCGGTGTTCCCAAGTGCCACCTTCGAAGCCGGCGCCGTGCCCTGCTTCAGCGGCAACTACACACCCGTGGCGGGAACCAGCCCCATTAATTTCACCAATGCATTCAATTGGGACGGTATATCGAACGTGCTGGTGGAGTTCTGTTATGACAACACCACGGGTCCCGGCGGTGACGACCAGGTGACTTCCACAGCCACGCCGACGCTGATGGGCGTTTGGAACCGGACCACAACCGGCACCGGATGTTCGCTCGCCGCGCAATACGGAAGCGCCAACGGCTCTAATATCCGCCCGGTGCTCACCTTCAAGGGGCAACTTTCCGGCAACCCGGTTGAGACGGCCCTGAACGCCACCCGCACCCTGCCCCTGGGCATCGGCAACGGAACCGTTAACTTCTTTAGCGGAAGCGGAAAGCTGATGGCAAGCCTCGTTAACCTCGGTGACTTTGACTATGGTTGCACGGCGCTGACGGTAGACCGTGCCGGCAACAACGCGCTGCCATTCAACAGCACAAACACAGGAAATTTTGTTACAGCGAAAACCTTCCATTTTGCACCGGCAATCAACAATATCACCGGGCAATACCGGGTAACGCTTTATTATACGGAAGCTGAGAAGGCGGGCTGGGAAGCGGCTACCGGTAATACCTGGCCGAACATCAAAATCGTAAAGGTGAAGAGCCGCATCAGTAACTATTCCCCGCTGAATCCGACACCCGATGGCGCCAACGCCGTTGAGGTGGTACAACCGGTTCATGGACGGTACGGGAACGACTATACGCTCACGTACACGTTCAGCAGCGGTTTCTCGGGCTTTGCCGCGGGCATCGTTAACGCAGCCGGCAGCAATGTGGCCGTTCCGTCACTCGATGCCGACCTTTCGGTAACCAGGCTGATCCCGAGCCTGGTGCAGGATGCAACCACCTTGCAGGTGCGCAGCCGCCGCGCGATGAAAATCGATTGGACGGTGCTCGATGCCGGTGGCCGCGCCATAGAGCGCTTCCAGCAGCAGGTGGCTCCCGGCACCAATGAGCTGCGCCTGCACTTCGGTCGCCTCGCAGCCGGCACCTATACCCTGAGCGGAAACACCGGCAAGGGCAGGGCGCTGATCCGCTTCGTACGTTCCTGAAACAATTAACCCAACATGATGCAGCCCTTTCCGGGGCTGCATCATCATTTATGCAAACGGTGTTTATGAAAATCCAACTGTACGCCCTGCTCGCCATCGCTTTCTCGGCCACCACCGCGGTGAATGCGCAGTGCGGAACGCGCAACGCGCAGGCATTCCTGGAAGTGCGGATGCCCGGTATTATTCCGGTTGACGAAAACCGCCAGCCCCTGCGCTCCGGACCTGATTCCAGCTATTCAGTTTTCCTTGAATCTTCGTCCCGGAAGGCCGGCGACGGCTTTGCCTGGATCAATGGCCGGGTGTATTCGGCGCATGTATCCCGCTGGGAGGGTAGCGCCGATATCGGAAAGGAAAAGCAATCAGGAGAGACCGTACGATTAGCAACAGCTGCCGGTGCATCCGATGCCCTTTGGCGGGTCGAGTTGGTGCCGGTGAAGAAGAAAATGAAAGCCCCCGCAAAAGCAGGGGCTAACCAGGTAGTTCTTCAGTTGAATTTTTCGGGCAAAAAATGCACGCAGGTCATTCGGCGTGTCACCGAGCTGGCGGTGCCCCCGGCCGTATAACTACAGTTTGCGCATTTGCTTCCACGCGTTGATCAGCCCGTTGGTTGACGTGTCGTGGCTGCTTACCGGTGCATCGTCCTGCAGTTCGGGGAGGATGCGGTTGGCCAGCTGCTTACCGAGCTCTACGCCCCACTGGTCGAAACTGAAGATATTCCAGATGACACCCTGGGTGAAGATCTTGTGCTCGTAAAGCGCTACCAGTGCGCCCAAGGAGCGTGGTGTGATCTTCTTCAGCAGGATCGAATTGGTGGGACGGTTTCCTTCGAATGTTTTAAAAGGCGTCAGCCGCGCGATCTCTTCATCGGTTTTGCCGGCCTTTTGCAGCTCCAGCTCCACCTCCTCGTCGGTCTTTCCATTCATCAATGCTTCGGTTTGCGCGAAGAAGTTGGACAGCAGTTTTACATGGTGGTCACCCAATGGGTTATGCGAAATGGCAGGCGCAATGAAATCGCAGGGGATAAGCAGGGTTCCCTGGTGAATGAGCTGGTAGAAGGCATGCTGGCCGTTGGTGCCGGGCTCTCCCCAAACGATCGGACCTGTAGCATATTCCACCGGCTCGCCGTTGCGGTCGATGCTCTTGCCGTTGCTTTCCATATTTCCTTGCTGGAAGTAGGCCGCAAATCGGTGCAGGTATTGGTCGTAGGGGAGGATCGCCTCGGTTTGCGCGCCGAAGAAATTGGTGTACCAGATGCCGATAAGCGCCATCAGCACCGGGATGTTTTCACCGAAGGCTGCTGTCCGGAAGTGCTCGTCGGTGCTATGCGCACCGCGAAGCAGTTCCTCGAAGTTGTCGTATCCGATCGTAAGCGCGATGCTGAGACCGATGGCGCTCCAAAGCGAATAGCGGCCGCCGACCCAATCCCAGAACTCGAACATATTTTCCTTGTCGATGCCGAAGGCAGTCACTTCCTTTTCGTTGGTAGACAGCGCCACGAAATGCTTTGCTACGTAAGCCGCGTCTTTCGCGCTTTCCAGGAACCAGGCGCGGGCCGTCTGCGCATTGGTCATCGTTTCCTGTGTCGTAAAGGTCTTGGAGGCGATCAGGAAAAGGGTCTCCTCGGGGTTAACGCGCTTCAGCACCTCCGCGATATGGCTTGCATCTACGTTTGACACAAAATGTGCGCTGATGCCTTCCTTCCAATAGGGGCGAAGTGCTTCCGTCACCATCAGCGGTCCAAGGTCGGAGCCGCCGATGCCGATGTTGACAATGTGCCGGATCGGCTTGCCCGTGTAGCCTTTCCAGGCGCCGGAATGTACCTTTTCGCAAAACTGCTTCATCTGCGCCAGCACGCGCCGCACGTCGGGCATGACATCCTTGCCCGCCGTGAACACCGGGTTGCCGGAAAAATTCCGCAGCGCCACGTGAAGCACGGAACGGCCTTCTGTTTCATTGATGAACTCGCCCGCAAACAGCGCATCGATCGCAGCGCGAAGCCGGCAGTCGTCGGCAAGCCCGAGGAGGAGGTCGATTGTTTGTGCCGTGATCCGGTTCTTTGAAAAATCGATCATCAGGTCGTCAAGACAAAAGGAAAATTTACGGAAGCGGTCGGGATCTTCGGCAAAGAGCGTACGCATATGCCGGCCTTCCATCTCGCTGAAGTGTTGCTGCAACTGCTGCCAGGCAGGCGTCGTTGTCGGATTTATTCGGGGAAACATGGGTTGCTTGCTGTTTTTGGGAGGGTAAACTTACGGTGATTCAGTTTGCGGCCACCTTACGGAAGGTGCTGATGGTGTGGTCAACCATTTCGGGGCTGATGTCGAGGTGAAGCACCAGGCGTACCTGCTGCGGTGCAATGGCATAAGCCAGGATGCCGGATTCTTTTAATTGCGCAACGAGCTGCGCTGCCGTTTTACCGGCGGCTACATTAAAGATGATGATATTCGTTTCCACCGGCAGCACGCTTTCAACAAGCGGGTTGTTTTGAAGCGCGGCGGCGATGGTCCGGGCATGGGCGTGATCCTGGCTCAGCCGCTCCACATGATTTTCCAGTGCATACAGGGCACCCGCTGCGATAAAGCCCGCCTGGCGCATGCCGCCACCAAATACTTTACGTACCCGCCGGGCGCGCTTGATGAAATCGGCGGGACCCAGCAGGAGGGAACCGACCGGCGCGCCAAGACCTTTGCTCAGGCAGAGTGAAACGGTGTGAAAGGTGCGCCCGTAGTCTTTCGGGTCTTCGTTGTTGGCCACAATCGCATTATATAGGCGTGCGCCGTCGAGGTGGAGGATGAGCCCCTGTTCGTCGCACACGGAGCGGATCGCTTTCATTTCATCCATGGAGTAGCAGGATCCGCCGCCGCGGTTGGACGTGTTTTCGAGGCACACGAGGCTCGTGCGGGGCTTGTGCACGTCGTCGGGGTTGACGGCAGCCGCTACCTGTTCGGCCGTCACGCGGCCCCGGTCGCCGGCGAGCAGGCGCACGGAAGCACCTGCGTTGAACGCGATGCCGCCGCCTTCGTATTGGTAAACGTGGGCCGTCTGGTCGCACACCACTTCGTCGCCGGGCTGCGTGTGCACCTTAATGGCGATCTGGTTGGTCATGGTGCCGGAGGGGCAAAACAGCGCGGCCTCCATGCCAAAGCGCTCGGCACCCAGTGCTTCGAGGCGGTTGACCGTGGGGTCTTCGCCATAGACGTCGTCGCCTACGGGGGCGCTCATCATGGCCTCGAGCATCGCCGGTGTCGGCTTGGTAACCGTATCGGATCGGAAATCAACTATCATGCTTCAAATGTAAGGCCCGGTAAGGCTTAACGGGCGCGGCGCGCGGAACCCATTGACGGCCTCTCGGTCGGGTAGCAAAGGCCGTTGCCGCTCTTCCGGCTGTTGCCGCTTCTTGCCGCTTATCCAGAAATAACCATTTCCTGTAACGGCTTCGTCTCCCGCGCGTCCTATGCCCATACTTCCAGGCGCCGGTTATCCCTGAAAATCACCGTTCCTTATCAAACTATGTACTATGCGTTGCATGGTACCTACATTTGTAATGTAATTGACAAGGGCTAGTAATTGATGAAGGCTAGTATTAAATCACACGTAATGAATCATTTATTTACCATTATAGCGCTTTCTGCCGCTTTTTCAGCATCCGCGCAAAGCACCGGCTCCATCCAGGGCCAGGTTGCCGACGGTAGCCAGAAGACGGTCGAATCCGCCACTATCTCCCTGCTCCGCGCATCGGACTCTTCCGTGGTAAAGATCGCGGTGGCCGGTAAGGAAGGGCGTTTTGCCTTTGAAAACGTAGCCGCGGGGAATTACCTGGTTTTGGTTTCGGCGGTGGGACATGGCAAGGAATATTCGGCACCCCTGTCTGTAGCGGGCGCCGGCAGCTACACGCTCCCGGTAATCCGGATCCTGCCGGTAAGCAAAGACCTCGCGGCTGTGACCATAACGGCCCGCAAGCCGCTCATTGAGCAGAAAGCAGACCGCACGCTGATCAATGTAGAGGCTTCGCCCACCAACGTGGGTGCCAACGCACTTGAAGTACTGGAAAAAGCGCCCGGCGTGTCGGTGGATAAAGATGGGAACGTATCCCTCAAGGGCCGCGCCGCGGTGCAGGTGATGATCGACGGGCGCCCGGCCTACCTGTCGGAGACGGCGCTTGCCAGCTACCTGCGCACGCTGCCGGCCACCGCCATCGAGCAGATCGAGATCATGACCAACCCCTCGGCGCGCTACGACGCCTCGGGCAATTCGGGCATTATCAATATCAAAACGAAAAAGAACAAGCTGAAAGGCTTCAATGGCAACCTGTCGCTTTCCGCAACGCAGGGACATCGTACCCACTCCAACAACAGCTTTAACCTGAATTACCGCAACGGCAAGGTGAATCTCTTCACCAGCATCAACCATAGCCATTTTGAACGTTACCAGAACCTCGATATAGAGCGTCGCTATACCAGTAACGGCGCACCCGGCGCGATCTTCGAATCGACTACCCAGCAGCGCGATCACAACAACTACTACGGGCTGAAGCTCGGTGCCGACTATTTCCTTACAAATCGCACCACGCTGGGCTTCGTGCTCAACGGCGGTACCAACCCCGAGCGGGGCATCAGCCACAGCACCTCCTTCCTGAAAAATGCGCACGGACAGCTCGACTCCATTGTGTCGGCTGAAAGCGACCTGTTCAATACCTGGAAAAACGGTTCGGTGAACCTGAATTTCCGTCACCAGTTCGACTCTGCCGGCCGCGAGCTGACGGCCGACCTGGACGCCATTGGCTTTCGTACCGGCTCGGAGCAGATCTTCGTCAACAACGCTTTTAACACGGGCTGGGTAAAACAATCGGGCGAGCGCCTGCGGGGCGACCTCCCGGTGCGTATCAGCATCTATTCGGCAAAGACCGACTACAGCCAGCCGCTCGGTAAAGAAGGCAAGCTCGAAGCGGGCCTGAAGGGTAGCTATGTACGCACGAAAAACAGCGCCTTCTATTTCAACCAGCTCCCCGCAGGAGATGCGGTAGACACCACAAAGACCAACCGGTTCAACTACGAGGAGCGCATCGTTGCTGGCTACGTGAATTACAACAAGCAACTGGGAAAATGGGGGCTGCAGGCCGGGCTGCGCTACGAGCATACGGCTTACAACGGCTACCAGTTCGGTTCGCCCGACCAGGCGAAGCACCCCGACTCCAGTTTCGGGCGTAACTATGGCAGTCTCTTCCCGACCGTTTTTGTAAGCTATGCAGCCACAAAGAAGCACCAGTTCTCCGCATCCTACGGCCGCCGCATCGATCGTCCGTCGTACCAGGATCTGAACCCGTTCCTGTTCTTCATCGACAAGTTTACCTACGAGCAGGGCAACCCGTTTATGCGGCCGCAGTTTACCGACAACATCGAGTTGACGCACACTTTCAAGGGCTTTCTCACCACGACGCTCAACTGGAGCAGCACCCGCGATATGATGAACGAAACCTTTGAGCAAGCCCGTAATGCGAATGGTGAGTTTGATTATGCCACGATTGTTAAGGACGGCAACTTCGGCCGCCGCAACACCGCCGGCATCGCGGTTAGCGCGCAGGGCGCCCTGCGCAAATGGTGGAATGCCAATGTTTACGTAAACTACAACTACACCGGGTTTACGGGCCGCATCAACGGCGCAGGGGAGGAGTTCTCCGCAAACACCAAAGTCTTCCTGGTGAACGCCGGCAACCAGTTCCAGTTTGGCAAAGGCTGGAACGGAGAGCTCAGTGGCTGGTACCGCTCCAGCGGTCTCGACGGGCAGATCCTGATCTACCCGCTGGCGCAGGTTTCGGCGGGTGTGGGCAAAACGATCCTGAAAGGTGCCGGCAATGTGAAGCTGAATGTCCGGGACATTTTCTTCACCAATAAAGTAGAGGGTGCGATGAGCTTTCAGAATACGGATGCCCACTTCTGGCAGACCCGTGACACCCGCAATGTGAGCCTTGCCTTCAACTGGCGCTTCGGCAAACCCGCCAAAGAAAGTTCTCGCCGCCGGGCCGGTGCCGCGTCGGACGAGCTCAATCGTGTGAAGGGTGCTCAGTGACGGACGAGCCCGTTCATGGGGCGCATTCACCACTCGTAACAGGCAGGATCAAACAAGTTGTAACACCGATATCGTTCAACCCAATTAATGGCTTCTTTATCACAATTCAATCATTAACCGTTGCGTGAGCCGGCACCTTTGTGTCAGCTTTACAAAACCAAAGCAAAGACCATGAGAAAGATCATTACACTCGTTGCACTCACAATAGCCACAGCAGCACAGGCACAGACCGGCGCGCGTGTTACGGGTGCTGTTAAAGACGCAGAAGGCAAGCCCCTGGCCGCTGCCACCGTGTCGCTGCTGCGCGCCAAAGACTCTTCGCTGGCGAAGCTCGCAGTCACGGATAAAAACGGACAATATGAATTTACCGGTATCAAGGACGGCCGTTACCTGGTGTCGTTTACCTCTGTCGGCTTCGACCGCAGTTTCGCGCCGGCTTTCGATGCAACCGGCAGCTTTGATGTGCCTGCAGTGACGCTTCACCGCGCTGCAAAAGAAATGTCGGGTGTTACTGTTGCCGTACGCAAGCCGCTCGTGGAAGCGCGTCTCGATAAAATGGTGGTGAACGTGGACGCATCGCCCACCAACGCCGGCAGCAGCGCGCTCGACGTGCTGGAAAAGTCGCCCGGCATCACGCTCGACAAAGACGGAAACGTTTCGCTGAAAGGCAAGAGCGGCATCATCGTACTCGTCGACGGCAAGCAGACCTACCTGAGCGGACAGGACCTTACGAACCTGCTGCGCAATATGCCGGCCAGCCAGCTCGACCAGATCGAGATCATGACGCAGCCTTCCGCCAAGTACGACGCCTCGGGTAACTCGGGCGTGCTGAACCTGCGCACCAAGAAGGGCCTGCAGACCGGTCTCAACGGCAGCATCAACCTGTCCTTCGTGCAGGCACGCTATGCCAAGGCACCGCAAAGCTTCAACCTTAATTACCGCAAGGGCAAGGTGAACCTGTTCACCAGCCTGAGCTACAGCTACTGGGAAGGCTTCAACGAGCTGCAGATCGACCGCCGCTTCCCGGGTAAATATTTCCAGCAGAACAGCTACCCGCATTTCTCCAACAACAATTACTCGGCACGTGTCGGTCTCGATTATAATATCAGCAAGAAGACCTCCATCGGCTTCATGGTGACCGGTACGACCCGTCCCGGTCAGAGTACGGTTAATTCCGAAACCATCATCACCGACGATAATGGCACGTTGATCAATACCAACGAAGCCTTCGGCTCCAACAAGGACACGTGGAAGAATATCGGTGCCAACCTGAACTTCCGGCGCCAGCTGAAAAAGCAGGGCGCGGAGATCACAGCCGACGCGGACTACGTTCGCTACCGCTCCACCAGCGACCAGGTACTGGACAACCGCTACTACAATGGCACCAAGCAACTCGATGGCGATCCGTACTACCTGACGGCACTCCTGAAACAAAACATCGACATCTATAGCGCAAAGACTGATTTCGTAACGCCTGTGGGCAACAAAGGCGGAAAGCTCGAAGCTGGCCTGAAGAGCAGCTACGTGAAGACGGACAACGATGCGCCCTATAAATCGCGCGATTACCTGACCGGTGTCGATACCATTGATCAGCGCAGCGACCACTTCGTTTACGAAGAGAACATCAACGCGGCATATGCCAACTGGAGCCAGCAGCTGAAAAAGTGGAGCTACCAGGTAGGGCTTCGCTTCGAGCACACGCATTCCATCGGCAACTCCATTGCCATGAACAGTCGCGTAGAGCGTGATTATGCGCAGCTGTTCCCGACCGGCTATGTGAGCTACAAGGTGAATGACAAGAATACGGTAGGCGTTAGCTACAGCCGCCGCCTCGAGCGCCCGGGCTACCAGGACCTCAACCCGTTTGAGCGCATGCTGGACCGCTTTACGTTCCAAAAGGGCAACCCCTTCCTGACGCCGCAGTTCTCGAACAACATCGAGGTGAGCCACAACTTCCGCGGCGTGGTGAACACCGTGTTCAACTGGAGCAAGACCACCGACATCATCAACGACCTGCTGAAGCAGAACGATGCCGAGCAGAAGACCTTCCAGACGAAAGAAAACCTGGCTTCGCGCCGCAACATCGGCCTGGCCGTGAGCGTCAACGTGCCGGTGAAGAAGTGGTGGTTCCTGAACGTTTACGTCAATGCCTACAACAATCAGTTCAACGGCTTCATTAACGGCAAGCCGCTGGATGTGAACATGACCGCCTGGATGGCCAATATGAGCCAGCAGTTCCGCCTCAACAAGGGCTGGACGCTCGAGACCAGCGGCTTCTACCGCTCGAAGACGCAGGACGCCGGTATCATCGTTGCCAATCCTATGGGTGTTGTTTCCTTCGGTGTGTCGAAGTCGATCCTGAAGAATATGGGTACCATTAAAGTGAACCTCAACGACCCGTTCTGGATCCAGAAGTTCAGCGGCTACACCAAGTTCGACAACGTGGACGCCGTGATCCGCAGCAAGTGGGACAACCGCCGCGTGGGCATCACCTTCACCTGGCGCTTCGCGAAAGGACAGAGCGCTCCGCAGCAGCGCCGCCGCACTTCCGCCGCGCAGGATGAGCAGAACCGCGTGGGCGGTGGCGGACAGCAATAAATCTCGGATGTCTGATCGCAGATCGCACATCTAAGTTCCGATTAAAGAGACCCTTACATTCTATAGTTTCTCATGTGCATACGGCCCCTCGCTCCCGAGGGGCCTTTTTCGATTTAAGGGTTCTGGATTGGGGAAGTGTGATTGAACTTTATCCCACAAAATCGGAGATCCGACATCAGAGATCGGAGATTCGTTCAACTGTATATTTGCCCAAACCACAAGCATATGCCTTCATTCGATATCGTATCCAAGGTAGACGCCCAGGCGCTCGACAACGCCGTAAACGTTACCCGCAAGGAGATCACCAACCGTTTTGACTTCAAGAACAGCCACGTGGTGATCGACCTCAACAAGAAGGATTACAAGATCTCCCTCGAAACGGAAGGGGAGATGCAGATGAGCCAGCTGATTGACGTGCTGATCAGCAGGGCCCACAAGCAGGGCATCGTGCCCGAAGCATTCGACACTTCCAGGGAGGGGGCGCAGAGCGGCAAGGTATGGAAGCAGGAAGTGAGCGTTTCCAATGGGCTTAAGCAGGAAGATGCCAAGAAGATCGTGAAGCAGATCAAAGATTCCGGGCTCAAGGTGCAGGCCTCCATCAACGACGACCTGGTGCGGGTTACCGGTAAGAAAATCGATGACTTACAGGCAGTTATACAGGCTTCCAAGGGCTGGAACCTCGGCATTCCGCTACAGTTTGAAAACATGCGGAGTTAAAAAAATTAACAGGGGAAAGTTTGGGACAGATGCTTTTTTCGTCTTAACTTTGCGCGTCGCTTTGTAAAAAATACAGCCGCCGTATAAAAATAAGATATTATGAAAAAGGGTTTGCATCCGGAGAATTACCGTTACGTGGTTTTTAAAGACATGAGTAACGGCCACGCATTTCTGAGCCGCTCTACTGCTGGTTCTAAAGAAACCATTCAATGGGAAGATGGTAACGAGTACCCGCTCATCAAGCTGGAAATCTCGTCGACCTCGCACCCCTTCTTCACTGGTAAGAACGTACTGGTAGACACCGCCGGCCGTATCGACAAGTTCAAGAAGAAATACGCCAAGAAATAACCGAGCTTTGTTCTATTTATAGATCCCCTCCGCAAGAGGGGATTTTTTATTTTTACCGGAGCCATGGAAAAAATCGTTTTTACAGAAGAGTTTTGCAATCCCGGGCAGCTTTTTCCCTTCACCCTTACCCGGTCGATCCCCGATTTCCGGGTGGGCATCCTCACCATCCGCGAAAAATGGGAGCGCCTCCTGGGCCTGCCCTCCTTCGATAAGCAGGAAGGTGATTACAAAGACGGCCCGGGCGCCCTGGTGATCGACGAAAGCATCGGCAAGGATATCATCTACCTCGTTCATGGCAACATCCTGCCCACGCCCGCCCTCGCCGGAGAGGTGCAGGCGCTGCGCCCAGGTGAATTCCTGAGCCTTCCCGAGCGGGAAAGCTTTATTTACTGTATCTCCCGCAAGCAGGTGCTCGACGCCAACCGGGTGAAGATGGAAAAGGCCGTGGAAGCGAAATCCGAGTTCCGTGAGCTGCGCGCGCCCTGGGACATCACCCGCTATAATGCCTGGGCCATCGAGCAGGACTTTGCCCTGCTCACCCAGAAACGCAAAAGCCAGGGCGCGCCCCGCACCACCGCCATGACCAACGCGGCGCGCATCTTTATCGAGAAAGGCGCCCGCGTGGAGCATTGCATTCTCAATGCCACCGAAGGGCCGATCTATATCGGCAACGGGGCGCAGGTGATGGAAGGCAGCCTCCTGCGTGGGCCCGTCGCCATCTGTGAAGGCGCCACCGTTAAAATGGGCACCCGCATCTATGGAGCCACAACGATCGGCCCGGCCTGTGTGGTGGGTGGCGAAATCAAGAACAGCGTGCTGTTCGGAAACTCCAACAAAGCACACGACGGCTACCTCGGCGACTCGGTGCTGGGCGAATGGTGCAACCTCGGCGCGGGCACGTCCAATTCCAACATAAAAAACAACGCATCCGCGGTGCGCGTTTACCTGCCCGACGGCATAAAGGAAGCCGGAACCAAGTGTGGACTTTTTATGGGCGATTACAGCCGCACCGCCATCAATACCTCCATTAACACCGGCACCGTCGTAGGCGTCTCCTGCAATCTTTTCGGTTCGGGTATCCCGCCGAAATACGTGCCATCATTTTCCTGGGGACAAGACGGAATCGAACGCTACGAGCTGGAAAAAGCGCTGGAGCATATCGCCAATTGGAAAAAGCTGAAAGGCCTTGAGCTCGGAGCCGAAGAAGAAGCGATACTACGGGAAGTGTATCGGCGTTATTAATCCCGGATTGCCGGTCCCCGATGCCGGATTTGCTCCTGCAATTCCGAAGTGTACATGTAGGATTATGTTGCCGGATTCTGCTTAGTTTGCGCATTCAATCCGCCTGACAAAAAAAGATTATCGAATCAGGAATTGACCAATTAACCATCAGACCAATCGACATTATGAGACAACAGATCGCAGCCGCCAACTGGAAGATGAACCTGACTTATAAAGGAGCCGAGGATCTTCTCGATGCCGTGCTTGCCGAAAAGATCGCGCCCGCCCCCGACCAGCTGGTCATCTTTGCCGTTCCTTTTCCCTACCTGATCATGGCCAGGAGCGCCGTTGATGAAGAGCCCGGTTATGCCATCGCGGCGCAGAACTGTTATGCCGAGGTCAACGGAGCGTACACCGGCGAGGTATCGGTTGAAATGCTCCAGTCGCTGGGGATCCGTTATTGCATTCTCGGCCACAGCGAACGCCGTCAATATTTCCACGAGGACAATGCCTTGCTTGCGCGTAAGGTGGATCGGTGCCTCGAATACGGCATTCAGCCCATTTTCTGCTGCGGCGAGGCCCTCGAGGTGCGCGAGGCAGGCACGCAAAATACCTTCGTGCAGCGCCAGCTTGAAGAGTCGCTTGCGCACCTCACGGAAGAGCAGCTGCGCCAGGTGATCATCGCTTATGAGCCTATCTGGGCCATCGGAACAGGCAAGACCGCCAGCGCCGCGCAGGCCCAGGAAATGCACGCCCACATTCGCTCCGTGCTTGCGGGAAAATGGGGAAAAGAGACGGCAGATGCGATCTCCATTCTCTATGGCGGATCGGTGAAGGCGGGCAATGCGGCAGAGCTTTTCAGCGCACCCGATGTTGACGGCGGCCTTGTTGGCGGCGCCGCGCTTGTGGCACAGGATTTCGTACAAATTATCAAAGCCCTCCGATCATAAATAACCTGCAGCAGCCATACCGTATCGTACTGATCCGGAAGGACCAGTTCCTGCTCCGCTTCCTTAAAGTGCGGGTGGTAGTGGATGGTATGTCAATTTACAACCTCGAAAAAAGGGTGCCGGTCATTATCCCCGTTGGCCCGCACCGGCCCTTGCTGGTGGCCACCGACGGATATCACCATACATCTCCTTTCGTACTCAAAACACTGGCGCAGCCGACCTATTACTTCAAGGTGGGCTGCGCCATTGAGGACGACCAGCTGATCGCGGGAGGATTGCTCCTTACGCTGTTTTATGCAATCGGGCTGATTACCGGCAACGACTTCATGAAGGTGCTCAGCTTCCTGCCGGTATTCTATTTCCTGTTTCTCTATTATATCAACCGCAAACGCTTTCTCCGTTTTCAGCCGGCATGATGCTGGGGCAGGAGATCGAAGTCGTTCAGCTTATCCACTTCCAGCACTGTCATTTGTCCTGATGAATGATACATCGGACGGAAGCGGGCATTCGGTATGATCTCATCGGCCGTGTAGGAGGTGCGTGCTACCACGCTGTTGGCAAACACCTCGTCGTATGCTTTTACAAACACAAGGATTTCCGCTTCCATTTCGGCCAACTCGCGGACCGTATAGCCATGCAGCGGGCTGTCTTCGTTGATCGGGTGAACCACCGTCCAGTTGAGCACAAGCGTGTTGATCCGGTTGAATTCTACTGGCAGTGAATAAAACTCGTTGCGCTCACGGTTGCCCTCTTTGATCTGCAGCGCCAGTGTCAGTTTCACTTCGGCATCGGTGAGCTGGTTGTTTTTCTCGGGAACCATCCGGAACATGAGTGCTTCTCCCTCTTTGAAGGGCGCGATGAGCGCCACGCTGCTGAAGCGCAGGAAGGCACGCGGCATCGAGAAGCGACCGAAGAAAATACCGCTCGCCAGGGCAAGGGTCATAACGCCCAGGAAGGATTCGAAAGCCGCCACCGAAGAAACGGCGATGCCATCGGGACTTACATGGCCGTAGCCAACGGTGGTATAGGTTTGCGCGCTGAAGAAGAATGCTTCGATAAACTGGTTGGCCTTTGATGCGCCTCGAAGCGTACCGTTGAGATGCTCCACGCCGATCAGGAAATACACAACCGCGAAAAGCAGGTTGACCCCTACATAGACTCCCGTGAGTGAAAGCCAGAAGCGTAGCGGCGACATGGAGAGCATCGTATGAAACCAGCTGAAGCGGTTGAAGAAGGGAACGCCACGACGCAACACGTTGGCCGACCCGTCTTTGCGGTAAAAGCGACCGCTGCCCGTGTTGCTGCTGGTGCCAAAGCCGGTGGTGAGCTCATTCTTGAATTTTTTCCGGTTGATGTCCATCCGGTAAAATTACGCGAGGTGGCTTATCAGGCCGCGCAACCGCGCGCGAACGTCGTCCACACGCACCTTCCCGGCCTGCTCGCGCGCCAGTTGTTGCAGGCGATGCCGGGCGGCCGGGTTTTGCTGCAGCGCCTCTAGTAAGTAAAAAAGATAGGTAGCGTCGCTGTAGCGCAGCAGCGCCGACGCAAGCAGGCCCGGTACGGGCAGGCCATCAGGGGCCAGTACGGGCTTGCCGAAGCGAAGTGCGTCGAAGTAGGCCCCGGAACTTTTGGTGATCCCGTAATATTCCGACGGGTGGCCATCGCGCCTGAATGTTTCCGCAAGCGGTAGCCAGGCCAGCTCGCTGCTTTTGAGCCGGTTGTCGAATTCCGGCTGTAAAAGCCCGCCCGGATCGAATTCCACCAGCCCCTGGAAACTGCCGATCCATCCGGGCGCTCGCCCGCTTACGCTTCCCAGCAACCGGATCGCGTACCCGTTTTCTATTCCCCGCTTTTTCAGCAGGTCGGCAAATGCTTTAACATCGCTGTAATTCCGCCGCGCGCTGTCGATCGACCCGGGGATGGCGAGCACCATGCGGTCGGGCTCCGGATCTGTAGCAAGGGCGGCATCGTAAAACGCACCTGGTATCACCAATACCGGTTTGCCGGTTGGATTTTTTTTCTCCAGGTAAGCTTTCATTTCGTCCAGCAGCACCACGTAGGCGCTTACGGCGCGGCGCAGGCGCAGCTTGCCCAGGTAGCGGGCCCATCCACGCAGGCCGGTGCCGCGTTGCGGCGTCAGCAGGTCGTTCGCATCGTGCACGTAAAGCAGTGTTTGCATCCCGGGCGCCAGGCTGCGGCACACGGCAGCAAACTGCCAGTGACGAAACGACACCGTGCCGAGCACGAGCAGCTCCGCGGACTTTTCACGACACAGTTGTTCTACGGCTTTCGGGTGTGCCGCCGGCTCTTCGGGGAGATGGTGAACCGCCGCGCCTGGCGGCAACGTGTCGCGGTAATTATCCATCCAAGCCGGTAGCAGGAGGTGCAACCGGTGCGCGCCGGTATTCAGAACCTGTAGCAGGCTCCCCAGTATCTCAAAATGCTCCCGTTCGTACAACACGATGTTCACAGGCTAAATATATATGTTTGCAGGAAGGCGGCAACAAACGCCACCCCACGCCGACCGTGAGCCTGAAAAAGAACCTGGCATATAACTTCCTGCTGTCGCTGAGCCAGGTGCTGTTTCCCCTGCTTTCGATCCCCTGGATTTCACGCGCCCTCGACCCGCAGGGACTGGGCCGCGTAGCCTTTATCGACGGACTAACTTATTATTTCATGGTGCTTGCCGAGGCCGGAATCATTACGTATGGTATCCGCGCGGTGGCACGCAACAGGTATGATCCGCCTGCTCTGAAGCAGCTTGTGTCTGAGCTGCTCTCGCTGCACCTGCTGACCACCCTTTGCTCGGCAATCGTTTATATCATTACCGTATTTATACTGTATGGCCGAATCGGCGACCCTCGGCTCATCTGGTTTTCGCTATCCTTACTGTTGCTAAACGGGTTTGCCTGCGAATGGTACTACTGGGGCCGCGAGGAATTCCGTTACATCACGCTGCGCTCCCTGCTGGTTCGGGCACTGGCGCTGCTGTCGCTTTTCCTGCTGGTGCGCCGGCCGGAACATTACGTGCGTTACTACGCTATAGTTGCCGGCTCGGCCATCGTTATCCTGCTGCTCAACCTGCTGCGCCTGCATGCAACCGCCGGGATCAGCTTTCGCAGGCTGCAGTGGAAAAAGCACCTGCGCTTTACCGGTATCAACTATGGAGTGAGCATCGTTTACAGTATTCCCCTGCTGCTTGACAATGTATTGCTCGGCCTGCTGGCCGGCCCGGCGGCGGTGGCTCTTTATGCTTATGCCGTAAAGATCGTGCGCCTGCTGGCGTCTTTTCTGACGGATGCTTTCCTGGTGCTTTACCCGCGTACGGTGACGCAGCTTCATGGCGACGACCACGAGGGTGCCCGCCGCACCCTGCGGCTGTCGGCCGATGGGCTGCTGCTGTTGGTGCTCCCGGCGGGTGCCGGACTGTGGCTCGTGGCCGAGCCGTTTACGGCTTTTTATTTCGGGCCCGGCTTCGCGGGTGTGGCGCCGCATCTCCGCATTCTTGCCATCTTCCCGGTACTTATGGTCGGCGCGCTTTTCCTCAACAAGCAGGTGCTGCTGCCGCGCGACCGGGAGCTGCTGGTGCTCTACGGGCTTATTGTTGGCGCGGCGGTGTTCCTAATGACCGCGTTGTTGCTTTGCCCGCACATGCGTGGACCCGGCATGGCCTGGGCACTCATCGCCGGTGAAGCCGCCACCTTGCTCTGTAACGTCTTTTTCGTGCGTCGTATGTATCCCGGGCTGCTACAGCTGAAAGCGCGTGTAGTGGTGGCCGCATTCGGCTCGGCAGCCGCCTTCTTCGCCATCGGCGCCGGGCTCTCCGCGCTCGACCTTTCACCACTTTTACGCGGAGCCCTGCTGGTGCCCGCCTGTGTGCTTGCATGGCTTGCCATCATCCTGACGCTTCGGCCGGAGGTGACCCAGGTAGCCATTTCCTATTTTTTCAAACGAAACAAAACGCTTCCGCTTGCCTGAAGTACGCATCGATACGGGGCTTTATTTCCTGGCCGAGCATTCTGCCCGCGGTGCCCTGGTGCATGGAGGCGTCGGCAATGTGGACATCGAGCGGATCCTGGTGGAAGACGGCTGGCAGCCTGTGGCCTTCGGCGACCAGGAAAACTTCAGCGGCGTCGCGAAGATCCGGCGTACGATCCGGATGCTGCGAACGCTGGCCAGCCTGCCGCGCGGTGCCACCCTGCTGCTGCAGTGGCCGGTATATGCCGGGCAAAGCCGGATGCTGCTGCGTGGTCTGCGCCGCTTCCGGACCGATGTACGGATTATTTGCTTTCTTACCGATATCAACGGGCTTAAAGACGCAGATCCCGCCTTGCTGGAGCGCGAGCTGGCGGTGTTCCGTGGGCTGACCCATTTCGTTGCCCACAATGATACGATGCGCGACTGGCTTTTGGAGAAGCTACCGGCGGCGCGTGTGGCCACGATCGATTTTTTCGATTTCCTGGCGCCATGGAATGCCGGTGAACGGGTACCCGCACCCGAGCTGTGCTTTGCCGGCAACCTGGAGAAGAGCCCATTCATAGCCCGGCTGGGCAGCCTGGCGGGTCTGCGCTTTCACCTGTATGGGGCACCGGCTGTTTTTATCCCGACAGCGCCCAATTGTTCGTACCATGGATCATTTCCGCCAGCGGTGCTTCCTGCCCGGGTTGCCGGCGCCTACGGGCTGATCTGGGATGGTACCGAGATATCAAAGCATGGGGGCGCCCTTGGCACCTATGCCCGCTGGATCAGCCCGCACAAGATGTCGCTCTACATCCTGGCCGGTATGCCGGTGGTTTGCCACAGCGGCAGTGCCGCGGCCCGGCTGGCCGAAAAATATGGGATCGGCTTCGGTGTGGATAGTCTCTTTGAGCTGGAAGCCCGGATCGCTGCACTGCCGCCCGAAGAATACGCATCGATGCGGGACCGGATGGCGGCGCTGGCACCGGGTATCGCGGCCGGTGACCGGCTGCGTGCTGCCCTGCGTGAGCTGTCGGGTGCATGAGCCGTTTTGCCGGCTCCGATGCCGCGCTGGCCGGATAAGGGGAATACAGCCATAGGAATTAACACCAAAAACGCAGCGGGCCGGCTCTTTTCGTTACCTTTGCGAACCTTCGAAGAGGAGGGTTTTGCAATGAAGAATATCCGCAACTTCTGTATCATCGCCCACATCGACCACGGTAAAAGTACCCTGGCGGACCGTCTGCTCCAGACCACCAACACCATCTCCGAACGCGAGATGATGGACCAGGTGCTGGACGACATGGACCTCGAGCGCGAAAAAGGCATCACTATCAAGAGCCACGCGATCCAGATCAACTACAATCACAAGGGAGAAAAATATGTGCTCAACCTGATCGATACCCCCGGTCACGTCGACTTCTCCTACGAGGTGTCGCGCGCGCTGGCCGCCTGCGAAGGCGCCCTGCTGCTGGTTGACGCCACACAGGGCATCCAGGCGCAGACGATCTCCAACCTTTACCTCGCGCTCGAGAACGACCTGGAGATTATCCCGGTGATCAACAAGATCGATATGGACGGCGCGATGATCGAGGAAGTAAAAGACCAGATCATTGATCTCATAGGCTGCAAACCCGAAGATATCCTGCTGGCCTCCGGCCGCTCCGGCATTGGTATCGAAGGTATTCTCGAAGCGATCGTACACCGCATCCCCGCTCCCAAAGGCGACCCCGAGGCGCCACTTCAGGCCCTCATTTTCGACTCTGTTTTCAACTCCTTCCGCGGTATCATCGTATACTACCGCGTGCTCAACGGCACGATTAAAAGTGGTGAGAAGGTGCAATTCGTGAGCACCGGGCAGGAATATGAAGCCAGCGAAGTGGGCGTGCTGAAGTTGAAGCCTTCCCCCACCAAGGAAGTGCGTGCCGGCGACGTAGGCTATATCATTACCGGGATCAAGAATGCGAAAGAAGTGAAAGTGGGTGACACACTCACTACTGCTTCGCGTCCCACACAGGAAATAATCAAGGGTTTCCAGGAAGTAAAGCCGATGGTATTCGCCGGCATCTTCCCGGTGGAGACCGACGAATTCGAAGAACTGCGCGACTGCATGGAAAAGCTGCAGCTCAACGATGCCTCGCTCACATTTGAGCTCGAAACTTCGCAGGCGCTGGGCTTCGGCTTCCGTTGCGGCTTCCTCGGGCTGCTCCACATGGAGATCATCCAGGAGCGCCTCGAGCGCGAGTTCAACCAGACGGTGATCACCACGGTTCCGAACGTATCGTTCATCGCCTATACCACGAAGGGGGAGAAGGTGATTGTAAACAACCCCGCCGAAATGCCCGAGCCGGTGAAGACCGACCGCATCGAGGAGCCTTATATCCGCGCCGAAATCATCACCAAGGGCGAGTATGTGGGCAATATCATGACGCTGTGCCTTGGCAAGCGCGGCATTCTGATCAATCAAAGCTACCTCACCACGACGCGCGTTGAGCTCATCTTCGAGATGCCGCTCACCGAGATCGTGTTCGACTTCTACGACAAGCTGAAGAGCCAGACCCGTGGCTATGCTTCGTTCGACTATAACCCCATCGGCTACCGCGAAGCCGACATCGTGAAGATGGACATCCTGCTCAACAACGACAAGGTGGATGCCCTTTCAGCGCTCATCCACCGCAGCCGCGCGCAGGACTTCGGCCGTAAGCTGTGCGAAAAACTGAAAGAGCTGCTGCCACGCCAGCAGTTCCAGATCGCCATCCAGGCCGCCGTGGGCGCCAAGATCCTTGCACGCGAAAACATCTCGGCCATCCGCAAGGACGTTACCGCGAAGTGCTACGGTGGCGACATCTCCCGTAAGCGCAAACTGCTCGAGAAGCAGAAGGAAGGTAAGAAACGCATGCGCCAGATCGGTAACGTTGAAGTGCCGCAAGAAGCCTTCCTGGCGGTGCTGAAGCTGGATGACTAGAGAAGAAGCTGATTCTTTTATAAGGTGAATAGTTAACTGGTAAGGGCCGTAAAAATACGGCCCTTGTTTTTGCCTGTCAGAAGGCGATGCCGCCAGCAAAGCTGTCATTGCGGGCGAAGCCAGAAATCCTACCACTCTTTATACGGCTTTACCGCCAGCTGCGAATTGTAGTACTTCTTGTCGCCGGTCACCTCAACATCAATGAACGGCGGCAGGGTAAAGGTTTCTGTTTCTTCGGTCAGCTCGATCTCGGCTACCAGCAGTCCTTCGTTTTGCTCAAGAAAGACATCCACCTCCCAGATCTTTCCCTCAAAGGGAACGATATAGCGCTGTTTGGTGACTACCGTATCGCAAAAAGCCGACAGCAGGTCTTCCGCGTCCTGCTTCGGGATCTCGAATTCGTATTCAGCCCGGCTGATGCCAATGGTTTTGCCTTTGACGGTCATGTAACCGGTATCATCACTCACCCGCACCCGGGCCGTTTTTACCAGGTCCTTGAAGAGGTAGCCCTGCCGCAGGTAGTGCGGTGGCTCTTTTTCCCAGTTTTCCCAAACGTCTTTCTTGACCAGGAACTTCCGTTCGATCTCCATTGCCATATGCGTAAAAATAAGGCAGGGACGATGACGTAATTTCTTTGCCTGGCTGAAGCGGGACTTAACAGGCAAGCCGCAACTGATCAATAAAAAAGTCCCCTGCTGAAGCGGGGGACGTCCTTGTCATTGATTCGGAAAACTTATTCTAATCCTGATCCTTTTTGCGGTTTTTTTCGGTCTTGACCTTCAGCTTCTCTTCATCCACATTTCCTTTCCCGTCGAGCAGCGGTTCGCCCATCGGTGGCTTGCCCAACAACGGGTCTGCACCGCTCATGTCGATCTTATAATGGAAGACCTTGTCGATGTGCACCCAGCGGCCATTTTCCCACTTGAACCCTTCGGAGTCACCGTCGGGGATCATCGTGTAAGGCAGGTCGGGCTGGTTTGTTTCGGAGATCAGGTGATCGTAGAGGATCATATCCTGCTCATCCACCCAGTTGACGAGCGTGGATGCTTCTTTCTTGTAAGCAATGTAGAAACGTTCGGTGCTTTTGCGCGGAACGCTGTCTTTTGAAAAGTCGAAATAGTTGCCGCCGAAGCGGGGCTGGCCTCCTTCGTCGAAGGTGAGTACTTCCACCCATTTGCGTTTCGTGCTGATGCCGTAATCGTCGAGCCCGAAGAGTGTATAGAATTTCTTTCCGTTCCACTCGGTCTTCACCATGTTGTAATACACGGCGCCGATCCAGTTGTCGCGGCCGCGTACCGAATCCTCCGGGCGCTCGGTAAATTCCGTCACATCCCGCAGCGGAAGCAGCTTCAGCGAGCCGTCGGCTGTACGCATCTGGATGGCACCGCGCTTGCGTTGGTATGTGCCCGGGATATTGATTGCCCAGGTGAAGATGCGGAAGGTGCTGTCGGGCGCATAAATATGGCCGACTCCGAGAACGGAATCAAAAGGATATTGGAAGGAATGCCTCACCTGCAGGCTACGCACCAGTGTTCGCACAAACTGGGAGTCGCTGCGCAGGCGCACCGCCGGGTCGTCGTCCATATAAAAGGCCTGGACGAGCTTCTTGAGCGAGTCTTCCTTAGCGCGCAGTGTGCGCAGGTCGCTGTTGGCAATCTTCTGCGCTCGAAGCTGCCCGCCCAAAACGACGATCAGCAATAAAAAAAGAAGCCCGGATTTCTTCACGGAGGATGTGTTTAAATACACCTCTAAGAACGGAAAAAGCGTTCAAAAATTATCTTAAGATTCGCAGGAAGAACGAACGGAGATCTTCCAGGATCCATATGATTTGTTAAGAAATACAAAGGCGTTGCAAATCAGGAATGCCCCGTGTTTTTCTTTTCAGTCAGCGCCTTTGCGAAATCGAGCAGGCTGTCGAAGCGAAGGTCCGTATCCGGGTGCGGGAAAGGCTCGTTCGGGTTGGTGCTGGTTACGAAAACCGTGAAGGCTCCGGCCGCGCGCCCGAAGCGCATGTCGCTGGGCTTGTTGCCCACCATGATGGTTTTCCGGAAATCGATATCGGGGAAGTCGGCTTTGGCACGTAGCGCCATACCCGGGTTGGGTTTGCGGAAAAAGCAATTGTTGTCTTTGTCGGTGCAGTAATAAATTCCGTGAACCGTTCCGCCGGCTCCATTGATGCCTTCGGTCATAAACGCGTGCACATCCTGGAGGTCGGCCTCGCTCATCAGGCCCCGCGAAACACCCCGCTGGTTGGTAATCACGAGGATGCGGCCGAAATGCTCCGCAAGCAGGGGCATGGCTTCCAGCACGCCGGGGCTGAAGCGGAACTCGCCGCGGTTGAGCACATAACGGTCCTTGAATTCTTCATTGATAACACCATCGCGGTCGAGCAGGAGGGTCCAGCTGCGGTCAACCTGCGCCAGGTCGAGCACCGGTGCCTGCAGTTCGCGCTGTGCGCGCGCAAAGTCTTCCGGGATGCCGATATCGATAAAGTAGCCATCATGCACGGCACCTGCGAGTTTGCCGGCGCGCGCGGCCGGCTCGAGGTATTCTTTTTCGAAAGAAAATTTTTGCGGCAGGCCGAGGCCGGTGAGGGCCTCCCGGTCAACGAGGTACACGCCTCCGTTGATGAGCCCTTCATTGAAATAACGCTTTTCTTCAAAGCCGGTTACAATGCCGGCGGCGTCGATGGCGACGGCGCCATAGCGATCAAACTCGCGCATGGGTTTAAGCCCTAGGGTGCATTGCGCGCCTGTGCGCGCGTGGACAGTTGCCTGCTTTGCCAGGTCGATCTCGAACAGCGTGTCTCCATTGGCTACGAGCACCTGCGCCGTATTGGCGGCGCTCAGGGCCAGCAGGATGCCACCGCCGGTGCCCAGCGGTTCGGCTTCAATGACGCATGTGTAGGTGAGGGTAGGGTAGGCCTGCGCCAGCCAGGCCTGGATGGGCTCCGAAAGGTACCCAAGGGAGAAAACGAAACGCTCGATTCCCTGCCGGCGCAGGCTGTCGATCACATAGCCCAGGAAGGGGCGGCCCGCAACGGGCGCCATGCATTTCGGCAGGTCGGGCACCGCCGAACGGAGCCGGGTGCCTAATCCGCCGGCCAGGATAATCGCTTCAGTGATAGCCTGTCCATCGACCGGGGCACTTTGTCCCGAAGCATTGGTTTGCACTTGTTCGTTCATAGATGTTATGATCCCAAAAATAACGGTTCGCAAAGCGAACCGTCGACTGATAAAGAATTGCTTTAAAAAGAATACAACCGGAAGATTTAGCCGGCCATAGTGCTGAAGTAACGTTCCTCCACCAGCTGGCAAATGATGTGGCCGAGCAGGATATGGCTTTCCTGGATGCGCGGCGTGTCGGATGACGGCACGTTGAGGAGGTAGTCGCTCAGGCCCTTCATGACGCCCCCGGAGGCGCCGGTGAAGCCAACGGTTGCGATTCCTTTTTCACGTGCCGTTTCAAAGGCACGGACGATGTTGGCGGAGTTACCCGAGGTGGAAAGTCCCACGAGTACGTCGCCTTCCTGGCCAATGCCATCAATCAGACGCGCATAAACCACATCGAAGCTATAGTCGTTGGCAACGGCGGTGAGGTACGACGTGTTGCAATGCAGCGCCTCGGCCGGAAGGGCGCGGCGGTCGGTGTAGAAGCGGCCGGAGAACTCCGCCGCCAGGTGCTGCGCGTCGGCGGCACTGCCGCCATTGCCGCAAAAATAGATGCGACGACCCGAGCGAAGCGCGTTCACCATCGTCGTTGCTAGGGCATCAACCGCCTGCAACAGCTCTTCGTTTTCGAGCAACTGTTGCTTTACGTCGATCGATGCCTGTATGATGTTTCTGATCTTTTCCATGTGTTTGGGTTGGGAACAAATCTAACACGCGTCATTTACTTTTCCTGAGCATCGACGCATCGACTTAGTTTCCCGTTGTCTTGTTCTTTCTTTCTCTTGTTCTCTTTTTCTCGCTCAGATGCACCACGTCTTCAGTCCATGCTCCGTAAACTGGTACGGCCGATGGACGCCGCCAAAGCGCTCGAGGCTTTTCACCACGCTGAACTTGGTGTTACCGGGACAATAAAAGATCATGAAGCCGCCACCGCCCGCGCCGGAGATCTTGCCGCCGCTGGCGCCGGCCTTTCGCGCCGTAACGTAGATCTCTTCCATCAGCGGGTTGCTGATACCTTCGGCCATCAAGCGCTTTTGCTGGTAACCATAATCGAGGATCTCGCCCAGTTGGTGGATCTTGCCTTTGAGCAAGGCTTCCTTCATCATCTGCGCCTGCTGCTTCAGCTGGTGCATCGCCTCGATCGAGCCTTCTTTTTTGGCCACCACGTTTTTCGTCTGCTGCTCGATGATCCGCGCCGACTCGCGGCTGGTGGCGGTATAGTACAGCACCAGGTTATTTTCCAGCTCAAAAAGGTATTGCTGCTTGATGCGCAACGGGTTTACGATTACCTTGTCGCCTTCATAAAATTCCATGAAGTTGACGCCGCCGAAAGTGGCGGCATATTGATCCTGCTTGCCGCCGGCCATCTTCAGCTCGTTGCGTTCGATCACGTAGGCATAGTGGGCGATGTCGTATTCGCCGAGCGGTAGCCGCATCCATTCGGCAAAAGCACCGATAATGGCAACGGCAAGCGTTGATGAAGTACCCAGGCCCGACCCGGCGGGCGCATCCACGAATGTAGACAGGTGAAAGCCGCCGTTGATGGTGCCGTAGTCGCGCTGCACGGCATTATAGACGCCCTTCAGCAGGTCGAGGTGTCCATCGATGGGAAGCTCACGGGCGAAATCGTATTCGATGCGCTCATTGCGGTCATTCGTCTCGAGAATGATTTTCGGCTCCTCCAGCGGTTGTATGGAGGCATGGGCGTAGAGCGAAATGGTAGCGTTCAGAATGGTGCCGCCGTAAAGGTCGCTGTAAGGACTGACATCGGTACCGCCGCCGGCGAGACCGATGCGGAGGGGCGCTTTGCTGCGATAGATCATGGTAGTGTGCGGTGTTACCCGGCGGGGCAAGTTAGTGGATTCGTAAATAAGCAGAGCCGCACGCCGTAAATTCGGAGGTGCAGGGCGGTAACGGTCACCGACTATTTCCTCATCCCCGCTAATTCGAGGATAGCTGCCGTGATATTGCTCCAGGCGTATTTCTTTTTCTCTTCGCGAAGCCGCGGCACAAAGAAATCCTCGCCCAGCCGGTAGCATTCAGCAACCGCTTCGGCAATGGAAGCTGGGTTGGGTTCGCAAACGATCCCGCATTCATGATCGGGCACCAGGTCGGGCAGACCGCCCACATTCGTCACCACCATCGGGCGCTCGAAATAGTAGGCCAGGGGCGTTACCCCGCTTTGCGTGGCATTGCGGTAAGGCTGCACGATGAAATCGCCGGCGCAGAGGTACTGGCGCACGGCCGGGTCGGCGATGAACCGTGTGTGAAGGATCACCTTGTCGGCGATGCCTTTGTTGCGGATGATCTCCCGGTAGGGCGCTTCGTCCTCGTAAAACTCGCCGGCGACCAGCAGCCGGATATCGCTGTCGCGAAGCGGTGCTTCAGCCATTGCTTCCAGCAGGAGGTCAAGGCCTTTATACTTGCGGATGAAGCCAAAAAAAAGAATGATGCGGTCACCTTCCGGCAGCCCGAGCATGCGGCGCGCCTCGGCTTTCGGCAGCAGCGCGCCAAAGTTGTCATATAGCGGGTGACGAACAAGCCGCGCGGGTTTTTTCGGAACGAAGCGCTTCAGGTCGCCCATCACCTTGTCGCTCATCGTAACGAAGGCGTCGACCGCGGGAAGGAAATATTTGGTGAAGGCGGTGTCGAAGGCGCGCTTCTCGTGCGGCACTACGTTGTCGGCGATGCAGACGATACGCGTATGCCCGTTGCCGCGAACGATGCGCAGGATCGTTCCCAGCGCAGGACCCATAAAAGGCAGCCAGTAACGCACTACGATGAGATCGGGGCGTTCGCGGCGCAGCCGGCGGCCTTCCGAAACCCAGTTGAACGGGTTGACCGAATTCACCAGCGAACGGATGCGCAGCCCTTCGGGCGCCGGCTCATCGCTGTATTGCGTCGTTCCGGGAAAAAGGAAGCCGGGGTATTGCAGCGAAAACGAAACAAGGGAGCAGTCATGCCCTTCATGTATGAATTCTTCGGCAAGTCGCTGGTTGAAGGTTGCCAGGCCTCCGCGCAGCGGGTGTGCCGGACCAAGAATCAGGATTCGGGCCATCAGATGCCGGCTTTTTCTTCGATGAGGTAGGAGTTTCGCCCCGGCGCATTACGTGCCACGAGCTCCGACACGAAGCCCGCCAGGAACAGCTGCATGCCCATCACGAGAAAGGCAAGTGCCAGGTAGAAGCCCGGCTTGTTGGTAAGCGGGTAGTCGTTCGGGTAAGCAATTTTAGAGACGATCAGCCACAGCGTGTTGATGGCGCCCAGCAGGAAAAATATTGTTCCCCAGAGACCGAAAAAGTGCATCGGTCGCTTAGAGAATTTACCCACGAACGAGATGGACAGCAGGTCGAGGAAGCCGTTGATAAAGCGCTCCCAGCCAAACTTTGTTACGCCGTATTTGCGGGCGCGGTGCTCCACCACCTTTTCACCGATCTTCCGGAAGCCGGCCCACTTGGCCAGCACCGGGATATAGCGGTGCATCTCGCCATAAACTTCTATGCTCTTGACGACCTTTTTTCGGTAAGCCTTCAACCCGCAGTTGAAGTCGTGCAGGTGAATCTTCGACATGCGGCGTGTGGCCGCGTTAAACAGTTTGGAAGGCAGGTTTTTTGTAAGCTTGTTGTCGTAGCGCTTTTTTTTCCACCCGCTCACCAGGTCAAAGCCATCCTCGAGAATCATGCGGCGCAATTCGGGGATCTCATCGGGCGAATCCTGGAGGTCGGCATCCATCGTGATCACCACATCGCCCAGCGCGGCCTTGAAGCCTTCGTTGAGCGCGGCCGATTTACCATAGTTACGCTGGAACCGGATGCCTTTGATGTTCGGGTTGGCGGCACGCAACTGTTGAATCACTTCCCAGGAACGGTCGGTGCTGCCATCGTCGATGAGGATCACCTCGTAGCTGTAGCCATGCTGGGTGCACACGCGGTGAATCCACTCCGTAAGCTCGGGCAGCGATTCTTCTTCATTCAGCAGGGGCACGACGAGGGAAAGGTCCATGAATTAGTCCGTTTTTGTTTTGCGGGTACTCACCAGCGCAGCCAGTGCGGCAGCTACCGCGCCGGTAACGAGGTGGAGGAAAATATAAATAGTAACGATACGCTGTGTAAAGTGTTGGTCCCAGTCCTGGATGGCCTTGCTCACCGCCTCATCGTCCATGCCCGAACTCCTGCGGTCAACCGAACGCTGGAGCGCTTCTACAAGGTGGTCTTTATAGCCCGGGAACGCCTTGAAAAAGATCACCACGAACAGCACCATGATGACCGTGATGACGCTGGCGATGCGGAAGCCATAGGCGAAGTTGGTGCCGAAGGTGCTGCCGGGTGTAACGCGGGCATGCTGCCAGGTATTGTAAAAGATGCCGATGACCATGGGCAGTGTCGCTGCCAGCAGCATCGACGGGTTGAGGCCGAGGCCCCGGGTGTGGATCCAGGTGTGGATGCCGAGCATTACCACTGCGATCAGCAGTGCCGGCCGCAGGTGTGCATTTTTTTTGGTCGCCTCCATAAGCAGTTTAAAAAGTGTTCAAAAATAAGCCGCCCCGGTGAATAATGCCGCCAATGCGTGCGGTAAAGGCTTTGCCGAAAAACGGCGAGTTGGCGCTGCGGCTCCGGTTCTGTGTTTCTGTGAAGGTCCAGGGAGTCTGCGGGGCATGCAGCGTGATCGTCGCGGGGCTTCCTTCGCGGATCGTCGCATCGTCGAGGCCGAAGATGCGACGCGCGTTAGCGCCGAAGAGGGCTGCCAGCATATCCGGCGCCAGTTCCGGCATTGCCTTGGCAACGGCGGCATAAGCGGTTTGCAGTCCCAGCGCCCCGTTGGCAGCGTATTCAAACTCCACCACTTTGTGGTCGCTGTCTTGCGGCAGGTGATGGCTTGCGATGCAATCGACGGTACCGTCGATAACGGCAGCACGCAACGCTTCCCGGTCGGCAGCGGTGCGCAGGGGCGGGGCCAGCTTCAGGTTGGTGTCGTAGCCGGCCAGGTCATCATCGGTGAAAAGCAGGTGCAGCGGCGTCACGGAGCAGGTCACCCGCAGGCCTTCGGCTTTGGCGGCGCGGATGCGGCTGACGGAGCCCGCGCAGGATATGCCGGTAAGGTGCAGGCGGGCGCCGGTATAGCGAAGCAGCTCGATGTCGCGGGCCACCATCAGCTCTTCGGCAAGGGCAGGGCGGCCGGGAAGCCCGAGCCGGGTGGAAACCACGCCTTCATGCATCAGTCCGCCCGGGTTGAACGAACGGTCGTCGGGCAACTGAATGATAACGCCATCGATCGCCAAAATGTATTGAAGGGCCTTGAGGAGCAGGCCGCCCGACTGGATCGGTTTGAGTCCATCCGAAAATGCTTTGGCGCCGCTGGCGGCCATGTCATAAAGCTCGGCCAGCTCTTTTCCTTCGGTGTTGCGGGTAAGAGCGCCGATGGGATGAAGGTTAACCGGCCCGTTTTCACCGCTGCGCCGGATGTATTCCACGGTTGATTTGTTGTACACGCAGGGATTGGTATTGGGCACCAGCAGCACATCGGTATAGCCACCTGCGGCTGCCGCTGCTGCCCCGCTCTGCAGGGATTCGCGGTGCTCTTCACCCGGGTCGCAGAACTGCGCAAACAGGTCGACGAAGCCAGGGCTCGCGCACAGCCCGTCTGCGTCGGTTACTTCATAACCGGCCGGGTCGATGCCGGTAGCGATCTGATGAATGATGCCGTCGCGAATGGCGATGTCGGCAATTTGCCCGTGCAGGTGAGAAGCGGGATCGACGATCGTCGCCCGGCGAAGGAGCAGGTTCATGACGGGGCGAAGGTACCGATTGGCGCGCGCAGTTGTTTCGCTTCGCTCTTGAAGTTTGTACACAACCGGAGGCAGTGAAAACGAAGGGAAAGGAAAAGGTTAAAAAAATATGGAATAGTGTGTTGAATTCCTTTATTTTGCACCTCCGAAACCGGTTTCTGCAACGCACGTGTCGCCAGCAGGGCCGGGGTGAGACCCGCTTCGGCGGAGATCATCGATCGGGATGTAGCGCAGCCCGGTAGCGCGCTTCGTTCGGGACGAAGAGGCCGCTGGTTCGAATCCAGTCATCCCGACAAACAAAAAAAGTCCGTGACGTAAGTCACGGACTTTTTTTTGCGCATGATCCCTGCAGGAAGCGACGAAGCCGGGACGTCAATCCCGGCTTGCATCGTGGCTGAACAAAAACTTCAGGCGCTTGGTTGCAGTAACCGGCTGAAGTCGCGCCAATTACGACTCGCGCGTTCTGGTAACGCGTGATGCTGAAGTTTCTGGTTAAGAATATACAGTTAGCACGGTCTCGCTGCGACGCCAGTAATGGTACTACCGTTCCCAAAGTCCACTTCGTCCATTTCGAATTCTAAGCGGAGGCTATTTGCATGCTAAAAAGTGCTACCACAGTGACTACTAAGCTGAGTAGTTTTCATAGCTGCAGATTAAGGTGGTTGTGGTTTTGCTTTTTGCCGGAGCCCCAGGTTGCCTATTGTATGTTGTCATTGAATCAGGGGAAACAGGGGGTGGAAGATCTTGCGCCCCATTGGTGGGAAGCGCTTTTGCCGGATCGGTATTCAGGTTGCTCATGCTTTATTGGTTTTGTTGACGGTTCAGCTTTTTTTTGCCGGGCGCGTTGTTGGACGGCTGGTTCAGGCGATAAAGGTGCGCTGAATTCCTTGCGGCTTCGTTACGTGATTTATTCAAAAGATTATAGAATTTATAGACGGCAGCTCATGCCTCAACATGCTTTAGCCGCACTGCACTTTTCTTTTTAAATAGTGACGGTGTTATACCGGTTACTTTTTTAAACTGTGCCGACAGGTGCTGTACGCTGCTGTAATTCATGAGGTAGGCAATTTCGGTAAGCGTAAGTCTTTCCTGGCTGAGCAGGAATTTTACCCGCTCAATTTTCCGGTCAATCATGTAATGCTCCAGTGTAACGCCTTCCGATGCGGCGAAGAGGTGGGAGAGGTAATTATAATCATAATGCAGTCGACCGGAAAGAAATTCAGAAAATTTCAAGGTCAGTGGTTCAGCCTGCTGAATGGCATCCATGACCACTGCTTTTATCTTGTCCAGCAGCACACCGTTTCCGCCATTGGTCAGCTCAAGGCCAGCAGTTTTCAACCGGTGGTTCAGGGAGTCCAGCTGTGCCGTTGTAACCGGTTCGCGGATCTCCGCGTACCCGATCTCCACCTGGTCATAGGCAAGTCCGAGTGCGTCGAGTTGCGCTTTCACAAAAAGTCTGCAGCGGGTGCATACCATATTTTTGATGAATACTTTCATAACAGCTGGACATTCCATCTGTTGCCGAAAGAGTCACCGGAAAACACCACCCTTCACCCCGAAATATTGTGCCGATATTGTTGGCAAACAGGCACTTCCGCCGCTGCCTCAGGCATTCCTGCCGGTGGTCGGAAACAGGGCTTGGGGTAAGCCTCGGAAGGAGGTTTCCAGCTGCCGGTGGCTTTATTCCAACTATTGTTCATGGCCGGTAAAAACAAAAGGCTATCCCGGGGGATAGCCTTTTGCTATTGGAAAAGTAGCCTTAGTTGTGCGTGTAGAAGCTGCTTTTCAGGGTAGTGGATGCGCGGGTCTGGCCGGCGAGGTAGAAGGTATACTTCTTCGCGCGTGCCGGGGTAAAGGTGGTGCTCGCCGTCGCCAGCGTAGCCCCGTTGCTCACCCGCTTGTAGGTCACCGTATACACCTGGCTGGCGCCGGCCGAAACCGTGTCGAACGAAGTCACGGTCTTGGGAGCGATACCCGTGAAGTTGCGGGTGTAGGCGAACTCGTTGGTAGGCGAGGTCTTGGTGATCGTAACCGTCACGGAGCTGTCGCTGGCAAAGTTGGCCATGCGCACATAAGCCTTGGTGGGCATATCAATGCTCAGGTCATCCTCGATCAGGACCCCGCTTGCCTGTGTGAACGTGTCCACCAGCGCGTAAGTGTAAAACTTACCCGGTGCCAGGGTTTGCGTGGCGGAGCTCAGTGCAGCTCCGGGCATTACGGTTGATGATTCGATCACGGTGCCGTCAATCTTTACCGAACCGGCCGGAACAGACACGTAAGCCACGGTCGACGGAAAGATGCTGCCGTAGGAGATGCCGGTAACAGAACCGTTCGAGGCTGCTGCTGCGCCCGACACCTTGGTGCCATTGACGAAGAAGTTGAGCGCCGGCGCATTGGTGGCGAAATTGAGAAACTTAACGTTGGCATTTCCTTCCGGGGCCGGGGTGAAGCGCTCGGTGATGGTCGCTTCTTTCTTGCAGGCTACAACCAGCATGGCGAGGAATGCAAATCCGAATATTGTCTTTTTCATGATAATGTTTCTGGTTGTTTATTGCTGAATCCACATTTTGTATGTCTGGTAGTCGGCGTTGAATCCACCGATGCGGGTGAGCGCATCCACGTTCCAGGCATACTCGGAGTTATAGCGAGGGCGCATCCGGTAGGCGGGCTTGCCGCCGTTGTCCGGAAAGAGGGAGGCGGGCAGCGCAAAGGTCGGAAACTGGTCGGCGCTGTAGTCAAACTTGCGCAGGTCAACCCAGGTTTCGATGAATCCATAGCCCCAGAGTGCGATGTACTTCTGCAGCATGATCTTGCTGATGTTGATCTTGGTGACGTCGGTCGGGATTACAGAAGTATCGGCCAGGTAAGCATTCTTGGCGGCTGTATAGTTTACGGCGACGTTGGGATCCGTGATAAAGGGGAATGCAACCTGCAGCGTTGTGGCGCCGGTGCCGGTAGCGCCGTTGCCAACGAAGTCCACGTGGGCCTTGACGCCTTTCGAATAGGCATCGAGGGCGGTTGCGTTATCATTGTTTTTCAGGGCGGCTTCTGCCTTGATAAACTGCAGCATCGGGTAGGTCATCAGCGGGAAGGGAGCGCGGTCCTGGTACAGGTATTTACCGGGGTTGGAGGCCGGTGAAGGCAGCGTACCCATCGTGGTGCCCCAGAGGCTGCGCACAGCCGTTGTAGCCGTGTTGGAGGCCTGTGTGGTGTAAGGCGCAAGTCCGCGGTAGATACCGTCGGTGGAAGCCGACAGCATGATCGGGCGGCGCGGGTCTATAGCCCCGTTGAAGCGGCTACCGTCCATAAGGCGTACAATAAAGGCAGACTGGCCGAAGTTTGCCAGGTTCTGGCGCGTTGTGCCGAAGAAGTTGGCATCGGCGGAGCCGGTAGCGTCAAACGGAACAAGGGCGTCGTCGTTGTTGCCGGTAAAGGAAGAATCGACATAGCGAATCACAGCGGCCGCGTTATAGTCAGCCTTCTTGATCCGGTGGTGCTCGTTGATCGCCATCAGTCCGTAAACGAAGCGCTTCCAGCGCGTCACGTTGCCGCGGTACATGATATCGAAACGGCCGAAGATCGGCGTGCCTACGCCATCGGAGTTGCGGTTGAGGTAGGTAATCGACTCTTCGCAGAGGCGCTTTACGACTGCATAAACCGTATCCTGGGTGTCGTAGTCGAAGGTGTTGCGGTTCGGATCGAAGGCTTGCTTCAGAATGATCTCGCCATGGTAGTCGGTGAGCATCTGCCAGCCCCAGGCCTGCAGGGCAAGGCCGGCGCCGGCGATATCCCACTTCTTCTGCTCGCGGGCGATGTTGATCATGTCAACAGTGTTCATGCCGCCCTTCCAATACACATTGCGCCAAAGGTCGCCGCTGGCGTCGCTGCCGGGGATGTAGCCATGACGCTCGAAAGGAGCAAAGCTGTTGCCGGTGCTGGAGTTGGCCCAGTTTTGAACGATCGTGCCGAGCGCGCGGGCGTCGAACTGGATACCAAGCGCGTAGTTGCTCTCGATCGTCGGGAGATACAGGGCGGGGTCTACAGCGGCGGGGTTGTTGACGTTGTTGTTGACGTCGAGGTATTTTTTACAGCTGGTAGCGCCCACAAGAACGGTTGCTGCCAGTATGATGGATAACTTTTTCATTGTTGTTTTCTTGTTTGGATTAGAAGCCTACACGCACATTGAAGTTGAACGTCTTGGGAACGGGCAGGTTACCGAAGTCGATACCCATGGAGCCGCTGCCACCCGTAGCTACGGTGGTGCCGTTCACGCCCGGGTCGCCGCCGGTGTAGTTGGTGAACATGAACAGGTCGGTAGCGGTTACGCCGATCGAGGCCGACTTGATCACCTTGGTGAAGCCGAGGATGCGCTCGGGCAGGCGATAGCTGAGCGTGATGTCACGCAGACGCACCCAGTTAACGTCGCGCTCGATAAACTCCTGGTCGATCACCGACGAAGTGTAGAACGTGTTGTTGTAGTAAGGGTTGATCACGATGTTGTTCGGCGTCGGGTTCTTGGTGTTCTCGAGGCCGTCGCGCAGTACGCCGGTGAACACCAAGGGCTGCTCGCGGTTGGCCACGGCGAGGGGGTGCAGGCCGAGGTTGTACATATAGGCACCGGTAGCGTTGAACACATCTCCGCCCTTCTTGATATCGATCAGGAAGTTCAGGTTGAGGCGCTTGTAGGAGAAGCTGTTGTAAACACCCATTTTGAAGTCGGGGTTACGGTCGCCGGCAACCGGCCATACGGCGAAGGATTGCTTCAGCGGCAGGCCCGAGGTCGGATCGATGAGTAGCTGGCCGGCATCGTTGTACATGTACTCCTGCAGGGCCGTCAGCGTCGTCAGCGGGCCACCGAGGCGGGCACCGTTACGAACGTTGTTAAACAGCCAGGTATCCGAGTTGTAGAACTCCGATACGCCTTCCGGCAGACGGGTCAGGCGGCTGTCGGTCTTCGTGTAGTTGATCGACGCTTCCCAGGTAAAGTTCTTGCCCTGGATCGGTGTACCACGGAGCAGGATCTCGGTACCCCAGTTCTCCAGCTCACCGCCGTTGATCACTTTCAGGATGTAGCCGGTGCCGTAAGAGATACGCAGGTCATTGATGATCTGGTCAACGCTCTTGCTCTTGTAGTACGCAACGTCGAGGCTGAGGCGGTTCTTGAAGAATTGGAGCTCGGCGCCGATCTCGCGGGAAGTTACCTTCTCCGGACGCAGCTCGGGGTTGGGAGCGGTAAAGATGGCGCCGTAGCCGCCACCGGTGGTTTGCTGGGGCTCGAGGGCAGCCGTCGTAGCAAACGGGCGGGCGTCCTTACCAACCTGCGCGATGGAAGCACGGATGCGTCCCATCGTCAGCACATTGGTCAGCTTTGAGTTCTTCATCAGCTCCGTGAATACGAAGGAACCACTGGCAGAGGGGTAGAAGAAAGAGTTGTTCTTCACCGGCAGCGTCGACGACCAGTCGTTACGTCCTGTAACGGTCATGTAGAACATGTCGTTGTAGCTCATGGTCAGGTCGCCGAACACACCTACTACACGCTTCGGCGTATAGGTCTGCTTGCCGCGTACCGAATTGTAGGTGGCGTTGTTGATAGAGTTGAAATCCGGGTCGAGGAAGCGCTCGCCGTACGTAGCGAAGGTGCGGTCGTCGTAATCATACACGGCGCTACCGACACGGAGGGTCGTCTTGAACCGGTTGTCCAGGAAGTTCTTGCGGGCCTCGCCGAAATAGGTGAGGGTGGTTACGCGGTTTACCTGGTTGGCTACGTTGAGGCTACCCTGTGTGCCCACGGCGCGGGCCGATTCGGGGTGGTAGAACACGCGGTAGTCGTTGTTGCTGACGTCGATGCCGAGGCGGCCGGTAAACGACAGCCAGGGGAACATGTCATAGATCAGGCTCAGGTTCGAGATCACGCGGTTGCCGCGGTCATCGAGTTTGTTCTTGTTAACGTCGAAGAAGGGGTTCTCGATCTCCGAGGCGGTCGTCGTGAACTTGGCACGGGTACCGTTCGGGTTGAGATAGTTCGCCATCTCCACATCGGCGGGGTAGGTGAGCAGCGACAGGTAGAAGCTATTGGCACCTTTCGAAACCTTTGTGTTCTTCGTGTTGATGAACTGGAGGTTGGTTTCGGCGCGCAGCTTCGTGAAAAGTTGTGCGGTACCCGTAAGCGATACGTTGAAGCGGTCGTACTTGGTGGTGGGAACGACACCTTCGCGGCTGCTGTAGCCGGCCGACAGGCGGTAGGTATAACCGTTGGCGCCGCCGTCAAGCGAAATATTGTGCTTCTGCACCGTACCGGTACGGAAGAAATTGTTCATGTTGTCGTAGAACACCGTTCCTTCCGGGTAGCGCGGACCGAAGGCACCGAAGGTGGTGGAGCTGGTCACGCCGTTGGCGCCGCGCTGGTATACACGGGGCACTTCGGGCAGGTTGTCGATCTTCTCGATGCCGTAGGTGAAGTCGTAGGAGATCGAGGCGCGGCCCGACTTGCCTTTTTTCGTTGTGATCACGATCGCGCCGTTGGCTGCACCGATACCATAAAGGGCGGCTGCTTCGGGTCCTTTCAGGATCGTGAGGCTTTCGATGTCGTTGGGGTTCAGGTCGGAGATCCGGTTGGAGAAGTCAACCGTCCGGTTTTCCGTCTGTGACACCATGTTGTTGGCCTGGAAGGTCTCGTTGTTTACCGGCAGACCGTCGATCACAAAGAGGGGCTGGTTGGAGCCGCTGAGCGAGTTGATACCGCGCAGCTGGATGGAGGTAGACGAGCCCGGCATGCCGCTGGTGCCGCTGACGGTAACACCCGGCACGCGGCCGGCGAGGGAGTTGACAAAGTTGTCGCGTTGCGTTTGCGCGAGGTCGCTGCCTTTAACGTCGTTGGCGGCGTAGCCCAGTGAGCGCTTCGAGCGGGTGATACCGAGGGCGGTCACCACCACCTGGTCCAGCTCGGTGCCACGGCGCGTGAGGCGCAGGCTGACATTCGACTGGTCGGCGCTTACCGTTACCGAGCGGTTGCCATAACCGACCGAAGTAAACACCAGTTGCTGGCCGGCCTGTACCTCGATGGTATACTTGCCGCTGGCATCAGTGAAAACGGTTGCTTTCGTTTGAGGGTTCGTTACCGTAACACCCTGCATCGGCTTGCCGTCCTCATCGGAAAGGACAGTGCCCGTGATTCTTCGCTGTTGGGCAAAGGCCGACAGCTGAAGTAGTAGCCCGCACATAAGTATGGCGGACGGTCTTGCGTACTTGTACATAGAAGCGGTTTTCTAAATGTTAATAAGAGCAATCAAAAAAGTAATCAATTGTAATGGGTATGGAAATGCACCGTGTTTAGTTGGATTCTCAGGCAGTTTTTAGATCAAGGGTGCATAAGCCAATTACGCATAAGCAATCGCGTACAAAACTATAAATAATTTGTTAAATGTCTGATAAGGGTAACACCTGATCTGGAAAACTGGCGGTGAGTTGCGCGCAGCCCGGTTTCATTTGAGGAAAAATGACGGTGAATCGGTAGCGGATGCGGGCCGGGAAAAATAAATTACAATGAAACCTTTATAGTTAGAAGTCGTTCCGGTTCATTTTTTTTTCCTGCCTGCCGGTTTGCGCTGACAGTTTCCCATTCTGCTGATCGATCCAAAAATGAATCAGAACGCATTTTGAAAAACTTGGTTGCTCGCCTGTTTTCTTCAGCGTTCATCGAAACGACTATTCAATTTTATTAGCGGTAGTCTTCGAGGCGCACCGGTAAATGAAAAAAGCTCCGAATTTCTTCAGAGCTTTTTTACTGTTCGTCGGGTGGACTGGATTCGAACCAGCGACCCTCCCGCCACAGGCGGGATGCGCTACCGGGCGCACCGGGAAATGAAAAAAGCTCCGAATTTCTTCAGAGCTTTTTTACTGTTCGTCGGGTGGACTGGATTCGAACCAGCGACCCTCCCGCCACAGGCGGGATGCGCTACCGGGCGCACCGGGAAATGAAAAAAGCTCCGAATTTCTTCAGAGCTTTTTTACTGTTCGTCGGGTGGACTGGATTCGAACCAGCGACCCCTTGCACCCCATGCAAGTGCGCTACCGGGCTGCGCCACCACCCGAACCGGGATTCAATAAAACGCCTTGCGTTGTTCCATTGACGGGGTGCAAATTTAAGGGAAATAGTCAATTCAAAATCAACCGACAAAGATTTTCTTTGCAGGGCTATGACCCCCGAACGCCGTGCTAAGATCGAAGCCGTGCTGGCCAAACGCCAGGACAACCTCACCATCGTATTGGAAAACGTTTTCGACCCCCACAACATCTCCGCGGTCATGCGGAGCTGTGATGCGGTAGGGGTGCAGGAGATCTACGTTTTGAATACCAAAATTCCCCGCCACAAGAAGTGGGGCGACCGCAGCTCGAGCAGCGCCAACAAGTGGCTTACCGTTCACCAGTTTACAGACACCGATGCCTGTGTAGCCGAACTCCGGAAACGCTACGGAAGGATTTTAACAACACACCTGAGTTCGGATGCCGTAAGTTTATACGACACTGACCTGACGATTCCGGCTGCCCTTGTGTTCGGAAATGAACATGCGGGCGTAAGCGAGGAGTTGCTGGCACATGCCGATGGAAATTTCATCATTCCGCAGCTGGGGATGATCCAGTCGCTGAACATCAGCGTGGCCTGTGCCGTAACGCTCTATGAAGCTTTCCGGCAAAAGTCGGCTGCGGGGCATTACGCCGAATCAAAACTGCCAACGGCGCTGCAGGCGCAGCTGGCGCAACAATGGGGATTGCAAGATGAAACAGATTAATAATATCATACTGGCGGCCTTGCTGCTGTTCTCGCTGGGCGCCGGCGCACAAAGCTCTGTGCCGAAAGTGAAGATCGACGCGCTCGAGAAAATGATCGCTGAATCCGACCGTCCGACCGTCGTGAATTTCTGGGCCACGTTCTGCGCGCCATGCGTCAAGGAGATTCCGTATTTCCAGGGTCTGGTAAAGAAGTATGAAAAAGCCGGTGTACGCCTCCTCCTGGTATCGCTCGACATGCCGGAGGATTATGCGAAAGTGGGCGCCTTTGCAAAAAAGCGCGGCTTCACAGCCCCGGTCTACTTTCTCGATGAAACCAATGCCGACCTCTTTTGCCCACGTGTCGACCCCAAGTGGTCGGGGGCCATCCCGGCGACGCTGTTCATCAACCGGGCAACAGCCTACCGGAGTTTCTATGAAGAAGGTGTTTCAAAAGAAGCGTTTGAAAAGGAATTGAAAAAGATGCTTATTAAAGCTTCGAAATTATAAAAGCCGGCTCATCGCCGGCTTTTTCATTGAATTCAATTTATCAGATCCGCTTGATCGAGCAACCGACGGAGTTGGAGGTTTTTTGTGAAACATCTTTACCGGCAAGCATTTCGTCCATCGCGATCCGGAGGTGCTTGCGCGTTACACCGGAAGCATCGGGATTGTTGTCGATGGCGCCATGGTACACCAGTTTACCGCTTTTGTCGAAGAGGAAGCACTCCGGTGTTCTCTTTGCACCGAAGGCATCGGCCAGGGCTGATTTCTCGTCCACCACGTAATGCCATTTGTAGGCTTGCTCTTTTGCGTATTCTTTCATCGCGTCATAGGAGTCGGCATCGCTGCGCTGCGCCTCGTTGGAGTTGATCAGCACCACACCGATCTTCTTGTCGAGTGCATAGTTGCAGTGCGCCACGGTGCGCTCCTGGTTCCTGATCACATAGGGGCAGGTGTTGCAGCTGAACATTACCAGCAACCCGTTTTCCTTCGCGGCTTCTTTCAGCGAAACCGACTTGCCGCTGATGTCTTTCAGCTTTACATCGGCTTTGGGGAGGCTGGCGCCGATAGGCAGTTCATCTATGCCCCGGAAGGCGACGATGGCCACGATGGCGGCAAGGAACAGGAACATTCCGCTCTTTTTCATGTTGTGTATTTTGTATTCCCTAAGATCGGAAAAGAATCACTACGGCATCCCGCCGCTCATGGATTTTCAATTCCCTTTTGCTTGCGCAGGTTCAGCAGGGTCACATTCAGCTCAAAGCCGAGCAGCAATACCAGCGAGTTGACGAATATGAGCGACATGAGGATGAAAACCGCGCTCACCGATCCGTAGAGCTTGTTGTAGTTCGAGAAATTATTAGCCCAGATGCTCACCAGGAAGGAGGCAAGCACCATCAGCGACGTTGCGAATACCGAGCCGGGTGTCACCAGCGGCCACTTTTTGGAAACCGCAGGGCCGTGCCTATAAATGAAAGATACGGACCAGAAAATGAGCCCCAGGATCACGATCCAGCGGGTGCTTGAAATGATGTCGCGGACATTCTGGTTTTCGATGCCGACCCATTTGAGCACGCCGCGCTGGGCAATGAGCAGCAGCACACATACAAAGATGGTCACAAAGAAAATCATCGTCAGCCGCAGCGCGGTCTTCCGCTTCTGGAGGCCCGAGGTATGTGCAAAACCCTCATAGTTCTTATCAAATGAGCGCAGGATGCCCATCATGGCGTTACTGGAGAAGAACAAAGCCAATACGAGGCCAAAGGAAAGCAGTCCGTTCCGCGGACGCTGGAGGAAGTCGCGGAGAAACCCGATAATGACCGAGTTGTTCTTTTCACCTGGAACAATATCGCGGATGATGCCGAAAAGTTCGCGGGTAAACTGGCGCGAGATCGGCAGCAGCGGCACGAGCGTAAAGAGGAAGAGCAGCGTGGGCGGAATGGCCATGAAAACATTAAACGAGATAGCCGCCGCCCGCTCCGGCAGGCTGGTGCGTTGCAGCTGCCGCCCGAAGGCGCGTGTCAGCTCAAAGAGACTGAAGTGGCGGATACCCGGCACATAGGCGTTCTTCGAGCCCTCGATCACCCGGTTGATGGGGCGCCGGCCGGGAAAGCGTCTGCGGAATGAGGTCGGGATGGCCATCAGCGTTCGGAAGATTTGTTTTTTTGCGCACGCTCGTCGAGCGCCTGGTGGTAGGCCTTTGCGTTCGCAAGGTGCTCGCCATAGGTGGCCGTAAAGGTGTGCGTGCCGGGCTTTTCGGGGTTGGCAACGAAGAACAGGTAGTCCGTCTTCGGGGAATCCAGCACCGCGTCGATAGTTTTCCGTTGCGGGGTGCAGATCGGGCCCGGCGGCAGGCCGGTTACCTGGTAAGTATTGAAGGGCGATGCCACGGCCGTGTGCACCTGCAGCACCCGCGTGATGCTGAAATCTCCCACCGCGTATTTTACGGTCGGGTCGGCCTGGAGGCGCATCCCTTTATGCATCCGGTTGAGGTACACCGAAGCAATATTTCCTTTCTCTTCCTGTGCATTGGTTTCTTCTTCCACGATCGAGGCGAGGGTATAGGCATCTTCCTTGCTCAGGCCGAGTTTCTTTGCTTTATCGAGGCGCTCGTTGGTCCAGAAGCCCGCGGCTACATCGGCCAGCTTGCGCAGCACCTGGCGCGGACCGGCGGTCCAGTTGTAGGTATAGGTATCCGGGAAGATGAGCGTCATGGCCTTGTCGGGCGTCACCTTGAAAGCCGCCATCGAATCGGGGTTGCGGAAGAAGGCCATGAATTGCGCCGAGTCCATTTCAAACTTATTCCCCACGATTTCCGCGAGGTCGCCGGGTGTGCGCAGCTTTTTGATGGTCAGCTTCACCGGTGTCTGGGTGCCGTTGCGCAGGGTGCGGACAATGGTCAGCAGGCTGGTGCCTTCGCTGAATTCGTATTTGCCGGGGTGGATGCGGCCCCAGTAACCGAGGCGTGATGCCAGCCACTGGAAAGCCCGTGGCGAGCGCACGATCTGTCGCTTCCCGATCGAGTCGAGCACGGCTTCCCGCGTAGGCGCAGCGGAGCTGATGTAAAGGGTGCCCTTCCGGCCTTCGAAGCCGGTGCCGGGGCCAAGGAGGATCCAGGCGGCGCCGATGGCGGCCAGGAAAAGAACCAGGAAGATCAGGAGCAGGATGCGTCTCATACCGGGGTAAAGTAAATAAAAAAACCCTGCCGGTGTGGCGGGGCTTTTCCTAAGATTATGTTAGGGCCGGCGCTTACTTGGTGGGACCAGGCTGTGCACCGGGGAGGGTCGTGGTGTTTTTGGGAGCAGGGCGCGATACCGGGCCGGTACCGATGTTTTCCAGGCCGGCTTCGTTGCTGCGGCTGTCGCCGATGAACACCTTCGAGAAGATGCACAGCAGTGCGATCACAGCGGCACAAACCCAGGTGCCTTTTTCGAGTACGTCGGTCGTTTGCTTCACACCCATGAACTGGTTGGAGAAACCGCCTACGGAGCCGGCAAGGCCGCCGCCCTTGGGGTTCTGCACCAGCACGAAAAAGCCGAGGATCACACTAGCCAGGATAATGAGTATGATGAATAAGGTGGTCATGTCAGTCGTTTAACGTATTGATTTTGTCTGCAAAATAAGCGCTTTTTGCCGGATAGAGCAAACTTAATTTCCGGTAGATCTCCTGGGCTTTCGCCTTGTTTCCCTGCTTCAGCCACACTTCGGCCATCGACTCGGTAACGATCTCCGATTCGCGTACCGACTTGCCGGCCATGCCTTCCACGCGCGCATCGGAGCGGTGCTCATTTCCTGCTTCCGTGGTTTCGGTGGGCTGAACGCGCTTCATCGTCTTGAGCCACTCGGTAAAGCTTTTGAGCTGCTTGCCGAATTTGTCGGTGCCGAAATCAGCTTGCGACAGCTTGATACCCTGCGAAGCGAAATAGTCGACCGTATGATAAGGCTCAAAAGAAATGTCGCCGGTAGGAGGGGCATTGAGATCGATCTCGTTGAGACCGGGGAGGGGCGCGTCGGTGGCATCCGGATCGCCGGTTTCGGCTGCTTCCAGTTCCTCTTCCGGCGTAGCGATGGCGTGCTCCTCGATCGATGTCGGCCCGAAGTCCGGAAGCTCGATCGGCGCCGGGGCAGACGCGGTCTCCTCTTCGGGGAGCACCGCTATATCGCGGTTGAGAAAGAATTCAAACGAAACAGGATCGTGGTAATAAAGCAGCGCCTTCTGGTAATAGCGCCGGTATTCTTCCGTGGCTGGGTCCAGCTTTTTCAGCAACATGAAGTGCGCCGGCGCGAAATACGGATACTGCTCGGTCAGCTGCGCGATCTCGGCAGGCGTGCATTCAGCAAAGGATTTTTGCAAAAGCGATTCGGAAAGAATGTTCATCGGCGCTGCCATGGCGCCAAATTACGGTCAATCTTACCAATTCGAAAAAAGGCGGTTGAAAATATCGTCGGTGAGGCCGCGGACGATTTCTTCAAACAGTTCCCGCTCCGCATCCTGCAGCGACTTGGTGGCCTGGAAATCGAACGGCCGCGACAGCGTATACTCCTGCGGCGGCGCGGCGGGATCGCGCCCCTTGGTGACACTTACCTGAACCGTGACGGTGAGACGGTTGAGCGAGGCACCGGTGCTGCTTACGCCCGACGTGCTGAGGGAATAATCGGTAATGGTCGCATTGACCACGAGGTCGGCGCCGGGGTCGTTCGATACGCGGAGCCTGGTCTGGTTCTGGATCTTACGGCGCAGGCGGTCGGTGAGGTTGCCGGCGAGCTGCGTGTTCACATAGGGCGCGCGGTTCACGATCGGCGCAATCTGCACCGACTTCACCGTGTCGGGTATCGACACGTCGCGGAAGCTGTATACCCCGCAGGAGCTGAGGAAGGTCGTGCCCGCGATCAGTGCCACGATTGCGATCAGGAAACCGATTTTTTTATAGTTGCGCATGCCGTGTAAAACTAAGTCGAATGGGATAATGGGGTGATGGGGTAATGTGCTAATAAACTGCAAATGTCGGATTGCATAAATCGGTTGGAAAAAGGTGATTACCCCATCAGCACATCACCCCGTTACCCCACTATTCGTCGATATTGTATTCTTTCAGCTTCCGGTACAGCGTCCGCTCGGAAATGCCAAGGTCGGAAGCCGCGTCTTTTCGCTTGTTCTTGTGTTTCTTTAGTGCCTTTACGATCAGCTCTTTTTCCTTGTCCATGATATTGAGGCTTTCCTCCACTTCCTCGTGGTGGTGGATGTCGTCGTGGAGGATGACGGGCTGCACGGGGATGCCGGGGTTGTGGGGGACCAGCACCGGCTGCACCGGCCCGTCGTCGTGGTGGTGCACCGGCTGAATGTCCTGCAGCTCGCGGAAGAGGCCGGCATGCTGCGCCGCCGCACCGGGGTTCTGCAGCATATCGGCAAAAAGCTTCTTGAGCTCCGTCACGTCGCGCTTCATATCGAAGAACAGCTTGTACAGGATCTCGCGCTCGTTGCCAAAGGCGCCTTCATTGCTGTGCACACCCGCTGCCAGCACCGGCAGGCGGTTCATGTTGGCCTCGGGAATAAAGCGCGTCAGCTCCTGCGCCGTTACCAGCTTTTCGGAGGCCAGCACCGAGATCTGCTCGGCGATATTTTTCAGCTCGCGTACGTTGCCCGGCCAGGTATACTGGGAGAGACGCTGCCGCGCGGCGTCGTCGAGCTGTACCGGCGTGGTTTTGTAGCGCTCGGCGAAGTCGACCACGAACTTGCGGAACAGCAGCGGGATGTCTTCCTTGCGGTCGCGGAGGGCCGGCACGCGGATGGGAACGGTGTTAAGGCGATAGTACAGGTCTTCGCGGAACTTGCCGGCCTGCACCTGCTGCAGCAGGTCGCGGTTGGTGGCGGCAATCACACGCACATCCGTCTTCTGCACCTTCGAAGAACCCACGCGGATAAACTCCCCCGTCTCCAGCACGCGCAGCAGGCGCGCCTGGGTGCCGAGGGGCATCTCGCCGATTTCGTCGAGGAAGATGGTGCCGCCGTTCACCGTTTCGAAATAACCCTTGCGGCTGTCGACCGCTCCGGTGAAAGAGCCTTTTTCATGGCCGAACAATTCCGAGTCGATGGTGCCTTCGGGGATGGCGCCGCAGTTGACCGCGATAAACGGGTTGTGCTTGCGCCCCGAAAGAGAATGAATGATGTGCGAAAAGGCTTCCTTGCCCACGCCGCTCTCCCCGTTGATCAGCACCGTGAGGTCGGTGTTGGCCACCTGGGTGGCTACCTGGAGCGCGTAGTTGAGGGCGGGAGAGTTGCCGATAATGCCGAACCTGTTTTTGATCGATTGCTGATCCATGAGTTGTATTTATACGATGCTTCCGAGCAGCGTGGCCTTGGTGCATTCCTGCACGGTCACGTTTACATAATCGCCGGGCTTAAGGTCTTGTCCGTTCTTGGCAAATACGATGACTTTATTCTGCGAGTTCCGTCCCATCCAGTCGCTTTCCGAGCGGCGGGAGGTGGATTCGATGAGTACTTTATAAGTCTTGCCGAGGTCTTTCCGGTTGCTTTCGAGCGAGAGACGGTTCTGCAGGTTTACGATCTCCGTGAGGCGACGTTTCTTCACGTCTTCGGGGATATCATCCTTGTAGCGGCGCTGCGCCAGGGTGCCGGGGCGCTCGCTGTAAAAGAACATATAGCTCATCTCGTACTTCGCGTGCTCCATCATCGACAGCGTCTCCCGGTGCTCTTCTTCCGTTTCGGTGCAGAAGCCGGCGATGACGTCGCTCGACAGCGCGCAGTCGGGCATGATTTCCTTGATGCGGTCTACCTTGGCCTGGTACCACTCGCGGGTATAGGTGCGGTTCATCAGCTGCAGCACGCGCGTGGAGCCGCTTTGCAGCGGCAGGTGGATGTACTTGCAGATGTTTTCGTACTTGGCCATCGTGTGCAGCACATCGTCGGTGATGTCTTTGGGATGCGAGGTGGCAAAGCGCACCCGCAGCAGCGGCGACACGAGGGCCACCTGCTCCAGCAGCTGTGCAAAGTTGACCGGCTCCGCACCGTCGGCAGTATAATAGTAAGAGTCAACGTTCTGGCCCAGCAGCGTCACCTCGCGGTAGCCGCCTTCGAAGAGCGAGCGGCACTCATTGACGATGGAAACGTTGTCGCGCGAACGCTCGCGGCCGCGGGTAAAGGGCACCACGCAGAAGGAGCACATATTGTTGCAGCCACGCATGATGGATACGAAGGCCGTTATTCCGTTGGAGTTTAAGCGCACCGGCGCGATGTCGGCATAGGTCTCTTCGCGGCTCAGGAGCACGTTGACGGCCTTCTGCCCGCCGTCGGCCTCCGAGATCAGCTGGGGCAGGGTGCGGTAGGCGTCGGGGCCCACCACCAGGTCTACCAGCTTTTCCTCTTCCAGGAATTTGCTCTTGAGGCGCTCCGCCATACAGCCCAGCACGCCCACCAGCATTCCCGGGCGGGACTGCTTCAGCTTGCGGAACTCGGTGAGGCGCTTGCGCACCGTCTGCTCCGCCTTTTCGCGGATGGAGCAGGTATTCAGGAGGATCAGATCGGCCTCCTCGAAGTTGCGGGTGGCGCCAAAGCCGTCTTCCGCCAGGATCGAGGCTACGATCTCGGAATCGGAAAAGTTCATCTGGCAGCCATAGCTTTCGATATAAAAATGGCGCTTGGCGCCCACGGCTTCGATGGCGGAGGGGGCAAAAGCCTCGCCCTGGCGCGTTTCATCGATCACTTTCTCGGTCAATTCCAGCATAACGCAAAAAATAGGGCACAAAGATAACGCCTCAAGCCGGATTGTGTGACAAAGTGGCAGATTTTTGCGTTAAACCAAACTTTGCTTTTGGCGTGGGAGATTCCGGGTGTTTTTTTGAATGTTGGACGTGTTCCGTGGGAAAAAACAAACCGTAGAGCGAACAATCCAGGCCGAGTGTGGAGAAAAAAGGTGAAATAGACACATTTTGGGTATGGGTTCGCTTCCTATCCGAACCTTCAAATTTCCAATTTGGGAATTTCTTGCGCGCGGTAAAGCGCCAAATTCCGAATTTGGCGCTCTATTCCACGCGAAGCAGCTTCAAATACATGATTTGAAGGTTTTCAGCGCACACAAAAGCTCCGGTTTTAGGATTTGAGCCTTCCCTCCGGCTGATGTAGTTCTAAATTTGCGATTGGAAGTGCTCCTGACCTGATAGACAGGGGCGGGTCGAAAATGAGATGCTCGTTTGTAGGGTATAACCAGGCAAACAATCACCGGGTCAGATCTGCGGTCCGCTTTTTCGCGACGGCGCGGCGGATGAAATGGTTTCGCCAGCAAGAAATGAAAAAACGGGACGCTTGCGTCCCGTTCAAAAAAACGTTGTGCCGTCGTGCCGTTGTGTCTTCGTGATCCGAGGGCGCTTGCGGCCGTCTCACCGCATTAAAGGTCACAGGATCACGCCGGGTTGATCTGGTAGCGTCCCGCCAGCCAGCTGTCTTTTACCGGGATGATCCATTTGGACTCCATTTCGGCCTTGGTGCCGACGGTATTGTTGAAATACAGCGTGTCGGGTGTGATAAGCCCGCCGTTAAGCGCCGGCTGCACCTGCGCCATCGGGATGGTCTGGATGCGCTCCTTTACAAAAAAGGCGAGGTGGGTACGGTTGAAGAAGTCGACCTTGAATTTCTCGCCCATCTCTTTTACAAAACGCACCGACGAATCGGTGCTGCAGCCCGATACGCCGGCGGCGCGCTCGTCGGCCATGAGCACCAGGAACTGCCCGAAGAGCAGGTTGCCCCAGGCGCTCACCTGTGCGCCGTGTGAGCGCCAGGCTTTCACAAAATCTTCCAGCAGCGGCTCCAGCGCGAGGGCCTCGCTCATAAAAAGAAGTCGGTTGCTCTGGTAGATCCATACACGGCTGTCGGGGGCGAAATTATCGGGCAGGTATTGCTGGAAATCAAGCGTCATGGCGCAAAGGTAGGATGGGGAATCTTTTGATCTCGGATCTCTGGATCTCGGATCTGAGGGTAGATTCTATCCGTAAGGCCTGTTTTTCGGATTGATCCGAAGCCATCATTGCGATCGTGTTATTTTTTTTCTCACGGGTCTCAGGGTTTGTCTACCAATTTCCAGTCTTTAATGAGCCAGGTGCCGAGGAGGCCGCGGCGCAGGGAAAGGTCGGCGAGGTAACGGTTGGAGTCGCGGGTTTGCTTGGCCTTGAGCTCTTCGTAAGTGGCATCGATGGTGGCGCTGTATCCTTTGGCAATGATGTGAATACCGGAGCCCCTGCTGGTGCTGACGGATCGTACCTCTGCCAGGTCGTGCTCCAATGGCTGCCGCGCGCCGTAGGCGGCATTAACGCGGTCCCATACAATGCGGAACAGGAGCCCCACGGTAGTGTAACCACCCACGCTGCCGATCACCACCAGCAGCAGCACGAAAAAGAGCTTATCGCGCAGCACCACCTTGGTACTGGTAAAAACCTCCGCCACTTCGGGGCGCAGCCAGGTAAACACGAGCGCGATACCGAGCCCTACCGGGATATAGTTGGCCAGCAGCTTGTAGGTGGCGTTGCCGCCGAATTGCATCGGCTCCAGGAACCAGTAATAGCACAGCGAAAGCAGGATGCCGCCAATCATCGTGTAGCCGGCACGCCTGATGGAGCGGTCGGACCGCCGGGTAATACCGGTGGGCACGCTTTTTTGCGTATGGGCGAACCTTTTCTGCATCATCCGAACTCTTTAGAAATGTTCTTTCCGAAAGCGGCGCAAGCGGTTGCGGTCGGCAACAAATTTACTGACGGAATACAGAATGCCGGCCGGAAGAAGTACCAGCGCCAGTCTTTCCAACATAAGGAAAAACGGAAAGCCCTTGCCCAGGATAAAATGAATGATCACGAGACCGACAATGAGGAGCACGGCGCCGAGGGCCAGGCAGAAGAGATAGAAGAACAACGCGTGGCGCCAGTACCATTTGAGCGTGCGCCCCGCCAGCTCGTCGGCCTCGCCTTCGGAAACCGCACCGTTGGATTTCTCCTTTTTCCGGGTGAAAGTCTGCACCAGGCCCATAAAAGTCGCGATCACCGTATAGCGTAGCAGCGCACGGGAGTGATCCTGTTCTTCCTGCCAGCCACCGGTAACATACCGCATGGCTACCAAGAGCAGCAGGATTGCGACAAAGTGCCTCAGGAAATGCGTGAAAAAAATACCGACGCGGTTGCGTTGCTCTTCCATGGAATGAAAATATACCGGACTGGCAATGTCGCAAATGGGCCTGCTGCCAAACCAAGTCAGACATCCGACATCCGCGATCGGAAAATTTCCCCCTACGCCATACTGCGGGCCACGAGCTCGGCCACATCCAGCACCTGCACCGATTCTTCTTTTTCAGCGTTCTTAACGCCGTCGGTGAGCATGGTGTTGCAGAAGGGGCAGGCCGCCGCTACGATGTTGGCGCCGGTTTCGATGGCTTCAGTGGAACGCTCGAGGTTGATGCGGGTGGTGCCCGGCTCTTCCTCCTTGAACATCTGCGCGCCGCCGGCACCGCAGCAAAGGCCGTTTTTGCGGCAGCGTTTCATCTCCACCAGCTCGGCGTCGAGAGCTTCCAGCACCTGGCGGGGCGCCTCGTAGATGTCGTTGCCGCGCCCGAGGTAGCAGGAGTCGTGGTAAGTGATCTTGCGCCCTTTGAAGGATTCGCCTTCCTTCATCCGGATCTTGCCCTGCTGAATGAGCTCGTTGAGGTAAGTAGTGTGGTGCACCACTTCGTAGGTGCCGCCCAGCACGGGGTATTCGTTCTTGAAAATATTGAAGCAGTGAGGACAGGCCGTCACGATCTTCTTTACGTTGTAGTTGTTGAGGGTCTGGATGTTCTGGTAAGCCATCATCTGGAAGAGGAACTCGTTGCCCGCGCGGCGTGCCGGGTCGCCGGTACATACTTCTTCGGGGCCGAGGATGGCGAAGGAAACACCCACCTTGTGCAGGATGGTGGCAAAGGCCTTGGTGATCTTTTGCGCACGTGCATCGAAAGAGCCGGCACAGCCTACCCAGAACAGCACTTCGGGACTTTCACCGGCGGCGGCCATTTCGGCCATGGTACGAACCTGCATAGAGAGAATTTGATGATGTCGGATGTCTGATTTGCGCAAGCGGCGCGAAACAAACCTTCGCGATTAAATTATTGCCGGTCAAAAATAATAAGTAAGATGTTACGTGGTAGAATTGTTTAACGGCAGAATCGTGGCTGGCCACTTTGGTTGGGAGCCTTCGGTAATTGGAAGCGTGTAAAGGCGAAGGCCCTTACCAATTAACCAATAGACCAATTTACTCTTTCTCTGCGCTACATTTGCCGGCCGGACTATGAGCAGATTCCTTACCCGCATTCGTAACTGGGAGCAGTGGCCCTTCTGGCTGCGCTACCTCAACATCACCCCGATGTGGGCCTGGTATTGTATCAAATCGGGATCGCCCTGGTTTTTTACGCCGTCGAATCCCACGCTTACGTTTGGCGGCTTCGAGGGTGAGAGCAAGAAGGAAATGTATGAGCAGCTGCCGCCGGGCTCTTTCCCCGACACCGTTTACGTCGCACCGCGGATCCCGTTTGCCGAAGTGCGGGCATTGGTGGAGGCCGGTGGCATTTCGTTTCCCTGTATTGTCAAGCCCGATGTGGGTATGGCTGGCATCCTGTTCCGGAAGATCGCGGGCTGGGAAGACCTGGAGGCCTACCACGCGCAGATGCCGGTGGATTATCTCGTGCAGGCCCTTATTCCCTACCCGGTGGAGTACAGCATATTTTATTATCGTTACCCCGGGCGGGAGCGGGGCGTTATCACGGGCTTCCTGCAAAAAGAGCCGATGAGCGTCACGGGCGATGGCAGGTCAAGCCTGCTCGAACTTGTGGAGCGCCATCCCAATGCACGCTTCCGCGTAGAAGAAATGCGGCAGAAGCACGACCTGGAGCGCGTGCTGCCGGCAGGGGAGAAGCTGTTCCTGACCTATGCCGCCAACCTGAACCGCGGTGGTGTTTTCATCAACCTCCATGCAGAGATCGATGAGGAGCTCACCCGCCTGGTAGACCGCATCAATGGCTATTCAAAGGAATTCTATTACGGCCGCTACGACCTCAAAGCGGCTTCGCTCGAGGACCTGAAAGCGGGCCGGAATTTCCTGCTGCTCGAATACAATGGCTCCGGCGCCGAGCCCAACCATGTGTACCAGCAGAGCATGACCCTGCGGCAGGCGCACCGCGAGATCCTGCATCATTGGAAAGTGCTGTACGAGATCTCGAAGATCAACCGCAAGGCCGGGATCAGGGTATGGCCCGTCCTCCGCGGCTGGAACTTCCTGCAGCAGTCGAAAAAACATTTCGCCCTGCTCAAAGTCCTCGACGAAAAAATTTAACCAACCGCCTGAACCTCTTGTACCTGCTGAACCGCTTGAACCCCTAAATCCCTTACTTTCGGGCGCACGAAATCTTGCCATGCCCAAGCTCCTCCGGATCTTCATCACTGGGATGTTCATTTCCTTTTTGGGTTCGCTCCCGCTGGGCACGCTCAACGTGGCGGCCATGCAGATCGCCATCTACAAGGGCATCGCATCAGGACTCTTTTTTTCATCGGGTTGCCTATTGGTGGAGGTGATCTATGTGCGCCTGTCCCTGGTGGCGATGGATTGGGTACGCAAGCAGAAAAAGCTTTTCCGGATCCTGGAATGGGTGACGCTTGGGATCGTGGTGATCCTGGCGATTTCGAGCTTCAGCGCCGCTGCCCACACGGCAAAGTACAACACGCCGGTAGAGCCGTCCTACCTGCGCAACACGCTGCACCCGCTGCTGCTCGGCTTTCTCATGAGTGCGGTCAACCCGGTGCAGATACCGTTTTGGTTTGGCTGGAGCACGGTTCTGTTTACAAAGAAGATCTTGCTGCCCCGCAATGACCATTATAACACCTATATCGCGGGCATCGCGCTGGGCACGCTGTTCGGCAACTTCGTGTTCGTATTCGGCGGCGCCGCCATTGCCGGCTATATATCGGACAAGCAGGGCCTGCTCAACTGGGTCATCGGCGGCATCTTTACGCTCACGGCGCTGATCCAGGTCTGGAAAATGTGGCGCAACAAAGGCGCCGAACGCTGGGTAGAACACCCGGAAGAGCATACAAAGCCCTTCGAGGACGAGATCGACGAGCTGCAACAATTATAAACCACCAATATGATCAATCAATCCCTGCTTCCCGAACTGAAGCACGAAGCGGCCTCCACCCGCAAGATGCTGGAGCGCGTACCTTTTGACAAATGGAGCTGGAAGCCGCATGAGAAGTCGATGTCGCTTGGCGACCTGGCCACCCACGTTGCCGACCTCGTCAACTGGACCGCCTTTACCATCGGCACCGACGAGATCAACTGGGCCGAGTTCAAGTACAACCCGCCTGTGCCTAACAGCACTGAAGACCTCGTGGCCATTGCGCAGAAGAACGAAGACGCATCGATCGCCGCCATGGAAGCTGCCTCCGATGCCCAGCTGATGCAACCCTGGACGATGCGCAACGGTGAGGCCGTGTTTTTCACCATGCCGCGCGTAGCCGTTATCCGCACCTTCGCCATGAACCACCTGGTGCACCACCGCGGGCAGCTGTCGGTATACCTGCGCCTGCTGGGCGTGCCGGTGCCGGGTATGTACGGCCCGACGGCAGATGAATCGTAAACCATAAGCCGTAAGCCATGAACGCTGACGCCAGATAAATAAGAAAGGATGCCTCAGGCATCCTTTCTTATTGCAGTGCATCGAAGGCTCACAGTTTACGAGCCCTCTTCGTTAAGCTCCAACGCCCAGTTGGCGCGGTCGTCGGGACTGAACTTCCAGGGAGCGAAGTTGTTTTCCACGTTGCTGTACATACCGTTCCACTCGGAGGGCTGGTTCGATTCCTCAAGGGCAAGGTAGCGTTTCAGCTGGTTGATGATGCTCAGCGGGTTGATGAGCACGGGGCAGGCTTGCACGCAGGCCTGGCAGGAGGTGCAGGCCCAGAGTTCCTCGGTGGTGATATAGTCGTGCAGCAGCGTCTTGCCGTCTTCCTGGATGGTGCCGCCGTTCTTCTCGCGGGCAACACCGATCTCTTCCATGCGGTCGCGGGTGTCCATCATGATCTTCCGCGGCGACAGCTTTTTGCCTGTTTGCGTGGCCGGGCAGGCCTGCGAGCAGCGGCCGCACTCGGTGCAGGTATAGGCGTCGAGCAGGTTCTTCCAGCTCAGGTCGGCCACGTCTTTGGCGCCAAAGCGCTTATGGCCTTCTGCGGCGGCATCGCCGGTGGGCGCCAGCTCGGGCTGCATGGCATAGAGCACTTCCTGCTGGATCTCGGGCATATTGGTCATCTCGGCCTGCGGCTTCAGGCGGGCGAAATAGGTGTTGGGAAATGCCAGGATGATATGCAGGTGCTTGGAGTAGGGGAGGTAGTTGAGAAAAACAAAGATGCCCGCGATGTGCAGCCACCAGGCGCTGCGCTCAACGCCCACCAGGGTGCTGGTGTTAAAGCCGGCAAATATTGGTGTGATGATGCCGGATACCCAGAAGTCGGCCGTCTGCACTTCGCCGTAATGCCCGTAACCCCGGAGTTGCAGGGCTTTGTCGGCCGCATTCATAACGAGGAAGAGCGACATCAGCAGGATCTCCCAGCTCAGGATGAAGTTGGCGTCGCTGCGCGGCCAGCCGTTAAGCTCAGGCATGTTGAGGCGCTTCACGCGCACCACGTTGCGGCGCAGCAGGAAAACGACGCAGGAAGCCAGCACGAGAAAAGCGAGTATCTCGAAAAAGTTGATAACAAAGGTGTAGAAAGTTCCCAGCGTGGGTGCAAAGAGGCGGTGCGAGCCCAGGATGCCATCGAGGATGATCTCGAGGATCTCGATGTTGATGATGACGAAACCCGCATACACCAGGAAATGCAGCAGTCCGACAAGCGGTTTGTCGAACATCCGCTTCTGGCCGAAGGCCATCAGCAGTGTGTTGCGCCAGCGCGCACCCGGGTTGTCTTTGAGCTCCTCATCGCGCCCCAGGTTGATGTTGCGGCGGATGGCACCCACCTTGCGGGCGAACACCCAAACCGCGGTGGCGGCCAGGATCACGAACAAAATTTGCTGCACAAGTTGCATGCGTGTAGTATTTTAACCGCGTAAAAATAACAGATGGGTCCCGATATTGTTGCAAAGAATTCGATCCTCGACGCAGACGCCGCCCGGCGCCGCATCCGGCGCATGGCCTACGAAGTAGCCGAGCAGAACACCGGCGAAACCGGCATTGTCATCCTGGGCATTGAAGGCAATGGTGAGGTGGTGGCCGGCCAGCTACGGCAGGAGCTGTCATCCATCTTTACGGTACCCGTCTCCACCGGCATCGTACGGATCAATAAAAAGGCCCCGCTCGACGCGCGCATCGATGGCGCCACTGGTATCGATGGTAAAGTAATCCTGGTGGTAGACGATGTGTCCAACACCGGCAAAACGCTCCTATATGCGTTGAAACCGCTGCTGTCCTTTCAGCCCAAAAAGATCCAGACCCTCGTGCTGGTGGAGCGTTCGCACAAGCTGTTTGCCGTGCAACCCGATTTTGTAGGACTTTCCGTATCCACTACGCTGCAGGAGCATATTACCGTAGAGACGGACGGAACTATTGTCACGGGCGCTTTTTTGCACTAGAGGACGAAGTGCTCGGGCGCGAAGCCGACGCGCAGCGTCTTTGCGGGCGGAGCGAAGCAAATCCTGTATGTACAAGGTGGTAGCATCCGCAAGTAGTTCCGACCTGAAGCTCTTGCCGGCTACGGCCTGTTCTTAGGTCGCGCAGTTTGCTGCGTTCGCGATGGCGGCCGGAGGCTGTCGCTTCGCAAAAATTCATTCTAAAAATGCAGCAGGTGTCCCTTGAAGGACCCGTTTGAAAACTCCAGCGACGGGGCCGGGAACTTCAGGATATTGATAGAATAAAACACGCTCCGCAAAAGTTTACTTTTCGTCGGGATCTGCGTCAGGTCGATGTCCGGCGCCAGGTACCATTGCCGGAATCGCTTAATATCGGGCCGGCTGAATGAAACATTGCCATTTGCGTCCTTGTCCCTGTTTTCATAGCCGCCAAACATGCCGTCGGCACCATAGCCAACGGAAATACGCAGCCATTTGGGAAGTTTCCAGGCTGCCGGAAGCGGGAAAGAAAGCCAATAGGTTTGCGTATTGTAATCCTTGAGCAATTTATTCTGGAGGCTGCTGCCGAATAACTGCCTGGCACGCGGGGCCAGCTCGGGACCATAGCTACGCGGGTGAGCCGAGAATTTCAACCGGAACTTTTGCTCGCCCCAGCACAGTTGCTGCGTGGCGAAAAGCGCTGCCCCGAAAAGGTCTGCGCCCGCGTCGCCCCAGCTCCAGCCCCATTCGGCGGAGCGGCCGTCGAGGTATTCCACTCCCAGCATGAAAGCCAGGCCCGAGCCGGCTGCCAGCAGTGTAGCTTTTTTATTGCTGTAACCGCTCCAGCGCCAGAGCCCATAGCCGATATGGCTCATCGAGTATACCGACCAGGCATGGCCCACCTTGTCCATCTGCTGCCATTCGCCGATATCATTAAAGGTGTGGAATGCGCTGTGCTCGTAGTCCTTGTACCAGGCGCCATTGAGCCATGCCAGCATACCACCGTAGATGCCGACAGCCATTCCATCTACCAGCACCTTGCGGCGGCCAAAGCCATCCGTTACCGGTTTTGCGGATACCATCGCGGCTGCGGTTGCCTTACGGAAATTATCCGGCCGGGCCACGACGATCGGCTTAAGGGCAGGCGTGTCCTGTGCCGCGGCACCGAGGAAAAGGAAGCTAAAAATGACAATACATAACTTCTTCACGGGCCAAATGTACATACCTGTAAATTCGCATCGGCAGGGTTTGCCCGGCCCTTTGCATAACGGATAAACGAAAATCAACGCAATATGGATGCAGCAATTGCACAGAAAGTACAGAACTGGCTCGACGGAGCTTTCGATGAAGAAACGAAAAGCGCGGTGCGTGAGCTCCAGGCCAACCATCCCGACGACCTCGCCGATGCATTTTACCGGAACCTCGAGTTCGGTACCGGCGGCCTGCGCGGCATCATGGGTATCGGCACCAACCGCATGAACAAATACACGGTGGGCATGGCTACACAGGGATATGCCAACTACCTTAAGAAAAGCTTTCCCGGCCAGCAGGTAAAAGTGGCCATCGCACACGACTCGCGCAACAACAGCCGCTTTTTTGCGGAGACAGTCGCCGGTGTTTTCGGCGCCAACGATATCAGGGTGTTTCTCTTCGAAGAGCTGCGTCCTACACCGGAGCTGTCGTTTGCCATCCGCCACCTGGGATGCCAGGGCGGCGTGGTGTGCACCGCTTCACACAACCCTAAAGAATACAACGGTTACAAGGCTTATTGGAACGACGGCGGCCAGCTGGTACCCCCGCACGATAAAAACGTGATCGCCGAAGTGGAAGCCATCGCGTCTGTTGAAGACGTAAAATGGAGTGGCGGCGAGGCGAATATCACGCTCGTTGGCAAGGAGATCGACGAGGCTTACCGCAAGATGGTAAAGGGCCTCAGCGTTTATCCCGAAGCCATCGCCGCGCAGCACGACCTTAAGATCGTATATACGCCCATCCACGGGACGGGCATCAAGCTGGTGCCGCAGGTGCTGGCCGACTATGGCTTTACCAATGTCACCATCGTTGACGAGCAGGCCACACCCGACGGCAATTTCCCGACGGTTGTCTATCCCAACCCGGAAGAATCAGAGGCAATGAGCATCGGGCTGAAAAAAGCGCAGGCAATCGATGCCGACATCCTCTGCGGCACCGACCCCGACGCCGACCGCGTTGGCGTCGGCGTGAAGGATCACAAGGGCAACTGGGTGCTGCTCAATGGCAACCAGACCGCTGTACTGGCCTTCAATTACATGATGGAAAGCCGTCGCGAAAAAGGACTCCAGCAACCGAACGATATGGTGGTAAAGACCATTGTGACCACGAATATGATCGATGAGGTGGCAGCGGCGCTGAGTGTAAACTGCTACAGCGTGCTTACCGGCTTCAAGTGGATCTCGGAGCTCATCCGCGCCAAGGAAGGAAAAGAGAACTATATCATCGGCGGGGAAGAAAGCTATGGCCTGATGATCGGCCAGGAGATCCGCGACAAAGACGCCGTGTCGGCCGTGGCTATTCTTTGCGAGATGGCGGCCTATGAAAAGAACAAAGGCCGCTCGCTGTTCCAGAAGCTCATCGACCTCTATGTTACCTATGGCTGCTACCGGGAGCACCTCGTGTCGATCACGAAAAAGGGAATGAACGGGCAGCAGGAAATCGCCGACATGATGGAACGCTACCGCAGCAACCCTCCGCAATCGCTCGGCGGCGTGAAAGTGGCCCAGATGCTCGACTACCAGAAGCAGGTGGCTACCGATCTTACTTCGGGACAAACAACACCGATCACCCTGCCGAAGTCGAACGTACTTCAGTTCGTGCTGGAAGATGGCAGCAAGATCTCGGCGCGTCCTTCGGGCACAGAACCCAAAATCAAGTTCTACTTCAGTGTAAAAGCGCCGCTCGCCTCCGCCGAACAGTTCGACGAAGTGTACGGCGGGCTGGAAGGCAAGATCAGTGCTATTACCAAAGATCTTGGTGTATAAGATCTGCCAAGAGCATCGTTGCTCATCCTACCACATTCAAAAAGGCCTTCGGGCCTTTTTTTATTTTAGTATCCGCGGCCACAATCGCGGTACCTGCCGGCGGTATCGTTCATAGTCGGCGCCGAAATCCTGTACCAGCTTGGCTTCTTCAAAAGGGATCGCCAACACCGTGTAGGCATGAATGAAAAAAGCCGTGATGCCCATCGAAGCATAGGGAACAACCAGGAACAGTCCCCATACGAAAGCAAAGGTGCCGAGGTAAAGCGGGTGCCGCACATAGCGGTGCACGCCGTCGATGCGGAGCTCGGGTGCCACCACCTCGTGACGGAAAAGACTTTTGAGCCCGCTCAGGCTGAGAAAGTATTTCCTGATGCAGGCGACCATTAGGATTGCGCCCGCAGCGCCCAGGATATACCCGGCAAAGCGCCAGCCCGCGGGAAGCAGGAGCGGGGAGGGGATCCGAAGCTGCCACCACAGCAGGGCGCCGAGTGTCGCAAAGGCAAAAAGAACATACGCGGCGCGGTAGTACGGCGCGAGGCGGGGCATGCGCCCGAAGAGCGCCCGTTTGAGGCGTCCGCTGGCAAGGACGCTGTGGAAAAACCCGAACAAAACCCAGCCAAAGGCAAGCAGGAGGTGTTGCTGCAGCACTGTATAAAAATATTGTGTGGGCGCCCCGGCAAAGCCCATCCGGGGCGGTTATCTTTGTGCCATGAGGAAGTTTGAGGATACGTACCGCCATATGGGGCTACGTAAGAAGCTCGTGGACCTGCTGCGCGGCAAGGGCATTCAAAGTGAAGCCGTGCTCGACGCAATCAACAAGATTCCCCGTCATTTTTTCCTGGACTCGGCATTCGAGGAATTAGCCTACGAAGACCGTGCCTTCCCCATTGCTACCGGCCAGACGATCTCGCATCCCTACACGGTGGCCTACCAGTCGCAGCTGCTGGACGTAAAGCCGTTCCAGCGGGTGCTCGAAATCGGAACGGGCTCGGCCTACCAGGCCTGCGTGCTGGCGGAGCTCGGCGCCCAGGTGTTTACCATCGAGCGCCAGAAGCCGCTTTTCGATGAAAACAAAACTATCGCCTGGCTCCGAAAGTATCCTTCCATCAAGTATTTCTACGGCGACGGCTTTGAAGGCCTGCCCACTTACGGGCCTTTCGACCGGGTACTGATCACGGCCGCCGCTCCCTTCATTCCTCCTAAACTGGTACAGCAACTGAAGCCCGGTGGAATCATGGTAATCCCCACCGGCGAAGGCGACGTGCAGATCATGAAGCGTCTCACCAAAAACGCGGATGGCTCCGTCAGCGAGGAAGTATTCGAGCAATTCAGCTTCGTGCCGATGCTGGAAGGAAAGAATGGATAGCGAATGCGGTAATGCGGTAATGTGATAATATTCAGGCGGAGTTTCCCCGAAACATTGCCTGCCTTAGCCGGTAACCGGCAGGATTACCGCATTATCAAATTACCACATTACCACATTGTATTATCTTGTCGCCGAACTCATTGCTTATGAGAATCGTTCCGTTTCTTGTTTCTGCCGTTATCACGGGCGCGCTTGTATTTGCCCTCGAACACAAGTGGAAGGGTGTGCCGCAGGTAGGGCCCTTCCTGAGCCCGCAGCAAGGCTTCTGGCAGAATGCCGAGCCTGCGAATGAAGATTACAATGCCAACCTGAAGCTTCCCGGGCTAAAAGGAAAAACGACCGTTTATATCGATAACCGCCTGGTGCCCCACGTGTTTGCCGATAACGAAGAAGATGCCTATTACGTGCAGGGTTATCTCCATGCGAAGTTCCGGCTCTGGCAGATGGAATTCCAAACCTATGCAGCCGCCGGACGCCTCTCCGAGATTCTGGGCGAGAATCCCGACATCCTCAAGTATGACCGCAGCCAGCGCCGGCTTGGAATGGTAACCGGTGCCGAGGCAACGCTGAAAGCCATGGAGGCAGACACGGAGAGTAAGAAGTATTTTGACGCTTACACTGCGGGTGTCAATGCCTGGATCGATGCGCTTCCTTCCAGTGCACTGCCGGTGGAATACAAGCTGCTCGGCTACCGCCCTGAGCGTTGGAGCAACCTGAAGACCGCCCTATTCAGCAAGGCAATGGCAAAAGACCTTGCCTCTTATGAGCGCGACCTGGAATTCACCAACGAACGTTCGGTTTTTGACCTCTCCCAGATAAAAGCTCTATACGACGACCTGTCCGACTCGTCGAAGCCGATCGTACCGCAGGGTACGGCTTTCGCACCGGCGGGTATCGTGCCGGTAAAGCCGGCCACGGCCGACTCCCTTTATTTCAGGCAAGACAGCAGCCTGCGTGTAAGGCCCGTTGGCAAACCCGACCGGAACAATGGCTCGAACAACTGGGCCGTAGCCGGCAGCCGCACCGCCTCGGGAGCGCCCATACTTTGCAACGACCCGCACCTCAACCTCACGCTGCCTTCCATCTGGTTTGAAATGCAGCTGCATACCCCCACGATGAATGTATACGGCTGCACCTTCCCGGGTGCTCCGAGCGTGATCATGGGCTTCAACGACGAGATCGCATTCGGAACAACCAATGCCATGCGGGATGTAAAAGACTATTATGCAATCCGCTTCCGCGACAATTCAAAAAAAGAATACTGGTACAACGGGCAGTGGACGCCGACGCAACTGAAGATAGAACACATCAAAGTCGCCGGCGCGCCCACCATTTATGATACGGTGGCATATACGGTATTTGGTCCCGTGTCCTATGATGCTTCCTTCACCAATGAAGTTTCTGACGATCGTGCGATCGCCGTGCGCTGGACCGGGCAGGAAGGATCCAACGACCCCGCGCTTTTTTTTAAGTTGAACCGTGCAGCGAATTATGATCAGTATCGCGAGGCCATCCGCGGACTGAAAACGCCGGGGCAGAATGTCATTTTCGCCAGCAAGTCCGGCGATATCGCTATCTGGCAGCAGGGCAGGTTTCCTGCGCGCTGGGAAGGGCAGGGGCTCTTCGTGATGCCCGGCGAGGACAGCAGCTTTGCCTGGCAGGGCTTCATTCCGGACGAAGAGAACCCGCACGTGCTTAACCCCGCGGAAGGCTTTGTGCAAAGTGCCAACCAGCGGCCTACGGATGGCAGCTATCCGTATTTCATTCCGGGAAACTATATCAGCCCACGCGGCGTGACGATCCATAACACGCTGATGCAACTGCAGCGGGCAACGCCTGGCCAGATGATGGCGCTCCAGCAAAGTACTTTCAACAGTGTTGCGGAAGATGCTGTTCCGCTGATGCTCCGCTTCCTCGACAGGAATGCCGTCGACCCGAAAGATGTGACCTATTACGATGAACTTGCGCGCTGGGATTTCCAGGAGCGCGCCGAAGGCCGCGCCGCCACCATTTTCTGGTCCGTGTGGGATTCGCTGAAGACCGCGTTTGTGGGCGATGAACTGGGGCGTGTCAGTGAACCGAAAGTGTGGCCCGACGATCAGAAGGTGCTCGAGCTGTTGCTCCGTGACACCGCGAATGTTTTTGTCGATGATATCCGCACGCCCGAAACAGAGACGCTGCCCCAGCTGGTACGCCGTGCCTGGGCCGGTGCTGCCGCATCCCTGCATGCCGAAGAAAAAGAGAACAACCTGACCTGGTATAAACACAAGAAAGCGGCGATCCGCCACCTGCTCCGCGATGCGCTCTCACCTTTCTGGCACCGCGAACTGGTGGTAGGCGGCAGTGCGGTGACACCCAATGCCGTCACGCAATACCACGGTCCGAGCTGGCGGCAGGTGATCCAGTTGTCGCGCCAAACGGTCGCCTACGGCATCTACCCGGGCGGGCAAAGCGGTAATCCCGGCAGCCGTTATTACGATAATTTCACCGACGACTGGGCTCGTGGCCGCTACTACCCGCTCTGGATGATGGAGGCCACCGAGGCCAAAGACACGCGGGTTCGCTGGACCATGACCTTCAACCCTTCATAAACTGCTTATGCGTTTCCTGGTTTCAATCCTGCTCATCCTGCTTTTTGCCTTCATCGCCGGCCGTTACCTCCCCTGGTGGAGCGTAGCCGTGGTGGCTTTCCTGGTCGGCGTGGCACTGCCGCAGCGCCTGCCCCGGAGCTTTTTGTCGGGATTTTTAGCAATTTTTTTACTGTGGGCCGGCATTGCATTATGGCTCGACCTCGAAAATGAACAGTTACTTTCGCGAAAGGTCGCTGAGCTGCTGCACCTGCCTTCGTCCTTCCTGCTCTTGCTGGTAACAGCGCTGGTTGGTGGACTGGTAGGCGGATTTGCAGCACTCAGCGGCGGCGCCCTCCGGGCCAACCGATAAAACTGCATATGCGAAAGATCCTGCTGCTCCTCAGCCTGCTGGCTGCAACCGCCGTTCATGCGCAAAAGGTAACAGGGAAAGTTACCGACCTGCTGGGCAACCTGCTACCGTACGCGACCATCCAGGTAAAAGGAAGAAACATCGGCGCGACTGCCAACGCGGAAGGCCGCTTCCGGCTGGCGCTGCAGCCCGGCGATTATACCATCGTATGCCAGCATGTGGGCTACCAGCAAACCGAGAAGACGATCACCCTTGGAACGGAAGACATAGAGCTGCACTTCCAGTTGCAACAGCAGCAGCTTACCCTTGGAGAAGTAATTATCAAGAAAGGCGAGGACCCGGCTTACGCGATCATCCGCGAAGCGATCCGCAAACGGGTTACTTACCGCGACGAGCTGCGGCGGTTCTCCACGCAGGTCTATACAAAGGGACAATTCCGGCTGCGCGATTTCCCGAAAAAGTTCCTGGGTCAGAAGGTGGACTTTGAAGACGGCGATACTTCGAAACGAAAGATGCTCTACCTGTCGGAAACCGTAGCGCGGTATTCGGTGGATCCGCCGCGGAAGGTGAAAGTGGAGGTGATTGCAACCAAGGTGAGCGGCAACTCCGACGGCTTCGGGCTCAGCGCGCCCCGCATTTTCACGCTTTACGACAACTTGCTGCAGGTGGGCACGGGCCTTAACCCACGCGGGTTTATCTCGCCCATTTCCGATAACGCGCTTCACTACTACAAATACAAGTACGAGGGTGCCTTTACCGAGAACGGGCGGATGATCAACCGGATCCGCGTCATCCCGAAGCGCCGCTACGAGCCGCTGTTCCAGGGTTATATCAACATCGTTGAAGACGACTGGCGCATCCATTCACTCGACCTGACGATGGTGAAGGAATTCGCGCTCCAGACACTCGACACACTCCGCCTGCAGCAGCTGTACGTGCCGCTGCCTTCCGGGCAATGGGTACTCCGCAACCAGGTGCTGTACCCGGCCGTGAAGGTATTCGGGTTCGACGCCTTTGGGTCCTTTGTAAACGTTTATTCCGATTATGACCTCGACCCGAAGTTTCCGAAAGGCTACTTCGACAATACCGTGCTGCGCTACACCGACAGCTCGAACAAGAAGCCGGAAGACTACTGGAGCGGCTCGCGTCCCATTGCGCTGCAGGATGATGAGGTGACCGATTACCGGCGTAAAGACAGTATCGAGAAGTTGCAGCACTCCCCGCAATACCTCGATTCGCTCGACCGGATCCGCAACAAGGTATCGTTGCAGCAAATGGTGCTTACGGGACAAAGCTTCACACGTGAAAAGCGCCGCGAAACCTGGTTCGTTCCGTCGTTGCTCGAAACGGTAAGCTACAACACCGTGGAGGGACTGGTGATCAACGCGCGGGCTACCTATACCAAACAACTTGATTCCTTTGGGTTTACCCGCCGTGCCCTTTCCGTTACACCGGAGTTGCGCTACGGCTTCAGTAACCGGCACCTGAACCCCAACCTCAGCGTCAGCTACAACTTCAGCAACAAGCGGTATCGCTATATCACGCTGTCGGGCGGCAGCGATGTATTCCAGTTCAACAATGAAAACCCGGTAAGCCCCTTTCTCAACAGCTTTTCAACCTTGTTGTCGAAGGTCAACCGGCTGAAGATCTATGAAGCGCGCTACTTCCGCGCCGACTATGAACAAGGGCTTGAGGATGGCTTCAACTTCAGTGCGCGGGTGCAATACCAGGACCGGATTCCACTTGAAAACAGCACTGACTTTACCATCCGGTCGAAGGAAGGAGTAGAATTTACGCCCAATGCACCGACGCCGCTGGCCGACACCAATATCACCCGTCACCAGGCGTTCCTGGTAACGGTCGGCCTTCGCTGGCAGCCGGGCACCCGTTACATTGAGTTCCCGCAGCGCCGGGTGAGCATTGGATCGCGCTACCCGGTCTTCGGATTGGCTTTTACCAGGGCGCTGCCCGGTGTGCTGGGGGGCGACGTGTCGTACAGCCGCTGGAATTTCAGCATCGCTCACAGCCTCAACCTGCGCCTGGGTGGCCGCATGATCTACCAGGTGCAGCTCGGGGGCTTCATCAACCGCGATTCGCTGCAGACGCCGGATTATATCCATTTCAAAGGAAACGCCATCAAATTCAGCGAATCTTATGCGGGCCGGTTCCAGCTCGTGCCTCCCTATTATTTCAGCAATGCAAGCCGTTTCTACACGGCGGTATTCTTCGAGCATCATTTCAATGGCCTGCTGACCAATAAGATCCCGCTGGTCCGCAAGCTGAAATGGAACCTGGTGGCCGGTGCCAACATGATGTACCATGCTCCGGGCAGAAGTTACCTCGAGCCGTTTGTAGGCCTCGAGAACATCTTCCGGATCTTCCGTATCGATCTTATTTACGGGATTGAAGACAACGGCGTCGAGCATCTGGAATTTCCGCGCCTTGGACTTTCCACTTCGTTGTTTTCTCGTCAGTGATCCTTAGTTTTGCAGCCATCACCCATCGGAATAAAACAAGCCCGTATGTCTCTCAGCTCAACCGCGATGCAAGCCATCAACGAAACCCACCAAAGCCTTATCCACCCGCAAACCAATGCCCCTTTCCTGGCAGCCGCGCTCGTTATGAGTGTTTACGCGGCACAGCTCAGCAAAAAGCAGCTCCGCCGTATGAAGCGCCGTGCGCTCTGGTCTTTCTTTAAGGCGAAAATTGCCGGAATGATCACGGGCCGCGACAGCGGGATTTCTACACGTACGCTGATGTACATCCTCATCGGCCTGGGGGTGCTGATCCTGGCCTTTATCGCCCCGGTTGTAGCCATCATCCTGCTCCTGGTGGGCGTGCTGATCCTCCTGCTCAACCGCTGATTTAGCATTTCAAGCCGGCAGAAGTGGTTACCTTTGCGGCTCCATCCGTAAAGCGGCTTCCTCATGCGCTGCCGCTGCAACGGAATGGAAAGAAGTTTTGTTCACCCGACGAGTGTCCTTAAAATTTCAAACCACTATGCCTGTCCTGCACAACCGTGTCTCCAACGAGGAGCTGAAGCTCCGTATGCTGGCGGAAACAGAAGCCCGCACCACGATCTCCTTTTATTGCTATTTCCACATCGAAGACCCGCAGGCCTTCCGCGACACCCTTTACGTAGGGCTGGAGCAGCTCCGGGTTTTCGGCCGCATCTATGTTGCTTCTGAGGGTATCAACGCCCAGGTGAGCGTACCCCGGTCACGCTTCGACGAGCTGCGGGCCTTTCTCTACTCAATCCCCGCGCTTGATGGCCTTCGCCTCAATGTGGCGGTGGACGACGACGGCAAGTCGTTCTGGGTACTGCGGATCAAGGTAAAGGACAAGATCGTGGCCGACGGGATCAGCGATCCTTCCTTCGATATGGCCAACCGGGGCAAGTATGTGGACGCCGCCCGCTTCAACCGCCTCCTGGAGGATCCGGATACTGTGGTGGTAGACATGCGCAATCACTATGAGTTCGAGGTGGGGCATTTTGAAAAAGCGATCGAGGTGCCTTCCGATACGTTCCGGGAGCAGCTGCCCATGGCGGTGGAAATGCTTCAGGAGCAGAAAGACCGCAATATTATCATGTACTGCACCGGCGGGATCCGCTGCGAAAAAGCTTCGGCTTACATGCTGCACCAGGGCTTCAGCAATGTGTACCACCTCGAGGGCGGTATCATCAACTATGCACGCCAGGTAAAAGAGCTGGGGCTGGAGCAGAAATTTCACGGGAAGAACTTCGTGTTCGACGAGCGCCTTGGCGAACGGATCACAGACGAAGTGATCGCGCAATGCCACCAGTGCGGCGTCCCGGCCGATACGCACGTCAACTGTGTCAACGAATCCTGCCACCTGCTGTTCATCCAGTGTGATGCGTGCCGGGAGCAATACGAGCGCTGCTGCAGCACCGAATGCCAGGAACTCATGCAGCTACCCGAAGAGGAGCGCAAAGAGCTGCGGAAAGGCGTGGAAAAGGGCCGTAACGTCTTCAGCAAGTCGCGCCGCGGGCTGCGCCAGCGCCTGAGCCCGCCCGGCGGCCCGGCCTAACCGATATTCGCTATTCGTTATTCGATATTTCTTAGCTTGCGTACCCGATGCGCCGCCTGACTGCTTTTTTATGCTTCCTGCTCCTGCTGCTCGCCACTGGCGGACGGTCGCTGCTGTTCCGGCTACAGCTGGCAGAGGTGCGCGCGGAGATGCGCGAAAGCCTGCGACAGGGGCGTATCCCGGAAGGCAGCGAGACTTTCCTTTTTGACGCCCGTACGTACGCTTCTATCCAATGGCTCGAGGGCGGGAAGGAGTTTGAGTGGAAAGGCACCCGCTATGACGTGCTCGGGCGGACCAACGATGGCGGATCGGTACGCGTCCGGGCCGTGGCCGACCACAAAGAATCGCAGCTCGTATCCCGCTACCACCAGGAAAAACAGGACGAACCTCTTCCCTCGAAAAGCCTCCAGAAACTGCTTTCAGTACCCTACCTGGTACCCGCACCGGTTACTGTTCCGCTGCCCGGAACCGTCTCCTGCGCGTACCCGCCGGAAGGCTGCGAAAGGCTTCACCCGCCGTACGTTTCCGTGCCGGACCCGCCGCCGCTTGCCTGATCGTTTGAAACAGCTCCGAACGACCATTTTTCATTTTTTATCAAACGATCTTTATGAAGCGACTGCTTTTGAGCGCAGCCACCGTGGCGTGCGTACAAGCCTCTTTTGGGCAAACAGTTCCCAACACCGATACTACCCGTAAACCCGATATGAAAGAGCTCGAAGAGGTGGAAGTTACCTCATCGGCCAACCGGAAGATTCTCTACCAGCCTGCTGCCATCACCAAGCTTGCCCCGCGCGAGCTGCGCCGCAGTACCGGCCTTTTTCTCGACGACGCCATCAATGCCAATGTACCGGGCGTACAGATGATGCGCCGCGGCGTATCATCCGGGCAGGTGATCAACATCCGTGGCTACGGTGCGGGTGTGCGTGGCGCCAATGGTGCCAGCAGCAATTTCGATATACAGGGTGTCAAGATGTACCTCAATGGTATCCCGCTTACCGATGCCGAAGGAATTACCGTGCTCGACGATATCGACTTCGCTACCGTGGGCAGCGCCGAAATAGTGAAAGGCCCTGCAGGAACGCTGTACGGCCAGGCGATCGCAGGCGCTGTGAACCTGCGGACGATGAAAGCCGAGCCTGGCAAAACTTCGGTTGGGCAGCAGGTGCTGCTTGGCAATTACGGGCTGCAGCGCTACACCACAACCTTTCAGCATGGCTCGGAGCGTTCGTCGATCCTATTGAATTACGGGCACCAGGAGTCCGATGGGTCTTCTATTCACAACCATTCACGAAAGGACTTTGTGAACTTTGCCGGAGATTTCACACCGAATGCACGCCAGGCCATCACAGCTTTTTTGGGCTTTGCGAATAGCTACGATGAACGTTTCGGCGAACTGGACACGGCACAGTGGCGCCGGGAGGATTACAGCGGAAACCCGAATTATATCAAGAATGACGCTCATTCGCGCATCGTGAGTGTCCGTGCCGGGATCGGCCATACGTATGTGTTCAGTGAACGTTTCAGCAACACAACGACAGTCTTTGGCTACAGTGCCGCAACCGATGCTTCTTCGGCGGGCGGGTGGACCGATAAAAACCCGGTCAACTTCGGCGCCCGTTCTACTTTCAATACCCGCTTCGCACTCGGCCGTGCCACCCTCAGCGGACTCACCGGCATCGAGTCGTTGCACCAGCGTGCCCAGAAAGTCGACTACCGCATGGGGGCAGACCGGCGCGACCCGCTGGCCTATAACCGCGTTGATTCCGTTCGGGGTAACGTAGCAACGCAAACCGCTGCCAATTCCGTCTTTACCGACTGGACGCTTGGCTTACCGGGTGATCTTTCCTTTACCGTCGGTGTTAGCTGGAATCAGTTGAGGCTGAAACTCAATGACCGGCAGCTCGGACTCACTATTGCATCGAGCCGCAATGCGGTAGTGCCGGATGTATACAGCCAGACCTATGAAGACATGTGGTCGCCGCGGGTGGCCGTAAATAAGGTTTTTGCCGGCAAAATATCCACCTATGCTTCCTGGAGTCGCGGCTTTAAGGCGCCGACAACAGCCTATTTCTACCTGCCTTTTGCAAACGGCGCCCCGGCTACCGCCAAGGTAAATACCGGCCTTGTGCCCGAACGTGGCGATCAGTTTGAACTAGGAAGCAAGGGTGCGCTCGCGCAGGACCGGCTGACCTACGAGGTGGCAATCTTCCGCACTGTATTTTCAAACAAAATGACCACGATCGCGGTACCGCTCAACAATGACCCGGCTACTGCAACTACGGAATACAGCTACGTCACCAACGGCGGAAAGCAAATCCATAAAGGGATCGAAATAGCCCTTCGCGTTGCGGCTTACCAGTCGGCCACGGGCTTCTTCAAGGAAGTGGCTCCCTTTGTAAACTTTACGTACACAGACGGAAAATATGAAGACTTCCGCTTTATGCGTTTCCGATTGGGTCAGAACAACAAAAAAGACAGCACCGTTGATTTCAGCGGGAACAAGGTTGCCGGGCTTCCCCCGGTCGTATTCAACGCGGGTATCGACATAGTAACCCGGCCAGGTCTTTACTTTAATGCGTACTACGCCTACCGTGACGCTATTTACCTCACGGGTGATAACCTGGTGCGCGCCGAATCGTTCGGGCTGATCAATGCGAAGCTTGGTTTCCGCCGCTCCGTTGGTGCGCATTTCGATCTTGACGCTTCGGTTGGCGCTGTCAACCTCGGTGGAACGCAGTACTACCAGATGGTTTTCATTAACCAGCTTCCCGACGCGTATGTTCCGGCACCACGTGATACACAATGGTTCGGGAGCATTGCCCTCAAATACAATTTCTAATCAATACGCAGCGGCGGTTCAACCCGAACTGCCGCTGCTTTTTCAACTATGCGTAAAACCTATTACCTGTGCGTATTCGCACTGACGCTTATGGCCTGCAACCGGTTCGGCAAGAAGCAGGAGGGAGGCGGGAAAGATCGGATCGTTTGTGTTTCGAAGCAGCTGACCGAATTCCTTTTTGCACTCGGGCAAGGCGATAAGATCGTGGGCGTGGATGTGAGCAGCACCTATCCCGCCGAAGCAAAAAAGAAAACCACTGTCGGTTACCACCGGCACCTGAGTGCCGAAGGCATCGCCTCGCTCGATCCGACACTGGTGGTGCATCAGGGCGACATAGCACCCGCCGAGGTTATGAGCCAACTGGAGGACCTGAAAGTGCCGGTGAAGGTGTACCCTGCCGGCAACTCCATTGACAGTGCCAGGATCGTGCTGCGTCTCCTGGGCAAAGAATTCGGGAAGGAGAACGTTGCCGACAGCCTGAATCGTGTTCTTGACGCCGACCTTGCCGCAGCCGCGCAGCAGGTGGCAAAATACCCCGGCAAGCCGCGGGTACTGGTGATCCACTTCGGGCAGCAGCGCAACCAGTATTTCGTCATAGGCACGCGTGGCGCCGCCAAAAAGATGATCGAGCTTGCGGGTGGCGAGCAGGCGGCCGACACAAGCGGCTTCCGCAACCTGAGCCCCGAGGTAATTGTGAAGCTGCAACCCGACGTTATCCTTGCCACCGACTTCGGTTTCGACCGCCTTGGCAGCAGCGAGAAGTTTCTCGAGTTGCCCGGGCTTTCATTGACACCCGCGGCGAAGAACGGCAAGATCTACCGGGTGGAGGAGCATGACCTGCTTTACTTTGGACCACGCACCGGCAAAAACGTACAGGCCCTTGCAGAAATCATACATCGCTGATGCTCTGGGCCTGGTCCTATAAAAAGATCTATGCGGCGCTGTCGCTGCTGCTGCTGGTGCTGTTTTTCGTCTCCGTAGGGGTCGGCGCTGTGCCGATCGCTTTTGGCGAGATCCCGGGCCTGCTGCGTCATCACTGGGGCGGCCCGGGCGAGGTGAACGGGTTGCACGAGGCGCTTTTCTTCAGCATCCGCCTGCCGCGAAGCCTGCTTTGCATATTGGTGGGTGCCGCGCTGTCGGTATCGGGTGCGCTGATGCAATCGCTGTTTCGAAACCCGATCGTAGAGCCCGGACTCGTAGGCACCTCAGCCGGTTCCGCGCTTGGCGCGGCGCTGTTGATCGTGCTCGGGCAGAACGCCTTCTTCGGGCGCTTCGCCTTCCTGGGAAGCCTGTTGGCTCCCGCCTGTGCATTTATCGGCGGCATGGTGGCAACCTTGCTGGTCTATTATTTCGCGTCGGCGGTCAACCGGGTGAATATATCGGTGATGATTCTTGCCGGTATAGCGGTGAACGCGCTGGCAAATGGCGGTACAGGTTTCCTCGCCTACATCGCACGCGATCCGCAGGCACGTTCCATTACCTTCTGGAGCCTCGGCACCTTATCCGTAGCCAGCTGGAAGATGGTGGGCATTGTCTGTATTTCTACGGTATCCGGTATTTTGCTGGCGCTGCGCCTCGCCAGCCCGCTGAACGTGCTGCAGCTTGGTGACGCCGAAGCGCGCTACCTCGGTGTGCGTACGGAGCGGCTCAAGATCTCGGTGCTGCTGGTCAATGCCCTGCTGGTGGCCGTTGCCACCTCCATGGTGGGCGTAATCAGTTTCGTGGGCCTGATCGTGCCGCACCTGCTGCGCCTGCTGAAGGGCTCCGACAACCGCCACCTGGTTGCGGGCTCGGCCCTGCTCGGGGCTTCGGTGCTGCTCGCAACCGATATGGTTTGCCGCGTGGTGATCGCACCGGCCGAAATGCCGATCGGGATCGTAACCGCGTTTATCGGCGCGCCCCTCTTTCTTTACCTGCTCCACCGCATCCGCCGCAGCGGGCAAAAAGGAGGTTTCTATGCTTGACGCACGCTCGGTTTCCTACAAAGTAGGGGCTACAACACTGTTACAGCCTTGCTCGCTCACCTTCGAACCCGGGCGCTTTCATGTGATCATGGGACCGAATGGGGCGGGCAAATCAACCTTGCTCCAATTGCTTGCCGGCGAGCTGAAGCCGGCCACCGGCGCTGTGTACTGGCATAACGAGCCGGTCATGGGCTTTGCGCGAGCCGAATGGGCACGGCAGCGCGCGGTACTGTCGCAACACTACGCGCTTCAGTTCCCCATCACCGTGCAGGAAGTGGTGGCCCTGGGTCGCTATCCGTATGCCGGCACCCGCCCGGCGGCTGAAGAAGAAAAGCTGATCCGCGAATGCCTGGAAGCGATGCAGATGGAAGCCTTTACCGGTCGTGACTACAACACCTTGTCGGGTGGGGAAGCACAGAAAGTGCAGATGAGCCGGGTGCTGGCGCAACTGGGAGGGAGCGAGGCCCGGGGGAAACTGCTGTTACTCGACGAACCGGTGTCGCACCTCGACCTGCGGTACCAGCACAGCCTGTTGCAGACCGCCCGTAAATTATGTCTCGATGGTAATACGGTGATTGCGGTACTGCACGATCTCAACCTGGCACTCCGCTTTGCCGACCGCATCCTTTTTATTAAATCCGGCAAGGTTCGCTATGACCTTCCCAAAACAGAACTGACGGACCCCGAAATTATCGGCGACGTTTTCGACATCCCGGTGCGGCTCCTTCGGGATGCCGAGGGACAGGCATTCTTTGTATTTTGAAATGATAGTTTCAAGGTGCCAGGCAACCCGTTTCGTTGTCCGGCTATTTGCCCGCAAGTGCCTTTTCGATGCGCGAAAAAGTTTCTGCCTCGGGGAGTGCTTCCGGGCGGAACGCCTCGCCGGTTACTTTTTCAAACAGCTCGATATAGCGTTGCGAAATTTCACGCACCCATTCGTCGGTCATCTCCGGTGCCGTCTGCCCTTCCTTGCCCATGAATTCATTCTGGATCAGCCATTCACGCACAAACTCCTTGCTTAGCTGCTTTTGCTTCTCACCACGCTGCTGGCGCTCTTCAAAGCCGTCGGCGTAGAAATAGCGGGATGAATCCGGCGTGTGGATTTCGTCCATAAGGGTGATGGCGCCCCCGTAGGTTCCGAATTCATACTTCGTATCAGCGAGTATCAGCCCCTGGCGGCGGGCCAGCTCATTGCCCCGGGCGAATAGCGCCAGCGCGTATGCTTTGATCTGTTCCCATTCTTCCCTGGTTGCGAGGCCTTGCTCCAGCAGCTCTTTTTCGGTGATGTCCTCATCGTGGCCTTCGCTGGCTTTGGTGGAAGGCGTGATCAGCGGCTGCGGGAAAAAGTCATTTTCCTTCAGCCCGTCGGGCATCAGCACACCGCAAAGAACGCGGCCACCACTATTGTAGGTACGCCAGGCATGGCCGCAAACGTTGCCGCGCACGACCACCTCTATCCTGAACGGCGTACAGCGTCTGCCCACTGCCGCATTGGGGGCGGGCGTCGCATCGAGCCAGTTCGGACAAATCGCACGCGTCTGCCCAAGCATATATGCCGCGAGCTGGTTTAGTACCTGCCCTTTGAAGGGAACAGGGCGGGGGAGGATCACGTCGAAGGCGGAGATGCGGTCGGAGGCGATCATCACGAGCTGTGTTTCGCCGATGAAATACACGTCGCGCACTTTGCCGCGGTAGAAGCCGGTCTGGTTGGGAAAGGTATGCGGAGCCATGCCCCGAAAGTACCAACGGGAAAGGGTACGCGCCGTGCATTATTATACACCCGGAGCGCTTTGTGGTGGAAATAAAAATTTTAACACCTTCGTGCGAATCTGTATTTTTCCGCACAAATAGTATGGGTGTCAAAGGCTTCGAGCCGAAGCCGGGCGACACCTGAGAAGCAACGTATGTTGGTTCCAAAACTAAATCAAAACAATATGAGAAAAAGCTTGCGCGCATCCTCCGCTTTGCTTGCCGGTGTGATGCTATCGTTCTCGGTAGCCGCACAAAACGTCACATTGACCGGTAAAGTACAGAACACCAGTTCCAAGGAAAACGTCCCCGCTGTATCGATCACAGTAAAGAATGGTGCCCAGGGCGCCTACACCGACGACAACGGTAACTTCCGCCTGACGGTAAACAAGCTGCCGGTAACGCTGGTGGTGAGCTCCGTTGGTTTTGAAAGCCGCGAGATCACGGTTAACAGCGCAGCCGACGTGGCTAATATCAACATCGCACCCAGCTCGATGCTGGGCCAGGAAGTGGTTGTATCGGCTACCCGCGCTCCCGAGCGCATCCTCGAAACACCAGTGACGGTTGAGAAGATGAACTCCATCACCCTGCGCAACGTGCCTGCCCCGAGCCTTTACGAATCCCTCAACAACCTGAAGGGTGTGGATATGCATACTGCATCACTCACCTTCCGCACGGTAACGACCCGCGGGTTCATTTCGAGCGGTAATATCCGCATGAACCAGCTGATCGACGGCATGGACAACCAGGCCCCCGGCCTGAACTTCTCGGTTGGTTCCGTAATCGGGCCCTCCGACCTGGACATCGATAACATCGAGCTGCTCGCCGGCGCTTCTTCGGCCCTGTATGGGTCGGGTGGCATCAACGGCACACTCCTGATCAATACAAAGAGTCCCTTCAAATTCCAGGGCCTGAGCGCCCAGGTGAAGCAGGGTATCATGCACCTGCAGGATCCCAACCAGAAGCCCTCGCCTTACTACGACTGGTCTTTCCGTTACGGAAAGGCCTGGAAGGAAAAGATCGGGTTTAAAGTTTCTGCCCAGTTTGTTAAAGCCAACGACTGGGGTGCGTATGACGAGGACAATGTGCTGCGCACGAGCGTTGCCAGCCGTGTTGTCGCCGGTAACCGCAGCTCCGACCCGGGCTACGACGGTGTAAACGTTTATGGCGACGAAACAAACGCCAATCTCCAGCAGGTAACCTTCGGTGTGGAAGACGCGATCCGTCGCGGTCTGGCCGGATCCGGTGTCAATGCCAACCTGATCGCCCAGCAGTTTCTTGGGCTCTTCCCGACCGCTACCCCGACGCAGCTGAACACCTTCCTCAGCAACCCCGCTTTTGCGCCCATCCGCTCAACGCTGGCGCAATTCATCCCGCTCTATATCACCAACCGTAACGGCAGCAATCCCAGCCAGCTCGTATCGCGTACCGGTTACAAGGAGCGCGATCTCGTAGATTATAACACGATCAACTTCAAGGGCTCTGCCGGCCTGCACTACAAGATCACACCGGGTATCGAAGCTTCGATCACCTCGATCTTTGGTACGGGCACAACCGTATATACCGGTGCCGACCGCTACTCGCTGAAAGACCTGAAGATGTCGCAGCACAAACTCGAAGTACGTGCGCGCAACTGGTTCGTTCGTGGCTATACTACGCAGGAAAACGCAGGTAACTCGTATGTAGGTACTGCCGTTGGCCGTATCATGAACGAGCGCTTCAAGCCGAGCCGCACTGCATGGTATCCCCAGTATGCCGTTGCCTATGCCCTGAACCGCTATAACGGCGCTTCCAACGCCCAGGCGCACAATGCCGCCCGCAGCGTTGCCGACGCCGGCATGCCGATGCCCGGAACACCGGAATTTGAAAACCTGAAGAACGCGGTGATGAACGCATCGCTTGGCCGTGATCCCCAGGTGAACGGCGCCCGCTTCCTCGACCGCTCCGATCTGTGGGCCGGCGAAGGACAGGTGAACCTCTCCAAAATGGCCGGCTTCGATGAGACGGTCGGCGTGATTGCCGGTGTGCAGTACAAGCAATACGTACTGAACTCGCAGGGTACGCTTTTCGCGGACAGCGCCGGTACGCTGAAGCCGTCAGAGATCGGCGGTTACCTGCAGCTGAAGAAGGCTTTCCTTCGCGACTTCCTCACCATCACCGCTGCCGGTCGCTACGATAAGCACACCAATTTCGATGGTCGCTTTACGCCTCGCATAACGGCGGTTCTGAAGGTTGCGAAAGACAACAACGTCCGTCTTTCCTACCAGCAGGCTTACCGTTTCCCCACCAACCAGGATCAATACATCAACCTGAATACAGGTTCGGCGCTGCTGATCGGTGCGCTGCCCTCCTTCATTTCGGCCTATAACCTCGAGCAAGGCAAAGCCGGCTACCAGGCTGCTTTCACAGCCGAGTCGGTGACCGCCGCCCGTGCCACCGGCAACGCCGCACTGCTCCAGGAGTACAGCACCCGCGCCTTGAAGCCTGAAAGCGTAACCTCTTATGAGGTCGGTTACAAAGGCATTGTAGGCCGCAAGCTGTTCTTCGATGCGTACGGTTACTACAGCCAGTACAAAGACTTCCTGGGCCGCGTGGCACTCGTGCAGACCCAGACCTCTTCTTCCGCCGGTGCGCTGAACCCCGACTCTTCGCGCGCCATCTCCTATGCGCAGAATGCTACACAGAATGTGAATGCATACGGCTGGGGTGTTTCTGCTGAGTGGAACTTCTACCGCGGCTTCAACATTTACGGCAACGTGTTCTCCGACAAACTCGATAATGTTCCGGAAGGCACCATTACCTACTTCAACTCGCCCCGCTACCGTACCAACCTCGGTATCCGCAACGAGAATGTAGGCAGAGGCTTCGGCTTCAACATTGTCTGGAAGTGGCAGGATGAAAACTTCTACGAGGGTACTTTCGTAACCGGCACACTGCCTGCGTTCAGCACGGTAGACGCGCAGGTTTCCTACCGCATGCCCAACACGAAGTCCATCTTCCGTATCGGCGCTACCAACCTGACCAACCATTACTACCGCTCGGGCTATGGCTCGCCGGCTGTTGGTGGACTGTACTACGCCTCCTTCGGCTACAACATCTTCTAAGAGATCATTGCTGATAAAAGTAAAGCCTCCCAACCGGGAGGCTTTACTTTTTAGGATATCGTCAGGCAGAGTACGATCCGGCAGCCTCTGGTGACCCGACCCCTTGCGGGCTACGAGATAAATAACGCATGCGAACGGCTTATGAGAGCAGCTTTTGCGGGCTATTGAAACGTCCCCTGCAAGGAGGGCCGGTAATTAAAGAACCAAGTAACCACCAAGCCGCCTTACCGATTAAGCAATAGACCGACTTGCCAGTTAACAAGAAGGCCCGCCCTAAAAAGAGCAGGCCTTATGAGGAGTAGTGAGTTGTCGTTAATTAACCGAAGAGGCCACCTTTCTTCAGCGAGCGGGTACCTTCGGCGATCTTGAAGCCGTTCTGGTACACTTCGATCTTGTAATCGCCGGTCTTGAACTCGGGGCGACGCAGGGGAACGCTTACGTTCTTGCGGGTGCCTTGTTCGTAGTCAACCGTGGTTTTGAAGCTGAAGGGGCGGTCGCCATCGTTGCGGGTAGTCAGTGTGCCGGAACCGAGGGCGGGATCATTCACCACCTGGCCGTCAGGACCAGTTACCACTACATACAGGTCGGCAGGGCCGGAGCGGGCAACGCGGTTCTCCACGTCGAAGGTGATCACCAGCTTATTGACGCGGCGGGCAGTGGTGGTTTCTTTTTCCTTGCCATTGCGCTTCTCGTCAATGGGATGGATCTGGATGTTCGATGCAGAGAAAGTCGACGCTACGTCCACGGTCTGGGCGAGCTCTTCTTTTTCGGCAGTGGTTGTCTGCAGGTTCGACTGCAGCACGGTGCGCTCTTCTTTCAGCTGGTTGTTGTTAGCCGCGAGTTCCTGGTTTTCACCGTTGAGGCGGGCTACTTCAGCTTCGAGGTTGCCAATCTTGTTGTTCAGGGTAGCAATGAGCGAGCGGGCGTGGCGCAGTTCGGCAGAAGTGGCGTTGCGCTTGCTCACAATGGATTCAATTTCGCGACGCAGCTTCGAGATCTCGCTGTTGCTCGAAGTCACCTGGCCCTGGAGGGAATTGTTCTGGCCGGTGAGCGAGTCGAGACGCACAGCGGCTTCGTTGTACAGCAGCTGCACGGAGTCACGGGCGCTCATGGCGTTATTGGCCTGCACCTGTGTTGTAGCGATGGTTTCCTTGTTCTCGTTGCTGTCTTTCAGAAAATACGCCCAGGAACCTAATATAGCAGCGGCCAATGCCACAATCGCTATATTTTTGACCTTGTTACTCGAAGAGCTCGTAGTAGTCGTCGTGCCTGTCGTACGGTTCTGCTGCGGTTCGTTAGCGGAGGGATAATTCGTGTTCGCCATCGTGAATCGATTTAAGTTAAGAAATCTGGTTTTGTAGGTTAAGTGTGTTGCGAATTTCGCACACGTAATACAAAACCATGCCAGAAAAGTTAAAGAGTTGCATCTCAATGTCTTAATAAAATGAAAGCGGACCAGATCATTGCCGATATCAAAAAAGGAAAAACCAGGCCAGTGTATTGGCTCGAAGGTGACGAGGATTTTTTCATCGACCAGGTGATCGATTTCGCGGAGCACCACATCCTTTCGGAGGCCGAAGCCGGGTTTAACAAAACGGTTTTTTACGGCCGCGATGCCGATTGGGCGTCGGTGGTCAACGCCTGCCGGCGCTACCCGATGTTCTCGGAGCGACAGGTGGTATTGCTCAAAGAAGCACAGGCGATGCGCGACATCGACAAGCTCGAAGGCTATATCGAAAAGCCGCTGCCGTCGACCCTGCTGTTTGTTGCGTATAAAGGCAAAAAGCTCGACGGCCGCACCAAGCTGGCCAAGATGCTGAAAGAAAAAAGCGTATTGCTGACCACCAAAAAACTTTACGACAACGAATTGCCCGCGTGGACCGACGAGCAGGTGCGGAGCAAGGGTTTCTCCATCACCCCGAAAGCCCGCGAGCTGCTCATCGATCACATTGGCAACGACCTGAGCCGCATCAGCAACGAGATCGATAAGATGGCGCTCAACCTGGCCGGGCGCAATAATATTACCGAAGACGACATCGAGCAGTTTGTCGGCATCAGCAAGGAATACAACGTTTTCGAGTTGCAGGATGCGCTGGCACGCCGCGACTATTACAAGGCAATGCGGATCGTAACCTACTTCGCCCATAACCCGAAGGCTGCCCCGCTGCCGCTTGTTTTTCCCTCGCTGTACGGCTTCTTCAGCAAGCTGCTGGTACTACACAGCGCGCCGGGCGGTACCGACAACAAATCATTGGCCGCGGCGTCGGGAATCAACGAATGGAAGTTGCGCGAATACCAGCAGGCAGCGCGCATCTATTCCCCGCAATCAGTAGAAAAGAATATCCTGCTGCTGCATCAATACAACCTGAAAAGCGTTGGTGTAGACGATGCCGGCACCGACGATGGTGAATTGCTGAAGGAACTGGTGGTGAAAATGATGATGGATTAAACACCCATCTTGTGCTCCTTCCAGGAGCTCAAGATCCGCAACGAGTCTTCCTTATCCCTGTGGAGCTGTTCTTTCAGCGCGTCTAAAGAGCTGTACTTCTCCTGCCCGCGCAGGTAGCTGAGCACTTCCACGCGGATGACCTGGTCGTAGATTTCTTCCTGGAAGTCAAAAAGGTTGATCTCCACGCGCTCTACAACGTCATTCAGCGTCGGGCGCTTGCCGATGCTCAGCATGCCCCCGAGGGTACGCCCTTCGTGTATTGCCCGGGCTGCAAAAACACCTTCACCAAGCCGGATCTTGTCGCTGCTGGTATACTGCAGGTTGGCGGTCGGGTAGCCGATGGTGCGCCCGAGCTTATCGCCGGGAATCACCAGGCCTTCAAAAAAGAAGGGATAGCCCAGCAGCTCGTTGGCAGTTGCCACGTCGCTCTGCTTCAATGCCGTGCGGATCTTAGTGCTTGAAATAGCAATGGAATGCAGCACCTGCCGTGGGATCTCGATAAGGCGGTATCCATACTGGTGTTGCAACTGCTCCAGCAGCTCGTAGCCACCCGCCCGGCCTTTGCCGAAGCGGTGGTCGTAGCCGATGATGAGGGTATGCGGCTGAAAGCGACGCACCAGGAAATCGGAAATATATTGCTCCGCATCCTGGGCGGCAAAGTCAGGGGTAAAAGGAACTACCACCAGGTGATCGATGCCATGGGCTTCGAGCAGGCCGGCTTTCTCCGGGAGCGTTGTCAGCAGCTCAAGCGAAGCGTCGGTCTGTACAATCGTGCGTGGGTGCGGATCAAAGGTGATGACCACCGTTTCGCCGCCGGTGCTTGCTGCTTCCTGCCGGAGCGCAGCGAGGATCTGCTGGTGGCCCGTATGTACGCCGTCGAAGGTACCGATCGTCACCACCGCATTTCGGAACCGCGGCAAGCCCTCCAGATTGTAATGCACCTGCATGGCCGCGAAGTTAATGGTCTGCCGGGCTTCCGGCGATTTGCTTTACCGGAACAATAGGATCCTCCCGGCCGCAGCACGCACCCGCGATGCAACCGCTTAGCGCCCGGCAAATAGTGCGGCAAACCCAAAGGCATTTCGTCTTAGTTTTGCTGCAATACCTTCATCATGTCTCTGTACTCGCAACGCGGTGTTTCGGCACAAAAGGAAGATGTTCATGCAGCCACACGCAACCTTTCAAAGGGCCTTTATCCCAGGGCGTTTTGCAAGATCGATCCCGACCTGCTCGGCGGTGACGCCGATTGGGTGAACGTCATGCATGCCGACGGCGCAGGTACCAAGAGCATCCTCGCTTACCTGTATTGGAAAGAAACCGGGGACCTTTCGGTTTGGAAGGGAATCGCCCAGGATGCGATCGTGATGAACCTCGATGATCTTATCTGCACCGGTATTTACGACCGGATGCTGTTTTCATCTTCCATTGATCGTAACAAACACCGCGTACCCGGCGAGGTGCTTACCGCGCTGATCGAAGGCACGCAGGAATTTCTCGATACGATGGCCACCCTTGGAGTGAACATCGCCTTCCTGGGCGGCGAAACCGCCGACGTAGGCGACGTGGTTCGCACGGTAGCCGTGAACGGAACAATGGCTGCCCGCTGGCGCAAGTCGGCGCTTATTACCAATGAAAAAATTGCAGCCGGGCAGGTGATTGTCGGTCTCGCCAGCGACGGGCAGGCCGGCTACGAACAGGCTTATAACAGCGGCATCGGGTCGAACGGACTTACGAGTGCCCGCCATGATGTGCTGCACAAGCATTATAAAACCTTCCCCGAAACCTTCGACGACCTGGTTCCGGAAGAAGTCGTGTACATCGGCCAGCACCGGCTTACGGATACGCTGCCTGTGGAAGGGCAGCTTTGCACCGTGGGCAGCCTGTTGCTTTCGCCGACACGCACGTTCGCGCCGGTAGTGCGCACAATGATCGAAGAGCATTTCGACCAGATTCACGGGCTGATCCACTGCAGCGGCGGTGGTCAGACCAAGTGTGCCAAATACCTGCCGGATGGCGTGGCCGTGGTCAAGGACAACCTGCCCGCGCCTCCGGAGATCTTCCGGCTCATCCAGACCTGCAGTGGTTCCGACGAGCGCGAAATGTACCAGGTCTTCAATATGGGCATACGCCTTGAAGTATATACCAGTGAGAAGGCCGCCGAGGCGCTGATCGCTATCGCCCGCCACTATGGCATCGCGGCGCAGGTGATCGGCCGGGTGGAAAGTTCTGTTAAAAAGGAAGTGGTGCTGCGGACTGCCGGTACCGAAATTCGTTATTGATTATCTTTCAAAAAATTGCATATGTCGGACGCGATCATTGAGCTCAGGAACGTGAATATTTACCAGGGTGACAGCCAGGTGCTGCGCAACGTCAACATCGCCGTCAACCGTGGCGAGTTCGTGTACCTCGTGGGTAAGACCGGTACCGGTAAATCGAGCCTCCTGAAGACACTGTACGGCGAGCTTCCGCTTCGCGAGGGCGAGGCTACCGTTGCCGGTTACAATCTTCGCCAGCTCGACTGGAAAAAGGTGCCCTTCCTGCGCCGCAGCCTTGGTGTGGTGTTTCAGGACTTCCAGCTGCTTACCGACCGCAATGTGAACGAGAATCTCAAATTCGTTCTGAAGGCTACGGGCTGGAAAGACGAGAAGCTGATGGACGAAAAGATCGCCGATGTGCTTGATAAGGTAGGCCTCAAATCAAAGGGCTTTAAGATGCCTTTCGAAATGTCGGGCGGCGAACAACAGCGGGTGGATATCGCGCGCGCCCTGTTGAATTCGCCCAAGCTGATCCTCGCCGACGAACCGACAGGTAACCTCGACCCGGAGACTTCCGATGAGATCATGCAACTGCTCTTCCACATCTCGCGCGACTACGGAACGGCGATTGTGATGGCGACGCACGACTATATCGTGATCAACAAATTCCCGGCACGGATGCTCCGTACCGAAATGGGCCAGGTGATCGACAACGCATCTATAGCCATGCATTAAGCGCGGTGGCGTTGAATCGGTTGTTGTAAACATCCGCCACGATACGGCGGCGCTCCCGTAATTCCCCGGTAAACGGTTGTTCCCAAAGCCGCAGCAATGCGGCCTTGAATTCTGCTGCATTTTCGGCCAGCTCCACGGCGCCCGCAAAAGAAGTTCCGGCAATACCGGCACGGTTCGTCAGGCAATGCCGCCCTTCAAAAAGCGCGTGCAGCATCTTCAGCTTGAGCCCCGTTGTATTAAAGGAAGGAAGAACATGTACCTGCGCCTCCCGTACCAGTTCATTCAGAACGATTTCTTCAGGGTTCGAAACAAAACGGACATCGGCCCGGCCTTTAAGAGCCAGGAGCGATGGAGGAATGTTCTTCCCTGCTACCACAAAGGGAAGCGGCAGTTCCTGGAAGACGTTGCGAATGAGCCAGGAGGCGGCCTCCACGTTTTCCGACACCTCCATATTGCCATGGTAAAGGCAGAAATCTCCGCGGCCCGCGGGGCCGGAAAGTTCCTGCCAGGGCGTAAAAGAGGGAACAAACGGAAGGTTGGTAAAACCGTAGCGCGCCTCCAGCGTTTCGATATCGTTTTTTGCCACACATGCCAGGGGGAGCTCTTTGGGCAGCCCGTGCTGGTAGGCCTGCAGCAGGCGGCCTTCCAGGAAAAAGTAGGCTTTCCGTAGCGGGTTGGGTTCGTTGGCCGCGAGCCCGGCATAATAGGCGGCTTCATCGTTGTGCATCCGCACCAGCACTTTGCGCTTGCCATAAAAGTGGGAGAGCAGTCCCGTACAATGGATGCCTTCAAGAAGCAGTGGAGCATCGTCAGTCTCGAGTCTTTTACGCAGCTCCGACGAATTGCGCGACCCTACAATATAAGGCTGCTTTTGCCACAGACTGGCCAGAAAGCTTTTTCGGGGGTATGCGTGAATAGCGGTACAATAAGGGGCCAATGCTTCCGCATTACGACCGGAACGGTATGCGAAATAATGCAGCTCGATGCTCCGCCCGCTTTCCGCAAGCGCTTTCACTTTATAAAACATGTCGATGGCCCCGCCATAATCGGGTGGTGCCGGCGCATCGAGGCAAACGATATGCAACTTACCGGGCATCGGCGAACGCTTTTTGGTAAACAGCCAGCAGGCGGGGTGCCTCGTGCGCCCAGTTCCATTCCGCCCGCGCTTGCAAAGCGTTTACACGAAGGCGCTCATAAAGCGCCTTGTCCGAGCAAAGGCGGTTGACTGCAGCTGCAATCGTTTCGGGATTCATGTCGGGAATCAGCAGGGCTACTTCATGCGCCCGGTTGTGACGCTGGTATTCGGGGTAATCGTTCGTCACCTGCGGCACGCCTGCCTGTACATAGTCGAAAAATTTATTCGGCAGACAATAGAGCTGGTTGAGGCCTTCCGGCTCGGTGAAGTTGACGCCGATGCGCGCGCCTGCAGTGTACCGGCGCAGCTCCTCAGGAAGCAGCATGCCTGTCAGGCGTACCTTATCACCTACACCTTCGCGCACTATGAGCGCCCGGAGCTGCGGCATGAAGTTGCCGTCGCCACAGATCACCAGCGGTAATTCAAAAGAGCGCACAGCCGGAATCAGCCATTCGAAGCCACGTCCTTCATTGACAGCACCCTGGTATAGTATATAAGCTTCTCCTGTCACCGGCCCGGGCAGGGGAGCCGGTTGCGGAACATTGCGTACCACGGCAAAGTCTTTTCCCTGCCGCTCCCGAAACAGTTCAGCGATACCTTCCGCAACCGTGTAACGGTTAGGGATATGCGCGCAGGTGAGTGCCTCCGCCCACATCCAGAAACGCTGCAGGCGCGGCCGGCGCCGTACTTCCTTCATTTCCGGGAAAAGCTCGTGGGCATCGTAAAACAATACTTTCTTCCGCAGCTTGCCGGCAAACAGGCAGGGGAGGGCCGTATCCAGGTCGTTGGCGCAAAAGCCGTCGCTCTTTACGAACATCAGGTAAAGAAAAAGCCTGAGATTAAACGCAGCATAGAACAGCGGGCCGCGTTCGAAGAAGCAGTGGAGGCGCTTTTGCGCATACGGTCGCTCGCGTAGCGGCAGCGAGCCGCGGCGGTGGCGGCCAACGAGCGTAACAGAATAGCCCGCTTCGGCCAGCGTGCTGCAGATCCGCTGCATGCGCTGGTCATAGGTGAGATCGTTGGTGACGGCAAGAACGATACGTGTCAATCAGGAAAGTTTGCGGACGCGTCCATAAATACGGTCGATGAATTCAACAGTACGGAGGGCCTCGAAGGCATCCCACCCGGCAACCTTTTTTCCCGACAGGACCGATATCCAGTTTTGGTGCTGATCAGCCGACTGTCCGGGATCTGTAAGCTTGATGCCTTCAGCCTGTACCTCTTTTAGCAGGAGCGTTCCATCTTCTGCAAAGCCGCCCGACACGGTGACCTTTCCGTTCCGGCCTTCCACCTGTACCGAACAGCCCGGCTCGTGCCCGGAGCCAGCATCGGTCAGCGACCAATCGAGGTAGCCGACCGCATCCTCACCGAAATGGAGTTCGGCATGTCCCCCACGCTCCTCATCGGCATTCGGCTCCAGCTGCTCATGGGCAGCGGAGAGCGGACCGGTGAGCCCGGCCAGTGCTTTGGCGAGCCCGTAAAAACGGGTGTGAAGCAGGCCGCCGTCGGGAAATGTATTACCGCTTTCCTTGCCGGTGCTGCGCGCCCAGGCGTGGAGCCGGTTGATGGGCCCGATCTCTTCGCGAAGCTGGCTCCAGAAGATGCACGGCGATTCTGCCACCCAGATGTTCCGGCGGGTATAGCGCGCTGTTTCGAGAATCTGCCAGGCGGCCGCTGCAGTGATGCAGAGCGGCGCATTGCACAGGACGTCGCGCCCCGCCTGTAGCGCCTTGATGGCATATTCAGCATGATAGCCGGTACGCGTGTGCACCCATACGAGCGCCGCGTTGCTGCCCGCGAGCAGCTCGTCGATATTGTTAAAGGTTGCGGCCCCGGCCGGCGCAGAGGCACCGGAAAGCGGGCAGGCGGCAACCACACGGGCATCCGGAGGCAGGGCGGCAGTTAACGCGGCAGGGAAGGCAGCATCGTGAATAAGCGCGATTTCGTACATGCTTCAAAAGTAATCGTTCCGGCAAAGAAAAAGTCCTGCCGGAGCAGGACTTCGTGTTGATGTTCTCAGAGGATTTAATTACATGCCGGCATCCATGCCACCGTCTTCCGTGCGGGTGTTCTTGCGCTTGAAGAGCGTGGCGTCCATCTTGCCGAAGCGATAGCTGAAGGTAAGACGGAGGATCTGCGGGTCGCGGCGGCGAACAATGTTCTGCTCGAAGCCGGCCGTAGCCGTGTAGGAGTCATACTTGCGGGTGCGGAAAATGTCGTTCATGTTGAGGCCAAGCGAAGCCTTGCGCTCTTTCAGGAACTCGTAGCGGACGGCCATGTCCACGCCGTAGTTCGGGCGGATATAACCCTGGGCCGTAGAGCCGCCACCGCCGCCCATGCCACCGAAACCACCGCGGCCGCCACCGCCGCCGCTGTTGGAACCGCCGGGACCGGCAACGATCTTCGACGTGTAGTCACCCGAAAGCTGGATGCTGAAGTTTTTCGGAAGGCGGAACTGGTTATTGATCTTTACGAAGTAGCTCACGAAGGGATCCTGGGGCGTGATACCAGTCACCTTTACCTGCGAGGTAAAGAGGTTCAGGTTGGAGGTAAGATCCCAGAAGCTGGCGATCTTATTGCGTGATACCAGCTCGAGACCGCTCACCCAGCTGCGGTTAGCGTTAATGAAGGTGTTCACAAACACATCGCGCTTCAGGAAGGTGTCGAACTCCGGCTGCTGGATCTGTGTGATGAGGTTGTTGGTATTCTTGAAGTAAAGCGACGCGATGAAGTTGTCGCGGTTCTTCGACTGGTGCGCGTACGACAGTTCCACCGAGTTGGTGAACTCCGGAACAAGGCCGGGATTGCCGCGGCTGATGTTCAGCGTGTCTGTATAGTCGGTGAAGGGGAAGAGCTGGAAGAAGTTGGGACGGTTGATCCGGCGGCTGAAATTCAGCTGCAGGTCGTTATAATCATTCAGCTTCTGGCTTAGGAACACGCTCGGGAAAAGGCTCACCGGGTACTCGGTGCGGAAGGACTGCTTCCGGTTGAGGATGCCTTCGTTGGTAGAGCTCTCCGCACGCAGACCAAGCTGGTAGCCGAAGTTCTTCGCCTTACCCGAATAGTTGCCGTATACGGCGTAAACACGCTCCTGGTTGGTATAGTAGGTGTTGGTGGTGTTCTCCGGACGTACATAGGTGATGTCGCTCACTAGGTCGCGGATCTGCATCCGCACGCCGCCTTCCACCTTGGCTTTGTCGCTGAGCGGGTTGGCATAATCGGCCTGGGCTACGATAAAGCGGTTGTCACCAGAAATACGCTGTGACTGCACATAGTCGTCGAGGCGCTTTTGGTCGGGATAAGTTCGGTAGGTCTGCGTGGTGATGACACTTTCATTCGAGTTGGTACCCTTGTTGTAGTTCACATCCGCCGTCAGCTCGTGGCCGGCCTTCGGGAAGTTGTGCTTGAAGGAAACCTGCGCGCCGCCGTTCTGGCCCCAGTTTCGGCCATCGGTATAGCGCGGCTGGAGGGTAGAAGTATCGGTGTTGGGAACGTTGTAGTGCTTGTCGGTAAAGATATCCGTCTCGGTCACGTTGGTCATGTTGCGCTTGCCGAAGTTGCCGCTAACCGTGATCGTGTTCCGGTTGTTAAGGAAGTAGTCCATACCAAGGCGACCGAATCCGAAGGTGCCCTGCATCGTGGAAGAATCTTCCTGGTGCAGGTTGCTGTTGATGAGTGTGCCCGTGGATCGGCGGTCGGTGATGCCCGAGCCGATCGACTTACGCTGCATCACATTGGCGCTGGCAAACACGTTGACCTTGCCCTGGCGTACGTTCACATCGGCACCTACGGTTCCGCGGAGGCGCGAGTCGACGCTGGCGCGGATGTTACCCGCGTAACCGGCGCGGCGCTGCTTTTTCAGAACGATGTTGAGGATGCCTGCCGTGCCGCCCGATGCGTCGAACTTGGCGGAGGGGTTGGTGATGATCTCGATCGTCTCAATCGCGTCGGCAGGGATCTGCTCGAGCGTCAGTACCGTGGGACGGCCGTCGACGAATATGGTGGGAGCGTTGTTGCGAAGGGTAACGTTGCCTTCCACGTCAACAGCAACAGAGGGTACGTTGCGCATAACGTCAACGGCGGTGCCGCCGGCCGAGGTGATGTTGCGGTCAACGTTGAACACCTTGCGGTCGATACCCAGTGTCAGCTGGGGGCGCTGGGCCGTTACCGTTACATTGGAAAGCTCCTGCTGGTTGATGGTCAGCTTCAGGTTGCCGAGGTCTTTGTCGATGGCATTGATCATTGCATTGGGATCACCACCGCCTTTCGGACGCTCAAACTGCACTTTCTGCTCAAAGGTTGTATAGCCGATGCCCGTGATGCGCAGCGTATACTGTCCCATCACCGGAACATTCTCGATGCTGAAATCGCCATTGGCTGCGGTCAGCTGGCCGCCCACAACGGCTTCTTTGCGTTGCTTCGTTACAGTGTCCATCTTCATGGTCACCAGCACCACGGAGGCAGCTTCCACACCTTTGTTGGAAGCATCCACCACGCGGCCATAGAAGCGGCCGTTGGGCATGGCGCCGCGGGCGCCGTTGGTTGCCGGGCGGGTCTGGGCGCCGGCCGATAAGCAGAAAATCAGCAGTGTAAACAGGGTAACTAATCTCATGGTCATGAATTGGAGCCGCAAAGGTAGCCGCCCGGGGGCGGGGAGGCCGGGTTTGTTAACTATTATTAACGTATCAACTTCGGAGTGGTTGCGGAGCTGTATAAGCGGCAAAAGAAAAGCCCCCTGCGGGTTGCAAGGGGCTTTTGGGTGATTAACGGGGTTCGAACCCGCGACCTTCGGAACCACAATCCGACGCTCTAACCAGCTGAGCTACAACCACCGTTTTGCGGGTTGCAAAAATAGGAAGCCTGCGCATTTACTCCAAAAAATAATTGAACAAACTAGCAGCGCTCTTTTTTCCCGCTTTGTTAACCTTTGTTCACGGAAGAAAACCCACGCGCTTTCCACTCATCAAAAACGTTTGTTAAGAAGGAGGGTGTTCTTAACCGAGCATTGTTTTTGCTTTAAATTTGAGAAGTATGCCCCCGGCAATAAAATCACTATTCAGTATGAAAAGACTCCCCCTGCTGCTAACCATGGTGGCGGTCTGCGTATTTCTGACTATACGCAGCCTCGGTACCGGCCCTGCAACACCTCCTTCGAAGTATGAGCGTATCCTTCAGACCGTGGGTGAAATGATCCGCCAGGGCCATTACAGCCCCAAGGATATGAACGATGATTTTTCGCGCCGCGCCTATGCGAAATATTTCGAGGCGATGGACCCGGAAAAAAATATTTTCCTCCAGGAAGATCTCAAGGCGCTTTCCCGCCACGAAACCCGCATCGACGATGAAGTGAAAGGCGCGCCCGTGGAATTTTTCCTGGATGTCAGCAAGGTGTTCAATAAGCGCATCGAAGCCGTTTCCAAAATGCAGGATGAGCTGTTGAGCAAGCCCTTCGACTTTACCGTGAACGAAACCTACACGGCCGATCCCAAAAAGGTGAACTACCCGAAGACCCTGGCCGAACAGCGCGAGACGATCCGCAAGAAGCTCAAGTACATGGTGCTCGAACGTTTCGTTGAACTCCAGGAGGCCCGTGAAAAGAACAAGGATACCAAAGACTTCGTGGTGAAGACCGACGCCGAGCTCGAAGCTGAGGCCCGCGACCGGGTACGCAAGGTGATGACCCGCGTACAGCAGCGCTTCACGAAAACTTTTGACGACGACAAGCGCTTCGCGCTGTATGTGAATACCATCACCCAGCTGATGGACCCTTATACCGAATTCTTCCCCCCGGTTGAAAAGCGCTACTTCGACGAGCAGCTTAGCGGTACCTTCTCGGGTATCGGCGCTTCGCTTCAATATGATGAAGGCAATATCAAGATCGCGACGCTGCTTACCGGCTCGCCCGCCTGGAAATCGAAGCAGGTGGAAGTAGGCGACATCATCCTCAAGGTGGGCCAGGGTAAAGACTCCGCCCAGGACATCACCGGCTTTGAGGTGGAAGACGCCGTGAAGCTGATCCGTGGCAAGCAGGGCACCGATGTGACCCTTACCCTGAAGAAAAAAGATGGTACCCTCCAGCGGCTCACCCTCACCCGCGACAAGATCCAGCAGGACGAGGTTTATGCACGCAGTGCCGTGGTGGACCAGGGCGGTGAGAAGATCGGTTATATCTACCTGCCTGAGTTCTATGCAGACTTCGACAACCCCAACGGTCGCCGTTGCGCCGTGGATGTTGCTGAAGAGGTAAAAAAGCTCAAGGCCGCTAAAGTGGACGGCATCGTGATCGACCTCCGTAACAACGGTGGTGGCTCGCTCTATGATGTAGTGCAGATGGCCGGCCTCTTTATCGAAGACGGCCCCATCGTTCAGGTTCGTGACCGCCAAGGCCGCCCCATGGTCATGCGCGACAAAGACCAGGGTGTGCTTTATGACGGCCCGCTGGCCGTTATGGTGAACGAGTTCAGCGCTTCGGCCTCCGAGATCTTTGCCGCGGCCATCCAGGATTATAACCGCGGTGTGATCATCGGCTCAACCAGCACTTATGGAAAAGGTACGGTCCAGCGCGCTATCAGCCTCGACCAGGAATCGAACTTCCTCAACCAGAATCCTGAGCTCGGCTCTCTGAAAATTACCCTGCAGAAGTTCTACCGCGTAAACGGTGGCGCTACCCAGCTTAAGGGCGTAGTGCCCGATGTGGTGGTTCCCGACCAGTACGAGACCTTCAAGTACCGCGAGCGCGACAACGATAACGCGTTGCCTTGGGACGAGATCAGCAAAGCTCAATACAAGACCTGGGATGGCGGATACGATATCCAGACCATCAAGAACCTGAGCAGCTCCCGGATCAGCAGCAACCCGGTATTCCAGCAGATCCGCCGGAATACCGCCGCCCTCGATCGTCGCAACGACAAGGAGTTCACCCTCCAGATCGATAAGTACAAGGCCGAACAGAAAGAGCTGCGCCTGCTGGCCAAGCAGACCGACAGCCTCATCAAGGCAAACAAGGAAATGCAGATCACGTACCTGCCCGAAGACAAGGAGCGGATGGCGCAGGACAAAAACAAGGAAGAGCGTTACAATGCCTGGCTGAAAGATCGCAGCCGCGACATTTACCTCGACCAGGCTGTTAAGGTGATCGGCGATATCCGCAACCAGCAAGCCCTCGCCCGCGGCAAAAAAGAGGACAAGCCTGTAAAGACCTTTTAGGGTTGATAACTGATAATAGTAAAAGCCCCGCCGAAAGGTGGGGCTTTTTTATGTCTTCCGGTGCGTTCAGGCGGTCGCGGGCTGGAGGTAGCGCTCCTTTAAAATACCCACGTGGTGCAGGATGTGGCCGCAAATAATGTATGCAATGCCGCGCACATAGACCGGGTTGTTGCTGGCAACGCCTTCCTGGTTCAGCTGTTCTGCCGAAAAGCCTTCAAATAAAGTGTCTGTGCTGTCCAATACTGTTTCCAGCTCCCGCAGTAAGGACGAAGGGCTGCGCCGGCCGGCTTCGCTCTTTTCGGCAAAGCGGTTTTCATCAAAAGAGGGCAGGGGCGTGCTGTCCTGGCGCGAAAAACGCAGGGCCCGGTAGGCGAAGATGCGCTCCGCATCAATGATATGCAGCACGAGTTCTTTGATCGTCCATTTGCCGGCAGCGTAGGCAAAGTCCCACTGTTGGTCCGGCAGCGTGCGTAGGACAGGAAGGATAGCGTCGCGGCGCGAACGCAGCGCGGCCTCCAGGTCCAGGTCTTCCACCTGGCGCACATAGCGGTGATAATATTCGGGAATGCGGTTATAATCGACGTTGGCCATAAAAGGAGTTTGAAGCTAAAATAAAGAACCCCGGCGTAATGCCGGGGTTGCTTGTATTAATGGTGGAGACAACTGGTCAGAAGGTCTTTACGGGCTTCGGCTCCGACTTTACCTTGGATTTTTTCTCCTCGGTCTTTGTCTTCGACTTGCCTTTTTCGTCCTTAATCTTGGTCTTGTTGTCTTCGATCTTCACTTTTACTTTTCCACTGGTGATCGCGTCGGCGAGCTTCACGGCTTCGTAAGCGTTGACCGTGCCGCCCGTGCGGCTCAGCTCGGAGAACGGCACTACGTCCATCTCACCGGGCTTCTTCACTTTCGTGTCGTTCTTCACCACGCTGTTTTCGATAACATATTTCAGCTGGGCGCCGCTCAGGTTCGGGTAGTAACCAAGCACAAAGGCAGCCACGCCGGCCGTTACCGGTGAAGCCATCGACGTACCCGATTCGTTGCCGTATACATTTCCGCCGGGAAGGGTAGAGTAAATGTCGACACCGGGGGCAAAGACATCACTTTCCTTTTTCCCGTAATTGGAGAAGGAAGCTACAAGGCCGCCGTTGGCCGGGTCGCCGCTGGCATTGACGGTGATCCAGGTGCGGGCACGGCTGCTGTCGAGCATCACCGGGGTCGGGAAGTTGTAATCCGAATCCAGGTCCTTGTGCGAGTTGCCCGAAGCATGTACCAGGAGCACGCCTTTGTCCTGCGCATACCGTACCGCGTCGTCGATCCAGTCCTTATGCGGCGAGAAGCTCTTGCCGAAGCTCATATTGATGATCTTCGCGCCGTTATCAACAGCGTAGCGGATGGCCAGCGCGATATCCTTGTCATGCTCGTCGCCATCAGGCACCACCCGCAGGGTCATGATCCGCACGTTGTCGGCGATACCATCGATCCCCTTGCCGTTGCCGCGAACGGCGCCGATAATGCCCGAAACGTGGGTGCCGTGCATCGGCGTGGAGGCCATGATGTCGTTATTGCCGTAGTTAAGATCCTTGAGGTCATTCTCGTTGTCCTTGGTGACGTCGCCCCGGTAGTTCGGCGGGGCCTGGGTGAGGGCATCGCCCTTCCGGAGCTGTCCTTCGAGTTCATCAAGGATCTCGCGGTTGGTGATATCGTACTTGTTGTTCTGTTCCGAGATGCTCATGTAGATCTGGTAAGCCATCTGCGTTTCCTGGCCGGAAGGCTTGTAGTTTTTCAGGTCGTTGCCGGTAAAAACCGGCTTCTTGAGCTCTGCGCCAATCAGCGAATCGCCCCGCTTCAGGATCGGGTACATCCGCTTAAGCATCATTACTTCGTTCGGGTCGGCGTCGCCTTCCACGGATGCTTTCGCGCGCTTCCATTCAGCATACAGCTTCTGGTCGGCAGCCGAGAGCGTGGCGGGATCTGCGCTTTCAAAGCGGCTCTTATACTGGTGGTAAAAGCGGGCGCCTTCGTCGGAATCCACTTTCACGTTGCGGCCATCGCGGCCACCCAGCCAGTTCCAGCCGTGAATGTCATCGGGATAGCCGTTCTTGTCGTCGTCGATGCCATTGCCCGGTATCTCGCGGGGGTTGGTCCAGAGCACGGGGCGCAGGTCTTCGTGGGTAGTGTCGATGCCGGAGTCGATCACAGCCACCACCACCGTCTTGCTGGTGCGGCCTTTCACAAACTGGTAGGCTTTGTCGAGGCTGATGCCATAGTAGCCATCACTTGCCTTGTCTTTGAGGTGCCAGCCGTTGGGAGTGCCTTTCGGCTTGCTCACCATTTCCTGGGCCGATATGGTCAGGGTACTGCCCGTTGCCAGCAGTGCCAGCAGCAGGGATAAGGGTCGATTGTTCATTCAACTCATTAATTAGGCTTTAAAATTAAGGGAAGGCCTTCTAAGGGTTATGTGAAATATGAGAGCCGCCTGGTTTGCCGGGACGGCCTTAACTTGGTATTCGCAAACCCGATCGTCATGCTTCACCAGCAGCCAGAGATCTACCTATACCCGCGTGTTGTCCAGGCGAAGATGTTCATCGACGCAAATTATGCCGACCCGATCGACCTGAAACAGATCGCCGCCGCTGCCCATTTTTCCCGGTTTCACTTTCTCCGGCTGTTCCGGCGTATTTACGGGCGCACGCCCAATCAATACCTGGTACTGACCCGCATCCGGGCCGCCGCACGTTTGCTGGAGGCGGGCCGTCCGGTAGTATCAGCCTGCCACGAAAGCGGCTTTGCAAGCGCAGCAACCTTTGCTACCTTATTCCGTAAACATCGGGGGATTACTCCATCTGCATTCCGTGCGGCTGCGCTCCGGCGCAATGCCGCACTAAAGGCACAACCGCTCGCCTTTGTACCCGCCTGCTTTTCAGATCGTGCAGGGTGGAATCGCAATTTTGAAGAAGGTTCTTAAATGAGCGCTGGTCATCTTTACGTAACAAAAGCGAACCAGATATGATTACCCGAATGAACCACGTCAGCGTCTTTGTCCTTGATCAGGAAAGCGCCTATGATTTTTATGTAAACAAGCTCGGGTTCGACGTGCATACCGATGCCCCGATGGGCCCCGGCGCGCGGTGGCTGACGGTGTGCCCGCCGCAGCAACCGGAGCTCGAAATTTCGCTGATGCCGGTAACCGAGGGGATGTTATTCAAGGGCGAAGCCGCGCAGAAAATGCGCGAGCTTGTAAAAGCAGGCACTTTCGGTTTTGGTGTCTTTGAATGCGACGACCTCCAGGCTTCTTATGAGGAGCTGAGCGCACGAGGCGTTAAGTTTCGCAAACCACCAACACGGGAGTATTATGGTTACGAGGCCTTGTTTGTCGACGATTCCGGCAACTGGTTTTCACTGGGTGAAAAAAAGAAAGGCGAAACTGAACCCTCGTCGTAATTAACCCTTTATTTGGCGCATTCCGGTAGCCCCGGTAGAAAAAGAGTATAATAGGTTTGTGCTATCAAAATCAATCACTATGGCAAATAAGATCTTCGTCAACCTTCCGGTGCAGGACTTACAGAAGTCGATGGACTTTTTCCGGCACCTCGGCTTCGGCTTCAACATGCAGTTCACCAACCATGCGGCCGCCTGCCTCGTGCTCGGCGACAACATCTTTGCGATGCTGCTTACCCACGAGCACTTTGCGGCCTTCACCAAAAAGCCCATTGCCGATGCGCGCCAGACGACGGAGGTGCTCATTGCACTGGATGCCGAAAGCCGGGAGGCAGTAGATACAATGGTACGCCGCGCCGTAGAAGCGGGCGGAACGATCTACGCCGATCCGCAGGATCATGGCTGGATGTACGGACATTCCTTTGCTGACCTCGACGGCCACCAGTGGGAGATCGGGTTTATGGACGAAGCGGCACTGAAGCAAATGATGAATGCGCAGGGCGCTGCTAATGCGGGGGAACTTGCTGCCAATTGACCGTTGATAAGTGTGAAAAATTCCAAAGGCGCTCCGGCGCCTTTTTTTGTTTCGCGGCAAGAGTTAACTTTCCGCCATGCCGGGAGACAAGCAGCCTTCGAAGTTCAAATTGTGGCTCAAACGCATAGGGTGGGCCGGCTTCCTGTTTTTCCTGGTGAAGGGCCTGATCTGGATCGTTGTCTTCCTTTTCTTCAAAGAGAAGCTGTCCAGGTAAAACGGTTCACCGAGCCATTGTTTAAAGGAATATTTTCCGCCGGTCGAAACGTATATATTCCATTTACCTGGAAATAAATGAATTGCAAAGAGGCTGCATACGGCAGCCTCTTTGCAATAACGATTTGATATATATACCCGTAAACTAGAGGTCGAACCGGATGCCCTGTGCCAGCGGCAACTGGGTGCTGTAGTTGATCGTATTCGTCTGCCGGCGCATATAGATCCGCCAGGCGTCCGACCCGCTTTCGCGTCCACCGCCCGTTTCCTTTTCGCCGCCAAAGGCACCGCCGATTTCGGCGCCCGAAGTGCCGATGTTGACATTGGCAATGCCGCAGTCGGAGCCGGCCGAAGAAAGGAAGGTTTCCGCCTCGCGGAGGTTGAGCGTCATGATCGAAGACGAGAGTCCCTGCGGAACGCCGTTCTGGATGGCGATCGCCTCATCAAGCGTTTTGTATTTCATTAGGTACAGGATCGGCGCGAAGGTCTCATGCTGCACGATTTCAAAATGCGGCAATGCTTCTGCCACACAGGGCTTTACATAGCAGCCGCTTTCATAGCCGGCACCTTGGAGCACGCCGCCTTCCACGAGGAAGTTGCCGCCTTCGGCCTTGCACTTTTCAATCGCAGCGAGGTATTGATCAACCGCGGCCCGGTCAATGAGCGGACCCACATGGTTGTTCTGGTCCAGCGGGTCGCCGATGCGCAGTTGCCCATAGGCCGCCACCAGCTTGTTTTTGAACGACTCGTAAATGTCTTCGTGGATAATGAGGCGGCGCGTGGTGGTGCAGCGCTGCCCGGCCGTACCAACTGCGCCGAAAACGCAGCCGACGATGGCAATATCGAAGTCGGCATCCTTCGAAATGATAATGGCGTTGTTGCCGCCCAGCTCGAGCAGGGATCGCCCGAGGCGCGCGCCCACGGCAGCGCCCACCGCCTTGCCCATCCGGGTGGAGCCGGTGGCCGATACCAGCGGAACACGTCCGTCGGCAGCCATGCGCTCACCAAGATCACGCTCGCTGATAACCAGCCCGCAAACGCCTTCCGGAACATTATTTTTCCGGAATACTTCCGCGATGATATTCTGGCAGGCTACGGCGCAAAGCGGTGTTTTTTCGGATGGCTTCCAAACGCATACGTCGCCGCAAACCCAGGCCAGCATCGTATTCCAGCTCCAAACCGCCACCGGGAAGTTGAAGGCAGAGATAATTCCGACGATGCCCAGCGGGTGCCACTGCTCGTACATGCGGTGGCCGGGTCGCTCGCTGTGCATGGTGAGGCCGTGCAGCTGGCGGGAAAGCCCCACCGCGAAGTCGCAGATGTCGATCATTTCCTGCACTTCGCCATAACCTTCCTGGAGGCTTTTGCCCATTTCGTACGACACGAGCTTACCCAATGGCTCCTTGTAACGGCGCAGCGCTTCGCCTACCTGGCGCACGATGTCGCCACGTTTCGGTGAAGGATACATCCGCCATTCTGCAAATGCTTCCTGCGCCTTGCGGATCACCTGTTCATAGGCTGCGTCGTTTGCGAGCTCTACGCACCCGATTTCTTTGCCATCCACCGGCGATACGGAACTGATCTCTTTCCCGCCACCCGGGATCCATTGGGTGCCCGTGCTGGCACCACTGCTCTTCGGCGCGATGCCAAGGGCTTTTAAAATATCCTGCATAACAATCGTGTTTTAAAGTTTCACCTGTATACCACCCTGCCACCAGCGGCCGGGCATCGGCGCACCAAGAAGGTCGCTGTAGGGGCGGTCGAAAATATTATCAGCCTGCACAAAAATGCCAAGCCGCTGCGGCAAGATAAAGAAGTTCACCTTGCCGTTGAGAACGAAGTAGTCGCGCGAAAGTTCTGCTTTGATGGCAGGCGCTTCTGCCGTTGCAGCACGCTGTTTATAGATCGATGTAAAGCCCACCACAAGGCGCGGGCTGTTATACGAAACATGCGCATTAAACAGGTATTTGGCAAAGGACGTCAGGTAAAAACCCGCAACGTCACTATTGTTCTTTGCTTCGGCCCAGGTGAGTCCGGCGGAGCCGTCGATGGAGCGCCCGCTGCCCTTGAGCGGCTGGCGATAGTGGAGGTCGAGCTCGGCACCCGTAATATTTACTGACGCAATATTGCGGGCAAGAGCAAAGCTCCCCGTGGGTGAAAGATTTTCGCGGCGCGGCATATCGGCATAGGCCGTCGGCACGTAGTCGATCAGGCCGCGGTGCCAGCGACGGAAGATGCTGGCTGACACGCGGAAGTTTTTACCGACGAAACGATCCGCGCCAGCTTCGGCAGCGATTGCTTTTTCTGCTTCCAGTGCAGGGTTGCCGATCCGGCCACCGGTTACCAGCAACTTTTCATAATTATTATAGCGTTCGGTAAAGTCGGCGTCGCGGATGGTCTTGCCAACAGATCCGCGCAGCTGCCAGGAGCCGCTGCGATAGGAGAGCGCCAGTTGGGGAACGAGCTCGGCACCGCGGCGCTGGTTCCAGTCGAGGCGCAGGGCAGGCGCCATCGTAAACCTGCCCGCGAGCGTCCAGTTGAGTGCCGTTACACCGGCCAGTTGGTGCTCACCGTGGTTGCCGCGGTCGTTCGAGGAAATGGAGCGGTTGCTGTACTGGATGCCGCTGGTCAGCACCAGGCGCTCTTCGAAGCGGTGCTCGTTGCGCGCGTTGAGCTGTAACAGACCGCTGCGGTTCTCATTGGCCGTAGAAATACTGTTAAACTGGTAGTGGTCGCGCGTGACCTTATAGCCTGCATCGAAGGTAAAGCGGTCTTTAAGGCGCTCCAACGCCAGCGACAGTTGGTTCCAGTAGGTGCGTACCCGCTCGGCGGCGGTGTCGGTTAAAAAGGGTGTGTAGAAATTCTGCGCGGCGAAATCCCGCTCGTCGTAAGAGGAACGGAAGGCGAGCCGCACCTTCGGGGTGAAGAAATAATGCAACCCGAAGGAGGCGGTGTGTACATTGAAACCGCCGCGCGTTCCGCGCTGCTCCGGCCCGTCGCTGTTGTTGCTCAGCAGCCCGCCGCTATAGCCGGTCCGGCCGTCGAAGAAGTGACCTCCGGCCTGTCCATTGAGTGTGCGGTAAGTGCCCGCCCCGGCCTGCGCCTGCAGTCCGCGGCTTGCAAGCCCGGAACTTGCAGCGAATGTTTTGGTGATGATGTGGATGACGCCGCCGACCGCTTCCGAGCCATAAAGCGCGGCGGCCGCGCCCTTGAGCACTTCAATGCGATCGATCTCGGCCGGTGTTACCGGAAAATAAGTGCTGAAATGACCGGAAAAGGGATCATTGAGGCGGATGCCGTCCATGATCACGAGCACCTGCTGGAAGGTGCCGCCGCGCATCACGATATCGCTTTGCGCCCCCATCGGCCCGCGCGCCTGCACTTCTACGCCGGGCACATAGCGCAACAGTTCGTCGATGGAGCTGGCGGGAAGACGCTGCAGCTGCTCGCCGCGCAGCACCTCGATATTGCGGCCGGTGCGGGAAGTTTTAACCGGGTTGTAACCTGACGTAACGGTGACGGGGTCAAGCTCTTTATCGCTTTCCTGGGCCTGTGCGGCCGCCGCTGTCAATACAAGCAGCAGGAGCGAAAGCCCTCTTTTGGATGGGGTCATGTTTTGGCGTTTGCGCGGCGAAGATAGCAGGTCGGTGTGGGATGTCTGATGGCTGATGTCAGATGCCAGATTTTTCGACAAAGACAAGCCTTGTGCTATTTTCGATCAGCGGAACTCGGAACGTTTAATAGGATTCCGCATCGGTGGGGAAGCCGCCGCTCTTTACATCGTCGATATATTGCTTCACCGCACCGGTCACCTGCTCGTGGATGTTCAGGTATTGACGGAGGAAACGCGGACGGAACTCGGTGTTGATGCCGAGCATATCGTGCATCACCAGCACCTGGCCGTCGCAATGGGCGCCGGCGCCGATACCGATTGTGGGCACCTCGAGACTGTCGGAAACTTCCCGGGCCAGTGTGGCCGGGATTTTCTCCAGCACCACGGCAAAGCAGCCGGCATCCTGCAGCAGGAGCGCGTCTTTTTTGAGCTTGTTGGCTTCGGCTTCTTCCTTTGCCCGAACATTATAAGATCCGAATTTGTAGATCGACTGGGGCGTCAGGCCCAGGTGCGCCATGATGGGAATGCCGGCGGAGATGATGCGCTTCACCGAATCAAGGATTTCTTCTCCTCCCTCCATCTTCACGGCGTGCGCGCCGGTCTCTTTCATGATGCGGATGGCCGAAGCGAGTGCGATATCGCCATTTCCCTGGTAAGAACCAAAGGGCATGTCCACTACGATGAGGCAGCGCTTTGCGCCGCGCACAACCGACTGGGCGTGGTAGATCATCTGGTCGAGCGTGATGGGAAGCGTCGTTTCGTGGCCCGCCATCACGTTGGATGCGGAATCGCCCACCAGGATCACATCGATGCCCGCCCCGTCGATCATCCGGGCAAAAGAAAAATCATAGGCGGTCAGCATCGAGATCTTCTGACCGCTGGCCTTCATCTTCTGTAGCGTAGCGGTGGTGATGCGTTTTACTTCGGCGGCAGCAGACATGACTGGTTATTTGCCGCAAGTTAGGGAATGGGCGGATGTGCCTGCTGGATAATGGATGATCAGACCCAACGCACCTGTTCATTCCGGCTCAGTTCATCATACAGCGTATGAATCAGACCGTCCGCCAGGCCGATCTTGGGAACGAAGATCTCGTCGGCATCGGCCCAGCGCATCACGTTGATATAAATCAGCAGCGCGGGAACGATCACGTCGGCGCGGTCCTCGCGAAGCTTGTAAAGCTGCATGCGCTGGCGCAGCGTAAGCGCGCTGAATTCCTTGTAATAATTCCGCAGCCCGTCCAGGTTGAGCGGCTTGCCTTCTTTTCGCTTCGAAAGTGAAAATACCTTGTTGATATTGCCGCCCGAGCCGATGCAGGTCACGTGGTTATGGCCACGCGTGTATTGCTTGATATAGTCCTTCATCTGCTCCCAGGCATCTTTCGGCACCTGGTTTTTCAGCAGGCGGATCGTTCCGATATTAAAGGACTCTTTGAAAAGCAGCCGGCCGTCGCTGAAGAAGGTCAGCTCGGTAGAGCCGCCGCCAACGTCGATGTACAGGTAAGACTCCTGGCTGTTGAGGTTTTCGGCGATGTGGTTCTCATAAACGATACGGGCCTCTTCGCCGCCGGAGATCACCTGGAGCTCGATTCCTGTGCGCCGGCGAATCTCTTCCACTACTTCAGCCGCGTTGGCCGCATCGCGCATCGCCGATGTGGCGGCTGCTTTGAGATGCTTCACACCATACACCTCCATCAGGAGGCGATACGACTCGAGCGTCTTGAGCAGCATCTCGGTACGCTCGGGCGATATCCGACCCGTTTCGAATACGTCGAAGCCGAGGCGCAAGGGCACACGTACGAGGGCCGTCTTGATAAAATCCACTTCACCGCCCGGGGCCTGCACCACATCGGTGATCAGCAGACGGCCGGCATTGCTCCCTATGTCAATTGCTGCCAGTTTCACTTTCCGTAATGATTTTGTTGTGCAAATAATTATAGATCTCCACCTGCGAGCGGATCGGCGGCTGGTGCTCGTGCTGCACGTAGCGATTGCTGAGCGCGTTATCGAGCACGCGGGCTTTGATATTGTCCTGGAGCTGGATGCGGATGATATCCTGCAGTTCCTCTTTGAGGCGCTCGTCGAGAATCGGGCAGGTTGCTTCCACGCGGTGGTCGAGGTTTCGTGTCATCCAGTCGGCCGAGGAGATATAGATCTTTTCCTTACCGTTGTTCAGGAAGATCCAGACGCGCGCATGCTCCAGGTATTCATCCACGATCGAGATCGCCGTCATCGGCTTTGCGAAGCGCTCCTGCTCCGACAGGAGGCAAAAGATACCGCGTATGATGAGCCGTATTTCCACGCCGGCGCGGGCGGCGGCATACAGCGCATCGATGATTTCCTCATCGGAAAGGGAATTCATCTTTGCGGTGATGAGCGCCGGCTTTCCTTTCCGGGCGGCCTTTACTTCATTTTCGATCAGCTTCAGGATCTCTTTACGGGCGAAAACCGGGCTTGGGATGAGGGTTTTACAGGCCTTCAGGAAATGATTGCCCGTCTTGTAATGCTCGATATAATTGAATAGCCGGTTCACATCGGCCATGATGGCGCGGTTGGATGTCAGCAGGCAATGGTCGGCATATACTTTCGATGTGCTTTCATTGAGGTTGCCGGTGCTTACAAAGCCGTAATGAATGATGCGATCGTGGAGGCGCTTGCGGATCAGGCAGATCTTGGCGTGGATCTTCATGTTGGGAATCCCGATCAGCACCTTCACGCCTTCATCTTCGAGGCGTTCTTTCCATTCGAGGTTGGCTTCTTCGTCGAAGCGGGCCTTCAGCTCCAGCATCACCGTCACCTGCTTGCCGTTGCGCACCGCATTGATCAGCGCGTTGACGATCTTGGAGTTTTTGGCGAGTCGATAGGAGGTGAGCTTGATGGTAGTCACATCCGGGTCGATCGCCGCCTCACGCAGCAGGTCGATCACCGGGTTGAAACTGTGGTACGGAAAATTCAGCAGCACATCACGTTCCAGCACCACGTCCGTGGTGCGGCGCCATTCGAGCAGGGGATGCATGAACGGCTTGCGGCGGCTGCTCTTTACGGCAAACACCTCCTGCGGAAAATCCATGAAGTGCCGGAAGTTGTGGATGCGCCCGCCGGGGATAAGATTGTCGCGCTTGGTGAGGTTCATCCGGCGGATAAGGTATTCCAGCAGGCCCGGGTCCATTTCTTTGTCATATACAAAGCGAACCGGCTTGCCCTTGCGACGATTCTTGAGTCCTTTCTCCAGCTTCTGGATCAGGGTAGAGGAGAGGTCGCTTTCGATATCCATCTCCGCGTCTCTTGTTACCTTGAACACATTGGATTGATACTGGTCATAGCCGAAATAGGAAAAGATCGTCGGCAGGTTGGCCCGGATAATATCCTCGAGTAGGATGATGTGCTTTTCGTTATCGGGCGAGGGCAGGATCACGAACCGGTCGTTGAAGCGCGTGGGCACTTCGATCACGGCGTACTTGCGTTGCAGCGCGCTTTCCCTGCGCGACAGCACCACGCCGAGATAAATCGACTTGTCGCGGAGATAGGGAAAGTCGGGGATGCTCTCGATCATGAGCGGGATGACGTTCGGGCTCACCTCGTTGTCGTAATACTCTTCCACGAAAAGCCGCTGTTCTTCGTTGAGCTCTTTTTCATTTACGAGGAAGATCTTCTGTGCCCGCAGCTCCTGCATGATCCCGTCCCAGATGCGGTTGAATTCGCTTTGCTGGTTGAGCACCGTCATCTGGATTTCTTCCAGGATGGCCTCGGGATTGCTTTCGAGGTGCATCCGGGCGCGGGCGCCAAACTGGATCATACGCTTCAGGGTAGCCACGCGGACCCGGAAAAATTCGTCGAGATTATTGGAAAAAATGCCCAGAAACCGGATCCGTTCCGGTAGCGGAACGGTTTCGTCGGCAGCCTCCTGGAGCACGCGACCGTTAAAGGAGAGCCAGCTGATGTCGCGGGGAATTATTTTTCTACGGATCGTACTCATGGGCTTGTCTGTGCTTTCGGGTTATTCTGGAACAATTGTGCCGTTTTCCGGGCTGCGATTCTTATTATGGTGCGACAGGTAGGCAAAACAAAGGAGGCCTACGATCAGTGTTACGAGGGTTTGCACCACCCACAGCAGCCAGCCGAGGGCCACGCCGATGGTGTCTTCGTCGAGTCCATACCAACTCATCAGCTTGCCGATGAGGAGCGGGTAGGCGCCGATGCCGCCGGGCGTCACCACCATCCCGATGCTGCCGAGGGCGAGCGTGGTTAGTCCGCCGTTGATGCCGAGATGCGCGGTCTCCTGGAGCGCATAGATACCCAGCGTCGTCCCGGAGAGGTAGAGGCCCCAGATGAGCATGGTGTGAAACAGAAAACCTGCTTTATTGCGGATAAAGCGGATGCTGCTGAGCCCATGGCCGATCCCGGAGAGCACGCCCCGGATCTTCCCGACGAAGTCGATGTGCGCAAAGCGCTTCATGAAAAAGATGACGCCGCCTACCACAACGGTAATCCCGCCAAGAAGGAAAATCACCTTGCGTGCCGACACGTGACCGCTGCCGTCATTAACGATGTCGGAAAACTTTTCGACGATCGGGGTGGTAATGACATGGCCCTGGAACACGAAGGCGGCAGCAAAAGCCGCCACCAGGCAGATCACGTCGACGGCACGCTCCATTACGATGGTACCAATGAGTTTGTCGACGCGCGTTTTTTCGTAGCGTGCCAGCAGGGTGCATTTCACTACCTCACCGAGACGCGGTACCGCTGCGTTGACGAGGTAGCCGATCATCACCGAAGCAAATACGTTGAAGCGGCTTGGCCGGTAGCCCAGCGGTTCCATGAGGATCCGCCAGCGGAGTGCGCGGCTGTAATGAGCCAGTGTGAGCAGGAGAAAGGCGGGAAGTATGAGCCACTTGCGTGAGCGCTCCACGGCACCCTTGATGGCCTCCCAGTCGTTAGCGTCGATATCCTTGATCGAAAGCCATACGAAGAAGAGCCCCAGCCCCAGGAAAAAGAGATATTGTACGATCGTCAGCACCCGCTTCTTCATACGGCAATTTAAAGCGGGGGAGGAGACAGGCCAACTATTTCGGGTGTGCTTAACGTTTATTTCCCTCACGCGGAAAAACGATCCAGGGCCGGAACGCTTTTGCTTCTTCGAAATCCATCGAGGCGTAGGAGATGATCACCACCACATCGCCGACCATGCCCTTGCGTGCCGCCGGCCCGTTGAGGCAGCAAACGCCGGAGCCGCGCTTGCCTTTGATGAGATAGGTTTCCAGCCGTTCGCCATTGTTGACGTTCACTACCTGCACCTGCTCATTCTCGATCATGTTGGCGGCTTCCATCAGGTCCTCATCGAGCGTAAGCGAACCAACATAGTTGAGATTGGCTTCGGTGATCACGGCACGGTGCACCTTGGATTTTAAAACGGTTACGGTCATAGCGGCGCAAAGTTACGGCCTGAAACGGCAATCGCAACCGGCGGGCTGTTTATTCGATGACCATATTATCGATAAGCCGTACCGGGCCGATCGTGGCCGCTATGAGCGCCACGGCCGGCTTTTGCTTGTTCTCCAGTGGCAGCAATGTTTCGGGGGCACAGATGGCTACATAGTCGACCCGGAATCCGTCGGAACGAAGGGATTCGGTTGCCGCTTGTTCCAATGCCCGGTTGTCGTTGCTGTCAAACCCGGTACGGATGCGGTCGAGGGCACGCGAGAGGGCGAGGGCGGCGCTGCGTTGCGCGGGGCTGAGGCGCAGGTTGCGGCTGCTCATCGCCAGACCGTCTTCTTCACGCATCGTTGGTACAATGACCAGCTCCGTTTTACCCTGGCGACCGGTGAGCTCCAGCAGGCGCCTGACCACCATGCATTGCTGGAAATCCTTCTGGCCCAGGTAGAGGCGGTCGGGAGCAACGAGGTCGAGCAGGCGGTCTACCACCTGGCATACCCCCTGGAAATGCCCCGGCCGGAAGGCGCCTTCCAGGACGGTCTCGACGGGCCCCAGATCGTAGTGCCGCTTCACATGGCCCGCCGGATATACTTCGGCAACCGGGGGCAGAAAGAGGACGTCGCAGCCCGCGGTCAGCAGTTGCTCCACGTCGGCGTCGATCGTACTGGGGTAGTTGGTGAAGTCGTCGGGATTATTGAATTGCGTCGGGTTGACGAAGATGCTGCAGACGGTTACTGCGTTGGCGGCGCGGGCTTCCCGGATCAGCGAAAGGTGCCCGGGATGCAGGGCGCCCATTGTCGGTACAAAACCGATCGTTTGGCCGCCGGCGCGGCTTTGCGACAGGAACTCGGAAAGATCGCGGGCAGTTTTAAAAATATACATGGGAAAAGCAGGATTCAGGATTCCGGCGGCTTTGCCGGGAAAATGTTACCTTTGCACACCTTTTTTATCAGGCTTTAAACCGGGTTTACAATGTCAGCAAAGAAAAGAATTTTATTTATTGCCAACGAGATGTCGCCCTACCTGGAGTTGACCGAGTTCTCCGAGATCGTCAACCGACTCGCGATCAAGGCGAATGACAACGGTTTCGAGGTACGCTGCATCATGCCCCGTTTTGGCACCATCAACGAGCGCCGGCACCGCCTGCACGAAGTGGTGCGCCTCTCTGGCATCAACGTGTCGGTCGACAACGAAGACTTCCCGCTGCAGATCAAGGTAGCCTCGCTTCCGAACGCCCGTCTGCAGGTTTACTTCCTCGACAACGAAGACCTGTTCAAGCGCAAGTTCGTCTTCACCGATGAAAACGAGCAGTGGTACGACGACAACGCCCTGCGCACCGTGTTCTTCTGCAAAGGCGCGCTGGAAACGGTAAAGAAATTCGGCTGGCCCCCGGACATCATCCACTGCAGTGGCTGGATGACCTCCCTGATCCCGGCATACCTGAAGACCGTATATAAGAAAGAACCCGTTTTCGCGCACAGCAAAGTGGTCTTTACCATCGGTGAGAATACGTTTGAAGAAAGCCTTGGCGACGACTTCGTTCAAAAGGCACTGATCCACGCGTCGCTGAAGGAGAAAGACCTCGACGTATTCAAGGAGGCCACCAATACGGCGCTTTTCCGTGGCGGCGCAACGCATGCCGATGCCATCACCTTCGGATCCGAGCAGATCGATCCGGCTTTGGCGAGCGCCTTCTCCAAGGTGCGTGGCAAGAAGACCCTGCCCTATAATGCAGAGTCTGATTTAACAGACTATTTACAGTTGTATGTCGACCTTGCGGGTAAGTAAGAAGACCTCCATCCGACATTAAAAACGAACAAAATTTCCGCGTGAAGAATTACAGACGGCTGCTGCTCGGCACGGCCATGGTGCTCACCTTTGGAATCGGTATCGAATCGTGCAGAAAGATCAATGAGGCAACCGACCTGGGCGGCGGGCTTATCCCGGCAGTAGATAACATCAACACCTTTGCAGACACCCTCGATGTAAATATCGCGAACGAAGACTGGTCGGATTCGACCGTCCTTTATTCCAACGACGAACTGGCCCTGGGTACGATTTCCAACGACCCGGAGTTCGGAAACTCGAAAGCAAATATTTATTTCAACTTCGGCCCCAAAGCCTTTGATGTATATCCTTTCTACAATAAGGACTCCCTGGTATCGGCCACCACACCTGGTGTGCTATACGATTCGGCCTTTTTGAATATCGGTTATACAAGCATTTACGGTGACTCTGCAATCGAGCAGGGCGTGAAGCTTTACGAGATCGCGGCCAATTCCGGCTTTAACGATAGCAGCTATTATTCCACGAAGGCGCCCGACTTTGCCGTTAATGGCAGCGAACTGGGTGCAGTCTCTTATACTCCGGGTAAGTTGAAAGACTCGCAGCGTATCATCCGCAGGCGCGATACGACGTTTGTGACGGGGACGCTGCGTATCCGCCTCAACGATGCCAATGGTCGTAACTTCGTAAACCGCCTGATCAACGCAGATCCTTCGCTGGTCTATGGCGACCGTGCTTCTTTCTTCCGCAACTTCCCGGGCCTGGCCCTCCGCACCGACGAGACCAGGGGTAATGCGTTCACCTACTTCAACCTAGTAGATACGTTGCGCACCAAGCTCACAGTGTACTACACTACCAAGCGCGATGGTATCACCGATACGACTTCCGTCAATTTCTACCATGGTGTTTTTGGCGGTGGTTTTGTCAATACCGGCGCCGGCGTGAAGCCTCGCGGCAGCCAGGCCAACGTGATCCGCCGCCGCAACAACGGCAATGGCGGCAACTGGCTTACCTACCTTAACTCCGGCCTGCAGGACCGCGTGTTCGTGCAGTCGGATCCCGGCTCGCAAACCATCATTACCATTCCCGGCCTTACCGGTTATTCGAACCGCGTTATCCACCGGGCTGAGCTGATCGCAACGCGCCTTCACACCGTCAACGAGGATCGCCTGGCTGCACCGCCGTTCCTGTATCTGACCCGAACAACCACCGGCCGCGATACACTCACCATTGCCGATGACTCGCTTTCGGTGAACCCCTCCACAGGTGCCATCGCTGCTTCGCTTTTCGGCGGCGCGCTCCAGGGCGACGACACCTACCGTTTCAATATCTCCCGCCACGTTCAGAATATTGTTCAGGGCCGTGCACCGAATACGAAGCTGAAGCTTTTTGCTCCCTTCCGGTACACGGTTGCCGACAACCGCTTCTCAGGAAGAACGCGCACGTTCAACATCGTTCCCCGTATCGGCTATGGCCGCGTGGTGCTTGCCGGCCCCACCAACGCCAACCCTCAGGTAAGAATGCGGGTGCGCGTTGTCTGGTCCCGTATTTAGAGACGCATATTTTTGACAGGGTGCTATATTTGCACCCTGTTTTATTTTTCAGAACCTTAAACAATCCAGCCACTCATGCCTTATCTGTTTACTTCGGAGAGCGTGTCGGAAGGCCACCCCGACAAAGTCGCCGACCAGATCTCCGACGCCCTCATCGACCATTTCCTTGCCTTTGATCCGCAATCGAAGGTGGCTTGCGAAACGCTTGTCACCACCGGACAGGTAGTGCTGGCGGGCGAGGTGAAGTCGAAGGCTTATCTCGACGTACAGGAAATCGCGCGCGGCGTTATCCGTAAGATCGGCTATACCAAGAGCGAGTACATGTTCGAAGCCAACTCCTGCGGTATCCTTTCGGCTATCCACGAACAGTCTTCCGATATCAACCAGGGTGTTGACCGCCAGAAGAAAGAAGAACAGGGCGCCGGCGACCAGGGGATGATGTTCGGTTATGCATCCAATGAAACCGAAGACTTCATGCCGCTCGCGCTTGACCTTGCCCACAAGCTGCTGATCGAACTGGCCGCCCTCCGCCGCGAAAACAAGGCGATCAAATACCTGCGCCCCGACGCCAAGAGCCAGGTGACCCTTGAGTATGACGATAACAACCGTCCGGTGCGTATCGATGCCATCGTGGTATCGACGCAGCACGACGACTTCGATACCGAAAAGAAGATGGCCGAGCAGATCCGCAAGGACATCATCAACATTCTCATCCCGCGGGTAAAGACGAAGTACAAAAAGTACGCGAAACTGTTCAACAACGATATCAAGTACCACATCAATCCCACGGGCAAGTTCGTGATCGGCGGCCCGCACGGCGACACCGGCCTCACCGGCCGTAAGATCATCGTAGACACTTACGGTGGTAAAGGTGCCCACGGCGGCGGTGCTTTCTCCGGAAAGGATCCTTCCAAGGTTGACCGCTCGGCGGCCTATGCAACCCGTCACATCGCCAAGAACCTCGTAGCCGCCGGCCTCTGCGATGAGGTGCTGGTGCAGGTATCCTACGCTATCGGCGTGGCCCAGCCCACCTCGATCAACGTAAACACCTATGGCACTGCCAAGGTGGAGCTGACCGACGCGGAGATCGCCGAGATCGTTGCGGGCATTTTCGATATGCGTCCTTACTTTATCGAGCAGCGCCTGAAGCTGCGCAACCCGATCTACAGCGAAACCGCTGCCTATGGTCACATGGGTCGCCAGCCGCAGGTGGTAACAAAGGAGTTCGTTCAGCCGGGTGGTAAAACCATCCAGAAGAAAGTGGAACTCTTTACCTGGGAAAAACTCGACTACGTACCCAAGGTAAAAAAAGCCTTCGGTATCTGATACGAAAGCCTCCGCAAGGAGGCTTTTTTGTTAAGTGGTTAATTAGTCTTTTGGTTAATTGGTAACTTGTACGCTACCACGTTCATTACCGCATTACCGCATTACCGCATTACCGCATTACCGCATTACCCCGCATTACCCCGCATTACCGCATTACCGCATTAATCTTCGCGTACCTTTGACGCGTGAAAAATTTCCGCTCCCCGCAACGACCGAAAAAGAATATGCTGCTGGCAGGCCGGACGGCCATCCTCCAGGCATTGGAAGAAGGCCGCTCTCTTGACCGTATTTTCCTGCAAAAGAACGCCCCGGCACAGCTGCAGGGCGAAATGCGGAAGGCTTCCGAAAAGTTCGGTGTGCCGGTAAATTATGTTCCGGTAGAAAAGCTCAATGGCTTCAACCTGGGCGATCACGGCGGCTGTGTGGCGCTCATTTCCCGGGTGCTCTACCAGGACCTGCAGGAAGTGATTTCCTGGGTGGTGGAAAAAGGAGAGACGCCGCTGTTTCTTATCCTCGATGGCGTGACCGATATCCGCAATATCGGCGGCATCGCCCGCACGGCATGGAGTATGGGTGTTCAGGCCCTCATCATCCCCGACAAAGGCGTTGGCGCCCTCAATGAAGACGCCATGCTCACATCGGCCGGCGCACTGGAGCAGATCACCGTTTGCCGGGTCAACAGCCTCATGAAGGCAGTGGACGAACTGCGGCTCAACGGCATCCGCGTTCTGGCATCCGAAATGGAAGCCGCAACCACGATTTTCGACATCGATTTCAAGGAGCCCGTGGCGATTGTAATGGGCGGGGAGGAGCGTGGCATTCACCCGGCGCTGCGTAAGATCTGCGACGAGCAGTTCAGGATCCCGATGCCCACCAGCTTTGAGTCGCTCAACGTTTCGGTTGCCACCGGTATGATCCTCTACGAAGCCATGAAACAGCGCCTACAAAATAATTGATCCACCATGACGCAAAGACCGCTGAAGCTTGTTGAGTGCCCGCGCGACGCCATGCAGGGCTGGAAGACCTTCATCCCGACGGAAGAAAAGATCCGCTACATCAACCGGCTCCTGCAGGTGGGCTTCGACACGATCGATTTCGGATCCTTTGTTTCGCCGAAAGCCATTCCCCAGATGGCCGATACCGCCGCCGTGCTTGAGGGACTTCGCCTGGAGACAAGTAATTCGAAGCTGCTGGCCATCGTCGCCAATACACGCGGCGCGGAAACGGCCGTCGCCCTGGCGCCGGTGCGCTATCTCGGCTTTCCGTTTTCGGTGTCTGAAACCTTTCAGCAGCGCAATACAAATGCAACCATTGCCGAGGGAATGGAGCGGGTGCGCGAGATTCAGCACCTCTGCGTCGCCAACGGCAAGGAGCTTGTCGTCTATATCTCGATGGGTTTTGGTAATCCTTATGGTGATCCGTGGAGCGAAGAAATCGTGTTCGACTGGGTGGCCCGTATCGTGGCCCTTGGCGTGCCGGTGATATCGCTGGCCGACACAGTAGGCGTAGCAACGCCGGAGCAGATCGGGCGGATTACAAAGTACCTGGTGGATGCGCTGCCCGGCACCGAGATCGGTGTGCACCTGCATGCCACCGCTGAAGGCTGGCGCGAGAAAGTAACCGCCGCCTATGATGCCGGCTGCCGCCGCTTCGATGGTGCGCTGAAGGGTATCGGCGGCTGTCCGATGGCCAACGACGAACTCGTGGGCAACATGAATACCGAATGGCTTATCTCGTATTTTGAAGAAAAAGGACACAGCCTCGGCCTCGACAAGGCTGCCTTACAGGACAGCCTCCGGATGGCCGGCGAAATCTTCGTGTAGATGGAACTGATGCTGCCCGTAAATATCCCCGATCCCGGCGTCCGGCTGCATCCCGGCGCGTCGATCCTTTCAATCGGATCCTGTTTTACCGAACACATCGGCACAGCGCTGCAGGAACTGAAATTCCGCGTGCTCCAGAACCCTTCGGGTATTTTGTTCGATCCCGTTTCGGTATGCCGGAGCCTGCAGTCGTACCTGCAGCCGCAACCTTATTCGGAAGCCGACGTTTTCTACCTGAACGAAGCCTGGCATAGCTGGAATCACCATGGGCGCTTTTCCGGCACCGACCGGGATGCCGTGATCGGAAGCCTCAATGCGGCACAGGCGGAGGCCCATGAATTCCTGAAATCGGCCGGCTGGCTGATCATCACCCTGGGCTCTTCGTTCAGCTACCGGCTGGCAGACGAAGACACAAGGCCTGCGCAACCCCTCGCTGCAGGCGGCGGCGTGGCCAACTGCCACCGCGCGCCGGCGGGCTGGTTTCGCAAGCACCTGCTCACGATCGACGAAACTGTGTCGGCCCTCGACAACACGCTGCACATGCTCTTTCGCTTCAACCCGGCACTGCGCATCATCTTCACCATTTCACCGGTGCGTCATATCCGCGACGGGGTAGTGGAGAACAACAGGAGCAAGGCGCGCCTCCTGGAAGCGGTGCATCACCTGGTGGGCAAATTCGATAAGCTTTATTATTTCCCTTCGTATGAGTTGGTCGTCGACATTTTGCGCGATTACCGTTTTTACGCGGAAGACCTCGTGCATCCGAATTACCTGGCTACCGGCTTTGTGCTCGAGCATTTCCTGAAAACATATGTGTCGGAGGAGGACCGTAAGCTGCTGGAAGAGATCCGCAGGCTGAATATCGCGCGGAAGCACAAGCCTTCCTTCCCGGATACGGAAGCCCACCAGAAGTTTCTCGCCGCCCATCTCGAAAAGGCAACACGGCTGCAGGCCACCTGGCCCTCCCTGGATTTCCAAAAAGAGATTCAATATTTCGGAAACACAGACCTGGATCCCGGACCCGAACAGGGAGCTTAGTGGATCCGGTCGCCCCGTACTTCCAGGTTCCGGATCACTCCGGCTTCGAACTGGAGCCACTCTGCCCAGCGATCGCGGACGCGTTCCTTCGGAAAGCGCGCTTCGGCAAGGCCTATGAAGAGCGTATAGTGGCCTGCTTCACTTTCCATGAAACGCCGGTAAAACTTTCGTAGCTGTTCGTCGGCGAGCCCCTCGCTGAGCCGCTTGAAACGCTCACAGCTGCGCGCTTCCACCATCGCCATGAAAAGCATCTGGTCGAGGTAGCGCTCCTCCACGCGTCCCGCTTTTTTGGCAAATTCAAGCAGGCGGCCCACATATTCGTCCTTTCGCTGTCGTCCCAGCCGGAGCCCCCGTCGTCTGAGTTCGGCAACCACCAGGCGAAAATGGCCCCATTCCTCGCTGGCTACGGGTGACAAGGCCGTTACCAGTTCCTCGTACTCACAGAAGCGCTGGACCAGGGAGATGCAGGTGATGGCGGCCTTTTGCTCGCACCAGGCATGGTCGGTAAGGATCGCTTCAAGCGAAAGGGCGGCCAGGTCAACCCAGCGCGGGTCGGTAGGGAGTTTGAGGCCAAGGATGGCCCGGGTATCATCGGAATAAGGTTCCATGAACGAAAGGTTCTGGGTTTTAGGGTACTGTGGCCCGGAGTTAAGAATAGGGGAGGACCGGCAATTTCCGGACTTTGGGGCTGATTTTGAGGGTCTTTTAAAGCGAAACTTGTCTCGTTTACGCAATTCCCCTACCTTTGCAGCCAAAATAAGTAAACGTTTGGGTATCCAATGGGGATACCTCCAAAATTTCAAAAAATGCCGTTAGCAAAAGAAAAGAAGGCCGCCATCATCTCCCAGTACGGCGGCAATGCACAGAACACCGGTTCTATTGAAGGTCAGATCGCGCTCATCACGGAGCGTATGGCCCAGATCTCTGCCCACCTGCAGCAGAACAAAAAAGATTTCTCTACCCACCGTGGTCTCATGCAGCTCGTAGGTAAGCGCCGTCGCCTGCTGAACTACCTGCAAAAGCACAACCTGGAAGGCTACCGCTCTCTCATTGAGAAGCTGGGTATCCGTAAATAAGTTAAAGCCCCTCCCGACCCTCCCGTGTCCGGGAGGGCTTTTTTCTTTTAAGGCCCCCTGCCTTCGTGCCCGCGTGCGCGCCACTTTCAACTCCGTTTGGAGCCCGCCTACCTCTGAGAAACACTCCAAACATTAAATTCTTCAGCTTTATGTTGACCCAAAAATTTTCCCGCACATTTGATATCGGTGGTGGCCGCGAGGTGACCATCGAGACGGGACGCCTCGCCCGCCAGGCCGACGGCTCCGTTACCGTCCGCTGCGGCAACAGCGTACTCCTCGCCACCGTGGTGGCCACCGAGGAGCCCAAGCCCGGCCAGTCCTTCTTCCCCCTCTCCGTAGACTATATGGAGAAGTTCGCCTCCGCCGGCCGCATCCCCGGCTCGTTCTTCAAGCGCGAAGGCCGCCTCAACGATTACGAGGTGCTTACTTCCCGCCTCGTTGACCGCGCCCTGCGCCCCCTCTTCCCCGAAGACTATTTCTGCGAAGTACAGGTAATCATCACGCTCGTTTCTTCCGACCCGGAAGTTATGCCCGACGCGATGGCCTGCCTCGCCGCCTCCGCCGCCCTTGCCGTTTCCACCGTGCCCATCCAGGAGATCATCTCCGAAGTACGCGTGAGCCGCATCAATGGCGAATACATCATCAACCCCACGCGCTCGCAGATGGAGCAGTCCGATATGGACTTCATTATCGCCGCCACCGAGAAGAACATCATGATGGTGGAAGGTGAAGCCAAGGAGTGCAGCGAAGAAGACCTCGTGAAGGTGATCGAGCTCGCCCACGAAGCCATCAAGGTCCAGATCAAGGCCCAGGAAGAACTCCGCGACATGGTTGGTGTCGGCCCCAAGCGCGACTACCCCAAACCCCAGCACGACGAAGAGCTGCGTGCCCGCGTGAACGCCCTCGGCGAAAAGCGCATGGCCGAGATCGCCCGCGCCAACGAGCCCAAGGCCCAGCGCAAGGAATCCTACAAAAAAGTAAAAGAAGAAGTAACCGCCGCCATCAAGGCCGAGACACTCCTGCCCGAAGGCGGCGAGCTGCCCGAGCTGACCAAGAAGCTGATCGGCGATTACCTCAGCGACCTGCAATACCATACCGTACGCGATATGATCCTGAACGACCGGGTACGCCTCGACGGCCGCTCGCTCGACCAGGTACGCCCGCTCGATATGGAAGTAGACGTGCTCCCCGGTCCCCACGGCTCGGCGCTGTTCACCCGCGGTGAAACCCAGTCGCTGACCACCGTAACCCTCGGCACGCCCCTCGACGAGCTGCTCATCGAAAGCGCCGCCAAGTCGGACTACTCCAAGTTCATCCTCCACTACAACTTCCCCCCGTTCTCTACAGGTGAGGTGAAGTTCCTCCGCGGCCCCGGCCGCCGCGAGGTAGGCCACGGCAACCTGGCCCTCCGCTCGCTGAAGCAGATGATGCCCGGTGGCGAGTACAGCTACACCGTGCGCGTGGTGAGCGACATCCTCGAATCCAACGGCTCCTCATCGATGGCAACGGTTTGCGCCGGCTGTCTCGCCCTGATGGATGCCGGTGTTCCCTTCCGCAAGCACGTTTCGGGTGTGGCCATGGGTCTCATCACGAAAGGCGATAAATACGCAATCCTGACCGATATCCTGGGTGATGAAGACCACCTCGGCGACATGGACTTCAAAGTAACCGGTACCCGCGATGGTATCTGCGGTGTGCAGATGGACATCAAGGTGGACGGTCTTTCGATGGACGTGATGCGCGCTGCCCTCGAGCAGGCCCGCCAGGGACGGATGCACATCCTCGAAGCCATGGAACGCTGCCTGCCGGCCGCACGCGAAGACGTGAAGCCGCATGCACCGCGCACCGTGAAGATCTTCATCGACCGCGAGTTCATCGGCGCGGTGATCGGGCCCGGCGGCAAGATCATCCAGCAGATCCAGCGCGAAACCGGTACGACAATCAACATCGAAGAAAAGAACGACCAGGGCGAGGTAGCCATCTTCGGCGCCGTGAAAGAAGGCGTAGACAAGGCACTGGCCTGGGTGAAAGGTATCGTGGAAGTACCCGAAGAGGGCGGCGAATACGAAGGCAAAGTGATGTCCATCATGCCGTATGGCGCCTTTGTTGAATTCATGCCCGGCAAGCAGGGCCTCATGCACATCTCCGAAGTGAGCTGGAAGCGTCTTGAAACGCTCGACGGCGTGCTCAACGAAGGCGATATGGTGAAGATCAAGCTGATCGGCGTAGACCAGAAGACCGGTAAATTCAAGCTGAGCCGCAAGGCCCTGCTTCCGAAGCCCGAAGGTCACGTGGAGCAGGAGCGTCGCGAGCGCCCGGAACGCGGTGATCGTCGTGATGACCGTGGAGGTGATCGCCGCGACCGCGGGGACCGCCGCGATGATCGACGTGGCGACCGTCGTGATGACCGTGGCGGAGACCGCCGCAGCGAGCGCAACGACCGCCGCGAAGAGCGTCGCGAGGCCCGCAGCGGTGACGGCGACAACCAACCGCAGCGCGAAAGCGAAGGCAACGCCTCCCAGCAGCAACAGCAGCCGGAGCAGCCCCAGCAAAGCCATCCCGAGCTTGGTCCCGATGACCTGCTCTGATTGATGATAAAATGATGAAAAGGCTGTCTCGCGACAGCCTTTTCAATTTTTGGATCTCCGATCTCTGATTTCGGATTTACTGAATACAATATGAACCATATTCTGATTAACATACCCGCCGAACCCGCCCAGCAGGAAGTTGCCATCGGGCTGCTATCCGAGATAGCTACCGGCTTCGAGCAGCAGGACGACCGCATACTCGCCTATATTGAAGAGGGCTCCGTTTCGCATGAAGATGTCACGGAGATCCTTCGCGGCTTTTCGTACAGCACCGAGGTGATCGGAGCGCGCAACTGGAATGCCGAGTGGGAGAAAAACTTCCCGCCGGTGATCGTCAACGACTTCGTGGCGGTGCGGGCGCATTTTCACGAGCCGATTAAAAGCGTGAAGCACGAGCTAGTGATCACACCGAAAATGAGTTTCGGTACCGGCCACCACGCCACCACCTGGCAGGTGATGCAGGCGATGGAGACCGTCGACTTCAAAGACAAGACGGTGTTTGACTTCGGCACCGGCACCGGTGTGCTGGCCATACTGGCGGAAAAGCTCGGCGCTGCGTCCGTGCTTGCGATCGATAACGACCCCTGGAGCATCGAAAACGCCGAAGAGAACTGCGAACGGAACGGATGTACCCGTGTTGAAGTAAAGCTGAGCTCCGTGCTGCCGGAGGCGGGGCAGTACGATGTGATCATTGCCAATATCAACCGCAACGTGCTGCTGCAACACGTTGATCAGCTGGCGCGGATCAATGTGCCGGGCGGTTATTTACTGCTGAGCGGACTGCTTGTGGAAGACCGGCCGGTTATTGAAGAGGCGTACAGTGAAAAAGGATATGAGCCTCACCGTTATACGGAAAAAAATGGGTGGATTTCCTTAGGCTTCGTTAACAAATTATAAAGGAACGGCCGTATTTAACACCCGCATGCCGGCCGATTGCCCTAAATTTGGCCGCACTTCAACCTGTCGCACATGAATGAACTATTGGTGATCCTGGTCGCCTACATGCTTGGGAGCATTCCCACGGCGGTATGGACCAGCAGGCATTTTTTCAACATCGACATCCGCGACTACGGTAGCGGCAATTCCGGTGCTACCAATACCTATCGCGTGCTCGGCCCGAAATGGGGCACTTTTGTGATGATCGTGGATATGATTAAAGCGATTGTCGCCGTCAAGCTCGTCTTTTTCCTTCCGGCCGCTTTTCACGACGACCTGTACCTGGTGAACATGCAGCTCGGCCTTGGTCTTGCCGCTGTGCTCGGCCATATCTTCCCGGTGTGGGCGAATTTCAGGGGCGGAAAGGGAGTCGCATCGCTCTTCGGGATGGTGCTCGGGATTCAGCCGAATGTGGCTTTGTGTTGCGTCGGCATTTTTATCCTCGTACTTTACCTCACCCGCTGGGTATCGCTGAGCTCAATTCTTGCGTCTGTGGCCTTCCCGATCTTTATCCTTTTCATCTTCAACGAACCGGAACACCTGTACCGCATCTTCGCTGTTACGGTGGGAATGCTCGTTTTACTGACGCATCAAAAGAACATCGGGCGTATCCTGAAAGGCAACGAAAACAAGGTTCCGATCCTGAAGCACCGCGACCGGCGCCAGGGCCGCCGGCACCTCGGCAAGTAAGCCCAACCTTAAATGATTTGTTATACCAACGTCCTGCTGCCTGCGGGACGTTTGTTTTTTGGCTGTGTTGGTATCATCTTTGACCCAGACTAAAAAAATGACACGTATGAAGATCCTTAAGACCGTATCGGCCTTTATCATCGGCTCGGCTATGATCATCGGTTGCTCGCGCAACCCTATTACCGGGCGCAACCAGCTCAGCCTCGTGAGCGAATCGGAACTGCAGCAAATGGGTAACCAGCAATACCGCCAGTTTCTCAGCGAAAACAAAGTGGTCAGCCCCTCCGCCGACCGCGACGCAGAAATGGTGCGCCGGGTGGGCCAGCGGGTGGTAAACGCCATTACTACTTATCACCGTCAGAAAGGAATCATGGATCGTCTGGAAGGCTATAAGTGGGAATACAACCTCGTTTCCGACAACCAGATCAACGCCTGGTGTATGCCGGGAGGCAAAATCGTCGTTTATACCGGCCTGCTCCCGGTTACCCGCAATGAAGCGGCGCTTGCCGCGGTAATGGGCCACGAGATCTCGCACGCGCTTTTCCAGCACGGTAACGAGCGAATGAGCCAGGGCATGGTGCAGCAGGGCCTGGGTTCTGCGCTTTCGCTTGCCCTTTCCAACCGCCCCGCTGAAACCCAGAACATCTTCCTTCAGGCTTACGGCGTAGGTTCTACCGTATTAGGCACCCTGCCGTTCTCCCGCAAGCAGGAGTCGGAGGCTGACCATTATGGACTGATCTGGATGGCGATGGCCGGCTACAATCCCAACGAAGCTGTTGCCCTTTGGGAGCGCATGGCGCAGGTTGGTGGATCGAAGCCGCCGCAGATCCTGAGCAGCCACCCTTCGGATGAAACGCGTATCCGCCAGATCCGCGAATGGCTGCCCGAAGCCATGAAATATTACAAACCGATGGGAAAATAGACCTCGGGAAAACCCTTACCAGAGGCCTATTTCCGGCTTTCAACGCGCTAAAACCCCGCTCCGGCGGGGTTTTTCTGTGTTTCGCCTTGGCAAATTGCCGTATTATAGGTACTTTTGCACATCCGTAACCCGGAAAACCAACGCCCAATTCGTTAACTGCTTGTTCACAAAACGGAAAACAATTATGTCCCAAACAATTGTAGAAAAGTTACAGTTAAAGAACGAAAAGACGATCTTGATCCAGGGCCTTCCGTCTTCCATCGAAAAGCAATTTGCCAAAGTTTCCTTTGCCAAGAATCTCACTCCGCTGCTCCGCTCGCGGAAACTTGATTTTGCACTGATTTTCGTCGTGAATGAAACACAGCTCAATAATATCCTCCAGGATATTATGCCGGCTGTAAAGGAAGAAACCCGTCTTTGGGTAGCCCACCCAAAGAGCACCTCCAAGATCGCTACGGACCTCAACCGCGAAAGCAGCTGGAACAAGCTGGTAGCAGCCGGTTACGAGAGCTCGGAGCAAGTGACGCTCGACCACGTATGGAACGCTGTCAATTTCCGGAAAGCCGAAACCCTTTCGGTGATCGAGGAAGTGGCGATTGTAGACGAGGTTGTCGCCAAGCCGACCCGGAAGCGTAAAGTTGTTACTGCCTGATTATTAATTAGAAAGCATTTTTGAGAGCCCCCGAACAGGGGGCTTTTTCATTGTGGATTAATCAGCCGGCTCATCCCTGAGTGGGGGGTAGCGGAAAAAAATCCACAGCGGCAGGCGGCCGAAGCCCGCTGGTTTTGTATTTACCGGGGTGCATACGGTGGCACACTAATAGTACATATAAAGACATGATTACAAACACTCCAACTGCCGCCTGGCCACATATCAGCAATATTGACCTCATCTGCTTTTCGCATCTGCGTTGGAACTTTGTTTACCAGCGGCCGCAACACCTGCTCAGTCGCTTCGCGCAACACACGCGGGTGTTTTTCGTGGAAGAACCGATCTTTCATGACGGCGCCAATCGCCTCCAGATCAGCGAGTCGGCCAATAACGTTTATATCATCGTACCGCACCTCCAACACGGGCTTTCCGAGCAAGCCGTGCTTCAAAGCCAGCGCGAGCTGCTCAACGACCTGATTTCGGTTATGGAGATCAACCAGTATTTCTGCTGGTATTACACACCGATGGCGCTGCCTTTCAGCGACCACCTGGAGCCCACCGTTACGGTGTATGATTGCATGGACGAGCTTTCTGCCTTTAAGTTTGCCCCGCCCGCCCTCAAAGACAATGAGCAGCGGCTCCTGAAGCGCGCCGATGTTGTATTTACAGGAGGTTACAGCATCTACGAAGCCAAGCAGCATACCCATGCCCATATCTATCCTTTCCCCAGCAGCATCGACCGCGAGCATTTCGCCCGGGCGCGCAGCATCAGTGCCGACACGGCCGACCAGGCCGGCATCCCGCACCCGCGTTTCGGCTTTTACGGGGTAATCGACGAGCGCTTCGACATCGATATGATCGCCGAAGCCGCTACACAGCGTCCCGACTGGCAGTTTGTGCTGATCGGCCCCGTAGTGAAGATCGACCCGGCCACGCTGCCGCGCAATAACAATATCCACTACCTCGGCGGCAAAGATTACAAGGAACTCCCGCATTACCTGGCGGGCTGGGATGTAGCCGTGATCCCTTTCGCACAAAACGAATCCACGCGTTATATCAGCCCCACAAAAACCCCCGAATACCTCGCCGCAGGCAAGCCGGTGATCTCTACACCGATACGAGATGTGGTGTCGCCCTACGGTGACAACAAGCTCGTGCACATCGCCGGCACCGCGGAAGAATTCATCCGCTGCGGTGACGAGATCCTGGCATCCGCCGACCGCGAGTCCTGGCTGAAGCAGGTAGATGCATTCCTGGCCGGCAACTCCTGGGACCGCACCTGGAGCGAGATGACACAACACATCGAAAACCGGATCAAAGCCCGGAAGACGCACAGCACCCCGACGGCGTCGGGTACCAGTTACGTGTCTACCGAATCGATCTGATCGCGGCGCCCGGCCTCCTTGCGCCGGGCTTTCTTTTACGAACATATTTTGCATGGCAGAGGAGACACCTGGTTTGGCTGTATGGGGCGGCATGGAGTGTACGATCAACCGCGTATGCGACGAGTATTTCGACCAGTTTGCACTGGGTAACGTTTATGCACAACCGGCAAGTGAGTCAATAGCAGACCTCGGCATCAGCAAGCTGCGTTTCCCGGTATTATGGGAGCGGCACGAACCCACAAAAGGTGTGGCCGGTGACTGGTCCTTTACAGACGGGCAGCTGAACTATTACCGGAGCCGTGGCATCGACATCATCGCAACCCTGGTACACCATGGCAGCGGCCCCTCGTTTACGGGCCTGCTTGATCCTGACTTCCCGCACCTGCTGGCGACCTACGCCCGGCGGGTGGCGGAGCGTTATCCCTGGGTCAGCCATTACACACCGGTAAACGAGCCGCTCACCACCGCGCGTTTCAGCGGGCTCTATGGGTTCTGGTATCCACATCATGCAAGTGATGAAAGCTTCCTGCGCTGCCTCCTGCACCAGCTAAAAGGCACCGTACTGGCCATGGCGGCGATCCGGGAGGTGAACCCCGCAGCACGCCTTGTTCAGACGGAAGACCTGGGAAAAACCTACAGCACGCCGCTGCTGCGGTACCAGGCGCGCTTCGAAAACGAGCGGCGCTGGCTCACGTATGACCTGCTCTGCGGACGGGTTGACGAGCAACACCCCCTTTGGAATTATTTCCTGGAGCACCGGGCAGGGGAGGAAGACCTGCGCTTTTTCCTGGAGAATCCCTGTCCGCCCGACGTTTTCGGCTTCAATTACTACGTCACTTCCGAGCGCTTCATCGATGAACGGCTGGAACGCTATCCACACCTCCTGCCCGGAGGCAACGGGCGGCAGCGCTACGTGGATACCGAGGCAGCCCGGGTGCCGGTATCAGAGCCGACCGGTGCCGCAGTGTTGCTGCGCGAGGCCTGGCGACGTTACGGGGCCCCCATGGCCCTCACGGAAGTACACCTTCATTGTCACCGGGAGGAACAGCTGCGCTGGTTCCGCTATATCCTGGAATCCTGCCAACAGCTGCGCGCCGAGGGAGTCGGCATTCACGCCGTGACGGCATGGGCGCTCCTCGGCTCTTACGGTTGGAACCGCGTGCTCACCGGCCCTTCCTTCGACTATGAACCCGGCGCCTTTGACCTTAGAAGCGGAAAGCCCCGGCCAACGGCGCTGGCACGTTATATCCGCTCAGTCGGCGATAGTCCGCAGGACGAGCACATCGCTGCCGCTCCCGGGTGGTGGCTCCGCGACACGCGCTATGTGGACAAAAGCGGCGACGAAGAGCGCTGCGGGGAGCCCGCCTTCGTAGGCCGGCCGATCCTGATCATCGGCAAGCGCGGCACGCTTGGAAGAGCTTTTGCTCGGGTATGCTACGACAGGGCGCTGCCGACGATCGTAGCCGGAAGGGAAGACTGCGATATCACCAGCGCGGCGTCTATCGCGGCGGCATTGGAGCGCTACCAGCCCTGGGCGGTGATCAACGCCGCGGGATATGTTCGGGTAGATGATGCCGAAGCGGATGCCGAACGTTGCCTGCTTGAAAACCACATCGGGCCGGCGTTGCTGGCTGCCGCCTGCGATGACCGGGGCATCCGGCTCCTGAGCTTTTCTTCGGATCTCGTATTTGATGGGGGAAAAGACGGCGCCTATGTTGAAAGCGACCGGGTTAACCCGCTTAATGTTTATGGCGAAAGCAAGGCGCTTGCCGAGCGCGACATGCTCGAGCGAATGCCCGAGGCGCTAATGGTGCGCACCAGCGCCTTTTTCAGCCCCTGGGACCGGTACAATTTCGTGCATTGGGTAGAGGAGCGCCTTGGCGCCGGCATCCGCATCCCGGTGGCAGGCGACCTGCATATTTCCCCCACCTATGTGCCCGACCTCGTGCACCAGGCGCTCGACCTGCTCGTGGACCGGGAAAAGGGCATCTGGCATCTGGCCAACCCGGGCCGCTACACGTGGGCGGACCTTGCCCGGAAAGTTGCGGAGGCTTGTTGCCTCGACGGGGACCTTCTGGACGTTTTTCCTGCGAAGGAAATGGGCTGGCCCGCCCGGCGCCCGCACAACAGCGTGCTGGGTTCTGAAAAAGCCTTACTCCTTCCTGACACGGGCAACGCGCTGAATCGTTACTTTGCAGAGAAGACCGCCAGCGAGGAATTGGTATACCCCTAAAAACGAATGCATGGCCCTGACGCATGACGACCCCAGGAAAGCTTTATCGGACGCCGCTTTTCAAAAAAATATTGCCGGAAAGGATACCGGGCTCTACTGGATCACCAATGGCAGGTTCACGGCGGCCATCACCAATTACGGCGCCCGGCTGGTGGCCCTGTTTGTGCCCGACCGCGACGGTAAGTTGCGCGACGTGGTGGTGGGCTTCGATAACATCGACGACTATATCCGCGACAAGGACTATCAGGGCGCCATCGTGGGCCGTTATGCCAACCGTATTGCTCGGGGCCGCTTCAGCCTCGACGAAAAAGAGTATACGCTGGCCATCAACAATGCGCCGAACCACCTGCACGGTGGCATCGTTGGTTTCAGCGCCCAGGTATGGGATGTTTTGCGGACAACCGACCAGGAGCTGGAGCTCCGCTTGCTGAGCCCGGACGGCGACGAGAGATACCCCGGTAACCTGCAGCTGACGGTCCGCTACTCGATCAGCGATACGAACGAGGTTTCTTTTGAATTTGAAGCGACCTGCGACGCACCTACGGTGCTCAACGTTTGCAATCATGCCTACTGGAACCTCAACGGGCAGGGGAGCGGCAGCGCCATGAACCATGAGCTCTTTATCAACGCCGGGCATTTTACACCGGTAGATGAATTCCTGATACCCACGGGCGACTTTGCCTTCGTTACCAATACGCCCTTCGACTTCAGCAAGCCCACCCGCATCGGGGAGCGCGTCGACGCCGATCACCCGCAGCTGGTTTACGGCGCCGGCTATGATCATAATTTCGTGCTCATCGACAGCGGCGATGAACGCAAGCTTGCCGCCGTGGCTACCGGCGACGAGAGCGGTATCCGGATGGCGGTGTACACCACGGAGCCCGGCATCCAGCTATATACCGGCAATTACCTCCAGGCGCTGCACCGGCTAAAATACGGCCTCAGCGACGAACGCCGCTCCGCTTTTTGCCTCGAAACCCAGCACTTTCCCGATTCGCCCAATAAGCCCGAGTTTCCGTCGGTGGTACTGTGGCCGGGCGAGGTGTTTCGCAGTCGGACGGACCATGCCTTTCTAACCGCTCCATAAGACCGGCGTCGAAAGCCAGGTATTACAATTTCTATTCGTCTTTTACTCAGGAAACGATCGAAGAGCCGTCACCAACAGTGACCACGATCGGCGTCAACTCGAGACCGGTGGCCTCCTTATACCGAGGTGCCAGCTCGCTCACCAGGGAGTCGATTGCATCTTCGCGGACAATATTGATGGTGCAGCCACCAAAGCCCCCGCCCATCATCCGGGCGCCAAGAACAGCGTCTTTTTCCCGCACGGCATTTACCAGGAAATCTAGCTCGGGGCAACTCACCTCGTATTCCTCGCTCAGCCCGCGGTGGGTGCGGTACATTTTCATTCCAAGTTCGGTCAGGTCGCCGCGTTTCAGATCCTCGCAGCCGGCCAGCAGCCGCTCGTTTTCCTCCACCACGTATTTGCAGCGGCGGAATACCAGCTCATCATTTTCCCGCACGCATTCGTTGAGCTGCTCCACGGTAACGTCGCGGAGGCTCTTTACGCCGGGATACTTCTTCTGAACCAGCGCAATGCCCGCCTCGCATTGCATCCGCCGGGTGTTGTATTCGGAGGATGCCAGCGAATGCTTGACGTTGGTGTTCAGCAGCAGCAATTTATAGCCTTCCATATGCAGGGGCACGTATTCATAATCCATACTGCGGCAGTCGAGACGCACCGCGTTGCCGGCCTTTCCGAACATGGAGGCAAACTGGTCCATGATGCCGCACAGCACGCCGGCATATTCATGTTCTGCCTTTTGGGCGATATAGATGAGCTCTTCGCGCGGTACGTTGGCTCCGAAGAGTTCGTTGAGCGCGAAGGCGGTGGCGCATTCCACGGCTGCGGAGGAAGAAAGTCCTGCGCCGAAGGGCACCTCGCCATCAACCACCAGGTTGAACCCGCCGAGGCGATGGCCGCGCTTGTGAAACTGCGCCACCACGCCGAGGATATAATTGGTCCACTGCCCCGGGCGCGGAGCAATGGTATCCAGCGTCGTGGAAAAATGGTCACCGAACTCCAGCGCCTGCAGCTCGATCCGGTCGTCACCGCGCCGTCCGAGCGCAACATATACCGCCTTGTCGATTGCAGCGGGAAGCACGAAGCCCTCGTTGTAATCGGTATGCTCGCCAATAATGTTGACACGGCCCGGCGAGCGGGCGACGAGGGTAGGAGCACCCCACTGTTCCTGGTAGGCTTTGGCCACTTTTTCCGCGGTGGAATTAACGTTCATCTGTAGGTCTTTTTATTCGGTTCCCGGGTCGCAAGCTACTGTATTGCAGCTGATCCCGTTACGCTAAAAAACCGGGCCCGGAGGCCCGTCTTGAAAATTCCTTTTTTCGTCGATGATTCGGCCGGTTTAACCCGATTTCAACAATCCTGCCGCAGCCCTTTGAAGTTATTTTGTCGTCTCAACTACAACAAAAAGAACTGACCCTTTACAGCCATGCAACCTATTGTATTGAACCACCCCCACCCGGATCAGGACCCTGAAATGAGCTACCGCTGGACCGTCGAAAAAGCCGCCGAATGGCAGCGCAAGACCGGTTGGCTGGTCGGCTGCAACTTTGTTCCCCATAATGCCATCAACCAGCTCGAAATGTGGCAGGCCGAGACCTTCGACCCCTTCCTCATCGACAAGGAGCTCGGCTGGGCTGCCTCGCTCGGCTTCAACACCGTGCGGGTATTTCTGCACCACCTGCTGTGGGAGCAGGACAGCAAAGGCTTCCTGGAGCGGATCGACCTCTTCCTTTCCATTGCCAAAAAACACGGCATCCGCGCCATGCTGGTGCTTTTCGATGCCGTATGGGACCCGAACCCCAGGCTCGGAAAGCAGCGCGCCCCCAAACACAACGTGCACAACTCGGGCTGGGTGCAGTGCCCCGGCTTTGAGGTGCTTAACAACCCCGACCGTTACGACGACCTGTACGAGTATGTGCACGGCGTAGTGAACCATTTCAAGCACGACGACCGCGTGGTGATCTGGGACCTCTACAATGAGCCCGACAACATGAACCTCGCTTCGTACAAGGACGACTACTATGTAAAGCACAAAGCCGAACTGTCGCTGGAGCTGCTGAAAAAAACGATCCGCTGGGTACGCGGCATCGGCCCCGACCAGCCCATTACGATGGCTCCGTGGCAGGAGTCGGAGAACTGGGCTTCCGAAAGCACCGCTTCGGTGCTGGATAACTACATGTTTACTCACTCCGACGTGATCTCCTTCCATTGCTACGCCAATAAAGAGGGGATGAAAAACCGTCTCGAGCAGCTGAGCCGCTTCGGCCGCCCGATGTTCTGCACGGAGTATATGGCCCGCCCCTTTGGCAACACCTTCCAGGAGATCCTGCCCCTCTTCCGGGAGCACGGTGTCGGCGCGTATAACTGGGGCTTTGTTGCCGGTAAGTCGCAGACACACTGCCCCTGGGACAGCTGGCAGACGCCCTACGAGCAGGAGCCCGAGCTGTGGTTCCACGACATCTTCCGCGCCAATGGCGAAGCCTATCGCCAGGAGGAAGTCGACTTCCTGCGCGGCTTTATCGCCGAAGCCCGTAAGGATGCGAAGAAGGTTGTGCTTTCCGCTATAGCCTGATGATTGATTGGACCTATAAAAAACCCCGACGGTAGCGTCGGGGTTTTTCTTTTCGGGCATGCCGGAACCGTGGAGTGTCGCGATAATATTTTTCCGTGGGTTCCGCGTTTTCCGCGCGCAAAAAAGGCAGCCATTCCGGCTGCCTCGTTATTTGGCGGAATATGATCCTTAGTTGCGGAGGTTGAATTTATAGAAGCCCTCGCGGTGGAGGATGCTCTGGGCCGGTACGAGCGTCAGCAGTGAGTCTTTAACCAGCTTTTCCACGAGGCGGATCTGCTCGACATCCTCGCCGGCCTGCGAGATCAGCCGGAGGCTCTCGATCTTCATCAGCGCCCGCTTGCTGGACTTCTGCGTCTGGCGCTCAAGCCAGGCGGATTTTTCGGCCAGGTACAGCTGGTGGTTACGGAAGTAGGCATGCATAGGTAGAAGATTTATTTAATGATTGGATTCGCTTGTTCGGAACAAGTTAAACCGGGTCATCTATAAATCGATCCTTTAATAGCCTCAACCGTCAATATCAGCGCTCAACCACCGGATTTTCGCGGTGAGTGGCCCGTTTTCTACGCCAGAGCTTCCATTTCATGGTGGCGGTAAGCTTCGGTCAGCCGCTTCTGCAGTTCAAAACTCATCGGCTGATAGTCCGCAAAGTGCATACTGAACTTTGCCCGTCCCTGTGTAATGGACCGCAGGGCTGACGAAAAATCGTGCAGCTCCGCCAGCGGCACGCGTGCGTTGATCTTGCGGAAACTTCCTTCGCTGTCGATGCCCTCCACCACGCCCCGACGGCTTTGGAGCTCACCCATTACGGCTCCGGTAAGGTCATCGGGGCACAGTACTTCTACCTGCTGCACCGGTTCGAGCACCTGCGGAGCCGCTTCCGGAAAAGCCTGGCGGAAAGCCATCATTCCCGCGATCTTGAAAGAGATATCGTTTGAGTCCACCGGGTGCATTTTCCCGTCAAAAACCGACACGCGCACATCGCGCACGTGGGAGCCCGTCAGCGGTCCCTCCTGCATTTTTTCCATGACACCTTTGAGAATCGACGGAAGAAAGCGCGCATCGATAGCTCCACCTACAATGCAGTTGTAAAAAGCCAGCTGCCCGCCCCATGGAAGCTCAAGCACTTCGCGGCCACGGACGTTGAGGCCTGCCGGGTCGGGCATTCCCTCGTACCACGGCTCGATTCGCAGTTGTACCTCGGCAAATTGTCCCGCGCCGCCCGACTGCTTCTTATGGCGATAAAGCGCTTCCGCGGACGAGCGGATCGTTTCGCGGTAGGGGATGCGCGGCCGGTCGAAGCGAACCTCGAGCTTTTGACCGTGCTCGATCTTCCACCGGGCCACCGCGAGGTGCATATCGCCCTGGCAATGCAGCAGCGTCTGGTGCAGCTCTGGCGACACCTCCACGATCAGGGTGGGATCTTCCTCGCGGAGCTGGTGCAGCGCGCTGGCCAGCTTTTCTTCCTCGCCCTTTTTAACCGCTTCGATGGCCACCGTCATATTGGGTGCGGGGAATTCGATGGGAAGCAGCTCGTAATTCTTCCCGCGGGCATGAAGCGTATTGTTGACGTGGGTGTTGCGCAGCTTGAGGGTCGCACCGATGTCGCCGGCGACAAGCTCCTGCACCGGTATCCGCTTGTTGCCCTCCATCAGGAACAGCTGGCCCAGCTTCTCCACAACCCCGTTCGATTCGTTCACGAGGTCCATGCCCTGGCGGATCGTGCCGCTAAATACTTTAAAAAAGGAAAGGTCGCCTACGTGTGCTTCGGATACTGTTTTGTAAATAAAAACGCAGGGAGGCGCTTCGGCGCTGCATTCGACTTTCTCACCCGATTTCGACACCGGTGCGGGCAATTCGCAGGCGCTCGGGCAAACATTATCAATGAAGCCCATGATGCGTCCCGACCCCATATTGCGCTCGGCGCTCAGGCAAAAGAGCGGGAAGAGCTCATGCGCGATCATGGCCGCACGCAGACCTGCCTTCAGTTCGTCCTCTTCGAGCTCGCCCTTGTCGAAGTAGTGTTCCATCAGCGTTTCATCAACTGCCGCAATCGCTTCCACCAGCTCGCGGTGCAGGGCTTCGGCGCGGGTTCTATCGCCTTCCGGAATCGGTAGCTTTTCGGGTTTCCCGCCGGTATCACGAAACTTATACAGCGTCATATGGAGCACATCCACGATCTCATGAAAGCCCGCGCCGGTCTGCAAGGGATATTGCACCATCACCACCCGCCGACCGAAATGCTCGCGCGCTTCCTGCACGGTGCGGTCGAAGTCGGCCTTGTCGTGATCGAGCTTATTGACCGCGAACAGCATCGGCGTGCGAAAACGCTCCGTGTACTGCCAGATGACATCCGTTCCCACTTCCACGCCACCAACCGCGTTGAGCAGCATCACACCCGTATCGGCTACACGCAGGGCGGATAGCACTTCACCAACAAAGTCGTCGTAGCCCGGTGTATCGAGGATATTGATCTTATACCCGCGCCATCGTGTATGCATCAATTTTGAGAAGATGGAGTTGCCGCGCTCGTGTTCGAGCTCGTGGAAGTCGCCGACCGTATTGCCTTCGGCGACGGAACCGCGGCGGCTCGTTAATCCGGCTTCAAAAAGCATGCATTCTGCCAGCGTGGTTTTCCCGGCGCCGGCATGGCCCAGCAGAACGATGTTCCGGACATGGGCGGTATCAAATTCAGCCATATAGCATTTTTTAGTTGAGCGTATGAATGCAAGTGCCCCGGCACGATGGTCGGGAGTGGGTACGGCCGAAAAAAAACGCTACCTAACAGTTGGTAGCGTTCACAAAATCGCGGAAGTCGGAACGGAGCTGCTGCAAGCCGTTCTCCAGGGTCAGAAAGGCGTCAAGCAGGCGTTCGTGCTGCGAATAGGTATCATTGGAAAGTTGCCCGCCGCCGTTGCGCTCAAAGCCGATCCGGCGTTCGTGCTGCTTGATCTCCTGTTTGAGATCGTGGATGTTTATTAACTGAATGTGAAACTGGTTATCGAAATGCTCCAGGTCTACGAGCTGTTCTTTAACGGTGTCCTTAGCCGAATCCTGGAGTAACTTTTTGCATTCCTGGAATTCGTCGCGGTAGTTGCGGAGAATCTGCCGCCATTCGGCTGTTTCAGAAGTGAGTTGTGCGAGATCGGTCTGAACCATGAGAGGGGTATTTTGAAGGGTTAAAAAATGCGTCTTCTTGTTCCTCACCGGTGCAATCAGGATGGTATTCTAAATTTACCAACTGCCCGGCCAAACAAAGAATTAGTTTATCAAAAAACATTTTCTTATATTTTTCTAAGCACAGCCGTAGTGGCCCGCCGCTTTGGTTCCCCGGAACTGCCCGGGAGCGGTTATCTTTGCGCTCCCCATGATTACCCAACAAACGATACAGGCGATACAGGACCGCGTGGATGTGCTCGACATCGTGGGGAATTTCGTACGCCTCAAAAGGAGGGGAGCCAATTACCTCGGGCTTTGTCCGTTTCATAACGAGCGCACGCCTTCTTTCACGGTGTCGCCATCTAAAGGCATTTACAAATGTTTTGGATGCGGCAAGAGCGGCAACTCGATCTCCTTCGTGATGGAGCACGAGAAGTTTTCCTACGTGGAGGCGCTGCGCTGGCTGGCCGCCCGCTACAATATCGAGGTGCAGGAGACGGCGGTATCGCAGGAGGTGCGGGAGCAGCAACAGACCGCCGAGAGCCTGCACATCATCAACACCTTTGCCCAGAAGTTTTTTGAGCAGCAGCTTTTCGAAACAGAAGAGGGAAAAGATATCGGGCTTTCGTACCTGCAGCAGCGTGGCTTCACCGAGGAAACGCTGCGTAAGTTTGGCATCGGCTATAACCCCGACAAACGCGACATTTTTGCATCGGCTGCGTTTAAGCAGAAATACAACCGCGAACTGACGCAGAAAGCGGGTCTCATCGCATTCCGCAACAACGATTGGGTAGATAATTACCGCGACCGGATCATCTTCCCGGTCCACAACCCGAGCGGCCGCGTGATTGGCTTCGGCGCGCGCCTGATCAAGAAGAACGACAAGGCCCCGAAATACATCAACACACCCGAAAACGAGCTCTATGTAAAGAGCCGCATTCTATACGGGATGTACTTCGCGCGGCAGGCGGTTGACAAGTTCGATGAATGCCTGCTTGTGGAAGGTTATACGGATGTACTCTCGCTGCACCAGGCGGGTGTTGAAAACGTAGTGGCGTCCGGCGGTACTTCGCTCACCACCGAGCAATTACGACTCGTAAAGAAATTCACGAAGAACCTCACCATCATTTACGACGGCGACGGCGCCGGCATCAAGGCCGCACTGCGCGGCCTCGACATGGCGCTAGAAGAAGGCCTCAACGTAAAGCTGGTGCTGATCCCCGACGGCGAGGACCCGGACAGTTATGTGCAAAAGGTCGGCGCCGTGGAGTTCCGGAATTTCATTGCGCACAACCGGAAGGACGTGGTGCTGTTCCAGGTGGAAGTGTCGATGCGCGACGCTGGTGACGATTCGGCACGCAAGGCGCAGGTCGTGAACCGCGTGGCCGAAACCATCGCCAGGATTGACAAAGCGGAAGACTTTACCAAGCAACAGGACTATATCCGTCAATGCGCGCAGCTGCTGAAGATTGACGAGGCCGGATTTACCAACCTGGTAAATAAGTTCATCCGCGATCGTATTGCCAAGCAGGAGCAGAAGGTGCCCTTCGAGGAAGCACAAACCCTGGCCGAGCAGGCGCAGGGCCCGGAACCTTCCTTCGACGACAATACGTTCCAGCTGCTGTTCCGCGACGAGCTGCAGGAGCGCGAGGTGGCGCGCGTGTTGCTGGAGCACGGGCATAAGAACGTTGATGGCCGCACCTTCGCCGAGATCATCCTGTCGGAGCTGCCGGAAGAAGAGCTGTTTGAAAGCGGCACGGTACTGCGTCTCATTCATGACTACCGCAACCTGCTGGGCCAGCACCGCGTTCCGGACAAGAACCTGTATATCTACCATCCCGATGCCGAGCTGGCAGCCTTTGCCGTTTCGCTCCTGCATTTCCCGCATGAGGAAAGCCGTTACTGGAAATCGGAACAGGCACAATCGGCCGGTTACCAAACCAAGCTGTTCCAGCTTGACTGGAACACTTTTCAGAAAACGATCGACCGTGAAAATTCCGACGAGCTTGGTAATTACCTGCTGACGCAGAAAGACACGACCAACGAGGAAGTGGAGTCGGCGGTGAATTACCTCAAGCTCCGCAAGGTCCGCAAGCTGATGCTGCAGAACCATGCCGACCTCGAGAAGGCTTCGCCCGAGCAGCAAATGACACTCCTGCTGACCCACAAGGCGCTTAAGGAAATGGAGCGCGAGCTTACGGAGAAGCTCGGGACGGTGATCATACGCTAAGTGCGGGAATCGACATTTCCGACTCTGGCCCGATTTTCACCCCTTTTTCAAAAAAACAAATGCGCACAACCGATGCTTTGCTGGGCGGACTTGCGGGTTCGGCCCTGCTGACGGCCACACATGAAACACTGCGCCGTACCGTGCCGAAGGCGCCGCGGATGGACCTCCTGGGAATGGAAGCCATCCGGAAGCTGCTGGCAAAGGGCCACCCAAACCAGCCGGGGACAGCCCGGCTTTTCTGGATCACCATGGCCGGCGACCTCCTTACAAATGCGCTCTACTATAGCCTGGGGGGTGTGAAGGCAAAGCACCCGGTGGTGCGCGGCACGATTCTCGGGATTGCCGCCGGTATCGGGGGCGTGCTGCTGCCGCAGCCCCTCGGCCTCAACGAGCAGCACAGCATGCGCACGGCAGCCACTGCGTTGATGACGATCGGCATTTACACACTTGGCGGCCTTGCGGCCGGGTTGGTGCTACGCCTGCTGCAAAAAAAACGGGAGCCGAAGCACCCGAACGCCGAGCTGGTGCTCTGATGTGGTAGTTTTTTGGTAGCGCAGCCGTCGCCCTGTGGCACAATTCATGATGCCACACCGGAAACTATTTTTATGTCAGGAAGAGGAGACAATAACAAGAAAGGCACATCGGGTGCCGGCGCCAGCAACCAGAGCGGCCAGGGCCTACCGCGCGAAGCCGGTAAAATGAATCATGGAAAGCAGACCGGCAGCCAGCCATCGCAGCCGATGGGCCGGGAGCGCGACCAGGATGCACATCGCAATACCAGTACCAAAGACAACAAGGGAGAAAGAAGCTGATCGGTAAAAGAATTTTTTTCGAATGCATTCTTGTATTATCTTCGATGTTGTAACATTGATTGTTTACCACTAAAACCTTTTTATGGCAATTACCTGGAAACTGGACCCTACCCACAGCGAGGTGCAATTCAAAGTTCGTCACCTGATGATCACTACGGTGACCGGTTATTTCAAGAGTTTTGATGTAGAAGTGGTCACTGAAAGCGACGACTTCACGACGGCTTCTGCGATCCGTTTTAAAGCCGATGTGGATTCGATCGACACCAACAACCAGCAACGCGATACGCACCTGAAGTCGGCCGATTTCTTCCATGCGGACGAGCACGGCCAGATCACGTTTGTTGGAAACAAGTATGAAAAAAGCGGCGACAACGCCAAGCTGCACGGTGATCTCACCATCCGTGGTATAACCAAGCCGGTTACGGTCGATGTGGAGTTCGGCGGCATCGTCGTTGATCCCTACGGCCAGACCAAAGCAGGCTTTACGGTTTCCGGTAAAATCAGCCGCAAGGAATTCGGGCTTACCTGGAATGCCGCCACAGAAGCCGGCCAGGTAGTCGTGAGCGATGATATCCGTCTCCTTTGCGAGATCCAGCTCGTCAAGCAAGCATAAATTTTATCTCGGATGTCAGGTGTAAGATCTCAGAAATGAGGTCTTACATCTGACTTTTTGCTTTTTCCATTTTATTCCTTATATCGGCAAGTATGCGGACCGCATGCTCCCGGGAATTCTCAATAAAAAGCCGGTGGGTGTTCATTCCACCGCAGATAACACCCGCCAGGTAAATCCCGGGCAGGTTGGTTTCGTGCGTTTCCTCATTGATGTGCGGCTGGCACACCGGTTCGCTGCCCACAGCGATCCCGAGCTTTCTCAGAAAGGGGAGGTTTGGCTGGTAGCCGGTCAGCGCCAGCACCCAATCGTTTTCCAAAATAACCGGTCCGTCGGGCGATTGTATTTCTACGGTATCCGGGGTTATCCCGGTTATTGATGAATTGAAATACGCTTTTATCGATCCTTCCGCGATCCGGTTGATGATGTCCGGACGAACCCAGTATTTCACCCGCTGACCGATTTCCGCTCCGCGCACCACCATTGTCACCGACGCACCCTTGCGCCAGCATTCAAGCGCGGCGTCAACCGCCGAGTTTTGTGCACCGACCACCACCACTTTCTGAAAGGCATAAAAATGCGGGTCGTCGTAGTAGTGCTTCACCTTGGGAAGGTCTTCACCCGGTACATCAAGACGAAAGGGAATGTCGTAAAAGCCGGTGGCGAGGATCACGAAACGCGCACCGTAGCTGCCTTTGCCCGTAACCACTTCATACCCATCGCCATCACGGCGCAGGTCCGTTACTTCTTCAAAAAGATGCAGGTTCACCTGCCGGTCCTGGGCTACACGCCGGTAATATTCAAGCGCGTCGGCCCGCTTTGGCTTTGGCTGGTTGGTTACAAAAGGAATTCCTCCGATCTCGAGCCGCTCCGAGGTTGAGAAAAAGGTCATATTGACCGGGTAGTGGTAGATGGAATTGACCAGCGTTCCTTTCTCGAGCACTACATAGGGAACTCCGTTGCGTTGTGCCTCAAGCGCACAGGCGATGCCGATCGGCCCAGCCCCGACGATCACCAGCGGGTAATTGCAATCCTTCACCCGGGCAAATTAGCCCTTTGCCAGATACAGGCGTTCGCCCTTCAGCACCGACACCGGGGAACCATCGGCAAGGAAAACCGAACGCGGCTCCGCTGCAAGCGGCTCCGCAAAGGCCGCTCCGTAAAGGCGCGCCACATCGCAACGGATGCTGTAATCGTGCACCCGGTGAACCCGCCAGCGCGGATGCTCCACTTTGTAGGTGCCGGTACACCTGTCACTGATCGTGGTATAGCCCCAGTAATGCTCGGTGATGAATGCCTCCGGGGAATCTTCCGCAGCCACCTCGCCGACCGCCTCGGCGTTTGCCCGGAGGTAATTCCAGTCGCCGCCCACGTGCCACTCGTAGCTTACCGAAATGCGATCCGCTTCCTGCTTCCATGAATGTCGCATCGGGTGGTAAACATAGTTTTCGCGGTAAAGCCCGTTGGCAACCCAGCAGATGGCCCGCCGCGGTACGATCTCCCTGAGAAATACTACCCCGCGCTTCCATTCATCGTCTTCGCGGAAGCGGACATAAAAGCGCAGGTTTACCTCTTCAAAGCGCCGGTGCCCGGGAATGGCGATGCCACGCACCCGTGTCTGGTCGAAAAGAAAACCAACCAGGCTTGCATAGCAGGTGCCGTCGTAGGTATCGAGCTCGGTACGGCAGGGGAGATAGGGGAGCAGCAACTTCGGATCGACGGCATAATTCGCCATGAGCAGGTTGCGCCATTCGGCGGTCAGGAATACGGGGGCTGCAGGCATCTTACAAAGTTAGCGCGCTGCCTAACGCACCAGCAGCACTGTGCCTTTGCGCGTAACAACACCAGGCTGCCGCACCAGTCCATACTGCGCTACCCAGACAAACACCTGGCTGCCATTGCCGCCGGATACATTGCGCGCATCCCATTTTTCGAAGGGGTTGGTGGAGCTGAATACAAGTTGCCCCCAGCGGCCATACACCTGCAGCCGGTAGCCCGTCAGTGCGCCGCGGTTGCCAAGCGGACCGAAGGCATCGTTGCGGCCATCACCGTTCGGCGAGAAAGCATCCGGGAAAAATACGTCGGAGCAATCCATCGTAACATTCATGGCGGCGCTGCCCGAACAGCCAAACGCATCGGTTACCCGAACGGAATAATTACCGCTTTCACTTACGAGAAAGGAAGTGTCGGTGCTGCCGTTCTGCCAGGTATAGCTGCTATAAGATCCCGGGTAGAGCCGCAGCGTTTCTCCCACGCAAAGCACGGTGTCCGCGCCGATGGAAACAGTGAAATCGTTAACTGTAGCGATGCGAAACCGCGCGGTGTCGGTGCAGCCACGATCATCGCGGATAGCGACGGTGTAGGCACCTGCCGCCAGCGAGTTGGAAGCCGAGTCGGTGCTTACCGCAGGTGTCCAGTTGAAGGAATACGGGTAGGTGCCGCCGCTGGCGGTGATTGATGCGCCGCCGTTTGCGCCATTGCAGCGTGCGTCGCGGATCGTTTGGGTGTGCGTCACCGGCGGCGGATCGACGATGGTCACGGATGTGCGGTTCGCACAGGCATCCGGAGCTGTAATGTCGACCGTATAGCTGCCGGCTGAAAGGCCCGTGGCCGTCGCCGTTGTCTGCACAGGCGTGGTAGACCAGCTGTACTGGTAAGTACCCGCCGGCGACACACGGACGGTCATCTCCGCATCGCGCCCGCCCTTGCAGGTGACCGGCCGGATAAGTTCCGGTGCCACTTCGATGTTACGCAAAACCTGCGTGGTGCTCGCCGTAGAGCCGTCGCTTGCCCGCACCGTCAGTGTAACGTTGTAGGTGCCGCTATTGCTGAACGTATGTGTCGGGTTTATGATTGTCGACGTATTGGATGCACCGGTTGCGGGATCTCCGAAGTCCCAGGTATAGCTATTGCCACAGGTGGCGGAAATGGGCTGAAACGACGCCGTGCGCGACGTGCTGCAGCTGAACGTAAACGCAGCATTGGCAGCCGCGGGCATCTGCCCGATCCAGATATCGTCGATGGCAAAGCCGTCGTAGTTATTGCATTGGTTGCCCGCCGCGAAGCGGAAGCGCAGCCGCACATTGGCGCGTCCGCCTAGTCCGTCGAGCGCATGGCTGGCGGTAACCCAGCCCCCGCTGCCTTCGCCGGCGCCGCCAGTGCAGGGAGCCGTGGGTTGTACGTTGCCCGCCCAGCCATCGGTGCGCAAGGCGGTAACATTGGCCGTTCGAAACCAGTTGCTGCCGGGGCAGGTGGTAGCGTCTGCCGCCGAGCCCACCACGTGCCAGCTGTTGCCTCCGTCGGTGGAATACTCGAGCGTGCCGCCATCATACTTTCTTTCGGTTTCCCAAAAAACCTTGAAGCGGATCGAAGGATTCGTGATACCAGTAAAATCAAAGCAGGGGCTGAGCAACCAAGAGTTCTGCCCGTTGCTGTAACCGCTGTAAAGAAGCCCGGCGGTTATCCAGCAGCGGGCGCCGCTGCCGGCGCCGGTGATAACCCTTTTGGCCGGCGTTCCCCAATCCCAGTCGGAGCCGGTGCCGCCGGGCACCCAGCCGCCGTTATTGGATTCGAAATCTTCCGAATAAGGAAAGGTGCTCACCACGGTAGTGCATTGCGCCAGTGCCGCCACCTGGCAAAGGAGCAGCAAAACAAGGGGCAAAAGGCCTTTAAAGGCAAGCAGGACGCAGCGTTTCATGAGGGGAAAGAGATCGCAAAGGTAGTGCTTCCCCCGCTTATCTTTGCCGCGCAAATACTGCTATATGAATCAGAAAGAAGTTTATATCGTATCGGCCGTGCGTACCCCGATGGGCTCTTTTGGCGGCGTGCTGAAAGATGTCCCCGCCCCGAAGCTCGGCGCGATTGCCATAAAGGCAGCCGTGGAGCGTGCCGGCATCCGTCCCGAAATGATCAACGAGGTGCTGATGGGATGCGTCATCCAGGCAGGTCTCGGACAGGCGCCCGCCCGCCAGGCCGCCCGCTACGCCGGTCTCCCCGACAGCGTGGTGTGCACCACCGTCAATAAAGTCTGTGCATCCGGTATGAAAGCCATCGCCCAGGGCGCCCAGAGCATCCTCCTTGGCGACAGCGACATTGTCGTGGCCGGCGGAATGGAAAATATGAGCCAGGTGCCTTTTTACGTGGAAAGCCTGCGCTGGGGCAACAAGTACGGCAATACCAACCTCGTTGACGGCCTGGCCAAGGATGGCCTGACCGACTGCTACAGCCAGACGGCGATGGGTAATGCCGCCGACTTCTGCGCCTCCGAGAACAAGATCTCGCGGGAGGAACAGGACGCCTTCGCTATTGAAAGCTACAAGCGCAGCCAGAAAGCCTGGGAAGAAGGCAAATTCAGCGACGAGGTAGTACCTGTAGAAATACCTTCCAAAAAGGGCGACTCGGTCGTTGTCAGCAAAGACGAAGAGCCCTGGAATGTTAAGTTTGATAAGATCGCGGGCCTCAAGCCGGCATTCGGCAAGGAAGGTACCGTTACCGCGGCCAATGCCAGCACGATGAACGATGGCGCTGCTGCCGTGGTGCTGATGAGCCGCGAAAAAGCCGAAGAGCTCGGCATCAAGCCGCTTGCAGTGATCCGTGGCTATGCCGACGCCGAGCAGGAGCCGCAATGGTTCACCACCACACCTTCGATCGCTGTTCCGGTTGCTGTGAAGCGCGCCGGCATCGAGCTGAAAGACGTTGACTACGTGGAACTGAACGAAGCGTTCTCCGTTGTTGGCATTGTCAACACAAAGAATATGAACCTCGACCCCGCCAAGGTGAACGTACATGGCGGTGCCGTTTCACTTGGCCACCCGCTGGGTTGCTCCGGCGCCCGCATCGTGGTGACGCTGGTGAACGTGCTGAAGCAGAACAAGGGCCGCTATGGCGCCGCAGGTATCTGCAACGGCGGCGGCGGCGCTTCGGCGATGGTCATCGAGAACGTATAGTTTCAGCAAGAGCGGAGCGGACAAAAGGTTCCGACCGAAAACTTTCCTGCTTTTATAACGGTAATGAATGGCCGCCCATCGGGTGGCCATTTTTTTAAGCACCTGCCGCGCGGGCCGCGTTAATCTGCGGCTCCCGGCCCTTCTGGTCCTTGTCGCCATACCTGATCCGCAGCACCATCATCAGGATATTGACGGAAAGCGAGAAGCAATTGGTGACGATGATCGGCAAATCGTTGCGCAGGAAGCCGTATACGATCCACAGGGCAACGCCGCCCATGAGTGTAACGAGCATGCCTTTCGAAACGTCTTCGGCTTTCTTTTCCTTGAGGGTTTTGACAACCTGCGGCAGGAGCGACGAAGCCGTGAGTATTCCGGCAACGATGCCGACGATCTGGGTGGTATCCATGTTGGCCTTCCTTGCAAAAGCAATGCTAATTACTGTACATTTGCCCCGCTATAATTCACAATTAATGAGAACGATCACCTTAAGAGAAGCTATCCGGGAAGCCATGTCGGAAGAAATGCGCCGCGACGAGCGCGTATTCCTGATGGGAGAGGAGGTAGCTGAATACAATGGCGCCTACAAGGTCAGCCAGGGCATGCTGGCCGAATTCGGACCGAAGCGTGTCATTGACACCCCGATCGCCGAGCTCGGCTTTGCAGCAGTTGGCGTCGGTGCCGCGCAGAACGGACTTCGCCCCATCGTTGAATTCATGACCTGGAACTTTGCCGTGCTGGCCCTCGATCAGATCCTCAACACCGCTTCGAAGATGCTGGCGATGAGCGGCGGCCAGATCACCTGCCCGATCGTTTTCCGCGGCCCGAATGGCTCGGCCGGACAGCTCGGCGCGCAACACTCCACCGCTTTTGAATCACTTTATGCAAATATCCCGGGACTGAAGGTGGTTTCCACCTGCGATCCCTACGACGCAAAAGGCCTCATGAAACAGGCCATCCGTTACGAGGAGGATCCCGTGATGTTTATGGAAGCCGAGCTTGCTTATGGCGACAAGGGCGAGGTTCCGGAAGAAGAATATTATATCCCCTTTGGCAAGGCTGTCGTGAAGAAGCAGGGCCGTGACGTCACCATCGTTTCTTTCAACAAGATGATGAAGGTAGCTATGGGAGCCGCACAGGAACTGGAGAAGGAAGGCATCTCCGCCGAGGTGATCGACCTGCGTTCCATCCGCCCGCTCGACTGGATGACCATCCTGGAAAGCGTCAAGAAAACGAACCGCCTGGTGATCGTTGAAGAGCAGTGGCCATTTGCGTCGGTGTCTTCCGAGATCACCTACCGCATTCAAAAGGAAGGCTTCGACTACCTCGACGCGCCGATCCGCCGTATTACGGCCGCCGATGCACCGCTGCACTATGCCCCCAACCTGGTGGCTGCCGCGCTGCCCGACGTACCCCGCACGGTGAAGCTGGTGAAGGAAGTGATGTACCTGAAGAAGTAAGCCCATCCTGATGAGGAGGTGCTTCCTCAAGTTGGGAATCGAATCGAAAAGTTGCGTATTTCTACGCAACTTTTTCATTTTCACCTAGTTGGTCTTTTAAAAATTCCGGACAAAAGTTTTGTTTTTCCGTTTTTCTGCGCATCTTTGTCTCGGTTTTTCATAGGATATTGGATTTTACACGAGGCTGGATTTCTATCCGGCCTTTTTCGTGCCCGGAGGTCACGGTATATCTGCAGAGCGCGACAAGCGGGGCCGGTATGCTTTTTTTACTCATCCGTAGCGTTAATTTGCCTCCACGTACTTTGCACCCATAACCGGAAAGAAGAATGAGCAGCTCCATCCTACTGATCGATGACGAAAAGGCCATCCGCAAAACCCTGGGCGAGATCCTGAATTTTGAAGGCTACGAAATTGACGAAGCGGCCGACGGCGAAGAAGGCCTCAGATGCTTCCAGAAAAAGACCTACGACGTCGTGCTTTGCGACATCAAGATGCCCAAGATCGACGGGCTTGAATTTCTCCAGAAAGCCACCGCGCACAACCCCGACGTTCCCATTATCATGATATCGGGCCACGGCACCATCGAAACCGCCGTAGAGGCCGTGAAAAAAGGCGCCTACGACTTCATCCAGAAGCCGCCGGACCTCAACCGCCTGCTGGTGACCATCCGCAACGCGAAGGAGCGCTACAGCCTCGTTGGCGAAAACAAAACCCTTCGCCGGCGGGTGCAGAAAGTGCAGGAAATGGTAGGCGAGTCGGCGCCCATCCGTAAGATCAAGGAAACTATTGAAAAAGTGGCGCCTACCGAGGCCCGCATCCTGATTACGGGCGAGAACGGCTCCGGCAAAGAGCTCGTGGCCCGCTGGATCCACCAGAAAAGCGCCCGCGCCGAAGGCCCCCTGGTTGAAGTGAACTGCGCCGCCATTCCCTCCGAGCTCATTGAAAGCGAGCTCTTCGGTCACGAGAAAGGCTCCTTTACGTCTGCCATCAAGCAACGCATCGGCAAATTCGAGCAGGCAAACGGCGGCACGCTCTTCCTCGACGAGATCGGTGATATGAGCCTCAGCGCCCAGGCCAAGGTGCTGCGCGCCCTCCAGGAAGGAAAGATCACCCGCGTGGGCGCCGACAAGGACATTGCCGTGGATGTGCGCGTGGTGGCAGCCACCAATAAAGACCTGCTGCACGAGGTGGAAGAAAAGCGCTTCCGTCTTGACCTCTACCATCGCCTTGGCGTCATTCTCATCCATGTGCCGGCGCTGAACGAGCGCCGCGAGGACGTGCCCCTGCTCGTCAACTTTTTCCTGAAAGACGTGTGCTCCGACTACGGCATCCCGAAGAAAGGCATTGCCGACGATGCCCTGCAGATGCTGCAGGAGCACAACTGGACCGGCAATATCCGTGAACTGCGCAACGTGGTGGAGCGCCTGGTGATCCTTTCCGGAAAAACGATCACGGCCGACGATGTAAAAAGCTACGTGCTACCCCGGTAAACCTTTCCGGATAAACTGAAGAATCGCGTCATCGGTCCGCAGCAGAACCAGGTTGCGGAACTGCCGCTGCATGCCCTGTATGGCGCTTCCCGAAACCACGAAGGTTTTTTCGGGAAATGCCTTGCATACCGATTCAAAGTAATCGTCGGCCGACTGGCCCGACAGGTTGGTGATCAGGTGGACGTAAATATAATTGCCCCGCCCGAGTACCGACGGCGGCAGGTCGGGCACCGACACACCGGTGCCGAGATAGGTGACCGCCCAGCCTTCGCGCCGTAACAGGTAATTGATGAACAGGAGCGGTAGTTCGTGGTGCTCGCCGCGCGGCGTCAGCAAAACGATCGGCGCCCGCGACGGTTCCTGCGGGGGCAGCTGCTCCGTTTCACTGATGATCTTGTTCTGGATCAGGTAGGAGGAGAAGTGCTCCTGCGCCGGGATGACATGGTTGGTGAGCCACAGGTGACCGATACGCTGGAGAAAGGGAAAGAACACATCAAGCACCGCTGCCTCAAGCCCTTTCTGAGCGACGAGGCGATCGAGTTGCCCGCGCAGGCGACGCTCGTCGAAAGCGGCGGCTGACTGCACCAGTGACAGCACCTCCTGTTCGGCTATGCCTCCGCGTTGCTGGATGCGTTCGATCGCGGCGAGGCGACCCGCCTCGTCGAGCGCTGCGATGTGGGAGATCTTCATGCCGCCATGATACAGGAAAGCCACCTGCAGCAGCACCTGCAGGTCATGCCCGTCGTAATACCGGTGCTGGCTGTCTTTTCGCTTTGCGGTGAAGAACGTGTAGCGCTGCTCCCAGATACGCAGGGTATGTGCCTTTATCTGGCTAAGGTTCTCTATGTCTTTGATAGTGAAGCGCTCCATAGGGCACGCACGATGAAGGTTGATTTAGCAAAACTTTGCGTAATATCGGGCCCGCAACCTACATAAAATAATAAATTTGCTCGCTTTAAAGGCTACCGGATGTCATTGAACCAGATACTGATCGTATACGGCATTTCCTTACTCCTCTTCCTGCTTCCCGCCCTGGGACTATACAAGCTCTTTCCGAAGGCCGGCGTGCCGGGCTGGAAAGGCCTGGTGCCGCTGTACAACACCTGGGTGATGCTCGACATCGCGAACCGGCGCAAGCACTGGTTTTTCTGGCAGCTGCTCCCGGTGGTTGGATGGTTCATCACGCTCGGCATCTACATCGAATTCGTCAAGGTTTACGGCCGCTTCAGCTTTGCATCGCATGCTGCAACCGCGGTCACCGGCGGCGCTTACATGGTGTACATGGCCAATGAGAAGCACGTGCGCTATATCGGTCCCGAAGGCGTCAAGATGTACCACAAGCCGGGCTGGCGCGAGTGGGTGGATGCCGCCGTATTCGCGATTGTCGCGGCCACGCTGATCCGCATTTTCGTATTCGAAGCCTACACGATCCCATCCGGTTCGATGGAAAAGACGCTCCTGATCAACGACTTTCTCTTCGTAAGCAAATTCAGCTACGGACCGCGGCTGCCCAATACACCGCTTTCGGTTCCCTTCATGCACAACTATCTTCCGGGTAGCAGCAAGCGTTCTTACAGCACGCTCATCGAGCTGCCCTACGTGCGCTGGTTTGCTTCGCCCGTAAAGCGCGGCGACGTGGTGGTGTTCAACTTCCCCGCCGGCGACACGGTGATCAATCACCCGGAGTTCCAGTCGCAGCAACCCTATTACGATGTAAAGCGCGCCGCCGAGAACGGCAATAAAAATGCGCAGTACATTCTTGCCGACCAGGAGCAATACCCGATCGTGGTACACCCGGTTGACAAGTCGGACAACTACATCAAGCGTTGCGTGGGCGTTGCCGGCGATACGCTTGAAGTGCGCGCCGGCCAGGTGTTTATCAATGGACGTCCGTCGGAGGCTCCGCCGAAATCGCAGATCAAGTACCTTGTTCAGACGAACGGCCAGCAACTCGACGAAAAGGTGGCCCGCGACCGCTACGACCTCGACATCACCAATGCCGAGCAGGTGACTCCACGCGGCAACAACACCTTCGAGATGATGCTGACGAACCGTGGCCTGGAGGCGATGCAGAAAGACGGTGTGGTACGCCAGTTCCGCCCGATGCTGGAATCGCCGGCAACAACCGACTCCAGCTACTGGGGCATGGTGCTGTTCCCGTACGACAAGAACCGCAAGTGGACCATCGATTTTTACGGACCGGTCTGGATCCCGAAAAAAGGCGCGACGCTCACCCTGACACCGGATAATTATCCCCTGTACGAGCGCGCGATCCGCACCTACGAAGGCAACGAGTTTTACCAGAAAGACGGCCGCTTCTTCCTCAATGGAAAGGAAACGACTTCGTATACATTCAAGATGGACTATTACTGGATGATGGGCGACAATCGTCATGGCTCGCAGGATAGCCGCTTCTGGGGCTTCGTGCCGGAAGATCGCATCGTGGGCAAGGCCTGGATGATCTGGTTCTCCTACGACAAGGGACCGCGCTGGAACCGCCTGTTCCGCATCGTTAAATAAGGCACGCAGAAAACGCGGAAAACGCGGAAATGAATATTCAGAAGCCCCGCATCGCGGGGCTTCTGACTTGGGTACCATAAAATAACTTCCGTGATTTCGGCGGTTTCTGCGCGAGATATCGTATTTTTAACTGCCTTCCGGGAACCGGAGGGCATTTTTGTCTCCGTAAGTGAACAAGAATGTTTTCGGAAAAACCAAAGACAGAAAGATGAAAGAAACAAAATTCGAATTCAATTACAAAGTATACGACAGCATCGAAGAGCTTCCCGAGCAGGAGCAGTGGCTCCTCAATGAAGCCCGCGAAGTAACGGCCAATGCGTATGCACCTTACTCGCATTTCCAGGTCGGCGCCGTTGCGCGCCTCGTCAATGGGGAGATCATCACCGGCTCTAACCAGGAAAACGCTTCCTTTCCCGTAGGTCTTTGCGCGGAGCGCGTGCTGCTGGCCTCTGCATCGTCCGTATTTCCCCGGGTGCCGGTGGATGTCATGGCGATTTCTTACAAGGGAGAAGGTCATGCTTCCGACCACCCGATCTCGCCCTGCGGCATTTGCCGCCAGTCGCTCCAGGAATTCGAAAGCCGCCTGGGGCATCCCATCAAGTTGATTCTTGGCGGAATGACCGGCCCGGTATATGTTATCGACAATGCCAAGGCGCTGCTGCCGCTTGCCTTTACGAGCGAGGAACTGCGTTAAGAGTTACAGCTGTGATATCGCAAAAGGCGTCGCACTGCGACGCCTTTTGCATGGTTGCAGGTGAACATTTCTCAGAAAAGCGTTTGCACCCCGGTGGCAAACCTGGCCTCATGCTCCAGCAGCCAGCGTTTGCGGTGCAGGCCGCCCGCATAGCCGGTAAGCGACTGATCGGAGCCGATAACGCGGTGGCAGGGCACGACGATCGCCAGCCGGTTGCGCCCGTTTGCCGTGCCCACGGCACGGATCGCTTTTACGTCGCCCAGCTGTTTTGAAAGGTCGCGGTAGGATGTAGTCTTCCCGAAAGGAATGGTACAGAGCGCTTCCCAGACGCGTTGCTGAAAGCCTGTGCCATCCTGGCGCATCGGGAAGTCAAAATGACGACGTGTGCCGGCGAAATATTCCCCGAGCTGCAAGCGGCAGGAGCGCATCACCACCGAATCATCACTGTCATCGAGCGGGGCATCGTCGAGGTGTATCGTAACAATGTGGCCCTCCTCCTCATGAAGGTGTACATAACCGACGGGGGAGTGGAAACAGCATTTCATCAGCCTATTTTTAACCCGTTGGATAATTGCCTGCGGGGCTGCAGCAGCACTACCGCGCCGTCTTCATCGTACACGCCCAGCACCAGGCATTCGCTGAAAAAGTTGGCGATCTGTTTCGGCGGAAAGTTCACCACCGCAACCACCTGGGTTCCGATCAGTTCAAGGGGTGTATAATGCGTGGTTATCTGCGCGCTGGAGCGCTTTACACCGAGCTCAGGACCGAAATCGATCTGCAGCTTGTAAGCCGGTTTACGTGCGCCTTCGAAGTTTTCCGCGGAAACGATCGTGCCGGTGCGGATATCAACCTTTTCAAAGTCTTGCCAGGTGATGAAGTCCATAAGGACCTAAAGGTAATTTCGGAACGTCGTCAATCCAACAGGTCGGCAAGCCCGTTCAGTTCGTCTTTCTTAAAAAAGTCTTTCTCGTTATCGAAGCATTTGCTCATTTCGATCAGCAGGTGCTGGATGACTTTCTTGTTGCTGAAGGGACGGAAATAAGACGCGACGGCCGGAACCTGGATGCGCTTGAAATAGAGCTCGAGGTCTTTGTGGGTGAACACCATCCCGGAAGCCGGGTCGATGAAGAATTCAATTTTCGAAACCGGCTCGTTTCCGTCTTCGGTGCTGTAACCCGGCTTGAAGTATGCGAGGATGAATTGGCGCGGCACGCCGATGGCGCGCACCGGGATATCGAGCAGCTCGCACAGGATCAGGTAAAGCAGGCCATTGGCTACCTGGTTGCCGCGGCGCCCCTCGAGCGCTTTGTGCAGCAGGAAATCGTTCACATCGGTATAAGCCGTTTCCACGCCTTTGAGGCCGTAATAGCCATAGAGGATGCCGGTGACGATCCGCACCTGCTCCAGCGGCGTCAGGTAGTTATTGAGCTCGAGCCAGATGTTGCGGCGCAACTTCTCTACCTCCTGCACGATGGGAGCGGTGGTGAGCTCCGGGTACTGGAATTTTGCAGCCAGCAGCGCGCCCACCATCAGGTCGTGATGACCCGCCAGCGACCATTGCCGGAAGTCTTCGTGCAGGTCGTTGAAATGAAGGCGGTGGATCAACACCTCGATGCGCTCCTGAACCTTTTCGCTGATCGTGTTTTCCCAGAGGTTTTCCAGGTTGGGAACGATCTGCCTTCCAAACTCCACGATCCGCAACGACACGGCACCAAAGACCTCTTCGTCGGGGTCGTCGATGAGGTGCAGCAGGGCGTCGATCTCCTTCGTTTGTTCCATAGTTGATTACCTTCCAATATAGTACCAAGCAGAGCCGGTATGCGTGCAATTTTAACCCGCGGACGCATAGCACTGCTTAAAATATTATCCACGGCAAAAAAAGAGACGCCCAGGGGCGTCTCCGGTATTCGTTGCATCGCTCGGACTACTTCTTTTTCGGTGCGGCCTTTTTTGCGGCAGCCTTTTTGGGCGCGGCTTTTTTCGCCGGAGCCTTAGAAGCGGCAGCCTTCACCTTCTTGTCAAAAGCACCCGGCACCTGGTCCTCGATCATTTTCTTAACCGAGTCAAGCGGAAGCACCGCCGCCTGCTCCGGGGTGAGCTTTTCGCCTTCCGGACCGCGGCCCAGCTTGAGCATTTTCTTGCCAAAGCGGATAAAGGGACCCCAGCGGCCGTTCTCGATCGTGATCTTCTCGGCGGGCCATTGCTGGATGTACCGGTTCGATTCTTTTTCCAGCTTTTTGGAAATCAGTTCGTTCACATCGTGCTGGGTGAGGTTATCGAAATCATAGGCCTTCGGCACGTTGATGTAGAGGTCGCCCCACTTAAGGAAGGGCCCGAAACGGCCTTTACCCTTCGTGACCGGCTGCTCCTGGAAAAACGCGATCGGGGCATCGGCCTCCTGCTTTTGCGTGATGAGGGCGATTGCTGTGTCCAGATCAACATCCATGGGGTCGGTGCCGCGCGGGATGGAAACAAACTGCTCGCCGAATTTTACGTAGGGACCGAAGCGGCCGCTGTTGACCGACACTTCCTGGCCCTGGTATTCGCCGAGTGTTTTCGGGAGCTGGAAGAGCTCGAGCGCCTCGTTGAGCGATATCGTTTCGATGCTTTGATTGGGCTTCAGCTTGGCATAGCGCGGCTTTTCCTCATCATCGGTCTTGCCGACCTGCACCATCGGGCCAAAGCGGCCCATCCGGGCGATGATCGGCTTGCCCGTGGCCGGGTCGGCACCCAGGTCGCGCTCGCCCGATATACGCTCGGCCGTTTCGATCGTCTTCTGTACCTCCTGCTTGAAGGGATTATAGAATTCCCCGATCATCTTGTTCCAGACAAGCTTTCCGTTGGCCACTTCGTCGAACTCCTCTTCGATGCGCGCGGTGAAGCCATAGTCCATGATGTCCTGGAAGTACTGCTTCAGAAAGTCGGTGACGACCATGCCGAGATCGGTCGGGAAAAGCTTCTGCTTTTCGGCACCCGTATTTTCACTGTCGGTCTTCCGGGTGATGTTATCGTCGCGGAGCGTCAGCACGCGAAACTCGCGGCGGATGCCTTCCTTGTCGCGCTTTTCCACGTAGCCCCGCTTCAGGATCGTAGAGATCGTAGGTGCATAGGTAGAAGGACGGCCGATGCCGAGCTCTTCGAGCTTTTTCACCAGCGAAGCTTCCGTGTAACGCGGCTGCGGGCGGGTGAAGCGCTCGATGGCGCTCATTTCTTTCAGCGGAAGCTGCTGGCCCACCGTAAGCGGCGGAAGCATGCCTTCCTGGGTACCTTCGCCTTCCTCCTCGTCGTCGGAGCTCTCGCGGTACACCTTCATAAAGCCTTCGAACTTCATCACCTCGCCTTCGGCCTGCAATTCAGCACCGTTGGTGGATACGCCGATTTTGGCGATGGTCTTTTCCAGTTCGGCGTCGGCCATCTGCGAAGCCATCGTGCGCTTCCAGATCAGCTCATAGAGGCGGCGGGTATCGGGATCGTCGATGGTGGTTGTTTGCATATAAGTCGGACGGATCGCTTCGTGCGCTTCCTGGGCCGACTCATTTTTATTTTTAAATCGTCGCGGCTGGTGGTAGCGGTCGCCCCACATTCCGGTGACGGTCTTTTGGATATCGCTGCGGGCCGTGTCGCTCAGGTTGACGCTGTCGGTACGCATATAGGTAATGTGACCGTTTTCATAAAGCTTCTGCGCCAGCAGCATCGTGCGGGCAACACCGTAGCCCAGCTTGCGGCTTGCTTCCTGTTGCAGCGTCGACGTAGTGAAAGGCGCAGCAGGGGAGCGGCGCGTCGGCTTTACCTGGATGTCTTTCACCTGGTAGGTGGCGCCCATACAGCTTTGCAGGAAGGCTTCGGCGTCTTCGGCCTTTCCGAATTTGGCGCCTTCTGCTTTGAAGGTCACCGGGCGGCCGCCGGCATCGTTGGCCGTGAAGTGTGCTTCCACCTTGAAGGAGCTCTGCACATTGAATGCGTTGATCTCGCGTTCGCGCTCCACGATGATGCGCACGGCAACACTCTGTACGCGTCCGGCGGAGAGGTTGTTCTTCATGCTCATCTTGCGCCACAGCACCGGGCTCAGCTCGAAGCCCACGATCCGGTCGAGCACGCGGCGGGCCTGCTGGGCATTCACCAGGTCCATGTTCACCGTGCGCGGATGCTGCACGGCGTTGAGGATTGCCGGCTTGGTGATTTCGTGGAAGACAATGCGTTTCGTGGTCCGCGGGTCGAGGCCGAGCACCTCGCACAGGTGCCAGGAAATCGCCTCTCCTTCGCGGTCCTCATCCGTCGCGAGCCATACTTCGCCGCTCTTCCGCGCCAGGGATTTTAGCTCGCTGACCACTTTCTGTTTATCGTCGGAAACTTTATAGTGGGGGCGGAATCCATTCTGCACATCGATGCCCATATCGCCCTTTTCCAGGTCGCGGATATGGCCATAGCAGCTCTTCACCTCGAAGTCCTTTCCCAGGATCTTCTCGATGGTCTTCGCTTTCGCGGGGGACTCTACGATCAATAGGTTCTTCGCCATAAGGTCATAAATAGGTTACGCCCGAAGCGGGCGTAACGGCAATTTTACGGCAAGATTAGGACATTTTCATTTAGCTCATCTTTTTGAGCCCGGTAGCGGACCGGCCGGATCGGGTGGAAGTACCCGGGATTCCGGCTCAGGGATTCATCTCGAGCCGCATCGCCAGTGCGAGCTTGGCCGCCCAACGCACATACTCTTTTTCGGAGGGATGGAGACCGTCGACGGCCAGGAGCGAGGGATCAAAAGCCGCTTCGCGCGAGCCCTCAGTGATATCTATATAATGTGTGCCGTATTGCGCGGCCAGGGCCCGCGCCGCGGCATTGAACTGGTCGACCTCCGCGGCGATCTTTTCGGGGTCGAGGCCCTTTTCCTTTGCAAAAGGCGAGACGCCGTAGTCGGGGATGGAAAGCACGAAAACATGCTGTGCCTTTCCATGGGCGAGCGCCACCGCCCGCTCCAGCAAGGCGGCACACTCCGGGGTATAGGCCTCCACGGTCCGGCCCCGGTACTGGTTGTTGACGCCTATGAGGAGACTTACGAAATCATAACTTTTTAAAAAGGTATAACCCTCGAGGGCACTGGTCAGTTCATCGGTGGTCCAGCCTGTTTTCGCAATCACTTCCGGCGGCGCCAGGTGTACCTTTTCGCGGCGCAGCGCCTGCACGGCCTGGTAGGGGAAAGAGGCGGGCAGCGGCACCGCTTCGCCAATCGTATAGGAATCGCCGAGGGCCAGGTAGGTATAGAGCTTCTCCATGGGATAAATGTACTTTGAAAAGGTTCTAGGGTTCTGAGGTTCTAAGGTTCTAAAGTTCGGGAACTGAAATCGAAAAATCACTGGACTATGAACCAACCTCAGAAACTTAGAACCTTATTCCGAAGCCAGGAACTCCACCACGCGCGCCACCACTTCCGGATCGCGGTAGATGCGGCGGTGCCCGAGGCCTTTTGTGATATAAAAATGGATATGCGGCAGGTTTTTGCGACGCAGCGGCTCCACATCGGAAAGCGGTGTGAGGTCGTCGTCTTCGTCGTGGATCCACAGCACCGGCAGCCGCATGGCCGGGAGGGCACGGGCTACCGAGAACCACTCGGGCGGTTTACCGCCGCGTTCGCCGATAAGGGCGTCAAAGGGCGCCCGCATCGAAGCGGGCAGCCGGAGGTAGCGGAAATAATAATCGATCGCCGTGCGGGTTTCGGTAGCCGGTGCGATGAGCACCGCCCGCGCGTCTTCGTAGCCGCCCTGTTCTTCCAGCGCGAGGCAGAGCGACAGCCCGCCGAGCGAATGCCCCATGAATCGCGTTACCGGCCCGAAGCGCCTGCGGATCGCTTCTATGAATTGCATATAAATGCGCACGTTCATCCGCTGCCCGCTGCTCCGGCCGTGCGCCGGCGCATCGAAGCCAAGCACGCAAAAACCCCGGTCGAGCAACGGTTGCACATATTGGCCAAAGTTGACGATTCCCGATTCAAATCCATGCAGAATGAGCGCCGTACGCGGCGCTCCGGCGCCCCAGCGATAGCCCTGGATCCGGAATTCCTGGAAGTCAAAATTGAGTTGCTCGGCCTTCAGGAAAATGTCGGTGAGGTCTTTCGTATTCCGGTATTGCGGCGTGGTGAAAAGGCGAAAGGCTGACGCGGCCGCCGCCTTCGGCGAAACCAGGTTGAGCAGGCGCAGCTTGTTGCGTATTAACGTAAGGGCAAGCTTTTGTTGAAAAGACATGGATATTTGTAGGGTTCTGAGGTTCTGGGGTTCTATGGTTCTGAGGTATTGGGATTGCCACGCATTAACATGCGCCGGGTCAATTCCGGGCTTCAAAACTACAGCTGTGAAAATTCAAATGCGGGACAGACCGCCTAAATGTGAAATAACCGGATGGATATTGTAATTATCGGGACGGGTAACACGGCTACGATCCTGGGCCGCAAGCTGAAGGCGGCCGGGCATCGCATTGTTCAGGTTTTCGGGCGGGATGCGGCGGCAGCTTCTGCCCTGGCCTATGAACTCGAAACAGAATCGACAACTTACTGGGCGGTGGTAGACCGCAGCGCCGACATCTACCTGGTTGCCGTTTCCGACATTGCGATTGCGGAGATCCACCGCGAGCTGCACCTGCCGGAGGGAACTGTGGTGCACACCGCGGCTTCGGTGCCGCTCGATGCCCTTGCCGGCAACGCTCCCCATCATGGTGTATTTTACCCGCTGCAAAGCCTGCGCAAAAACAGCGGCGGCCTGCCCGATATACCCGTTATCATTGATGCCGCCGACCCGCAAACTTTTGAGCAGTTGGATCGCCTCGGGCACAGCATCTCGGACCAGGTGGTAGCGGCCAACGACGCCGAGCGGCTGCGCCTGCACCTCGCCGCGGTTTTCTGTAACAACTTCGTCAACCATATCTATGCATTGATGGAAGACTGGTGCCGCCGCGAGGGGCTCGACTTCCGGCTGCTGCTGCCGCTGATACGCGAAACCGCCGAGCGGGTGCAACTGCAATCGCCGCGCGAAAGCCAGACCGGTCCTGCGCTCCGCGGCGACGAGAACACCATCGCACGCCACCGCGCGCTGCTGGCCGGCGAGCCCGGACTGCTGCGGCTTTACGAGCTGATGACCGATAGCATCCGCCAGCAACGGTAGGAGGGTCCCCGCCGTTTTTCGTAACATTACAGCGCAATTCCGGTTACACTGTTTGAAAAAGATCGTAACCAAATTATTATGAGCCCGGTTCTGAGCATCGTTGTCCCTATCTATAATGAAGAAGCAAACCTGCCGTTGCTCCACGACCGGTTGCATGCGGCTGCGCGCCAGATCACCGAGGACTACGAAGTGATCTTTGTAAACGACGGCAGCCGCGATGGCTCGCTCGATATCCTCAGGGGAATGGCGCAGCAGGATGCCCGCAACTTTTACCTGAGCTTTACCCGCAACTTCGGCCACCAGGTGGCGGTAATGGCGGGCATCAACCAAAGCCGCGGCGGCGCAACCGTCACCATCGACGGCGACCTCCAGGACCCGCCGGAGCTCATTCCGCAGCTTTGGGAGCAATACCGGCAGGGCTGCAAGGTGGTATATGCCCAGCGTAAAAAGCGCCCCGGTGAAAAGCGGCTCCGCAACCTCGCCATCAAGATCTTCTACCGCATACTGAAACGGACAACGCGGATCAACATACCCGTGGATACGGGCGATTTCCGCCTCATGGACCGCGCCGTGGTGGATGCGCTGAAGCAAATGCCCGAGCAGCACAAGTTTCTCCGCGGCCAGATCGCCTGGGTGGGCTACCGGCAGGCGCCGGTGTATTACGACCGCGATGCGCGGTATGCCGGTAAAAGCAACTACGGCATCGGGAAGCTCATCAGGCTGGCGCTTGATGGCTTCACGGCCTTTTCCAACGTGCCGCTGCGCGTGGCTACCGTATCGGGTTTCATCGTTTCGGGGATTTCCTTCGGCCTGATCCTGTACGCGATTTTCGCCAAGCTTATTCAAAAGAACCTTATTTCCGGCTGGACCTCGCTGATGGTGAGCACAATGTTCATCGGCGGCGTGCAGTTGATCAGCATCGGGATCATCGGCGAGTACATCAGCCGCATCAACAGCGACGTACGCCGCAGGCCGCTTTACATCGTCGAAGAGCAGGTGACGGCAGAAACGACGGAGCCTGCCGGCAGGCCCTGATTTTGAAAACTTGCGCACCGGTTAGGGCCTTTGTGGCGGCTACGGCCTACTTTTGCACCCGAAAAGCCTGAAGGACTGATGTACACGATCAAATTCAATTTTGAACAGGCCGGATTGGAACCGGTGACCCTGGAAAATATTAAGCCCGGCTACAGCCTGCTGGAGGTAGCCCTCATGAACGATATCGAACTGCACCACAACTGCGGTGGTGTCTGCGCCTGCAGCACCTGCCATCTTTATGTGAATAAGGGTGAAGACGCACTCGAGGAGCTGAGCGACAAGGAAGAAGATTTCATCGACCGCGCGGTCAACCCGCGCCTCAACTCGCGCCTCGGCTGCCAGTGCCTGCTGCTGGAAGGCAGCGGCGCCGTTGAGGTGACCCTTCCCGACCAAACCCAGTTCCTGGGCGAATAATTTACCGACAACCGCACTGCCCCATGAGCCACTTTGAACCCCCGATTCACTGGAACGATTACGAAGACATCGCCCTGAAGCTTTACGAGAAGTTTGGCGACGACTTTAATGAGAGCAAGATCTACCGCATCCGCTTTACCGACCTCCTGGAGTGGGTGCTAACCCTGCCGGGCTTCGTCGGCACCCGCGAGGAGTCGAACGAAGGCCACCTCGAACGCATCCAGAGCGAATGGGTATACGAGTGGCGCGACAACCAGAAATAGATCGCTGATCTCAGATCTCCGATCTCGGATCTGAAATCAAGCAATTAAATCTGAGATCTGAGATCAGACATCTGGGATTATATGGATTTGCTCGATCAGTTCAAACGCATTACCACCTTCATCTTTGATGTTGACGGCGTGCTTACCGACAGTACGGTGCTGCTGCTCGATAACGGCCTGCAGGCCCGCCGGATGAGCATTAAGGACGGTCTTGCGCTTCAGCTGGCGCTCCGTCACGGCTACCGCGTGGTGATCTGCTCGGGTGCGCATTCGGAGCCCGTAGTGGATCGGATGCGTTACCTCGGCATCAGCGAGGTGCATACCGCGGTGAAAGACAAAAAAGGATTTATCGAGAAGTACTGCACCGAGCACCGGATCGATGCCACCGGCGTTTTGTTCATGGGCGACGACCTGCCCGACCTGCCCGCCCTTCAGGTAGCCGGCCTCAGCGCCTGCCCGGCCGACGCAGCCGTAGAAGTACGGGAAGCGTGCACCTACCGGTCGCCTGTAGCAGGCGGATCCGGCTGTGTGCGCGACGTGATTGAAAAAGTGCTGCGCCTTAACGGTCATTGGCATTACGAAAGCGGACTTACCTCCAAATAAACTGCATGAAAGCGATCGCTGCGTTCTTCCGACTGGTACGCTGGCCCAACCTGCTGTTCATCGTACTGACGCAGCTGCTTTTCTATTTTTGCGTTTACGTGCCGCTTTTCAACCCGGCGCAACCACCGCTTCGCCTTGCCTGGATCGTAACAGCCTCGGTACTGATCGCGGCAGCGGGCTATATCATCAACGATTACTTCGACCTCGACATCGACCAGGTGAACAAGCCGGAGAAAAACGTGATCAACCGCCTCATCACGCGACGCTGGGCCATCTTCTGGCATGCGGCGCTGAGCCTGGCCGGTATCGTCGCCACCGTGTTGGCCGTCGGCTGGCACAAGAGCTACCTGATCGGCGCCAACGTTGTCGTGGTGCTGCTGCTCTGGCTTTACTCCACATCGCTCAAAAAGAAGATGCTGATCGGGAACGTCGTCATCTCGGCACTCACGGCCTGGACGGTGCTGATTCTTTTCTTTGCCCAGGTACCCTTCCGTTATGCCTTCGGCGCGCAGGATGCAGTGACCACGAAGTTCTTCCGCGTAGCCTTTCTCTACGCCGGCTTTGCCTTCGTGCTGTCGCTGATCCGCGAAGCCATTAAGGACGTTGAAGACCTCGAGGGTGATCGCCGCTACGGGTGCCGCACCATGCCCATTGTAACCGGTGTGGTAGCCACCAAGGTGTACACCACCGTGTGGATCGTGGTACTCCTGGGCGCGCTGATCCTGCTGCAGTTGTACATACTGCAATTCCGGTGGTGGTGGGCGGTGATTTACTCAGTTTTTCTGGTGATTTTTCCCCTGATTTCCCTGTTCTTTTCCCATCTCAAAGCCAGCTCGACGGCCGAATTTGCAACACTGAGCCGCCTGTCGAAATGGATCATGCTGGCCGGGATCGGGTCGATGCTTTTTTTCCGTTTGTATTTTTAAGCCCTATGGCATCTTATATCCTCGCATCGCAGTCGCCCCGGCGCAAACAGCTGCTCGAATGGGCAGAGATCGATTTCGACATCCGGATCGCCAACACCGATGAGAGCTACCCCGAGGGCCTTACGCCCGAAGCGGTGGCCGAGCACATCGCCCGCGAAAAAGCGGCGGTGGTGGCGCGGGCCGAGCCCGGCCGCACCATCATCGCTGCCGACACCATCGTGGTGCTGGGTGCCGAAATCATCGGTAAGCCCGCCGACCGCGACGATGCCGTTGCCACGCTCCGGAAGCTGAGTGGCAACGCGCACCGCGTGATCACGGGTGTGGCGATCCGCCGCGGTGACCGTGAAGTGATTTTTCACGACGTGACCGAAGTGCAGTTTCACCCGCTGAGCGAGGAGCAGCTTACTTTCTATGTAGATAAGTACCGCCCCTACGACAAAGCAGGCGCCTATGCCATCCAGGAATGGATCGGGGTGGTGGGTATCAAAGCTGTGCAGGGTGATTTTTACAACGTCATGGGACTTCCGGTCAGCCGCGTGGTGCAGGCGCTCAGAGATTTCTGAGAACCAACACCCGTAAATATGACCGAAAAACTGCTGCAATTCATCTGGCAGCACGGCTACTTTCACCAGGGCGCGCTGCGCACACCGGAAGGGGAGACCGTGCAACTGCTGCACCGCGGCCAGCTCAACACCAATGAAGGCCCCGATTTCCTGGAAGCACGATTGCGGGTCGGCAACACCTTGCTGGCCGGTTCTGTGGAGCTGCACCTGCGCACCTCCGACTGGGACCGCCACCGCCACAGCGCTGATCCCAACTACCGCAACGTGATCCTCCATGCCGTGTATGTGCACGACCGGCCGGCCGTAAACAGCCAGCTCCCGCTCGTGGAGCTGCAGCCGCATATCCCGGCGATGTTGCTGGAACGGTATGAGGGGCTGATGCAGAATGCGGGCTTTATTCCCTGTGAGCGGGAGCTTGCCGCGGTGCCTTCTCTTATCTGGACCGGCTGGAAGGATCGCCTGCTGGCGGAGCGGCTGATGGAAAAGACCCGCCGGGTGGCGGCGCTGCTGGAGGGCTGCGGCCAAAGCTGGGAAACGGTTTTCTGGTGGCTGCTTGCCCGCAACTTCGGCATGCGGGTCAACGCGGATGCCTTTGAAGAGGTGGCCCGCAGCCTCCCGGTGCCGCTCCTGCTGCGCCACCGCGGCTCCATCCACCAGCTGGAGGCCCTGTTGCTGGGCCAGGCCAACCAGCTCCAGAGACATTTCAGCGAAGACTACCCCAAACTGCTGCAACGCGAATACCGCTACCTGCGCCAGCTGCATCCGCTGAAACCGGTGCACCGTGCGCTGCATTTCCTACGGATGCGGCCGCCCGCTTTCCCTACGGTCCGCCTGGCCCAGCTCGCGATGCTGCTGCACCGGCAGGAGCACTTGTTGGAACGGCTGCTGGAAACAGAAAGCCTCGAAGCGTTGCTTACCGCTTTCGACATAACGGCCAATGATTACTGGCACTACCACTACCGCTTCGACGAGGAATCAGGATTTGCGCCAAAGCATTTGGGACAATCCATGGCGGAAAGCATCGCGGTCAACACGCTGGTGCCGGTGCTTTTTGCCTGGGGCCAATTGCGGGGGGATCTTCGTTTCAAGGAACGGGCCCTCGGATGGTTGCAGCAGCTTCCTGCCGAAACCAACAGCATCCTCGGCCGGTTTGCGAAGCTGGGCGTAGGTGCCGACAATGCCGGTGATGCCCAGGCGCTGCTGTACCTGGAAAAAAGTTACTGCGCGCAGCGGCGCTGCCTCGAATGCGCCGCGGGGAACGCCTTGCTGAAACGCGATCTGAGTGCAACGGCGCGTCCCGGCGAGCCTTCATCAAAATAAACGGCAAGTCACCGCATTGTTCCGGAACAGGCGCCTGCTCAGGACCAGTCGCCCCAGTTTACCTGTACTTCGATATCGGGGTGAATGCTTTGCGCAACGGGGCAGGTGTGCGCAGTTTGCTTGAGGATATCGCGCGACCGGGGATCGAGGTTTTTGAGCTGTTCAGGAATATGGTAGGCGAGGTGGATCCCGCTTACCCGGCGGGGATCGGCTTTCATTACTTTTTCCACGTCGACACGGATGCCTTCGAGGTCGAAGCCCATGGAGCGGGCTTTGATACCCATTACGGTAACCATGCACGTAGCCAGTGATGTGGCCATCAGGTCGGTGGGCGAAAAACGCTCTCCCTTACCGTTATTATCCACCGGCGCATCGGTCTCGATGTCGGACCCGGAGCGTAGATGGGTGCAGGTGGTGCGCAGTTCGCCGTTATAGGTTACGGTGGAAGTCATGGGATTCAGTTTGTGTATTGTATTTGTGCCTAAATTTACGTGAACAACCTTTCGAACATAGTGAAAAAACTCATCCCCGTGTTTTGCCTTTCCCTGCTTTCACTGCAGGGATTCGGGCAGGAGAAGTCCGGCAAGAATTCGCGCAAAGAGGAAAAGCGACAGAAGATAGCAGCGGCCATCAAATCGGAAGAGGAAGGCGTGATTGCCTACCGCAAGCAAACGGCCTTCGGCCTCCAGCTGCGGACCAACGGCTATGGCTTATTTTTCGAGCTGGGCCGCATGAAAACCCCACGCTGGAGCGATGTATACAGCATCGAACTTACCGAGATCAAGCATCCGAAAGAGGAGAAGAGCGGCAATATCAACGGCTCTTTCAATAATTCGTTCATCTACGGAAAGATCAACAACTTCTACGCGGTGAAGCTTGGTTATGGTCGCCAATACATTTTCGGGCAGAAGGGTAACAAAAACGGGATCGCTGTGATCGGGCTTGCCGAGGCAGGCCTCTCTCTTGGCCTTTTACGCCCTTACTACCTCGATATTGCCGACGGCAACGACCGCCGAGCAGTGAAATACGAAAGTGCCGACAGCCTCCTGTTTCTGGGTGTGCAGCCCGGCGGCGCCATCCTGGGCTCCTCGGGTATCGGCAAGGGCTGGGACGAGATCAAGGTCAAGCCGGGCGCCTTCCTGAAGCTGGGTCTCCGCTTCGATTTCAACAAATACAACGACAAACTCCAGGCGCTCCAGATCGGCTTCAGCATTGAAGGCTACGGCGACAAGATTCCCCAGATGGCTTTTGTCAAGCAGGAGCAGGTGTTTTACCAGGGACACCTCGCCTTTGTTTTTGGGGGCCGTAAGTAAAGCCCCCTTTTTCCCAAACGGGACATTTAGGCCAGAGCTCCTGATCTGCCGAACAACTTTACTAAAGCAATACTCAAAAGAAAGCCCCGGACCGATGAACGATCCGGGGCTTTTTATTACCCTTCCCTCTGGGGAGGTTCGGAGGGGGGCGCCCCCTTCGGGGAAGAGGGGCCTGGGGCAGGGCGGGGGCTTTTCCCTAACTTTGCTCCTCCTCCGTTCTGTGGACCTTAATAGAAGTATATGTCGTGTAACTCTGTAGCGGATCAACCTGTTAAAAGAAACAAGCCCGACTGGCTGCGTGTAAAGCTGCCGATCGGGGAGACCTATAAGCACGTGCGTGGCCTCGTGGATACCCACAAGCTGCATACGATTTGCGAAAGCGGCAACTGCCCCAACATGGGAGAATGCTGGGGCGCCGGCACGGCCACCTTCATGATCCTGGGCAATATCTGCACCCGCAGCTGCGGCTTCTGCGCCGTAGCCACCGGCCGGCCGGAGCCTGTAGATTGGGACGAGCCCCAGCGCGTAGCCGAAGCCATCCACCTGATGAAGGTGAAACACGCGGTGATCACCTCTGTAGACCGCGATGAGCTCAAAGACGGCGGCGCCGCCATCTGGTACAATACCATCCGTGCCGTGAAGACACTCAATCCCGACACGACGCTCGAAACGCTCATCGGTGATTTCAAAGGCAAAAAAGAGGACATCCAGCGCGTTATTGAAGCGGCACCCGAAGTGGTTTCCCACAATATCGAAACCGTGGAGCGGCTCACCCGCCAGGTGCGCATCCAGGCCAAATACTGGCGCTCGATGGAAGTGATCAAAACACTGAAGGAAGGCGGCATGCGTACCAAGAGCGGTATCATGCTGGGTCTCGGTGAAACCAAAGAGGAAGTGTTCCAGACCCTGCAAAACCTGAAAGACAATGGTTGCGACGTGGTGACCATCGGCCAGTACCTGCAGCCTACCAAGAAGCACCTGCCGGTGCAGCGCTTTGTGCACCCCGACGAGTTTGCCGAATACCGCGAGGCGGGCTACGAAATGGGTCTCGATTACGTGGAAAGCGGGCCGCTGGTTCGTTCCTCCTACCATAGCGAACGCCACGTGTTTGCCGGCCTCGGCCGCAAGGAGTGGCTCCTTTCTAAAACGAATGCAACGCTGTGAGGAATGTGCTAGTGTGCCGGTTTGCTAGTGTGCTGAATAGATAAAGAAAAAGCCATTCCGTTGGGATGGCTTTTTCTTTATCTATAGCAGGATTATCGCATTATCACATTACCGTATTACCGCATTAATCCTTTATTTCCCATACCAGTGCCGAAGCGCCGAGGATAGCGGCATCGGCTTCCTTGAGCTCACTGAAAACGAGCTTCACTTTGTTCTGGAAAATAGGAAGGAGGTTGGCTTCCATATGCTCGCGGGTGGGCTCCATCAGCAGGTCGCCGGCCTTGATGACGCCGCCGAACAGGATGATTGCTTCCGGGGAAGAGAACATAATGAAGTTGGCAAGCGCTTCGCCAAGGATCTGACCGGTATATCGGTACACTTCCCGGGCAATCGGATCGCCGGCAACGGCACACTCATAGATCTTTTTCGAGTTGAGCTCCTCCCCGCTGATGCCGCGCAGGGTACTGTCTTCCTTCGAATTTTCGAGCAATTCTTTTGCCGTAAGTACAATCCCTGTTGCCGAGCAGTAGGTTTCCAGCGAGCCGCGCAGGCCGGTAGCCCAGTGCAGGCGGCCGCCGGGGCGGATGCAGGTATGACCGAGCTCGCCGGCAAAGCCGTCGTGGCCAAGTATGAGCTGGCCGTTGGCGACGATGCCGCTGCCGACGCCGGTACCCAGGGTTATCATGATAAAGTCTTTCATGCCCCGCGCAGCGCCGTACATCATCTCGCCCACGGCCGCCGCGTTGGCGTCGTTGGTAAGCGAGCAGGGGAGTCCGAAGCGCTCGGTCATCAGCTGCGTCACGGGGATGATGCCCTTCCAGTGCAGGTTGGGCGCATACTCGATGGTGCCCTTGTAGTAATTGCCGTTCGGTGCGCCTACGCCGATGCCCCGGAAAACCGAGTCGGCGCCCATGCGTTGCATATAGGGTTGCAGCGTGGCGTGAAGTGCCTCGATAAACCGGTCAATGGTGGGGTGACCGTCGGTGGGTATCTCGCCCTTTTCCACGATCTCGCCGCGGTGATTGACAATGCCCCACTTTGTATTGGTACCACCGATATCGATACCGATGGCCAGTTCGTGTGATAGATCCATGGTTTGTATGTAAATCGATTATTGAACGTTTACCGATGCCTCGGGCACCAGCTCAACGGTTTTATCATTCATATTGTTCTCGTAGTCGATGCCCTGGCGGCGGAGGATGCCGCGCACGGCAAAGGCGAAGAACGCGAGGTAGGTGAAACAGGCCACCGGAATCCAGTAGGACTGGTGGATACCGTAGCCAAGTTCGGCCTTACCGGCCTGCATGAAGTCGGCAAGTTTACCCTGGATCGGCGGGATGATGCCACCACCCAGGATCATCATGATCAGGAAGGCGGACCCCTGCGAGGTATATTTACCAAGGCCGGCAATAGCCAGTGTGAAAATGGCAGGCCACATGATCGAGCAGAAAAGACCACCGCTCAGGAAAGCGTAGATCGCAACCATTCCGGTGCTCATAATTCCCACAATCATCGCCGTGATGCCAAGCAGTGCAAAAATTAGGAGGGTTCGTGCAGGCTTGTCTTTGCTGATATAAAAGGCCGCAATCTGGATCAGCACACAGACCACATAGTAATAAAGCGGGCTCATGTCGTACTGAGCGATCGCGTTGGCGCCAACCACCACACCAAAGGCCACAAGCGGTACTACCAGCAGCAGGAGCCGCTTGGTGTTTCCTTTCACATTAAAAGCCGAAATGGCGCCGGCCCAACGCCCGATCATCAGGCTACCCCAGTACATTGAAACGAAGGGAGCTACCTGCGACGATTGGTAACCGCCGAACTGCGGCTGTTTCAGGAGCTCTCCCAGGTTGCTTCCTATCGCTACTTCCACGCCAACATAAACAAATATGGCCAACATGCCGAGCACAAGCTGCGGGTATTGCATTGCTCCCCAGCCCCGGGCGTTTCGACGGGCACTGGTAAGGGCTGCCAACAGGCTCAGCACCACTACCGCAAGCGCCCCGAAAAGCCATTTCATACGGTAGGTTTCTAGCTCATGCGCATCCGTGATTTCGAAGCCGCTCTTATAACTGTTGAATACCGGGATGAACAGTGCGATGAGCAGCCCGGTCATCACGAGCAGCGTAGTGAGTGCCTTGCTCGCGCCTTCGGTGCGTTCCAGTGAAACGCCGGAGGGAACTTTTTTCGAGAAAAAGAACAGCGCTGCCGCTCCGATGAACAAAGCACCTACGAACGAGTACAAAACGATCACCTTGTCCAGCCCGAGGCTCGCTATCTTTTCGTCTGTAATGGCCGCGGTGGTGCCGAAAAGGGCATAGGCGACCACAATCGGTCCAATTGTGGTGCCGAACGAATTGATGCCTCCACCAAGGTTTACCCGGCTCGTACCGGTGGCGGGATCACCGAGGGATATCGCAAAGGGCTGCGCCGCTGTCTGTTGCAGCGAGAAGCCTAGCGCCACGATGAACAGTCCCACCAACATCCCTGCGAACGTGTTGCCGCGGACCGCCAGGATCATTGCCACAGCACCGAGCGCAGAAAACAGTAGGCCGTAAACGATGCTTTTCTTATAGCCCCATTGTCCTACCTGGTCGCGGCCCTGAAGGGTGCCGAAAATAAACAGCAGCAAAGCGCCGACGTAATAAGCGAGGTAAAAGGCAAAATCGACCAGCTGGCTCTGGAACTGGTCGAGCTTGAAATAGTGCTTGCAGAAAGGGATGAAAACCGAGTTTCCGGCAGCGATAAAGCCCCAGAAAAAGAAAACGGTGACTAGGGTGCTCAGCGCGCCGTAGTTGGTACTTGCCGATCCCTGCACGTTTGTTTGCGTGGTTGTGGTTGCTGTGGCCATAATGTGGTTTTGCGGTATGGGTTCGTTGAAGTTTGTCTAAGCGCTGAAAATAAGCACTTTGGCGGAATCAGCGTGCGTGCCGGCCGCCGATGTTGATAAATTGAATTTTTTGGTCAATTGCGAGGGCGGTAAGTTGCCCATACCTGTAAAGGCCTTAATTTGACCGCGTAAGCAATTGTATGGAAATAATTCACGTTTCGGCGGAATGCTACCCTGTGGCCAAGGCGGGGGGATTGGGAGATGTTGTAGGTGCGCTGCCTAAGTACCAGGCAGGACTTGGCCATATCGCCAAAGTGGTGATGCCGATGTACCGTACGAAATTTCTCATGACCAACGAATGGGAACTCGTGCACGAAGGCGGCCAGTTTATCGGCGGCCAGTATTTCAACTACGCGATTATTAAAGAAACTACCAACAAGCTCGGTTTCGACCTGTACCTCGTTGACATCAACGGCCTGCTGGACCGGGAGAAGATCTATGGCTACGATGACGACACCGAACGCTTCCTCGCTTTTCAGATCGCGGTGTGCGACTGGATGAGCAAGTGGGAGCACCAGCCGGATATCATCCATTGCCACGACCACCAAACGGGGCTCATCCCGTTTATGATCCAGCATTGCTTCGCCTTCCAGCGTCTTGCCGGCGTACCGAGCATCTTCACAATCCATAATGCCCAGTACCAGGGCTGGATCGGCTGGGACCGTGCCAACCTGCTGCCGGCATATGACAGCTGGAAATGGGGGCTGCTCGACTGGAAGGATACCATCAACCCGCTGGCTTCAGCCGTCCGTTGCGCCTGGCGCGTGACCACGGTGAGCCCAAGCTATATGCAGGAATTGCGCGTGTCGGCAAACGGCCTCGAAGACCTCATGAATTATGAACAGGGCAAATGCACCGGTATCCTGAATGGTATCGATACAGAAGTGTGGAATCCGGAAAACGACCCGATGCTGGTCCGTAATTATACGGATGCCGACGTCCGGGCGGGTAAGCGCGGCAACAAAAAAGAGATCTGCGCGCGCTTCGGAATTGACAAAGACAAGCCACTTTTTGTTTTCATCGGCCGCCTGGTGGGAGAGAAGGCTGCCGACATTCTGCCGGAGGCGATCCGTCAGTGCATTTACCAGCACCATGGCAATGCTTCTTTCCTGGTGCTGGGCTCGGGTGATCCGGCGGTGGAGCGGGCGCTGGAAACCCTGGAGCACCAGTTTAACGGATACGTGAATACCTATATCGGCTACAACGAGGCGCTCAGCCACCTCATGTATGGCGGCGCCGACTTTCTGCTGATGCCCAGCCGGGTGGAGCCTTGCGGCCTCAACCAGTTGTACGCCCTTCGCTATGGCACCGTGCCTATCGTGCGCAGCACCGGTGGGTTGCGCGACACCGTGCGGGACATGGGCGACTGGCAGGGCTACGGCATTCGTTTCGACAATGCCGATACCGGCGACGTGGTGTATTCGGTAGGCCGTGCCCTCGCCCTTTATTACGACCAGCAGGAGCTCATGCAATGGATGCAGAGCTATATGATGCGTCTTGACTTTTCGTGGCACAGCTCGGCCCGGGCCTATATTGACCTGTATCGCTCCGTTCGTGCCTGAGGTTGCCGCCACGGTGTGGCACAATGCTTTTATTGTAAATTGATTCTGAAATTGAAACAACAGTATAACTGACAGGCTATGAAAGAAATGCTCTCCGTGATCCTGGGTGGTGGCGCCGGCACGCGGCTCTACCCGCTGACCGCAACCCGCTCCAAACCGGCCGTACCCATCGCCGGTAAATACCGCCTGGTGGATATCCCGATCTCCAACTGCCTCAATTCGGGCATCAGCCGGATGTTCGTACTGACGATGTACAACTCGGCCTCCCTCAACCGCCATATTAAAAACACATATCATTTCAGCGCCTTCAGCAGCGCCTTTGTGGACATTCTCGCCGCCGAGCAGACGCCCGACAACTTTACCTGGTTCCAGGGCACGGCCGACGCGGTGCGCCAGGGCCTGCGCCACCTCCGGCCCTTCCCGGCCGAATATGTGCTGATCCTTTCCGGCGACCAGCTGTACCAGCTCGACTTCGTACGGATGCTCGACGAACACAAGCAGCGCGGCGCCGATATCACCATTGCTACTATCCCCGTTACCGAGCGTGAAGCTTCCGAGTTCGGTATTCTGAAAACGGAAGAAGGGATCATCAGCTCTTTTACCGAAAAACCGAAGAGCGGCCTCGAAAACTGGGTCAGCGAAACGGGCGACGAGATGCGCAGCAAAGGCCGCAACTACCTCGCCTCCATGGGCATCTACATTTTCAACCGCAACCTCCTGTTCGACCTGCTGGAAAATGAGCATGCCGAGTCGGCCGATTTCGGTAAACACATCATTCCCGATGCCATCAACAAGTACAAGGTAGCTTCCTTCCAGTACGAAGGCTACTGGGAAGATATCGGGAACATCCGCGCCTTTTACGAGGCCAACCTGGCACTTACCGACGATATCCCTTCCTTTAATCTATTCGACAACAGCAAAGCCATCTACACCCGTGCCCGCATGCTGCCGCCGGCCAAAATCAGCGGCACCCGCCTCGATAAAACCCTGATCGCCGAAGGCTCGATCATCAATGCGGCCCATATCGAGAACTCGATCGTCGGCATCCGTTCGCGCATCGGCGATGACACCAATATCATCGGTGCATACCTGATGGGTAACGACTATTTCGAAACACTCGAAGACATCGCCCACGATCAGCAGCACGGCTTGCCCGTGCTGGGTATCGGCAACCGCTGTACGATCCAGAATGCGATCATCGATAAAGACTGCCGCATCGGCGACGACGTAAAGATCATCGGGGGTACGCACCTCGAGGATGGTGACAATCCGTTGTATACGATCAAGGACGGCATCGTTGTGATCAAGAAAGGGGCGGTGCTTCCCAATGGATTCACCCTGGGTGCTTAGGCCCGCGGAAAGCACGAAACCTTATCGTTCGAAAGTCCCGCATCGCGGGACTTTTTTCGTAAAATAATTCAGCGGTTTCTGCGTTTTCCGCGTGCGCATTCAGAAATGTGTCTGCAAAACACAATACTTACCGATTACTTACTAACTTTCGCTCATCAAGAAAGATTGCTATGTCTGCCAACACACCGCTTGCTACCGGTTCGAATAAGCCGAAACTTTCGCTTTCCCAGATCATCAACATGAGTGTCGGATTTTTCGGCATTCAATTCGGTTGGGACCTGCAGCGTGCGAATATGGGGCCCATCTATAAAGTGCTCGGCGCGAACGCGGATGATATCCCCTTCCTTTTCCTGGCCGCGCCCCTTACCGGCCTGCTGGTACAGCCGATTATCGGCTACCTGAGCGATCGCACCTGGCATCCCAGGTGGGGACGCCGGCGTCCGTACTTCCTGATCGGTGCGCTCCTGAGCTCAATTGCGCTTATCCTGATGCCGCACAGCAGCGCCCTCTGGATGGCCGCCGGCTTGCTTTGGGTAATGGACGTGTTCGGAAACGTGGCGATGGAACCCTTTCGTGCCTTTGTGGCCGACAAGCTTCCCGACAGCCAACTGAACCGCGGCTTCGTGATGCAAAGCCTGATGATCGGCCTTGGTGGGTCCGTGGCGTCTTCGCTGCCCTGGATCTTCAGCAACTGGTTTCACATGGCGAACGTGGCGGAGGTAGGCGTCATCGCGGATAACGTCAAATTCTCATTTTATATCGGCGCCTTTTTCTTTCTCGCTGCGGTACTCTGGACTGTCTTTACTACGAAAGAATACCCCCCGTCAGAGATCGGCTTCAAAGACAAGGTGCAGGAGAGCAATAAGGGATTTGGCGGCGGATTGGGCGAGATCATCGATGCGGTTCGCAACATGCCGTCGCGCATGCGTGCCGTGTCGCTCGTGCAGTTTTTTACCTGGCCCGGCCTCTTTCTGATGTGGTTTTATTATTCACTTGCCGTGGCCTTCCATGTGTTTGGAGCCAAGTCGGAAACCGACCCTGCCTTCGGGGAAGGAAAAGACTTTGCGGGACTGACGCTTGCCTTTTATAATGTAGTGACCTTTCTTTTTGCCTTTATCCTCCCGTCGATCGCCGACCGTCTGGGGCGTAAAACCACCCATGCGCTATGCCTGCTGGCCGGTGCCGCAGGGCTGATCAGCATTGCGTTTGTGAGCAACAAGTATGTTCTCTTCGGCTGCATGACCGGTGTGGGCATTGCCTGGGCGAGCATTCTGTCGATGCCCTATGCCATGCTGGGCGGCGTGCTGCCTCCCAAAAAGATCGGCATCTACATGGGCATCTTCAACTTTTTTATCGTGCTTCCGGAGATCATGGCTTCGCTTGGCTTTAAGTGGCTTATGAACAATGTGCTGAACAACAACATGCTGCTGGCCGTACAGCTCGGCGGCGGACTCATGATTCTCGCCGCGCTGATCTGCTACTTTATGATCAACGAAAAGAAAGTGGCGCCCGCGGACGATCCGGAAATAGCGGAAATGGAAATTTTAGAACAACGATCTGTTTAATATGAACAAGCACTTTTTATTAGGTGTAACGCTGCTGCTGATCAGCAGCGTTTCCTTTGCACAGCCGCTCCAACCGCAGGGAGTTTACCCCACCAACTGGTGGGTAGGAATGAAAAACCCGAAACTGCAGTTGATGATCCATGCGCCGGGCGCGGGAAACTATACCTACTCGATATCCGACCCGCGTGTGCAGGTGCAGAAAGTGACGCCCGCTGAAAATAAGAACTATGCCTTTATCGACCTTGTGGTAAAAGCAGGAGCGAAGCCGGGCGTAGTTAAGATCAACTGGAAAAAAGGCGGCGATCAGGGATCGTTCGATTACGAGCTGAAAGCGCGCCGCGCCGGAAACGGAACGGCCTTTGCGCAAGGCGTCCGCTCCGAGGATTTCATCTATTTCCTAATGCCCGATCGTTTTGCCAACGGCGATTACAGCAATGACCGCATTGGCCGTTACCGCGACCAGAGCCTGAACCGCGACTCGATGTACCACCGCCACGGAGGCGACATCGAAGGCGTTATCAATCACCTCGATTATATCCAGGACCTGGGCGCAACAACGGTTTGGCTGACACCGGTGTTGGAGAACGATATGCCCAACCGCACCGAGCATGGTTACGCGATCACCAATCACTACCAGGTGGATGAGCGCTATGGCGGCAACCTCGCGTACAAGCGCCTCAGCGATGCCCTCCACAAGCGTGGCATGAAACTGATCCAGGATGCGGTGCCCAACCACAGCGGCCTCTGGAACTTCTTTGTGCAGGATATGCCGATGAAAGACTGGCTGCACCAGTGGCCTTCCTTTCAGCAAACCAGCTATAAAGACCAGACCCTCATGGACCCGTATGCGGCCCCCAAGGAAAAGCGGATCATGGAGAAAGGCTGGTTTACACAGCAGATGCCCGACATGAACGAGGATAATCCCTACGTGGCCAACTTCCTCACCCAGCATGCCATCTGGAGCGTGGAGGAATTCGGCGTGGATGGCTGGCGCGTGGATACGTATATCTACAATGACCTGAACTTCATGAACCGCTGGAATGCCGCCCTTTACGCGGAGTACCCCAGGATCACAATCTTTGGAGAAACCTGGGTGCACGGCGTGGCCAACCAGGCCTATTTTGTAAAAAACAATATCAGCAACATCCCAGTAAAGAGCAATCTCACCGGCGCCACCGACTTCCAGGCCAAGTTTTACGGCATTGACCCGGCGCTCACGCAAAATTTCGGCTGGACCGAGGGCGTCAACCGCCTTTATTCGACGCTCGCCAACGACTTCCTTTACCAGGATGCGACCAATAATGTTGTTTTCCTCGACAACCACGATATGACGCGCTTCCTGAGCACGGTAAACGAAGACGTGGACAAGCTCAAGGTCGGCATCGGCTGGCTGCTGACGACCCGTGGTATTCCGCAACTCTACTACGGCACCGAGGTACTGCTGAAAGGCGTATCGAACCCGGATGGCCTCGTTCGCGGCGACTTCCCTGGCGGCTGGAAGGAAGACAAGCAAAACAAGTTTACCGCCGCCGGCCGCACCGGGCGCGAAGGGGAGGTGCACGACTGGGTAAAAACCATCGCCAGCTACCGCAAGGGATCGACTGCGCTGAAGACCGGCAAACTGATGCAATACCTTCCGAAAGACTGGGTGTACACCTATTTCCGCTACGACAGCAAGAGCACGGTAATGATGGTGATGAATACGAGCCCGGATGAACGCACCGTGGACCCGCAGTATTTCACCGAGCGCGTAAAAGGATTCTCCCACGCCAAAAACATCATGGGAAGTACAACCATGTCGCTGACCGACAAATGGAAGGTGCCCGGTAAATCGATCTGGATACTCGAACTCCAGTAATTTGCCACGAAATTATTCTAGCCGCGGGCCGAAAGGTCCGCGGCTTTTTTTATGAACTACAGGATTCCCACAGCCCGGGTGAAGATCGTAGCAAAGAAGAACAGAAACGCCCCACAAAGCGGGGCGTTTCTGATAATCGTCGTTCCGCGTTATCCGCGGTTTCAGCGAGCCTATATCGTAAAGTTGACCACCATCTTACTTCCAAAGCTGCCCCAGTCGCGGAGCACTTCACCTACCTGCTTCATCATGGCTGCGCGGCTGGTTTTCTTGCCCTTCGTTGCAGGCTTTACCGTGCTCATCGGGATGTCGAACACATCTACTTTGGTGGCAAACCAGGTGGTATGCAGGCGGGGGACGCCCATTCCCAGGATCATCCCCGGAAGTCCCTGTATACCTTCCGGCCCGCCGGGAATGAGGATTTCATCGGTGTAAAAAGCGAAGATCGCGACACTGTCATCGAGGATACCGATCGCCTTGCGGCACTCATAGCCGGCGATCACGCGGGTGTCGGCCGTAAGCCGCCATTTGATCTTTGACAGACTGTCTTCGATCAGGAAGGTCTCTTCGTAAACCGGCTTTTGGGCCACCGTGCGGGCCGCGCGGAAATCGGTATAGATCACGTTCTTGTCGGCTACGGGGCGGTACCAGCTCCGGGGATCGAGCACGGCTTCTTTACCGGGATGATAGAGGGAGCGGGTGCTGTCGCCGATAAATTCGTGGTAAGTGGTCACCTGCTTCGGCAGGCGTTCCTTGATGCGTTCATACCATTCGCCGTCGAGATCTTTGTAATAGGCCGGCACATTCACGGTGCGCTCGTATTCGATTTTCACCTGGCCCAAAAAACGGGCCTGGGCGCCGGCGCCCAATGCGGCACCGAGTATCAGTAAAAGGAAAAAGGCTTTTTTCATTGTTTTCAGTTTTTGGTCGCGGAGGGCCGTCTTCGGGCACCTTCAACAGTTCACGAATTGGAATCCGGGGTTAATTCGCTCCCGGCATTTTGCTGAACGACCATTCGAAGCGCAGCATGAAGTAGCGGGCGATGCGGCTGTAGCGTTCCTCCAGGATCTGGTTCGAGTTGATATTGCGGTTAAAGCCGATGTTTTGATCAAGCAGGTCGTTTACCGTCAGCGATATTTTACCAGCATTGTTCTTGAGCACCTTATAGGACAGTCGGGCATTAACCATATAGTTATCGGGCGTCCCCGCAAATCCGGCAACTTTCTGGCGCACCTCGATGACGGCATCGGCGCCGAACTCGAGCTTTTTCGTGATGTTGACCGAGCCGTTCATCTGCCCGCCAAAGGTGAAATAGTTGGTCTTGCTTTGCGGATTCAGCGCAGAGCGCGAAGTATTGTATCCGACCTCGGGATTGAAATAGACATTGTAGTGCTGATCCCAGCTATATCCCAGCGAAGGGCCGAATTTAAAGGTTGTGTAGTCGTTCCGGTTCGCGCGGCCGTTGAGGAAGTTATTATTGCGTCCGCCGTTACCGTTCAGTTGGAGGCCTTTGCTCCACTTCCTGTCGCCATTGCCCACACTCCAGGAACTCCAGAACCAGAAGTCACGGTTGCCGTTCACGTTCACCGGCTGATAAGTTTGCTTGCCGGCCTTGTCGATAAAATTCTGCATGGCGATGGCATTCTGGGTAAGGTTCATGCCTACGTTCATTCCGATCCAGCTGCCCTTCAGTGCCTTGTATTGATTAAAGCCCGCGTTAAAGCTGTGTACGAAGCCAACCTTCAGATCCGGGTTGCCCGTAAAAACTTTAAGCGGGTCATTGTTATCACGGATCGGCTGCAGTTGGTCAATCGTTGGTTGCCGGGTGTTGCCCCGGTAGCTGAAGTTGAAATTCATCTGCGCCTTTGGCATGTAACCAAACTGCACCTGCGGCGTAACGTTAAAGAAGTTGTAGGTGTTTTCATTTCCGGTAAAGAGGTCATTCAGCTTCAGCTGAACGCCGGAGACTCCCGTACCAAGGGCAAAGCGAAGCTTCTTATACATGTAGCGAAGCACGGTAGAGCCGTTGTGCGCCCGCACGCGGAGATCGAAGTTGCTGCTGTAATTCCGGTCAAGCGATTCGTATTTTCCGCTGATGTCCTTATTGAACGTATTCCGGAAGGATTCCGAGTTGTTCTGGTTGTATCCGTATTCAAAAACCAGGTTCAGTTTATCGCTCAGCGGCTCATTGAATGTGGACTTGATGCCGAATGTGCGCGACTTGCCATCCACCTTGCGCATCTGATCGATGGTTCTCGCCGAATCGACGATGTTGTTGGTAAAATACTCCAGGTCCGAGCGGTTCGTCCGCTCCTGGTCATCGTCCGTCATCCCATAGCGGGCCGTGGTGATCAGCATCCGGTTTTTCTTCCGGAACAACTGCTTCCACACCAGTTGCTGGTCTACCTGCTGCCGCGTACTGTGCTGGTTGCGCGTCTGCTCTGAAATATTAGCGGTGTCGCCGATGTTGCGGAGAAAGTTGCTGCTGGTACCGGCCCACTGCTCTGTGTTCTTGTACAGCCCGTTGATCTTATAGGTGATCGTGGTCAGCGAATCGGGCTTGAACTCATATTTACCATTGCCGGCATGCTGGCGGTTGCGGACATAGGTTTCTTCGGCAATATTTCTAAAGGTCCGGCTGCCGGAGTCAATATTTTGCTGGATCAGCAAATTGTTATTTACCGCCGTAAGCTGGTTAAAACGATACGACAGGTTCACATTATGGCGATCGTTGTTCCATTTGTTGGAGAAAAGACCACCACCGGTGTAAGAATCGGGGAGGCCGCGTGTATTCCAGTCGTTGAAGCCATCATCGCCGCCACCGAAGCTATAGTAGTAACCCGAGATCTCATCGTACTCCATATCATTCTCCATACCGAGCTTCTGCTTGTCGTTCCAGCTGAGCGAGCCTGTATTGACATTGCTGCGTGTGGCATAGGCCGACAGCTTTTTCTTCCCGACAAACTTGTTGTAAAGCCCTTTCGCCTCAAGAAAGTTGGTGAAGTCGGTGCCTGCTTCCAGCTTCCCGAATCCGCCCTTCTTTTTGTCTTCCTTCAGCTTGATGTTGAGTGTCTTTCCCTCGTTGCCGCCACCGATGCTGGTGAGGTTCTGCTGCTCGGTCTTGGTATCGTATACCTGCACTTTGTCCACGATCTTGGCCGACAGGTTTTGCGTCGCCATCGTCGGGTCGTCGCCGAAAAACTCTTCCCCATCTACCAGGACTTTGTCTACCCGCTTGCCCTGTGTGGTGATTTCACCCTTGGCATTCACCGAAAATCCCGGGAGACGCTTCAGCAGTTCCTCCACGGTGGCACCTTCGCGGGTCTTGAACGAGTCGGCTGCAAACTCCGTGGTATCGCCCTTGATGCGGATCGCTGCATTGGCCCGCACGATCACTTCGTTAAGCAGCACGCTTTTCGGCGTCAGTGCCAGGCGGCCCAGGTCTACGTCCTTGTCGGTTACCGTGATAGCGTCAGCGAGGTCGGCAAACTTCGGGTAGGTGATGAGTACCACGTAGTGGCCGGGTGCGATGGGCGCCGTGCGGAAGTGGCCCTCGACGTCGCTGCGTGTAAACGTTACCAGGGAACTGTCTTTCTTCTGAAGCACAACAATAGATGCGAGCTCCGGTGCTTTATGACCAACCGTGTCTGAAAGGGATCCGGTAACACGAAACTGTGCCCGGAGGCCGCCGCCTGCCAGCAAAAGCAGGAGGGCGAATAGCAAGGTTTTTCTCATGCAAGAAGTTTTCAACAGTGTGGTTTGGGCCTGGTTTGTTTTGGTGGGTTGAAGGTAACTTTACCAGAACGGCCCTATGTTCCCGGTTATTGTTTTAAAAGAGATTTAACACCTACGAAACATTTCGCACAAGTTAATATGGATACCCGATCTGCTAATACCGCTCATCAAAAAACAGCCCCTGCCGGCACTGCGCCGGCAGCTACGCGCTATGAGGACGCCAACTTCGTGGATACGGAAAAGCCGGTGTGGAACTATTCGCTGCTTTACGATCACGACATCGCGGCATTTGCCGCCGGTACGCACTATACCCTTTATGAAAAGCTCGGCGCACGGCCCCTCGACGTACTCGGCCGCCCCGGCTATTATTTTGCCGTATGGGCGCCTAACGCAACCGCGGTTTCGGTAGTAGGCGACTTCAACGGCTGGCAGCAAGGCGCACACCCCTTATTTCCGCGCCTTGACCGCAGCGGCATCTGGGAAGGTTTTATCCCCGGCTTTGCACAAGGACAGTTGTATAAATACAATATCACCGGTTACCAGGGACGGGTAACCGTAAAAGGCGATCCTTTTGCCAACTACTGGGAAAAGCGACCGGCCACCTCTTCAATTGCCTGGGAATTTAAATACGAATGGAACGATGCGGCCTGGATGAAGCAGCGCGGCAAACACAACAGTCTCGACGCTCCCTGGAGCGTTTATGAAGTGCACCTCGCCAGCTGGATGCGACCCGACCCGCACGACGAGGAAAGCTACAACAGTTACGAAATGATCGCCGAGCGGCTTGTGCCATATGTGCAGGAACTCGGGTTTACCCACGTGGAATTCATGCCCGTGATGGAACACCCCTTCGACGGCAGCTGGGGTTACCAGTGCACCGGCTTCTTTGCACCTACCTCGCGCTTCGGGCAACCGGAGGGTTTCATGCACCTGGTTGACAAGCTGCACGAAGCCGGCATCGGCGTGATCCTCGATTGGGTGCCTTCCCACTTTCCTTACGACGCGCACGGCCTTTTCCTTTTCGACGGCACACATACTTACGAGTATGCCGACATGCGCAAAGGCTTTCACCCGGACTGGAACTCTTATATTTTCAACTACAAGCGGGGAGAGGTAAAATCCTTCCTGATTTCGTCGGCCCGCTTCTGGTTCGACAAGTTTCATATCGACGGGATCCGTGTTGACGCCGTATCGTCGATGCTGAAACTCGATTATTCGCGCACCGAAGGACAGTGGGAGCCCAACGAGTTTGGCGGCAACGGCAACCTGGAGGCGATTGCATTCATCAAAGACCTGAACGAAACCATATTCCGCGACTTTCCCGATGTGCAGACCATCGCCGAGGAAGCCACCGACTGGCCGGGTGTATCGAAGCCGACCTTCGCCGGCGGCCTTGGCTTCGGCATGAAGTGGATGATGGGCTGGATGCACGACACACTCGACTATTTCAAGTTTGACCCCGTATACCGGTCGCATCACCAGGATAAGTTTACGTTCAGCATGATGTATTTCTACGATGAAAACTTCATGCTTCCACTCAGCCACGATGAGGTGGTGCACGGTAAATCGCCGATGATCTACAAGATGCCCGGCGACGAGTGGCAGAAGTTTGCCAACCTCCGCCTGCTCTATGCCTATATGTGGATGCACCCCGGCGCGAAGCTGCTTTTTATGGGAAACGAGTTCGGGCAAACATCAGAATGGAACTACAAAAGCGAGCTTGAATGGGGCCTGCTCCGGTTCGGGCCGCACAAAGGGTTGCAGCTGTGCGTTCGCGACCTTAACCGGCTGTTAAAGGCAGCCCCCGCGCTTCACTGTGCGCAATTTGCATCGGACAGCTTCGAATGGATTGACCTGGGTCACCGCGACGATTGCGTGGTAGCCTTCCGCCGCAAGGGCAGGAAAAAAGGGGAAGACCTGCTGGTGCTGCTCAACCTGACGCCCTTACCGCGCTGGGACTGGACCGTGGACGTGCCCGGGAAATACTATACAAAGGAGCTGTTCAACTCCGATCATTCTCACTACGGCGGCAGCGGCGATATATACAATACCAAAATCGCCCGTAAACTCATCGATAAGGAACTCCAGACCTGGCGGCATACCGTGCATCTCCCGCCGCTGGCGGCGCTCATCCTGAAATGAGCCGCTTCAGTCGATAAAATCCCTGTTCCGTCTAAATTTAACAGGCGAAAAATGCCCGTCCGTTCTAATTTAGTGCCACCTCCCAAAGAGGCGTTAACCCATCCTGTAAAACACCGATACCCCATGCGCAAACTCATCCTTGCCGTCCTGACAAGCCTTGTCTGCCTCGCGAGCTATGCTCAGCAGGACAGCGCATCCCTTTACTATGAAAAAGGCAGCCAGGAATGGCTTAAAGGCCGCGTAATGGTGGCCTGGAAAATGTTCGATTCGGCCTACCGGTACAATAAAAGCGACAAGCGGATCGTGGGCGATCTTGCCAAGTCGCTCCTGGCATTGCGCCGCTATCCCCAGGCCCGTGAAAAGTACCTGGAGCTGGAAAAACTCGGCGACAATTCGGCCGACACTTACAACCAGCTGATGACGCTTTCGTTCAACATGCGCCAGTTCCCGGACGCTATCAAGTATGCCGGCCTGCTGAAGTCGGTTGATCCCGCCGCGAAAACCGCCTATTTCGTAGGCAAGGCGCATTACGACGACGAAAACTACGGTGAGGCGATCAAGTACCTCAACGAAGCGGCCAAAGAGGATCCGACCAATGCGCAGGTGCCCTATATGGTTGCGCGCGCTTATTCGGACATGAATAACAACAAGCTCGCCATCCCTTATTTTCTCAAAGCCCTCGAGCTCGACCCGAAGAATACCCGCTGGATGTATGAAACGGCCCTCATTTACTACGGGATGAACGACGATAAAAACTCGCTGAAGTATTTCGAAATGGCGATCGAGAACGGCTACAAGCAAGACAACGAGTTCAGGGAAAACCTCGCCATCGCCTACCTGAACAACAAGCAGATCGATAAGGGCCTCGCCATTCTCGACGAAATGGTGAAACGCCGTCCCGCCGACCTCAACCTGCTGAACATGATCGCGGAGGCCAACTATGACGCCAAGCGTTATGATGTTGCGATCGATTACTGGGATAAGATCCTGGAGCTGGACAAAACCAATGCGTCGGCCCTCTTCATGATCGGCATGAGCTACCAGAAGAAAGGCGACAAGGCGAAAGGCCAGGCGCTTTGCGATAAAGCGATCGAATTGGACCCGCAGCTTGCCCGCAACAAGCAAAAGATGGAAATGCCGGGCATGTAAATTGCCCGAGTAAAATATAGAACGGATATACAAGAGCCTCGCTTTGCGAGGCTCTTGTCATTGCGATCCCCAACAAGTTGGGGAGAAGCAATCTCCCCAACCTGAAGACTGGCCATAACCCAAGATTGCGTTAGGTCGAAACTTCTTCCGGCCATGAACACCCTGCGTAAATCAGGAGTTTGCTTCGCTACGCTCGCAATGACGCCGAAGGCGTCGCTTGCGCGACGCCTTCGGCGTTCCAGTTTATTCCACAGCGTTGCCGCGCGCTATTGCACATCGATCTCGTCGGCGAAGAGCCAGGCTCTTGTACCGGCACCGGGCTGTCCTTCGGGGATAAGGCCATAATTCTTCGCCAGCACGCGGATGTAACGGGCGCTGGTTTCCGGCACATTCAGCGTAATCCAGCCCTGGGTGTTGGTAGGGCTGTCTTTTACAAATTGTTTTGCCTGCCCGATCGAACGAAAGTCGCGGCCATCGTCGGAGGTGAACACTTCAACGTATTGCGGCAGGTAGATCCAGGAGCCATTCTGGTCGAGGGTATGCAGGCGCACAGTGCTCACCGGTGTCGGCTTGCCCAGGTCGATGGTGGCATCGATATCTCCGCCCAAAAAGCCGAGCCAGTCGGTACTGGCAAGACCGCGGCTTGAATAGATGCCATTGGCAAGGCTGAGGGCGCCCAGCCCCGGGTAGTTGCGGCTTGGAGTTCCCTGCAGGGTCACCGGGCGCGCTGTGGCTTTGTTGAAATGAAAGGAATAAGATATCGAGTGAATCTGCCGCTTTTGCGGGGTGATGAGGGCAACCACGATCGAGTCGGTACCCGACACCGGGATCCCGCCGGAAGGGTAGGGCAGCAGGGGCTTCAGGCTGCTTTCAGACGAGGGATTGCGGGTATACAAAATGGTGGGGTTGGCAAGCCGTGTGCGTACCCGCAGCAGCAGGCCGCCCCGGGCCGAGTCGCGCAGTAGCTCGGGCTGCAGGTTGTAGTAGGCGCGGCTGGCGGTGTATCCGGCGCGGTCGTAGCGGGCAAACAGCTCCGGCAGGCGGCGCTCGAAGGAAGCCCAGCTCCGTTGGGCAGGCGGCGTCCACAGTGCTTCCGACAGAGCGGCCATGCGGGGCAGCGCCATGTATTCGACTTTGGCCGGGTTGCTCATGTACTCCGTCCACAGATTGGCCTGTGCACCGATGATATAGCAGGCAGCGGCGCTGTCGAGAGCGCGCGGAAGGGGTTCGTAGGCATATACCGAGTCGAGCGGGTTGTAGCCGCCCCAAACAAGCGAATCTTCGGGCTTCGCCTGCGCATAATCGAAGTAGCAGGGTTTCTGTGGCGTCATCACGGCAACGTGCTGCTGCTTCGCCGCTTCGATGCCGCCCCGCTCACCCTGCCAGCTCATGATGGCGGCATTGGGCGCCAGGCCGCCCTCGAGGATTTCGTCCCATCCGATGATGCTTCGTCCTTTTGCATTCACAAATTTTTCGATACGCCGGATAAAATAGCTCTGGAGCTCGTGCTCGTCTTTGAGCCCGTTGGCTTTCATGCGCGCCTGGCAATTCGGGCAACGCTTCCATTGCGACTTCGGTGCCTCGTCGCCGCCAACATGCACGTATTTACCCGGGAATAGCGCGATCACTTCATCGAGTACACCTTCGAGAAAATCAAAGGTCGAATCCTTGCCGGCGCAGAAGATATCATAAAATACACCCCAGGTTTCCTGCACCTGCTTCGGACGGCCTGCGGCCTGCTGCGCTTTGCTGCCTTCGGAAGGCCAGCTCGGAATGACCGTAGGCTCTGCCGGGAAACAGCTCAGGAAAGGGTAGGCGGCAATGGCCGCAGACGAATGACCCGGCATTTCAATTTCGGGTAAGATGGTGATGTAGCGCGCGGCGGCATAGGCTACCACTTCTTTCACTTCGTCTTGTGTGTAAAAGCCTCCGTAGCGCTCGTTATCGTTGCCGGAGCCGGGATAGCGGCCGATAATGGTTCCATTGCGCCACCCGCCGACATTGGTGAGGCCCGGGTATTTTTTGATCTCGATGCGCCATCCCTGGTCGTCGGTAAGATGCCAGTGAAACGTGTTCATCTTATGCATCGCCAGCAGGTCGATATAACGCTTGATAAAGGAAACGGAGAAAAAGTGCCGGCACACATCCAGGTGCATCCCGCGGTAGGCGAAGCGCGGTGCATCCTGCACCAGGAGGCGTGGCAGCGCGAAGCGGCGGGTGGCCGGAGGCGCGGGCTTTTCAAGCACCGATTTCACTTTCGTCTTTCCGGGCCGCTCTTTCACTTTTACAACAAGTGGCGCAGGCTTCGGTGGCTCCGGGAGCAGCTGCAGCAAGGTTTGCAGGCCGTAAAAGGTGCCGGCATAGGTGTCGCCTTCTACCTTAACGCCATTGCCATCCACCCGCAGCAGGTAAGCATCTTTGTCGGGCGCTTTGATGAAACGGCGGGTCACGAAACGTACGCCGCTATTGCCTTGCTTCGCCAGGGGCAGACGGAATCCATACAGTTCCTGTACCCGATCGTTAAAGAAAGCAGCAATCCGTGCATCGGCATCATCGGAAGCGATCAGCGGTGTCTGTGGAGTGATCGTTAGGGAGCCTGGTACCGTCTTTATGGCAGCGGGTTGCGGAAACAGGGCAGGAGCCTGCGCGCCGGCAGAAAGAGAAGCGCCGAACGCAAGAAGGCAAAGGAGTCTTTTCATGGTCCCGGGTTTGTGCCGGGAAATTAGCTATTTCTGGTTGATGGGTGTTTCGATGAGCAGAAACTCAGCCTCCCCTTTTGCTGTGATCCGTATTTCACCGGTATCCCAGATGCCGATCGCATCGCGTGCGGGCAAGGCTTGACCCGCAACATCGATCGCCCCGCTCATTACAAAAAGAAAGAGGCATTTATTTTCGGGGTTGAACCGGTATTCGGTCGCCCCGCCGGCATCAAACAGCCCAAGGCTGATCCGGGTATTCTGGTTGATCCAGCAGTGCCCGGCTCCTTCTTCCGGTGATACGATGGTCACAAGCCGGTTGCGGCGCTCTGCCCTCGGGAAATGCCGGTACTGGTAGCGCGGTGTCACATTCTGCAGCTTCGGCTGGATCCAGATCTGGAGAAAGTTGACGGTATCATCACCAACATTGTATTCCTCGTGCCGCAGCCCGGTGCCGGCGCTCATGATCTGCACCCAGTCTTCATGCACCACATTGGTATAGCCCATCGAGTCTTTATGGTTCATACTTCCGTTCAGCATCACCGAAATGATCTCCATATTGGCATGCGGATGCAGGCCGAAGCCCTTGCCGGCAGCCACGAAATCATCGTTGAATGCCAGAAGAGTGCCGAAGGCCGAGCGCATCGGGTTGCGGTATTCGCTGAAGCTGAAAAAGAAATTACTCTGCAGCCAGCCGATGTCTTTGAGACCGCGGCCGGAGGACGGGAAATGTTGGAAGTTCATGCCTTATCATTTTCAATCAATAATAGCAGTGCTAAGAGCCATCAGCTTTCAAGCACGCCCATACGGCCCTCTTCATAATCCAGAATGGCCTGCTTGATCTCGCCCGGGTAATTCATCACAAAGGGACCGTAAGAAACCACCGGCTCGGCGATCGGCTCGCCTGCAAGGAACAGCGCGTAGCCCGGCTCCGCTGCTTCGAGCACAATGCCATCGCCATCTTTTTCAAACACGCCGAGGTTGCCGGCTTCCAAAACCGTTTCGCCGGCAGTCAGTGCGCCCGAAAGAACGTACACCAGCGCGTTCCAGCCTTCCGGAACCGGTACATCGAGCTGCCCTTGCGCATCATAATAAACCATAAGGGCGGTGATGGGACTAAAGGTGCCAGCGGGTCCCTGCCGGCCGTCGAATGCGCCCGCTACGACACGCACGCGGAATCCGTCTTTGGCGATTTCCGGTATGCCGGCGCCCTTGATATCCTGGTATTTCGGAGGTGTCATTTTATGCGCCCGCGGCAGGTTTACCCACAGCTGCACCAGTTCCATGCGTCCGCCTTCACGGGCAAACTCCGCCGAGGGTCCTTCACTGTGAATGATGCCGCTGCCCGCCGTCATCCATTGTACATCGCCACCTTCGAGAAAGCCTTCTGCGCCGGTGCTGTCTTTATGATGCAGCTTGCCGCTGAACAGGAAGGTCACCGGCTCGAAGCCGCGGTGGGGGTGCGGGCTCAGCCGGGGCGATACCCCGCCCGGCGCATGCACCTGCGGCCCGGCATGATGCAGCAGGATAAAAGGGCTTACCTGTTGCAGGGTGTCCGACGGAAGCGGCTGCTTAACGCGAAAGGTTGGTCCCACATTCATATGCACCAGGTCGGTATGACGCGTTACGGTTCTTTGTTTCATGGTTTCCTTTTTAGAAAGCGCGGGCTTGCGGCCATCTGCAACCGAAACCGGCGACGCTTTTATTTTCCAAAGAAGCTAAATGGATGTTTGCCTTTCATCAGGCCATCGGTACTTCCATGAGGAGTATTTCAGCCGAACTGTCGGCGCGCAGTGTGAATTTATCGACATCGCTTACCCCAAGGCCGTCGCGGCGGTTGAGCAGCACTTCGTTCAGAAACACATCTCCTTCGAGCACGAAGGCATACACGCCGTTCTTCGGGTTATGCAGTGTGTACTCGAGTGTGTTTCCTTTGTCGAGCTGGCCAAGACTGAACCAGGCATCCTGGTGGATCTGTACGCCTTCGTCGCCGGAACCTACCGGTGAAACGACGGTTTGCAGCGAGTTGCGGCGGCTTTCAACCGGGAACGACTTCTGGTCGTAGCGCGGCTTTACGTTGCGTTCCTTCGGGAATACCCAGATCTGCAGGAACTTAACCGGGCGGTCGCTGTTGGCGTTCTTTTCAGAATGGACAACGCCCGTGCCGGCGCTCATGATCTGCACATCACCCTGGCGAATGACGGTAGTGTTGCCCATATTGTCGCCGTGCTCCAGGTCGCCCTCGAGCGGGATGGAGATGATCTCCATATTATCGTGCGGGTGCTTGCCGAAGCCCATCGAAGGCGCTACGCTGTCATCGTTGAGCACACGAAGGGCACCGAAATGAACGCGCGCCGGATCGTGGTAACCGGCAAAAGAAAAGGTATGCCAGGAGTCGAGCCAGCCATGGCTTGCATGACCACGCGTAGCGGCTTTATGAAGTACTGAATTCATCGTATGTGTATTTGTAAATTGGTCAATTGGTTAAATAATTCATCTGAACGTCTTCACGTACATAACAACACGGCAGCATCAGGACCTTTACTACACTCCCTGGGCGGCCGTTACTTTTTCTTCGACCACTTTTTCAGCCAGCCAGAGAAACTCATAGACAAACGTTTTGACGCTTTTCTCAAACGACGGGTCGGTCAGGTTACCCTCCGCGTCAAACTTCTTGTCTACCTGCGGCGTCACCAGCATATAGGGGGAAGGGATACCGAAAAGCGCCATTACGAATTGCTGCAGTTGCATGGCGGCGCGGATGCCGCCAAGAGCGCCGGGAGAGGCCGTCACCAGACCGAAGGGCTTGTGGTGCTGCTTCGGAAAGTGATCGAACAGATTCTGCATGGCAGGAGAGTAGGAGCCGTTGTACTCCGGCGTCACAATGATATAGGCATCGGCCGCGAACATCCGTGCCGCTACCTCGCGCAGCTCAGCCGGAGCCGCATCGGGGCCCGTGATCACCGCCTGCAGGGGCGGGAAAATATTATCCTTGAGCGCAATAACGCCCACCTCGTGGCCGGTGCTTTCCTGGAGCTGTCGCTGCAGGTGCAGAGCGACGCGATGCGATACACTATTATGGCGGGGGCTACCCGAAACGATCTCAATTTTCATAGTTCAAATTTACAATTCAATGTTTAAACATCAAAATAAATGCCGCTTATTTCAGCTGCAAATATGGCAGTGGACCAAAGGCCTTTAACTTTAGCGCAAACAAAACGCATGCTCCACCGCCGCCGTTTCCTGCAGTTGTCCTCCCTGTCATCGCTGGCCTTGTTGTTGCGCCCTGCGGAAGGGCTTGCAAACGGCTCCGGCCCAGCCGAAAAGCCGCTGGTGGTCTCTACCTGGGCGCCGAACGTGGCTGCCAATGCCGCGGCCTGGAAGGTGCTTGAAAAAGGAGGCCGTGCCGTAGACGCGGTGGAGGAGGGCGTGCAGGTTCCAGAAGCGGACCCGCGTGACCAAAGTGTCGGTTATGGCGGACTTCCTGACAGGGACGGCAAGGTGACGCTCGACGCCTGCATCATGGACGAGCAGGGCAATATCGGCTCGGTGATGTTCCTCGAAGGCATCATGCACCCGATCAAGGTAGCGCGCCTCGTGATGGAAAAGACGCCGCACGTGCAGCTGGCAGGAGAGGGCGCCCTGCAGTTTGCGCTTGCCAACGGCTTCAGGATTGAAAACCTCCTAACACCCGAAGCCGAGAAAGCCTGGAAGAACTGGCTGCAAAAGGCGCAGTACGATCCCATGACCATCCCGAAGCTGCTTCAGCAGCAGGGCGTCAAGGACGGCAACGGGCAACAACACAACCACGACACCATTGGTATGCTGGCGCTCGACGGCGCCGGCAACCTCGGCGGCGCCTGCACCACCTCGGGCATGGCCTTTAAAATGCGTGGCCGGGTGGGCGACAGTCCCATCATTGGCGCCGGTCTGTTTGTCGACAATGAAGTCGGCGCTGCAACCTCTTCGGGTGTTGGTGAGGAGGTAGTGCGCGCCGTCGGCTCGCACACTGTGGTAGAGTTGATGCGCCAGGGGCACGCTCCAGAAAACGCCTGCAAGAAAACGCTGGAACGCATGCTGCGGCAGCGTGGCGACAAGCTGAAAGACTTGCAGGTAGGCTTTGTGGCCATTAACAAGAAGGGCGTAATCGGTGCCTATGCGCTTCAGAAAGGATTTACCGTTGCGGTGCAGTCCGGTAACGGTGTGCGCACTTTCGAAGCAAAGCACCTGTTAGGGAAATAATGCAGCCTCAATTTACCGGCACAACCGGTTGAACCGGCGGAATTCAATGCATTAACTTGCCGCACATTCTTACGCCATGAGTTACGTCATTGAGATCGCAACAACTGATTTTTCCACCACGGCCGCCGCTGTTGCCGGTGGCGCCGACCGCATTGAGCTGTGCGCCGCGCTTTCGGAAGGTGGTATTACCCCATCGCACGGCATGATGCGTGTTTGCCGCGAATCCTTTGAAGTAGCACTGTTCCCGATCATCCGGCCCCGTGGTGGCGACTTCCATTACAGCGACGAAGAACTGGAGGTGATGCTGGACGATGTCCGGTATGCACGCAGCGTAGGTTGTGACGGCGTTGTATTGGGCCTCCTCAAAAAAGACGGTACACTGCCGCGCCGTAAGCTGGCGCGCCTCGTGAAGGCTGCCTACCCGATGGAGGTGACCTTTCACCGCGCCTTTGACCGCTGCGCTGACCCTTTTGAAATGCTGGAACAGTTGGTGGAAGCGGGTGTGCAGCGCATCCTTACCTCCGGTCAGAAACCGACGGCTCCCGAAGGCAGCGCCGTGCTCCGCCAGCTTGTGGAGCAGGCCGACCACCGCATCATCATCATGCCGGGGAGCGGGGTGCGTGCCGACAATGTGAAGGAGCTACAAAAAGCTACCGGCGCGGAAGAATTTCATTCGTCGCTGCGGAGCCGCCGCGAAAGCCCGATGCAGTTCCGCCACCCATCCTTCGGCGCCGGCGATTTCCAGCTCGATGCCATCGACCCGGATGCGGTGCGTGCCCTCCGTGCCGCGCTCGAAGAATAGAGGAGCGGCGCCTATCTTTGGAGCAACAGGCAAAGTCGCCTGCCAGCCCCGATCACCATGAAACAGTTGCGCCTCCTGGTCCTTGCACTTGCCTTCCCGGCAAGCCTTCTTGCACAAAAAGATTACACCCGTTTGGTCAATCCTTTCATCGGCACCGGCGGCCATGGCCATACCTATCCCGGCGCCTCGGTTCCGTTCGGTATGATGCAACTGAGCCCGGACACCCGGATGGACGACTGGGATGGCTCCAGCGGCTACCATTACAGCGACTCGGTGATCTATGGATTTTCGCATACCCATCTCAGTGGTACCGGGATTCCGGACTACTGCGACCTGCTGCTGATGCCCTTCACCGGCCCGACGAAATGGAAGAACACCGAATACCGCAGTCCGTTTTCGCATAAGTCGGAGGTGGCGTCACCGGGGTATTACGAAGTGTTCCTGAAAAAGGGGAATATCAAAGCGCAGCTGACCACAACAACACGCGCCGGGATGCACCAATACACTTTCCCCTCGGGCACCAAAACCGGTTCGCTGCTTATCGACCTGCAGCACCGCGACGAGGTGCTGGATGCGCGCCTGGAGGTGGTAGACAGCCGGACGGTGCGCGGTTACCGGCGCAGTAAATCCTGGGCCAAGGACCAGCATTTTTACTTTTATATCCGCTTCGACCGCCCGTTCGGGTCGAACAGCAGTGAATATCACGATGGCTTCCCCAACAAAATGGGCGGCCTCGTAGAAGGAAAGGACGCGAAGGCAGGCCTGGTATTCGAACTCGGTGCCGACCGCCAGCTTCGTTGCCGCGTGGGCATTTCGGGTGTGAGCATGGAAGGCGCGAAGGCCAACCTCGATGCGGAGATCGGCGCCAAATCATTCGCCCAGGTGCACAGCGAAGCGAGAGCTTCCTGGAACCGCAGCCTGGGCAAGATCGATATCACCGGCGGCACCCGCGACCAGCAGGTGACCTTTTACACGGCGCTTTATCACACCTACCTGGTGCCCAACACCTGGCAGGACGTGGACGGGCAATACCGCGGCACCGACGGACAGGTACACCGCGCGGAGGGCTTTACCAACCACAGCGTGTTCTCACTCTGGGATACCTACCGCGCCTACCACCCGTTGATGACTATCCTCGAGCCGAAACGAACTGCAGACTGGATCAATACCTTCCTGCATCAATACAAGGAAGGCGGGATGCTGCCGGTGTGGGAGCTTTCGGGCAATGAGACCTTTTGCATGATCGGCTACCACTCGGTGCCGGTGATCGTTGACGCCTGGCAAAAAGGCATCCGGGGCTTCGACGCGCAGCTGGCGCTGGAAGCGATGCGCAGCTATGCCGAGAGCGATCGCTTCGGGCTCGATTTTTACCGACGCCAGGGCTATATCGCCAACAACCAGGAACACGAGTCGGTGTCGAAGACGCTCGAATATGCATACGACGACTGGTGCATCGCGCAGTTTGCCCGGTGGAACGGGAATGATTCCGTATACCGCCGCTACATCCGCCGTGCACAGAACTTCAAAAACCTGTTCGACCCGCAAACCCACCTGATGCGCGGCAAGCTGCAGGCACGCTGGCACTCGCCGTTCGACCCGCGGGAGATCAATAACTTTTTTACCGAAGGAAATTCCTGGCACTACAGCTTCGCGGCGCCGCAGGATGTGCAGGGCCTTATGGCGCTTCACGGTGGAGCCGCACCTTTCGAGAAGAAGCTCGATGAACTGTTTACCACCGCACCGGTTACAACCGGCCGCGAGCAACCCGATGTCACCGGGCTTATCGGTCAGTATGCGCAGGGCAATGAGCCGAGCCATCATATGGCTTACCTGTATAATTACGCCGGCCGCTGGGACAAGACGCAGGACCTGGTACACCGTATTTGTACGGAATTTTACAGGAACGCGCCCGACGGCCTGATCGGCAACGAGGACTGCGGGCAGATGAGCGCCTGGTATATATTGAGCGCGCTTGGCTTCTACCCTGTATGCCCGGGCAGCGGCGAATACATCCTCGGCACCCCGCTGTTCGATGCAGCTACTCTGAAGTTGGAGAACGGCAAGACCTTTCGTGTAATAGCTGCGCGTGCCAAAGCGGGACTATGGAAAAGCGCGACGGCTTCGTGGAACGGCAGCCCGCTTCCCCGCACCCTGATTGCCCACGAGCAGATCGCGGCGGGTGGTGAGCTTCGTTTTAATATGCCCGAACAGCTCCCCGCGAAGCTCTGGGGCGCGGCGCTCCACGAACGCCCCCTGTCGCAGATTCTTGACCCCATTGTTACGCCCGTGCCTTTCGTGGCCAACGAGAGCAATAAATTCCGCGACAGCATCCAGGTGCGCCTGACCGGCATGGACGCACAGCAGCGGATCTTTTACACCGTGCAGGAGAAAGGAAAGCCGGCATCCGCAGGCCGTGTTTATTCGGGCCCATTCACACTGAAGCAAAGCGCAACGGTGCAGATCATCACTACATACGACGAAAAGCAGAACCGCGTGCTCACGCAGGATTTCTTCCGCATCCCCTCCGACCGTAGTATCACCGTTCAAAGCACCGTGCACCCGCTTTATACGGGTGGCGGCCCGGATATGCTCGTAGACAGCATTACCGGCGGTGCTAACTGGCGCGCCGGCGACTGGCAGAGCTATTTCAACACGGACTTCGAGGCGGTGGTAGATCTCAAATCAGTCCGGCCGGTACGATCACTGGGCGTGCACGTGCTCCAGGATGTCAGTCCCTGGATCGTGTATCCCAAAGAAGTGATCTTCTGGGGGAGCGAAGATGGCGTCAGCTTCACCAAGATCGGGCGGGTTATCAACAAGGTGGGAATCGATTCGATGGGGCAGCAGGTGCAGGTGCTGGGCCTCACCGTTAACACAAGGGCGCGCTATATCCGTGTCAGGGCGGTGAATGGCGGAAAGCTACCCGCGGGCCACCCCAGCGCGGGTAATCCTTCACACCTGTTTATCGACGAAGTACTGATTGATGCCGGCAATTAAACAGCATCTCACCAAGTTGAAGAGGCAGCATTAGCGCCGCGGCTTGCGCGCCTGCACCTCCGCGATCTTTTCATCCATCTCGGACACGCCGGCCCGGATCTTCGCTACTTTGGATTCGATCTCCGCGATGTCTTTAACGTTGGTTTCGATCCTGCCGCCGATTTCTTTTATGTCGGTCTCAATCTCCGCGATCCGTGTCTTTTTGCCTTCGATTGACGCCTCTACCCGGCCGCGCATATCGAAATTGCGCGCACCTGCAAGCCGGGTTTCCAGCTCATCAAGATCATCGTAAAGTTTATTGAGGTAATCCTGCTGGCTGGCCAGCCTGGCTTCGAGGCGCGGGCCGAATGCGCGCTTGGCCTCCACTACTTTTTCCAGGTTGGCGGCATCGGCAAGCCGTTTCTGTTTTTTTTCCTCAAGCAGTTGGGCGAAAGCCTTTTGTTTTTCCGACCACTCGTCTTTGCGCTTCTGGCGCGCTTCCTTGTAGGCGCCCCAGGCCGCATCCATTTCTTTTTGCACCGCGGTAAGCAGGTTATAGGTTTCCTGTCCATCCTCGCGCGTAAACTGCGTGCGCTGCTCTCCAAAGAGACGGCGCAGCTCCCGCAGGCTGTCGCTTTTCACTTTCAGCGGGGCCTTTTCGGCGCTGCCGTCGGCGAGCGGGCCTTCCAAGCCATCCAGCCCGGCAAAGGGCAGGGAGCGTTCTGTGAATACGTTCCGCAAAGCAACAAGCGCTGCAGCGAGGTCGGCAATCGGGGTAGCGGGGCGAGCCGCTTCAAGGGCTGCGCGGAAGGACAGGAGGAGGGCGGCGGAGCGCTCCTCGCGCGCGCGGATGCCGGCGCGGATCTGCTCGTAGCGGGCGTCCTCAAGCTTCTTAACCCGGTCGCGGGAAGCCGTAAACCGGTCCCATACCGCCGTGCGGCGCTCGCGCGTGGGCCAGCGGTTCTGGCGCATGAAATCAAAAATATCATTCGCCCCGGCCCGGAGGGCAGCGAGTTCTTCCTTGGTCCATTCTTTGTCCGGACCGGCCTCGTCAACTTTACGCTGTAAGGCTTCGATGCGCTCCTCGGCCTCGGTGGCGAAGGCCTCGTTCTCCACCTGCAGCAGGGCGCCCTTCTGGCTCAGCATGTCCATACCGTCCTGGAGTCGCTGCCAGGCATCTTTACGCGCTCCCGGGTCGGCAAATTCCACCGTCCGGAAATCCTCGACAATCCCGGCCCGCAGGTCCCAGATCTCTTTTGCCGAAAACTTGCTCACCCCATAGGCCGCCAGTGCCGCCTCAAAGGCATCGAGCCGCGCAGACAGTTCGTTCTTGGTCATTGCCGCAAGATACATAACGTAAGCGGTGAGCCGTCAACCGTGAACCCCTGAGGCTCGACGGGTCCGGCATGTTTGAATCTTCCTGAGTTGATCTTCTCACGGCACACGGCTCACCATTGCCTTGGCCCGGAATTTTCATCCTTGCGGGTCACCGAACGAATACCAACACCTTAAGCATGGAATACCGAGTTATCCCGGGAGGGCCATTTCCCCTGGGCGCCACCTGGGATGGGAAAGGAGTGAACTTCGCGCTGCACGCAGCACACGCCACCGGCGTGGAACTCTGCCTGTATGAAAAATACGGCAAGCGTACCCGTGAGTCGGCCCGGCTCCGCCTTGGGGAGCGTTCGCACCATGTATGGCATGGCTATGTACCGGGCCTGCGTCCCGGCCAGCTCTACGGCTACCGGGTCGATGGACCTTACGAACCGCAGAACGGCCATCGCTTCAATAAAAACAAACTGTTGCTCGATCCCTATGCGAAGGCCATTTCAGGTACGGTTCACTGGCACGATTCGCTCTTTGGATACAAGGTTGGTCATCGCGACGGCGACCTCAGCTTCAGTAAGACCGACAGCGGCAACTTCATGCCCAAGTCGGTGGTCATCGATGGCTCTTTCGATTGGGAAAATGACGCACCCCTGCGGATTCCCTACCATAAAAGCATTATCTACGAAGCGCATGTAAAAGGGCTGACCTACCGCCACCCGGATATTCCCGAGTCGATCCGCGGCACCTATGCGGCCATCGCGCACCCGGCCATGATCCGCTACCTGCAGGATCTCGGCATCACCGCCATCGAGCTGATGCCGGTGCACCATTTCGTAGACGAGCGCTTCCTCGCCGACCGGGGCCTGGTAAACTACTGGGGCTACAACACGATCGGTTTCTTCGCGCCCGACGTCCGCTACAGCTCAAGCGGCGGCAACGGCGGGCAGGTGCGTGAATTCAAGGAAATGGTAAAAGCCCTGCACCAGGCGGGTATCGAAGTGATCCTCGACGTGGTGTACAATCACACCGCGGAAGGCAACCAGATGGGGGCCACACTCTGCTTCCGCGGGGCAGATAACCTGGATTACTACCGGCTTACCGAGGACGCCCGCTATTACATGGACTATACCGGCTGCGGCAACACGCTCAACGTGATGACGCCGAACACGCTCCGGATGATCATGGACAGCCTCCGCTACTGGATACTGGAAATGCACGTGGACGGCTTTCGCTTTGACCTGGCAGCGGCGCTCGCCCGCGAGTTCCACGATGTGGACCGCCTCGGTTCTTTCTTCGACATCATCCACCAGGACCCGGTCATTTCGCAGGTAAAGCTGATCGCCGAGCCCTGGGACATCGGTGAAGGCGGCTACCAGGTTGGCCGCTTCCCGGCGGGATGGGCCGAGTGGAACGGAAAATACCGCGATACGATGCGCGACTACTGGCGCGGTGCCGGCAGCGTGCTGGGCGAGTTTGCCCTGCGTCTCACCGGCTCGCCCGACCTGTATTTTAATGATTTCCGCCATCCATTTGCGTCCATCAACTTCGTTACGGCGCACGACGGCTTCACCCTGCGCGACCTTGTTTCGTACAACGATAAACACAACGAAGCCAACAACGAAAACAACAACGACGGCGAAAGCCATAACCGCTCCTGGAACTGCGGCGCCGAAGGCCCCACCGACGACCCCGAAGTGCTGCAACTGCGGGCGCGGCAGCAGCGCAACTTTATGGCCACTCTTTTCCTGAGCCAGGGCGTGCCGATGATCGTTGCCGGCGACGAGCTGGGACGCACGCAGGGCGGCAACAACAATGCGTACTGCCAGGACAACGAAATCTCCTGGATCGACTGGGAGCACCAGGACAAAGGGCTCCTGGCCTTTATGCAAAAGCTGATTCATTTTTACCGTTCCCATCCCGTTTTCACCCGCAAGCGCTGGTTCAAAGGGCAGCCGATAAAAGGAGTTGGTGTTGAAGACATCGCCTGGTTTCAGCCCTCGGGCGAAGAGATGAGCGAAGAAAACTGGACCAATGACTTCGCCAAGTCGCTCGCGGTGTTCCTGAACGGGAAAGCCCTGCGCACGGTAGATGAGCAAGGCAACCCGGTCCATGATGATAATTTCTACCTGTTGTTCAACGCGCATTTCGATGGCATCGACTTCCATATTCCGCAGGCACGCTACGGCGCTGGCTGGGAAAAAGTGATCGACACGTCGGCCGATTACGTGTCGGAAGAAGGCACGCCGATTGAAGGCGACGTCGTACACCTCTTTGGCCGCACGGTGATCGTGCTGCGTCAAAAAAACCCGTAAGCAAGATGCAGGATATAAATACCAGTCAACGAACCCTCGGTGCGGTGGCACAGCCGGACGGCTCCGTAGAACTACGGGTCTGGGCCCCGCTTGCCGGAACGGTATCGGCCGTGATCGGACAAAAGGAATGGCCGCTCCGAAAGGAAGCCTTTGGCTATTGGACACTTGGGGAAGCACTGGCCCCGGGCAGCCGCTACAAGGTGCGGGTAGATGGCGGCGACGCGCTTCCCGACCCCGCCTCGCTTTCGCAGCCCGATGGCGTGCACGGCGACTCGGAGGTTGTTGACCCGATGGCCTTTACGTGGGCAGACGCCGGCTGGCAAAACCACGACCTGTCGGATTACATTATTTACGAATTACATACCGGCACCTTTACTCCGGAAGGCGATTTTGCCGGCATCGAAAAAAAGCTCGACCACCTGCTCGACCTCGGTGTCAACGCTATCGAGATCATGCCCGTGGCACAATTTCCCGGCGGGCGCAACTGGGGCTACGACGGCGTCTTTTCCTTCGCGGTGCAAAACACCTATGGCGGTGCCGCCGGCCTGCAGCGCCTTGTGGATGCCTGCCACCGGCGGGGCATCGCCGTCGCGCTCGACGTGGTGTATAACCACCTCGGCCCGGAGGGCAACTACCTTGGAGCCTTTGGCCCCTATCTCACCGATAAATACAGCACGCCCTGGGGCGGCGCCATCAATTTCGACGATGCCTGGAGCGATGGCGTTCGCCGGTATTTCATCGAAAACGCCTTGATGTGGCTGCGTGATTTTCATATCGACGCCCTCCGCCTCGATGCGGTGCATGCCATCAAGGATTTCGGCCCCGTGCACTTCCTCCAGGAATTGCGGGAGCATTTGGACCGGCTGATGGCCGACACGGGACGTACACACTACCTTATCGTGGAGTGCGACCTCAACGACACCCGTTTTATCGACCCTCCCGAAACACGTGGCTACGGCATGCACAGCCAGTGGATTGACGAGTTTCACCACGCCCTTCGGGTCAGCGCTACCGGCGAACGCACCGGTTATTACAGCGATTTTGCCGGCATTGAGCACCTGGCGAAGGCCTACCGCGATGCTTACGTGTACGATGGACAGTGGTCGGAACACCGGAAAAAGCATTTTGGCGTGCCGGCACGCGCCAACGGTGGCGAGCAGTTCATCGTTTTCACTCAAAACCACGACCAGGTAGGCAATCGCATGCTCGGCGAGTCTACCAGTGTGCTTGTGTCTTTCGAGATGCAGAAGCTGATGGCAGGTGCCGTGCTGTTCAGCCCGTTCCTGCCGATGCTCTGGATGGGAGAGGAGTGGAGCGAGCCCTCGCCCTTCCTTTACTTTGTCAGCCATGGCGATGCCGACCTGTGTGCCGCCGTACGCGAAGGTCGCCGGCGCGAGTTCGCAGCCTTTCATGCACAGGGCGAAGCGCCGGACCCCGTGGCCAGCGAAAGCTTTGAAAATTCAAGGCTCCGTTGGGAGCTCCGCGACCAGGAACCACACGCCACGATGCTGCGCTTCTATAAAAAGCTGATCCGGCTTCGGCGCACCGTTCCCGCGTTGGCGAACCGCGACCGCGAAGGACTCACCGCGACTGCAGACCCCGCGACGGATACGCTCGTATTGCAGCGGCAGGGCGCCGGTGGCGTTGCACTCGTAGTGATGAACTTTTCAAAAGTGGCGAGGCACATTGAACTGCCCGTGGTGGAAAGCGCCTGGACGCCGCTGCTGCAATCATCTGCCGCCGAATGGGGCGGCAGCGGGGACGGCCTCCAGCCTTCGCTCGGCGGCGAAACCGTAGAACTACAACCAGAATCATTCATTTTGTATACTTCCGATGACGTATAATCCAGTAGCAACATACCGCATTCAATTTCACAAAGACTTCACGCTGGCCGACCTGGAGCGACAGGTAGACTATCTCGCCGCGCTCGGCATCCGCACCCTTTATGCTTCACCCGTTTTTACCGCCGTTCCGGGCAGCACACATGGCTACGATGCGCTCAACCCGCACGAGATCAACCCCGAGATCGGCACGCTCGACGACCTGCGCCGCGTAAGCCGGAAGCTGCGTGAAAAGGGAATCGGCTGGCTCCAGGATATCGTGCCCAACCACATGGCCTACGACACCCGCAACCCCTGGCTGCGTGATATGCTTGAAAAGGGCCGCGGCTCGGCATACGCCGCCTTCTTTGACGTAACTTGGAACGACCAGGTAGCGTCGGGACATATCATGGCGCCCTTTCTGGGCAAGTCGCTCGAAGACGCGATTAATGATGGCGAGATCTCCCTGGCCCTGGAAGACGGCCGGTTTTGCCTACGCAATTACGATAGCAGTTACCCCTTACGCCTGCGGTCCTACGAAACAGTTTTACAGGGTGACGGCGCATCGGATGCAATCCGGCAATGGCTCCAACAGGCCGGTGAACTTCGCGCAATAGAAGACAGCGATCAATATACACCCCGCTTCGAAGAGCTGGTGCTGCAGTTGTCGGGCCTGCTCAAAAACGACGTTGTGAGCGGCTATATCAACGAACGCCTAAGCGCGTTGAATGAAAACAAGGCCGCCCTACTGGAGCTCGCCAACGACCAGGTATACCGGCTTTGCCACTGGCAGGAAACTGATGGCCGCATCAACTACCGGCGCTTCTTCACCGTGAACGGGCTTATCTGCCTCAACCAGCAGGTGCCGGAAGTCTTCGACACCTTTCACCGCTTTATCAGCGAGCTGGTGCAGGAAGGCATCTTCCAGGGCGTACGCGTTGATCATGTTGACGGGCTGTACGACCCCACCGCCTACCTGGAGCAGTTGCGCCGGCTGCTGGGCCCCGAATGCTATATCGTGGTGGAGAAGATCCTGGAGCGCGAAGAAGAACTACCGGCTGCCTGGCCGATCGAAGGAACGACCGGCTACGAATTCCTCGCACAGGTAAATGGCATCCTCACCGACAGCCGCAGCAGCCAGGCTTTCACCCGCTATTACTACAGCCTGGTGCCGGATCACCGGACACCCTTGCAGCAGGTACGCGACAAAAAAACCCAGATCCTGTATCACCATATGGGCGGGGAACTGGAGAATCTCTACCAGCTGCTGATGCAACTTTTGCAGCCGGAGCAATACGCTCAGTTGCGCACGGAGGATCTGAAAACCGCGATCGCGGAGTTCCTGCTGCACCTGCCTGTGTACCGGTGGTATGGAAATGCCTTGCCGCTCCCGTCGGAAGAGTCGGCGCAGGTGCATGCCGTAATGGAGCAGGCACGGAGCAGCCGGCCCGACCTGTCGCCGGCCCTGGGCCTGCTCGAACACACGCTGTTGCACCCCGAGCCCGACCCCGTGCGTGCCGCCGCCATTCTGCATTTCTACCGGCGGCTGATGCAACTGAGTGGCCCGCTCATGGCAAAGGGCGTGGAAGACACCCTGATGTATACCCATTTCCGCTTTCTTGGTCACAATGAAGTAGGCGACGCGCCGGCACACTTCGGCTGGCGCATCGAAGCCTTTCACCAGGCGATGGCCCGGCGGCAGGCCGAATGGCCGCTGGCGCTGAATGCAACCTCCACCCATGACACTAAACGCGGCGAAGACGTACGCGCCCGCCTGCAGGCCCTTTCGGCCATGCCGGAAGCCTGGCTGGAGGCCGTAAAGGCCTGGATGCAGGAGCGGGGCGCGGACGATATCCCCGATGCCAACGACGCTTACGGGCTGCTGCAGACCCTCGTGGGAAGCTATCCGAACGACGATGCGGAACTCCCGGAATACCGCACGCGCCTTGAGGCCTTTATGGAAAAAGCGTTGCGCGAAAGCAAGCGCCGATCCGACTGGGGACGTCCCGACGAAACCTACGAAACAGCAGCGAAGACGCTTGCCAAAGAACAACTGGCGTCCGGCAGTGCCTTCGAACGGCATTTCGGAAAACTGCGCAGGCGGGTTGCCGAATTCGGGTATTACAACTCACTGATCCAGCTCCTGCTGAAATGCACCTGCCCCGGTGTACCCGACGTGTATCAGGGCTGCGAGGGCTGGGACCTGAGTCTTGTAGACCCCGACAACCGGCGCCCGGTTGATTATAAACTGCGCCATGAATGGTCGGCGGGAAAGAAAGCACCCGGGAAGTTTCGTTTCCTGCAGGCACTGCTGGCCCTGCGGAATGCAGATAGCGAGCTGTTTACTTTCGGCCGCTACCAGCCGCTGCGTGCAGAAGGGAAGCTGGGTGAACAGGTACTCGCCTTTGCGCGGTTGCAGGAAGAGCGCATCCTGGTGGTGGCAGTGCCGTTATGGCTTGCTTCGCTCGGGGAGCGCCCGGACGAGATCGATTGGGCCGATACGCGCATCGTTTTGCCCGAAGGAACCGCCACCGACTGGACCGATGCATTCGGTCGGCGAACGGTGACAGCGGCGCGCGGCAGCCTCAACGTAGCGGAGCTTTTTGAGCGACAGCCCTACGCGGTGCTGCGCGGCACGATCGTGGAGCAGAAACGGCGGAACGCAGGACTGTTGCTGCACATCACCTCGCTGCCGGCGCCTTTCGGCATCGGCGACCTTGGCCCGGAAGCCTGTCGCTTCGCGGACTTCCTGTATCGCTCGGGGCAAAGCTACTGGCAGCTCCTGCCGATCAACCCGACGGAACAGGGCCAGGGCCATTCACCGTATAGCAGCACTTCGAGCAGTGCCGGCAACCGGCTCCTCATCAGCCCGGAGCTTTTGCTGCAGGAAGGACTGGTTTCCGCGGAGCAGGTAGACGCCGCACGCCTGGAGGCGTCAGACAGCGTTGACTACACTGCCGTTGAGCAGGCAAAGAACAGTTTGCTGCAGCAGGCCTGGGAAACATTCCGAGCGAATGCCGCAGATGCCGATGCCTTCTCGGTGTTCTGCGAACTGGAGCGGGGCTGGCTTGATGACTTTGCGGCTTATTCCGTTTTGAAAAAGCACCACGACGGCGAGCCCTGGTATGAATGGGCGCCCGAATGGAAGCTGCGCGACCCGCTTGCCCTTGCGCGTCTCGAAGCCGAATCCGGTGCCGCCCTGGAGCAGGTGCGCTGGGAACAATTTATTTTTTCCCGTCAGTGGCAGGCGCTGCGCGACTATTGCACCCAGCGGGGCATCCGCCTCGTCGGCGACCTGCCCTTTTATGTGAGCTATGACTCTGCAGACGTCTGGGCACACCGCGGGCTTTTCCGCCTCGATGAGGAAGGCGCGCGGCTTGGACTTGCCGGCGTGCCGCCGGATGCATTCAGCGCCGACGGGCAGCTGTGGGGAATGCCCGTGTTCGACTGGGCAGCGTTGCGCCGCCGCGAATACGACTGGTGGATCGCACGGCTGCACCGCAACCTCGAGCTGTTCGACATCGTGCGGCTCGATCATTTCCGTGCCTTCGCGGCATATTGGGAGGTGCCCGCCGATGCCGAAACCGCGCGCGAAGGACAATGGGTGGAAGGCCCCGGCGCGCATTTTTTTGAAACGGTAAAAGAACAACTTGGTGACCTTCCCTTTGTAGCGGAAGACCTCGGCGATATCGACGCCGCTGTATTGCAGTTGCGCGACCGCTTTTCGCTGCCCGGGATGAAGGTGCTGCAGTTTGCCTTTGGCGAAGACCTGTCGGCCTCCCCGCATATCCCGCATAATTACGATACGCGATTTTTTGTGTACACCGGCACCCACGACAACAACAGCACCCGCGGCTGGTGGCGCACAGAGGCCGATGTGGCAACCCGCGCCCGCCTCCGCCGATATGCCGGCCATGTACCAGACGAAAGCTCCGTTGCTGAAACCCTTTGCCGGATGGCCTTGTCGTCGGTGGCGCAAACCTGCATCCTGCCCGTGCAGGACCTTCTTGGCCTCGACGAGGGGAGCCGGATGAATACGCCCGCATCCGCCGGGGGCAACTGGGGCTGGCGCCTGACGCCGGGGCAATTGCAAAAAGATATCGGCCGGCGCTTGCGCTCCTGGACCGAACTTTACAACCGAAGCTGACCGTATGGAAGATCGAAACGCGCAACTGGCGCCGAACGTATATATTCTCGACACCGCCTTTTACATGCCTCAGCTGGGGCGCTACCGGCGCATCTGGCTTTACCTGCCGCCCGAATACCACAGCACCGAAAAAAGCTTCCCCGTGCTGTACATGCACGACGGGCAGAACCTGTTTGAAGAGTGGAGTGCTTTCGGCGAGGAATGGCAGGTAGACGAAACAATCGACGAACACGAGCGCAAGTGTATCGTGGTGGGCATCGACAATGGTGGCGAGCATCGCCTGCGCGAATACAAGCTGCACGACGACCCGGAGTTCGGCAAAGGAGAGGGGCGCCCTTACCTCGAATTCCTGACGCAGACACTAAAGCCATTCATCGATGGCACCTATCGTACCAAGCCGGGCCGCGAGCATACCTGGATCGCCGGCTCCTCGATGGGCGGCCTCATTTCCTATTACGCCGCGCTGCTGCACCCCGAGGTGTATGCCAAGGCCGGCATCTTTTCGCCTTCTTTCTGGCTGCAGGATGATATTGCAGAACAGACGGACCGCCTGATTGGAAAGTCCAGGCTGCCACAGCAACTGTATTTCTACGGGGGCGAAAAAGAAGGCGCGCAGATGACGGAGCGGATACGCGCCATCACCGCGCTGCTGCACCGCGAGCACCGCTTCGACATTCAGGAGAACTATAATCCGGAAGGTGAGCACAGCGAGGCCGCCTGGCGCGAGTCGTTCCGCGACTTCTACCACTGGCTGTGGCGGCGGCCGGCGCGGATCGTGATCTAGGGCGTGAATCGTGAATGCTGACGCCTGTATACGAAGAAAGGATGCCTGAGGCATCCTTTCTCAATTACCGCACAGCGCGGATTCACGATTCCCGACCTCAATCCACCTTCGTGATCTTCACCACATTGGTGGGCAGGTGCAGGTGCACGGGCGTAGAGCCGGTGTTCACCACCACATCGCCCGACTTCAGGAAGCCGCGCTCCTGGAGGATGTCGATCTGGTCGTTGATGATATCGTCGAGGCTGTCTTCCTCATCGTAAAAGAAGGCACGCACGCCCCAGCTGAGCGACAACTGGTTTACGAGCGAACGCTCCTTGGTAAAAACGTAAAGCGGCGACTTCGGGCGGTAGGAGCTCAGCATAAATCCGGTGTAACCGCTTTGGGTCATCCCGATCAGCGCGTCGGCCTTCACATCGGAAGCAAGCTTACAGGCATTGTAGCACACGGCATCGCTGTGGAAGGAGGGGGAGTGGGGCTGGGGCTGCAGGAACTCCTCGCGGTCGTACTGGTACTCGGTGCGCTCTACTTCCATGATGATCTTGCGCATCGTTTCCACCACAAGCTTCGGGTGGTTGCCGGTGGCGGTTTCGCCCGAAAGCATCACGGCATCGGCACCTTCGAGTACAGCGTTGGCGACGTCGGTAATCTCCGAGCGGTTGGGCTTACTGCGGTCGATCATCGATTCCATCATCTGCGTAGCCACAATCACCGGCTTGGCGCGGTGCAGGCACTTCTGAATCAGCTGGCGCTGGATCAGCGGGATCTGCTCCACCGGCAGCTCTACGCCCAGGTCGCCGCGGGCGATCATGATGGCGTCGGACTCCACGATGATGTCGCGGATATTATTGAGTGCCTCCGGCTTTTCGATCTTGGCAATGATTTTCGTTTTGCTCTTGCGCTCCTGGAGCTTGTTACGCAGGATAATGATATCCTTCACGCTGCGCACAAAGGAAAGCGCCACCCAGTCGAGCTCCTGGTCGATGATGAACTCGAGGTCAACGAGGTCTTTATCGGTGATCGCGGGCAGCGAGATCTTCGTGTCGGGGAGGTTAACGCCCTTCTTGCTCGAAAGGAATCCACCCAGCACTACTTCCACCTGCACATCGTTGTTACGCAGGACATTCGACACCTTCACCTCGATCTTACCGTCGTCGATCATGATGGTATTGCCCACTTTTACGTCGGCATGGAGGTTCGGGTAAGAAACATAGATGCGTTCCTTGTTTCCCACGAGTTTTTCATTGGTGAAGGTCAGGATATCGCCGGGGCGAACGTCCATGCCGCCGTTCTCCATCTCGCCCACACGAAGCTTCGGTCCCTGCAGGTCGCCGAGAATGGCGATGTTGTAAGGCTCCGTCTTGTTGATCTGGCGGATGTACTCGATGATCTTGGCCTTGTCTTCGTGGGTTCCGTGCGAGAAGTTGAGCCGGAATACGTTGACGCCGCACTTCACGAGGTCGAGCAGCTTTTCATAAGTGTCACAGGCCGGGCCCACCGTTGCTACGATCTTGGTACGGTGGTGGGTGTGCTGGATGCCGGCGGTGCGGTCCATGGATTTGTGGTAGTACTTACCTACGTTTTTGCTCATAATATTTTCAATTTGCAAATCTCAGATCGCTGATCGGCAAAAAGATCCGGGACCTGAGATCCGGGATCGGAGATTAGCTAGCGAGGATTTTCACGATTTTCATCCACTCCTGCCCGATGGTACCTTTTTTCTTGTGCACCTGGTTGAGTGGAACGTAGTTCATCCGGTTGTTGAGGATGCCCACGAATACGTTGTGACGGCCTTCGAGGAGGCATTCCACGGCGTGGTAGCCCATGCGGCTGGCGATGAGGCGGTCCATCGAGCTCGGGGCGCCACCGCGCTGGATATGCCCCAGGATGCACACCCGGGTTTCGGCGTTCGGGAGTTCCTGCTTGATTACCTCGGCCACCTTGTTGGCGCCGCCGAATTCGTCGCCCTCGGCCACCACGATGATGTTCACGAGCTTCTTGCGGCGCTCCTTTTCCTTGAGGGAGGCCACCACTGCCTTGATATCGGTTTTCTGCTCCGGCACGAGGATATGCTCGGCGCCGGTGCCGATGCCGCTGTAAAGGGCGATGTAACCGGCGTCGCGGCCCATCACTTCCACAATAAAGAGACGGTCGTGAGCGTCGGCAGTGTCGCGGATCTTGTCGATCGCTTCAATCGCCGTATTCACCGCCGTATCAAATCCGATCGTAAAGTCGGTGCCGAAAATGTCCTTGTCGATAGTGCCGGCAAGACCGATACAGGGGATATCGTATTCGTTGGAAAACTCCACCGCGCCGCGGAAGGAGCCGTCGCCGCCGATGATCACGAGGCCGTCGATGCCATGGCTTCCCAGCACCTCGTAGGCCTGCTTGCGGCCTTCGGGGGTATGAAAGACCTTGCAGCGGGCCGTTTTCAGGATGGTGCCCCCGCGCTGGATAATATTGGCCACGGAGCGGCTTTCCATCTTGAAGATATCATTCTCGATAAGGCCCTGGTAGCCCCGCATAATGCCATATACCTCGAGTCCATAATAAATACCCGTGCGCACTACGGCGCGGATGGCGGCATTCATACCCGGCGAATCGCCTCCGGATGTGAGGACGCCAATACGGGAAACTTTTTTTTCCATTCAATTCAATCTTTCAGTTCATATACAGCAGCAATCGGAACGGTAAGGGTCAAATGTAAGGCTTTGCCGGAAATGTGTCTTTAATACACAGCCGAAAGGCCCTGAACGCCCGGTGGGAAGGTAACGCGTTTTAACATGATCTTCAGGATGGCATTATTTTCGTCCCGGATGGGGTAGCTAACCTTTAAAACCCCGCACATGAAGCGTCTCTACCCCGGCTTCGCCCTTATCGTCCTGTTTGCCTCCTGTTCCAAGAAAGAAATTGCAGCGCCCCAAACATCCCCGGCTGTAGCAGCTATTTCCCAAATCGCGGCCACGGCGCGCCCGGTCGTCACGACCTGGGAACGCCCGATGGAATGGTCGCGCACGACCGCACCCGACGGCAGTACCCGCTACTCCAGCGAGCGCACTGTTCCTGCACTCAGCCCGGAGCTTGCTGAAAACGGCCTCGTGCTCACCTTTGTTACCGGCTATAACCTGGAAACCCCGGCCCTGGAGAAACCCATGGGCCTGCCGTTCCAGTTCTATTCCCTTTCCGGGCGGTCAGACCGCCCCCTGCTGTGGGAGCAGGGCATACGCCCCGGCGCCCTGTCGCTTTCCGTGACCGTCCCGGCCGCCGATGCCGGCCAGTTCGAAAGCGGGAGCAGCCGTATCCAGGTGCGCCATATCCTGCTGTCGCCAACCGCGATCGCTGCCACCGGCCGCACCGCGGAAGAGCTCCGGAACCTGTCTTTCCGTGACCTGGCCGCACTGCTGGGTATCGCCCGCTGAGGCGCTTATCTTTGGCGGATGCGCAGCATCCTGATCACCGGCGCCAACGGCTTTGTCGGCAGTTACCTGGAGCGTCGTGGCAGTGCCCGGAACGAAATCATAGCCACCGGCAGCGGCGCCGCACGCATCGCCTTCGGACCCGACACGGTTTATGAAAGCACCGACATCACCGACCCGTCAGCCGTAAAAGACTTATTGGCCCGCCACCAGCCCGCGGTCATCGTACATGCGGCGGCCATTTCGCAACCCGACCTTTGCGAAAAAGACCCGGCACTGGCCGACCGCGTGAATATTGACGGTACCCGCAACCTCCTCGAAGCCGTCGCGGGCAGCGACGCACATTTTATTTTCCTGTCTACCGACTTTGTATTTGACGGAAAGCGCGGGCTGTACCGCGAAGAAGATCCCGTAGGCCCGGTCAATTATTACGGGGAAACCAAGCTGGCGGCCGAGCGGCTCGTTCGGCAATACCCCGGGCTCTGGAGCATCGCGCGGACGGTGCTGGTATACGGCGATCCCTGCGGCGCCCGCGGCAACCTGCTGACGATGGTGGCCGGTGCGCTCCGCGAAGGGCGGGCGCTGCGCATATTCAACGACCAGCTGCGCACCCCCACATTCGTTGAAGACCTGGCCGACGGCATCCTGGCTATCATCGACCGCCGCGCCGGGGGCACCTGGCATCTTTCAGGAGAAGACGTGCGTACGCCTTACGAAATGGCGATGGAAACCGCGCAGCTGCTTGAGCTTGACGCATCGCTCATCACGCCCATCACCGGGCGGGATATGAAAGAGCTGGCCAGGCGGCCGCAGAAAACGGGGTTTGATATTTCAAAAGCAAAAAAGGAACTGGCTTACGCACCGACTTCCTTTGCGGAGGGGCTTGCCCGGACCTTTTGCATGGAAAAAGAACGCTGATTCCGCAGGCGGAATACGCCGATTGGTTTTGATTAACGCTGATGTTGGTACCGGTATCTGCGTACATCATAACAGATCATAAAAAATCTGCGGTCTTTCTCTCCCGGTCACGAATACATCAGCACGTTCACGCTCCGCTGCAGGATGTTGAACGCGATTTCCGCCATCAGGTTTTCTTTGTCGAGCGTCGGGTTTACCTCGGTAAGCTCAAAGCAGCACACCTTCCGGTTTTGCATGAACTTACTCACGAGGTCTTCTGCTTCGCGCTCCTTGAGCCCGTTGCTTACCGGGGTGCCGGTGCCTTTGGAAATGGAGGAGTCAAGTGAGTCTACGTCGAAGGAAACATAGATATCGGTGCAATCGGAAAGGTAACGCGTGACCGCACGGACGATATTTTCCGGGCCTTTGCTGCGCACCTCCTTGGTGCTGATCACCTTGATGCCGTATTTATCGATCAGCGCTTTTTCTTCCTTTTCAAAATCACGCAGGGCGATCAGCACAATGTCTTCGGGCAGCACCTTCGGCGCGATCTTGCCCAGGTTCTTGAGCCCGTTCCAGATCTTGGTGGTTTCCGGGTCGAGGTCGTGCACCGAGCTTTCCGTATTGTCTTCGTTGATGGAGAGCGCGAGCGGCATGCCATGCATATTGCCGGAAGGCGTCGTATAGGGAGTATGCAGGTCGGCGTGCGCGTCGATCCAGATCACGCCCAGCTTGGCCTTTGGCTTTGCCATGCGGATGCCCGCAATCGTGGCGCCGGCAATGCTGTGGTCGCCGCTGAGCACCACGGGAAAGAAGTTGCTCTTCATGGTATCGCACACCGCCTTGCTCACCTTGTCGTACATCGATGCAATCCCCTTGATGCGCTTGGCGTAGGGCGATTCGATGGGCTCGTACAAAAGTTTATTTTCTACCGGGATCCGGTCGGAAGGAAAATGAATAAAGAAGTTGCTCATGAAGTCGAGCGCGGCAATCTTGATCGCTTCAATGCCCAGCGATGCGCCGCGCGTACCCGCCCCGATCTCGGACGGAACTTCAATCAGCTTAATGTTTTTCATGCAATCGTTTTTCGTCAGATCATGCGCACAGGGTCCGTTTCAGCGCACCGAAAATACAGATAGGATCTCAGATCTCGGATCTCTGATCGCTGATTTGATACACGGTAAACAAAAATGTCTGATCGGCATCAGCCAGATCAGACATCAGAGAGATCGAGATCCGAGATATTATTCGTGTGCTGCCAGCACCGGCACCGTGCTGCTGAACACCAGCTTCTTGGTGTGGTTGGGGTTGAACAGCTTGTCGATAAAGGAGTGCGAGCGCGGGATCGTGATCACCATATCGATCTGCTTGTCGGAAACGAACTGGTTGATCGTTTCGTGGAAATCGTAGGTGCCGATGAAGTAGAACTCGGGATTGAACTCGTTGAAGAGCGCCTTCATCCGCGACTTCTGCTCGAGGTAGTGCTCGTCGAGCGATACATAATGCTCGCTGTTTACGTTCACAATGTGGAGCGCCGGGCGGAACAGCTCCAGCACCTGGCGGATGGGCCCCACGGGTGTGCTGAGGTCAACATCCCGGAAGTCGGAGGTGAGGGCCACATTACGGATCTGCTTGAACTCGGCCTGCGGCGGAATCACCATAACGGGGCAGGGGTTCTTATCCACGAGCTTCAGTGTATTGCTGGTGAGGAAGATCTGCTCCAGCTTGCTTTTACCGGTAAGCCCCATTACAATCAGCGAGGCCGCCCAATGGCGGGCAAAGCGGGAAAGCGACTCAGGGAAATCCGAGCCGGGCTCGGCATGACAGGCGAGGGTGATTGCGCCGGCGGCGTCGAGCTCACTCTTCATTTGCTCGAGACGGAAATAGGCTTCTTCTTCCTCGCTGGCCTTCTCGTACATGTGGTAGAGCACCAGGCTTACTCCGGAAATGCCCGAAAGCATGTTGATGGCGTAGCGGGCGGTGGCAAGGGCGTTGTCGGAAAAATCGACAGGGACGATCACGGTTTTCATGTGCAGCATATTTGGTAGGTCGTAAAGTATAAAAAGATAGGCAAAATTCGCAAAAGTTCGCGAGGTACTTATCATTTTTTATTTACATATAACAGTATTCTGGCTACCTGTTTTGTTTCCGCCGGGAAGACCGGTCTCCGGCGGCGCTCCACATACCATGAAAAATGCCCGCGGCTGCGGGCATTTTTGCAAAACGGTGGAAAGACACAATACAAGGTGGCTGAATAGCCGGTTGTTTCCGGCCGGCTATTCGTGCGCTGTCACTACCGGGACCGTGCTGTTCAGCGCCAGCTTCTTGGCGCTGTTGTGGTGAAACAGCTTCGACACGCCCGTATGCTTGTGCGGGATGATGATCACCATGTCGATGGCATGGTCGGTCACGAACTGGTTGATCGACTCATTGAATTCGTACAGGTTCATAAAGTGAAATTCCGGGTCGAAATCCCCGAAAAGCTCCTCCATTCTTTGCTTTTGCTTCTGTACTTCCTCGTCAACGGTGATATACATGTCGCTGTTTACATTGACCACGTGCAGCCGGGCCTGGAACAGTTCCAGCACCTGGCGGATCGGCCCGAAAGGCACCGTCACGTCCACGTTATGAAAGTCCGATGTGAGCGCGATATTATAGATCCGGTGAAATTCCATTCCGGGAGGAAGGATCATTACCGGGCAGGCATTATTGTCGACCACATCGAGGATGTTGCCGGTCAGCAGCAGCTTCTGCTTCCGCTCGGGACCGGTAAAGCCCATGATGATGAGACTGGCCGAACAGTGACGCGCAAAACGGGTGAGCGCCTCCGGAAAATTGGAGCCCGGCTCGGTATGGCAGCCGACCTTCAACCCGCTTTGTTCCGCAATTTCAGCCTTGAGTGTGTCCAGCAGCACCTCCGGTGTTTCGTGGGTGCCGGGATGTAACATATGATACAAAGTGATGGTTACCCCAGGCAATCCCGAAAATAATCGGGCAGAGTAACGCGCCGTTTCGTACGATGTCTCCGAGAAGTCTATCGGAATTAGAATGTTTTTCATGATTGGCTTTTTTGATTGGATTTTTGACAGGTTTTTTTGCTTTCAAGTTACAACATCATAATGGCGAGCAAATGTTATAATTAAGCGTTTACACTTACTGCTGAGCGGTATTTTGAGACGGGCGGCAAGCCCATCCGTGGGAATATAGATTAGAGGCGCTCTAATGTCGGCGAAAACGTGGCGGGCGGCAGGGACAAACGGCCCGTTTGGCCCCGTTCCGTTATATTTGTCAACTTAATTTGCTGAAGAGTGCGACTAAAATCCCTGGAAATCAAAGGATTCAAATCCTTTGCGGATAAGACGATTGTCAATTTTGACGAGAACATCACCGGCATTGTCGGGCCAAACGGCTGCGGCAAATCCAATATCGTGGACTCGATCCGCTGGGTGATCGGCGAGCAGAAGATCTCGCACCTTCGTTCCGAAAACCTCGAGGCCCTGGTGTTCAACGGCTCCAAGACGCGCTCGGCTTCCGGCCTTGCCGAAGTGAGCCTCACCTTCGAAAACACGAAGAACCTGCTCCCGACCGAGTTCAACACCGTTACCATCACCCGTAAATTCTACAAAAGCGGCGAGAGCGAATACCGCCTCAATGATGTTTCCTGCCGCCTGAAGGATATCCAGAACCTGTTCATGGACACGGGCGTCTCCACCGACTCCTACGCCATCATCGAGCTCGGCATGGTGGACGACCTGATCAAGGACAAGGACAACTCACGCCGCCGCATGCTCGAGCAGGCCGCCGGCATTTCGATCTATAAGACCCGTAAGAAGGAAGCCAAACAAAAGCTGGACGCCACCGAGCAGGATCTCAACCGCATTGAAGACCTCCTGTTCGAGATCAACAACCAGTTGAAGACCCTGGAAAACCAGGCGAAAAAGGCCGAAAAATATTACGAGATCAAGAAAGACTACCGCGAGCTTTCGGTGGAGCTGGCCAAGGCCGCCCTCGAAGGCTTTAACCTGGCCTTCCGCGACCTCAACGAAAAGCACGAGGCCGAAACCGACAAGCGCATCGCCCTCGAAGCCGACATCGCCACCCGCGAAGCCGGCCTGGAGCAGGAGCGCGTAGACTTCATCGAGCGCGAGCGCGAGCTGCACAGCCTCCAGCAGCAATTCAACGAGCTGGTGCAGCAGGTGCGGACCAAGGAGAACGAAAAGAACCTGTCGGCACAGCGCCTTGAGCACCTGCGCGAGCGCGCCACCGGCCTGGAAAGCTTCCTGCAGCGTGCCGGCGGGCAGATATCCGGCATCGAGGAAAGCATCCAGTTTACCACCCGGCAGATCGGCGACGAAGAGGAGGCCCTGCAGAACCTGGCAGCCCAGCTCGAAGAATACCGGACAAGCGTGGACGCGAGCCGTGGCATCCTCGATGAAAAACGAGCTGCCCTCAACAACCTGCGCACGGCCTACCAGCAGGTGCAGCGCTCGCAGTTTGACGCGGAGAAAAAAGTCGCCATCGCCGATACCTCCATCCAGAACCTCCAGCGCGCTATTTACCAGCTTGAGGAAGAGCGCGCCGGCCGCGACGAACAGATCGCCCAGCTGGAAGGGGAGAAGGAGCAGCGCCAGAAGGAGCTTGACCAGCGCAAAGCCGACCTGGAGGGCCTGCAGCAGCATCATAACAATACCAAGGAGCAGATCCTGAAAACCCAGCAGGTGCTGGAAGGCCTGCGCAGCGAACTCGCCGAAGAGCAGCGCAAGCTGGACTCGAAAAAGAACGAGCACGCCCTGCTGAAGAGCCTCATCGACTCGATGGAAGGCTATCCCGAAAGCATCAAGTTCCTGCACAAAAATCCCAACTGGAACCACAGCGCACCCATTCTTTCCGATATCATTTACGTAAAAGAAGAATACCGCGCCGCCGTGGAAAACGTGCTGGAGCCCTACCTCAACTACTATGTCGTAAACGACCTGCAGGAAGGCCTCCAGGCCGTGCACCTGCTCGACAACAATAAGAAAGGAAAGGCCAACTTCTTCCTGCTCGACCGCGTAAATGAATCCGGCGGAACGGGCCACGGTGCGCCCGCCGGCACCATCCCGGCCATGGATGTGATCGAGGTGGACGCGCAATACCGCGCACTGGCCGCACACCTGCTGGGCAATGTCTTCATCGCTTCCGACGAGTCGGCCCTGGAGCAAAGCAACGGTTCGGTCATCCTCGAGAAATCGGGTAAATACGTAAAAGGAAAATTCACGCTCACCGGCGGATCGGTAGGTCTTTTTGAAGGCAAGAAGATCGGCCGCGCCAAGAACCTCGAGAAACTCGCCAAGGACATCGTGGCCCAGCAGGCTGTGGTGGACGGCCTCCGGGCACAGATCCAGGAACGCCAGAACGAGGTGGTGGCCTTCAATGCCGATCTCCGCGAAAACGTGATCCGCGATACGGAGCGGGAGATCCAGCAGCTAACCAACCAATTGTTTGCCGTGCAGAACCGCCTTGAGAACACGCAGCACGCGCAAAGCACCAGCCGCGTGCGTCTCGAAGACCTGCAGGGGCAGCTCGACACCACCCACCAATCCGTTGACGGCGTGCGTAACGAACTTGCCGAGCTCAATGAGCACATGTCGGACTACGCCAACCAGCTCCAGGAAGCGGAAACGGCGTACCGCGATATCGAGAACGAATACAACAACGTCAACACCCAGTATAACAACGCCAACCTCAACGTCACGCGCCAGCAGAGCAAGATCTCGGCCCTGAAGCAGGAGCTGCAGTTCAAGAGCAACCAGCTGCAGGACCTGCATACGCAGGTGCAGAACAGCACGACGCAGCTTGCCGAAACCACCGGCCAGCTGACCGGGCTGGAAACGAGCCTCAAAGACACCGAGGAAACACTATACGAGCTGATGCGCCGCCGCGAGGCCGAAGAGCAATCGCTCAACGAAAAAGACCAGGCTTATTACAATATCCGCAACCAGCTGTCGGCAAAGGAGAGCGAGCTTCGGAGCATCGTAAAGGAAAAAGAGCAGATCGAGCAGCTGCTGAGCGCCATGAAGGACAAGCTCACCGATGTGAAGCTGCAGCTGGCAGGGATGAAGGAGCGCCTCAACGTCGAATTCCGCATCAACCTCGAAGATATCATTGACGAGCCGCGCAGCACCGAAACACCCGTGGAGGAGCTGCAGGAAAAGGCCGACCGCATGAAGAAGCGTCTCGAGAACCTTGGCGAGGTAAACCCCACGGCCATTGAGGCTTTTGACGAGATGAAAAAGCGCTACGATTTTATCGTGGAGCAAAAAGACGACCTCGTGAGCGCGAAGGACAGCCTGCTGCAAACGATCGCCGAGGTAGAGACGACGGCCAACCAGAAGTTCCTCGACACTTTCAACATGGTACGCGAGAACTTCATCCGCGTGTTCAAAACACTCTTTACTGAAGACGACCAGTGCGACCTCATCCTGGAAAACCCCGACAACCTCGCGGAGACGGGCATCGACATCATGGCAAAGCCCAAAGGCAAGCGCCCGAGCTCGATCGGCCAGCTGTCGGGCGGTGAGCGGACGCTCACGGCGACGGCGCTGCTCTTTGCCATCTACCTGATCAAGCCGGCGCCCTTCTGTATCCTCGATGAGGTGGACGCCCCGCTCGACGATGCCAACGTGGGCAAGTTCACCAACATGATCCGCGAGTTCTCCAACAACTCGCAGTTCATCATCGTAACGCACAACAAGACCACCATGAGCACCGTGGACGTGATCTACGGCGTAACGATGCAGGAGCCCGGCGTGAGCAAGCTGGTGCCGGTAGACTTCCGCAGTGTGGCCGCCGTCACAAATTAATTATCCAGGCGATTTTGAATCCAGGGCGCCCCGCATTCGCGGGGCGTTTTGTATTTTTCAGGTTACCAAAGCCCAACGCATGAAAAAGTTATTGCCGCTCCTGTTGCTCTTTGTTGCCGGAAAAGCCCGTGCGCAAATGCCCGATAACGCCGGCTGGTGCCCGCCCGGCGCCACCTGGACCTATCAATACAATTCAATGCAGCTGGCGAACTACTATGTATTCCGCTACGTGGGTGATACCACCATCGAGGGGCTTTTATCCAAGGTGCTGTCGGTAACGAATGTGGCGTACGGATACCTGGGTCCCAACGGGCAGGGGTATGTAAGCGGCGCCTCCTACAAGGGCAGCGAATACTACCGTCAGTCTGGCGATTCCATTTTCTGGTGGGCGGGCGGACAGTTCCGGCTGATCTACCGGCTTCATTCCCAGCCGGGCGAATCCTGGGTAACCCGAAACCCGAGGGAGACCTGTACCGGCTACCCGCAATACCCGGCGCAGGATACGATCAAGGTGCGGTCGGTGCGCAAAGACACGATCAACGGGCGCATTTACGACGTGGCCACAATGCGCAGTGATTCCGGATATTATATTCTCGGTTATGGAGGCCGCACTCCGGACCAGTTTCGTGGCGAAATCAACAGTGGTATCGGCTCGCTCCAAACCCCTTACCCGATGCTGAGTGAAGAAAAGTGCGCGATGCTGGCGACAGGCGGCGGCCCCATTACCGACGCAGCCAAGTTTTTACGCCTTACCTGCTATTCGGACAATATCCGCGGAACGGTACCGGTAGTTAACGGCGCCGCACAGGACTGCGCCTATATCGCCGCACTGGCAACTTCTGTTTCGTCCGTTACCCTGAAGGAGCTCGGGATCCGCAGCTGGCCCAACCCGGCAGGCGACGCGGTGTACCTCCAGGGCGTTCCAACGCGCGCAAATTATTACCTGGTGACTATCGACGGTAGAACGGTCCGTTCCGGCACGCTCCAAAACGGTCCGCTTCAGCTCATTGGACTTGCGCCCGGCGTCTACCTGCTGCAGGTGCAGGCCCGCGACAAACGAGCCGTGCTGAAGCTGGTTAAGCGATAAATTCGCGCATGCGCACCATCGCCCTGCTCTTCTTCTCGAACATCTTCATGACCTTTGCCTGGTATTATCACCTGAAAGACCGCGGTATGCCGCTCTGGAAGGCCATCCTGATCAGCTGGGGTATCGCTTTCTTTGAATATTGCCTCACCGTGCCCGCCAACCGGATGGGGGCGGGCGACGGCATCAACCTGTTTCAGCTCAAAATGATCCAGGAGGTCATCACCCTGGTCATCTTCTGCGGCTTTGCGGTTTGGGTAATGAAAGAGCCGTTTCATTGGCGCTACCTGGTTTCTTTTTGCTTCCTGCTGGCAGCTGCCTATTTCATGTTTAAGAAATAGGCTTCGGCTGCGCCCGGCCGGGCCGGTTTTTAGGCCGGCAGTAGCATTGTCATCCTGAGCGCAGCGCAGCCAAACGATGCAACGCTTTGTTAAGAACAGCCCTCTATTTCTTGGCGCCGGGCTTCCGGCTTAAATTTGATTTCCATGAAAATATTCCTCCTGTCTCTATTTGCAGCGATAACGCTTGCCGCCGGCGCCCAGGAGCGTCCCGAAGGCCTCTTCATTAACTCGAAGGCACCGGATATCAGCGGCAAAGACCAGAACGGCAACAACGTCAGCCTGAAAGACCTGCGCAAGAAAGGTCCGGTAGTAGTAGTGTTTTACCGCGGGAACTGGTGCCCGTACTGCAATAAGGAACTGAAAAACCTTCAGGACTCGCTGCAGCTGCTCACGGAGAAAAAAGCGACCGTGATCGCCATTTCACCCGAAGCTTCCGAAGGCGTCCAGGAAACTGTAAAAAAGACCGGCGCCGGTTTTTCCATCCTGAGCGATGCCGATGCGAAGCTGGCAAAGGCTTACCAGGTGGCCTACACCGTAGATGAGCGCATGGTGAAGCGTCTTCAGGCCTCGCAGATCGATCTCGTAAAGATCAACAACACCAAAGAAGCGCCGGTGCTCCCGGTTCCAGCAGTATATATCATCAACCGCGACGGCACCATTACATACCGTTATTTCAATGAGAATTACCGCGAGCGCCCGTCGGTGCGCGTATTGCTGGAAAATATCCGATGAGCCGCGAAACGTATTTTAAAGCATCACTCGATACAACCGCTAAGGTGACCACGATACTGGTCACCTTGCTGTTTGCGGCGGTTGCCTGGATCACGCTCGACGTTGTGGGCAGAGCTCAAAAAGCCCCGATGGTGGCGCTGCCCGCACTGGTGCTGGTCTACGGGATCTCATTCGCGCTGAGCCCGCGCGGCTACCTGGTGAGCGAAGATGCCGTGACGGTGTTGCAACGCTTTGGCAAAAAGCGACTGCCGCGTGCTTCAATTGAACGTGCCGAACCCGTTGCCCGGGAAGACCTTCTGTGGACGATCCGGACCTTCGGCGTCGGCGGGCTTTTTGGTTATTATGGAAAGTTTGCCAACCGGAAGCTTGGTTCCATGAGCTGGTACCTCACCCGGCGCGACAAAGCCGTATTATTACGGATGAAGGATGGAAGAAATATCCTCCTGAGTCCCGACGACCAGCAGGAGTTCATCAATGCGATCGCTTACTAGTCTTTTTTCGCCGGAACCAGCTTCCCGATCTTGCCACCACCGCCTGCAAAATAGACCGCTGTTCCTTTCTTTGCTTTGCGGCAAACATGAAATCCTTCTTTCGAAATCCAGGTCCAGTTACGGCCACCGTCGCTCGAATAGTCCACGCCGTTGAGCCCGCAGGTCACCAGGTCCCTTTTCGACAGGTATTCCACGCAGCTGCGGTAGCCGTGGGGAGCTGTTTCGGGCGCCTTCCAGGTCTTTCCGCGGTTCGTGGTGTAAAAGCAGTTGAGCGAATCGGAAGCCGCTTTGGTAAAGTCGCCACCGACGACTACGAAGTTTTTGCCGCCTTTGCGCGTATTGACGTCCTGCACCGCGATCGAGTTGGCACCGGTGCTTTCAAGTCCCTGGGTGATGGGCAGACGAATGGCCTGGTCCCGGATAAAGACCCGCGAGCTGCGGCCTCCGGTGATGAGCACCGCTTCGTCGCGGTCGAGCACGCGCACGTTGGTGCCGGAGGATGCAAACATCGCTTCGCCGCTGTCCACCTCCGGGCGGCCCTGCGCCGGCACTTCCTGCCAGCTGTCGCCTTCGTCGAAGGTGCGCGCCACGAAGAGGCGGCCACCGATCGGGTCGCCCACCACGATGCCGGCCTGCTCGTTCCAGAATTCAAGCGCATCGAGAAACATGCCCTGCCTGTTGCTTTCGTACACGACCTTCCAGGTTTCGCCGCCGTCGATCGTTTTCAGAATATATGCCGGTGAATCCACCGCGATGATGACGGCCTTGGTAATCGAAAAGGCTTCGATATCGCGGAAGTCGCGCTTCTCAAAGCCCTTTACCACCGACCACTTCCAGGTTTTTCCGCCGTCGGTGGTGCGCCCGATGGTACCGCCCGATCCGCTCACCCAGGCAATATTGTCATCCACGACGCTGAGGCCCCGGATCGAGGTTTTGGTTCCTTTCGTCAGCACGTCGACTTTAGGCTGGGCGGAGCACAGGGAGGTCAAACAAAGTGTAAGCAGCAGCAGGGTGAGGATTCGCAACATGCGCTAAAGATAACTTTTTGCGCATGCGTCGGCCGGCTGTGGCCGAATACAATTTCTTTTCGCAACCTTTGCCGCCCAACCACCTGAACGTCAAACTGTGCTTATGAACCCGATGTCCCTTTCCACGCAGTTGCGGCCGCGACCTGCGCAGCTGATTCTCCTGCTGGCCGTGTTGCAGGCCTATTGCGCTACCTTCCTGCTGCAACGCGAAGGCTTTCACCGGATCAACAGCCTGCTGTTTTTCGGTGCCGGCATCGCGATCACCTTCCTGATCCTGAAGGTTCCCGGCATTGCGTATAGCCCGAAGCCGGTGCTCAACCGGGGCCGCGGCCTGCGCTTCCTGGGCCTGGCGCTCCTGCTTCCCGTGTCGGTTTTCGTTGCCCGGAAGATCATGGCGGGAACGCCGGTAAGCATCGAACACGCCGATATGCTTCCGATCATCCAGGTGCAGGGCAACCGTTTCCTGGACGGCAATTTCACGCAGATCTACGACCCGATACCGGAATTCTGGGGCGGCATCCAGCCCATTTACCTGCCAGCATTCTGGATCCCGCACGTTTACGCTACCGTGCTTGGATTCGACATTCGTTGGATCACCTTCACCGGCATCTGGGCCTGTGTTGCACTCTGCCTGTGGCCCGGTCATGCGCGCCGGATCGTTACGAGCGTGGTGCTGGTGTTCGGCCTGCTGATGGTACTCAACTGGCTGCATTTTGAAAAAACGAACAATGTGATCCGGCTCACCGAGGAAGGCGTCGTGTATTTCTACTATACGCTGCTGGCCGTTGCAATTATGCGTGGCAACCCGTACTTCATCGGTTTCTGCGCCGCGCTCTGCTTCCTGAGCCGGTATTCGGCGATCGGCTGGTTTCCTTTCGCAATCATTTACCTCCTGCTGCAGAAGAAATATGATTTCCTCTGGCGTTTCTGCGCCGCAGGCGCCATCACGGCATTTTTCCTGCTTTACCCGGTAGGCTTCAAGCCACTCCTGGTGCACCTGAACCTGCCGGATCAATACGTGAGCCACGCGCAGAACGTATGGAAACAGAATCCCGAATATTTCCAGGGCCTGGGCATGAGCAAGTTTTTTGGTGCCGGTGGCGTCAGCCTCAATCATGCCTTGCTGAAATGGGGCACTTTCCTGGTGCCGCTTGGATTCCTGTTTTATGTACGCCGCCGAAGAATTTCGCACAACATGGCACTCCTGGCGGGACTTCAGCTGAGCATCACCTTCTTTTACAATTTCATCGACGTACCCTATCTCTACCTGTTTTATACACCGGTGTTTGTAAGCCTCGCCATCGGTGCCTGGCTGCACGGCTACGGCACCGACCGGCTCGCCGCCGAGGCGTTGCCTGAAAGCGCCGAATCGCCCAAAAGCCTACATTTGTAGCCTTACCAACCAAGTATATATGGCACCCGTTAACCGCAATATTCTAACGCTCGACGAGTTTACCCTTCAATCGATCCGCACCCTTCCCAATGCCACGGGCGAGCTGTCGACGCTGCTGCGCGACATCGGACTGGCGGCCAAGCGGGTCAACGTGGAGGTAAACAAAGCGGGCCTGGTAGACATCCTCGGCGATGCGGGCGCGGTGAATGTACAGGGCGAAGAAGTAAAGAAGCTGGATGTGTATGCCAACAACCAGTTCTGGGGCGTACTGCAACGCGGCGTTTCCTGCGCGGGCTTTGCCTCCGAGGAGCTCGACGAATTCGTAGCCTTCGACGACGAAGTGAGCATGAACTCGAAATATGTATGCCTTTTCGATCCCCTCGACGGCTCGGGCAATATCGATGTGAATGTTTCCATCGGCACCATCTTCAGCATTTATCGCCGCGTGTCGCCGAAGGGTACGCCGGTGACGCTCGAAGACTTCCTGCAGCCCGGTAACAAGCAGGTGGCGGCCGGCTACGTGGTGTACGGCTCTTCTACGATGCTGGTATACGCCACCCGCCGCGGGGTCAACGGCTTCACACTCGACCCGTCGATCGGCGAGTTTTGCCTCAGCCATCCGGATATCCAATGCCCACCGGTGGGCAAGATCTACTCAGTAAACCACGGCAACTTTTTCCAGTACGACGAGCCGGTGCGCAAGTACATCAACCAGTGCCAGAACAAGACGAAGGATAACGGCGGCCCCTACACCCAGCGCTATATCGGGTCGATGGTAGCCGATGTGCACCGCAACCTGATCAAAGGCGGCATCTTCATGTACCCCGGCACCACCGACAAGCCGAAAGGCAAGCTGCGCCTGCTCTACGAGTGCAACCCCTTTGCCTTCATCACCGAAGTGGCCGGCGGCACCGCCACCAACGGCAAGCAGCGCATACTCGACGTGGTACCCACCGAGCTGCACCAGCGCTCGCCCTTCTTTGTCGGCAGCAAAAGCATGATGGAAGACCTGGAAGCCTGCCTGAGAACGGAAACAGAGAAAGTGGGTTAAGTAGAAGAAGGTTCGGAACCGCGAAGAAAATAAGAAAAGAAGCTGATACGCTAAGAAAGGTTCCCGGGTTCTGGGGTTCTGAGGTTCTGAGGTTGGGTCTAATTGCAAAAGTTAGTCAAATGATTTAGGAAGGTCCCGCTGCAGGCGGGACCTTTTCCATTCTGTTCCTTAGCGAAACGCTTCTTCAACTTCTTTTCTTTGCGGTGAAAAACCTTCTTTTCCTTATCTACCTTTACCCGCATGAACAAGATCATCGAGGTGCGCGACCTGGTAAAGAACTATGGATCCTTCCAGGCGGTGAAGGGCCTTAGTTTCGATGTGTATGAAGGGGAGATCTTCGGGCTCCTGGGGCCGAACGGCGCCGGCAAGAGCACAACCCTCGAGATCATCGAGACCCTGCGCCCGAAGACCTCCGGCACCGTTACCGTGGCGGGCCTGGACCTCGACCGCCAGCCGAACGAGATCAAGAAGATCATCGGGGTGCAGCTGCAAACCAGCGGCTTTTATCCCAACCTCAGTCTCACCAACCTGGTGTCGCTGTTCAACGGGTTGTACAACAAAAGCGTGGACCCGCTGGAGCTGCTTGACAGCGTCAACCTGCGCGACAAGGCAAAGGCGAAATTCAAGGAGCTGAGCGGCGGGCAAAAGCAGCGCTTTTCCATTGCCACCACGCTGATCAACGATCCGAAGATCATTTTTCTCGACGAGCCTACCACCGGCCTCGACCCGCAGGCAAGACGCAACCTCTGGGACCTGGTACGCAGCATCCGCGACCGCGGTACAACCGTGATCCTGACCACGCATTATATGGACGAAGCCGAATACCTCTGCGATCGCGTGGCGATTGTGGAAGCCGGCCAGATCGTGGCCCTTTCCTCACCCGACCAGCTCATCGATCAACTGGTGGAGTCGGGCTTCGAGCGGCAAAAGGAAGTGAAAAAGGCCAACCTGGAGGACGTTTTCATTCACCTCACCGGTCGCTCGCTGCGCGAATGAATCCGGAAATGAAATACTTTTCCGGTCCGCGTTTTACCGGAATTTAAAATCATACATCTAACACCTTTTTTATGAGCTTATTCGATCGCCTGCAGGGCGCCAAATCTGAAAAAATAAACGCCGAGAAAGAAGCCGGCGCAAGCTTCCTGAAAGAAAACAAGCAAAACGAAGGCATCACCGAGCTGCCCTCCGGCATTCAGTACCAGGTGCTGCAGGAAGGCACCGGCAACAAGCCCGAGCTGCGCAGCGAGATCAAGGCGCATTACGCCGGCCGCCTGCTCAGCGGAAAGGAGTTCGACTCATCGTACCGCCGCAACCAGCCCTTCACGGCACGACTGACGCAGCTGATCAAAGGCTGGCAGGAAGTGCTGCCCCTGATGCCGGAAGGCAGCAAATGGCGCCTCTGGATTCCGTCGGATCTCGCATACGGAGACAATGGTGTTCCCGGCATCCCCGGTGGCGCTACCCTTGAGTTCGACGTGGAGTTGCTGCAGATCCTGCGCTGACCGCTTCTTACATTCACCCGTAGTTATACAACAAGCCATGGAAACGAGCACGGACCTTCGCTACCCGGTCGGCAAATACGAGCCGAAGCCTTTCTCGACCAACCAGAAAGAGGAGTGGATCGCAGATATCAAATTCCTGCCCAACCTGCTGGAGGCGGCAATCAGCAATCTCGACGGGGCGCAGCTGCAGACGCCTTACCGCGAAGGCGGCTGGACCGTGCACCAGGTGGTGCATCATGTGGCCGACAGCCATATGAACGCTTATATCCGCTTCAAGCTGGGCATGACCGAGGAAAACCCGACCATCAAGCCTTACGAAGAAAAAGATTGGGCGGTGCTCGAAGACGTGCGCCAGCTGCCGGTGAATATTTCAATTACCCTGCTCTTTGCCCTGCACGAGCGCTGGACCGTATTCCTCAAATCAATTCCGGACGAAGCCTGGGAAACGCGCACCGTGTTTCACCCGGAGCACCAGCAAAAGTTGACCCTTTGGTTCCTGCTGGGCATGTATGCCTGGCACAGCCGGCACCATACAGCGCATATCACCGCGTTGCGGGAACGGATGGGATGGTAGGGAAGAGGTTCCGGGGTTGTTGGAATAGCATTTAAATCTTGTATCCGAATTTTTGAATTGTGCTCATGGAGAAATGGAAAGTACTCGAGTCGACCTATTTGCATAAAGAGCCCTGGCTCACCATCCGCAAGGACCGTTGCGAGACGCCCGGCGGCAAGCCGATACCGGCGTTTTACATAAACGAATATCCCGATTGGGTGAATGCATTCTGCATCACCAAAGAAGGCAAAGTGCTGCTGGTGCAGCAATACCGGCATGGCATCGGCACCATCGAAACCGAGCTGCCTGGAGGTGTTTCCGAAAAAGGCGAATCGATGGAGGAAGCCTGCCGCCGCGAGGTGTTTGAAGAAACAGGCTACACCTTTGAAAGCTGGAAATGCCTGGGCAAGGTGAGCGCCAACCCGTCGACCACCACCAACTTCACGCATTTTTTCCTGGCTACAGGAGGTGTAAAAACCGGCGAGCAAAACCTCGACGAGTCCGAAGAACTGGAAGTGCTGGAGGTGAGCATGGACGAAGTCAAAGCCCTCGTGCGCGGGAACAAAATGATGCAAAGCCTGCACGTCAACGCGGTGTTCTACGCCCTGATGGAGCTCGGGGAGATTAGGTTTTGATCATGCTTTTGTAAAACGTGCGCGGTCTACCTCAGCCACGAGAAAGATGCTCCCGCAAACAAGCACCAGGTCGTCCGGGGCTGCCGCCGACAAAGCGGCTTCGATCGCATCATCGACGTGTTCGAAGGCATCACCCTGCAGCCCTTCCGACGCGGCTGATGCCTGCAGCTCCGATACCGGCAGGGCCCTGGGGATATGCGCCTGCGTGAAATAATACCGGTCCGCGGACGGCAGCAGGGGCAGGATCGTTTCCGCTTCTTTGTCGCGCACCATGCCAAACACCAGGTGCAGGCGGTAATAACGCAGCGTCCGCAACTGGCGGCGCACCTGCTCCAGCCCGTCTTTATTGTGGGCCACGTCAAGCACCAGCAGGGGCTCCTGGCGCAACTGCTCCCAGCGTCCCATTAATCCCGTCAGTCGCTTTACCTGGCTGAAGCCTCCCTGTATCGCTGCATCACTGATCGTGAAGCCCTGTCGCCGCAGCTCCTGCAGCGCTGTCCATGCCGTGCGGGCATTCTCCTCCTGGTAAACCCCGGTGAGATCGAGGCTGAGCGTTGCCACTTCATCGGCGTAGCGGTCATAGATCTCGATATCACGGGTGGCGCCTGCTTCTCCAACCGTGCGCACCCCCCAGCGATGGCCCGCGATCAGGGCCGGTGCCTCCAGCTCACGGGCACGGCCGGCGATCACTTCAGACGACGCGCCCTGCCACTGGCCGATCACCACCGGCACCCCTTTCTTGATAATACCCGCTTTCTCCGCCGCGATGGCTTCAAGCGTATCGCCCAGCAGGTTCATATGATCCCAGCCGATATTGGTAATAACCGAGAGTAAAGGGGTGATAATATTGGTGCTGTCGATACGCCCGCCGAGTCCCACTTCAATCACGGCAATGTCTACCTCCTGCTCCGCAAACCAGCTGAAGGCCATGGCTACAGTGATCTCAAAAAACGACGGCTGTATGGTTTCAATCAGCGAACGAACGCGTTCTGTAAAACCGATCACAAACGGCTCGGATACCATCTCCCCGTTGATACGGATACGCTCGCGGAAGTCGTATAAATGCGGTGATGTGTACAAGCCGGTTTTGTAGCCCGCTTCCTGGAGCACCGCGGCGAGCATATGACTGACCGATCCCTTTCCATTGGTGCCACCGACGTGGATGCTTCGAAACCGGTTCTGCGGGTTGCCGAGCGCGGCGCACAGCGCCAGTGTATTGGTCAGGTCTTTCCGGAAAGCTGCGGGGCCCACCCGGTGAAACATCGGTAATTGCGCAAAAAGATAGTCGAGCGTTTCAGCGTAAGTCATGCTGCCGCTAAGGTAGGAACGTGAAGCGTCAATCCTTTGATGTCGTACGAAGCGACAGCCTTTGGCCGGCATTGCGAGCAGCGCGAAGCAACATCCTGATTCACGCAGGGTGGTCGTAGCCGGCAGAATTTGCGAGTTGAAGTTTTTTCGCGCATGTACCCTTCCTCAGGCCATGGAGTTTGCTTCGCTGCGCCCGCAATGACGCTGCGCGTCGCCTTGCACGCAGTGAATTCCCGATTCCCGAATTAGTTCCCTACCGTAAAACTAAATTGAATATCCTGGCGAAAGCCGCCGTCGATCTTGGGGAAGCGGAGCTCGCGGGCACGCTGCAGGGCGATCTGTGCCTGGCGGCTGGAGCGCGGGAGCGTGGAGCCGCGCGGGTTGTAAACTGCCGACACGAGCTGTCCCGCGGCGCTCACCGTAACATCGAGCACCACCTTTCCGCTTTCGCGGAAGTCGTCCTGCATCGTCTGTGTCGGCATCGAGATCACCTGGGCACCGAGGCGGCGGGGAGTGCCGGTATAGGCTTTGCCGTTCGGGTCTCCGCCGGGGCGGCCCTGGTCGCCGTTGCCACCTGCTATGCCTTCGTTGGAGCCGGGCTTATACGTATCGGCGCCATTGCCCCCGGTGCCGGTGCCACCGGCAATCTGGCCCATCACGGCCTTGGGTCGCGGCGCGGGTGGGGCCGGTGTCGGCTTGATGGCGGGGGTAGGCTTCACAGCATTATCGTCATTGATTTTTGTCGCGTTCGGACGGGCGGCCACCGGGTTTTTGATGACGGGCGCGTCGGAAGGGGCATTGTCATCGGTTTCCACCAGCTTCGCGTCGCTGTTGCTGGCCACTGCCTGCGGGGGGGTATAGGAGGCCGCAGCGGCAGGCGAAGGGTCGCCCGGCAACTGGGGCTGGTCGGTGCCGGAGCCCTGGTCGCCATTACCGAGGTTCACTTCGATATACTCTTCCGCAACCGGCTGGCTGATAGTAGGAATGGGCCAGCGCAGCAGGATGAAAAGTAAAAGCAGGCCGCCGCCGACCCCGAGCGTGAGCAGGAGGGCATTGCGCTTGCGTTGCTGATCGAGTTGAAGGTTCATGGCAAATGCGTTCTGCATACAAATCTATTGCTTGCGGGGTTTGACCGGATAACGGTGGAAAAGTTAACCAAATTGCCCGCGCCCGGAGATTTCGCGCGGGCGTTTTAACAATTAGTAAACGCGCTGGTAAAATTCGTAAAGGAGGTTGCGTACCCAGGCGATTCCTCGCCGCCCGTCACTGCGATGGGGACTCGCAAATTCAAGGACCATCAGGAGGCAACACCGATGAAACTGTGTAACTGAAAGCGCGCATTGGAGCCTTGCCGGGAAACGAAAATGCAAGGTACCGGTACAGATCCGGCTTGCAAGGGTCCGGAAGGTCCTTGCAGGAGTACAAATCCGGCTTGCAAGCTACCGGAAGTGGCTTGCAGGGGTCCGAAAGTCGGTTGCAGGGGCCTTGATCGTGCTTGCAGGCCCCCGAAACTGACATGATGTGGTACAAAACCGCTTTGCAGGCAGGCAAGGCAGACATGTCAGGGGCCGACCGTTGCCGGAAGCCTTGTGAAAATTCGATGTATCAGTCCCGAAAACCCGGTCAGTAATGCGCGAAATCGTTTGAATAGTCGCCTTTTATCCGCTCCATCGGCGGGTTGAAATACCCGTATTTGAGATGCGGGAATTCTTCCTGGATCAATTCCAGCAATTGCTTCACCCCGAGGCATTCGCCGGTATCGCCGGCACCGATCTTACCAAGGTACCAGTCCGGGTCGATATTGAAGGAGCGCCACTGGATCATCTTGAGGCCGGTGTCGCGGATCAGCTTGCGGAGCGCTTCGTATTCAGCAACCGAATCCGTCATGCCCGGGAATACGAAATAGTTGATCGAGGTCCAGCCGCCGAATTCGGTCACGATCTTCAGGCTTTCCACGATATCGTCGAAGTCGTAGTTGTTGGGCCGGTAATAGGGCATATAGATCTCGCGGCGGGCCGAGTTGGTGCTCACGCGGATCGAGTCGAGACCCGCCTCGCAGAGTGCGCGCACCGCCGCCGGCTTCGAGCCGTTGGTATTGATGTTGATCGATCCCTTCTTCGTGTGCTTCCGTATTTCTACAATGGCCGCGCGTATCGTCTCCCACATCAGCAGCGGCTCGCCTTCGCAACCCTGGCCGAAGCTGACGATCGGGAAGGGCGCCGACTCAAGGTGGGGTACTGTAAACTCCACGATCTCTTCTACCGAAGGCTTAAAGGTGAGACGGTCCTGCGGCGAAACGATCGTTTCGTCTTCGGGCTGGAAGGAAATGCAGCCGATACAATTGGCGTTACAGGCGGGCGAAGAGGGGATGGGGCATTCCCAGCGTCCCATAAAATAGTTGCGCGCCGCCGGGCAGCTGTAGGTGAGCGCGCAGTTGTTGGCAAGGTGCGCCACGAGGCGGTTGTGCGGGTAAGCCGCAATCAGGTCGGTCACGCCCTGCTGCACCTTGCTGTCGTCGAAACCACCACATTCCTGGCGGATATCCTGCTCGATGCGCACGGCGGGAACGTAGAATTTCTCATCATGCCAGCCCACAGCCACGTAAGAAAAAAGCGGCAGGGTAGGAGCGTCCGGACCGGTTTCGTAGGCCGCCATATAAAAGGACGTATGCGCCGGCGGCACAAAGGCAGCCACGGCCCAGCCCTTTTCGCAAAGACGCATCTCGCCGGTCCTAACGTCAATACCGATTCCGCGACGGCCGGGCAGCTCGTAGAGCTGGCCGCCTTCCGGCAGCCCGATCCATTCGTCTTCCGGGATCGGCAGGGCGTCCCAGCCGGAGCGACCAACAACGTACAGCGAGGTATCCTCGAAAATGTTACCGTTGCCGTCGGAGTAGAGTATATAAGGCGATGCGTTAAGCGACATGGTCGGCAGGTATTGAATGTTTGCGGATCTGTTCTTTGGCGAAGGCATCGGCATCGGCGATCGATTCCGGCGCCAGGCTTTCTGTTACTTCGAGCTGCACATATTTCTTGTCGTTGCGGAAAAGCGTCACGTAGTCGGCGCGTACAATCATATTCTCGAGCTCCGCCCACGGAAGCACGGGCGGCTTGGGCGAGCCGGGCAGCCCGATGCCATCAGGGCCAAGCTCGATCACCGAAGGCTGGAACAGCACTTTCTCCGAAAAGAGGAGCAGCACTGAAAGGCCGGCCCAGGCAAAAAGTCCGTAGGAGGCGATGCCGCTCTGGCTCGTAGCGAGCAGGCCAAAGCCCATTGCTTCGAGGCCGCGCAGGGCCGAATTATATTTTGCGCGCGGGTCGAGCCTGCGGCGGCGAATGCCGTAAACGATCGCCACCAGCGCGATTGCCAAAAAAGGCAGCGTGCCCGCAACACCCTGGAACTGACGCTGCGTCATCCAGGCGGCGGTAGCGGCAAGCAGGTAAAAGCCGGCCACCACGTGCAGCACGCCCGTCATGCGGCGGCGCTTTTCGAGGCTTTCTATGCGAACCGGTATGTGAAAGCTTGTTTCCAAAAGTTTTCGTGTTTCACCGCCGGGCGCTGCCGGCAGATGCTATTCGTTATTTGATTCTTTATTGCGGGTTCGAAGCCACCAGTAAGTTACACAGTTTGAAAAGTACCCGTGCCCCTACGTTGGCGTCCCAGGCATTTTCGGAAGTGCTCACTTCGTTCAGGTCGAACGAGATGATCTGCTTGCCGGCCTCGCGGATCTTGTTGAACAGGTAATAGACCTGCTCCGTCTCGAAACCGCCTTGAACGGGCGTGCCCGTGTTGGGACAAAGTTTCGGGTCGAGGCCGTCGATATCGAAAGAGATATGCACTTTTTGCGGGAGCTGCGCCACGATGTCCTCGCAGATCGACTTCCAGGTTTCGCCCTCGAACTGGCGGTGGCGGATGTCGCGGTCGAAGAAGGTGCGGATACGCTCCGGGCGCTGTCTGATAAACTCAAGCTCGTCGCCGGAATAGTCGCGGATGCCAACCTGCACGAGTTTCGTCACCTGCGGCACTTCCTGCAGCATATTATACATGATGGAGGCATGCGAGTAGACAAAGTCTTCGTAGGCAATCCGGAGGTCGCAGTGCGCATCGATCTGCAGGATGCCGTATTCGCCATGGGTTTCACCAAGGGCCTTGAAGAAGCCAAGGGGTGTGCTGTGATCGCCGCCGAGCAGGGCCACGAGCTTGCCCTTCTCAAGCAGGCCCTTGGTTTGCTGGTGCACCCAGTTGTTCAGGAAGTAAGAACCCTCGTTGATCTCGCGGAGCGACTTGCACATAAACTGGTTGCGGTCCACGATTTCCCCGTTGGAGATATAGTCGATATAGAGCTCGGCTTCCTTGCGCAGGTAGTCGCTCTTCATGAGGATCTTGCGGTCGGTCTCGCGCATAAAGAAACCTTGCTTCCAGCCTTCCGGCACATCAGGGTCGAAGAGATCGACCTGGAGGGAAGCCTTCATGATCTGCTCCGCGGAACGGGCTGTGCCCGAGCCGAAGGAAACCGTTACTTCCCAGGGAACGGGAAGGATGACAAGGCGCGCATCTTCCTCGGTAAAAGGAAGTCCGAAGACGTTATTGTTCGGATTACCGGCGCTGTTCGGGTCAAACGTGGATAGATCAGTCATATTGAGGCCCGTTGAAAAGGGCGGTGCAAGTTAGCTCCCTTTGGCTCCCCGGCAAAAAATGGTAGCCACAGGGGCCTAAAAGCGGGGTTAAAGTAGTTGACCGGGCGACGAAGGCAGCGGGTGGAGCGCTGATTTATTCCGAAGTATCGCATTCGGAATCCGCCGATTGTCATGCCATCGTCAAAGCGCTGTTAAAGCGCGTGAATTGAGGAAAATCAGGATGGGCCGACCCGGCCATAGGGCGTTTTGCGCTAACTTTGCGGCCGAAGCAAATCGCCATGAAAAAGATCCACATCATCCTCCTGCTCCTTGTTGTCGGCGGCATCGTCGGGATGTCGTTTTTCATCAAGGACCTCACCACCTACGAGACCTTCGCCTCGGCTGCCGGGAAGAAGGACCAGTTTGTGGTGGTAAAGGTGCAGCTCGACAAGAACGCGCCGATCGAGTACGACATGGTAAAGGATCCGAACAAAACCGTTTTCTACGCTGTTGACCAGTCGGGCGCCCGTACCCGCGTGGTGTACAACAACGCCAAGCCCACCGATATGGAGCGCAGCGAAGGCATTGATCTCAACGGCTACATGCGCGGCGATCATTTCGAGTGCACCAAGCTCCAGATGAAGTGTCCTTCGAAATACAAGGACGACATGAAGCAGGCCGAAAAGAACCTGCCCACGGCGCCGGCAGCTACCGGCACCCCCGCGAATTACTAACCGCATACTCACAGAATGGACTTTATCGGAGAGCATCTCTTCCCTGGCCGTCTCGGACATTTTTTTGTAATCCTGTCGCTTGTTGCCTCGCTGGCCGCCACTTACGCGTATTTTGTTGCCACCCGTCGCAAGGACGAAGCAGAAAAGGCGCACTGGCGGCAACTCGCCCGTATCTTTTTCTACGCCGAATGCGTGAGCATCGTAGCGATCTTCAGCATTCTCTTCTATATTATTTCCAACCACCTTTTCGAATTCAAGTATGCCTGGCAGCACAGCAGCCGCTCGCTGGAAGCCAAGTACCTGCTCAGCTGCTTCTGGGAAGGACAGGAAGGCTCCTTCCTGCTCTGGAGCTTCTGGCATTGCGTGCTCGGCCTTGTGGTGATCCGCCGCGAAAAGCAGTTCGAAACCCCGGTGATGACCATCGTATCTTTTGCCCAGGTGCTGCTGGCCACCATGATCGCCGGCATTCACATCTTCGGGTGGAAGATCGGCTCCAACCCCTTTGTGCTGCTGCGCAACGAGCTCGACGCGCCCATTTTCGCCCGGGCCGACTACCTCTCTTTTGTAAAAGACGGCAACGACCTCAACCCGCTGCTGCAGAACTACTGGATGGTGATCCACCCGCCGGTACTGTTTCTTGGCTTTGCCTCCACGCTCATTCCTTTCAGCTATGCCATCGCCGGCCTCTGGACCCGCGACTACAAAGGCTGGACGAAGCCCGCGCTCAGCTGGTCGCTCTTTTCCGCCGGCGTGCTCGGCACCGGGATCATGATGGGCGCCGCCTGGGCCTACGAGTCGCTCAACTTCGGCGGCTACTGGGCCTGGGACCCGGTGGAAAACGCTTCGCTGGTGCCCTGGCTGACCCTGGTGGCCGGCGTGCACACCCTGCTCATCTACCGCCACACGGGCAATGCGCTGCGGTCCTCATTTGTGTTCATCGGGCTTACCTTCCTGCTGATCCTTTACTCTACTTACCTCACCCGCTCCGGCGACCTGCAGGAGACCTCGGTGCACGCCTTTACCGGCGAAGGCATCACCAAATGGCACCTGCGTGCTCTGGTGGCGGTATTCCTTTTCCCGACCATCTTCCTCATGGTGCGCCGCTGGAAGTCGATCCCCCACATTGCGAAGGAAGAAGAAGCTTCGTCGCGCGAGTTCTGGATGTTCATCGGCTCGCTGGTGCTGCTGCTTTCCGCCATCACCATCAGTGTGATGACCTCGCTGCCGGTGCTCAACAAGATCGCAGGGCTCTTCACCGACAAGCAGCTGTTCAAGCCGCTGGCGATGGGAGAGGACTCGGCTTTCGCTTATAACAGGATCCAGGTGTTTGTGGCGATCATCATCGGCCTGCTCACCGCTATTTCGCAATACTTCAAATACAAGAGCACGTCGCGCGATTTCGTGCTGCGCCGCCTTCGGTGGCCCACGGTGACCGCAGTGGTGCTGGCAGGCCTCGTGCTTGCATTCGGCGACATCAACTACCGCGAGTACGGCGCCGGCTATATGGCCGCCATCTGGGTAGCCCTCGTGTGCGGCATCTATGCCGTAGTGGCCAACGCAGCCTTTATCTGGACCGGCGCCAACGGCAAGCTGCGTGCTGCCGGAGGGTCCGTAGCGCACGTTGGCTTCGGCATGCTGCTGGTAGGCATCCTGATCTCGTCTTCCAAAAAAGAAGTGCTCTCGCACAACACCACGGGCATCTTTGTTCCGTTGGGTGAGGGTGGCAAGGAGAAGCCTGGAGAGAACCTGACGCTCGTGAAGGACCTGCGCACCGATATGGGTAAGTATTGGGTTACCTACAACCAGGACTCAATGCATCCCCAGAAGCCGCTTGCTTTTTATAACCTGGCCTTCACCAGCAAAGATGGCAAGGAAAGCTTCAACCTGAAACCGAATGCCTTTGTGAATTATAAGGGTAACGCAGGGCTGATGGCAAATCCTGACGCAAAGCATTACTGGAACTACGACGTCTTTACCTATATCACTTCGCTCTCAAATGATCCGGGCAAAGCCCCCGAAGACACCAGCAGCTTCAAGCCCGCTACATTGGGTGTAGGCGATACGGCCTGGTACGGCAAAGGCTTTATCGTGCTCGAGAGCCTGCAGTCGCGCAACAACCTGCCGGGCGGCAACTTCGCGCCCCAGGACAGCGCCACGGTGGCCAACCTGAAGGTGTATGCAAAAACCTCTTCCATCTATACCCTGCAGCCCCTGCTGATCAAAAAGGGAGGCGTGGCAATGCCTTACCCCGACACGGCCACCGCCGAAGGACTGGTGGTGCAGGTGCAGGCGCTGAAGGGCAACCGGGTGGAGCTCGGGCTCAAGGAGTCGGACGCCGTGCTGCGCTATATCACCCTGAAGGCGTATAAGTTTCCGTTCATCAACCTCGTATGGCTCGGCACGCTGGTAATGGTAGCCGGTTTCTTCATGAGCGCGGTGCGCCGCCGCCAGTTGAACCGGGTGGGCGCACTGAAAATGGAGACCTCCAAACTTTAAGATTTTCGAAACAGCGGAACACGTAGTTTCATGGTCTGTTTGCCGGGAGGGCAAACAGTTTCCTTCAGGACCATGAACCGCACCGTTCGCAAATATCTTGTTCTGATGATGGCGCTGGCAGCCACCGCGGTGGCAAATGCCCAGCCGGCTGATTCCGCGCACGCGCAGGCCAAACCTACCTGGGGGGAACGCGATACCATCATCGTGTCGGTGATCAACTACGAAGGCGAGCTGCTGCCTTACCGCGAGCTCGACAATGTTTATGTGTCGCGGATGTCGCCGGAGCGCCTCGCCAAGGCCATCGCGGCTTATAACCGCCTCCGCAACGCGGTTTATGTTACCTATCCTTATGCCCGCACCGCCGGCGTTACCCTCAACGATGTGGCCGCTCACCTTGAAGGCGTAGACAGCCGGGGCGACCGGAAGGCCTATATCAAATCCCGCGAGGCCGAGCTGCGTAAACAGTTCTCCGATCCGCTCGAGAACCTGTCGGTATACCAGGGCAAGGTGCTGATGAAGCTCATTAACCGCCAGACCGGCAATAACTGCTACGAGATCATTAAAGAATACAAAGGCGGACTCAATGCGCGGTTATACCAGACCGTTGCCTTCTTTTTCGGTTCCAGCCTCAAACAGGATTACGATCTTAACGATGCCACCGACCGACAGATCGAGGCGATCGTGAAAGAGATCGACGGTTCCTGGTACAACAACCGCTACCGCCCAGTGGCGAGCAGCCAAAAACCCTGAGGAAATTTTCGATATCCGATGTCCGATGTCGGAATTGTTCCTGCCTGACGGCACGAATGGCCAAACTCATCACAAAAGAGGCTCCTGAACGCCAAGGGATTGACAAAACTCAGCTCAATTCATACGGGTCGGGGTTGCCTGATGCCCTTGGGAGACGTATCTTGCAGCCTCAACAGACAATCGCATTGCTTAAATTAGACATTCTGGCCATCGGCGCCCATCCCGATGATGTAGAGCTCGGCTGTTCGGGCGTACTCATCAGCGAGGCGCAAAAGGGTAAAAAGACCGGCGTCCTCGACCTTACCGAAGGCGAGCTCGGCACCCGCGGAACCGTGGTGACGCGTTATGCGGAAGCGGCCGACGCAGCCCGCATCATGGGGCTCTCCGTGCGCGAAAACCTGAAAATGCGCGACGGCTTTTTTGTCAACGACGAAGCCCACCAGCTACGGCTCGTCAGCGCGCTGCGGAAATACCGCCCGGATATCGTGATCGGAAACATCATGGAAGACCGCCATCCGGATCACGGCCGCGCCGGCAACCTGATCTACGACTCCTGTTTTTTATCGGGCCTCCGCCAGGTAAAGACCACCGACGAGTCGGGTAACGAGCAGGCGCACTGGCGTCCCCGTTACGTGCTGCAATACATCCAGGACCGCTTCTATGAGCCAGACCTCCTTGTGGACGTGAGCCACGTGTGGGAGGCGCGCATGGAATCGATCAAAGCATATAAAACGCAATTTTTCACACCGGGCGAAGAAGGACCGCAGACGTACATCTCGAGCCCCGGCTTCATGGAAGCCGTGATTGCAAGGGCCCGCCTGCTGGGCAAGCGAATTGGTGTGCCTTTTGCGGAAGGCTTCCTATCCAAGAAAAATATTGGAATCAGAAGCCTGGACGCGCTCATTCTCGAAGAGACCTGAGCCTTCCATCCAAGGACAATCTTATCAACTCATTAAAGGCTTATCGATTCATGGAAATTCCAAAGTTCGTCAACAACAACCCCGGCTTCCGGAAAGAGCTCAAACGACGTGTAGAAGCGTACTTTCAGCAAACCGGCAAAAAAATGACCGGCGGCCTGCCGCTCTTTACCAAGGCAGCCATCCTCACGACAATGTTCGTGTTCCTGTTTACCCACCTGGTATTCTTTACGCCGGGGGTGCTCGTTTCTGTTCTTGAATGCATCCTCCTGGGCTGCGTGGTGGCCGGCATCGGCTTCAACATCATGCACGACGGCGCCCACGGCTCATTCAGCCGCTATGGCTGGGTGAACACGCTGGCGGCCTTCTCGCTCAACGTGCTCGGCGGATCGCATTTCATGTGGAATATGAAACACAATGTGATTCACCATGCCTACACGAATGTCGACGGTGTAGATGATGACATCGACATCAAGCCCTGGATGCGGATGAGCGAGTCGCAGCCCAAATACGTTATTCACCGCTACCAGCACATTTATTTCTGGTTCCTTTATTCCCTGCTCTACGTGCTCTGGATCTTCCTGCTCGACTACCAGAAATACTTTAAGCGCCGTATCGGCGCCATGCCGCTCAAACAAATGAGCGTCGGCGATCACCTCATCTTCTGGGGCTTTAAGCTTGTGAATGTCGGGCTTTACGTAGTGCTGCCCATTTATATGGTGGGCTTCATTCCCTGGGTGATCGGCTTCTCGATCTTTTCCCTGGTAGCCGGCTTCGTGCTGTCGATCGTTTTCCAGCTGGCGCATACCGTGGAGCATACGCACTTCCCGGTACCGGACGCCGTTACCAACAAGCTGCAGGACGAATGGGCGATCCACCAGCTGAAGACCACCGCCAACTTCGCCCCGCACAACAAGGTGATCAATTGGTTTGTGGGCGGCCTCAACTTCCAGGTGGAGCACCACCTCTTTCCGAAGATCTCGCACGTGCACTACCCGGCCATCTCGCGCATCATCAAGCAAACCTGCCAGGAGTACAATGTGCCCTATATTGAATATCCCAAGATGCGCCACGCCGTGGCTGCCCACGTTTCGTTTCTGAAGCAGATGGGACGCGGTAATAAGGCGGCGTAAGGTGAAGAAGCGTTTTTCACCGCTAAGAAAGAAGTTGAAAAAGCGTTTCGCTAAGGAATACATCAGAAAGGTCCCGCCTCAGGCGGGACCTTTTGCATAAAAGCTTAGCGTATCAACTTCTTTTCTTATTCTCTTTGCGGTGAAAAACTCTTCGTATCCTTCAATTCCTTCTTACGCCCTCAGAGCGACCGGTACATAATGTGATGCGGTATCCCTACTTCAAAGAACTGCTCGCCTCGCACCGTGTAGCCGCATTTGGAATAGAAATCGAGCACCGCATCACGGGCATGCATGAACAGCTCGGAGAAGCCGCGCTCGCGGGCGATGCCTTCCGCAAAAGCCACGATCTGCGCGCCGACGCCTTTACCCTGCACCACTGTGTCTACCGCCATTTGGCGCAATTGTAACCGCTGTGCGTCTACCGGCGTGAGCACACAGCAGCCGATCATCCGGCCGTCTTCAAAAGCACCAACCAGCAGCTCCTTCGCTTCCCGCTCAGGGTCGATATAGGTCTCCGGGACGCCGATGGGACGCAGCAACACCTCGAGGCGGAGCCGCTTCATCTGCTCGTATTCCGGTGTGTCTACTTCGATAAGGTGTATTTCCATTTACCTATTTTGTGGGGGCAAAACTAATCAAGGAATGAATACCCGATTGACGCCCGAAGCGGTAATGGCCCGTGTGCAAACCGGCAGGCCCTATGTATTGCTGTTGCTCAAAGCCGGGCGCGACCCGATGGAAAGCGAGAACTTCCAGGAACTCCAGATGGGACACCTGATGCACCTGTTCGGCCTCGAAGCCGAAGGCAAGGCGCACATCTTCGGCCCGGTGACCACCGAGGGCGACCTGAAGGGAATCATCGTTTTCGGTACCGCCGACAAAGACGAGGTCAGCGCCTGGATGCAGGGCGACCCGCTTTGCAACCGCGGCATTTTCGTGTACGAGCTGTACGATTGGTTTTCGATTCCGGGCATGAGCCTGCCCGTTTCGTGAACCGGGAACGGTCATCCGTGAGCCAACCCTACTGACGTTTTACAGTCTCGCGAAGCATTATTGCTGGCCTTCAACAGCGGCATTCGGCCGGCTGAGGGTTCACGGCTCACGGCTCACGTTTCCCTATATTTGCGCCACAATTCTAGCTACATGAACTTTCAATTGAGCGAAGAGCAGCTGATGATCCAGCAGGCTGCCCGCGATTTCGCGCAGAACGAATGCCTTCCCGGCGTCATCGAGCGCGACGAGCTGATGAAGCATCCCACCGAACAAATGGAAAAGCTCGCCGACCTCGGCTTCCTCGGCATGATGGTGAGCCCCGAATACGGCGGCGCCGGACTCGACACCGTGAGCTACGTGCTGGCCATGGAGGAGATCTCCAAGGTTGACGCCTCGGTGAGTGTGGGCATGAGCGTGAACAACTCGCTGGTATGCTACGGACTCGAAGCCTATGGCAGCGAGGAGCAAAAGCGCAAATACCTGACCCCGCTGGCGCAGGGCAAAAAGGATGGCAAACTCTATATCGGCGCCTTCCTGCTCAGCGAGCCCGAGGCCGGCTCCGACGCTACCTCACAGCGCACCACCGCCGAAGACATGGGCGACCATTACCTGCTCAACGGCACCAAGAACTGGATCACCAACGGCAACTCCGCCTCTGTATACCTCGTGATCGCCCAGACGGACCCCGCGAAAGGCTCCAAGGGCATCAACGTGCTTATTGTTGAAAAAGGCTGGCCGGGGGTGGTGGTAGCGGCAAAAGAAAATAAGCTGGGCATCCGTGCCTCCGACACGCATACCATCCTCTTCAACGACGTGAAGGTGCCGAAAGAAAACCGCATCGGCGAAGACGGCTTTGGCTTCAAGTTCGCGATGAAGACCCTCGCCGGCGGCCGTATCGGTATCGCCTCGCAGGCCCTCGGTATCGCCTCGGGTGCATACGAGCTGTCGCTCAAGTATGCCCGGGAGCGCAAGGCCTTCGGCAAGGAGATCGCCAACCACCAGGCCATCGCCTTCAAGCTGGCTGATATGGCTACCCGCATCGAGGCCTCCCGCCTGCTCTGCTTCCAGGCAGCCCTCGACAAGGACGAGAAGAAAGACTATACCCTCAGCTCCTCCATGGCCAAGGTATTCTCGTCTGAAACCGCGATGTGGACCACGGTGGAAGCCGTGCAGATCCATGGCGGTTACGGCTATGTGAAAGAATACCACGTGGAGCGCCTTATGCGCGATGCCAAGATCACCCAGATCTACGAAGGCACGTCGGAGGTGCAACGCATCGTAATCAGCCGCAGCATTCTGAAATAATTGGTCAACCACGATATCAGTTAATTGGTAAGGGTCGTTTCAACACGACCCTTACTTTATTTTTGGGGTATGGCGATCAACGTAGCTGCATATAACCTGATAAGGGAGGAATTAGCTGAAAGCGGAGCCACACTGGTAGCCGTTTCCAAAACAAAGCCGGCGTCCGACATCCAGGCTCTTTACGGTCTCGGCCAGCGCGACTTTGGTGAGAATTACGTGCAGGAACTGGTGGACAAAGTGCCGCAGCTTCCGCAGGATATCCGCTGGCACTTCATCGGACACCTCCAGAGCAATAAGGTGAAATACATTGTTCCCTTTGTGCACCTGATACATGGCATCGACAGTGAGAAGCTGCTCCGGGAGGTGTCGAAACAAGCGGTAAAGAACAACCGCAATATCGATGTACTGCTCCAGGTACATATTGCGCAGGAAGAAACCAAGTTCGGGCTTGACGCGGGTGAGCTCGGTGGGCTGCTCAATAATTTCGAAGCGGAACCGCTTCCCGGCGTCCGCATCCGCGGACTTATGGGGATGGCCTCCTTTTCCGGCAACAAAGATGTGGTAGGAGCGGAGTTCCGTTACCTGCGCTCGCTTTTCGATCAGCATGCCGCCCGCACTTCGGAGGGACTCCTTTTTGACCTCCTGTCGATGGGCATGAGCGGCGATTACCAGCTTGCCCTGGCTGCCGGCAGCAACCTCGTGCGGATCGGATCCCTTCTTTTCGGTGCGCGCAACTGAGCGGTGGCCCCGTTTTTGAAGCTGTGCCGAAAACATTTGTATGAAAAAAATGTATTTGTCCGTGGCGCTGGCATTTATGTCGGCAATGGCCATGGCCCAGGATGGGACGAAAAGCGTGGATGTAAACATCAACACCCATAAGGGCGGCGACGCCTGGTACTCCAACCCGATCGTGTGGATCGTCGGCGCGGCGGTATTTATCCTGCTGCTGGTGGCACTCTCGCGCGGCCGCAGCCGTGACTGATGCTCTGAATCGATACGAAAAAGGCCGAAGCGTTACCGCCTCGGCCTTTTTTCTGGTCAGAAGTGCTCCGCATGGCGGAACCATTTATAGAGACGCTTTCGCGCTGTGCACTACGAGCGGCGGAACCAGGCCTCCTGCAATCTGCGGAGGTGGTTCTTTCCCTGCACCACGATCGAATCTTCCGTGGGCCGGGTGATATAGAGCAAGTAGGAGATCAGTACGAGTAAGAGTATAAAAAACCACACGGGGAACATAACACATCATTTTATACTCAATTGAAATCCAAACACTATTCCAGTCCCGCTGTCGTGGAAAAAAAAGGTACGGAACGTGGTCATCCCGCCGCAACCGATGAGTGAAGTCACTTTTGAGGCGCCTTCCGGAAGCCTGGTTTTGTGGAGTTTGCGGAAAAAGTGGGTAACAAAACGCCCGCTCAGTGTTGCGACAACAGGTAGGTTTCCAGCAGCCCGATGCAGGCTTCATTCAGGGCCGGGTCGGTGGTCGACACCGGGTGCCATTCGTCGTGCTCGCGGCGGAGCAGCACCTCGGGCCCGGCTCCATCGAGCGGGGCGAAATGGTAATCGTTTTCATTAAAGAAAACATCGTAATTCCGGCTCTGGCCTTCGATCGTCAACTGGGTCTTGAACAGGTGCTCCATGATAAATACTTTCTAGTAAGGTTTGTGATCCTGGTCTTCGGCATGCAGCTCCGGGCTGTTGGGGCCTGCGGTGCCGCCTTCTATGGTGCCGTCGCTGCGCTCGAGGGCGCCATCGCCGGCAGCATGGGCATTGGCGACCGTTTCGGAAGGCGGAACGGGCTGCTTTTCAGGCTCTTCCTTGGGATCGGGATACATGCATCAGCATACAAAACAAACATGCCAGCAGGGCAAGAAAAAGCCGGGAGCCGTCCGGCAGGGCTTTAATCACCCGCAGAACCGCTCCCGGCTACCAGAAAAGAGCTGGTGTTTACCGGCGTCCGTCGAAGCTCGTACGCATCACCTTCAGCAGGCCTTCCGCCGACCAGGTGGGCGGTACAATGATCCGGCGCACGGTGTGCAGCGGCTCCAGGGAGTCGCGCTTGGTTGACAGCTGGAAGGCCATGCGGATATCGCGCTTCTTGAGCTCGGGGATGCCTTCCTTGCTCCAGATTCCGAAGGGATAGGCAAAGTAGTGGATTGGCTTGCCGCTGATATCCTCGAGCTTCTTGCGCTGAACGCCAAGCTGCAGGTCCCAGTCGTTTTCTACCATCTTACCCGTGCCTTTGTCGATGTGCGGGGTTGTAAGGTATTTATCTACGCGGTCGTGGCGCCAGGTGTGGCTTTCAACAGCATGCCCCTCGTCGGCCAGCTGGCGGATCTGCTCCTTGGTCATGTAGCGGGGACGGCCGATGGAGATCGTCATAATGAAATAGACGCCTTTAAAGCCATATTTGTCCATCGCGGGTTTGGCGATAGAGAATTGCTCCTCGTCAGTATCATCGAAAGTGAGCATGAAAGGCTTGTCGGGGAGCGGGTCGCCGAAAGCCAGGTAGTTGTAGAGCTGATCCGGCAGTACGCTATGGTAGCCGCTGTCGTGCAGCATTTTCAGCTGATTGCGGAACTCGTTGGCCGTAACGTCGTATTCGCGCGTAGCCTTCGGGACGTCGTAGATATGGTGGTAGCAGAGCACGGGCACCTGCTTGCGCGCCATGATGGTCGCGGCATCGGCAATGGGACGATCAGTGGCGACCACCACCGGCTTGGTGCCGGTAGCGGTGTCGCGCACGGCGGTAGTTCGTGTGCTGTCAGCGGCATTCTTACCGGCATCGGTGCCATTGCAGGCTGCGAGGCCGGCGGCGAGCAGGAGAGCGAGGGAAAGGGATCTGGTCATATGAGTGGGGAATGATAGCCTGCAAAATTGAACGCAAACGCGTCCGCTTTTTCATGATAGGTTAGAAATTTTTTATAAAAATCCGCGGAACACGTCGTAGGCGAAGCGCAACAAGGTGCCGAGTACTACCACCAGGAAGAGCACGCGGATAAAACGGTTTCCTTTTGCTATTGCAAGCCGCGCGCCGAGGTAGCCGCCGCAGGCATTGGCCGCCGCCATCGGGAGGGCGAAAGCCCAAAGGATCTTGCCTTTGATGAGAAAAAGCGTGATGGACCCGAGGTTGGTGGCCAGGTTTGTAAGCTTGGCATGTGCCGAAGCCTGCAGAAAGTCGAAGCCGATGACCAGGATAAAGGCCATGATGAGGAAGGAACCCGTGCCCGGACCGATAAAGCCGTCGTAAAAGCCGAGCAGGAGCGAGCTCAATACCGCCGCCCGTATTTGCACAGGAAAAGGAACATCGCGTGCGGGCCGCTGGCCGAAATCTTTTTTGACAAACGTATAAATCGCAACACCGATGAGCACCACCAACATGATGGGCTTGAAGTGCACATTGGGCACCCGTGTCAGCAGGAGCGACCCGCCGAAGGATGCAAAGAATGCCGTGGCGGTGCTGACAACAGCCAATGGCCAGCGGATGCGCACCTGGCGCAGGTACTGGCGTGTGGCCATCGCGGTTCCGCAGAAAGAGGGAATCTTGACCGTGGCCAGGATCGCCGCCGCCGGTTGGGCGCCGAGTACCACGAAGCTAAGCGGGGTCTGGATAAGACCGCCGCCGCCCACGATCGCATCAATAAAACCTGCGGCAAAGGCGGCCGCACAGAGCAGGATAATCTGAAGGGTAATTTCGTTCAAGCGTTCGGATTGGCTAGTTGTTGCAGGAGCGTATCCAGGAAGGCCACCTGGGCCGGGTTTATGAGCCGCGCGGCTTCTTCATAGAAAAACCAGCCGGCTTTGTCGATCTCGGGCACCGAGATCCACTTGCCGGAGCGCGGCGGCCATTGGGTGCGGAAGGTGTTGGAGCGGATGGCCTCCGGGTCGAGGTCGCCGGCAGCCGCCCAGGCATGCACCAGCTTGCCCGCCTTTTGCCGGATCGTGCCCAGCTCAATAAAAGGCCCGCTGACCTTAAAGCCGGTTTCCTCGAAAAACTCGCGTCTTGCCGCGGCCAGGGGCAGCTCCGGTGCCGTGAACTCACCCTTCGGGATCGTCCAGGCGCCTCCGTCGCGGCCAGCCCAGAGGGGGCCGCCCGGATGCACCAGGAAGAACTCCAGGGCAGCCACGGCGCCACGGTAAAGCAGGATGCCGGCACTGGTACGCATGCCGCAAAATAAGGGCGTGGAATAGTTTTTTGAACAAACGCCATCAATCGCTTTTCATTGAATCCGGATAACAGCGTTAAAATGCAGGCTTCAGGGCAGTCGATCTATGAAGCGTACCCGGGCATGTACGGGTTCCGGCACCTGCATGGTCTGGCGGCGCTGATCCTCGACGGCCGTCTTTCCGAATTTGCTCGCCACCAATACCAACGCTCCGTGCAGCTCAACCTGCCCTTGCTCCGCCACCTTTCAAAATACGGTCCCGGGGAGCTGCTGGCTTTAACCGAAAAATCTTCCGGTGACTTTCTCGGAGCCCTTGCCGCGGGCAAAATATTTGAGTTCCTCAATGCGTCCGTAATGCGCTGGGTAGCCAACGAGTTGAGCATCGTCGACTATAGCGATGTTATTGTAGAAGATATCACGCTACTCAATTTCATCCGGGCAGAAGGGCTCCGCCAATTCATCCCCGATTTCACTTCCGACCTCCGCACCGCGGTGGAAACCGCCGGCGAGATCGACCGGCTCTTCATGGGGTATAACACTTCCTCCATGATCACCTTTATCGACCTGCTGCGGGCCCGCATTTCGCGGCGCGAAGACCAGCTGCTGGAGGCCGAGGCACTTGCCCGGCTCGGCTCTTTCGACTGGGATATCGTGAACGAAGTCAGCGACAGCAGCCCCGAGTTGCGGAAGATCCTGGGGAACGATGCGCAGATGCCCCTTGCCGAATTCATCGAGCGCGTGCATGCCGATGACAGCGGTCTCCTGCGCAACGCGATCGCCGAAGCATTTGTATCGGGCAGCCTGCAATGCGAGTTTCGCTTTCTGCGTCCCGACGGCAGCCAGCGAACGGTGTGGGCCCGCGGCGTGGTGCACAGCGGGCCGAACGGGCCCGAAAGGATGGTAGGCGTCATCCAGGACGTTTCGGAACGCAAGCGGATGGAAGAAACCCTGCTCCTCAAAACACTCGAGCTCGAGCACTCAAACGAAGAGCTCCAGCAATTCGCGTCCGTGGCGTCGCACGATCTGAAGGAGCCGCTACGCAAGATCGTGCTCTACACCGGCCTGCTGGAAAGCGCCCGTGCGGGGGAGTGGTCGGAAGAAGCACGCAGGCACCTCGAGCGCATTATGGATGCTGCCCGCAGGATGCGCCTGCTCATCGAAGATATCCTGGCCTTTTCCTCGCTCAACCAGCAGCAGGAACCGCAGCTGGTGTCGCTGGAACGCATCCTCGACGAGGTACGCGAAGTACTCGAATCGCGGATCCGGGAAACCGGCGCCATGATCAGCTCCGACGGCTTGCCCGAGGCTACGGTGGTACCGTTCCAGTTCCGCCAGCTGTTCCAGAACCTGCTTAGCAATTCTTTGAAATTCGCCCGGCCCGGCGTGCCGCCGGTAATTTCGATCAGCCACCAACACATCGAGGTGCCGATGCCCGGGCGTGCGGCCGGCGTCCTGCCGGCGCTCCAGCTGCTTTTTTCCGACAACGGGATCGGCTTCCCCGCCCATTATTCCGAAAAGATTTTCGGGCTCTTTAACCGTCTGCACAGCCACAAGGATTACGAGGGCACCGGTCTCGGACTGGCCATCTGCCGGAAGGTGGTGGAAAACCACGGAGGCCGGATCGAAGCGTCTTCCGGGCCGGGGCAGGGCGCAACCTTCCGGATCGTGTTGCCGCAATGAAACCGGGGGTTTCCGTCCTGTTTTTATGATCCGGTTCTCCGCGTAAGTGCTGCACGCCGCCCTATTCATTTAATATCCAAAATCCCAACTCGTAAAACCTTTCTGGCATCTTATTTTGTCTATAAGGGCGTATGCTGGCCTACAAAACACCCCAATGAACCTTGTCGACATCATCCTGGTCTTAGTCGTGGCAGCGGCCGTCTGGTCGGGCTTCCAGCGGGGTTTTCTCGTTGGCGCCCTCGAGTTGTTGGGCTGGACGCTCAGCCTTTTTACCGGTTACCTGGCTTACCCGGCGCTGGCAGTGATTCTCGAACGGTTTATTCCGGGTATCGGCATCTGGCTGCAGCCACTGAGCTTTATTATCATTGTGCTGGCCGTTCGCCTCGTGAGCAGCTGGGTCACCAACCGGATCCTGGAGCGGTTCCGGTCCTTCGACCGCAAGCCGGTCAACCGGGCCCTGGGGCTCCTACCGGGGCTGATCAACGGCGCCATTTATGCCACCCTGCTTGCCGGGCTTTTGCTTACGGTACCCATTTCCGAAACCCTGTCGGCAGCCACGCAGAAAAGTAATATTGCCGGCCTTCTCTCAAACGAAGCCGAGTGGGCCAACCGCCGGCTCGCGCCCATCTTCGACGATGCTATCCGCCGCAGCATGACCCATGTGGGTACCGAGGTAGCGCCCAATGAGACCGTGAAGCTGCACTTCACCGTGAAAGACCCGAAGACCCGCACGGACCTGGAGGCACGGATGCTCGAGCTGGTGAACGAGGAGCGGGCAAAGGCCGGATTGGCACCGCTCAAAGCCGATCCCGAAATGACCGCTGTTGCCCGCGCGCATGCCCGCGATATGTTCGCCCGCGGCTATTTCTCGCACTATACTCCCGAGAAAAAAGACCCCTTCGACCGGATGGGGGCGGCCAACGTGCGCTTTCTGACGGCAGGGGAGAACCTCGCCCTGGGCCAGACCCTCCTGATCTGCCACCGCGGCCTCATGAATTCGCCGGGGCACCGGGCCAATATTCTCCATAATGGCTTTGGCCGTGTCGGGATCGGCGTGCTCGACGGCGGCCTCTACGGGTTGATGATCGCACAGGAGTTTCGCGACTAATGCCGGGGAATACCGGCCCGCTTTGCTACCTTCGGTGTTCAACCAAACGCACATGAACACCCGCTCTATTTTTGGCGTACTGCTGCTTTTATCCCTGGTGGCCTGCCAGAAAGAAGTTTTAGATCCGAACCCTACAACGACCAATAACAACCCGGTAGTACCGGTAACGCCTCCCGGTGGCGGCTCCGGCGGTACGGGCGGGAGTGGTGGCAGCGGCGGGTCGGGCGGCACAGGCGGATCGGGCGGCACAGGCGGATCGGGCGGCGGCGGCAGCACGACGGTCACAGATTCGAGCTATATGCCGCTCGTGCTCACCAATACCTGGAAGTTCCGGGATTCAGCGTCAGGTGGCAGCTCCACGCAAACCGTTTCCACCCGTACACGCACGCTCAACGGGTCGACTTTTACGGGTCTGTCGCTTACTTCCACAGTACCCAACCCGACCGGTGTTGATACGCTTTATTACATGCACAACACAACCGACTACCACTACGCCGTATGGGTTCCCAACGTTGGTCCGATGGATTTCTTTTACCTCAAGGATGCACCGGTGGGTACAACGTGGACCTCGGTTGCCGGAACGCCGAACGGGATCACCGGTACCATCAATGGCCAGGTGGTTGCGCGGGATCTTACCATGACCCTCAATGGCATTACCTACCGCCAGGTGATCCATTCCTACTTTGAGCTCAGCTACCCGTTCATCGGGGTTGCCGGCCGCTATAATTTCTTTTCCGCGAAAGGCGTGGGTGTGATCGCGATCCGCTCCAACGCTACTTCCGGCACCCAGGATATCCGTACCAACTCGGAATTACAGAGCTACCAGGTTCATTGATACGGCCGGTGTGAAAAAAGGAAAGCCGCCCCGAAATGGGCGGCTTTCCTTTTTCTATTTAAAGAAATCAGGAACGTTGATTTTCACGGGTGCGGTGGCAAAGCGTTTCCACGGCAAAGCTGAAAGCAAGGGCGAAGGCGATGCTCTCCCAGAGCGACTGCTTTACGGCAAGCGCGATGACGAAACTGATGAAACAGAAAAGGCAAACCATAACCGTCAGCGCATTCTTTTCCGAGAAGTACTTTTTCATGATGCAGGATTTTACACGAGGCATTTAAGCGACGCGCCAAAGTTACGCCGGCCCGGGGTGAGGGGATAATTCTTGTCGGCAAAACGGGAAAAAATATCGGCAAAGGTTTGTTAAGCTGCTTTCGCCCTGTTAGCGCCTCCCACCGGCGGAGGCCACCGGATGGGGTGCGGGTGGCGGCACAGTTTTCGGATTGGTACCGTCAAACACCAAGACATGTATAACCAAGCCCATTATCTTTCCAGCAACGACCGTTTCGGCGTTCCCGGATCCGTAGAATTCCAGATCACCGAGCTTGCCCGTAAATTAAAACTACCTGTTCAGGATGTACTTACCGCCGTGCAGGAAGTCGGCTTCGATCGCGACGAGATCCGCGAATACATCCGTGACCGTTATGACCGCTGTTAGGCTTGAAACGCGAATGCGCAATGCGCGGTTACGACGAAAGGATGCCGATGGCATCCTTTCGTCGTAATCAGGTATCGGCATTTACGATCGACGATTCCCGTTTCCTGAACCTTACTGCGGAGGGATCAGTCCTTTCGCCTCAGTAGCCAGGCAGCGGAACGCCTGTTGCACGATGTCTTTCTGATCTTCGGTGAGGGTGATCACCGTAGCGTTTTTATCGGTACCGAAGGTAAGCGTGGCAATCCGTTGGTCAACCAGCTTGCGCAGGCTGTATTGCGTTTCTGGAGTGTTGCGGAAAATGAGGTGGAAAAAGCCGTCACAGTTCATGGTGCCGCCGTTTTTATAGCTGTTCTTCAGGCGGGTGCCGGTATAGGTGACCGATACCTGCGACTGGTCGTTAAAGCAGGCGCCGGTGCCGGTAAGGTTGATAAACAGGTCGATTTCCTTGGCGCTGGCCTCACCGGTTACCTGGTAATTGCCGATGCGCAACGCGCCGGTGGAGAGGCGTACCTCTTTCGTATAGGGGTCGCGTTCGGTGCGCAGCTTACAGGCAACCGTACTGTCCTGGGCGGCGGCAAAAAGAGGGGCGGAGAGAAGCAACAGGAAAAGTTTTTTCATAGCATGCTTGTTATCATAAAGATAGCGACACCGGGCTTTATCCCAAGATGCGTCCCGGACGCGCTCCGTTGTATCGTTGTTAACTTTTTTTCCACCGCCGGGCGCAAACCCTTCTGAAAGCCGGTTTTTTTTCCCAACTTTAAACCGGATCTAGTGTTGATTGGATTAAAAACTTTTGCTGTATGTATTTTCGTCTGACCGGACTTTTTTCCGCATTTGCCTTACTGCTGCTGACCGCCTGTGGTAACAGCGAACAGCACGACGCCTCTACCGCGGCTCCGCAGGGCCCGGGCATCCGCGAGGAGGCCGTTAACCTGCGCAGCGGAGGCACCACGCTCCATTCCTTTCTTTATTTCGATTCCTCCAAAACCGGGCGCCGGCCGGCCGTTATCGTAGTGCCGGAATGGTGGGGACTCAATGATTATGCACGCGGCCGTGCCCGCCAGCTTGCCGGCCTTGGCTATGCGGCTATCGCTCTTGATATGTACGGCGACGGCAGGATCGCCGCCGACCCGAAGCAGGCCCAGGAACTGGCGATGCCTTTCTATACCAACCCGGCACTGTTTACCGAGCGCCTCGAGGCCGCTGCCACCTACCTGAAAAGCCGCACCGAGACCGATACCGCCCGCCTCGGGGCCATGGGTTACTGCTTCGGCGGATCGGCCGTGTTGCAGGGCGCCCGGGCAGGCATGCCCTTCCGCGGCGTTGTTTCTTTCCACGGCGATTATCCCGAGCCTGGCCAGCCCTGGGCAAAAGATGCCTACAAGGGCGCGGTGCTGATCTGTCAGGGAGCGGCCGACTCCTTTGTGCCGATGGAGAAATACGAAGCCTTCCGCAAACGCCTCGACAGCCTCGGCATCCGGCATACCGACAAGGTATACCCCGACGCCACCCACGCTTTCACCAACCCGGCTGCGACACCTACCGGGCAGAAGTTCAATATGCCGATCCGCTACAACGGGGCCGCCGATACGGCCTCCTGGAACGACATGAAAGCCTTCTGGAACGAAGTATTCCGCTAATTCGATACCCGTTTGTTTTATAGATTCGCTGCTGCAATTATTTGCGGCAGCTTTTTTTTGCCATGACGGTTAATCCTGCACAACGGAAATTATATATTCCGAAATTTGTACATATAACCGTGCGGGTCTTCCTCTCCATATTGATTTTGCTTGCCGGCATAGGCCGGAGCCGCGCCCAGTGGGAAGCGGCCGACCGCCTTGCACTTTCGGTAAGCGGCGCTCCCTCGCCCGACTCGCTGTCGCGCCTGCTCACTGCCGGCCTGCAAAGCGACCGCGAGAAAACGCGCGCCTTTTTCCGTTGGGTTACCGCCAATATCCGCTACCGGCTCCGTTCGCCGCGCCGCGCTGCGTCCCTGCGCGACACAGCCCTCGACGGGCTGGCACTCGACGAGCGGATCGCCTGGCAGGTACTGCGCGACCGGGAGGGGGTGTGCGAAGGCTATGCCCGCCTGTTCAACACGCTTTGCCGCTATGCCGGCATCCGGTCGGTGCTGGTTACCGGCTATGCGCGCAACGAATACGACCGCAGCGACCGGAGCTTCGGCCCGAACCACTCCTGGAATGCCGTATGGGTGGATAGCGCCTGGCAGTTACTCGATGCCACCTGGGGCGCCGGCTATTTCCGCAATGGCTCCGATGAGTTCGTTACGGCTCTTGACGAAACCTATTTCTTTCCCGACCCTGCGCGGTTTATCGGCAGCCATTTTCCGGAAGATCTGCGCTGGTCGCTGCTGCCGCAACCACCCGCCCCCGGAGAGTTCCGGCATGGGCCATTCCGAACGCAGGCGGCGCTGAAGTACCGCATTGCCGCCATCAGCCCGGTAGTGGGCGTGCTGCGTCCCGCACCCGGCGACACGGTGCGCCTGCAGGTGTCGTTGCAAACCGAGCTCGCAGCGGGGATGATCGCTTCCGGCTCCGCACTGGAGCCAGGCCCCGGGTCTACGCGCCTCAACGAAGTTTTCCTCGAACCCCGCGACCGTTACCCGTCGCGGAAGCTCACCTACACCTGGGTGGCCACGCCGGGGGTGGAATGGCTGCACCTCCGCTGCAACGACGACGTGATCCTGCACTACCGGGTAGAGCTGGCACTTCCGTCGGCCCTGCTGTCGCACTGATGCTTATTTTTGAAATGCCTGTAACCGGTCCGACCCGGCTGTAGTCCTAATATCCGAACACGATCGGGAATGGGCTGTAACCCGGGAATGCATGCGGTAGTCCCATTCACAGACGGTCGGAAATCAATAACCCTCAAAAACGATTTTATATGGACCACAACCTGGTGCCTATTACGCTTTTCATCACGACTACTGCTATGGTTTTCGGGATCTTTTACCTGCGTACCCGCGAGAACCTCGCCATCCTCGAAAAGGGCAAGGACCCCCGCTCACCACGCCCATACAATAGCCTGAAGGCAGGCCTGTTCATCATGGGCGCCGGACTGGGCCTGCTGATCGCCTACCTCATCGATACCTACGGAAGTAAGAACATGAACCCCGAGCCGTTGTATTTCTCGCTGATCGCCCTCGGCGGCGGCGGCGGCCTGCTGGCTTCTTACTCGATCGAGAAAAAGGCGATGGATAAGAACCCGGACCTGTTCCGGTGAGTTCGTCAATCGTGAATCCGCGATGCGCGGAAAAAGAAGAAAGGATGCCTTTGGCATCCTTTCTTCGTAGTCAGGCATCAGCATTCACGAATGACGATTCACGACTCACGGCTCAAGCAGCTGCTTTGCCCGTGTCACCACGGGGTCGCCGCTATTGGAGACTTCGTAGAAGCCCTGCGTACGCCAGCGGAGGCGGGCCAGGTAGGCACGGATGCGCCGCTGCACCTCGCGCTTGTCCTTTTCGGGCACCACGCGCAGGTTCACGCTGTCTTTGACGGCATACTCCACCAGACCGCGCCAGGCTTCCTCGCTGCCGGCAAAGCCGCGGGTGAATTCGCCCGGCGTCCGGAACGCCGACAGCTCTTTGCGGTGATCCATATAGTAGAGGTAAACGTAATTATTGAAGCGCCCGTCGAGGTAGAGCTTGGTGATATTCTGGGTGAAAGAGCTCGTATCGATCGGCACAAAAGCATCAGGGGTGATGCCTCCGCCGTTGTAAACGGTTCGCCCGCCCTTGGTTTTGAACACCTCGCTTTTCTTCTGGTGGATCGAATCAGGATTGATCATCTCACCGCTGCGGTAGCGGTCGATGACCTCTTCCATATACACCTTACGGCCTTTGTCGTAGGGGCGCTGTATGCTGCGCCCGAGCGGGGTGAAATAGCGTGCCACCGTAAGGCGGATGGCCGAACCGTCGGAAAGGGGGTATTGCTCCTGCACGAGGCCTTTGCCAAACGTGCGGCGGCCCACAATGGTAGCACGGTCGAGGTCCTGCAGGGCGCCCGCCAGGATCTCGGATGCCGAGGCAGTAAGCTCATCCACCAGTACCACCAGCTTGCCGGTTTCGAAAATGCCGTCCTTAGAGGCCCGGTAGTCGCGCCGGTCGGAGTTGGTGCCCTGGGTATAAACAATGATCTGGTCGCCGGCGATAAACTCATCCGCGATGTTGACGGCCTGCTGCACGAGCCCGCCACCGTTGCCGCGGAGGTCGAGCATGAGGGCTTTCATGCCTTTACCCTGGAGCTCTTCCATGGCCCGCATGAACTCGCGGTAGGTGGTTTCGGAAAACTTGTTGAGGCGGATATAGCCGGTCTGCCCATCGAGCATATAGGCGGCGTCGAGCGAGGGGAGGGGAATGGTGCCGCGCACCACGTAGAAATACTGGATGGTGCCCGCACGCCAAACGGTAAGCTTTACCTTGGTGCCGCCTTCGCCGCGGATCATGCGGCGGATGTCTTCGGAAGGAAGGGTTTTGCTGACGACGCTTTTGTCGTCCACATGCGTGATGCGGTCGCCGATCTGAAGGCCCGCCTTATCGGAAGGACCGCCCGGCACTACGTACAGCACGTTTACGGTGTCTTCAAAAATATTGAACTCAACGCCGATGCCCTGGAAATTCCCGGTGATGTCTTCGTTGGCCTCGGCCACGTCGCGGTTGGGAATATAAACGGAGTGGGGGTCGAGCTGGTTCATCAGCCCGTCCATGGCGTTGTCCTGAAGTGAGTCGATCTTTACCTTGTCGACATACTTATTGCGAATCAGGTCGATGGCTTCCTGCAGGGTGCTGCGCTGCTCGCGGGCGAACAGTCCTTTCGACGAGCCCGTTTGCTGGTGCAGGCGGAACCCGAAAAACATACCGATGATCATCACGATCGAGAAGATCAGCGGCAGCCAGACCTGCAATTTTTTATTCCTCATCTTGTCGGTTACATTTGCTAAACGGTTGCAAATTAGGCCAATTCAGCCCTACTGCGCCGTTGAGTGAAGATTTTACAACAACCTTTAAGCCTCCTACGTCATGGTCACCACCCTTATCGCGGATTGCGGCGCCACCAAGTCGGAATGGAAACTGCTCCACGACGGTAAAACCAAATCGGTGCTCACCCAGGGCATCAGTCCTTATTTCCTCTCCAACGAGGCGCTCGTAGACCTGCTCCGCGGCGAGCTGCTGCCGAAGCTTAAGGGGAAAACGCCCGAGCAGGTTTTTTATTACGGTACGGGCTGCGCCAACCCCGACAATGCCCGCCGGGTAAAGGCCTGCCTGAAGCAGGTATTTGACGGGGCCCGGATCGAGGTGGAAACCGACCTACTGGCCGCGGCACGCGCTGTATGCGGCTCCGGGAAGGGGCTCGCCTGCATCCTCGGCACCGGCTCCAACTCCTGCTTTTACAACGGAAAAAAGATCACCCGCAACAGCCCGGGGCTTGGCTACGTGCTCGGCGACGAGGGCTCGGGCGCCTACCTGGGCCGCAAGGTGCTGCAGTATTTCCTGTACAATACGTTTGACGAAGACCTCCGCTCGCGTTTCGATGCCCGCTTCACCACTACGGCCTCGGAAATCCTCGACCACGTGTACAAACAGCCCATGCCCAACCGCTACCTCGCGTCTTTTGCCATCTTCCTGGCCGAAAACCGCGACCACTACATGATTGAAAACATCATTGAAGACGGACTCAACGATTTCTTTTTCCAGCACCTGAACAAATACCCCGAGATCTGGAAATACCCCGTGGGCTTTGTCGGATCCGTGGCCTGGGGCTTCCGCGACAAGCTGAAAGAACTGTGCGCCTCCTATGAATTCGAACTCGGAACCGTGCTGCAGAAGCCGATGGACGGACTGGTACGGTATCATAAGGAAATGGCATGAAAATGTAATGCGGTAATGTGATAATGTGTTAATGTGGTGATCGGAACGCACAGGGTTTGCGGCCAGTGCGGAACTTTGTACTTGCTTTTACCACATTACCGAATCACCGCATTACCACATTGAACTGATGCACGACATTGAACCATTTTATAATTGGCGGCACATCTACACCAGCGAGGAAGACGAGCGCTCGCCCTTTTACCAGCGGCAATACTCCGAGTTCGAGTTCAGCCAGACGGTGTACAATTACTATATCCACCCACAGTGGGATGAGTTCGGATCGCGCACGCTGTATATGAAAGTGCTGCAGGCCGATTACGAAGAAAATTACGTGGTACTCGAGCTGATCGGCGAATGGAACGACGCGATTGAAAACGACATCATGACTCTTAAGCGGGATGTCATCGACAAGTTCGAGGAAGAAGGTATTTATAAGTTCATCCTCATCGCCGAAAACGTGCTGATGTTTCATAGCGGCGACCGCGACTATTACGAGGAGTGGCATGAGGAGGTAAGCGACGAGAACGGCTGGGTGGTTTGCCTCAACATGCCCGAAGCCACGCAGCACGATTTCAAAAAAGCAAAGATCAACTATTACGTGGAGCTGATGGAAATCTCCAACTGGCGTACCTACAAGCCGTTCCACCTCTTCAAAAAGATCGACGACGAGCTGGAGAAGCGGTTGTCGCTTTGATGAGAGAAAGAACGCTGATTTTTTATGATCCTTATGATTTACGCGGATAACGTTGCCGGCGTCAGCCAATCATAATAAATCATAACCAATCTGCGTATTCCGCTGCGGGATCTGCGTTCTTTCTCTCGGGCGCGCCGCCCCTTTTCGTGTCCCAAATACACATTACTGCACCGATTTCATTTTCACTACGTTCTGTTTTTTTAATGATCGGGGTGTACCTTTGCGCAAATTTTCAATCCCCCTCTGACTGATTATGAAATGGTCGCACTTCTTCACATCTGCTGTAGGTAGGAAATTCGTTATGGCGCTCACGGGGCTTTTCCTCATTTCCTTCCTCGTGGTGCATGTGGGACTCAACGCCTGCATCTTCAACGACCTCAAGTGGTTTAACGAAAACGACAACGGGTCGATGTTCAACCGCGCGGCCTTTTTCATGGGCAATTCGCTCGTGATCCGCATCCTTGAATTCGGTCTTTTTGCCGGTATCATCCTGCACGTTGTTCAGGGTTATATGATCGAGGCGAAGAACCGGGCCCGCCGCAAGCAGGGTTACAACATTGCCCTGGGCAACCGCGGCTCCAAGTGGTACAGCCGCAGCATGGCCATCCTCGGCACACTCATCCTCATTTACCTCGTCATCCACGTGGCCCAGTTCTGGGTGCCTTCGCGCATCACCGGTCTCGAGGAGATATCCTACGAAGGCCATCCCGTGATGGTGCACAACCTGTACGGACGCATGTACGAGGTGTTCCAGCAAGAGTGGGTAGTGATCCTTTATTTGGTGGGCGTTGGCGCACTGGCCTTCCACCTCTTTCACGGATTTCACAGCGCCTTCCGCTCGCTGGGCGTCAACAACAAAAAGTACCTCGCGCTGCTGCGCAGTCTTGGCTACGGCTTTACGGTGATCGTGTGCGTCCTGTTCGCGCTGATGCCGCTCGCCATGTATTTCGGGTGGGTATCGCCTTTCAACTAACCGGTGCTCCGTTGGCGGCGCCCGGCAACGATGCGCTGCAACAAGCACCAGGATTCCCACAAAACGCCCGCCGCAATGAACAAAGCCGCGCGAAGCGTGTAAAATAGAAGAACGAAATTTCGAACCCAGAAATAAGCACTATGCTCGACGCAAAAATCCCTGCCGGCCCCCTCGAGAAGAAATGGGAAGATTATAAAAGCCATGTGAAGCTGGTGAACCCCGCCAACAAGCGCAAGCTGGAGGTGATCGTTGTGGGCACCGGTCTTGCCGGCGCCTCCGCCGCCGCCACCCTCGGCGAGCTGGGTTACAAGGTAAAGGCTTTCTGCTTCCAGGATTCCCCCCGCCGCGCACACTCCATCGCGGCACAGGGTGGTATCAACGCCGCCAAGAACTACCAGAACGACGGCGACTCCGTGTTCCGCCTTTTCTACGACACCATCAAGGGTGGCGACTACCGCGCCCGTGAAGCCAACGTATACCGCCTCGCCGACGTAAGCCGCAACATCATCGACCAGTGTGTGGCCCAGGGCGTTCCCTTTGCCCGCGAATACGGCGGCCTGCTCTCGAACCGCTCCTTCGGTGGCACACAGGTGCAGCGTACCTTCTACGCCGCCGGCCAGACCGGCCAGCAGCTGCTCATCGGCGCCTACCAGGCCCTCGAGCGCCAGGTGGCCCTCGGCAACGTCAAGATGTATACCCGCCATGAGATGCTCGACCTGGTGATGATCGACGGCAAAGCCCGCGGCATCATCGCCCGCGACCTCGTTTCGGGCGAGCTGGAGCGTCACTTCGGCCACGCCGTTCTTCTGTGCAGCGGTGGCTACGGCAACGTTTTCTACCTCTCCACCAACGCCATGGGCTCCAACGTAACGGCAGCCTGGAAAGCACATAAAAAAGGCGCCTTCTTCGGCAACCCCTGCATGACGCAGATTCACCCGACCTGCATCCCCGTAACGGGCGAGCACCAGTCGAAGCTGACGCTCATGTCGGAATCGCTCCGCAACGACGGCCGCATCTGGGTGCCGAAAGCGAAGGGCGACAACCGCAAGGCTTCGGAGATCCCCGAAGAGGAGCGCGACTATTACCTGGAGCGCCGCTACCCGGCCTTCGGTAACCTCGTTCCCCGCGACGTGGCCTCCCGCGCCGCCAAAGAGCGCTGCGACGCCGGCTATGGCGTGGGCTCCTCCAAGCAGGCCGTTTACCTCGACTACGCCGACGCCATCCAGCGCTACGGCAAGATCGAAGCCTCGAAGCAAAGCCTCACCAATGCCGACGCCGCCACCATCACCAAGCTTGGTAAGGAGGTAGTGAAGGAGAAGTACGGCAACCTCTTCGACATGTACGAAAAGATCACCGGCGAGAACCCCTACGAGGTTCCGATGCGCATCTATCCCGCGGTGCACTATACGATGGGCGGCCTCTGGGTCGACTACGAGCTGATGACCACCATCCCGGGCCTCTATGCCCTCGGAGAGGCCAACTTCTCCGACCACGGCGCCAACCGCCTCGGTGCCTCCGCCCTCATGCAGGGCCTGGCCGACGGCTACTTCGTGATCCCCTACACCATCGGTAACTACCTGGCCGACGAGATCCGCGTCAACGCGATCCCGACCGACCACCCGGCCTTTGAAGAAGCCGAAAAGAATGTGCGGGAGCGCCTCGAAAGCCTCATGAACATCAAGGGTAAACACACGGTGGAAAGCATGCACAAGCGCCTCGGTAAGATCATGTGGGACAAGTGCGGCATGGCCCGCAATGCCCAAGGTCTTCGCGAAGCCATCGAGGAGATCCGCGAGCTGAAAAGAATCTTCTGGAGCGATATCCGCATTCCCGGCAAGATCAACGACTTCAATCCCGAGCTGGACAAAGCGGGCCGCGTTGCCGACTTCATCGAGCTGGGTGAGCTGATGTGCCTCGATGCGCTGCAGCGCGAAGAAAGCTGCGGCGGTCACTTCCGCGAGGAATACCAGACGGAGGAAGGCGAGGCCCTGCGCCAGGACGATAAGTTCATGTACGTGGCCGCGTGGCAGCTCAAAGGCGAGCACGAGTGGGAGCTCCACAAGGAAGAACTGCGCTACGACGTAGTGAAGCCGAGCCAGCGCTCCTACAAATAACCTGGTCGCGCTCCGGCGCGGTCATCCTGAAAGCAACCTATTTGACGTTCCTTTAAACCCTGAAGAATGGAACACTACAATATGAATTTGACGCTCAAAGTATGGCGTCAGGAAAATAAGAACACGGCCGGCGGATTCAAGACCTACGAAGTGAAGGATATCTCTTCCGAAATGTCTTTCCTCGAAATGTTCGACGTACTCAACGACCGCCTCATCGAGCAGGGCGAAGACCCGATCGCTTTCGACCACGACTGCCGCGAGGGTATTTGTGGCATGTGCTCGATGCACATCAACGGCCGTCCCCACGGCCCCTGGCATGCCACCACCACCTGCCAGCTCCACATGCGTGCATTCAAAGACGGCGACACCATCGTGGTAGAACCGTGGCGCGCACAGGCATTCCCCGTGATCAAAGACCTGGCGGTTGACCGCTCGTCGTTCGACCGCATCGTGCAGGCCGGCGGCTTCGTTTCGGTAAACACCGGCAACGCGGTAGACGGCAACACACTTCCCATCGAAAAAGAAAGGGCGGACGCCTCCTTCGCGGCGGCGGCCTGTATCGGCTGCGGCGCCTGCGTGGCGGCCTGTAAGAATGCGTCGGCATCCCTCTACACCGCCGCCAAGGTGGCCCACCTGGCGCTGCTGCCCCAGGGCGAGCCCGAGCGCAAGCTGCGTGTGCTGAGCATGGTTGACCAGATGGACAAGGAAGGCTTCGGCTCCTGCACCTTTACCGGTGCCTGCGAGGCGGTTTGCCCGAAAGAGATCTCGGTGACCAACATCTCGCTGATGCACAAGGAGTACCTGTTTGCAGGGCTGGCGAGCGAGAAATAAGGTTTTGAAGGAAAAAGTAGCGTTTTGAACCGCTCAGAAAAGAAGTTGAATAAGCGTTTCGCTAATAAGGAATACAATTGAAAGGTCCCGCCGCAGGTGGGACCTTTTAAATTTCTCCTTAGCGTACCAACTTCTTTCCTTATTCTCCCTTAACATTTCATTCCCCTGAAAAGTCGGAATTTTACCCTGCTTTAAACTGCCCTCCCTTTGCCCCGAACACACCGGATTTTCCTGCTCTTGCTGCTGCTCCTCGGGGGAGTGGCGCGCGCGCAGCTGCCGGCCTCCAACCTGCGGCAGAAAACGATGGCCCTGGCGGGCGATACCCTCCGGATCGATAGCCTCAGCCTCGTGCCGGGTACCTTGCGGGTGGAAGGAGTGCCTGACTCCGCGTACCGCGTCGACCTGGTGCGCTCGGTGCTTTTCTGGAAGCAAAAGCCCGCGGGCGACTCGGTGCAGCTGCGCTACCGGGTATTTCCTTTCCGGCTCAATGCCTATGCCCGTCACCTGGATTACGACAGCATCCGTCATTTTTCCTACCTGCGGCCCTTTACATTCGACGAGGGGCGCGAGCAGGAAGGAAAGGGACTATTTCAGTTTGGAAACCTGCAATACAATGGTTCGTTTGGCCGGGGTATTGCCTTTGGTAATGCGCAGGATGCGGTGGTGAATTCGAACTTCAACCTGCAGCTAAGCGGCTACCTGGCGGATTCAATCGAGATCGCGGCCGCCATTTCCGACAACAATATCCCGATACAGCCGGATGGCACCACGCAGCAACTCAATGAGTTCGACCAGGTGTTTCTTCAATTCAAAAAACGAAACTGGCAACTTAACCTCGGCGATATCGACCTGCGGCAGAACAACCTGTATTTCCTCAATTTCTACAAGCGCCTGCAGGGCGTCACGTTCCAGACAAATTACAATGTCGGGGCACGCAACAAGGCCACCTCGCTGGTGAGCGGATCGATTGCGAAGGGAAAGTTTCACCGGAACATCATCGATGCGCAAACGCGCCCGGAGCTGCAGCTGGAAGGCAACCAGGGTCCGTTTCGCTTACAGGGTGCCAACAACGAATTCTTCTTCATTGTGCTGGCCAACTCGGAACGCGTATTTCTCGACGGCGTGCTGTTGCAAAGAGGGGAGGACCAGGACTATGTAATCAACTACAACACAGCGGAAGTCACGTTTACACCGAAGCACCTTATTTCAAAAGACTCACGGATCCAGATCGAGTTTGAATATGCCGACCGCAACTTTCTCAACTCGAACCTGTATGCCTACCAGACGCTCAACCTGAATGACCGCCTGCAGGTACGGATAGGCGCCTTTCAGAATGCCGATGCGAAGAACTCGGGCATCAACCAGACGCTTGACGACAATATGAAGCGCTTCCTGTCGAATGTGGGTGATAGTGTGGACAAGGCGTTTTACCCGGCCATTGTGCGCGATACATTTTCGGCGAACCGGATTCTGTACGAGCGGGTGCTTGCGGTGAGTGGCGCAGATTCCTTTTACCGTTATTCAACCGACCCGGCGGTGGCGATGTATGCGCTTTCTTTTACCGATGTAGGCATTGGCAATGGCAACTATCGCCCATTGCTCAACGGCGCCAACGGCAAAGTGTACGAATACGTGGCGCCCGATCCGCTGACGGGGAAGCGCCAGGGATCTTTCGAGCCCGTAACGCGGCTCGTGACGCCCCGGAAGCAACAGGTGGTAAGCCTTGCGGCCGACTGGGCCATCGATGCGCGCAATACGCTTAAAACGGAGGTGGGCATGAGCGATTACAGCGCCAACACGTTCTCCACCAAAGATGCCGCCGACGACCGCGGCTTTGCCGGGCGCGTGCAATACGCCAACACCAGCCGCCTGAGCAGCGCCCGTGGCCTGCAGCTGAATACAGCTGTCGACCTCGAGCACGTTCAGGCACGCTTCCGCCCGCTGGAACGCCTGCGCTACGTGGAGTTCAGCCGCGAATGGGGCCTGCCGCTCAACACGGCCTTCGTGGCCGCCGACGAGACTATAGCGCGATTTACCGCGCAGCTGAAAGATAAGCGTGAGCACAGCCTCAGCTACCAGCTGATGTCGTACAACCGCGGTGCGCACTACCGTGGCCTGCAGAACCTGGTGCAGCACAACTTTATACTTGGCGGCTGGACTTTCGCCAACCAGTTTTCGCTGACGGCCTTTAACGACAGCCTGCAGCATGGCCGCTTCCTGCGCCCGGTGGTGGATGTGAGTAAGACGCTTAATAGTTGGGGCAACCTGAAACTGGGCGTGCGGTATGCGCTGGAGCAAAACGAGGTGCGTAGCCGCGAGAAAGACACGGTGGTCAACACCAGCTTTTCATTCGACACCTGGACGGCCTACCTGAAGACCGACGAGCGTCGGAAGAACCGGTATACGGTTACGTTTTTTACACGTGCCGACAAGTATCCCTTTGCGCAAACGCTGGTGAAGGGCGACCGCAGCTACAATGTCAACTTCGGCGCGGAGCTGCTTGGCAACGAGCACCACCAGCTGGTGCTCAACACCAGCTTCCGCCAACTGGAGGTGTTCAACGATAAGGTATCCAACCAGAAAAAAGACCGCACCGTCCTCGGGCGTGCCGAGTATTCGATTAATGAATTCAGGGGACTGATCACGGGCAACGTGTTGTACGAAGTGGGCTCCGGACAGGAGCAGCGCCGCGACATCACCTATTATGAAGTTCCGCCGGGCCGCGGCGAATATGCCTGGAACGATTATAACGGCGACGGCATCCAGCAGCTCAACGAGTTCGAAATATCGCAGTTTCCCGACCAGGCGAAGTGGATCCGCATCTTCATTCCCACCAACGAATTCATCAAGGCGAATTACACCACGCTTAACTATTCGCTCCAGTTTACCCCGCGCAGCCTTTTCGAAGGCACGCAGAAGGGTAGCTTCGTATCGCGCTTTTCCTGGCAGACGGCTTTGCAGAAATCGAAAAAGGGCATTGCGAAAGGCGACGTGGATTTCAATCCGTTTAAATACAACCTGCAGGATACCGGCCTTATCACGGGGCAAACGGCGCTGAACAATACGGTTTCGTTTAACCGCTTTTCCACGAAGTGGGGCGCCGACCTGAGCAACCTGCAAAGCAATAGCAAGAACCTGCTCACGTATGGTTATGAAAGCCGCCGGGTGAACGACTGGCTACTCAAATTACGCTGGAACCTGAGTCCTTCGTTTACCGCCAACCTGAACACCAAGGCGGGCAGCACCAGCCTGTTTACGCCCAGCTTCGACAACCGGAATTACCAGATCGATGTGCAAAGCGCGGAGCCTTCGCTTACCTACCTGTACCGCAGCACCTTCCGCCTGCAGGCGGGCTACAAATATGATCTCCGCAACAACAGTGCGGTGTATGGCGGCGAGCGTTCGCAGATCCATTCGGTGAACCTTGAGACGAAGTACAACGTGCTGCAGAACAGCTCCATCAACGGGCGCTTTACCTTCAGCAACATCGCCTACCCGTTTCCGGCCAATACAACCGTGAGCTACATCATGCTCGAAGGCCTGCAACCGGGGCGCAACTACCAGTGGGCACTCGATTTCTCGAAACGCATCCTGAAAAACATCGAGATGAATTTCCAGTACGAAGGACGACAGGCCGGTGCGAGCAAGACGGTGCACATCGGCCGTGCGAGCGTGCGGGCGCTGTTCTGAGGAAAGGTCTATTCGTCTATTGGTCTATTGGTAATTGGTAATTGGTAAAGAATCTGAACATTCGGACTTTCTCACGCATTCGTAGCGCATGCTTACCAATAGACCAATTAACCAATCACAGCGCGAGCTCCATCTGGATGTTGGCACGCTCGTAAGGGGAGGGGCGCCCTGTTACTTTCCGGAATCCCAGCTTGTAATAAAGATTGACCGCGGGCTTCAGCTGGGTATTGCTTTCGAGGTAAAGCCGGCCGGCACCAAGTTCCTTTGCTTTCTCAATCACGCGGCGGCCAAGCAGGTAGCCGATGTTCCTGCCCTGCGCTTTGGGCGACACGGCCATCTTGGCCAGCTCCCATTCGAAGTGCGGGTGCGGCATCAGTGCGCAAACGCCCACCGGCTCGTCTTCGTAAAGGGCCACGAAGATGAAGCCGCCCGGCTCCAGGATCTTTTTCTCCGGGTGGTCGAGCGCTTCGTAGTCGGCGGCTTCCATCCGGAAATACCGCGTGATCCATTCCTCGTTGAGATCGCGGAAGGCCGCCTTGTATTCAGGTTTATAATCAACGATCCGGACGGCACCGGACTCGCGCTGCTTGCGGATCTCCTGCACGCGTCGGAAAAGGCTTTTCTGCTCCAGCAGGTGCTCCCACTCGGCGATGGCTGCCCATAGGTTATGGTCCGTTTCGGCCAGCGCTGCCTCGATGGCATCGTTGACATCGGCAAACTGCGGCTGCAGGCGGCTGAAAAGTGCCTTGCCCGCCTCGGAAAGATACACGTGGTTCTTGCGCCGGTCGGTGCCGCTGGCTACACGCTCCTCTACGTACCCGTGCTTCGCCAGGTCTTTCACGATCTGGCTAACGGATACGTGGGTGTGGCCGATCTCCTGGGCGATGCCGGTGATCGTTTGCCCGTCGCGCTCCGTGAGCACGTAAAAAACAGGAAACCAGCGGGGCTGAAATTCATTGCCATAAAGCTGGTAGATGGATGCGGCTTCGTCGGAAACGCGGTCGCTCAGGCGCCGCAGCCGGCTACCCAGGGCCATCTTACCGATCCGGCTGAAAAAGTCACTCATTCCGTAAACATTTATGTAAGTGCTTACAAAAATAGGTGAATCGGTATTCCCGGGTACAAAAAAGGGCCCTCTTGCGAGGGCCCCTGTGGCAGGTTACTTATTTTGGTTGACAACACTCAAAATTCGGACGGTTACCTGCCACCAGTCTAGGTTAAAAGTCTTGCGACTTATACCTTCCTATTAAATTCCCGGACCAGCGCCGCCTAAACGGAAAACTCCCGCCGCGGATGGGGCAGGAGTTTCAAAATGTGGAATTCCCTACTCGGGTGGATCGGTATATTAGTGTATTGGTCTATTTGTAATCTCATACCTACCAACCAGGTATAACCGTCTTTCGGACGCAGTTTCGCTAATTACCAATAGACCAACAGACCAATATTCAATTATACATTGAAGCGGAAGTGCATCACGTCGCCGTCCTTGACGATGTATTCCTTTCCTTCGATACGGAGTTTGCCCGCTTCGCGGCATGCGGCTTCAGAGCCATACTGCACGTAGTCGTCGTAGCCGATCACCTCGGCCTTGATAAAGCCTTTCTCAAAATCGGTATGAATCACGCTGGCTGCCTGGGGCGCCTTCCAGCCTTCATGGATGGTCCAGGCGCGCACTTCCTGCACACCCGCGGTAAAGTAGGTATAGAGCTTCAGGAGCTTGTATGCCGAACGGATGAGGCGGTCGAGCGCTGGCTCCTTCATACCGTACTCTTCCATAAAGAGCTGCTTGTCTTCCTCGGCTTCCATCTCGGAGATCTGCGCCTCGATGGAGTTGTTCATCACGATCACTTCAGCGTTCTCGCCCTTGACGGCTTCTTTAAGCGCCTCCGAGTACTTGTTGCCGGTATGCATCGAGGGTTCATCGACGTTGGCCACGTACAGAACCGGCTTGATGGTGAGCAGGAACAGGTCGGCGATGGCCGGCATTTCCTCCTTGCCAATCACCAGCTCGCGGATGTTGCGGCCCTGCTCCAGATGTGCCTTGCAGCGCAGGAGCACTTCCAGTTCGGCCTTCATCTTGGGATCGGTCTTGGCCAGTTTCTCGGTGCGCTGGATCTTCTTCTCCACGCTTTCGAGGTCTTTCAGCTGGAGCTCGGTATCGATGATTTCCTTGTCGGAAACCGGGTTGATGGCGCCTTCGTCGCGCAGGATGTTTTCATCTTCAAAGCAGCGGATCACGTGGATGATGGCGTCCACCTCGCGGATATTGCCGAGGAACTTGTTGCCAAGCCCTTCACCCTTGGAGGCGCCGCGCACGAGCCCGGCGATGTCCACGATCTCGATCTGGGTGGGCACCACGCGGTTGGGCTGCACCAGCTCGGCGAGCTTGGCCAGGCGGTGATCGGGCACATCCACAAGACCCACGTTAGGGTCGATGGTGCAGAAGCGGTAGTTCGATGCCTGTGCTTTGGCCGAGTTGCTCACGGCGTTGAAAAGGGTGGACTTGCCTACGTTCGGAAGTCCGACGATGCCTGCTTGTAAAGCCATACGGAGAGAATTTTTCGATCTCGGATCTCGGATCTCTGATCTTTTTGAGGGCGCAAAGATACGCGAATCGGCAGGCCGGAAGTACAGATCTGCGATCTGCGATCCAAGATCTGACATCTTGGCTTTATCTTCCGCCCATAATTCACTTCCCCTATGGCGCTAAGCAGGATCTGGTCGGCATTCATCATCATCGCCGTGGTTGTGGCGGGCTTCCGCGCTATCGTGGGCGACAGCACCATCTTTAACCGTATGGTCACCGGTAAGTCGTCGGACGCCTACGACAGCGTAGCCTATGTGACCGTGGGCTCGCCGGCCACCCAGAACCTGTCGCCCCGCTATTTCGACCTGCTCAGAGAATACGGCTATACCCGCCGCGATTCGGCGCACAAGGCCACCGTGCTGCTCACCGACAATCCGAAGGCCGATTCGGTGCGCCTCCTCCAGGCACAAAACCGCGAGCTGAAGGTGTATACCTATACCGGTGTGCAATCGAAGTTGGAACGGAAAGTTGATGGCATCGTGGAGACCGCCAAGAGCGCGGTGCTGACCATCATCCTGCCGCTGGTGGGGGTCATGGCGCTCTTTATGGGCCTGCTGTCGATTGCAGAAAGGGCAGGAGGCATCCGGGTGTTGTCGCGGATCATCGGGCCGTTCTTCTCCCGCGTGTTTCCTGGTATCCCGAAAGGACACCCCGCCGTCGGCCATATGATGATGAACTTTTCGGCCAACCTGCTCAACCTCGATAATGCCGCCACGCCCTTCGGCCTCAAAGCTATGGAAAGCCTCCAGGAGCTCAACGAAGACAAAACCCGCGCTTCCGACGCGCAGATCATGTTCCTGTGCCTCCATGCCTCGGGACTGACGCTGATCCCCACTACAATCATCGCCTTCCGTGCCGGCCTTGGCGCCAAAACGCCTACCGACATTTTCATCCCCTGCATGATCGCCACCTTCTGCGCCACGATGGCGGCACTATTCCTGGTGGCCTTCCGGCAGCGCATCAACCTGTTTCAGCCGGTGATCCTTGCCTGGGTGGGCGGGCTTTCGCTACTCATCACCGCCCTCGTGCTCTATGTGCACGGCCTCGACCAGAAAAGCGCCGACACCTTCTCAGGACTGCTCAGCAACGGCATCATCCTGCTGCTGTTCCTGGTGGTGGTGCTCGGGGGACTGTATAAAAAGATCGACGTCTTCGACGCCTTCGTGGAAGGCGCCAAGGGGGGCTTCGACATCGCCATCCGCATCATTCCCTATATCGTGGGTATGCTGGTGGCGATCTCCATGCTCCGCACCAGCGGCTGCTTCGACCTGCTGATCAACGGGATGAAAAACCTTTTTGCGGCTTTGGGCACCGATACGCGCTTTGTAGATGGCCTGCCCACCGCGCTCATCAAGCCCCTGAGCGGATCGGGTGCCCGCGGGATGATGCTCGACACCATGAAGACCTTCGGACCGGACTCGTTCGCCGGGCGGCTTGCCTGCATCCTCCAGGGTTCTTCCGACACGACCTTTTACGTAGTAGCGGTTTACTTCGGCTCCGTAGGCATCCGCAACAGCCGCTATGCCGTTGGGCTCATGCTCCTGGCCGACCTGGTGGGGATTGTTGCGTCGATATTGTTGTGTTACCTGTTCTTTGGATAAGACCTCACCCCCGGCCCCTGTCCGAAGCGGAGCGGGGTGTCTCTGTTGGACATTTATTACTGTTTGACACTTAATGCTGATTGAACATACAAGAAAAGAGCGGATGCCT
>NZ_SJZI01000002.1:0-166358 GCF_004337505.1 Flaviaestuariibacter flavus | reverse complement strand
GAGCGGATGCCTGCGGCATCCGCTCTTTCGTATCAGGATTAAACAGAAGACTGTTCGAAACAGCAGTAAACTACCTGAGAGTCACCCCTTCCCTTTGGACAACCGAGCGAAGGCGAAGGTTGCGCGCGTAGCGCTGGCAGGGGGATGGGTCTGAGCGGGGAGAGGTCTATTGAAACAGATCGTACTTGCTCTTCGGTCGCCGTTTATCGTACCAGCCAAAGCCTTTCAGCAGCAGCTCGCTGGGGCTTTTCTGGCGGATGGGCCATACGGTGCCTTCCACGTTGCTGCGGTACACCACACGCTGGAGGTCGCCCTTCACGAAAAAGACGTCCATAAGGTCGGCGCTCGTCTGGTTGATGCCGGTGAAGGCGCTGTCGTTATCCTGGAGAAAATAAACCGTTTCGGCAAATCCCTTGCAGCGGAGCGAATCGATAGTGCCATCGCGGAAATAGCCATCAAGACGCGTCGATTTCATCTGGTTATAAATGCCCGGCTGCACTTCGCTGGCTACGAAACTGTTGTTGAATACCCGGATGCGGTCGGCTTTCTTGTTTTTTGTAAAGAGGTAGATCGTGTCGCCGGTCACCTGGTTTTTCTTGTTCCAGACTACGGGATCCTGGAAAAGCCGGAACACCGAGTCGCGGAACGAATAGAACATACTGTCACCAACTGCCTGCAGCGAATCCGAATAAATACGGACATTCCGGTAAGCCTCGAAGTAGCGGTTGGCGGAGTCGCGCGCCGGGTCGGGCGCTTTCGGTGCTACCGGCGGCTTTGTCTTTGATCCGTTTTTGGCTTTTAACGGTGGCGGCACTGGAGTTTTTGCAATAACAACCGTATCCTTCTTCGTACTGTCCAAGGGCAGGGCGGAAGCAACCAATGAATCCTGGCGGCGGATCTCGGCCGAGCGCACCAGGTCGGTGAGCCGCGCCGAAAAAAGCGTGTCGGCAGCCACGAAGATGGAATCCTTGTCCTGCCGGATGATCATCAGCGGCTTTTTGGTAGCCAGGTAAGCGCCCGTCTTTTTGTTTGCGAAAATCCGGTCGGCGAGGATGTTGACGCCCTGGCAGGAATCGATCAGCACCGCTCGGCCTTCGATCTGCACGATGCCGGTGGCATCGTCGGAGGCAATCTGGTCGCCCACCACGCGCAGGCACTTGTCTTCGATCGAAGTTCGTTGCGTAAAGGTCGCGCTGCGTGTAGCTACGCTGTACGAGCCTTCCCTGGTGCGGATCACGCGGCCGCTGCTGTCGCGGATATAGGTGTCGGTGATCATCCGCGCCAGTTTCGTTTCCGTATTATAAAAAATAGAATCTGTTTTGAGATAGGTGGAGGGGTCCTTCATCTCCACGTTCCGCTTGAAGAAAATGTCTTTGGTATCGGAATAATAAGTGCCTTCCTCGCTCGTGATCACCGACTTCCCGGCCTGCACACGGCCACCGGTCTTATAAGTGGCGATCTTGGTGGCCACATCGTATTCAAGCTCGTTGGTCGTTACGCGGTTGCGCCCGTCCGTAAGACGCACATTGCGCTGCAGCACCGCGAAGCGGGTGTCGGTGTGGTAACGCAGGTACTCGGCGTTGATCCGGGTGGTGTCGTCGATGATCCGGATATTGCCAAACGCCTCCATGATCTTCGTTTGCGAATTGACCACGAGCGAGTCGCAATAAAAAAGGGTACGGTCCTGCCGCACGCCCACGGTGCCAGCAAGGATCTGCAGCTGGGTGCCATCGGGGAGGGTCTCCACGCGCTGGCGCTGGGTGCCTTCAAGAATGTGCACAACCTTGGTGGTATCCTGCGCGCCGGCGCAGAAACCAATCAGTAAGAGGAAGACGAAAAAGAGGTGCCGCTTCATTTGAGCTTAACCGCAACGGTATCCTTTGCTATGGGCGAAGTTAGCGGCTCGGTTTTGCCCTTGCCGCCGAACACGGAAAGATTAACGTAGCGTTTGGGGTGAACGCGTACGTCGTCGAGCAGGATCTCGAGGCCGAGCATGGCACGGTTCAGCTGTTCGTAGAGCTTGCGGTCGGTCATGAGCGCGCCCAGCGTACCGTTAGGATCCTGGAGCTTGTCGATGGAGCCACGCAGTCCGGCCGCCGAGCCTCTGAGCTCCCCGATAGTGCCTTCCAGCGCCGCCACCACTTCCTTAATATGGGCATTGGCGAGGTTGCCGGTCATCGTCTCCACGTTGCGGATAGAATGGGTGATGGCCTCGTTGTTGCGCGCCAGGTTGCCGCTGACGGCATTCATATTGTTGAGCGTGCCGGCAAGGGCGCCGGTCTGGTCGTTCAGCAGGCGCTGCAGCGATGCGGAGCCCACGGTGAGGTTGCCCACAAGCGACTGGATATTGTTCTTCGTGCGCGGGTCGAACACCGAATTCATATTGCCGATCACAAGGCGTAGCGAGTCGAGCGTCATGTTCACCTTTTCGAGGGTGGGAGCGACCTGGGTTTTCAGGTCGGCCAGGAAACCGCCGCTCTGGTTGGTGCGGATCGTGTCGCCGATCTTCAGAAAATGGTTGGAGTTGCCCTTAGCAATGGTGATAAAGGCGGAGCCCAGCGGCGAACCGTCGATGAAGGCGGTGGAATTGGCAGGAATGTTTACATCTTCACTCATGTGAATTTCCACCACGATGGAGCTGACCTCCTTATCGGTCGGGCGGAAAGTGTACACTTTACCCACGGTGTAACCACCGATCTTGACTTCATTTGATTTTTGCAGCGCGCCCAGGTTGGTGAAAACGGCATAAAGAACAGGGTCTTTGCCTACCAGTTTCTTGCCTTTCAGAAAGTTGAATCCAATCACTAATACCAAGATGGCTACGATTGCGAGCAGGCCGACCTTGGCTTCGTTTTTAATCTTCATGCCTTGTTGTTTACGGGGCGCACAGCGCCCGAATCGCCGCCAAAATAACGACAAAAACAGCTAGCCCTTCAAAATGGCTGTGCTGCCGGCGGGATGGGGTAAAAAACTGTGCCACAGGAAGAATCATACGATATCCGATGTCTGATGTCTGATTTTAATGAACAGCGCCGGGATAGTTCCCGGCGCTGTGAATGATTAATGGATGTGCTTTCGGTTATCGCGTAGACTTGATCCGAACCTGCTCGTGTTGCTCAATGGCTTGCAGGAAGGCCGCGGAGCCGGAGCCCGCCGGGACATTGGTGGTGCCCGCCGGCACGCGGTTCTTCTCCAGCCAGTCCAGGTAATTGCCCAGGGCCCGCGAAATACACTCGGCCGTTTCCTGCTGCCCCTTTTCACTGTTGAGGTAATCTTCCTCCTCCTTGTTGGTGATAAAGCCCGTCTCGATCAGCACACTCGGCATCGCGGTAGCCTGGAGCACCCAGATGCCTTTCTGGCGCTGGTAGGAACCCTGGCTCACTCGGCCCGACTTGGCAAACTCGGCTTCCACGAAATCCGCCATGCGCGAGGAACGCTTCCAGTATTGCTTCGTCTTCACCGCCGAAAGGGCAATAAATTCGGGCGAGTTCGGGTCGATGTCGTTGTATTTCTCGCGGTAGTTTTCTTCGGAGAACATCTGCGCGTTTTCCCGGATCGCAATTTCCTTATCCTCGGTTTTGTGCGCTCCCCAGATATAGGTCTGGGTGCCCTTTGTGTTGGGGTACACGTTGTAATACCGGTACCTGGGCACCTGCCGGGTATGTTTTTTCTTCTTTTTGCCTTTACCCGTATAATAAACCTGGGTTTCCGTACCGACCTGCTCGCGGGCCTGCCGGGGTGGCATGGCATTTACGTGGATGGAGATAAACAGGTCGCCGTTGTTGGCATTGGCGATATCGGCGCGCTCATGGAGCCCGACGATATCACGGCCGGGGCGGGTTTCTACAATGCGGATATTGGGATGATCCTTGGCAATCTGGGCAACGGCTTTTTTGGCGATGGCCAGGCAGATCTCGTCTTCGTAAGAATAGGAACCATGCGCGCCGTTGTAACCGCCGCCTTTCATCACACCGTGTCCGGCATCGATGATCACCGTCTTGATCGGCTGGGGTTTTTTGAGGGCCAGCAGTCCGGCCACAGAAAGGACGCCGAATAAAGCAGCAAGTGTTTTCTTTAGCATAGTGGATCTTTACGTTCTGTTAGGGGAATCTTCACAAATCGTTTAATTCCCAAAACTCTATTTTTGTTCGTCTTATATGATCGCTCCGCACAAATTTAGTTTAAAAATGCGCTTCCGGGCAACGGCGATCTTAGCATTGTTTTGTGCGATAACGTGGGGCGTAAGGGCGGGCGGTATTCACACCTTCAATATTGACAGGGCTTTAACAGCCGACACCACCAGGCCGAAGCCGCCCGCCGGGCGCGCGCCGGGACAGAAGCCACCCGTGTCGGACGCCTTTAAAAACACTTCGGACACAGGCCGACGCCCCGCCGCCGATACCATTCCCCGACGCGATACCGTACCGGTGCGCGACAGCAACCGGGTGCCGCGCACCGACACGTTTACGCTGCGGATGTCCAAAGACTCGCTCGACGGACCGGTGAACTATAAGGCCGAAGACAGTGCGGTGGTGCTGGTGCCGCAGAAAAAAATCATCCTCTACGGAAAGACGCATACCACCTATAAAGACGCGGTGCTCGACGCACCAAAGGTGGAGATCGACAACCAGACAAATACCGTGGTGGCTACCGGCGAAAAAGACAGCCTTGGTGAAACGATCACCCGGGCGCGGATGCAGGAGACCGACAACAAGTTCGAGAGCGATACGATCCGGTATAACTTCAAGTCGCAGCGAGGCCTGCTTACAAACACCTTCACCACCCAGAACGACATGTTCATCAACGGGCGTACCATCAAAAAGGTGGACGCCAACACGGTGTTCATCAAGGGCGGCCGCTTTACCACCTGCGACCTCGACGAGCCGCACTTCGCCTTCCGGGCCAACAAGCTGAAGATCATCAACAATAAGGTGGCCGTTTCCGGCCCGATGCACCCCGAGTTCGAGGGCGTGCCCGTACCGGTTTACCTGCCTTTCGGCTATTACCCGCTCAGCAAGGGGCGCCACTCGGGGCTGCTGCCACCGCAGTTCGTGTCCACGCAGGAGCAGGGCATCGGTCTCGAGGGGCTTGGCTACTACCGCGTGCTCAATGAATACCTGGATGCTACCTTCCGCGCCAACATTTATTCGTACGGCGGCTGGCGCGGCGACCTGAGCTCGAGCTACCGCAGGCGCTACCGCTACAATGGCGGCATCAACCTGAGCTTGCAGAATTCGAAATTCAACTTCAAGGGCGACCCGGACTACACCGCGGCCAAGACCTTCAACATCATGTGGAGCCACTCCGTGGACCAGCGCGCGCGGCCCGGCGTCAACTTCAGCGCCTCGGTGAACGCAGGCTCCACCAAGTACAACCGCTTTGTTACGTCAAGTCTTCAGCGTAACGTGCAGAACCAGCTCACATCGTCGATCTCCTACGCGAAAAACTGGATCGGCAAGCCCTTCGCGCTGACGCTTTCGGCCAACCACAGCCAGAACAGCGAAACGCGGGTCATCAACATGACGCTTCCGGACGCGACCTTCTCGGTAAATACCATTTACCCGCTGCAGCGCGCCGAGCAGGTAGGCGCACCTAAATGGTATGAAAAGCTCGGTGTGGGTTACAACGGTTCTTTCCGCAATAACTTCGCGTTTTACGACTCGGCTTTCAGCTTTCAGCGGCTCCTGGACACCCTCAGCTGGGGAGCCGTGCATTCCCTCCCGGTGAGCCTCACCCTGCCACCGCTGGGACCGGTGCTCGTGTCGCCGGGCATTTCTTACCAGCAGCAGTGGATCCAGCGCCGCACCCTTTTCAGCTGGAACGAGCAGGCCGGGAAGGTGGATACGATTCGCGAGAACGGGCTGTTTACCGCGCACAGCCTGGCCGCCTCGCTGGGCATCAGCACCAGCGTGTTCGGAACCTTCCAGTTCCACGGCTCGCGCCTGAAAGCCATCCGGCATACCATGCGCCCCAGCGTGAGCGTCAACTACACACCCAACCTGGCGCGGAATTACTACCGCGAATTCCAGTCGGACCGCAACGGAACCAAGACGCAATACAATGTCTTTTCTACCGGTGTTGGTACGCCCAACCTGTTTACCGGTTATTCTAATATCGAAAACGGCGGCCTTGGCTTCTCGCTCGACAACAGCCTTGAGATGAAACTGCGCTCCAAAGACAGCGGCGCCAGAGAGGACCGTAAAGTGCGCCTCATCGACGGTTTTGGCTTCTCGGGCGGTTATAACTTCCTGCTGGAAAAATACAAGCTGACCCCGATCGCCTTGTACCTGCGCAGCTCGCTTTTTGATAAGCTGAACCTGAACTTCACCGGATCGTTAAACCCTTACGCAGTAGATACGGCAGGCCACCAGGTTGAAGACTATGCCTGGAAAAAAGGCTTTGGCGCTGGGCGCCTCACTTCCGGGTCGATCTCGCTGTCGACATCCTTCCGGAGCAAGCCGCGCGACGCAGCACGAAAAGGGCAGCAGGCATCGGCCAGCAACAACATCAACGACCCGACCCTGATGGCCGACCAGACACGTCTTGCCGAATACATGCGCCTCAACCCGAACCAGTTCGTCGACTTCAATATCCCCTACGACCTGAGCCTCGACCTCGCATTCAATTTTACCCGGACGCCGCTTGCGAATTTCAGGACGCGTACCGACATCAACTCAAGCCTGAACTTCCGGAGCTCGTTCAGCCTGACTCCGAAGTGGAACTTCAGCTCCTACGGCTACTTCGATCTTAAAACGATGAAGCCCACCGGCCTCTCGCTTTCCATCAACCGCGATATGCACTGCTGGCAGATGTCTATCGGCCTCACACCGGTGGGCCCGCAGCGCTATTTCAGCATCAGCATCGCACCGAAGTCGAGCATCCTGCAAAACCTCAAGGTGAACCGCACGCGGGTATTTACGGATTTCTAACCGGGAATCGTGAATCGTCAAAAGGGTTGGCCGGTACTGACTGCTTTTTCAGCAGTGTCCTACCTCAATCCTGTATTTCCGGAATCTAGAATCTCAAATCGCTCAGGGTTTTGCCGTTTCCAGGTGTTGTTTCATGATGGCGAAGACCTCGTCGCGGAGCTGGTCGACGGTTTTCCCTACGGGGGAAACGGGCGGCAGGAAATGCATGGCCACGGGATGGGGCCAGAAATAAAATGATTTATGGGTAGGCAGCACCTGGCCGCTCCCGAAAAGGGTGGCGGGAATGACCGGCTTGCCGGTTTCGACGGCAAGTTTGAAGGCGCCGTCGTGAAAGCGCGTGAGGGTTTCGCCCGTGCGGTTGCGCGTGCCTTCGGGGTAGATGCACATATGCAGCCGGAGGCGCACCAGTACATCGCGCATCTTGCCGTAGGATGCCTTGCGGCTCTCTTCGCTTTTGCGGTTGACCAGCACGGAGCCCCGGCGGTAGATGATGCCGAAGAGCGGGATCTTCTCCATTTCGGCCTTGGCGATCGTCTTGTTGGCACCCGGTATGCCCGGACTCGACAGCGGCGGGTCCATATAGGAGGCATGGTTGCACACGATGATGTAGTTCTGGCCTTTTTGGAAATGCTCGCGCCCGCGGAAGCGCCGGCGCACGCCGGTGAGAAAGAAGAATACGCTCATCCAGCCCTGGATGATGGGCTGAAAGATATGCGAGCGCTTCGGCTCGGGGTAAAGCCCGATCACCCAGATCGGGATCAGGACGATGAGTAGCGTCAGGCAAAACACAAGCGCCGCCCAGACGGCGAAAACGCGTCCGAGGATATTTTTCAGGGATGACATCGGGACGAAATTAGCCGCTAAGCGGCATTCCACCTCACACCGCCCAGTCTATCGGGTCGAGGCCATGCTTCATCAGCCATTTATTGGTCTGCGAAAAAGGCTTGCTTCCGAAAAAACCATTGTTGGCGGAAAGCGGGGAGGGGTGCGCCGACTTGATCACCAGGTGCTTCTTCGTGTCGATCAGCGCTTCCTTGCTTTGGGCGAACTTGCCCCAGAGGATGAACACCACATGGGGGCGCTCATCGCTTACTTTTTTGATCACCGCATCCGTGAAATGATGCCAGCCGATTTTGGCATGGCTCATCGGCTCGCCGGCGCGCACTGTAAGTGAAGCGTTCAGCAGCAGAACACCCTGGCGGGCCCAGTGCTCGAGGAAGCCGTGTCGCGGGATGGGTGTGCCCACATCATCGTGCAGCTCCTTGAAGATATTGACCAGCGATGGCGGGGGCGGCACACCCTTCTGCACACTGAAGGAGAGGCCATGCGCCTGGCCGGGACCATGGTAGGGATCCTGGCCGAGGATCACCACCTTTACTTCGCCGAGCGGCGTGGCCGTAAATGCATGAAAGATATTCGGGCCGGCAGGATAGATGGTTTTGCCCTGCGCCTTTTCGGTTTTGAGATGCTCGGTGATCGTTTTGAAATACGACTGGCGAAACTCGCCCGACAAGGCTTCTTTCCAGCTGGCTTCGATTTGAACATTCATATGCGGCGCACGTTATTTGGCGCCAAGTTAGCCAAAACACAAATCGGCGGCTCATCGTTACCGCTGATCGCCGGCATGCGCCGGCGCCGCGCTACCTGAAGCGATGCGACCGCATGCGCAAAAAAAGCCCCCCGCTGCAGCGGGGGGCTTTACAAAGTATTCCGTAAATCGATCAACGCACCGAAACCTTGCCGGTAGCGAGGCGGCGGCCGCTTTCATCCAGCAGTGCTACCACGTACATGCCGCGGCTGACGCCGTTGAGGGTGACGTCCATGCGGTCGTACATGCCGGTTACCGTATAAGTACGGGCACTCACGAGGGCACCCTTCGCATCATATACGGCGAGCATACGGGCTTTGGCCTGTCCGGGCGTATTGAAATACCGAACCTGGAAGACGCCGTTGTTCGGGTTGGGATAGATGAACAGCTGCGCCATCGCCGAGTCGGAAATCGTGACCGTGTTCGAAAGGCTCGTACAACCGATGGCGTCGGTTGCGCGCACATTGTAGGAGCCAACCGCATCGATGCTCACCGGCACCGTGTTGCCGGTTGCTGCCAGGGCAACTCCGTTGCGGGACCACTGGTAGGTAACCGACGAGGGCGTTGAAGTAGCGCTCAGCGTCGTGCTGATGCCGGGGTACAGGCTCTGGAAAGGCGCAGCCTGGAGGCTGACCACCGGGACCGGGTTGACCGTGAGCGTCACCACCGAAGACTGGAGGCTGCCACATGGAGCGGCGCCGGTGATGATGCAGCGGTAGGTGTTGGCATTCATCGACGCAGCCACGTTATTGAGTGGGAGGCTGGCATTATTAGCCCCTGCTACGTTTGTAAAGCCGCCACCACCGGTGCTGACCTGCCATTGATAGGCGGGAGCGGTGCCGGTAGCCACGACGGCAAACGAGGCACCCTGTCCGGCGCAGATGGCTGCCGAAACGGGCTGGGTGCTCAGCGCAACCGGTGTATTTACGGTAAGGCGTTTCCCTGCCGAGGTAAGGCCGGGGCTGCAGGTGCCGGCAACCACGCAACGGTAAAGCGATCCGTTTTGCGAGGCCTGTGTCGTTCCGAGCTGGAGAGCAGCCGCTGTGGTACCGCTGTACACGCCGCCATTGGCGATGTTGGTGTAGGTGCTGCCGCTGTCGGTGCTCACCTGCCACTGGTAAGTAAGAGCAGTGCCACTGACGTTGAGTCCAAAGCCGGCAGGCTGACCCGCGCAAACGATCGTGCTGGAAGCATCCGTTACGAGGGCCGGTGCGGTATTCACCGTCAGCAGGGCTACACCCGAAGTAATGGAGGGGCAATTGCTGCCGACAACGCAGCGGTAGCGGTAGTTGTTGAGGCCGCTGGCCACACCGGTGAGCGACAATTGGTTGGAGGCGGCACCGTTATAGACGCCGCTGTTGGATACGTTGGCATAGCTGGCACCGCCATCGGTGCTTACCTGCCACTGGTAGCTGAGGCTGTTTCCCGTGACAGCCACCGTAAAGCCACTATTGCCGCCGGCGCAAAGCATGGCATCCTGCGGTTGGGTGGAAACGGTAGTGGCGGCATTCACAGTGAGCTGCGCGGCAGCGGTAATTACCGGGGCGAAACAGGTGCTGCTGACAACGCAGCGGAACAGGTTGCCGTTTTGAGCCGCGGCAGCATTGAAATTATAGGTAGCCGCGGTAGCGCCGGTGATATCGGTAAAGGTGGTGCCGCCATTGCTGCTCATTTGCCATTGATAGCCAAGGCTGCCACCATTGGCGCTGGCAGTGAAGCTGCCGGGTGCGCCTGAACAGACCGTCAGGTTGGCCGGGCCGGCGCTGACGGTAGTCGCCGATGTTACCTGGAGGGTGGCCGCGCCGGAGGTAGCCGCCGAGCCGCAGCCGCCGGTTACCACGCAACGGTAGCGATAGCCATTCTGGCCGGCTGCAGCCGCAAACGAATATACATCACCGGTAGCGCCGCTGATATTGTTGAAGGTAGTGCCGCCGTCGGTGCTTACCTGCCACTGGTATACGAGCGAGGAGCCGCTGGCAGCAACCGTGAAGCTGGCGTTGCCACCGGGACAAACGGAGGCTGCCAGGGGCTGCGTGGTTACAGCCGCCGCGCAGCTGGCGTTGGTAATCGTAAAGTCGGCGTTCGAAATGTCGAAGAAGATATTACCGATCGATTCAACCTTAATGCGGGCGGTGGTGGTGCTTACCGCGGGCAGCGTTACAGTTTCGCTGCCGTCGTTGGCCGTTGAGGCCACCAGCACGGTGGGGAAGGTGATGCCGCCGTCGGTGCTGAGCAGGATGCGTACGTTGGCACAGTTTACCGGGGGGGCCGTGGAGTTGGCTACATTCCAGGTGACGGTCTGGGTGGAGGCGCCCGCCCAGGAAAGCGCGGAATTCGGCACGGTAACCGCGAAAGGCCCGGAGGTTGTTGTAACGGTAACGTACATGTCGGTGAGGCTGGTCTGACCCACTTTCACCGGTGCGGTGGAGCTATAGGGAGCATTGTCGCGAACCGTAAGACGGAAGCTCAGTGTGCGGGCAACGGAGCTGAGTGCCTCCGAATTGGTTCCTGCATCGCCACCGGCGAGTGGCCCGGAAACAAGGCCGCCATTGAGGATCGTTGCGAGCTTCGGAAACAGGCGGGTGCCCGATGCGGTGGGAGAGAAGGATATCCAGTTGGGACCGGTTAGCTTGGTGGCGCTGGCAATGCTGCTTGACCCCGACTGACCGTTGAGGGCTTCGTCGTTTTGCTCCCAGCAATAGGTGAGCGGGTCGCCATCGGCATCGGTGGCCGTACCGGTGAGTGCGAAAGGCGTGCTCATCGGGATGGTATAATCGTTAACCGAAGCCACAACGGGCGTCGCGTTGGCGATTGCCACCGTCACCGGGCAGGTACGCACGTTCAGGTTTGCCTGGATCTGCTCGATCGACGTGGCATGATAAATATCGATGGAGTGCGGCGCTACGTCGCGCGAGGTGATGCCCGCATAGCCCATGATGGTAATACCCGAACCAACCTCTTTGTTCTGGCCCGAACCTTCGAGGCTGTGTGAGAAGGTGTGGTTGGCTCCCAGCTGGTGGCCTACTTCGTGTACCACGTAGTCGATATCGAAGTCGTCGCCCTGCGGGATGTTGTTGGCCGGCGAGGTAAAGCCGCGGCCCTTGGTGCCCGCAGTGCAGATACAGCCGATACAACCTGCGTTGCCACCGCCACCGGAAGCACCGAACAGGTGACCGATGTCGTAATTGGCATCGCCGATATTGGCAGTCAGCGTGGTCTGCAGCTGACCGTTCCAGGTGCCGCCGGCACCGGTGGCGGCGTTGGCGTAGGGGTCGGTGGCAGCGTCGTAATAAAATACGTTCGTGGTACTGTTGATCAGGTTGAGGTGCAGGGCGAGGTCTTTTTCATACACCCCGTTGCAGCGCGTGAGGGTAGCATTTACCGCGGCCAGCACGAGGCCTACCTGAGCGGCACTGGTGGCGCCGAAAAAATTGGAGTATTCGGCGGTCACCGATTGCGCGAGGCGCAGCGTTTTGAGATTGCCGCCCGAGCGTGCCGTGGGCAGGGCGCGGAACACCTGGCGGTTAAGGCCATCGGTGATCTCCTGCTCCGTCGTGGAGCAATTCCACTGGCTGCCGCTGCGGTCGTGGCGGGCACGGAATACGGCATAAACCGTATGATCCTGCGAATAGGCTTCCAGGAATTCATTGTCGCTGCCCGTGCGGAATACCATACCCTGCACCCCCTGGGGCGAGTAGCTCAGTTTGAGCGTGGCACCGGGGTCGCTGAGGCTGCGGCCCGAGAAAGCGCGGATCTCGGGGAAGCGGGCCTGGAGGGCCGGCTCGAAGTTGGAGCCTTCCACCACCTCGAAGGTTTCGAAAGCTCCGTCGGCATTAGGCAGCACAATTTGGGTACTGTGCGACACCGCGTTGCCTACGACCTTGAAAAGCTCGCTGCGCAGCGCAGCCTGGTCGAGGGCAAAGAGCTCAAAGACTTTCGGAAAAGAAGGACGGGTCGCGCCCTTATCGGGCACGATGGGCTCGGAGCCCGTGTGAGCGCGCCAGGGATTTTTATCCTGCGCCTGGCCGGTAATGGCGAGAACGACGAATAAACCGGCGAACAACAACTTTCTCATAAACAGTAATGCGTTAGTAATGTAGGATTGCAGTTAATAGCCGCCTAAATCTACGGTAATACCGCCCGAGGGTCGGATATTTTCGGTGGGTGCCGAAAAATCAACGGGCACAAACCGCCGGAGCTCAGCATTGTATTCTGCCGGTGCTTGCCGCAGTGCGGCAACCGGAGTAGCCGCTCCGGCAACCGAAAAACGCAGCGCCGTCCGCCAGCGTTGCGCTTTCGCCGAAAAAAGAAGCCAATTCAAACCGATCCGGCTATTTTCGATGCAGTCCCGGTGCTTGCCCGGGCAGCATCAACAACTAAAACTAAGGGCGCGCGCACTCCCTGGCAGCGCGACCGAACTGACACACTATGTACCTGTACTCGCGAACTGCCCGGCCGTTGAAGGAATCCGACGGAAGCGGGCCGAAGGCTTTCTACCTGAATCGAAAGGTGCTGCTGGCGGTTTGGGTGCTCCTGCTCCCGCTGCTGCACCTCGCTACCGATTTTGCCAATGGCCGGATCAACAACTACAAGATTTTCCGACAGGTATATTTTCACCTGATACAGCAACAACCGCTTTATACGCCTTACCCTGCCCAGTACGACGACATCAACCATTACGGTCCGCTCTTCGCATTCGTGATGGCCCCCTTTGCGATGCTTCCCGATGTTGCCGGCGTGCTGCTCTGGAACATCGGGAACGCGGCCTTCCTGTTTTACGTGCTTACGCGCACCGCTATGCGCAAGCACCAGCAAAACCTCGTCATCGCGCTTACGAGCGTGGAGATGGCCAATGCGATGTGGTCGACGCAGTTCAACAGCGCCGTGGTGGGCATGATGGTGCTCACGCTGGTGCTGGTGGAAGAAGGAAAAGATTTCAAAGCGACCCTGCTCATCATGCTGAGCGCCTTCGTAAAAATTTACGGCGTGCTCGGACTGATGTTCTTCCTGTTTTCGAAAAAGAAAAAAGAATTCGTGCTTGGCTGCGCTTTCTGGTTTGCGGTGTGCCTGGTGCTGCCGATGCTTTTTACTTCACCCGGGTATATCCTGCAGACCTACCGCGAATGGTTTGCCGAACTGTCGGTGAAGAACGCGCTCAATATCAGCCTGAGTTCCTCACAGGACGCTTCAATCCCGGGCATGCTGCGCCGCATCCTGCACCAGCCTTTCCGGTCGGGACTGCCGTTCCTGGTGCCGGGAGCCCTGCTGCTTCTCGCGCCGCTCGTGCGTGTTCGCCAATATGCGTCGGCCCAGTTTCGTTATTACATGGTTGCCTCTATGCTCCTGTTCATCAGCCTTTTCAGCTCCGGCTCGGAACACCCGACATTCATTGTCGGGATGACCGGCGGCGCCATCTGGCTCAGTTACCACATCGCGGAAAAAAGAACGGCGGGCTTCAGGTGGCTGATCCCCTTTGTGCTGGTCTTTGCCGGCCTCGGACCGACGGACCTGTTCACCAAGGAGTTTCGCGTCTTTATGATCAACTACAGTCTCAAGGCGCTGCCGTTTGCGATACTCTGGGGGGGCCTGCTGAAAGACCTGCTGTTGCAGGATTTCGTATCGCCGGAAAAGAGCATGCTGCGGTATGTAGCAAGACAGAAAAAGGCCTCCGGCGGGCTGTTGCGGGCGGGTGAGCCGGGGGCGAACGCCTGAAACATTTCCGGCGGATGAAAAAAGACGATCGGGAAAAAGAGGCTTCTTTTTATCCGCCGAATTTTCTATTTTGGTGGCCCGCTATGCCCGAAACCGACCATCACGAAAACGAACTGCTTCGCCGGCTGGAACTGGAATATACCGAGAAGGTAGCCGCCGGTGCTTCGCACGACGAGCTGCGTCCGCTCCGTAGCCTGGTCACGCGCATCCGCACGCGCCTCGAAATGCATACCGTTATGGTTCCCGTGGATCTTCAAACCCACCCGGCGCTGCAGCGCCTCCGAAAAAAGTTCAGGAAGGAGACCGGGCGGGTCTGACGCTACCGGTGATGCACATCCGCATTCATTCCGTTTTCCCTTTTGCGCCGGTTTTCGCCAGCACCCCACTTTTCACAAGGCTGCCCACAACGGCCAACCCGTATTCATGCGCCTGCCGGTTTGTATTGGGCGGATCGAAGCTTTCGGTTTGTACGGAATACAACAGGCGGTTAGCCGCGAGATCGTAGAAATTACTTTCCCAGTAGTAACGGGTGGATTCGGCATAATATCCCGGCGTTTGAATTCGGTCGTACAGCGCCCCGTAATACATCCACATGCGGTTCTGGTAGCGCCCGTTCGGCGGATTCTGAATCTGTGCCGGCTCGTAATGTCGTTCTTTCCGCTTATCGAGCAGCACAATGGTCATCACCGCGTCTACGCCATCGGCCTGCAGCAGGCTGGCAGCCTCGGTTTCATTCATGCCCCGGAAGCGCCCCGCGCCATAGCGCTCCAGGCCCGAAAACGCTGTATAGCCCCTCGATCGCAGGTCGCCCACGAGATGGTTCTCCATGGCCGCCCGCAAACCGGTGTCCGCGTCCCGGACGATCCCGAAGACCATGATGTTGCGGTAGCTTGCCGGTTCCAGGCCAGGCGTTTTCCAGGCGGAGGTAACGTGTGTATTTGCGCAACCCTGCGCCATCGCGATCAGGATAAACAGGAATAGCGATCGAATCGGGATCATTTGTGCAGTATTTGATGAACTATAAAGCTATCCAGGCAGGTAACGGCATTGAATGACGGCAATCATTCCGTCCCGTTATCATAGTCAGCCTGTGGCACTGCTTTCCGTGGAAGTTTGCGACGTAACCAGGCTTTGCGGAATGCGTGCTCCCTTTGGTTGAAAAGCACCCGGAGACGGCCGCTTCCTGATCGCTTTCAACGGCTCCTGCCAAAGCACCGAAACAACAGCCGTACCACAGGCCAGCATAATCGTTGACGCCGGTAGCAGTGTGAGTTCGAATAGCTTCCGGAGACCGGGCAGCAGGACGATGACCAGGCAAAACGAGATGGAGAGCGCGGGCACCAGGTAGCGAAACCGGTTGGGCCGGCGCCAGGAGCGCCAGATCGGCTCGGAAAAAGAACGGTTGACGAAGGTGAGCAACAGGTTGGCGAAGAGCAGTCCCAGGAACACGGCCGTCCGGGTGGCGGTGCTGCTCTGCTGCGGCATCAGGTAATGATAGAGCCACAACAGTCCGCCGCCGATGGCAACGCCCTGCACCACCGCGCGCCACGCGTCCCGCCGCCCGAGAATGCCCTTTCTCAGGTCTTTCGGCGGGCGAAACATCGTATCGGCAGCGGCCGCATCGCCCTCGTAGAAAAGCGAACAGGTGGGTCCCATGATCAGCTCGAGAAAGATTACGTGGGTGGGTGAGAAGATGTTCTGGTAACGCCACTGCAGCAGCAGCGGCACCACGGCTAGCATGAAAATCGGGATGTGCAGGGCAAGAATATAGCTGGTAACCTTGCGGAGGTTCTGCAGGATTTTGCGCCCCTCTTCGAGCGCCCGGACAATGTTGGTGAGCTTGTCGTCGGTCAGTACCAGGTCGGCGGCCTGCCTCGAAAACTCCGTGCCACGGTGCCCCATGGCGATCCCGACATGCGCGAGCCGGATCGCGGGCGCGTCGTTGACACCGTCACCGGTCATGGCCACGAAAGCGCCCTGCCGCTTCAGCGATACGATAACGCGTCCTTTCGCCTCCGGGGTCATGCGTGCAAAAAGATTGGTCTCCCGGGTCATCGCGTCGAGCCGGGCGTCATCCGCATCCAGTACATCTGCGCTGCTACGCACCGTACCGGTGACCGTAATGCCTACGGCCGACGCTATATGTCGCGCGGTCTCCGGGTAGTCGCCGGTGAGCAGCATCGGCCGGATTCCGGCCGCCCGCATCTGTTCGATAAAAGGCGGTGCTTCCTTTTTTGGAGGGTCGTATAAGGCCAGGAGGCCTTCAAAGCGAAAGGGATAGTCTTCCTGCGCCGGTAGCCACTTTTTTACATCCGGTGCGCTGGCGACCCCGAGCACGCGGAAACCCTGGGTTGCCAGGTGCTCCACCTGTTTTAAAACGGCTGCGGTCTCCGCTGTGCCAAGGCGGCACACCGACAGGATCTTTTCCGGGGCTCCTTTGGCGGCGGCCAGGTAGGCGTCGCCATCTGTATACAGGTGGGTCATCATGGGCGGCGTGCCCGCGAGCGGGTGTTCGTGCACGATCTCGCGGGAGCGGGCTGCGGGTCCCGCAAGGCGTTGGTAGGATTCCAGGATCGCCTTCTCCATTTCATCAAACGGTGCCGTTTCGCTCGCCAGCGCACCCATGCGAACCGGCCTTTCGGGAATGACGGAAGCATTGTTCAAATCATACAGTTCCCGGCTGGCCGCATCGTACACGAACCGGAGCTGCATCCGGTTTTCGGTGAGGGTGCCGGTCTTATCAAGACAGATAACGGTTACCGCGCCAAGGTTTTCGATGGTCTGCGGGTTCCGGGTCAGGACGCCCCGCCGGGACAGCCGCGCGGCTCCAAGCGCCATGAAGGTGGTGAAGGCTACCGGGATCTCTTCGGGAATGGCCGCCATGGCCAGCGTGAGGCCGTAAAGCAAACTGGCAAGAAAGTCGTAAGAGCGGAAAAAATTGAGCAGGAAAATGAGGGTGAAAGACCCAATGCCCAGGCCGCTCAGGAGGCGCACCAGTGGTGTGGTAGCAGCTTTAAGCGCGCTGCGCGGCTGCGGCGTGGCATCAACAAGGGCACCGAGCTGCCCGAGGCGGGTTTTCATGCCGGTATGGACCACCCGCGCAAGACAGGCACCACTGTTGATCAGCGTGCCCTGGAACAGATCGGCGTTCTCCGGGGTTTTTGTTACCGAAAAAGATTCGCCGGTGAGCAGGCTTTCATTTGCCGAGAGATCATTGGCAGTCAGCACCTGGGCATCAGCGGGAACCTTATCGCCTTCCGAAAGGCGGATGAGATCGCCGGGAACGAGCATCGCCGAAAGGACTTCACGTTCCTGCCCGTCGCGTACCACGCGCACCCGCGGCTCCACGAGCTCCCTTAGGGCGCGCAGCGCCCGGCTGCTACGTCGCTCCTGGAAATAGGAAACGGAAGAGACCAGCGCAATAGCAGTCAGCATCAGCGAGCCTTCCGCGGCGCGGCCCAGTGCAAAATAGAGGAGCGCGGCCACCACCAGCAGTACCAGCAAGGGATCGGCGAGAAAAGGCTTCATCCGCTGCCACAGCGTTTTCGGGCGGGAGGTAAGCTTGTTGAGCCCATAACGTCGCCGGAGCGCCTCTGCCTCGGCGCTGCTCAGGCCCGTGTATTGTCCGGTATCAAGAAACTCTTTCATGGACTTGCTGCTGGATGAGAAAATGCCGGCTGAACCGTCTCTTGCCGGCGCATTATAATCAAACGATCCCGGTCCCACTTAGTGGTGGGCAATAAAAATCGGTATCCGGTGCTGCCGCACAAGGTCGGCGCAAAAGCTGCCGTGAAACAGTTCGGAGATCCAGCCGCGCGAGAAAGCCCCCGCCACCAGCAGGGCATCGCGGTGCCCCTCCACCCAGGCTTTGAAATCAGGCCCGTCGGTGCGGCTGAGCGCCCGGAATTCGGCTTTCTTATAATGCGCGCCCACCAGTTCCCCGATCAGTTTACTCTGCGGAAAATCTCTATCCGCATTCCTGGCTGAATGGACCACGGTTGTTTCCAGCCGTGTCCATTCTGGAAAGAGGTAAGCAAACTGCTTGAGCGCGTATACCGACTCGCGGCTGCCGTCATAGGCGATGAGTATGTCTGCCGGGAAGGTCGGTCTTTCAGGGAGCACCAGCACCGGGCACTCGGTATCATGCAAGGCGTCGCGCAGGTACTGCGCCGGGCTTGCGTAGAGCATTTCGTTGTAAAAGGCGTCGCCACTAAGAATCAGCAGGTCGGCAAAGCGGCTTTCCTCGTGCACTGCATACAGGGCGAGGTCATAGGAGGTCTGGTGCACGCGGTGCGGTACCCGGCTGGCCTGGCACATCTGCTCAAAGCGCCGGATATTGGCGCTGAGCTCCGTTTCCTCCTCCGATTCGAGCAAAGCAGGAACCGGCATGCCCCCCTCCCCGGTGCCGGCATAGGACCATAGATTGGCAAGCGATACAACCGGTGCAAATACCCCGGTGGCCAGCACCGGCGAAAGCACATGCATCCGCTGCACGAACGAGATCATGTTTTCATAGAAGTTAAGTCCGTCAAACAGGAGCAGTACTTTCTTCATTGCCATGGCATTGAGGTTTCAAACGGTGTTGCGCGCGGTCTCCCGGCTATCCTAAGCACGCCTCGGGAAAAAGGCTTCATAGAGCAGCCGCAGGAGGGAGGCGACGGCATTACCCAAAATCCTGTGACCGACCAGCAACAGGAAGGCCGTTACCGCCCAGGCGGCGGCCTCAACGGCCGGTGTGCGTATCCATTGCGCTTGTAGCATAAGATTTTGTTTTGGAAAAGTTCCGCCGCAGGGGCCGGGTACACAATGATGCCGGGCAGCCGGAAGCGATGACCGGAATCATAGCATCAGCAGTTGTCTGCATTCAATCTCCGCCGATGTTATTTTGAATGGCGATAGCATCCGCCAGGAAGTCGTCGCAGCGGTATTTTTTACCAAGGTAATCGCGCTCGGCATGGTACAGGATGCGGCGCAACACTTTCATCCGGCTGACGAGCGAAGGTTGAACCAGGTCGTCCGCGGCCGGGCTGCGCCCCTGGTACAGGTCAGGCTCCAGCCCTTCGATCCGTTCCTGCTGCTGCCGGAAGTGCAGGCGTGCCGCCTCCAGGTTGGCAAGATGGCGCTCCGTTTTTTCCGCCAGGCGCCGAACCGTGTTGAGGCCAAGCACCTTCCGGAGCAAAGGTTCTGTGGCCTTGATCTCCTCGAGGTAGAAATCGATAAGACAGCGCCAGTCGGCGATCTCACGGATGAAATATTCGGAAATAATTGTGCGCATAGATCTGGTAAAAATTATCCAACAATCAGCGGCGACTGGCTGTCCGATTCGAAGCGCCCGGAACGTTCCCCGAGGCAGATGCGGAAGAATACACCCTCGATCTCCGATTCGTCATCCGGCTCAAAGGGCCACAGCCGCCCCAGGTGCATCGTTTCGCTGGAAATGACGGGCAGGTAGCGGCCCGTCAGCACCCGCACGCAATGGTGAATCGGCGCTCTTTCATGCAGCTCTTCAAACACGCCCTGGGCAACCACGCTTTTCCAGTTGGCCATGTCTCTCAGGTCGTCTACCTCGAAGCAGACCTTTGGATTCTTCCGCATCATGTCGAGCTTCCGGCCCTGCGCCGAATGACAATACACCCAGCCATCCTCGTATGCATAGCTGATCGGCACGATATAAACCAACCCGTCCGCGCTGCACCCGATCCGGCCCACGAACTGCGTACGGAGCAGCTCTTCGATTTCGTCAGGATTTAATTTTCCAAGCACTGCTTTTTAATTTGTTGTAAACCTATCTCAATCGGGGGCGGGTTCCGATGACCGGAGCCACCCCTGCCTATGACGTCGGTCAGGATCGGTAAAAGCCTCCGGGAAGGATCGGCCGCACGACTGATCGGGCGCTCCTTCAATGGTGCCACAAAATGAGCGGGGATTCGAGCGACGTAACCTGACGGGAGTAAACGGGACGGAGCCGCGGGGTAAAATTCGCCGCCGGCCGATCTTCGGCTACAGTACACCGGTAGCAGTAGTAGCCGTCCGCGCAGGGCGCTTCCGGATCCGGCAGCATCGGCTGCTGCAAGGCTTCGCAGGCCGCGCCCCGGTCGGCATACAATTCCACATGGAGTTCCCTTGGCGGAATCCCGTTCAAAAACACTTCGACGATAAACGTCAGGGCGCCGGATGCGGCTATGACGCGCAGCTCGCCGAACCGCAGACCCGGCCACCGCCTTTGCATACCTGCCATTTCCCGGGCTATTTCATCTGCCACCCGGGCAGCCTCCGCCGAGCGATGCCGGAAACGCTCCGCAGCTGGCTGGTAGTAGCCGCGAACATATTCCTGCAGCGCCCGCACCGACGAATAGGTCGGCGTAAGCAGGGCCATGCTGTTGCGCATTTTACCGATCCACCCGGTGGGCAGGTTTTGGGCGTCGCGCTGATAAAAGAGCGGGATGATCTCGTTTTCGAGCAGGTCGTACAGCCGCTGTGCGTCGTGGCGATCGTGCTCCTCGTCACTCGCGAAATCGAGGCGATCACCAAAGGTCCACCCGCAATCTTCGCGGTAGGCTTCGTCCCACCAGCCGTCCAGCTCCGACAGGTGTAGCCCGCCGTTGACCAGTACTTTCATGCCGCTGGTGCCGCAGGCTTCCCAGGGGCGGCGCGGCGTATTGATCCACAGGTCCACGCCCTGCACCAGCATCCCGGTGATCCGCATATCATAGTCGCCCAGGAATACGGCCCGATGCTGCACACCCTGGCCGTTGATGAAGGAGATCCAGGCCCGGATGACCTCCTGCGCCGCCGCGTCGCTGGGATGGGATTTACCGGCCAAAACAAGCTGCACGGGCCGCCCGGGGTGAAGCAGGAGCCGCCGGAGCCGGCCGGGGTCGGTCAGCAGCAGCCCGGGACGCTTATAGCCCGCAAACCGCCGCGCGAACCCGAGTGTCGGCAACGCAGGATCGAAAGGAGGAGGGCCCTGCGCCTCCGCGCCGCGGATCGCCAGCTGACGTCCGTAACTGTCATTCAGCTCCTGGCAAAAACGCCGGCTTTTTTCATTGCGGAAAGACCAGAGCCGTTCATCCGGCAGCTGCTGGATATCCTTACTGACCTTCTCCAGGCCGTACTTCCAGCGGTCTTTACCGCAGGCTTCCGTCCAGAGGCGATCAGCTTCGGGAGAATCCCATGTCGGCATATGCACTCCGTTGGTGACATGGCCGATCGGTATCTCGTCCAGCGGCCACCTCGGAAAGAGCGGCGCAAAGAGCGACCGGCTTACGGCTGCATGCAGGCGGCTCACCCCGTTGACCTGCGCGCTTCCCCGCAGGGCGAGCCAGGCGGTGCTGAAAGTGTCGCCGGTACTGCCATCACTGGCCTGCCCCAGCGCCAATAGCTCTGTGAATGAAATCCCGGGTCGCTCAGCGCAATAGCCGCTAAAATACTTTTCGAGCAGCGCACGCGGGAAGCGGTCAAAGCCGGCGCCGGTTGCGGTATGCGTGGTGAATACATTGCCACCGCGGGTGGCCGTCCAGGCCGCTGCGAATGAGCAGCCATGCCGTTGCATAAAATCGGCGGCCCGCTCCAGCACAACGAAGGCGGAATGTCCTTCGTTGAGATGACAAACCTGCGGTGTTTTTCCCAGCGCCTGCAGCAGGCGCCAGCCGCCGATACCCAGGATCATCTGCTGCGCAAGGCGGCGCCCGGGATCGTCGTCGTAAAGCCTCGACGAAAGCCCACGGTACACCGGCAGGTTGGCCGGATCGTTGCTGTCGAGCAGCAGGAGCTCGGTTCTTCCGACCTGGACCCGCCAGGTACGCAGCCACAACGAAGCCCCGGGCAGTGCCAGTTCTACCCGTAGCCACTCGCCATCGCCGGTGCGCAGGGGCGTCACCGGGAGCTGTCCCGGATCGTTGAAAGGAGCGAGGTAGTGCTGGGTGCCGTCGGCCTCCAGCACCTGCCGCGAGTAACCCTGCTGGTATAACAGCCCCACGCCGACGAGGGGAACACCCAGGTCACTGGCGGTCTTGAGAAGATCACCGGAAACATTTCCGAGCCCTCCCGAATAGATCGGCAAGGCCTCGCTGAGCATGTACTCCATACTGAAATAAGCAACCGAGAGCGGCTCGGTGCCCGCATATTCATGCTGGAACCAGGCCGGCGCCAATGCCTGCTGGCGCTGGGTTTCGGAGAGCTCGCGAATGAGCGCCACCGCGATCGGGTCTTCAAGCAGACCTTCGATGCGTTGGGACGAGACAGTTTGTAATACGACCAGCGGGTTATGCGTGGCCTCCCAGAGTTCCGGGTCGAGTTGGTGCCAGAGCTTATCGGTGGCATGGTTCCAGGACCAATGGAGGTCCATGGCAAGCGACCGGAGCAGGCGGATCAGTTCCTCGCTGTTTTCATTCATGGTTCAGACAAATACGGGATTAGCAACCCTTCGTGCAGGTCACGCGGTCTTCAGCACCAACAGCGGGAAGCCGGCCAGCTTGCTTACGGATTGCGTGTGGGTGGAGCCGAAAAGCCGCGACGCGAGCCCGTGCTCATGGGCGATCATCACCAGCAGGTCGGTCGGATGGCTATCTACGTAATCGAGGATGCCGGCATCGACATCATTGTATTCAAGGCGGTCGTAGATATAGTCGAAGTCGGCCAGGGCCCGCGCCAGTTGTATCCTTCCCGGTGTTTCTTCGGAATTCGTGTCCGCGCCTTTCGCATCGACATGGATCACGCGCAACGACGCGTTGAAGGTATTAATCCAGGACCGGAGCGGCTGCAGGTCGGCATGAGCGATCATCTCGCGGTAATCAACCGAGAGCACAATATGCTTCACCGGAACATAGGTTGTATTCTCCGGAACGATCAACACCGGTGTGTGCGACTTCCGGATCATTTGCGTTACCGTGCTGCCGAAGACGGTTTGCCGCTCCGCCTTCCTGCCCATCACCACGAGTTCGGCCTGCACAGAGCCTGCCTCGCGAACCAGCCCGCCGGCCTTCGATCCGCTGGTGGCCACGCCATCCACGGCGGCAACACCCGAAGAGCGCAGCCAGTTCACTTCCTGGAGCAGGCGCTGTTCGGGACTGATCTCCAAACCGCCGTCTGGCGTTTCGCGGTGTCCCGCATCCACGAACGCGGAAATCGGTGTCCGGTGCACGTACACGAGGTGTATGCGCGACCCGGTAGCTTTCGCCAACTGCACGGCATACCGGGTTGCATTGGCCGAGGCCGGGGTCAGGTCGGTGGCCACCAGGATCGTCTTCATAATGTTTCGTTTTATGCCTGAATTTGCAGCATTTCGCCCCGGGCAACCATGACGGCCGTCCGGCGCCGGGCTGACCCGCATCACAGGTCGTAGTCTACAGCGGAGACGGAACAGGGGTCAGGCGGGCCGCTGACCGCCGTCATCGGGCGGCGCCCGCATTTCGAAGAACTTCCTGTTTCAAAAATCCGGTATGCAACTACTCTTTACCCAGCCGGCCCAACCGGCCTCCGCTTCGGCGGAAACCCACCAGCCCGGATGGAAACGCGCCCTTTTGCTTGGTGTGCTGGCCTATGAAGGGGCCGGCGCCCTGCTGGGCGGTGCGCTGTTGGTAGCCTCGCCCGACGGCAGCCGGCTCCGGATGCCGGTTAGCATGCTTCGGGGCGCATTCGAAGACTTTTTGATACCGGGCATCGTGCTGCTCCTGATGGGTGTACTCAACAGCGTAGCATTCATAGCCGTCCTGAAAAGATGGCGCCGCAGCTGGATTGCCGCGGTAGCGGCCCTCGTTGGGCTGCTGATCTGGTTCTGGATCGAGATCGCCGTGCTGCTCCGCCTGCATTGGCTGCACGCGATGTGGGGCTTGCCGGTTGTGCTGGGCCTATATGCTGCCGTTCCCCTGATACCCCGCGATTTCCTGAGAAAAGGGCAGCTTTGGTGCGGGATCATTTCCTCACTGCTTTACGCGGTGATCAACGTTATCGTTCCTTACTATTGGGAGGGATATCATTGGCCTTCGCAGGTCATCAGCGAGCTGTCGGCGGTGAATGCCCCGACCCGCGCCCTTTGGTCGGTGCTGGCGGCGCCGTACACATTCCTCGTGCTGGCCTTTGCCTGGGGCGTCGTGCGCAGTGCCGGCGAAAATCGCCGCCTGCGCACCGCAGGCTGGCTGCTGGTGGCCTATTGTGCCCTGGGCTTTCTGTGGCCCTTCGCGCCCATGCACCTGCGCACCGTGCTGGCAGCGGGAGGCGGTAACTTTTCCGACACCCTGCACCTGGCCCTCGGCGCAGCAACGGAGTTGCTTTACCTGCTGGCCCTGGGATTTGTTGCGGCGGCATTGGGATGGCGCTTCCGGGTTTATTCCGTCCTGACCTTTTTGCTGCTCCTGGTATTCGGCTTTCTCACGTTCCGGGAATCGCCACAGCTGGCGCGCAACGGGGCAACGCCGATGATCGGCGTATGGGAACGAATCAACATCTTCCTCTTCCTTACCTGGATGAGCGTGCTGGCGGTAATAATGCTGCGCGGTGTTCGCGAAACGGTGCAGCCACACCTCCAAGCCGGCAGATTACCGGTCAGTGGTGCGCGATAAAAACCGGCAGGCGGTGGTTCCGCACCACGCCGGCACAAAAGCTCGCATGGAAAAACTCCGACAGGCCACTTCGCGCAAAAGCCCCGGCGACGAGCAGGGTATCGGGTTGGCCTTCGATCCATTCGCGGAAGTCCTGCTGATCGCCCAGGTCCAGCTGCCGAAACGTCACGTTTTTGAAATGAACGTTGGCAAGCTCCTCAACCAGGAGCGCTTCGGGCATCTTCCCGCCCGTGCCTTTGCTGGCATGGGCCACGGTGGTAGGCTGCTGCGCCAGACCGGGCAATGTGTAGGCAAACTGTTTCAATGCGTAAACCGACTCCCGGCCGCCGTCGTAAGCCACCAGGTTTTGGGCAGGAAAGGAAGACGTTTCGGGGAAGATCAGCACCGGGCATTCCGCGTCGTGCAGGGCCTCGCGGAGAAAGCGAAAGGGATCGGAAAACAGCATGCCGTTGTAAAAGGTTTCGCTGCTCAGGATGAGCAGGTCGGCAAAACGGCTCTCGCGCCGCAGCGCCGGGAGGGCAAGATCGTTCGTCACCTTGTGAACCCGGTAGGGCAGCCCCTTTTCCTGGCAGAGGTGCTCAAACTGGCGAATATGTGCATGCACCTGCCGGTCTTCGTCCTCTTCGAGAAAAGAACGCACCGGCGCGCCGGTTTCGCCGGCGAGGGCATAGCCCCACATATTGGCCAGGGACACCAGGGGCGCAAAAACCGCCGTCACCAGCACCGGCGACAAACGGTGAAGCTGCTGCGCAAAAGAGATTGCATGGGGCGAGAAGTTCGCGCCGTCGAAGAGGAGCAGGACCTTTTTCATTCGGAGTTCTTTGCTGTAAAATGAACGCTTTCGGCTTCGGGCCGCTATGACGGGCGCATGCCTTTTTGCTGATCGCGGTCAGCCCGGGGGCGATGGCGCGTGCGGGCACAATCATCCTTCCAGGCTGACCACGGTCAGGCGCCGGCACCGCTGTGTTGGTTAGGTTTGTGAATGCTTCAAGGGGCCACTTCTTACTAAGCCAACCAACTACCAGAAAATGAAACTTCAGATCGACTCCCGGATGCGACTTTCCGACCTCCGCCAGGTGTTCCGTAAACACTACCCCTACCTGCAACCCGAACTTTTGCCGGAGCCTGCCGCCCGCGAAGCGGGTGGTCGTAACGAACCCGATCTCCCGTTGGGGCGCCTGGCCGGGCGAGAGTTCACCGGCGAGGTTCTGATCGACCGCAAGTCGACGATCGCCTCCGTGGAGGAAAGCCTACAGCGCTTATCCGGCATCGGCATCCAGATCCTGCGCCGGGGGCCTTTTTACTGGGAAAACATCCTGCACAAAGAGTGTCATTGCCTCGAGCAGCAGAACCACATGGGCAAAGTCGTGACCCGTGGTATGTATGAGCCCGACCTGCTTTGAGGATGATTTTTCCGCGCCGGTGGATTCAGAACTCAAAGATTCCCTGCGACTCCATCGATATCTTCAGCTGGTTGCTTACCCGCGTGATGCCGGGTGCGGTCCAGGCAGCCTTGCCGGCGTCTTCCTTCTCTGCAAAGGAGCGGACGGTACCATGGAGTGTGGCCGTATTGCCGTCAACGATCACCGTGATCTTGTTGGCATCGATATTCGCCGACCGCTGAAAGGCTTCGTTGATCTTCTGCCGCACATCGCCGGTGGTAGCCCGCGGCTTCAGCGTGATGCCGTTATGCACCCAGCGGACGCCGACGATCTGCTCAACGGCGTTGCGGGCCGCCGCACGCTGGTATTCCCAGTCCACTTCGCCTTCGAGGTATACATCGCCGTCTTCCACGCGGACCTTGATCTTATCATCCGGCACCGAACTGTTCCATTGCAGTGCATGCACTACGGCGCCGGCAATATCGGCGTCGGATTTCCTGCTGGCGGGCAACACGCCGATCTGCATATCTTCCGCAATGGCCCGCACACCCGCAACCTGCAGCGTTTGCCGCTCCGCAGCCACCTTCCGCGCGAAAGAATCGACCTCACCCGAAAGCGTCACCACTCCATCCTTTACAGCAACGCCAATGGTGGCCGACGAAAGGAAAGGATCCCATTTCAATTGATCCATCACGTCTTTCTGAATCTGTGCGTCCGTTTTCATAATGGAAATTTTGAGTAAGAAAATGGCGGCATTGCACATCAAGGTAAGCGAGCCACAGGCCGCTGCATATGATGGCAGTCACGAAGGGTGATAATGGCTGTCAGGACCCGCCCGGGTAACTAGTCGCAGCACGTGGGAGCATTGCCATACAGGAAACAGAATCAAGATCCTTTGCTGCTCTGATTCCCGCGCCGGAGCACGTGGGCCCTGATTTCCTCCATGATCTCCACCTGAACTTTCTGGATGTCGAAAAGCGTTTTCATCTGCTCCGAAATGAGCAGGTCGAGTTTCTGGTGAAGGTTGCGCACTTCGATCTCGGCCTTCAGGTTTACCATGTAGTCATTGGCGGCACGCTGGCGGTCCTTTTCTTCCTTCCGGTTCTGGCTCATCATGATGATCGGGGCCTGCAGCGCCGCCACCGTAGAGAGGCCCAGGTTGAGCAGGATGTACGGGTAAGGGTCGAAGGCGTGTCGCAGCACGAAGGTGTTCAGCGCCATCCACGAAAACATCAGCAGCAGGCACAGGAAGATAAAGGTCCAGCTGCCGCCAAAGGAAGACACGTTGTCCTCGAGCCGCTCGCGGAACGTGGGCCGGCGCCCGTCAAAGGGCGACAGCTTGTGGGAAAGAATTCGTTCTTCCTCGATGGCCTCCACCACGATCTCATTGAGCTTTTTGAGATGTTGGTTTTCACTATCCAGGAGGTCGGTGAGCTGGCTGTTCAAAATTTCAGTTTAGAGGTCAGGAATGGGCTATAAAAACAGGAAACTGTTGTTCGGTGAGCACCGGTTGAACGAAGCTCTCGCGGAAAAGACGCGAGAGGCCGCCGCGCCCCATGGCGCCGCTCACCAGGATCGGGTGTGCCTGTTGCCGCATCCAGGAAGCGATGGCTTCTTTGGGCTTCCCGGTAAGATGCGTAAAGGTCAGGTCGTGAAAATGCTGCAGCGCCAGTTCCTCCAGGTACAACCGGTCGGGGATCGCATCCTTTTTGTCTTTGCTTGCGTAGGCCACCACCGTCGGAAGGGCGCTGAGCTCCGGGAGGAAGGAATAAAACTGCTTCACCGCGTGGGCGGCATCACGGCTCCCGTCAAAGGCGATGATGACTTTTTCCGGGAACCGGAAATTTTCCGGAACGATGATCGCGGGGCACTCCAGCGCGTGAAGCATCCGTGTAAGGTTGTCCCATTCCGCCTGCGCGAACAGCTTGTCGAAAATGCCGCCGGTTCCGAGCAGGAGCAGGTCCGCATACCGCGATTCTTTCCGGAGCTCCGTCAGGTCGGTATCGGCCACGCCTTCGTGGGTGCGGTAGGGAATGTCGTTGGCGATGCAGCGGCGTTCGAAGCCGCCCTTGACGGCGGCAAAAACCTCCGGGTCGGTTTGCAGCAGCGGTGGCGCGAGGGGAATGGCTTCCGGCGGCGATCCATAGATCGTCCAGGTGCCGTTGATGACGGGCTGCGGGATAAAGGCGGCGGTGAGCTGCACCGGGCCGAGTCGGTTGAGCCCGAGGGCAAAGTCAAATGCTTCCTCGGAGAAGCGCTCCTCGGATAGTGCAAGGAGGATCTTTTTCATACGGTTCCTGCTTTGATCCGCTACAAGTGTCGCACAATGCGGCAACCGGAGCCATGACCCGTATTAGCCCTGCCCGATGACCCTGGTCAGGAGCCGCATCAGTTGATCAGCTGCACCAGCTTTTCGTGCTGGCGGATGCTGATCCGGCCATCCTGGATATCGATGAGCCCTTCATTCTTGAAATCGGTGAGCGTGCGGATAAGCGACTCGGTGGCCGTTCCGGCCATTGCCGCGAGGTTTTCGCGCGTCAGCTGGATGGGCAGTCGCTCTTCGCCCCGCCGGAAGCGCTCCTGCGCCGCCAGCAGGGCATCGGCCACCTTGCGCCGGAGCGAGTTGTACGCAATCCGCAGCAGCTGTTCTTCCTTGAAGCGGATATCGCGCGCCAGCAGGCTTACGAACCGGCGGGTGACCTGGGGATTGGCGTTCATCAGCTCTTCGAATTCACCCCGTGGTATCGCCGCGATCTCGCAATCCTCCAGCGCCTCGGCGCTGACGCGGTAGGGCGTATTTTCCAACAGGGCCACGTAGCCGAAAAATTCGCCTTCGGAAACGATCTTCAGGATCAGCTCTTTCCCGTCGTCGTTGATCTTGTACACTTTCACCTTCCCTTTCTGCACATAGTAAAGGCGGATCGGGTGGTTGCCCTCGGTGAAGATGCGCTCCTTTTTCTTATAGTGATCGAGGTGGCGTCCTTCCACGAAAGCCTGCAGCACGGCATCACCGCCGGCGGCGGAGATCAGCTCGTTTACGCCCTCGAGGCCGGGTGAATGGACCTTGCGGAGCAGCTCCGACTTACGCAGCCGGCTCTCCACGGTGCGGAGCAGGTCGGTGGTATCAAAGGGCTTCGTGATATAGTCGTCGGCCCCCAGCGACATACCGTGGCGCACCTCGCTTTGCTCGGTCCGGGCTGTAAGGAAGATAAAGGGTGTCTGCTGCAACTCCGGATTGCGTTGCACCAGGTGCAGCACACCATAGCCGTCGAGCTCCGGCATCATGATATCGCAGATGATGAGGTCCGGCTTCACCTGCAGGGCCTCGGTAATTCCCTCTTTCCCGTTGCTGGCGGTCACAACGCGGTAGTGGCAGAGTTCAAGCAATTCGGCGGTATTTTCCCGCACCTCCGGATTGTCTTCAATGAGGAGGATCTTTTTCATACATTGGTTTTTTGTAGCACATGAAAAAGCATTCATAGGATCCTCAGCTACTCATCTATCCGACTTTGCCTGGCGTCCTGCTGAGCCTGGATGCGACGGCGGTACCGCCGGGCGACACTGACACCGCAACCGGTTATATCTGCCACAATAAACGAACCATTACCTTTTGGGAACTGAGTTTTATCCGGCCGGGCTTTTGCCTAAACCGCGCCGGGGAGGGTGCGGAAAACGATGTCGAGCAGCGCCTGCTCGGAAAAGGGCTTTTTCAGGAAGCCCTGCGCCTTGCCGATGAGGCGCTGTTGCAGGTCAGGGCCGGCCGTACCGGCCGAGAAAAACACGACCGGTATGGCGGAGGTCCGCCGGTCGGCGCGTGCGAGCTCGAGAAAGCGCCGGCCGTCGGTGCCGGGCATCATGATGTCGCACAGGATCATATCGGGATGCGCTTCCCGCGCAATCAGGTAGCCCTCGCGGCCATTGCGCGCCGTCATCACCTCAAACTGGTGCACCTCCAGCAGTTCCGCCGTATTCTCCCGGATCTCCAGGTTATCCTCTATGATCAGGATCTTCTTCATCGCGGTAAACTTCGCTTTTTGAAACAGCCTTTTTTATGAGCGTCGTCAGTGTCCTGCCTGTTCGTGAAAAGGTTCACCGGTCAGCGCTGGCTTCGGCCGGCAGCCGCACGGTAAATTCGGTGCCTTTCTGTTCCGCGCTCTCGAAGCGGATATCGCCGTCCAGCAATTCCACGTAACGCTTCACAATATTGAGACCAAGGCCCGTACCCTGTATATGCGCCGCATTTTCCGCGCGGTAAAACATCCCGAAGATGGCCTGATGCGCATGTTCGGGTATGCCCATGCCCTCGTCTCTGACTTTTAATATTATCCACCGGGAGGCAACCTCCGCGCTCAGCCAGATCTCTTTCCCCGGGGGTGAATATTTCAGGGCGTTGGACAACAGGTTCAGCAGGATATTGCGCAGGATCTTGCGGTCCACGCAAACCGACCCGGGTCCTTTAAAGGAAAGGTTTACCCGCTGGTTTTTTTTATGCGCGAGCAGGCTCATTTCCTCAAGCAGCTCTTTCAGAAACTCCGGGAGACTGAATGCAATCGGATGGATCGATACCTTGTCGTGTTCCAGCTTATCGAGCGATAGAAAGTCGTCGAGGATGCTGGTCAGGTCGAACACCGCCGCCTTGATCCGCTCCACATGCTTTTCTCGTTTCTCGCGATACTCCATATCCTGGTAATGCTCGATAAGACCGATGCTGGAAAGGATGGTGCTCAGTGGCGTGCGGAACTCGTGCGAGGCCATCGATACGAATTGCGACTTCATGCTGTTCAGGGCTTTTTCCCGCTCCAGCGAACCGGTAAGTTCGAGTGTCCGGTCCTGCACAAGTTGCTCCAGCCGCTCGTTGATTTCCTGCAGCCGGGCCTCCGCTTTTTTTCGTTGCGTGATGTCGTAGCGGATCGACACATATTGGTAAGGCTTTCCGTTGCCATCGAGAAAAGGAATGATCGTTGTATCCACCCAGTAATAGGTTCCGTTGCGGGCGCGGTTCTTTATTTCGCCGTGCCACACCTGCCCGCGCGCAATGGTGTGCCATAGTTCGCGTATGAACTCCTTCGGATGGTGCCCCGAGTTGATGATGCGGTGATCGCGGCCCAGCAACTCCCCGCGGCTGTACCCGGAGATACTGCAGAAATTATCGTTGACAAAACGGATGACGCCCTTCTGATCGGTGATCGCCACAATCGAAGAAGCATCAAGGGCAATCTTGTAGTCCTGGATCTCCGACTGGCTGTGCTGCAGGCGTGCCTCCAGTTCCTGGTTCAGCCGCCGGGTCTCGGCCTCCGCTTCGGCCTGGTCGGTCACGTCTTGCAGGTAGATGCCGTAACAGGCATGCCTGTCCGCGGGCTCATTCAGCGCCACCACCGATACCCGGGCCCGGAAACGCGTATCGTCGGCGCGGCGGCACCAGCCAAAAACCTTGTGAGCCCCGGCCTGCGTGTCCTTCGCGAGGTCGGGCAAGCCGGTATCAGGCGGAAACAAAAACGAATAGTGGCATCCCAGCACCTCGTCCTGCCGGTACCCCGTGAGTGCCCGGGCACCATCATTCCAGTCGCTCACGTTTCCGTCACCATCCAGCAGGAACAGCGCCCCTTCGGGCAGCCGCACGATCAACCGGCGGTATGCTTCGTCTGCCTGTTTGCTAGGTCGGTTCATGCTCGTATTACTTGAATGCTGCGATCCCTGTCGCCCACTATGTAAGGTACACCGGTTCACCCTAAATCACCGGCGGCGAAACGCCGACGACCGCCAGGCAGGTATGTCAGAAAGGACCACCTCCGGATGCCTTTTGCGCCACCGGCGCCGCATCGCGCCGCGACTGCTGGTCGGGCGCCGCCGTTGCCTTCCGCTCTTTTTCGGCAAGGCGCACCACGGCCATGCCGGTGAGCAACGCGCCCGGGATGAAGGAAATACTGTCGATGCCTTCGTTCACCAGGAAGCGTACGAATGCCGGGTCATCGCCGGGCGCCAGTCCGCAAAGCCCGATCTTTTTACCGTTGCGGTGCGCGGCGCCGATCATATCGGCAATCAGCCGGCGCGTTGCTTCATTTTGCTCGCTGAACAGCGGCGCCACCAGTGCCGAGTCGCGGTCGATGCCAAGCGTCAGCTGTGCCAGGTCGTTGGAGCCGATGGAGAAGCCATCGAAATGCGTGGCAAACGCATCGGCAAGCAACACGTTGGCGGGAATTTCGGCCATCATATACAGCTCCAGGCCCGGGTCACTACTTCGGTTGAGCCCGTTGGCAGCCATCACCGACACTACTGTTTCGGCCTCCGCCACGGTGCGGCAAAAGGGGATCATGACCTTCACATTCTCTAGCCCCATCCGCGTCCGCACCCGCGCGATGGCGGCACATTCCAGCGCGAAAGCCTCCCGGTAAAGCGGGTGGTAATACCGCGACGCGCCGCGGAATCCCACCATCGGGTTTTCTTCCTTCGGTTCGAATTCAGCGGCTCCGGTCAATCCGGCATATTCGTTGGTTTTGAAGTCGCTGGTACGCACGATCACTTCTTTCGGGTAAAAGGCGGCTGCGATCATCGCGATGGACTGGGCCACCTTGTCCACGAAGTATTCCTTTTTGTCCTGATAAGAATGGGTAAGCGCCCCGATCCGCCGGCGCGTCTCGTCATCCTTAAGCTCCGCGAAGCGCACCAGTGCCATCGGGTGCACCTGCACCTGGTTGCTGATGATGATCTCGAGGCGCACCAGCCCGACGCCGTTGTTGGGAAAGAGCGAAAGACGAAATGCTTTGTCCGGATCGTTCAGGATGAATTTCACCCCGGTGCGTTCCGGCAACTGCGTGTTGGAAAAATCATGCTCCACCACCGTGTAGGGAATCGCGCCGCTGTATATGTTCCGCGTCTTGCCTTCGGCACAGGATACGGTAATAAGCGCGCCGTCGCTTATGGCACCGGTGGCATTGCCGCAGCCGACCACGGCCGGCACGCCCAGCTCCCGCGCCACGATGGAGGCATGGCTGGTGCGGCCGCCTATATCGGTAACAATGGCTGCTGCCCGCTTGAGCACGGGGTCCCAGTCGGGCTGCGTCTGCCCGGTAACGAGGATCTCGCCCGGACGGAGTTGCGCGCGGTCGGCAGCGGTACGGATGATCCGTGCCTTTCCGCTCACCACCTTCATGCCCACCGCCTGCCCGGAGGCGAGCAGCGTTCCTTTTTTACCAAGGCGGTAGTCGGCAAAAATGCGCGGGTTGCGGTTTGCCTGCACCGTTTCCGGACGCGCCTGCAGGATATAAAGAAGTCCATCGTTGCCATCCACGGCCCACTCGATATCCATCGGCTTGCCGTAGTGATCCTCGATGTGGCAGCACCAGCGGGCGAGCTCAAGCAAATGATTATCGTCAAGCACAAATTGGTTCCGGCGTTCTTCCGGTGTCACGTAGTTGTAGGTCAGGCTGTCATTGGCCCAGACCAGCGTGTGTTCTTTCGACCCGAGCTTTCGCTGCAACACCGCATCATATCCCTGCTGCAAAGTTGGCTTGAACACCCAGAACTCATCGGGTGTAATGGCGCCCTGCACCAGGTTTTCGCCGAGCCCCCAGGTGCCGCTGATATGGATAACGTCGCGGAAGCCGGTTTCGGGGTCGAGGGTAAAGGCCACGCCGGAGCTCCCGTTGTCCACCGATACCATTTGCTGCACAGCAACCGAGAGCGCCACCTGCCCGTGATCGAAGCCGTTGTCTTCGCGGTACTTAATGGCCCTGTCGGTGTAAAGCGAAGCAAAGCAGTTGCGGACAGCAGTGAGCACTTCACTGCTTTCCATGATATTGAGAAAGGAATCATGCTGCCCGGCGAAGCTGGCTGTAGGCAGGTCTTCGACCGTAGCGCTGCTGCGTACCGCCACCACGCCGGCGCCCAGCTTGCGGTAGGCCACGGAAATGGCGTGTTTCAGGTCGTCGGGCAGCTCCGCGTTTACCAGGAGGCTGCGGGCCGCGCCGCCGATCTCGGAGAGGTTCTGGTAGGTTTTCCGGTCAAGCTTGCCGAGCAGCACCCGCAGACGGTCCCGCAACCCGTTGACCTCAAGAAAATGCCGGAATGCGGCGGCAGTAACCGAAAAGCCGCCGGGCACGCGCAGGCCCAGGGGAACGAGTTTGCAGACCAGCTCACCCAGCGAAGCCCCTTTACCGCCGACTTCGGCCAGGTCCTTCAGCCCGATCTCCGAAAAGTTTTTGATAAAAGAATCCATGGTGTTTGTTTTAGGAGTGTCACCCGTGGTTGGCAACGAAAAGAGGCATTTTCAAATGATGCAAAAGCTCGTAGGTCATACTGGGATGGAAAAGCCGGGAAAGCGCGCTGCGGCGATGTGCACCCAGAACCAGGAGCACTTCTTTTTTTTGCAGGCGCAGGTACCGTATGATGCCCTCATCGGCATAGCCATTCAGCACCGTGATTTCCGCGTGGGGAAAATGACGCTTTGCAAACTCCCTGATCAGCCTGCCATCGGGTATGTGCATGTTGGCGGTGCCGCCTTTCACCGTGATGACCTCGGTCTCCTCCTGCCGCAGGTTTTCAAAAAGATGGCTGAAGGAGCGGAGGGCGCATACCGATGCGGGAGAACCGTCGTAAAGGAGTTTTACCCCCATGATCGCATGGTAATACTCCGGCACAAGCACAACCGGGCATTGCACATCCTGGAGGAGCTCCCGCACAAAGCTGCTGGGTGCTTCGGGCGGCCTCGTGGCAAAGTCTTCGGTAGCCCTTACGATGAGCAGGTCGGCGTAGATCGATTCATGCAACAGCTCCCGGATTGGGGCGTTGCGGTCGCGGTGCACGCTATAGGCAATACCGGCGGCCTCGCAGGTGCTGCGGAAAGAGTGGACCGAAGCCTGCCGCTTGTCGTCGTCTTTCTTGTTCAGGGTGCGCAGATGCCCTTCAAAGGATTCGTCTTTGTAGTGCTGTATTTCCGCAAGACCATAGCTGTGCAGGTGCGGATCTTCCAGGAACACGCCGACAAGGTGCGCATTCGCGTTTTTCGCAAGCTCTATGGCATAACTCAGCGCACTTGCCGAAAAGCGGAGACCATCGAAGGCAGCTATGAATTTTTTCATGGACGTGCTTATTTATTAAAATTATCCGGTAAGGCGCGCGCGCAGAATGACGACCGGCAGGGTATGGTGATGATGGCAGTTATCTCCGGCCAACAAGCAACGAACCCGGCACAAGGCCGGGTTACATTGGTTTCAAGGCGGCGAACCGCCTGCCGGTGGCGTGTATTATTGTATTGAGATCTTCTTTGCGCCATTGCCCGGGCCGGCCAGCGCCTTGCGCGGAAGCTCAACGCGCAGGATGCCGTCCTTGTAAACGGCGCTGATCTTGTCGGCCTGCACATCTTCGGGAAAGCTGAAGCTGCGCGAGAAAGAAGAAAAACTGTATTCCTTCCGGGTATACCTTTCTTTTTCCTCCGCATGACGCTCTTCTTTTTCCGAGCGGATGGTGAGGAGCTTGCCCTCCACGTTTACCTGGAAATCTTCCTTGCTCAGGCCCGGGGCCGCCAGCGACAGCCGGTATTCCTTATCGGTTTCCGAAACGTTTACCGCCGGCATATCGCTCCGCGTATTATGCCCACCATCACCAAACCACTCGCTCCACGGACGGAAGAAGTCATTGAAAAGGGCGGGGGTGCTAAAGCCCGCGTTGGATACATTGGTTGCCATAAAAAGAGTTTTGGGTAAAGAAAATATTCGAACCGAAGATGCTTGCGCCTCCGGCGGCAAATAAGGATCGGGATCAGTATCGCCTGCTGTTCGTGGTCATACCGCCCGTTGCGGTTTTCCGGGCTGCGCCGGCGCGAGCTCAGCACAGGTTTTTTGGAACATGCGGCAGACCCGGGCCGGACGCGGTGCCGCCGCGTAAATATCATCGGGAGCATTACACGCAACCTTGGTCAGGAAGCGCATTGACAGCGGTCAGTATGCGGCCGCACCTTTGGCGGCACCTTTGGCCGGAATTGCTTTTTGTGTATTCGATCATTTGAAGCACCCCTTATATGGAATGGCATCAGAAAGGTGTATCGGAGGTATTAACCGCTTTGAACGCGTCAGCGTTTGGGCTTTCCGGCAGCGAGGCCGCGCAGCGCCGCGACCGCTGGGGGCCGAATGTGCTGCCGGAGAAAAAAAGGCGTTCCCCCTGGCAGTTGTTCCTGTCGCAGTTCCGCGATGTAATGATCGGGGTGCTGGTGGTGGCGGCCCTGATTTCGGGACTGGTGGGAGAGGTGGCCGACACGGTGATCATCCTGCTGATCGTTCTGCTGAACGCCGTACTCGGCTTTTTCCAGCAATACCGCGCGGAGCAGACGCTGAGCACCCTGAAGAACATGGCGGCGCTTCGGTGCGTGGTGCTGCGCGACGGCCATCCCGCCGATATCGATGCCACCCAGCTTGTGCCCGGCGACGTGTTGTTGCTCGAGGCCGGCAACTCCGTTCCCGCCGATGCCCGGCTCCTCGAAGCCCATTCGCTACAGGTGCTGGAAGCCTCGCTCACCGGCGAGTCGGTTCCCGCCCAAAAGGCCGCGCACGACCTGTCCGATCCGCACCTGCCGCTCGCCGAGCGCGTCAACATGCTCTACAAGGGTACGCAGGTAGCCAATGGAAGGGCGCGGGCGCTGGTGGTGGCAACGGGCATGCAAACGGAGCTCGGGCACATCGCGCAACTGCTGCAGATGGAAGACGGGCCGACGCCGCTGCAGCGGCGTATGTCGGACTTCGGGAAAAAGCTTTCCTGGCTCATCCTGCTTATTTGCATGTTGTTATTCGGCGTCGGGCTGTTACAGGGTCAGGCTCCATTGCCGATGCTGCTGCTGGCTTTGTCGCTGGCCGTGGCGGCCATCCCCGAGGCCCTGCCGGCATTGATTGCCATATCGCTGGCGCGCGGCGCCGGCCGGCTGGCAAAAAACAAGGCACTCGTGCGGCGCCTCGAAGCAGTGGAAACGCTCGGCTCGGTAACGTATATCTGCACCGACAAAACGGGCACCCTCACCCAGAACGAAATGACCGTAGTGGAACAGGTGCCGGCAGGCGGGGAGCGCGGCCCGGAGGAATCCTTGTCCTACCTCGAGCTGGCCATGGCGCTGAACCATACGGTCCGCAACGACGGCGGCCGGCTGGCCGGCGATCCAACGGAAATAGCCTTGGTGAAGTCGCTCGCAGCAACGCACGGTCCGGCGATCAGTGACACGCTGGCGAAACGCTATCCCAGGGTGGCTGAACTGCCTTTCGACCCGGTGCGCAAGCGCATGACCACCATTCACCGCTTCGGCGACCGCTACCTTGCGTTGACAAAAGGCGCTGTGGAGGCGATCTGGGGCATCCGCCAAAAGGATCAACGTGATGAGCCCTTGCCCGAAGCGGCCGCGGCCATGGCGCGGCGCGGCATCCGCGTGCTGGCCTTCGGGTACCGGCTGCTTGACCGGCTTCCGGAATCGGTGACGGCGCCGGAGATCGAGCATGATTTTCAATTTGTGGGGATGGTGGGGATGATCGACCCGCCGCGTGCCGGCGTTGCCGACGCGGTGCGGCAATGCCGTGAGGCCGGCATTCACCCCGTAATGATCACCGGCGATCAACGCGAAACGGCCATCGCGCTGGCGCGCTCCATCGGACTGATGGAAGCGGAAGGCGCGCTCACGGGCCCGGAGCTGGACGGACTTGCCGATGAAGATTTTGCAGCGATTGTGAATGATATCCGCGTCTATGCGCGGGTTTCGCCGGAGCAGAAATTCCGCATCGTCAACATGCTGCAGCAAAAGGGACAGTTTGTTGCCATGACCGGTGACGGGGTGAATGATGCGCCCTCCCTGAAGAAGGCCGACATCGGCGTGGCGATGGGCATCACCGGTACCGACACCAGCAAAGAGGCCGCATCGATGATCCTGCTTGATGACAACTTCAATACGATCGTTGGCGCGGTGAAAGAGGGGCGAAGGATCTACGACAATATCCGCAAGTTCATCAAGTATATCATGACCTGCAACGGTGCCGAAATCTGGACGATCTTTCTTGCGCCGCTGTTAGGGTTACCCGTGCCGCTGCTGCCGGTGCACCTGCTCTGGATCAACCTGGCCACCGACGGGCTCCCGGCGCTGGCGCTCTCCGCCGGCGAAGCCGAGCAGGACGTAATGCGCCGTCCGCCAAGACGACCCGACGAAAGCATTTTCCAGGGCATGGGTTTCCATATTATCTGGGTCGGCCTCCTGATGGCCGTTGTGACGCTGATGACCCAGGCGATCTCGATCAGGCTCATGGAAGCGCACTGGCAAACGATGGTCTTCACCGTACTGTCCCTGTCGCAACTCGGGCATGCCATGGCCATACACTCCGAGCAGTCTTTATTCAGCAAAAAGGGAAGGGGGCTCAACCCGACCTTGCTGTTCACCATCGGGATCACGTTTTGCCTGCAGATGCTGGTGATCTACCTGCCGCTGGCCCAGCGCTACTTTCATACGCAAGCGCTTTCCGTGCGGGAGCTCGGGTGCTGCCTGGCCTTGTCTTCGATCGTTTTCTTTGTGGTGGAAATTGAAAAGGCAGTAAAAAGCTGGCGCAGACGGGCCTTTGGTGCTGCGTACGGGAAGGCCGCATAGCAGCTTGGAAGCGGACATAAAAAACCTCCTGAAGGCTCAGGAGGTTGAATATTTTTGGAGTAGCCCCACTAGGAATCGAACCTAGATCACCAGCTTAGAAGGCAGGCGCTTTATCCATTAAGCTATGGAGCCGGATGGGACGCGCAGGGCGCCGTCATCTGCGGAGCGGGCAAAGATAAGCACCTGCGCTATATCAGGCGAATTTACGGGCCGGGGCGAAACGGAACGAATTCAGGAAAGCATCCTGGCGACGGAAGTCGGTGATGGAGATGTCGCGCACATACATGACACTGAGCAGGGTGCCGTCGGTCCAGCCTGCCACTTTCCAGTCCTTGCCTTGTTCGTCCTGCCAGTATTCCGTCATACCTATTGCGTCGGCATCGCCGGGGAAGGGAATGCCATGATCAAGGCCGGCGGTGCACGTGATACCGAAATGCTCGTGCAGGCTTTCCATGAAAAGAAAAAGACGTTGCTCGGCAAGCATGAGGTCGCTCAGCGGCTTCATAAGGCGGCAGGTAACAAAGCCATAGGTCACCGGACCTTCTACCGATTGCCCGGTAAAAAATTCATCGCCTTCCCGGTTGTACGATTGGTGTACAAAAGGCGCTTTATGAAAACGCAGGGTGCTGCCCAGGGCGCAGCAACGATAGGTGAGGGGCGTGGCGGTGGCAGCGCGGCCGAAAAGTAGCGTGGCAATAGCCGAAAAAAGATTCTCCATAGGGTGGATTTGGGGTAAAAGCTTGTCGCTCTAAGTTAAACGTTATTTTCGCTACCCACTGTTATGAGAATTCCATTTTTCTACGGAACGCAGAAATTGACCGTTCAAAGCGCCCTTTCGCTGGCTGCAAGCCGCCTGGAGGGCCGTCTCGATGAAGCCGCTACCCGCCGCGTATTGGAGAGCCAGGAGGCTGTTCAGGCCATTGTCGACGAAGGCCGCACCGTTTATGGGGTCAACACGGGCTTCGGAATCCTGGCCGATACCGCCATCAACGAAGCCGACACCCGCCTGCTGCAGCACAAGATCCTGCAGAGCCACAGCGTGGGTGTGGGCGAGCCTATTCCGGAAGAGATTGCCAAGCTCATGCTCATCACCAAGGTACAGGCCCTGGTGCAGGGCTTTTCGGGTGTGCAGCTGAGCACGCTCAAGCGCATCATCTGGCATATTGAAAACGATGTTATCCCCGTCGTGCCCGAGAAAGGCTCGGTGGGCGCTTCCGGCGACCTGGCCCCGCTTGCGCACCTCTTTCTGCCGCTGATCGGGCTCGGTGAAGTATTTCATAAAGGCGTGCGCATGGCGTCGCGTTCCGTGCTGCAGCAATATGGGCTGGGGCCGATCGCTCTCGGTCCGAAGGAAGGCCTGGCACTCATCAATGGCACCCAGTTCATCCTTGCCTTCGCCATCAAGGCGGTGCAGCGGATGCACAACTGCCTCGAAGCAGCCGATATCATCGGCGCCATGAGCCTCGAGGCCCTCACCGGCACCAAGGCGCCTTTCGACGAGCGGCTCCATGCGCTGCGTCCCTTCGCCGGCAACCAGCTGGTGGCCCAGCGCCTGCGGCGCCTGCTCGAGGGCTCCGATATCATGCAAAGCCATGTCGACTGCGGCCGCGTGCAGGATCCCTATTCGCTCCGCTGCATGCCGCAGGTACATGGTGCTTCGCGTACGGCATGGCAGCACCTTAAAGAACTCACGACCATCGAGGCCAACGCTGTTACCGACAACCCGATCGTGCTTGGAAAAGACGATACGATCTCGGGCGGAAATTTTCACGGCCAGCCGATGGCGCTTCCGCTCGATTATGCCTGCTTCGCCGCTGCGGAAGCCGGTAATATCTCCGACCGCCGCTGCTACCTCCTGCTCGAAGGCAAGTGGGGACTGCCGCTGCTGCTGATGAACAATGTGGGCCTCAACAGCGGCTTCATGATCCCGCAGTATACCACGGCGGCCCTCGTGACGGAAAACAAAACGCTTTGCTTCCCCGCCTCGGCTGACTCCATCCCGACCTCGCTTGGCCAGGAAGACCATGTGAGCATGGGTTCCATCAGCGGGCGCAAGCTCCATAAGGTGATCGACAACCTCGAATATATCCTGGCTATCGAACTCGTAAGCGCCGCACAGGCGATCGAGTTCCGTCGCCCGCTGAAAAGCAGCGCCCTGCTGGAATGCGCGCACAGCTTTATCCGCAGCCACGTCAGCTTTGCCGAGGAAGACCGCATCTTTGCCGATGATATCAATGCCGCTAAGAAAGTCATTGCCGACTTCAGCTTTGTTGACGAAGTGAATCGATGCGCCGGCGCTAACGGAATTGATCTCAACGAAGGATTTTCGACCTTTAACCCCGATTAAAGGTTCTATGGTTCTGAGGTTTTAAGGTTCCGGGTTGGTTCATAACCGACGCCCCAAAAACCTCCTGAACCCCCTGAAGCACTCGAACCCCTTGAACCTTTTGAACACCTTGAACCACTTATTATTTGCTATATGTCAGTAACAACCACTTCGAAATACGACCCGGTTAAATACAAAACCCCCACCGGCACCACACTGAACTGCAAGGGCTGGATCCAGGAAGCCGCGCTGCGGATGCTGCTCAACAACCTCGACCCGGCAGTGGCCGAGCGTCCCGACGACCTTATTGTATACGGCGGCCGGGGAAAGGCGGCGCGCAATTTCGAAGCGCTCGATAAGATCATCGCCGCGCTGAAGGTGCTGGAGAACGATGAGAGCCTGCTGATCCAAAGCGGCAAGCCCGTAGGTATCCTCAAAACGCATAAAGATGCACCGCGCGTGCTGCTGTCCAACTCGCAGCTGGTTCCCAACTGGGCCAACTGGAAGCACTTCGAGGAGCTCGAACGCAAAGGGTTGATGATGTATGGCCAGATGACCGCGGGTTCCTGGATCTATATCGGCTCACAAGGCATTGTGCAGGGTACTTATGAAACCTACGCAGCAGCGGGCGACAAGCACTTCGGCGGTACGCTCAAAGGCACCCTCAACGTCACCGCCGGCCTCGGCGGCATGGGCGGCGCCCAGCCCCTGGCCATCACCATGAACGAAGGCGTGGCGCTTGTAGCCGAAGTAGAAAAGTGGCGCATCGAAAAGCGCCTCGAAACCCGCTACCTCGACCTCATGATCGAAAGCGTGGACGCCGCCATCGACCGCGCACTCGAGGCAAAGCAAAAAGGCGAGGCGCTCTCCATCGGCGTACACTGCAATGCCGTAGAACTACTGGAACGCCTCATTGCCCGCAATATTATTCCGGACACGCTCACCGACCAGACTTCGGCCCACGATCCGCTGATCGGCTACTGGCCGCACCAGCTGAGCGAAGAGCAGGCGCGTGTGCTGCGCACCGAAAACCCGGAGCAGTATATCGACTTCGCCTACGATTCGATGTACCATCACGTGGAGCTGATGCTCGAACTGCAAAAGCGCGGTGCCATCACCTTCGACTACGGAAACAATATCCGGGCGCGCGCAAAAGAGCGCGGGCTGCAGAATGCCTTCGATTTTCCCGGCTTCGTTCCGGCCTATATCCGCCCGCTTTTCTGCGAAGGCAAAGGCCCCTTCCGCTGGGCAGCCCTAAGCGGCGATCCGGCCGATATTGCGGTCACCGATGAAGTGATCGCCAACCTGTTTCCGGAGAACACCTCCCTGCAACGCTGGCTCAAGCTGGCAAAGGAGCGGATCGCCTTCCAGGGACTGCCGGCACGCATTTGCTGGCTTGGACAGGGCGAGCGCGAAAAGGCGGGACTGGCCTTCAACGAGCTGGTACGCAGCGGCAAGGTAAAAGCACCAATTGTCATTGGTCGCGACCACCTCGATACCGGCTCGGTGGCATCGCCCAACCGCGAAACAGAAGCCATGAAGGACGGCTCCGACGCGGTGGCCGACTGGCCGATCCTCAATGCGCTGGTGAACACCGCCGGCGGCGCTTCCTGGGTAAGCCTGCACCATGGCGGTGGCGTGGGCATGGGCTACAGCATCCACTCTGGGATGGTGATCGTTGCCGACGGCTCCGATGATGCCGAAGCGCGCCTCAGGCGCGTGCTGCGCAACGACCCGGGCATGGGCGTCATCCGTCATGCCGACGCCGGCTATGAAATCGCGCAGCAAACCGCCGCCGCGCACGATCTTGATCTGGACAAAATCATTCAATCCCGATGAGCCGCTCCGCACGCCTGCTGGGCTGGCTTTCCGGCGGCCTCCTGCTGTTTATCTGGCTGATGGTGATCCGCAGCTACGGCGCCCTGCCGGCCACGATACCCATCCAGTTTGATGCAAAAGGCCAGGCCACCAACTGGGGACCGAAGGCCAGCATCTGGGTGCTCCCGGTGCTTGCCAGCGCACTCTACGGTCTGTTCAGCCTGCTGTACCACTATGCCGATAAGCTGCCGCAAAAGCCCGGCCACGGCGACCCGCAACAGAATCTCGCCCTGCTGCGTTCGCTCTTTCTCCAGGTCCGGCTTTCCGTTTGCCTCGTCATGGCCGCCGGAATTTATTACTCAATAGGAGCTGCATTTCGCCGCGACAACTATGAGCCCGGCGCGATGGTGCCTTTTATCATGGTGGTGATCCTGGCACCGGTGGTCTTGTTTCTCTTCCGGCTTTTCGCGAGCCGGAAAAGAGACGTATCCCGGTAGGCAGCGCTGCTTGCGCCCGCGGGCGGAAGGCGGCTTAAAAGGTCCGTTGAAAAGCTTTTGTGCTGGCTTAATTTTTGGATGAGCTACAGGTATGGCCCGACTCATCGTAGTATCAAACCGCCTTCCGTATTCGCTCGAGCGGCAGCACGATGGCCTGCGCGTGCGGCAAAGCTCCGGCGGTCTCGTATCCGCAATAAAAAGTTACTTTGAAAAGAGCCCATCCGGTGATTACACCGAGCGCGTCTGGGTAGGCAGTATGGACGCGGCGCCCGAAGACTGGCAGGAAGCGGTAGAAAAAAACGTGATGCCGGGCGATTTCGGCATCGAGCCACTTTTCCCGCCTGCCACCCAATACGACCGCTATTACAACGGCTTCTCCAATGCCACGCTGTGGCCCTTGTTTCACTATTTTCCCCAGACCACCCAATACCGACAGGAAGACTTCGATGCCTACCTGCAGGTGAATTCCCTTTTCGCGGATCGCCTGGTGGAGCTGTACCAGCCGGGAGACATCCTGTGGGTGCACGATTACCAGCTGATGCTGGTGCCGCAGCTCGTGCGCCGGCGCCTGCCCGAAGCCACCATCGGCTTCTTCCTGCATATCCCGTTTCCTTCTTACGAGCTGTTCCGCCTGCTGCCCACCGAATGGAAAACACTGCTGTTGCAAGGTATGCTCGGCGCCGACCTGCTGGGCTTTCATACCTACGACTACGTGCAGCACTTTATCCAGTCGGCGAAGATGGTGCTGAAGGTCGAAAACCAGTTCAACACGCTGTATTACGACAGCCGCACGGTGCGCGTGGATATGTTCCCGATCGGTATCGATTACCAGAAATTCCGCGACGCACTTTTCAACGACCTGGCGGCGCGGATCAGCACCTCGCTCGAAGAAAAGTTCATGGGGCAGAAAATTATTTTCTCTGTTGATCGACTTGATTACACAAAGGGACTCAGCTACCGCCTCACAGGCTACGACCAGTTCCTGGAGCGCTTTCCCGAGTGGCGCGAAAAGGTAGTGTTCATCTTCAACATCATTCCGTCACGCGCCAACATCGCATCGTATGCAGCCATGCGCCGGCAGATCGAGCAGCAGGTGAGCACCATCAACGGAAAATACTCCTCGCTCAACTGGCAGCCGATCCTGTACCGCTACAACCACCTCAGCTTCGAGGAGCTCTGTGCGCTGTACCAGTCGGCCGACGCGGCGCTCATCACGCCGTTGCGCGACGGCATGAACCTCGTGGCCAAAGAATACGTGGCTTCCTGTCTCGATAAAGGGGTGCTGATCCTGAGCGAGCTCACCGGCGCCGCGGCAGAACTCAGCGAGGCCATCCTCGTGAACCCGACGGACTCGTCCGAAGTGGCCGCCGCCATCAACGCAGCGCTCATCATGCCGCTCACCGAGCAGCGCAACCGCCTTTCCTTCATGCAACGCCGGCTCGCATCCTACGACGTGCAGCACTGGATCCAGGACAACCTCGATACACTCGTAGAGGTAAAGCGGGAGCAGGAACGCGAGCAGTCCAACTTTATCGACGGCCCCACCACGCAGGAACTGATGGAACAGTATACCGGTGCCGGCCGGCGCTGTATCCTGCTCGACTACGACGGCACCCTGGCGCCCTATGCCAAGCTGCCCTCGCTTGCCGTGCCTACCAAAGAAGCCTTGCAGGTGCTGCAGGAGCTGGGCAACGACCCGGCCAACGAGGTAGTGGTGATCAGCGGCCGCGACCCGGAAACGCTCGCGCAATGGCTCGGCGACCTGCCCCTGAGCATGGTGGCCGAACACGGAGCCTATATCCGCTACCGCGGCGAAGACTGGCAAAGCCAGGTTACCATCGCACCCGAATGGAAGGAGCAGATCCGGCCCTTGATGGAGTCGTTTGTGGGCCGCTGTGTGGGCTCCTTTATCGAAGAAAAAAACAATACACTTGCCTGGCACTACCGCAACACGCACCCCGACCTCGGCTTCACACGCTCGCGCGAATTGCGCAACAGCCTGTTGCAGCTCACGGCCAATACGGCGCTCCAGGTGATCGATGGAAACAAAGTGCTCGAGGTGCGCCTCATCGGCATCGACAAGGGCACGGCAGCGCAAAAGCTGCTCGACCGCTTCACACCGGACTTCATGCTTTGCATCGGCGACGACACCACCGACGAAGACATGTTCCGCGTGCTCCGCGACAAGGCCGTGACCATCCGCGTCGGTAAAACGAAAACGGCGGCCCGCTTCAGCCTCTGGGCACAGAGCCAGGTGCTGCCGCTGCTGCGGCGCTTCGCGCAGGCCACCGCGCACCAGGGGTCGTGAATCGTGGGTAAGGGTTTGCGTCGCTTTGCGCGACGGGCGAATGCCCGTCATTGCGAGCAGAGCGAAGCAAACTCCAGATTTACGCAGGATGCTCCTCAGCTAAAAGGATTTTCGAACTAGGGCTCTCGCGGGCGAGGACCAGTCTTTAGGTCAGGGAGTTTGCTACGCTCGCAATGACGTCAAAGGCGCCGCTTTGCGGCGCCTTTGACGATTCACGATTGACGATTCACGCTCACGCTTCTCCCACCGGCACATCCGCCTGCTCAAACACCGACCGGATAATGGCCAGCGGCGCATCCACGCGACCGGTTGCTCCGGCGAGGTGCTGGCCCAGGTGACGCAGCGAGCGCTCCACCAGGAAGGTTTGCAGCACCATGGCTGCGTCGTTCTCATCCTTCGGCACGAAGCCATCGCCGTTGACGCAATCGAAATAGGCGTGCAGGAAAAAGCCACTCAGCAGGTAAGCCCAGCGCTCGGCGTAGGGGAGAAACTGTTCCCGCTCGCCGGGGAAGTGACTGTTGGCCGAAAAGGCCGCGAAGGTGGCTTCATAAATTCCGGCCACCATCTGCGCCACATCGCGCAGGGGCGAGCGCTTGATGCGCCGCTCGCTGTAGCTTTTCTGGATGTTGCCACCGAAATCATACAGCACAAGGTCTTTACCGGTGAGCAGCACCTTCTGCAGGTCGAAGGCGCCGTGTGTGCGGATCTTCAGGATATCGAGCTTGTGGTCGTAGATGCGTTTGAGAAGGCTCAGCAGCTCACCGCGGCGCGCCCCGAGTTCCCGTATTTGTACGGCCGCCGGCTCGTCGAGACCTTCGGCGCGGTTCATCTTGTGATAAGTATCGCGCACCAGCGACACCATCGACGCAAACAGGGAGCGCTGGTAGTGCAGGGAAAACTCCTCGGGGGCAAAGTCGCGTGACAACGTGTTGCGGGCAAAAGCCTTGTGCATCTGCGCCGTGCGGTCACCCAGCTGGCGCATCAGCTCGGCGGCGCGGCTCCCCACCAGGTCCCGCAGCGCCTCCGGCAGCTCCTCGTAGGCCCGCGGCGAGGCCCAGGTAGCCGGCTCGTAGCGCAGCAACTCTTCGGAGTTGTTGCGGGCGATGATGCGCTCGATAAAGTTGTGCACCCGCTCCTGGAGAAAATCATAGGCATTGCCATGGTTGTCAACCAGCTCCTGCGCAATGGCCAGCACCATGCGCCCGCGCGCGCCCTGCCACTCCACCGAGCCCAGGAAGCGCGGGGTATGCGGGAAGCCCGCCTCGAGCGAGAGGTAGCGGTTCAGCTCCACATCGGGATTGACGAAAAACTCCACCTTGCGGTACCACTTTACAAACAGGCGGTTGTCGTATACCACCGACGTATTGAACTTGTTCTGCGCAAACACCCGCGGCGTCGCGTTTTCATAATCGTAGTTACTCAGCTCCTCCACAGCATCGAAATAGACATTGCCGGTGGGAAGCTCCTTATGTTCGCCCGTAACAAGGCGACGCAGCAGCGCGCGCTGCAGCTCCTTCAGGTAGAAGGCATCGCACAGCATGGCCGGGCCTTCGGGTGTATTCACATGAGCGATGATCGATTCGGGGTAAGTTGCGGCCAGCTCCTGCGCGCGCTCTTCGGGCACCACCGCCACTGCCAGCTGGTACCATTCGGGCAACCCACTCTCGTAGTTCACTTCCAGCAGCATCCACCACGAAGGATAGCCGTTGCCCATGCGTTGCTGCTCGGCGATGTTCAGGCTGTAGACGGTGCGGTCCTTGCCGGCAAACCACGGGCGGCTGAAGACATAGGTGGGCAGCACGTCCTGCTCCAGCTGCGTCCGCACAAAGGCACTCAGCGGCTCGCTGTCCTGCAGCAGCTCCAGCATCGGTATCGAGCGGTCTTCCTCCACGCGCGAGCGCACCTTTTCGAGTTGAAACCACTGGAAGGAGTGGGGGCCCATCGTAAAAAAGTAGGGCGCGTCTTCGCGTACGGCGGGAAACTTATTGCGGCTGAACAGCTCCACCGGCTGGTACCCGCGGAAGGTCCGCAGGTCTACCTCGGCGGGCTGCGCGTATTTCGACAGGTTGACGATCACCAGCACCGTTTGGTCTTCGAAGGTGCGCGTAAAGGCCAGCACCTTGGGATTCTCGACATTGAGGAACTGCATATCGCCGCGGCTGAAAGCCTTGAAGTTGCGCCGCAGCGCGATGAGCCGCTTCATAAACCAGAACAGCGACGACGTGTTGCGCCGCTGCAGCTCCACGTTCACGGCCTCGTAATGGTATTCCGGGTCGAGGATAACGGGGAGGTACAGCTGGTGCGGGTTGCAATCCGAAAAGCCCGCGTTGCGGTCCGAGGACCATTGCATCGGGGTGCGCACGCCGTCGCGGTCGCCGAGGTAGAAGTTGTCGCCCATCCCGATCTCGTCGCCGTAATACAACACCGGCGTGCCGGGCAGCGAGAAGAGCAGCGAATTCATCAGCTCGATCTTGCGGCGGTTATTGTCCATCAGCGGCGCCAGCCGGTGGCGGATGCCGAGGTTGATCCGCGCTTTCGGATCCTTCGCGTAGGCTTTGTACATGAAGTCGCGTTCCTCGTCGGTTACCATCTCCAGCGTCAGCTCGTCGTGGTTGCGCAGGAACATCGCCCACTGGCAGTTTTCGGGGATCGGCGGCGTCTGCTCAAAAATATCGGTGATGGGGTAGCGGTCTTCCTGCTGCACGGCCATGAACATCCGCGGCATCACAGGAAAATGGTAGTTCATATGGCATTCATCGCCGTTGCCGAAATAGGCGGCCGCTTCTTCGGGCCACATATTGGCCTCGGCCAGGAACAGGGTTCCCGGGAACTTCTCATCCACGTGCTTGCGGAGCCGTTTCAGGAACTCGTGCGTCTCCGGCAGGTTTTCGCCGTTGGTGCCTTCGCGCTCAAACAGGTAGGGGATGGCGTCGAGGCGGAAGCCGTCCACGCCCATGGCGCACCAGTAATCCATCACGTTGAAGATCTCTTGCTGCACCTGCGGGTTGTCGAAGTTGAGGTCGGGCTGGTGGTGAAAAAAGCGGTGCCAGTAATATTGCTGTGCCACGGGGTCCCAGGTCCAGTTGGAGGCCTCGAAATCCTGGAAGATGATCCGCACATCCTTATACTGGGTCGGGTCGTCGGACCATACGTAGTAGTCGCGCTCCGGCGAGCCCTTGGGTGCGCGCCGCGCCCGCTGAAACCAGGGGTGCTGGTCCGAGGTATGGTTCACCACCAGCTCGGTGATGACGCGCAGCCCGCGGCGGTGGGCCTCATCGAGAAAGGCCTTGAACTGCTCCAGGTCGCCGTAGCGCGGGTTGATGCTGTAATAATCGGCGATGTCGTAGCCGTCGTCGCGCAGGGGCGAGGGGTAAAAGGGGAGCACCCACACCGCCGTGGCGCCGAGCTCCTGGAGGTAGTCGAGCTTCTCGATCAAACCCTTGAAGTCGCCGATCCCGTCGCCGTCCGCGTCGCGGAAGGCCTTGATATGCAATTCATAGATGACTGCGTCCTTGTACCAGAGCAGGTCTTCGCTTTTGTTCGTGAGAGTTGCCATACGATCTTGTTCAGTTCCTAACCGACCAACCCTGAAAATATCGTACCCGACAGGCTTCGGTAAGCTCAGCCTGACACCATGCTTGTCATTCTGAGTGAAGCCGAAGAATGCCCCCGGCGTGGCGGCCCTCCAACCCGGGGCATCCGGGTCGGGGACCCTGAACCGCCTTTGGCGGGTGCCGGACTGCCTGACCCCACAAAATGCTGATAATCAAGAATTGTGGATAACAAAAACCGTAGCATGGCCGTATGAAAACGCAAACCGGCACCCTACGCACCGTAGGATGGCATTTTGAAAACGCAAACAGGCACCCTACACACCGTAGGAGGGTCGTATGAAAACGCAAACAGGCACCCTACACACCGTAGGATAGTAGTATGAAAATCCATAATACCTTCCTACGCACCGTAGGATGGCAGTATGAAAAGTCAGGCTATGATCCTACGCCCCGGGAGACGCTGATACGTTACCGGATACCCCTCCGCCATTCCCGGCATGCCGGAGGCATGCGCGTTTTTGGCCCCCGTCGGGCAGCCCCGGCGCCCCATGGTCCGGGTCGGGGACCCTGAACCCCTTCGGGGGCTTTCGGATGAATCAACCATCCCGGCAGTGCATGCCGGGCTACGAAGCGCGCATGCCTTTCCCGGCTAAGGGAACGCTACCCCCCTCCCTTCGGAGAGGGCAGGGGGTGGGGTCTGGGCGCGGCGCCGCGCAAACCCCGCAGGGTTCAGGGTCCCCGACCCGCAAGGCCAACCGCTCGATGAGTGCCACCCGGGGGCCACAAGAAGAGGGAACACCGTACTTTAGCCGCCCATGAATCTCCTGCTCACTAATATCGGCCGGCTTGCCGGCATCCGGGATGCCCGGGCACCGCTGCGGGGCGCCGCCCTGGCGGAGTTGCCGGCCCTCGAAGACGCCTACCTCATCATCGAAGACGACCGCATCGCCGCCTTCGGGCCCATGAGCAGTTTGGCACAGCAACCCGGAGCTTTCCGCGCGCATATCGACTGCTGCGGCGGCACCGTGCTGCCTGCCTGGGTAGACAGCCACACGCACCTCGTATTCGCCGGCTCGCGCGAGGCCGAATTCGTGGATAAGATCCGCGGCGTCTCTTATGCCGAGATCGCGGCGCGGGGCGGCGGCATCCTCAACTCGGCACGCCTGCTCAACGAAACCTCGGAAGACGAGCTCTTCCGCCAGGGCTGGACCCGCCTGCAGGAGCTGCGCCGCCTTGGCACCGGCACCATCGAGATAAAAAGCGGCTACGGCCTCACGGTGGAAGGCGAGCTCAGGATGCTCCGCGTGGCGCGCCGCCTGCGCGAAAAAAGCGGCATGCCCGTCCGCAGCACCTTCCTGGGCGCCCACAGCTTTCCCGCCGAATACCGCGACGACCGCGAGGGCTATATCCGCCTCATCATCGAAGAGATGCTGCCCCGCATCGCGGCCGAAGGGCTGGCCGACTATATCGATGTGTTCTGTGAAGAGAATTTCTTCACCCCGGAGCAGACGATCCGTATTTGTACGGCCGGCAGGGCGCATGGGCTGAAGCCCCGCCTGCATGCCAACCAGCTCGCCGTTTCGGGCGGCGTACAGGCGGGCATCGGCGTCGGCGCGGTATCGGTAGACCACCTGGAGAGTATGGATGATGCGGCCATCACCGCCCTCGCCGGATCGGACACCATGGGCACCCTGCTGCCCACTGCCGCCTTCTTCCTGCGCATGCCCTTCCAGCCGGCGCGGGCACTTGCCGACGCCGGTTGCGCGCTGGCACTGGCATCCGACTTCAACCCCGGCTCTTCGCCGAGCGGCAACATGAACCTCGTGGTGTCCATGGCCTGCATCGGCATGAAGCTGCTGCCCGAGGAAGCCATCAACGCCGCTACCTTCAACGGTGCCTGCGCGCTCGAATGGCAGGAGCAGTGCGGCTCCATTGCGGTGGGCAAAAGAGCCGACCTCATTTTGACACGGCCGATACCGTCTTTGGCGTATCTTCCTTATGCGTTCGGTAGCAACCTCATCGAAAAAGTGCTGCTGGGCGGTGAACCATTATGAGCAATACTTCCGCAACTTTGAACCCCGCAAAGACGCAGACCAATATGCAGGTACCCCATTTCAAGTTTTATAAGAAAGACGATATTCTCTCGCTTACCAGGATCCGCCGCTTTGAAACGAAGCTCGGCGAGCAGGTGCACGTACTTCACGATGACTACACGGCCGAGGCCTTCCAGCGCCTCGACGCGCGCTACGTAGTGGTGGGCATTCCCGAAGACATCGGCGTGCAGGCCAACGGCGGGGTGGGAGGAGCCTCCACCGGCTGGATTTCCTTCCTGCAGTCCTTCCTCAACGTGCAGAGCAACGACTTCCTCACCGGCGACGACGTGTGCGTGGCGGGTCATTTCGACTTCGGCGATATCCAGTACCTCATCGAGCGCAACGCGCAGAACGAAGACGAGCGGATCGAGGCCTTCCGCCACGCGGTCAATACGATCGATGAAGAGGTGGAGAAACTGGTCAAGGCCATCGTGAGCGCGGGCAAGATCCCGGTGGTCATCGGCGGCGGCCATAACAATGCTTATCCCATCATCAAGGGTGCCGCCAAGGGCCTGCACCAGGACCTGCAGATAGCGCTGCCGCAGATCAATGCCATCAACCTCGACGCGCATACCGACTACCGGCCCGCCGAAGGGCGCCACAGCGGCAACGGCTTCCGCTATGCCGAAGACGACGGCTTCCTGCAGAAATACGTGGTGGTTGGCCTCCAGGAAAACTACCTGCAGCAGAATGTTTGGGTCGACATCGTCAACAATCCCTTCTTCGACGTTATTAGCTACGAAGACATTTTCATCCACGGCAAGCGCAGCTTCCACCAGGCGGTAGCGCATGCCATTTCGTTTACCGACGATACCTACACCGGCATCGAGCTCGACCTGGACGTGGTACAAGACGCACTGTGCAGCGCGGCGACCCCTTCGGGACTGCTGCCGCTCCATGCCCGCCAGTATGTGAACCTCTGCGCCGCCAACGCCAAATGCGCCTACCTGCACCTTTGTGAGGGCGCCGTCCGTCTCGCCAACGGCCGCACCGATGAGTCTACCGGCAAGTTGATGTCCTTCCTGGTAACCGATTTCATTAAAATGCACGCCGGCCGCGACGCCAACTAAGAACGAACCGATGAAAAGCAGATACTATCAAAAGCGCGGTTACCACCTGTTCATGATGTTGGTGGCCTTAGTGGCGGTGATCGTCATGCTCGCCTCTATGCTCTCCGACTGGCAAACAATGCCGCAGTTCCGACGATTTGTGCGTCTCATCAGCATTATCGTTTTCAGCAGTATTTTCTATACCCATTTCACGCGCTACCGCAGCTGGCGGTCGCCGGACGAAGAAGACCCGATTTAATGGAAAAAGCCCCTCGCGGGGCTTTTTTTATCGACAAGAAGTTTATTCTGCGGATAGGTACTGCGCGTATGCATAGCCTTCCTTGCCATCGCTGGTGCGCACGAGCCACCACTGGTCGGAAGCCTTGCTGATCAGCGTTACATAGTCGTTATGCGCGGCTTTTCCCACGATCGGCTGGTCGGTGCCGGGGCCCTTGCGGATGTTGAGGTTCGACTCCTGCGTGGTGACCTTTGCCCGGCCGCCCGCAGCCGATGCGCTTACATCCACGTTAAGCACCAGGTCGCCGGCGCGGAAGTCGGGGTCGATCTGGTTATAGATATTCCAGAGCTGGTCTTTCACCGCGCCGCTGGGCGCCTGGCCATCAATATACAAGACGTTTTCCTGCTCGCGCACCTGGAGGTTTTGCACGCCGGCCTGCTGCGCGGCCTGCACGAGCTGCGCATATTTGTTTTGCAATGCTGCCATGACCTGTTTATTTAAGGGTTAATTGGTTGTTGACTTTTTTAGGATGAAGCGCATCCAGCGCCGGACGAAGTTTCATCCAGCGTTCCCGTGCCAGGGTGCCCGTCACTGTGATTTCACCATTTGCCACCGTTGCGGTAGCGCCGGGAAAATCCTTCATGACTTCCGGCAACTTTTGCTGCAACTCCTGGTCGGCGGAGATCTCCACCGGAGCCGCCGGCGGGGGCGCCGTCTGGGTTGTGGTGGTTTCGGTATTCTCGGTCTTTTTCTTGTCCTTGCAGGCAGGTAGCGTCAGCGCCATCGCCGCCGCCAGCGGAAGGCAGAGCAGGTACTTCTTCATAAATGATCGGTTGATTTTGAAGAAGGGATTGATGCAATCGCCATACCAAGCCACCGGAGATGGCTGATGTCAGATGTTAGATGCTAGAAAAAGAAAAAGAATCGCAAAGCGATTCTTTTTCTGAGTGCGCCCGCGACATCAGACATCAGCCATCAGACATCAAACACCTCACAGTTGTGCTTCCAGCTGGAGGATCTTCTCGAACAGCTCTTCATATTGGCTGTTGAGGCTGCCGATTTCCTGCTGCACCCTTTGGTAATCCATTTCGGTTTTTTTGAAGAGCTCGGGGTTGGCGTAAGTATCCGGGGTGGCGAGTGCGGCTTCAAGGTTCGTCTTCTTCTCGTTGCACTCGGCCAGCTTGTGCTCTACCAGGCCAAACTGCCGCTGGAACTTCTGGAGTTCTTTCTGCAACTCTTTATTGATCGGCTTTTTGTTGTTGACGGGCTGCGGCTCGGGTGCCTTGGGCACTTCCTTTTTTGGCTCCTCGCGCTTCCCGGTCTTGGGTGACACCTCCGATGCCTGCTCTTTTTCCGCCCGCTGCTGTTCGCGCTCTTCGGCCGCGCGCCGCTCCTTCCATTCCACCCACTCATCGTAGGTGCCTTTGAATTCGCGGATCTTGTGGTCCACGATCTCCCAGATCTTGTTGGCGGTCTTCGAGATAAAATAGCGGTCGTGGCTCACCAGTACAAAGGTGCCGCCATAGCGGTTGAGGGCTTCGATCAGCAGCTCGTTGGAATGGATATCGAGGTGGTTGGTCGGTTCGTCGAGGAGCAGGAAGTTGGCCTTTGAAATGATGGTCTTGGCCAGGGCCACGCGGGCTTTCTCGCCACCGCTCAGCACACGGATCTTTTTATCAGCGTCGTCGCCGCCGAACAGGAAGCAGCCGAGCAGGTTGCGGAGCTCCTGCTCCGTCTTCTGCGAGCCGGCATCCTTGAGCTCGTCGAGCAGCGTGTTGTTGATGTTGAGGGCCTCGAGCTGGTGCTGCGCATAGAAGGCTTCATCCACGTTGTGGCCCCATTTGCGCTCGCCTTCGATCGGCTCGGTGCCGGCAATGATGCGCAGCAGGGTCGACTTGCCCTTGCCGTTGGCACCGATCAGGGCGATCTTGTCGCCGCGCTCGATCTCGGCGGAAGCGCCATCGACGATCGTCAGCTGCGGGAATTTCTTCGTGACATTTTTCAGCTCCACGAGCACTTTACCCGGAACCTTGTCGATGGCAAAGTTGATACGCAGGTCGGGGCGCTCGATACCGACGTCTTCGATGCGCTCCAGCTTATCGAGCTTCTTGATGATGCTCTGGGCCATGGCCGCCTTCGAAGCCTTGGCGCGGAAGCGCTCCACGAGGCGCTCGTTCTGGCGGATATAATCCTGCTGGTTTTCGTAAGCCCGCTGCTGCAGCTCAATACGCTGCACCTTCTCGGTTTCGTAATATTCGTAGTTGCCGGTGTAGAAGTGCAGCTCGCGCTGGTACAGCTCCACGATCTTCTTCACCATCTTGTTGAGAAAATGACGGTCGTGGCTCACCATCACCACCGCTCCTTTGTAATGCTGAAGGTACTTTTCCAGCCATTCGATAGAGGGAAGGTCAAGGTGGTTGGTCGGTTCGTCGAGCAGCAGCAGGTCGGGCTGCTGCAGGATCATACGGGCGAGGAGCACCCGCATCCGCCAGCCACCGGAGAATTCATGGTAAGGCCGCTGCAGGTCGGCGTTGGAAAAGCCGAGGCCCTGGAGCACTTCGCCGGTTTTGTATTCCATTTCATAGCCGCCGGCCTCCTCGAACTCGTGGAGCTTTTCGCTGTATTCGTGCAGAAGCGCTTCCGACTCGTCGGTCTCCAGTTTTTTGGTGATGTCCTCCAGCTGCTTGCCGATGGCCACCGCCCGGTCGAAGGCATGCATGGCAACCTGCAGAATGGATTCGGTCGTTTCAAAAGAAAGCAGGTCCTGGTGGAGGTAACCGATCGAAGTATTACGCCCGCGTTCCACCGTACCATTGGAGGGCGTGTATTCGCCCACCAGCACTTTCAGCAGCGTCGATTTGCCCGTGCCGTTGTAGCCGACGAGGCCGATGCGTTCCTGCGGGTGGATATGCCAGGTGGCATCTTTTACGATGGTCCGGGCGCCGAATTCAAATGTTACGTTCTGGAAACCTGCGAGCATAGAAAAAAATAAGGACGCAAAGATAACAAAGCCGTGGGAGGGTTCCGAGGTTTTAGCGGTTTTACAGGTTTTAGCGGTTTCAGGCCCTGGCCTAAGCTTTCAGGTGACGTCAAACTATAAAAGCTCTTAAAACCTTCTGAACCCCTCAAAACCTTTCCTTAACTTGGGCCCTCCAAAAACCGCATATGAAACAACTCCTGGTTCTTGCGCTGCTTTTCCCGGCAGCTTCCTTTGCACAGTGCGACAAGCTGCTCGGCGGCGATCCGGCCGCCGCGGCCTCCTATATCGCGGATGCCGAAAAAGCCCTCGATTTAAAGCTTACCGTCGACAACCAACCCGCCTTTATGCAGGCCAGGGACGCCGATGGCTATGCCCAGGTGCGGGTGCAGTACGACATGAAAAACGAGCTCAAGAACGGTCAGCCGGTGCAGGTCAACAAGGGCATCAAGCGGATCTATATCGGCGGCCCCTGGGAGAAGATCGAGAAAATGTACAACGAGTACTTCCTGCCCCGCATCAAAGGCTGCAAAACGACCACCGACGAAAGCACCGACACCTGGGAAGGCCACAAGCTGCGCCACGTCAAACAGGGACAGCAAAGAAGCATGTCACTTGGCTTTATTGAAATTACCCGGGCTTAGTGTGCTAATGGGTTGGTGTGCTAGTGTGCGCGTTCAAAGCATCCACAAAAGCGCTATCACTACCAAACTAGCACACCAGCATACTGCCAAACTAGCACACTACCGCATTATCTTTGCGGCACAATCCTCAGCACATGCGTAGAAAGCTTTGGCTCCTGGCCCTTTTCATTGCCGCCATCGGGGTGTATTTCGCTGTCTTTTACAAGAAGGAAGAGCCTGCGGCACCCGAGCCGGAGAAGCAAAAGCCCATAGTTCAAAGCAAGTACAGCGCGGCGTTCAACGAGCAGGTGCACCACGCCCTCACCGATTATGACGGACTGAAGGAACGCTATGTGAACTGGGACAGCGCCGGCCTGAAGCCAGAGGTGGATAAGCTGCAGGCGAGCCTTGGCGCCCTTTCGTTCGAGGAGCTCAAAAAGGATCCGGCGATTTATGAGACCGTGGTGAGCATGAAGGACAACTTTAAAAACGACCTCGACGGCATCCGCAATGCGCCCAACCTCACCGAGAGCCGCCACTCCTTCAATTCGTTGTCACAGAACCTGTACGACCTGCTGCGCACCATCCGCTACGACGGTTCGTCCATTTACCTGCAGGAGTGCCCGATGGCCTTCAACGACGAGGAAGCCGCGGTTTGGCTCAGCACCTCCAGCGCCGTACGCAATCCCTACCTGGGCCTCCACCATCCCAAATATCACAGCGGCATGCTCGAATGCGGCGGTCCGAAAGACAGCCTCCGGTTCGCCGCCAACAAGTAACCTATGCGCTTACTGGCGATGCTGTTGGCATTGGGCCTTGCCCTGGGTGCCGCGGCCCAAACGAAATACACCATCAGCGGTTACGTGCGCGACAGCGCTTCGGGTGAAACCATCATCGGTGCAACCGTGTCGGTGCCCGCTACCGGCCGCAGCGTTACCAGCAACCAGTACGGGTACTACTCCATCTCGCTTGAAGAAGGCAATTATACACTCGCCGTGTCGCATGTGGCTTATTTCACCGGCGCCTATACCGTTCACCTGAGGGCCAGCCGGCAGCAAAACTTCAACCTGCAGGCAAAGTCGGCGGCCATGAGCGAAGTCGTTGTTTACAGCCGCCGCCGCGACGCCAATGTGCGCAACACGCAGATGGGCAAGATCGACCTTTCGATTGCGCAGATGAAAAGCATCCCCGCCTTTCTTGGTGAAGTGGACATCCTCAAAACCATCCAGCTGCTGCCCGGCGTGCGCAACGCAGGGGAGGGCAATGCCGGCTTTTACGTGCGTGGCGGCGGCCCCGACCAGAACCTGATCCTGCTCGACGACGCCGTGGTATACAACACGGGCCACCTGTTCGGCTTCTTTTCGATCTTCAACTCCGACGCCATCAAGAACGCGTCACTCACCAAAGGCGGCATGCCCGCCCAATACGGCGGCCGTCTTTCCTCGGTGCTCGACGTCGCCATGAAGGACGGCAACAACCAGAAGTTCACCGGCGAAGGCGGTGTCGGGCTGATCGCTTCCCGCCTTTCACTGCAGGGCCCGATCGTAAAGAACAAGGCTTCCTTCATGGTTTCGGGCCGGCGCACCTATATCGATGTGCTGCTGAAGCCCTTTATTTCGAAGGATGCCAACGGCGCCGGATCGGGCTACTATTTCTACGACCTGAATGCAAAGGTCAACTACCGTTTTTCGGAAAAAGACCGCCTCTACCTGAGTGGCTATTTCGGGCGCGACAACTTCAACTTCGTTAACAAAAAACGCTCGTTTAACGCCCACATTCCCTGGGGCAATGCCACCGCCACGCTCCGCTGGAACCACGTGTTCGGACCACGCCTGTTTGCCAACACGACATTGGTGTATAACGATTACCAGTTCGAGTTCAAGGCCAACCAGAACGACTTCGAGATCGGGCTTGCATCGGGCATCCGCGACGGCAACCTGAAGGTCGACTTTGACTACTTCCCGGTGCCGCGGCACCGCCTCAAATTCGGCGCGCAGAGCACCTATCACAAGTTCATCCCCAACCAGATTTCCGGGCGCCAGGATTCAACGGTTTTCTCACCTGCCAACGCAGAGGTCAAATACGCGATCGAAAACGCGCTCTATGTGCAGGACGACTGGGAGCTGAGCGACCGGCTCAAGGTCAACTACGGTATCCGCTGGGGCCAGTTCGGCCAGCTCGGTCCCTACAAGAAATTTATCCGAGACGCCGACCAGAACAAGCTGGATAGTACGTTTTACGGCCGCAACCGCCTTGTTCAGAGTTATAGCGGTTTCGAGCCACGCGCTACCCTGCGCTACCAGCTCGATTCGGTTTCGTCGATCAAGGCCTCCGTTACGCGCAACCTGCAATACATTCACCTGGTAAGCAATGCCGGCACGACGCTGCCGACCGATCAATGGGTGCCGAGTACCTTCAAGGTGAAGCCACAAATCAGCTGGCAGTATGCTGCGGGTTATTTCCGCAATTTCAAAGACAACCAGTACGAAACCTCGGTGGAAGTGTATTACAAGGACATGCGCAACCAGATCGAGTTTGAAGAGGGCTACCAGCCCAACGTCGGCGACCAGGAAGATCATTTTGTGTTTGGCCGCGGCTGGAGCTACGGGGCCGAGTTTTTCGTCAACAAGGTGCGGGGCCGGTTTACCGGCTGGGTGGGCTATACGCTTTCGTGGACCTGGCGGCAGTTTCCGGAGATCAACGGCGGCGAGAAATACCCGGCTAAATACGACCGCCGGCACGACCTGTCGATTGTAGGCACCTATGAGCTGAACCGCAAGTGGAAGCTGGGCGGGGTGTTCGTTTACGGCACCGGCAATGCCACCACGCTCCCGGAGCGTTTTTACGTGGTGAGCGGCGTGCTGACGCAGGAATACAGCAAGGTGAACCAGCATCGCCTGAAGCCCTATCACCGCATGGACCTTTCGGCAACCTATACCCCGATACCAAAGCGTCCCCACCGTTTCAGCTCCAGCTGGGTATTCAGCGTTTATAATGTTTACAGCCGTCTCAATCCTTATTTCCTCTATTTCGACCAGGAGGGAAGTCCGTACAACGGCACGCTGAAAGTGCAGGCGAAGCAGGTGTCGCTGTTCCCGATCATCCCGGCAGTAACGTGGAATTTCAAGTTCTGATGGTGAATGGTCAGCGGTCAATGGTGAATCGCAAAGCGCAGTAATAAAGAACGTCCCGCTTTTGGCGGGACGTTCTTTATTATGATCAGGCCTAAGCCTTTGACCATTCACCATTGACCTTTGACCACCTCACTGCGCCCGCTTCCCGATATCCGGGTCATAAATGAACCGCACCTTGGCGCTTTTCTGCTCGGTGGACGTCAGGAATAATTTAAACCGCTGTTTGCCCTGGGTAACGATCAGGAGCGCCGTGTTGGGCGGAATACGCCCCAGGTTCTCGGCTACCATTTCGATTTCCTGGAAGTTTTCCTTCAAATCGATGTGCACGTAAGTCGTGATGGGCGTGGTGTTCAGTTTCTTGTTCGAAAGGATGGTCTTCCCGTTCACGCGCACCGTGATGCTGTCGCCATCTACTTCGGCATTGTCGTAAAAGTCGAGGCGCACCATGCCCGTGTCTACTTCGAGTTCGGGAATCTCCTTGAAGGCCGACTCGCTCACACGGGTCAGCTTGAGCTCACCCGGCTGGCAGTTGGCATCGGTATTCATAACCTTGCCGGCCCATTCGCCCTGGAGGATCTCCAGGTTACCGGTGCGGTAGTAGGAGAGGGTGTAATTCTTGATGCAGGGTATGCAATCGGGCGGGATGCGGAAGGTTTGGACGGCTCCTTCGCGGAGGTACAGCTTCTGGGTGCTCGCATACCAGGTGCCGAGGAATTTCTTCTTGACGTAGTTGGTGATATCGGAGTAATGATAGGAGGCACCCAGAAGGGTATCGCCGTGGCCGGTGTTAATCTGCAGTTCGATATAATATTTCGGGAAACAGCCGCCGGTGTTTTGCGTCAGCGTTCCTTTCCAGACGCCGTTCAGGTTCGGCCCCTGTGCTCCGCACACAAGCCGGGCCACACAAAACAGGATCAGGAGGAGTCTTTTCACAATGGGAAATTAACGGACGGATGAAAGCAGCGCCGGCTTTTTCGATGAGCGGTTATTGCGTGGCCGCGGTTTCACTGCCCTTTTGCAGGCGGAAACGCACCATCGCATTCTTCTGTTCGGTAGATGTGATCTGCACCTCGTGGCGCGTTTCGCCGTCCCACACGATCATCAGCGAGGTATTCGGCGGGATGCGGCCCATGTTCTCGGCCACCATCACCAGCGTATGCTCCGGGTGATCCTCGTCGAGCTTCACCCGCAGCTCGATCGGCGAGGCGCTCAGCCGCTTCGAGGCAAGTATCAGCTTATTATCGAGGTACACCGAAATCGTGTCGTCGTCAATTTCGCCGTTGTCGTACAGCTTCACGAGTATCTCCTCGTGGTGCACGTCGAGGATGCGTGCCGTATTGTTCTGGCGGTTGCGGGTCTGTACCGGGATCACCATGGGCTTCAGGTCGGCCTTGTGTACCACGTCGGCGGCAGGGTCACGCTGTACCGTATTATTACGGGTAACGCCTGTGGCCGGCGGGTCGGTCTTCGGGCTGGCTTTCGCCACGGGCGGGGTCGTAGCCGGCTTGCGCGGAGGTGTTGCCGGCGTTGTGCGCTTTACAACAGGCGGCGCCTGCTTTACCGGGGGCTTCACCCGTGCCACCGTGTCGGCACGCGGCACCGGCTTCTTTTTCAGGAAAGCCTCCACCGGGAACTCGGTGGTTTCCACGCGGCGCAGGTACACCCGGCCGGAGCCACAGTCGCCCCAGGTACCATTGTTCTTCGGATTGGCGCGGTCTTCCCGCTTGCCGAGATAGGTGCCTTCCAGGAAAAGCTCCTTGCCCGACTGCGAAAAAGTAAGGTTGTAATTCATCAGGCAGGTGCCGCCGCCACCGAGGTTGCGTACTTCAACGGTGCGCAGTTCCTCGATCCGGAACTTGTTATCGGCGGCGAAGAAGGTGCCGCTCATGCTCGACTTGCCATAAAAGCGGGTGTCGAGAAAAGAGTAGGAAACTCCCTGGGTCATCTTGCCGTTCTGGGCTACCTGGAACTCAAGCTTGTACTGCTCACCGGCTTCGGTGACGAAGTAGCCGCGCCAGATACCGGTGACGGTTTTCGAGGGGCCGCCGGCGTTGGCTGCGATCGCGCCTTGTGTATTTTTGCCGGAGACGCCTTGCTTTGCCGGAAGGCTACGACCCGCCGCCGGCGCTGTTTTACGCGGCTGAAGGCTGGTTTTGGCACCCTGGGCCGATACGCCCGAGGCTGTCGACACCACACAGAACAAACAAGCAATAACGCCAAACGGTTTCATTAAAGCGAATTTATACCCATTTGTTCTGCCGCCGGCCGCGCGAAGGAAGCAAGAGTTTGTTAATTTTGCCCACCTTTATGAACGATCAGATCAACATTACGCTCCCGGACGGATCCGTCCGGCAATACCCGAAAGGCACTACGGGCATGGATATCGCCAAGTCGATTTCGGAAGGGCTCGCGCGCAAGGTGCTGGCCGCCGAAGTGAACGGCGAGGTATGGGACCTCAGCCGCCCGATCGACGGTGACGCATCCTTCAAGCTGCTCACCTTCGACGACGCAGGTGGCAAGAATACCTTCTGGCACTCTTCTGCCCACCTCATGGCCGAGGCAATCGAGGCGCAGTTCCCGGGCGTCAAGTTCTGGGTAGGCCCCCCGGTCGACAACGGCTTTTATTACGACATCGACCTCGGCGACCGCAAGATGACGGAGGAAGACCTGGCGGCAATCGAAAAGAAAATGGGCGAGCTGGCGAAGCAGTCCAATCCCTACGTGCGCAAGCCGATCGCGAAGGCCGAAGCCATTCAATATTTTACCGACAAGGGCGACGAATACAAGCTCGACCTGCTGGAAAACCTGCCCGACGGTGAGATCACCTTTTATACCCAGGGCGGCTTTACCGACCTGTGCCGTGGTCCTCATATTCCGAATACCGGTTTTATCAAAGCGATCAAGCTTACGAATATCGCCGGGGCCTATTGGAAAGGTTCCGAGAAAAATAAGATGCTGACGCGCGTCTACGGCGTCACCTTCCCCAAGAAGGAGCAGCTCGACGAATACCTGGCCCTGCTGGAGGAAGCCAAAAAGCGCGACCACCGCAAGCTGGGCAAAGAGCTTTCGATCTACACCATGGACGATGACGTCGGTCCGGGCCTCATCATGTGGCTGCCCAACGGCACCGTGATCATCGAGGAACTCGAAAAGCTGGCCAAGGAAACCGAGGAGGATGGCGGCTACAAGCGCGTTGTCACCCCGCACATCGCCAAGGAAAACATGTACCTCACCTCGGGGCACCTGCCGTACTATGCCGACAGTATGTACCCGCCGATGGAGATGGAAGGGGAGAAGTACTACCTGCGGTCGATGAACTGCCCGCACCACCACAAGATCTTCGATGCGCTGCCCAAAAGCTACCGCGACCTTCCGTACCGAATAGCCGAATACGGCACTGTATACCGCTACGAGCAGAGCGGCGAGCTCTTCGGGTTGATGCGCGTGCGCTGCCTCCACATGAACGACGCCCACATCTATTGCACCAAGGAGCAGTTTGCCGACGAGTTCCGCGCCGTGAACGAGATCTACCTGAAATACTTCAAGATCTTCGGCGTGGACAAGTACCAGATGCGCCTGTCGCTCCACTCGCCCGAAAAGCTCGGCATCAAGTATGTGAACGAGCCCGAGCTGTGGAAGGAAACGGAAACCATGGTGCGCGAGGTGCTGATCGAGTCCGGCATTCCCTTCGTGGAAGTCCAGGATGAGGCCGCCTTCTACGGACCCAAGATCGACGTGCAGATCTGGAGCGTGATCGGCCGTGAGTTTACACTTGCCACCAACCAGCTCGACTTCTCGCAGGGGCGTTCCTTCAAGCTCCATTATACCACTGAGGAGAATACGGTAGAAACGCCGCTGATCATCCACCGCGCCCCCCTGGGCACCCACGAGCGCTTTATCGGCTTCCTGCTCGAACACTACGCCGGCAAGCTGCCGACCTGGCTGGCACCGGTGCAGGTGAAGATCCTGCCCATTTCCGACAAGTTCCTCGATTATGCCAAAGAAGTGCGCGCGCAACTGAAAAAAGCGGATATTCGTGTAGAGATCGACGACCGCAACGAGAAGATCGGCAAGAAGATCCGCGATACCGAGCTGCTGAAGGTTCCGTATATGCTGGTTGTGGGCGAAAAGGAAATGAACGAAGGCAAGGTATCGATCCGCCGCCAGGGCAAGGGTGACCTCGGGTCGCAGGCCATTGCGGAATTCCTCGGGGCGATTGTTCCCGAAATCAAGGAGCGCCGCGGCGAATAAGTAGTATAACCAGGTTCGACAGCGTAAAACAAAATAAAAACAAACATCCCCGACGGCACCGGCTGTCGACGGCAAAAGGCGGGGGAAGCATTATGGCATTACCAAGTAAGAGCGGCGGCGGATTCCGCCCGGGTGGCGGCTTCAGAGGCCGTTTCATTCCGCGCAAGGAAGCAGAACACAGAATCAACCACCACATCCGCGTACCGCAGGTGCGCCTCGTGGGCGACAACGTGACCATCGGTGTTTACACCACCCAGGAAGCCCTCAAGATGGCGCAGGACCAGGCGCTCGACCTGGTGGAGATCTCCCCGCAGGCCGATCCCCCGGTGTGCCGCATCATCGACTACAATAAGTTCCTCTACGACAAGAAGAAGAAGGAAAAGGAAATGAAGGCCAAGGCGAAAACCACGGAGATGAAAGAGATCCGGTTTACGCCCAACACCGACGACCACGACTTCGACTTCAAAAGCAAGCACGCCGAAAGCTTCCTCAAGGAAGGCAACAAGGTGAAAGCTTACGTTCAGTTCAAGGGCCGCGCTATCCAGTTTAAGGATCGCGGGGAGCTCCTCCTGCTCAAGTTTGCCGAGCGCCTTGCCGAAGTAGGCCAGCTCGAAAGCATGCCGAAGCTGGAAGGCAAGCGCATGCTGGCGATCATTTCGCCCAAGACAAGCAAAAAGCCGAAAGGGGAGGGCAAAGGACCTAAGGAGCCGCGTGAGCCGCGCGAGCCTCGCCCGCCGAAGCCGGAAGGTGGCCAGGCGGAAGGCAGTCAGCCCGAAGCACCCGCAGAACAGCAATAATCCAGGGATAACAGATCCATGATAGAAAGGGAAGTCAACTGGCTTCCCTTTTTCTATTCGTACTGACTTCATTCTTCTAAATTGCTAGTTCGCCGGTTGTCCTAATTTTATCGCGATATGGAACTCGAAGTATTGAGAAATGCCTGTCTTGTGCTTAAAGGCGCACAGGAAGAAATCAAGTGGGAGCACGACCTTGCCTATACAATCGGCGGCAAAATGTTTTGCGTAACGTCCATCGAAGGCCCGCACAGCTTTTCCTGCAAGGTACCCGACGAGCGCTTCGAGGAACTGACCCAGGTGCCGGGGATTGAGCCGGCGCCTTACCTGGCCCGCGCCAAATGGGTGCTGGTGACGCCGGAATGCAACTGGAAAACCTCGCAAAAGCTCGACCTCGCGCGGGAAAGCTACCGCCTCGTGGGCGCTAAGCTGACCAAAAAGCAAAAGACGGAGCTCGGTCTTCTATGACACCCCGGCCGGCGGTCTTCCGGGTGGCGCTGGTGGTTTACCTGCTGGCACTCCTTTGGGTCTTTCTCTGGAAAGACCTGTCGCTGCTCGAGCTGCAGCGGCCCCGGCTTTCCTGGGAGGCGCTCGGCGCTGGCGGTGGCAAGGTGAACCTCCTGCCGGGAAGCACCCTGCTGTATTACCTCTCCTTTCGTGAAAATTACCTCACCGGCGCCTGGAATATCGGCGGCAACCTGGTGGGCTTTATGCCCCTGGGTATTTTGCTGCCGCTTTGCTGGGCGCGCTACCGGCGGCTATCCGCAGTGGTGGGGGCGGCGCTGCTCCTCAGCGGTGCCATAGAAGCCTTCCAGTTGTTCAGCACCGCCGGCGACTGCGATGTGGACGACCTGCTGCTGAATACCGCGGGGGCGGCGATGGGCTTCCTGCTGCTGCGATATGTGCTGCAAAGAACCGCTTCGGGAAATAGGGCGTAAGGCTGAGCACACCGGAGCTTTTTCAACTCCTTAGCACATTACCCTTCAGCACATGAGCACATTACCCCATTTTCCCTTACCTTTGCGCTCCAAATTGCTTAAAGAGGCTCCATAAGTGCCCCGCCCGTGCGGAGCCGCCTCAAGGGCAGAATCTCAAATCGCATTGTAAAATGCCTAAAGTAAAGACGAACTCCAGTGCCAAGAAGCGTTTCAAGGTAACGGGCACCGGAAAGATCACGCACCAGAAGTCCTTCAAGCGTCACATCCTGACCAAAAAATCCACCAAGCGGAAGCGCCACCTGCGGAAAGACGGTGTTGTTGCCAAATCCCACATGGATTTCGTAATGCGCCTCCTGCGCCTGAAGTAATGCTCAGCGCAGCAGTAAGAAACTCATTCAAAAACATTCAAACTGATTTCCCATGCCTCGTTCCGTAAATGCCGTTGCCTCCCGCGCACGCCGTAAAAGAATCCTCAAGCAAGCCAAAGGCTTCTATGGTAAGCGTAAAAACGTTTACACCGTAGCCAAGAACGTTGTTGAAAAAGGTATGACCTACGCCTACGTAGGCCGTAAACTCAAGAAGCGCGAATACCGTCGCCTCTGGATCGCCCGTATCAACGCCGCCGTTCGCGAAGAAGGCCTGACCTACTCGCAATTCATCAACCTGCTGTCGACCAAGGGCATCACCCTCGACCGTAAGGTGCTGGCCGACCTCGCCATGAACAACCCCGAGAGCTTCAAGGCGATCGTGGCCCAGGTGAAGTAAGCCGATACTGCCTTTTTTAAAAAGCCGCCCTCCCCGGGCGGCTTTTTATTTTCCACAGAGGCGGCACCCCAATCCAGTGCAGCCGGGGTTGGTACGAAAGTGGATAGGATACTGTTAAAACAATTTATGAAAACGACACTGACCATCCTGTTGACCGGTGCCGCAGTAGCCGGCCTCATCTATTATTTCCGCGATAAGGAGCCCGTAGCTTCCGCCCTGAAGCGTTCCGGCGATGCGCTCGCCAACGCTTCCGACAGGGCTAAGGAGCAGTGGCAGAAAGTAACCAAGCAAGGCAGCCAGGCCGCGTCTGAGCTCGCCTGAGGCCACGCAGAAAGTACCGCCAAAGCCGCCCCATTACTTCCGGTCGCAACGCGACGGGAGCGGGGCGGCTTTGTTTTTGTGTAAACCCTACCTTTACGAAAATTTTTCTGTTACAAGACAACCCCCTCTACCCGGTAAATGACGAACTCATACCTCGGTCTCGTTGAACAGACATTCAATTTTCCCCAGGAAGGACTCGAAGTAAAAGACGGCTATCTCCACTTCAACGGGCTCGACATCAAGGCCCTGATCGCGAAGTACGGGACCCCGCTCAAAGTGTCTTACCTCCCCAAGATCGGCTCGCAGATCAACAAGGCGAAAGACATGTTTGAGAAAGCGATGAAGAAACACAAGTACGAGGGCAAGTATAATTACTGCTATTGTACCAAGAGTTCGCACTTCTCCTTCGTGGTGGAAGAGGCGCTGAAGCACGGCATCCACCTCGAAACCTCCTACGCCTACGATATCGAGATCATCAAGAAGCTGGCGGAGAAGAAGAAGATCACCAAGGACATGTACATCATCTGCAACGGGTACAAGCAAAAGGCTTATACCCGGCGCATTGTGCAGCTGCTCAACAGCGGCTTCCGCAATACAATACCGGTGCTTGACAACAAAGAGGAGCTCAACGCCTACAAAGCCGTAAAGGGGCAATTCACCATCGGCATCCGCGTGGCTGCCGAAGAAGAGCCTACCTTCCCGTTCTATACCTCGCGTCTCGGCATCCGCGCCAAGGATATCCTGGAATTCTACGTGGACAATATCGAGGGCTACGAAGACAAGTTCCAGCTCAAGATGCTCCACATCTTCCTCAACAAAGGCATTAAGGACGATATCTACTACTGGTCGGAGCTCAACAAGATCATCAACCTGTATTGCCAGTTGAAAAAGATCTGCCCCGAGCTGGATTCGATCAATATCGGCGGCGGCTTCCCCATCAAGCACTCGCTTGGATTCGAATACGATTACCAGTTCATGATCACCGAGATTGTGGGCAACATCAAGGCCGCCTGCAAACGCAACAAGGTGCCCATGCCCAATATCTTTACCGAGTTCGGCTCGTTCACGGTAGGCGAGAGCATGGCCCACATCTACAGCGTCATCGGCGAGAAAGCCCAGAACGACCGTGAGACCTGGTACATGATCGATTCGTCGTTCATCACCACACTTCCCGATACCTGGGGCATCGGTGAAAAGTTCCTGATGCTGCCGATCAACAAGTGGGACAACGAGCCACAGCGCGTGGTGCTGGGCGGTATCACCTGCGACAGCCACGACTACTACGATTCGGAAGAACACATCAACGAAGTGTTCCTCCCCAAGACGAACGGAGAGGAGCCGCTTTACGTGGGATTCTTCCACACCGGCGCCTACCAGGACCAGATCTCGGGCTACGGGGGCATCAAGCACTGTCTTATCCCTTCGCCCAAACACGTCATCATCGAGCGCGATAAAAACGGCAAGCTCGTTGACTGGCTCTATGCAAAGGAACAAAGCGCGCAGAGCATGCTGAAGATCCTGGGTTACATCAAGTAAAACATTCAATAATCAATTTCAAATACTCAAGCCTCAATGTCTTTGAGCAGCTAACCTGAACATTGAACATTGAATATTGAATATTGAATATCAGATACAAAAATGCCACTCTATCCGGAGTGGCATTTTAATTCTTACTTCCTTGTTCCTTATTCCCTGTTCTATTGTTCTTACTGCTTCCGTCCGAGTATCTCGTTGGCTGCATCGCGCCGGCGCTGCTCGCCTTCGCGTGCCTGCTCCCGCTGCTGTTGGGTAGGTGCCGGTTGGGCGGGACGATAGCTGCCACCGCGGCGCGAACCGCGCGGGCGGCCATAGGAGCCCCCGCTACCATAATAAGGATCATAGGAGCCGTAGGGCGAGCCGTACACGCGGCCGTAATTGCTATAAGGAGAAGCTACCGGGAAGTAACGTCCGGAATACGGGTCGCGTTCCATCAGGATAGAGCTGCCCGGGCGGTAAGGGTCGTCGACCCAAATGCGCGTTGGTGCGCTGCTTACAGACGGCGCCGGGTCGTAGTAGTCGCCGGAGCCCTGTTGCAAGGGCGCACAGCCCACCACACCCACCGCCAGCAAGGCTGCGGCAACCGTTGATCGAAAAAAGGTGTTTTTCATAGCGGCAAACTTTACATTGAAGACGCAATTATTGCTCCGCTTATTATTAAGATTTTCCTTTATGCGTAAACTACTGCTGATCTTAACACTTTGTACCGGAACGGCACAGGCCCAGACCGCTTCTGACAACGTAAAACTGACCATCACCCGCCTTTTTGACGGCATGCGCAAGGGCGACTCCGCCGCCGTGCGCGCCGCCTTTGCGCCCGGTGCGCTCCTGCAATCCGTGCTGACCACCAAAGCCGGCGCCACCCGCATCACCAGCGAGCCCGTTGACTCTTTCGTTGCCGCAGTGGGCCGGCCGCACAAAGAAGTGTGGGACGAGCGGATCACTTTTGACGGAATCAGGATCGACGGCCCGATGGCCTCGGCATGGACACCCTACCAGTTTTACGTGGATGACAAATTCTCACACTGTGGCGTGGATGTCTACAACCTGGCCCGCGTCAATGGTGAGTGGAAGATCATCTACCTGGCAGATACGCGCCGCCGCAGTGACTGCAAATGATGTCTGATGTCCGATATCCGATCTGCCTGCGTTAAGCATTACCCAAGTAATTGCCACGCGATTCCAGTCCACTTTTGAAAGATGGATGTCGCTCGATGCATTCCTGTATTCAAATCCAACATCAGACATCTTGCGTTCTATTTCCTCCGCAGCCGGTATTTCTTGTTCACTTTCGGGCTGTTGAAATACGCATCGAGCTCGGCGGCGCCCATATTATTCGTCACCTCTATCGGCACATCGATCAGCTGCAGCTGGCTTTGCTTCAGCTCTTCGCGCAGCTTGTTGATTTTCGGCGCAATGCCCGGGTCCTTATCGCCAAGAAGGCTGTTGTCCTGCAGCACGTACTCCAGTCGCTTGATGGAGGCACGTACCAGCGTTGCCTGGCTCTGCTCCGTTGTGCGGGCGGGCGCCGTAGCCTCCTTTATCGGCGTCAGCACGAGGCCCACACCAGGCATGATGGCTCCGGTACGTTTTGTTTCCTCGTCTTTTGAGGTGGAAAGCACCGTGCCTGTAAGCGCGGTGGAAGCTGCGGTCAGGTCGAAGCCGGTACGGGCATGCTTTGTCTTGCGGATGCTTTTATCGAGCACCAGGAATGTAAACTTTAGCCGCAGGATATAGAATTTCAGATCGGATACGAGCTGCGTGTACTGCTCGCGGGCCAGCGGGTAATTGAGTGAATGCCGCACCACGATGCGCACCTGCGCGGTGTCGCGCTGCTGGGTGCGGGTAGCGCCGATAAAGTAGGCTTGTACGACACGCACCTGCGCCGAATCGTTGTCGCCCACAAATGAATAGGGTGGCGCCCAGCGGAAAAAATCCCCGCAGCGCGTCACCGGCGAAAACTCCCCGAGCGGCTGGCTCGTTTGGGTGAGCACCGACTCGATCGGAAAGGAGCCCGTTTCACAGAAAACCGGGAAGCGCAGGGTGTCGCCTTCGTTGACATAAACATTTCCATAAACACCGGGACGCAGTCGTGACGGTACGATCTCGGTATTATAAAAAAGGATCGTGAAGGATGTATCGACACGGTCGGAGGGGCGGCTGAGGCTTTGCAGGCCGAGCTGTACTTTGTAGTTCTGATCGTAGCGCAGGCGCCCGGAAAGAAAATAGGAGCGGTCGGCGCGAAACGAAAGCTGGCCGGTGCTGCGGTTGATCCGCACGCCAACCGGCGCATTGCGGAGAAACCAATAGTAGCCTGCTGAGTCGCGGTTGCTTTCGAAACGATAGTCGAGCACCGAATCAACATGCACCGTGAAATTAGGAGCGAGGTTGACGATCCGGAGCGCTGTATCGGCTGCAGGCGCCGGCGCAGTGCTGTCTTGCTGCCCCAGGGCCGGGCGGGCACTCCATAAAAAAAGGAAAACGAGTATAGGTAAACGGAATGGCATGGCGGCACGAAATTACGGATACGCAGGCCACCAGATGTGTATCGCTTGCGCAAAGCAGGCATTGCGCCAGTATCTTCGACGGCATCATGAAACCGTTAAGAAGTTTTCCGCCGCAGAAATTATGGATTGCCGTCCTGGCAATGGCAACGCTGACTGTAAACGCTCAGCAACCCAAGAGCGGCGAACGACCTTTTGTGCTGGGTGTGACAAGAACTATCCGCTCCACAGTGCTTTCCGAAAACCGCACACTCAATATCTATCTCCCGGAAGGCTATAACGCAAGTGACACGATCACCTACCCGGTGGTTTACCTGCTCGACGGCTCTGCTGATGAAGACTTTATCCATGTTGCCGGATTGTATCAATACTATAGTTTTCCCTGGATCCAACGGGTACCGAAGTCCATTGTAGTCGGCATCGCGACGGTAGACCGCCGCCGCGATTTCACGTACCCGACGAGCATCGAAAAAGACCGGGAACGCTATCCAACTTCGGGGCAATCGGCCCGCTTTATTGCTTTTATAGAAAAAGAGCTGCAGCCCTACATTGCAAGTCAGTACCGCATTTCCGCTTCGCGGACGCTGATCGGGCAATCGCTCGGCGGACTCCTGGCTACGGAAATTCTTTTTTCAAAACCGGGTCTTTTCGATCGCTATATCATCGTTAGTCCGAGCCTGTGGTGGGACAACGGCTCGCTGCTACAACGACAGCCCGCCTTGCTGCAGCCTGGCTTCCGCCAACCGCTCTCGGTCTATATCGGGGTAGGAAAGGAGGGACTTACGCCGGGCGATCAGCCCCGCGTGATGGAAGTAGACGTCAACCTGCTTGCGGAAAAAATCGCGAAAACAAAAAGCCCCGCCGTGCAGGTATTTTTCGATTACCTGCCAGCAGAAGACCATGCAACGATCTTGCACCCGGCACTGATCAATGCACTACGATTACTTAACTCACCACAGGAACGGCACCCCTGAGCAAGAAAAAGCCCGGTGTAGACACACCGGGCTTTAAACCAAAACCAACTGCTTATGAGAAAAATATAACGTAGCGCGAACGCTTACTGAATTTCGATTTGTTTTACGGAAGGTTTGACTTCAGCCTTCTTCGGAAGGTTTAAGGTCAGAACACCATTAACATATTGTGCTGAAACGGCGCTTCCATCAATGCTTTCATCCAAAGTAAAAGAACGTTTGAAAGAGGCAAATTTGTATTCGCTGCGAAGGAACTTTTCTGTTTTCACTTCTCCTTCACTTTTCTTGTCCACCGAAACCGTCAGCGTACTCTGATCGAGGTTGATGGAAAAATCTTCTTTCGCAAAACCAGGTGCAACAACATCCAGGAGGTAAGCGTTTTCCGTTTCCCGCACATTCACCGGGATGGTGCTGCGTGTTGCGGTGGCGTTGTTACTCAATATAGACGCATGGGGGGCGAAAAAGTTGTCGAACAGAGTGTTAAAAGCGCTGTTGGAAACAGGACGATAATGATTGCGTACAAGTGTCATAGCTATTCGTTTTTTTTGATTTTCAGAGATTGATTGTGTCCGCTGTAAGTCAAACTGTATTCCACCCGCTTTTTTCCGGACAACATGTCATTGTTGCAACATTAAATATGACAGAATGTCCCGCCGGCGCAGGTTCTGCTGCATTCTTGTCTGTTCCCTACCTTTGCAAAAATTACCGAACAATGTATCCTGTAGAGATAGTACAACCGATGAAGGAAGAGCTCACTGAAAATGGTTTCGCCGAGCTCCTCAACCGCGACGACGTAGAGAACCAGATAAAAAAAGAAGGCACCACGCTCGTCATGATCAACTCTGTATGCGGCTGCTCCGCCGGCACCGCCCGCCCGGGTGTGCTGATGGCCGTACACAATGCCAGCAAGAAGCCCGACTTCCTGACGACTTCTTTCGCCGGCTTCGATACCGAGGCAGTACAGGCCGTGCGCCAGCACCTGCTTCCGTACCCCCCGTCTTCGCCGGCGATCGCGCTGTTCAAGAACGGTGAGCTCGTACACTATATCGAGCGCCACCAGATCGAAGGCCGCTCCGCGCAGATGATCGCGAGCAACCTCATCTCCGCCTTCGAGCAGTACTGCAATTAATAACGCGGAAAGACGCACCCATAGCATTCCAAAAAGGCATCGCATCGCGGTGCCTTTTGCTTTGAAGCAGGGCGAAGGATGTGCCCCTTTACCAATTAACCAATAGCGCAATTAACCAATCAACTATTTTCGCAGCCTATGTATCCCAACCTCTACTACGCCTTCCGCGATCTGTTCGGCATCGAGCTGCGGGGGCTGATGGTCGTGAACTCATTCGGCTTTTTCGTCGCCATCTCCTTTCTTATCGGGGCTGCCCTGCTGAGCCGCGAGTTGCGTCGTAAGGGCGCCGATGGCCTGCTGCAGCCGACAGAGCAAACGATGCTGGTAGGGGAGCCGGCAAAACCGCTGGAGCTGATCACCAACTTTATTCTCGGGTTCCTGATCGGCTTTAAGCTGGGCGGGCTCTTCACCATCGGCAATGCGCTGGACAACCCGCAGGCCTACATCTTTTCGGGCGCCGGCAACCTGTTGATCGGTTTACTGCTCGGCGCCGGGATGGCCTATATGAAGTGGCACGAAAAAAACAAGCAGAAGTTGCCGACGCCGGAACGCCGTACGGTCCGAATCTGGCCCCACGACCGGGTAGGGGAGTTCACGGTGCTGGCGCTCGTGTTTGGCCTGCTGGGTGCAAAGCTCTTCGACATTTTTGAAAACTGGGGCGACTTCCTGAAAAACCCGGCTGCGTATTTTACCCCGGCGGGACTCACATTTTATGGCGGTCTGATCTGTGCCGGCGCGGCCATCATCTGGTATGCAAAGAAGCACCGGATCCCGGTGCGGCACCTTGCCGATGCCATCGCACCCGCACTCATGATCGCCTACGCGGTAGGACGGATCGGCTGCCAGGTGTCGGGCGACGGCGACTGGGGCATTTACAACTCGGCTTATACCATCGATGCCAACAACAAGGTTGTGGCAGCGCAACCCGGCGACTACGAGCGTGCCCTCGGAACCTATGCGCCCTATATGCGCTCGCGCTGGCGCGAGTACGATGGTGTGCCCCAGCATGCTTCCTTCCGCGGGCCCGGCTTCCTGCCCGACTGGTTCTTCGCGTACAACTACCCGCACAACGTTAATGAAGATGGCGTGCCGCTTGCCGGCTGCACCGACAAGCAGTATTGCAACGGGCTGCCGATACCGGTGTTCCCGACGCCGCTGTACGAGCTCCTGGCGGGCACCGGCCTCTTTTTCCTCCTGTGGAGCCTGCGCAAGCGGGTGCGACCCGCGGGTGGCCTTTTTTGCCTTTACCTGATTGTAAACGGGATCGAACGCTTCCTGGTGGAGACGATCCGCGTCAACAACCGGATCGATTTCCTGGGTATGCGTCCTTCACAGGCCGAGCTCATCGCCGTGGGACTGGTGCTCACGGGCGCCATTGGCTGGATTTTGCTGGCGCGTAAAAAGGATGCCAGCCCCGTAAAAATGTGAATAACCGCCGACCGGCGTGTATAAATTCCCGGATCCGGGCTTAACACAAGCTTAGAAAGGCTTTCCGGAGCGTAGTACAGTTTTTGCTGCGCATAATATAAGGAAAAAGGTTATGCAAATTCATTTTTCCGGCTTACTTTTGCAGACAGTGCCAAAAAAGTTTTAACCCGGCTTTTACGCAGCTCTTTGCAACAGGCACAGCTCTTCATCGTTCAATATCTAAACGCAAGGAATAATACACTATGAGGCAACTTAAGATTGCTACCCAGATTACCAACAGGGATTCGCAAGCCGTTGAAAAATACCTCCAGGAGATCTCCAAGATCCCGATGATCACGCCGGAAGAGGAAACCACCCTCGCCCAGCGGATCAAAATGGGCGACCAGCGGGCGCTCGACAAGCTGGTGCAGGCCAACCTGCGCTTCGTGGTGTCGGTGGCCAAACAGTACCAGCACCAGGGCCTGTCGCTTTCCGACCTCATCAACGAGGGCAACCTCGGCCTCATTAAGGCGGCCCAGCGCTTCGACGAAACGAAGGGCTTTAAATTCATCTCCTATGCCGTTTGGTGGATCCGCCAGTCGATCCTCCAGGCCCTGGCCGAGCAAGGTCGCCTGGTGCGCCTGCCCCAGAACAAGATCGGCACCTACAACAAGGCCAACAAGGCTTACATGGCGTTCGAGCAGGAGCATGAGCGGGAGCCGAGCACCGAAGAGCTTGCAGACATTCTCGAGATGAGCGAGACCGAGATCAACAACATCTTCCAAAGCAATACCCGCCACACTTCCCTTGATGCCCCGGTGCACGAGGCGGAAGACGTGGCCATGGGCGACCTGCTGGAAGGCTCCGACGATACCGACGACGATGTGATGAAAGACTCGCTCCGCGCGGAGATCCGCCGGGTGCTCAAGTCGCTGTCGCCCCGTGAAGCCGAGATCGTAAATGCCTACTTCGGCCTCGACGGCGAGAACGGCGTTACCATCGAGCAGATCGGGCAGAAATACGACCTTACCAAGGAGCGTATCCGCCAGATCAAGGAGCGCGCCATCAAGCGCCTCCAGAAGGCCCGCTACAGCAATGCGCTGAAGGCGTATCTCGGATAAGACATCAATCGTGAATCGAGAATTCTCGATGTGCAAAACAAAGAACGTCCCGCCAAAAGCGGGACGTTCTTTGTATCTGGCGCAAGCGGCCGCTCACAGTTCACGGTTCACGAGCTGCGTCCGCATTCCGATTGACGATTCACGATTCACGAAATCCGATTGACGTAACTTTACTGCAATGAAACACCTCTTCTTCCTGCTGCTCGGCGCCACCCTTCTCGCCGGCTGCGAAAAGAATGTCGACTTTCCCCTGCAGGACGCAGCGCCGAAACTGGTGGTGGAAGCCACCATCGAAAACGGCCAGCCACCGCTGGTTTTCCTCACGCGCTCGCTTCATTATTTTTCCACCTTCAGCCCCGAGCTATTGGCCAATTCTTTTGTGCATGGCGCCACCGTGGAGATCTCCAATGGTACCGGCACCTACCGCCTGCGGGAGTATACCGTGCGGGCGGATACCACAAACTATTTCGTTTCCTTTTACACCGTCGACTCCTCCAGCCTGGGTAATATCTTGCTGGGGCAACTGCAAACGGACTACTCCCTACGCATTATCGCCGACGGTGAGGAATACACGGCACAGACGCGCATTCCCGCGATCACCAAGCGGATCGACTCGCTCTGGTGGCGGCCGCACCCGCGCGACAGCTCCGATGGCAAAGTACAGATCATGGGAAAGGTGACCGATCCGCCGGGCTATGGCGATTACGGCCGCTACTGGACCCGCCGCAACAGCGAACCCTACTGGCCGGGCCGCAACTCGGTGTTCGACGACCTGGTGGTAGACGGCACTACTTATACGCTCCCCATCGATCCCGGCATTGACCGCAACAGCTCCGACGGCTTCGAGGAGCGTGCCTTCCGGATCGGCGACACGATGACCGTAAAGCTGGCCAATATCGATCGCGCCACCTACGACTTCTGGCGCACCATGGAATACACCTACCAATCGGTGGGCAACCCCTTCTCGTCGCCTACCCGCGTGCTCAGTAATATCTCCAACGGCGCCCTCGGCTACTTCGGCGGCTATGCCGCGCAATACCGCACGATTATCATCCGGTAAGAAAGGCCCAGGAGGTTCAAGGCTTTTCCACCCCTGTTTATTTCTTTTACGTCAGCAGGCTGTCAGCCCATTAAATTTGCCCCCCGAACGATCATCTCATGGACAAGAACACCGTCGAAAAAGTACAGCTGCTCATTATCGGATCCGGCCCGGCCGGCTATACCGCCGCTATTTATGCGTCCCGGGCGGGACTGAAGCCGGTGCTATACCAGGGCATCCAGCCCGGTGGCCAGCTGACCATCACCACCGAGGTAGAAAACTTTCCCGGCTTCCCCGAAGGCGTGCAAGGCCCTGAGCTGATGATTCATTTCGAAAAGCAGGCGCAGCGCATGGGCGCCGACCTGCGTTACGGTCTTGCCACCGCGGTGGACCTTTCAACGCGTCCGTTCAAAGTGACGATCGACGAGGAAAAGCAGATGGAGGCCGATGCCATCGTCATCGCCACCGGCGCCTCGGCCAAGTGGCTCGGGCTCGAAAGCGAGATGCGCCTCAATGGCTACGGCGTGAGTGCCTGCGCCGTTTGCGACGGCTTCTTCTTCCGCGGCAAAGAAGTGGCGATCGTCGGGGCCGGCGACACGGCAGCCGAGGAAGCGCTGTATCTTTCCAAGCTTTGCTCGACCGTGCACATGATCGTGCGCCGCGACGAAATGCGTGCTTCCAAAATCATGCAGGAGCGCGTGAAGGCCACACCCAATATCAAGATCTACTGGAATTCCGTGACCGATGAGATCCTCGGTGAAAAGACCGTTGATTCGGTGCGCCTGCTCAATACCTCTACCAACGAAAAAACCGAGATCCCGGTCCGGGGGTTCTTCGTGGCCATCGGTCACGAGCCCAACTCGGGCATTTTCGCGGGACAGCTGGATATGGACGAGGCGGGATACATCAAAACAATCCCCGGCTCCGCCAAAACGAATGTGGAAGGCGTCTTCGCCGCCGGCGACGTGCAGGACAAGATCTACCGCCAGGCCGTAACGGCTGCCGGCTCGGGCTGCATGGCCGCCCTTGATGCCGAGCGCTACCTCTCCGAGAAAGGACTCCACTGAGAACTGCTGATGTTGGATGTCTGATTTAGGGTTTGATCATCGTAGCCAAAGGTTGGGGTCTTCTTAAAAAATCAGACATCCGAGATCGGAGATCGAACATTCCCTCTTATTGGGTAAATTGCTGTAATGAGATCCCATTTCCGTATCAGCCTCGAAGGGCTGCTTTTTCATGCACCCCATGGGGTTTATGAAGGCGAGGCGCTGACCGGCAACGGTTTTGAAGTGGATGTGTTCCTGGATATGGATGCGGGCGTACCGGTTTCCGGCCTTGAAGACACGGTCAACTACGTGCAGGCTTACGAACTGATCAGAAGCATTATGGATGGCCGCCAGGCCCTGCTGGAAACGCTTTGCCAGCAGATCGCCACGGCGCTGGAAGGTTCTTTTTCCGGCCTGCAGCGCCTCGAAATTCGCATCCGCAAACGAACACCGGCCATTCCTTCTTTCTCGGGCTCGGTAGGGGTCGCACTCGTTAAATCCTATGATGCATGAAGCGCCTGTTCACCTTTTTAATCTATTACCTGCTGCTGGCAGCCGGCGCCCGCGCGCAGGGCAACGACCGCGAGCTGGTGGCGCTCGCCGAGCGCCAGGAAGCACAGCTCAACGAGGCTGGCGCATTTGAGACCCTGAAGGTCGCCCTACGGACAAATCCCGGCAACTACCAGGCGCTCTGGAAGGCCAGCGAGCTGTGCAGCCGCATCGGCAAGCGCCAGGGTGCGAAATTGCACCAGCAGGAATTTTACCGCCTCGGCAGGTCCTATGCCCAGCGGGCGGTGCAGGTGAACCCGGGCGGCGCCGACGGCTACTATGCCCTCGCCGTGGCCACCGGCCGCATGGCCATGAGTCAGTCCGGCCGCGATAAGGTCAACTCGGTAAAAGAGATCCGTACCCTCATAGAAAAAGCGCTTGCGCTCAATCCGAACCACGCACGCGCCTGGCACGTACTCGGTAAATGGAACTACGAAGTAGACAATCTGGGCCTTTTTGAAAAGGCAGCCCTGAAGATCGTCTACGGCGGGCTGCCCTCGGCTTCGGTCAGCGAAAGCATCCGTTGCTACGAACGCGCCCGCGCCCTGGAGCCGGACTTTGTCCTCAATTACCTGGAGCTTGCAAAAGCCTATCACAAGAACGACCAGGACAACCTCGCCCTCGACTGCCTGCGGCGCCTGGCCGCCCTCCCCAACCGCACCGGCGACGACGCCCATATTAAATCGGAAGGGGCAAGGCTGTTAAAGGAGTGGAGTGAATAGTGTGCTGATGGGTTAGTGTGCTGGTGTGCTAAAACGCGCTTGTTACCAACGAGAAAAACCGCTTCAAAGTAGCGGGTTTTTTAATGTAGTTTATTAAGCACTATTTCATTACCACATTACCACATTACCACATTACCGCATTACCGCATTAGTACATTGCTCAGAGGTGTATCTTCTCCCACTTCCCGCTCCGGATATAGGTATAGGATAGGGTGAGGATAATCGTCCAGTAAAGAAATTCGGAGCCCCAGGCCCAGACGAGCGACAGTTTCCAATGCTCGAGCACGAGGAATACATAGGTTACGTAGCCAATGATGGCAGCGAGCTCGATCAGGAAGGTGACGCGGCTGTTGCCAGTGCCGGTGACGGCCTGCAGCCACACCGTAGCCATCGACATCAGCATCAGCGCGGAAGCCACAACGCGGACCACCGGTGCGCCCGCGTCCACAAAAGCGGCACCGCGGCCATAGATTGACAGGTAGGCATGGGGGAAGAAAAACAGGAACAGGAAAGCCACCAGCGCGATCCCCGTGCTCACCCGCATGATCATGCCGATGCAACGGACCACGTCTTCGCGTTTTCCCTGGCCGATGATATTACTCACCATCGCATTTGACGTAGCGGCAAAGGCCCATACCGTAACGCCGAAGGCGCCGAAGATGGTCCGCATGGTGTTGGATACGGCGAGGCCGGTCTGGGTGCTGTTGCGCTCGATAAGGATGTAAAAGAACAGCCAGGAAATGATCGAGATAGCATGCTGGAAAACGAGCGGCCCCGAGAGCTGCAGGATGTTGCGGATGTTTTCCGGGTCCCAGGCCACTTTGCGGAACAGTGAAAATTTGCGGTCCAGGCCGCGCATCCGGATGACCAGGAAAATGGCGAACATCCCCATGAACTCGGCAATGATTGACGCGTAAGCGGCACCGTTAAATCCAAGCCGGGGCATCCCAAGGCGCCCGAAGATGAGGCCGTAGTCGAACAGCACATTGGCACCGGCCTCGATGAGGGTGCCCGCGATCAGCAGCTTGCTGTTATTGGTGCCCACCAGCAGCGCATTGCGCATCTGGTATACATACAGGAAAGGGAGGCCCCAGATGCGGATATGGAGGTAGGAGAGGGCCGCTTCTGCATCTTCGGGCTTGTGCACCGACGCGCGCAGCACCAGCGGTGCCACCGTGTAGGTGAGCACCACGGCCAGCAAGGCGATGCCCATGGCCACCAGGATACCCTGGTGAAAGATCTTGCCAATCTCGCCCGGGCGGTTTTCGCCCGCGCGCCGCGCGATGAGCGCCTGCAGGCCGTTGTTGAGACCATAACCGATCGATGAAAAGATCAGGTAGTAGACACCCGTAATGGAGGCCACGGCGAGGGCCGCTTCGCTCAGGTGCCCCAGGAAAACATTGTTGATAATGAAGTTGAGGTTCGGTACCAGCATCGCCAGCGAGATCGGCCCGGCGATCCTGAGGATCTGGCGGTAGGAAACGGTAACCTGTAGGGAAGACATCGGCACGAAGATACATCCCGTGTTTCCCCCAAACGGACAGGGAGCGAGGGCCTATATTTGCCGTAATGAACGTCTTGTTTGACATACAGGGCAGTGGCAGCGCCCAGGGCGCGTTGCTGCTGTGCGAATGGGGGGCCGGATATTGCAGCGTGGCCCTGCTCGACGCCGAAAGCCGGCTGCCGCACCGCATCCGGTTCTGGTCGCTCACCGACCCGCTGCCCGCCTCCGAACAGGAAGCAGTGCTTGAAATGGTGCGCAGCCTTTCCACCCACGCCGCGCGCGTGGTGTTCTGCTCTGCCTTTCCCGAAGCCGTGGCCGTACCGGCGCGCCTGCCCGGCGAAGGCCTCCTCGCGGCGCTGCACCCGACGGGCGGCACCGAGCACGAAGACCGCGTGGGTGAATGGCAGCTCAACCTGCGCTATACCTTTCCCGCCCCGCTCGACGCGGAGCTCCGCCGCCAGTTTCCCGAAGCCGAATATTACCATGTGTTCAGCCCGGCCCTCCGTGCCCCCCTGGGGGTAGGCGCCGGGCAGGTGCTGCAGGTGCACTTCGCGCCCGGGCAGTTCCGCGTGCTGGCCCGCAACAACGGTCGCCTGCAGCTGCTGCAGCAATACCGCTACGAAGCGCCGCTCGATGTGGTGTATTACCTGCTCCGCATCACATCCGAATGCGGGCTCCCGGGGGCCGATACTACCCTGGTGCTCAGCGGGCTCATCGACGAAGAGTCGGCCCTCTACCGCGAGCTGCACCAGTTCTTCGGCAGCATCCGATTCGCTGTTCCCGAGGGTGTGACCACCGAGGAAGGACGCCCCGCCCATTTCTTCACCTCCCTTTACAACCTGGCCCAATGCGTATCATAAGCGGCAGCCTCGGCGGACGCCGCATCCAGCCGCCGGCAAATATGCCCCATACCCGGCCCACGACCGACATCGCCAAGGAGGGGCTCTTCAACATCCTCCAGAACAATCTCGATTTCGAGGATCTGAAGACCCTTGACCTGTTTGGCGGCACCGGCGCGATCTCGTATGAGCTGGCTTCCCGTGGCGTGCCCGACGGCACCATTGTAGAGAAAGACCCGAAGATGTTCGAGTTCATCAAAAAGAATATCGAGGCGTTGAAGATCGAGGGCTTCAAAGTGGTGCGCTCGGACGTGTTCCGCTACATCGACGAATGCAGCCAGCAATACGATTTTATCTTCGCCGGCCCGCCTTATGCGCTCAACACCATCGACGAGCTGCCACGGAAGATCTTCGAGAAAGGTCTGCTGAAGCCAGGTGGTTGGTTTGTGCTGGAACATACGCCCCGCAACGATTACAAGAAGTTTCCGCACTACAAATGGGAGCGCAACTACGGCACCACCATCTTCACCCTTTTCGAAAACGAAGCTCCCGAATGACCAAGAAAGAAATCCGCAAGCGATACATTAAAAAACGCGACGAGCTGGATCCCTCCTGGCAGCTGAAGGCCGACGACCTGATCCTGATCCAGTTTCAGACCGTTGACTTTCCCTTCCTGGAGCGGGTCATGAGCTTTTACTCGATCCCGGAAAAGAAGGAGGTGAACTCCTTCATCCTGACCGATTACCTGCACTTCCGCAACCCCGCCCTCACGATCGCCTACCCGCGGATGAATGCTGCCGACAACACGATGGAAGCCATCGGCGTGGCCGCCGATACGGCATTTACCGATAACGAGTACGGCATCACCGAGCCCGTGGACGGGCACCTCATCGACCCGGGTGACCTCGACATGGTGATCGTGCCGCTGCTCGCCATCGACAAGCAGGGCCACCGCGTGGGCTATGGCAAAGGCTATTACGACCGCTTCCTGGCGCGCTGCTCCGACGACTGCATCAAGGTAGGCCTTTCTTATTTCGAGCCGGAAAAGGTCATTGAAGACACCCATCAATATGACTTACCTTTAGATCTCTGTATCACCCCCGAACAGGTCTATGTTTTCTAATGTCTTCCTGAAATCCTTCCGCATCCTGCTGTTCCCGCTGGCGCTCCTATACGGAGCCGTTGTGCTGCTGCGCAACTGGCTGTACAACCGCGGCTGGATGCACGCCACCACCTTCAACCTTCCGCTGATCTGCGTCGGCAACCTGTCGGTTGGCGGCACCGGTAAGAGCCCGATGGTGGAATACCTGCTGACGCGCCTCCGCGGCAACTTCCGCGTGGCCACGCTGAGCCGCGGCTACAAGCGCAAGACCAAGGGCTATGCGCTGGCCAATGAAAAGACGACGGCGCTCGAGATCGGCGATGAGCCAATGCTCTTTCACATCAAGTTTCCCGACGTGCCCGTAGCCGTGGGAGAGGAGCGGATCGTAGCCATCCCCCAGCTGCTGCACGACCGGCCCGACACGCAGGCCATTATCCTCGATGATGCCTTCCAGCACCGGCCCATCAAGGCGGGGCTCAACATCCTGCTCACCGATCACGGCAACCTGTACACGCGCGACTTCTTCCTGCCCACGGGCGACCTGCGCGATGCCCGCTCCTCCGCCGGCCGGGCCGAGGTGATCGTGGTGACGAAGTGCCCGCCCAACCTCAGCGGCTCCGAGAAGGAAGCGCTTACCCGCGAGCTGCGGCCGCGGCCGGGGCAGCAACTCTTCTTTACGACCATTGCCTACGGTGCGCCCTACCATATTACTTCCCGTGCTTTCGGGCAGCTTACCGATGACACGGAAGTGCTCCTGGTGACCGGCATCGCCAACCCGCGCCCGCTCAAAGCCTGGCTCGAAGAACGCATCCACAGCTACTCGATGATGCACTTTGGCGACCACCACATCTTCAGCATCGATGATTGGGCCGACATCCGGAAACGATTTGCAGAGCTTCCCGGCGAACGCAAGCTCATCCTGACAACGGAGAAAGACGCCATGCGCCTGCTCAAATTCGAGAGCGAGCTGGAAGCACTTCCCTTCTTTGTCATCCCCATCGAACACCAGTTCTTATTTGGGGAGGGAACACAATTTGATAGTATCGTTCATAATTTTATTCAAGAGTTTAAATAAGCGGACTGATGGGCAGAAAAAACGAAAAGAAGAGCCGGGATAAGCGAGGACAGGGAAGAGGTGAGAAACGACAGCACAGCAACGATACATACCAGGGAAAACTCGAGGTAACCCGGTCAGGCATGGGCTTCGTGGTGGTGGAAGGTCTTGACGTGGACATCCTCGTTCGCCCCAACGATTTCAATACCGCCTTGCATGGCGACCAGGTAAAGGTGGCTGCCTCGCCCGGCCGCGAAGGAAAGCGGATGCAGGGTGCGGTGGTGCAGGTGCTCGAACGCAAGCAGAATGAATTCATCGGCACCCTGCAGGTAAACCAGGCTAATAAAGGCTTCGGCTTCGTGGTGATCGACGGCGAGCGAAAAACGCCGGATATTTTCGTAAAAGAGGAGTCCATGAACGGCGCCGCTGATGGCGACCGCGTAGTGGCCCGCATCACCAACTGGGAAACGGGCGAAGGCCGGCGCCCCATAGGCGAAGTGGTAACGGTGCTTTCGCCCGAAGACCGCAACGACATTGCCATGAAAGAGATCCTGCTCGAGAACGGCTTCGGGATCGAGTTCTCCGACGAGGTGCTGGAAGAAACAGCCCGCATCCCCGACGTCATCGGCCAGGAAGAGATCGAACGACGCCGCGACTTCCGCAAGATCCTCACCTTTACCATCGACCCCGTGGATGCAAAGGACTTCGACGACGCGCTTTCGATCCGCGTGCTGAAGAACGGCAACTACGAGATCGGGGTGCACATCGCCGATGTAAGCCATTACGTGCTGCCCGACACCGCGCTCGACGACGAGGCGTACCGCAAAGCCACCTCCGTGTACCTGCCCGACCGCGTAAGTCCCATGCTGCCGGAGCATATCTCCAACGTGCTTTGCTCGCTGCGCCCGCATGAAGACAAGCTTACGTTTTCCGCTGTTTTTGAAATGACTCCCAAAGGCCAGGTAAAAAGCTACTGGCTGGGCAAGACGATCATTCACTCCGACCACCGCTTTACTTACGAAGAGGTGCAGGAAACCATCGAAAAACAGGAAGGCCTTTACCTCGACGAGGTGCTCCTTCTGAACAATATCGCCCAACGCCTGCGCAAGAAGCGCATCGACAACGGCGCCATCAATTTCTCCTCGCAGGAGGTGCGCTTCAAGCTCGATGAAAAGGGCAAGCCGATCGGGGTGGTGGTCAAAGAAAGCAAGGAAGCCCACCAGCTGATCGAAGAATTCATGCTGCTGGCCAACCGCTACGTGGCGGAGCACGTGTCGAAGATCGAGGTGAACAAAAAGCCGGTGCCTTTTGCCTACCGCGTGCACGACCTGCCCAGCGAGGAAAAGATGCTGCCCTTTATGGCATTCGCCCGGAAGTTCGGGCACAAGTTCGACATGAGCTCGCCGGACAAGATCGCCGAAAGCTTCAACGTCATGCTGGCCGACGCCCATGGCAAGCCCGAGCAGCACGTGCTCGAAACGCTTGGCATCCGCACGATGGCCAAAGCAATCTATACCACCGAAAATATCGGCCACTACGGCCTTGGCTTCGAAGATTACTGCCACTTCACGTCGCCGATCCGTCGCTACCCCGACGTCCTGGTGCACCGCGTGCTGCACAGCATCCTGGAGCAGCGCCCCGAGATCGATAAGAAGATGGACGAGAAGTGCAAGCACTGCTCGGAACGCGAGCGCGCGGCAATGGAGTCGGAGCGTGCGGCGAACAAATACAAGCAGGTGGAATACATGCTCGACTTCATCGGCGAAGAGTTTGACGGTGTCATTTCGGGCGTGTCGGCTTTTGGCTTCTGGGTGGAAACGGTGGACACGAAATGCGAGGGCATGGTCAGTGTTACCTCCCTGGTGGACTACGACGAATTCCGCCTTGTGCAGGAAGACTACAGCCTCGTTGGCAACCGGTCGGGTAAGAAATTCCGGATGGGCGACAAGGTGCGGATCCAGGTGGTTGCCGGATCGCTGGAAAAGCGTACGCTCGACTACGACTGGGTGATGACACCCGCTGAACTGGACGCGCAGGAAGAAGAAAAAGCCAACCGGAAAGGCGGCAGCACCAAAAGCGCCCGCCGCCGGAAGAAAAAGGGCGATGAGGACATCGACTTTTAAGTAACCAGAGGAGAGAAAGAACGCAGATCTTTTATGATTTGTCAGGATGAACGCAGATGTAGGTACCAACATCCGCGAAAATCATAACCAATCTGCGTATCCCGCTTGCGGGATCAGCGTTCTTTCTCTTTCCCGAACACCAAAACAACATGCAAACCTTTGAATCACTCGCGCAGCAATTCGCGGCGCACTTCAATAAAGATCATTTTCCGAAGGAGCCCGCTTCGCTTTACGAGCCCAACCGCTACTTCCTGCAGCTGGGCGGCAAGCGGGTGCGCCCGGTGGGCGTGCTGATGGGCAACGAGCTCTTTGACGAGATCGTGCCCGACGCCTGGAACGTGGCTACGGCGATCGAGCTGTTTCACAACTTCACCCTCATTCACGACGATATTATGGATGCCGCACCACTGCGGCGGGGGATGGCCACCGTGCACGAAAAGTGGGGTGCCAGCACAGCGCTGCTGGCCGGCGACGTGATGCTGGTGGCTGCCTACGAGTACCTCAATAAGGTTTCGGGCAAATATGTGTTTACGCTAAACAGCCTCTTCAACCGCACCGCCCGTGAGGTGTGTGAAGGGCAGCAGCTGGACATGGATTTCGAAAAGCGCAGCGATGTGTCGCAGGAGGAATACCTGCACATGATCAACCTCAAAACCTCGGTGCTGCTGGCCGCCTCGCTGAAGATGGGCGCCATCCTCGGCGGCGCCGGTGAGCGCAACCAGAACCTGCTGTACGAGTTCGGCCGAAAACTCGGACTCGCTTTCCAGGTGCAGGACGACTACCTCGATGCCTTTGGCGATCCCGGCAAGTTCGGAAAGCAGGTGGGCGGCGACATCAAGTCGAACAAAAAGACGTTCCTGCTCATTCATGCACTTGAAACCGCAAGCGCCGGCCAGAAACAGGAGCTCGAGGCGCTCCTGAAGGCCGATGAAAGCGATAAAGTAGAACGCGTGCTCTCGATCTTCCGCGCCACCGGCGTCGATGCCTGGGCACTGGAGCTGAAAGACCGCTACCTGCAGGAAGCCCTGGCGCACCTCGACGATGTGGCCGTTCTCTCCAAAAGAAAGGAGCCGCTGCGCGAACTGGCGCTGTACCTGATTCACCGCGATTCCTGACCTCACCCCGGCCGCTTGCCGGAAGGAGCGGGTGCCTCCGTTTCACATTCATACCGGTTTGATAATTTCTGCTGGCTAAACTACGAAAGCAAAGAGCGGGTGCCATAGGCATCCGCTCTTTGCTATTAGGATCAAACAAAGGAGTGTTGGCAAAGAATAGGGAACTACCCGGGAGTCACCCCCGGGGAGAGGGGCTGGTGGGAGGGCCAGCTTGATTGCGTTTACCCAAAGATCACCACCAGGCAGCTGGCGATAATGGCCAGGTCGACTAAAAGGCTCGTGAAGAAAACCGGGATGGTAACTTTCATCGGCTGCGCGGCCAGGTTGGCCACCAGCGCGGCGCCCATGGCCACGATAGCGGCCACCCAGAGGAAAATATTGTTGCCGCCGAGCACGATGGCGATCAGCGTGATGGGGGTCATCACGCAGCCGTGCGCCGCCAGGATGCCGGCAACCCAGCCGAAACGGTATTTTTCCTGGTCATCGGCCCAGTTGACGAAACGGGCAAGAAAGCTTTTTTCCGCCGGAACTTTCAGCGCTACCGAAGTGCGGATAAAGTTGCTATTTGTGTTGGTGATCGTTGCCATGATTGTTTTGTTTTGTTGACACAAAGTTGCCCCGGACAATACGGGTTCGGGCTGACACGGGGAACGAGGCCGGGTGACTTTCGTCAGTGCGCGCTCTGACTTTGACTCCGGCCCTGTTATCATCTTTGGCTTCCGCCTTTCAATATCCAGTCACCTCATCGGCACATTGTTGTATTTTCCCACCCTCAAATCCAAAAACGTAATGCCCAACCAGCTTTTTCGAAAGAAGCAAATACACGTGATACTGAGAGAGGCGCAGGAAGGCCTCAGTGATTCAGAAGGACATACCAGCGGATTACGCAAAGTGCTGGGCGTGCGCGACCTCACCGCAATGGGAATCGCGGCGGTGATTGGAGCCGGCATCTTTAGTTCGATCGGTAAGGCGTGCTACGACGGTGGCCCGGGCGTAATTTTCCTTTACATTTTCACCGCCATCGCCTGTGGCTTTGCGGCACTGTGCTATGCTGAATTCGCATCAACGGTTCCCGTCTCCGGTTCGGCCTATACCTATTCTTATGTTGCTTTTGGCGAGATCTTCGCCTGGATCATCGGCTGGGACCTACTGATGGAATACGCTATCGGCAATATTGCCGTAGCGATCTCGTGGAGCGACTATTTCACCGGACTGCTGGATAAGGCCGGCCTTGCGATACCGCGCTGGCTGACGATGGACTATACCACTGCGCACCATGGCTTCCTGGAGGCCGCGAAGGCCGCGGCCGGCGCAGCCATTGACCCGGCAGTTGCCGAACGGGCACAGGCCTGGACAACGGCACCCACACTCGGAAGCCTTCATATCATTTTCGACCTGCCGGCGCTGCTGATCGTTTCGCTGATCACGGCCGTGGTATTTATCGGCATCAAAGAATCACGCTCGGCCTCCAATATCATGGTGGGCATCAAGCTCGCCGTGATCTTCCTGGTGATCGTTCTGGGCGCTTATTACGCCCACCCGGAGAACTGGTCTCCCTTCACTCCGAATGGCATCTCGGGTGTTCTGAAGGGCGTGTCGGCGGTATTCTTTGCCTATATCGGGTTTGATGCCATCTCCACCACCGCGGAAGAATGCAAGGACCCCCAGCGCGACCTGCCGCGCGGTATGATCTACTCGCTGATCATCTGCACGGTCCTTTACGTGCTGCTGGCACTGGTACTTACCGGAATGGTGAATTATAAAATGCTGAATGTCGGCGACCCGCTGGCACTCATCTTCCAGGCACGCGGCATGCCCTGGATCTCGGGAATCGTAGCGGTATCGGCCATTATTGCAACCGCCTCGGTGCTGCTGGTATTCCAGCTGGGACAGCCGCGCATCTGGATGGCCATGAGCCGCGATGGCCTGCTGCCCAAAGTCTTCTCGCGACTGCACCCCAAGTACAAGACGCCTTCCTTCTCCACAATCGTAACGGGCCTGGCTGTGGCCATCCCGGCTATGTTTCTTAATCTCGACGTGGTGCTGGCGCTTACCAGCATCGGTACGCTTTTCGCCTTCGTGCTGGTGTGCGCAGGAGTACTGGTGCTGCGCAACCAGCCAAACAAGCCGCAATCGAAGTTCAAGGTGCCCTATATCAACAGCAAATACATCATACCGGTTGTATACCTCTTTGCCATCGGCATAACGGTCCGTTACGCCCCCGGGCATTTTGCCGGCACCCTGAGCGCCGAAGGATTCCCGATGGCTCTTTTCTGGATCGTGGCCACCATCGTGGCGGTACTTTCCTTCCTCCGTTCCTTCTCGTTGATCCCGGTACTCGGCCTTATCAGTTGCTTTTACCTGATGGCCCAGGAACACCACAGCAACTGGCTGCGTTTCCTGATCTGGCTGGCGATCGGACTGGTGGTATATTTTACCTATGGATACCGCAACAGCCGCCTCAACCAGCAAACCATCGCCGGGGCCGGGATGCCGCAGGGCTAACGGTTCAAGCAAATGTTCAGGTGGACAGCGACGAAACGAAGAAAAGTAGTTGCACTTCCTATTTAATCACAGGTTCCGGCTACCCGGAACCTGTGGCTTTTCCGGTCCTTAGCGAAACCCTTAGCCCCTTCTTTTCTTCGCGGTGAAAAACCCTTCTTTAACTTTGCTTCCTTATGAAATTCGAGATCGGTGACAAGATCGTGGTGAAGGCCACCAATGAGGAAGGCGAGGTGATCGACATCATGAACGAAAAGATGGTGATGATCCAGGTGCGGGGCGTGAAGTTCCCTGCCTACATCGACCAGCTGGACTTTCCCTATTTCAAGCGCTTTACCGAGAAAAAGCTGTTTGAGCCCAAGAAGGAGAAGACCTATATCGAGAACGTGCGCAAGGAAAAACCGGCCAAGGAACCGCGTCTACCGGATGGCATGTGGCTGGCCTTCCTGCCCAAGTTCGATGTGGATGAGTTCGGCGACGACGTGGTGGTTTCGCTCAAGATCTATGTGAACAACCACACAAACGACGACTTTCTCTTTACCTACCAGCAGCAGTTTTTCGGCCGTACCGATTTCGAGCTCAGCGGCGTGCTGCACGCGTTTGAAGATTTTTACCTCCACGATATCCCGTTCTCCGACCTCAGCGACTCGCCGGTTTTCAACTTCGAGTTTTCACTGAAGACTCCGCGCAAGGGGAAGGCGGAATATTACGAATACAACCTGCGCCTGAAGCCAAAACAGCTCTTCGACCGGATCGAAAAGCTGAAGGAGGAGGGGGGCGCTACCTTTACGTACAAGATCTTCGACGATTACCCGGATAAGCAGGAGGAAGCGCCGGTCGATTTCGGCTACCGCAGCTCACCGGGAGCGCCTATCTACGATGCGGCGGATGCGCGCCGCCACCTGCCGCCGGCCCGCACCGTGGTGGACCTGCACATCGAAAAGCTGATCGACGACCACAAAGGCATGAGCAATACCGCCATCCTCGGCATCCAGCTCAAAGAGTTCGAGAAATGGTACGATCTGGCGCTCGCGCACCGCCTGCCCAAGCTCACTGTTATCCACGGCATCGGCAAGGGCCGCCTCCGCGACGATATCCACGACATCCTCCGCCGCAAAAAAGAAGTGAAGTCCTTCGTCAATCAATACACGCCGGAGTTCGGCTTCGGCGCAACGGAGATCTTCTTCAACCACAAGTGATGGATGGGGAGAAAGAACGCTGATTCCGCGAGCCGAATACGCAGATTGGTTATGATTTACGCGGATGTTGGTACCGATATCTACGTTCCTCATAACAGATCATAAAAAATCTGCGTTCTTTCGCTCCGCGCCGCAGGCGCCGTATCTTTGCCCCACTGCAAGCCGCGCTATCGATCCCATACTTCCACGTTGGGGTAGGAAAGTCCGGACAGCACCGGGCGACGCATCCCGCTAACGGCGGGACATTCAGCCTCGCTCAGGCGAGGCGGGAGCGAGACAGTGCCACAGAAAATAGGAGCCTGCATCCTGGCGGAAACGCTAGGATTTGTTCCCGCAAGGGAAGGGTAATCGTGAAAACGTGGGGTAAGAGCCCACGGAGGGTCATCGGAAGGTGGCCTTCGGGTAAACCTTGCGTGCTGAAATGCCATGTATAGGAGCAATCTGAGGCGGCCCGTCTCATTCCGGCAACGGAGGTGCTCCAGGGTAGGCAGCTAGAGGCGTTCAGCAATGAGCGTCCCAGATAAATGATAGCGGTCCCGACGTTACAGTCGGGATACAGAATCCGGCTTACAGGCTTGCAGTAACCGCATTGGAAAGTCAAAATTCAAAACTCAGAAGCGCCACTTCGATTTTTTGAATTTTGACTTTTTACTTTTGGTGTAGCCATGCAAAAGAAAAAACTCATTGTACTCACGGGCGCCGGCATTTCTGCCGAGAGCGGTCTTAAGACCTTTCGTGATTCCGACGGGCTCTGGGAGGGATATGACCTGGAGGAAGTAGCCACGCCCCGTGCCTGGAAGAAGAATCCCGCCCTCGTACTGGAGTTCTACAATATGCGCCGCCGCAATGTGCTGGAGGCCGAACCCAACCGCGCACACTTCATCCTTGCGGAACTGGAGGAACACTTCGACGTACACATCATCACGCAAAACATCGACGACCTCCACGAACGCGCCGGGTCGTCGAACGTATTGCACCTCCATGGCGAGATCCTGAAGATGCGGAGCGAGTCCGACGAAGGACTCATATACGCGATCAGTAATGATATAGAATTGGGCGATACCGCCGAAGACGGCGCCCAGCTGCGGCCGCATATCGTGTGGTTTGAAGAGCCGGTGCCGATGATCCTCGAGGCAGCCAAAATCGTACGGACTGCCGATATCTTCCTGATCGTCGGTACCTCGCTGGTGGTATACCCTGCCGCCGGCCTCGTTGATTACGCACCCTGGAACAAGCCCAAATTCATCGTTGACCGGAAAGTGCCGCACAACAACCTCCCCGGACTTACCGCTATCGAAAAACCCGCGACCGAGGGAATGGAAGAACTACGCTCACTGCTGCTGGGGCAACAGTGAGCGAATATCGAATATCGAGCAAGGAATAACGAATAGCGAAAGGAATATTCCATATCCGATGTTCGAGACTTTAGGCCGGAGAGCACTTACTTGAATATTGAAAATTGACAATTGAATATTGATTATTCGACAAACAAAGGCCGCTGCGGCGCAGCGGCCTTTGCTATCCAAAATTTCGAAATTTCCTGATCGATATTCGATATTCACTTTTCGCCGCCATCCGGCCCGTAAAAGATCACCCAGGTGGCGAAGTCGTGCGAAAAATCAACGAAGCGGTGCTTCATTCCCGCGGGAACGAAAATGACATCGCCCTTCTGGAAGATGAGCGGCTCGCCGTCGCGCAGGAAGGTGCCGTGCCCTGAAGCAACAATATACAGTTCGTCCTGCTTGTGCGGCCCCTGCTGGTCTTCGTGCTGCGGGGCATACCATTCCACGGTCAGTGATCCATGCCGCATCAGTTCGGCGAAGGGTACGGACGAATTGTTGCGGAGCGCCTTTTTAGCTTCCTCGAGGGTGGCAAAATATTTCATGACAGCGACCGTATTTCTTCGGTAAAACGGATGCCCAGCGCATCGAGCTCGGCCAGCACCGGCTTGTAGAATGCCGGCGTAATGGGAATATGCAGCCCGCGCTCCTGCAGGCTGCCGTTGAGCACGAGGCGGGCGGCGATGCCAAGGGGCAGGCCTACCGTCTTGGCCATGGCCGTATGGTGATCGTTTTCACCTTCCAGCGAAAACGAGCTTTTTGCCAGGTAGCGGCGCCCGTCCATCTCGTAGCCGATCTCGTGGAGCATTACCACCAGGTCGCGGTCGCCGGGCTTCAGCGCGAGCTTCAGCTCCAGCGCCAGCTGCAGCACGTCGGCCGCGCTGCAGCGACCTTTGTTGATAAGGGTCGTTTTATCGTCAAGCCCCAGGTAGAACAGCTGGCTCAGGGTAAGCTTGGCATCGTGCATCTTCAGGGCCACCGTTTCGGCCGCCCGCGTTTTGAGGTCTTCGATGTCGACGTCCTGCAGCGAGCCCGACTCGTTGACCATCATGAAACCTTCCACTTTTTCATCGGCGGTCTCCGACACTTCTTCCTGCAGTTCCACCAGGTTCATCAGGTCTTCGAGGATCTTCTTGCTGGTTTCAAACTGGTCGCTCATCCGCTGCTGCAGCCAGCCGCTGAAGCCATGGCGCTCCAGGTGCTGGTGGTAGAAGTCGGAAAGCGTTTTTCCATCCGAATCAAAATCGGCGGTTTCGTCGGTGAGCTTCAGGTCGACGATATTTTTCCAACCATAAATGAAATCAGGATAACGTAGTGTGGTGCGAATAAATGTAGGGCAATCGTCAAGTCGATACAGCGGGATATAGGAAAGCGAGTCGCGGTTGGGATACCAGCAAAGCGGGTCGTAGCCCGGCACTTCCACGAAGCGCTTTTCCGCAAACAGCACCGGGTATTCCATGCGTCGGTCTTCGCCATCGAGGCGAAACACGGCCCCGGCCTTGCCGGCGAGCACTACGTTGCGCGGGTTCCAGGAGATCTTATAGCGCCAGGGATTGTTATCGCTTTCGGGGGCAACGAGGCCACCGCAGTGCGAATGAAAAGAGGTCACCTTTCCGCCGCCTTGGCGGATCTCGTCGAGCAGGCGCATCGCGCTCATATGGTCGATGCCGGGGTCGAGACCCATCTCGCAGAGGAACAGCAGGCCTTTTTCGCGCGCTGCCTCGGCCAGGCTGCGCATGTTATCATCTACGTAAGAAGCGGTGAGCAGGTGCTTGCCGAGGCGCAGACAATCCTGCGCCACCAGGAAATGCAGGGAAGGGGGGAGAAGGGAAATGACCAGGTCGCTGTCACTGATATGCTGCTCCCGCAGTGCCGGGTCGGAAACGTCGAAGGAAAGCGCCAGGCCGCCGAGGGCGTCGCCGATCTTTTCGCGCGCGAGTGCGGCGTTCGCATCCACCACGGTCAGCGTCCAGTTTTCGCTGAGCGCATGGCCAAGCAGGTAATCGATCAGCACGGTGGACGACTTCCCGGCGCCGAAGAGGAGGATCTTCTTCATGCACCAAAGAAAAGAAATCTCAGATGTCAGATTTCAGATCTGCGATCTTTTCTTCGCAGCCTTCATCTTTCACCTGAGATCAGCGATCCGGCATCTGAGATCTGAAACCTTAAACAGTAGTTTGCGCGGGCGCTGCCTCTTCCACGCCGAGCAGCTTGTAACGTACCTTCTGGCCGCGGCGCGAAGGCGGTACAACGAGGATCTTGCGGGTATGCGGCTTGAGGTCGTATACGCTGTAGTGCTCCTGCCGCAACGGGGTGCCATTGGTATTGAAGTATTCCACCTGGAGGTTGACCTTGCCGAGCAGGGCTTCGGAGCCGTTGGCCACAGTTACCTGCAGGTCATCGGTATCGCCGAAAATCCCCACGCGCACCTTGTTGGTAAAAATGGTGATTTGCTTCCGCAGGGAGCGGAGGCTAAGCTGCGACACGCGCTTATCGGTAGAGTCGGTAGTAACTGTTTCTTTCTGGATCGCGTTCTGGTAGTCGAGGCCGGCGGGCCGCTCATTGCTTTGCTCTTCGGGCAGGGGCTGGGCCGCCATGGTGGCGGGGGCCACCAGCTGCGGTTCGGGCTGCTCCATGATCTTTTCCACCACGGTAGCGCCGGAAATGAGACAGGCGAAAAGCCCGAGGATCCAGGCGGGGCTGCCCTTGCGCGGTACGGGGCGGAAGTGAAAGCGGCGCGGGCGCCGGATCTTTTCCCCGAAATGAGGCCCTTCGGGCAGTGCCTCTTCGGCTACGGGCGCGGGACGGCGAACGGGCAGCTCGGGCACCACGAAGGCGCGGGGCGCGGGCGTCGCCACGAAGGAGTTGAGCTCGGCAAGCTCACCCACCGGTTGCCAACGCTGGCTTTCGCCCTCGATCCAAACGAGGTCCGTAGGGCGCAGGGTGAGCCGCTCAAGCTCCCTTAGTACATAGGGGCCGGATTGCGCATTATCGCGGAGTAACAGGTATTGTTTCATGGTTAGCGTTGTTCGATCCAAGGGGTATAATGCGAACCGGATGCCAATATTTTCGAGGTCCGGAAGGGCCGCAACAGGGGCCTTTCGCGCTCCCTGGGGAACATTAACAAGGCCTTGTGGATAAACCGCCTTAAGCCGGTGATAAAGAAGGGTTTTTTTGAAGGTTTTCCGGCCCCGAATCGGTAAATTTGCGAACCTCATTTATAAGCTGAACGAATGGAAGAAACGTTATTGCCACAAGAAACGAACGACTATAACCGGATCATTCCCGTCAACATCGAAGAGCAGATGAAAACGGCCTACATCGACTATTCCATGTCGGTGATCGTGGGCCGCGCCCTGCCCGATGTGCGCGACGGCCTCAAGCCGGTACATCGCCGCATTCTCTTTGCCATGAACGAGCTCGGTATGGGCTACAACCGCCCCTACAAGAAGTCCGCCCGTATCGTGGGCGAGGTGCTGGGTAAATACCACCCGCACGGCGACTCCTCGGTGTACGACGCCATGGTGCGGATGGCTCAGGAGTGGAGCATGCGCTACCAGATTATCGACGGACAGGGTAACTACGGATCGCAGGACGGTGACGGACCGGCGGCCATGCGTTATACCGAAGCCCGTATGCACCGCATCGCGGAAAGCATGATGGCGGATATCGACAAGGAAACCGTCGACTTCCAGCTCAACTTCGACGATACCCTCCAGGAGCCCACGGTGCTGCCGACGCGTATCCCCAACCTGCTCCTCAACGGCTCCAGCGGTATCGCCGTTGGCATGGCCACCAATATGCTGCCCCACAACCTCACAGAGGTGGTGGACGGCTGCGTGGCGTATATCGACAACCGTGAGATCACAGTCGACGAGCTGATGGCCCACGTAAAGGCGCCCGACTTCCCGACCGGCGGCCAGATCTATGGCATGGAAGGCATCAAGCAGGCCTACCTCACCGGCCGCGGCCGCTGCGTGCTGCGCGGCAAGCTGCGCGTGGAAACGAAGAACTCGGGCCGCGAGCAGATCATCATCACCGAGGTGCCCTACCAGGTAAACCGCGACGCCCTTTGCGACCGCATCGGCCAGCTGGTTACCGACAAGACCATCGAGGGCATCGCCCATATCAACAACGAATCGAACCAGAAGGAAGGCACCCGCATCGTGGTGGACCTGAAGCGCGACGCGGTGGCCAACATCGTGATCAACCAGCTTTATAAGTTCACCGAGCTGCAAACGAGCTACGGCATCAACAACGTAGCCATCGTTAAAGGCCGTCCGAAGGTGCTCAACCTGAAAGACCTCATTGCCGAATTCATCGAGTTCCGCCACGAGGTGGTGGTACGCCGCACGCAGTACGAGCTGCGCGAGGCCCGCAAGAAAGCCCACATCCTCCAGGGATACCTCATCGCGCTCGACCACCTCGACGAGGTGATCGCCCTTATCCGCGCCTCGGCAACACCCGACTCGGCGAAGGAAGCGCTGGTGAACGCCGGCTGGGGTCTCGACGAGATCCAGGCCAAGGCCATCCTCGAGCTGCGCCTCCAGCGCCTCACCGGCATGGAGCGCGACAAGATCAAGCAGGAATACGACGACCTGATGGCGCTCATTTCGCGCCTCGAAGCCATCCTGGCCGACGAGGGCCTTCGCTTCCAGGTGATCAAGGATGAACTGCAGGAAGTAAAGGACAAGTTCGGCGACGGACGAAAGAGCGAGATCTCCTTCCTGGAGAACGAGATGAACATCAAGGACTTCATCAAGGAAGAAGACGTGGTGATCACCATCTCGCACCTGGGTTATATCAAGCGCACCAGCGCCAGCGAGTACCGCTCGCAGAAGCGCGGCGGCCGGGGGTCGATGGGCGGACGCACCCGTGAAGAAGATTTTATCGAGCACATCTTTGTAGCCTCTACGCACCATACGCTCTTGTTCTTCACTGAAAAAGGGCGCTGCTACTGGCTCAACGTATACCAGCTGCCGGAAGGGGAGAAGAACACGAAAGGGCGCGCCATCCAGAACCTGCTCCAGTTGGCGCAGGATGACAAGATCCGCGCTGTCATCGACGTGAAAGACCTCCGCGACCTGGACTTTGTTTCGAACCATTACATCATGCTGTGCACCAAGCAGGGCGTTATCAAGAAAACGGCGCTGGAAGATTTCAGCCGCCCGCGCTCTACCGGCGTCAACGCCATTACGATCGTGGAAGGCGACCAGCTGCTGGAAGCCCGTATGACCGATGGTCAGTGCGATATCATGATGGCCGTGAAGAGCGGCCGCGCCATCCGCTTCCCCGAAAGCAAGGTGCGCCCCACGGGCCGCGGCGCCATCGGTGTTACCGGCATCGAAGTAGACGATGCGAAAGACGAAGTGGTGGGCATGGTTTGCGTCAACCCGAAAACACCCGAGCGCACCGTGCTGGTGGTGAGCGAAAAAGGTTTCGGCAAGCGTACCTCTGTAGAAGAATACCGCATCACCAACCGCGGCGGCAAAGGCGTGAAGACCATCAGCGTAACCGATAAAACGGGCGCCCTGGTCGGCATCCTCGACGTGGCCGAAAGCGAAGACCTCATCATCACCTGCAAGAGCGGTATCACCATCCGTATGAAGGTGGCCGATATCCGCGAGCTGGGCCGCGCCACGCAAGGGGTGAAGCTCATTCGTATCGACGAAGGCGACGAGATCGCGGCCATCACCCGCATCGATGTGCAGGATGAGGCCGGCGTGGTCGGAGAAGGAGAGGAAGGCACGGCTGCTGAAGGCGAAATCGTTGCCACCGACGCCACCGCTGAAACAGCGACCGGCGAAAACGGCGCCGCCGATACAACGGATGAAGGCGAAACTGCATCTGAAGCTTAGGAACGACACAATAAAACAAAAATTAAACTCGAGAACATGCGCAAACTGATCGCGACCGTATTCCTGGCAGCTGTTGCCACAGCGGGTTACGCCCAGGATTACAAGGAGGTAACAGAAAAGCTGGCAGCGAAGAATTATACCGAAGCGAAGACGGCTATCGACAAGCTCGCCAGCAACCAGAAGGCTACCGCCACGTCGGACTACTGGTTTTACCGCAGCCAGGTGTACAGCGGCCTCGGCGCTACCGATACCGCCGCCATCCGCGAGGCCATCAACTCGATGGACCGCTATTACAGCATCGAAAGTAAAAGCAAGGAAAAAGCCAACATCCGCGCAGTGATGGAAAATCACAAGACCGCCATCGACCTGTATTCGGATAACTTCAACGCCGGGGTGAAGAACTTCCAGGCCCAGAACTGGGCAGCTGCCGAGGCGCGCTTTACCACAGCGCTGTCGGCTTTCGACATGCTGAGCCGCAATGCGATCATCAGCCAGAAGTTCGATACCACTACGACGCTCTATGCCGGCTACTCGGCCCAGAACGCAAAAGACATGGCAACCGCGGCCTACTATTATAACCGCATCGTTGAGCAGAACATCGCCGACACCACGATGGTGGGTGCCTATGAATTCCTCATCAACTATGCGCAGCAGAATAAAGACGAGGCCAATTTCAAAAAGTACCTCGACATCGCCAAGCAGCGTTTTCCGCAGTACAACGCCAACTGGACCCGCCTGGAGCTTTCCACGCTCGAGAACGATCCGGCGAAGAAGCTGAAACGCCTCGGGGAGCTTTCGAAAGCCGATCCGAAAGACCTCGGGCTGGCAACGGATTACACCGCCGAGCTGTTCAACTACACCTATAGCCAGAACAAGCCTTCCGACTATGCAGCACGCCAGGCGGAACTGGAGGAAGCCCTGAAATCGCTGGCGGTGAATTTCCCGGACAACGTTTACGGCAACTACGTGCTCACGCAGCATTACAGCAACCAGATCTATGACCTGCAGCAGGCCCGCAACGCCATCAAAGGCGCCAAGCCCGAAGACATCAAAAAGAAGCAGGATATCGACAAGCAGATCATGGCGAAATTCGATGCGCTGCAGCCGTACGGCCTCAAGGCAATCAGCCTGTTCGAGGCGATGGGTGCCGGCATCAAAACCACCGACAAGTACAACTACAAGAATGTACTGAATACCATGTCGGGCTATTACGATGCCAAGAAGCAGCCTGCCAAGGCAAAAGAACTTGAAGACAAGGCGAAGGCGATCAAGTAAACGTCAGCTACTTAAAACAGGAGAGCCGGTCCGGATGGACCGGCTCTTTTATTAACCAAGCAAAACGAAAAGCGGGCAGAAACGGAATATCGTGGGTTAAGCTAAATTATTTACTTAACATAAATACCATTAGTATTGGTGCGGTTTAAAGACATCACTAACATCAAGGATTGGCTGTTTGGGTGATGGCTTTATCTCGATAGCTACGAATACCACTTGAATGGATGTGCCGGAAGGATAGACTTCCGGTTTTGCCGTTTGGCTAAGTTTGAAATTTGGGCCAAGTTCGGTGAGTGCCGCATTGATGGTTTCTTCGATTTCTTTTCTTGTAATCGGCGGGGTAATTATACCGTCCTTAACCTTTTGGGTTTTTAGCTTTCTTGTGATGATTCGAAAGTCGCCATTTGGGAGAGAAGATAGTTGCATAAGTACGCAGTTAGGTTTTAGTTCTGCCCCAAAATACAAAAAGTATCTAAGTGCTGGTCCCCGTAGGAACTACGCAGGATCACCCGTACTATAACGTGGGGTTCAAAAGAAGCGTGGGCAAATACAGAACGCAAAGCTGCTGCAGCGCTGAGCCCGTGCGCCCATTTAACATAATATAAATTATAAGCTACTTTGAATAATCCGTCGGTGGGTGACTTCGGACCGTTATCAACTTCATTATCAACTAATTAAGCCCATCAAAGGCGTGTACCGGCAATGTCGTTGATGGCCGGCTCCAGGTTTTCGTAATAAAAACGGAAGCCTTCCGCCTCGAGGCGCGCCGGCAGCACCCAGCGGCTTTTCAGGATCAGCTCGGGTTCGGTGCCGATGATCCGCGCGCCAATTCCGAGCAGCCAGGCCGGCGACGAAATGCCGAACGGGATATTATAGGCTTTCCGGATCGTCCGCATCAGCTCGCGGTTGTTTACCGGCTTCGGCGTTGAAATATTATACGCCCCGTCGGCTCCCGGTTGCTCCAGCAGCCATTCCACGATCCGGGCGAAATCCTGCTCGTGGATCCAGCTTACCTTTTGACGCCCGTTCCCCTGGTGGCCGCCAAGCCCGGCGAGCACCAGGCCCCGCAGCTTTGCAAAGGCGCCGCCGCTGCGCCCGAGCACGAAACTGGTCCGCAGCGCCACCTTCCGGGTGGCCGGCGTTTCCGCCTCAAAAAAGGCCGCTTCCCAGGCGCGGCACACATCCACCGAAAAGCCGCTGCCATACTCGCCATCCGACTCGGTCTGCGGCCGGTCTTCGGCATGGCGGTAGATGGTGGCCGAAGCCAGGTTGATCCAGAGTTTGGGCGCTGTGCTGCAGGCCCGGATGGCGCTGCCAATCGCCCGTGTCGGCTCGAGCCGCGAACGGAGAATCCCGGCCTGCGCCACCGGTGTATAGCGGCAGTCGACTTCCTTACCGCAAAGGTTCACCACGGCATCTGCGCCTTCCAGTTCGGTGCACCAGTCGCCCGCAGTACGGCCGTCCCATTCCACGTAGCGCACGTTGTCATGACCTGCGAGCCGCCGGCGCGTCAGGATCACGATCTCCCGGCAATTGAAGCGGAAATGCCGGGCCAGCACCGTTCCGAGATAGCCGGTTCCACCGGCGAGTATGAGCTTTTGATACATACGATCTTTTTTATCAATTCAGGATAAAAGCAAGCAGCAGCAAACGGTAAAGAATCCAGCTGGCCGACATAGCCAAAGAGAGCCCGAGGAGCCCGCAACGCCGCACGTGTTCCAACAGCATGGCCCCGGCAACGAGCAGGAAGGCAAGCGTCGCCACGCGCGGATCGTGCATTCCGGCAACATCAAACAGGCCCGCAAAAATCGCCAGGAGCAGTCCGCCGGCAAAGGAAACCGTCATCATGTTGCCCAGGTAATCCCAGCTTCGTTCCGGATGCAGGATCCGGATCAGCGCACCCTGCCAAAGGATCTGTCCGCCGCAGACCGCAAACTCGCGGTACATATTGCTTGGGGGCACGATCCCGATCATACGGTGGCTGTAGCGATACAGGATCAATGCGGTAAGCAGCCAGGCAAAGCCGATCCAGGCGGCCCGCCAGCCGCGGTGAAAGGCCGGTGGTGTATCGGTGACGTCAGCGCGGGCGGGCATGATCACCCGGCGGTTATAGCTGATGAAAGAATAAGCTTTCGCGGCCAGCCAGGCAAAGGGCCCGAAGCGAAAAAGCGGCCCGAGCCAGGGCCAGGCATTTCCCAATATCCGGAACAGGCTGGCCACACCATACGTCACCTCGCCGGTGCGCTGGTTCACGAGCGCGATCTCGTTCACCGCCCGCGCCCGGTCAAGGCCCGGGCAGCTCCCCTCCTGCAGGCCCTGGTAAGGTGCCCGCCCCCTGGCGTCGAGCATGCCAGTGCGGACAAAAGCACCGGTGTAAAGCCGGCACATCGGGCAGGTAGCATCATAAAGGATCGTGTGTTCTTTTAATGTTTTCATAGTTTCAATATTTTATGAAACATAGAGACAAATAAAAAAGCTACTTGGCCAGCAGCTTCAGCACCGTACCGAAAAACCAGTTTTCGTCGGCTTTGATCATGGTTTCCACGCTCCGGTCCATCTTGGCGGCGAAATCCCGGATGTCCTTGACGGTTTTGATAAAAGGCTGCGCGTCCGGGTCTTCGCTGTCTTCGATCTGCCGCAGGCCGTCGAGCTCCCGCAGCAAGGGCTCAATCTCCCGGCGCTTGCGCTCGCTGGCAATCCGCTTCGCTACTTCCCAGATGTCCTTTTCTGCCCGGAAAAACTCCTTCCGTTCACCCGGTACGAGCTCCTTATAGATAAGATTCCAGCTTACGAGCTCGCGGAGGTTCATGTTCACATTACCCCGTGAAATGCTGAGCTCCTGCATCACGTCCTCGGTGCTCAGGGCCTTATCGCTCGCCAGCAGCAGCGCATGCACCTGCGCCATCGTACGGTTGATGCCCCACTCCGTGCCCAGGCGTGCCCAGGTCTGGATGAATGCCGATTTCGCTTCTGTAAGCTTCATAACCCAAAACTACAACAAGTACTTAAACTTTCAATATTTCCTGAAAATTTATTTCCTGCCCGGGCAAGTTCAGGACTGCGGCCGGGTCGGCGCAGTTTCGCTGCCGTCGGGAGGGTCAGGCAGGGCCGGGGTAGCCACGCCGGCTATCTGCGCCTGCTTCGTAGCATCGGTCGGCTGTTTGGGCCGGTAAAACTCCTTGAAGATGAGCCGCAGGCTCTGGTCGTAGGTGATATAGCTGTACACCCAGTTGAGGAAAACAAAAAGCCGGTTTTTTACGCCCAGGATGAGGAACAGGTGCAGGCCCATCCAGATGAGCCAGGCAATGAGCCCGCGAAAGTGAAGCCGCGGCTTGGGTACATCCACCACGGCCAGGTTGCGGCCCACCGTAGCCATCGAGCCCTTGTCTTTGTACTCGTACTCGATCAACCCCTCCCCTTTGATCATCCGCCGCAGGTTCTTTGAAAGCGTTTCGGCCTGCTGGATCGCCGCGGAGGCCACCTGCGGGTGCCCGTTCGGATAGCGCGGCGTACTCATAGCGGCAAGATCGCCGATCACATATACGCCCTCAAGACCCGGCACCCGGTTTTGGCGATCAACCGTAATGCGGTTGCCTCGTACCACCAGCGCCTTGTCAATGCCCTCGGGCACGTTGCCGCGGATACCTGCCGCCCAGACCACCATTTCGGTAGCAATGGTGCCGCCGCTGGCCAGCGAAACGTTCCTACCGTCATAATCCTTTACGATGGTGTTGAGGTGCACTTCCACACCCAGTTTTTCGAGGTAACGCTGCGCATCGGCCGATGATTTCGGGTCCATAGCACCGAGAAGTCGCTCGCCGCCGTCGAGCAGCATGATCTTCATCTGCTTGAAATCGAGTTCGGGATAGTCGCAGGGAAGCGTGTAGTGCCGCATCTCGGCCAGCGCACCGGCCAGTTCCACACCCGTAGGACCGCCGCCGGCAATCACCACGGTCATGAGGCGCTGCCGGTCTTCGGGGTTGGAGGCACGCACGGCGTCCTCGAAATTCTGGATAAACCGGTGCCGCAGCTGGATCGCTTCCACCGTCGACTTCATCGGGAAGGCGTTGGTGGTGACGTTCTGGTTGTTGAAAAAATTGGTATCGGCGCCGAGGGCCAGCACCAGCACATCATAGGTGATGACCTCGCTTTCGGTGATGATCTTTTTTTCCGCAGGAACCACCTGCTTCAGTTCCTCAACCCGGATGCGCACGTTGCGGCTTTTATGAAAAGCCTTGCGCAGCGGGAAGGAAATATTGCTCGCATCCAGTGCTGCCGTAGCCACCTGGTAAAACAGGGGCTGGAACTGGTGGTAATTGAACTTGTCGATCAGCAGTACGTCAATTCCTTCCTTGTTGTTCAGCTTCCGGGCAAGGCGCAGTCCGCCAAAGCCCGCTCCTACAATAACTACTTTCATATTCGGTTCCGTTGTTCAACGATAACCGCATCAATACAATAATCGCACCTTGACGGTGCCCGGTACTTCCTTGAGCAGTCCGGCCGCGCGGGCCGAAAGCTGCTTGTCCACGTCAACAACTACGTAGCCGATCCGCTCGTTGGTCTTGAGATACTGCCCCACGATGTTGATCCGCGCCTTGGAAAGCTCACTGTTGATGGCACCGAGCACGCCGGGCTGGTTGCGGTGGATGTGGAGGATGCGATGGGCGCCTTCCTGCGGCGGGAGGGCCAGGGCCGGCACGGTGTGGGAGCCCAGTGAAATGCCTTTTTCGAGATACTGCAGGAGCTTGTTGCTTACGTCTTCGCCGATGTTCACCTGGGCTTCCTCCGTAGAGCCGCCGATATGCGGCGTGAGCAGCACGTTGGGCAGGCCCTGCAGCGGGGTTTGGAAGCGGTCGCCGTTTTTCTCCGGCTCCACCGGGAACACATCCACCGCCGCGCCCCCGATGGCGCCGCTTTCGAGCGCCTTCCGCAGTGCCGGCAGGTCAATTACCTCACCGCGGGCGTAGTTGATCAGGATGGCTCCCTCGCGGAACCACTTCAGGTTGGTCTTGTTGATCAGGTTCCGGGTCTGGTCGGTTTCCGGCACGTGAACCGTCACCACGTCGGCGGCACCCAGCAAGGCTTTCAGGCTGCGGGCGTCGGTGGCATTGCCGAGCGGGAGCTTCGTTTCAATGTCGTAAAAAAGCACCTTCATGCCGAGTGCCTCGGCCAGCACGCTCACCTGGGAGCCGATATTTCCATAGCCGATGATGCCAAGTGTTTTACCACGCAATTCGAAGGCGCCGGCAGCTTCTTTCAGCCAGATCCCTTCATGCGCCGCGCGGTTTTTATCGGGCACCCGGCGGATGAGCATAATGGCCGCACCAATGACGAGTTCGGCCACGGAGCGTGTGTTGCTGTACGGCGCATTGAATACCGCTATGCCGCGGTCGGTGGCAGCCCGAAGGTCTACCTGGTTGACGCCGATGCAGAAGGCGCCCACCGCGTGCAGGTGCCGCGCCGCATCGAGGGCGCGCTCCGTGAGCTGCGTTTTGGAGCGGATACCCAGCAGGTGGCACTGCCGGAGCTCCTGTACCAATTCCTCTTCCGGCAGGGCGCGCGTGAGCTTGCGCACATTGGTATAGCCGGCGCGCCGGAAATTGGCTACCGCCACGTCGCTTACATTTTCCAGCAACAGGATGTTGATCTTTTCTTTGGGGTAGCTGGTATTCATATTGCAAATAAAAGGTTCTTCGGGTTCTGATGGTTCGTCGGGCTCCGGGGTTGACGGTTCCATCCTTAGTTTGTTTCCCGGAGCGCCCCCTAACCCTAAAACCTTAAGATCGCGAAGAACCTCGGGAACCTTTTTGGATACCGCTTATTTTTACGCCCTTTTCCTGTTGCCACTGATGAATCGATATAAAAGCCTCGCTTTCGTTGCACTCTCAACCGCCATTCTTTGCGCCTGCGGCGGCTCTTCCGAAAAGGTAAAGATCACCGCCGTGGATACGGTAGAAAAACAGGGCCTGCGCCCCGTGGGTGACCTGCCGGCCGCGGAAAAGCAGCGCTACCACGATGCAATCGCGGCGTTCATGCAGCGCTCGGGCTTCCTGCGCAACTTCAGCGGGGGCATCCTCATCGCCAAGAACGGCGTTCCCGTTTACGAGTATTACCAGGGCTTTCGCGACTACAAAACACGCGATACGCTCACATCGGAGACGCCCCTGCAGATCGCCTCTACCTCCAAGCCGTTCACGGCGGCTGCTGTTTTGCAGCTGGTGGAAAAAGGCAAGATCGGCCTTGATGATCTGGTGTCGAAATACTTCCCGGGCTTTCCCTACCCCGAGGTAACGGTGCGCTCCCTGCTCACCCATCGCAGCGGCCTGCCCAACTATATCAACTACATGGACCGCGACACGCGCTGGGAGCGCCGCCGCCCCGCCACCAATGCCGATGTGATCAACTCCCTGCTCACCTGGAACGTACCGCGCGCCTACCGGCCCAACGCAGCATTCAACTACTGCAACACCAACTTCGTGCTGCTCGCCTCCATCGTGGAAAAAGTGACCGGCACGCCCTTTCCGCAATACATGAAAGAGAACTTCTTCGACCGGTTCGGTATGAAGAATACCTATATCAAAACCGTGAGCGACTCGAGCTTCAATCAATCCTTCGATCGCTACTGGCGGCCCTGGGACCTCGATTTCAGCGATGGTCCGTATGGCGACAAGAATATCTACAGCACCCCGCGCGACCTCCTGCAATGGGACCAGGCCTGGTACCAGGGCCTCGTCATCAGCAAGGCCATGGCCGACTCCGCATTCACCGGCGCCAGCAACGAGCGCGCGGGCACGCACAACTACGGCCTTGGCTGGCGCCTCCTTGCAGCACCCGGCAACAAAAAGGTGATCTACCACAACGGGCACTGGCACGGCTTCAACTCGGCCTTCGCCCGCCTCGTGCACGAGCAGGGTACCATTATCATCCTGTCGAATAAATTCAACCCGGCGGTTTATCCCTTCGCCCGCGCTCTTTACAATGCCTTCGGCAACTATGACGGACGACAACCGGAAGGCGAAGAGTGACGAGAACGTGGGAACGCGAGAAAAAGAGAAGCTGAGAACAAGAAAGGAGATGGCTTGTGCTGAATCAATTTCTTGTTTTCTTTTCCTCTCGGTCTCTTTCCTCTCGCTCTCTTTTTCTCTTGTTCTCCCTAGCTTTAGCTGATGAAGATTTTCTCGGCCGAACAGATGCGTGCCTGGGATGCGTACACCATCCGCCATGAGCCCGTATTGTCGATCGACCTCATGGAGCGGGCCGCCGGGCGCTGCGCCGATTGGCTGCTCGCTCATTTCGGGCAGGAAACCGGTTTCATGGTTTTTTGCGGCATGGGTAACAATGGCGGAGACGGGCTGGCCATCGCGCGGATGCTGCTGGCCGCCGGCCGGCGTGCCGGGGTGGTCATTCTCGAAAGCCGGCGTCAGGGCTCACCCGATTTTCTGGAAAACCTGAAGCGCCTGCAGGCCGCCTCCGGCGCGATCTTTTTGCTGGCGGCGGGCGATGCGATCCCGGATGTGCCAGCGGGAGCCGTCGTGGTGGACGCGCTATTCGGTACGGGGCTGAATACACCACTCAGCGGCCATGCCGCAAGGCTGGTGGAACACCTTAACGGCCTTCCGAACACACGCGTTGCAATCGATCTTCCCAGCGGGCTGTTTGCCGATCGTAGCGCCGTCGGTAACCCGGTGCTACTGGCCACACACACGCTGACCTTCGCCGCGCCCAAACTGGGATTGCTGCTCCAGGAGAACGCGCCCTTTACCGGAGAAGTCCATATTCTGGACATAGGCCTTTCCCCTGCTTTCGAATCCGCCACCGAAACACGCTTCCAGCTGGCAACCGCCACCCTGGTAAAATCCCGCTTCCGCCCCCGAAACCGCTTTGCCCACAAGGGCAACTTCGGTCATGCGTACCTGGCGGCTGGCTCCCTCGGGAAAATGGGTGCCGCGCTCATGGCGGCCACTGCCTGCCTCCGCGGGGGCGCGGGACTCCTCTCCTGCCACGTGCCGCGCTGCGGCGTCGGCATCCTGCAAACTGCACTTCCGGAGGCCATGGCACTGCCCGACCCGGACGAGACCCGACTGACCACCCTTCCCGGGGAAACCAGCCGTTACAATTGCGCCGGCATCGGCCCCGGCATCGGTACCAGCACGCAAACGGCAGCAATGCTGCGCTCCTGCCTGGCAAAATTTCAGGTGCCGTTTGTGCTCGACGCGGATGCCTTGAACCTGCTGGCGAAGGACGAATCACTTATGTCGCTGCTGCCCGCTGGCTCCATCCTCACGCCGCACCCGAAAGAATTTGACCGGCTGTTCGGCGCGCATGACTCCGATTTTGACAGGATAGAAACGGCGCTCGCGGCAGCGGAGCGCCTGCAATCGGTAGTGCTTCTTAAAGGACACCACACCTTTATCGCTTCACCTACTGGCTCCGGCTATTTCAATACCACCGGCAATGCCGGCATGGCAAAAGGCGGCTCCGGCGACGTACTCACCGGCCTGCTCACGGCCCTGCTCGCGCAGGGTTATGGTGCCGAAGACGCGGCCCTTGTTGGCGTGTGGCTGCACGGCAAGGCCGGTGACCTTGCCGTAGAGCGCCAGTCTTATGAGTCACTGCTCCCGGGCGACCTGGTGGCCCGGCTCGGTGCGGCATTCCGGCAGCTCTACCCGTAAACCGGCGGGGATGCTTCCGGTTATTTTTCTTTTTCTACAAGCAGCACCGGCACCGAATAGCTCCGGTCGCGCTCAGGGTCGCCGGAGGCATTTGCTTTCTCATATACCAGCCTGCCCGGCCCATTGTAATTTTTCCATTGAAGCCGGCCACTGAATGGCACCCAGCTGGTGGTCATCCAGTCGCCTTCGGCCGTTGCCGGTGCCATGGCCAGCTGCCGGCCGCTGCTGTCGAAAAGCCGCAGCAGGAATTGCGCCTCGAAGTAAAATAGGCCGCGCGCCTTTCCGCGTATGATCTGCCCGGAATGCAGCACGGTGCCGTTCCTTTGCTCCACCGTCAACGTGTCCGGGATGCCGGTGTGTGCGGCCCCTGCAACTGTTTTGACGCTGTCAGACCTGCCTTTGTTTTCGAAGGGTGCATCGACGCCCACCGGCGCGGCGGACACGTCGGGCTTTTCCTTATTCGCATCATGACCGCAGGCGGCAAACAAAAAGAGCAGGACTAATACGTGGTGTTTCATTACTTCAAGTTTAGCAAGGGCAGGTCAACGCAGAGCGCGGCACTGTACCGCACATAGCGGCCATTTGCCAAATCATTCCCTGCCGCTTTAACGGTGCGCAGGTTCGGTCCCGTTTGAATGCCCAGGTTCACCGACAGCGGGCTGCGTGGCAAACCGACCGACCAGAATATGCCCGGCGAAAAAATATCGCGAAGCCGGATCGTCGGTACCTGCTCGGTAGTGTTGTCGCCGAAGCGGAAGGCCGCGACAGCACCCAGGTCGAGCACGGAAACAAACCAGGAGGCTGAAGCGCCCTTCCAGCGCAGCGCTTTGACGCGACTGAGCGGCCAGGGCAATACGGCATCCGCCTCGCTGTAGGCAACACCCACGGGAGCGGCTACTCCGAAGGCATTCCAGCGTGAAAAAGGCCGGTTGTCGTCGAGCCCGAGGATCACCTCGTTGCCCGAAAAAAGTCCGCAGTAAGCATTGAGCGAAATGCTGACGGGCATGGTCCGCTTTACGCGCGCACTGCCCGGCGGCAGCACGGCTGCTTCGATGACGGCCGCTACCTCCTCGCTGTTCCGCGCCTCCACGAGGCCCACCATCACGGAGCCATACCGTACAAATGCGTTCAGCGTGGACCGCGTTCCCGGCTCGGCCGCGTTGGCCATAAGCATCGGTGTCGTGCGCGCTGCTACCGTGTCAACAACCGGCGGCGATGAAAGCCGCAGCACATTCCCGTATAGTCCCACCAACGCATTCACGGCTTCGGCATAGCGTTTTCGTACAATCGCCGACGACAGGTCGGAGGCCTGGCGCGCCACACCGAGCCAGGAGGCGGCAAGCCCGTGCACTTCGCCGGCATCGGGCAGCCCGCGGAGCCCCGGGAGTTCAAGCGCGGTGAATCCCGTTTCCAGCAGGTCGGTGCAGGCATTGAAATATTTTACATAGACCTCCGCATGTGCCGAATCGCCGATAGCCGCATTTAAAGCGCCCGCCATCCCGTTAAGATCGCTTACCCGTCCGCCGAAACGAAGGAGGAAGTTGCGGAAAGCCTGCAGCGTAGTCAGGTCACGGTCGATTTTTTCATAGAGCAGCGGATCGTTCAGCAGTCCGTACAGGTTGGTGCCGCCGCCGAAAGCCACCGAACCGTAGCGCCCTTTGGCCACTTCGATCAGCAGCCCCAGGAAAAGCTGCAGCGACTGCTTGTCGCGGGTCAATCCACGAAAGTCATCCATCCCCACCCAGTAGCGGTGTCGTGCGGTATCCGTCTCCCGGCAGGAATAGCTAAGCAGCTGCAAGGCCTGCAGCCCGCCGCGCAAACCGGCAAGACGTCCCGAGATGCTGCTGTCGCCCGCTGCGAAATACTCCATCGGGAAAGATTCGAGCACATCGCCCGGGTGCATGTCCTTGCGCAGCGACGATGAGACATAACACCCGGAGCGCAGGGCAAGCCCCAGCGAAAAGTTGGTAACGTTAGCCCCGAAATAGGCCGGGTGATTCGTCACCACTGCGGGCAGGCGCTCGTCGATCCGCAGCAGGTCGGAACGGAAGCCGGCGCGCAGGTTGTTGATGTAACTATTGTAATCGTATACCTGCTGGTCGATGGCCATCAGCAGCTGGTGCGTTTCGGGGAAAACGCCTTTGAGGTCCGGCAGCGAATCGAGCCGCTCCCGGAAACGCTGGAAAAAGGCCATGCTCAGCTCCTGTTTCGTCCGCTTTACAATAAAGCGGGCAAGGCCGTCAGCGAAGCCGGTAACATCTACATTGCCCACGGAGGACAGCACGTTATTTATGAGTCCGCCACCGCTTTGCGCGGCGCCCTTTTCCACCAGCAGCGGGCCAAGCACCCGGCTGATATAAACATTCTCCTGGCTATTGGATCCTTCGAGATCGTATGCGCGAAGAATATATTGAACAAAAGCCTGTACCGAGTCGCGGGATCCGCCAGCAAGTTGCAGCTCCCGCAGCTTGAGCGCATCGAGTACTACTGACCCGGGCTGGTAGCTGAAGCGATAGGCGCGCGCCGCCACTTCATCGCCGGGCACTGCCGCAGACCGGGTAAAGCGAACGGTCACCGGAAGCGCCTTCCCGTCAATGAAAATGCGAAAGCCCGTATCGGAAAAGGGCTGGCTGTTGCCAAGCAGCTGCGCGGTGCCTGGTGCCACTACCGGCACCCGGTATTCACCCGTTCCTTCGAAGGTCCCCAGGTCGGCGGAGCCAAACCGGGCGGCCACGACGGTGTCGTTGTTGCCCGCATTCACCAACGCGAGGCGCTTACCGGCAAAGTCGCGCGAGAAATGAAGCGCGAAGGGAAGGCGGTAAATTTTATTTACGATACGCGGCGCCCCGTTTTGCCAGGTCACCAGTGCCTTTTCCTGCGCCGCAGCGCACACGGAAAGCAGCAACATGGAAAGAAGCAGTCGTTGGATCTTCATTTGGATTGATTAGGCGAGTTCATAATTGAATCGTTGCAGCACTTCCCCGATCGGGAGCACCCAGGTAAAGCGGTTATTGCCACCCAGGATCAGCCCGACAAGTCGGCCGCTTACCGGCTCGTACACGCAGCCGCCCGAGTCGCCGCCGCGCGAAACCGTAGTGGCATCTGCGCGGTTCGGCGCGCTGCCGATGACGATAATATTATTACGCGTAGCGGTGCCGTCACGGTAAGCCACTTCCCAGGCGGTGTTGTGGTCGAGAATCCATGCATCGCGTACCGGCGGCGACCAGCGGCCCGACACCACGCGGACGCGCGTGCGGCCCACATCGGCATCGCTCACCGTGTAATGACCGGGAAAGGTCAGCAGGGTCTCGCCGGGAATATAATTGTCGATATCCCCCAGCGCCAGGTCGGTCTTCCAGTCGATCAACTGGAAAAACCAGTTGCCGATCGCTTGCCCGTTTACCAGCGCCGGGTGGGTCTCCGTCGGGGCGAGCTCGCCGTTGTAGCTGCGCAGGCTGCCCGAAGAAAAAACGTGACCGGCGGTGGCCACCTTATGCTCCCCGTAGGCATCGCGCACCACGCAGCCCACAGAGCCCGGGTTGTCGGTGCTGCAGCAGATCTCGTCCTGCTGGCAGATGTGCACCGTGCCTGCCCCTACCCCGGGCACGAGTTCCGTGGCAATGGCGGTGAGACCACCGCCGGGCAGGCGCACCGGGAGCGCATAGGGTATCCGGGCACAGTCGGAATGATGCAGGTAAATAGCCAGCACGTGCTGCGCCGCGCCGGTGCCGGGCACGGCGGCATCGCTGATGGCGGCGATCTGGGAAAAGCGGGCGCGCAGCGCGGCGCCGTGCTGCTCCAGGGCAAGACGTGCGATAACGGCGCTGGATAGCCGCGGTTTCCGCTGCCGGCGAAGCCGGCGCAGGTGCTTCCGTTTTCGATTGGGCATAGTCGTGTTTTGGTTGCGTGGTTGCAGTCGGCTTCACGAATTAAGCGCTTTTCGACGAGGAAAAGAAACCCGGACATTGCGTGCCGGCTTCCCTATTTTCGTTGCTACACAAAAACCAATTGTCTTGTTACGCTCCTTAGTTTTTGCTTCCCTGTTTTTGTTGCTTTTTTCGTGCTCCGGAAACAGGCACGATGTCACCGTGGAGAACCTGTCCGGTTCCTGGGCACTGTACGATGTGGAGTCGAAAGGACATGACAAAGACGGGCAGGCCAACGAACTCGCCAACCTGGCGAAAATGAAGCGGATGATCGCCGACGGGCAGGTACTGTCTTTTTTCCCCGACAGTACGTTCAGCGAGCTGGGTGGCGCCAAAGCGTATGCGCATGGGCACTGGCGTTTTAACGAACGGAAGCAGCAGCTGCTGCTCCAATACAATGATGGCAGCGAACGCGTTGTTTCGGTTGAGACAGTGGCGGATAAGAAAGCACGCATTATGTTGACTGATCGAAACATTGTCCGGAGCTACCTGCAGACAACCACGCCGTTGAGCAGTTACCAAGAAGATCCCTATCATCCTTCTAACAACGGCTGGCGGATTCGCCCGGACAGCAGCGAAAACAGTCGCCAGCTGCAGGCCCGCCTCGGCGGGTATTTCCGCCACCTGATCTACCTGCTCCAGGCAGCAAAATCACGCAAACAGGATGTGGTGTCTTTTGAATTTTCGCAGGGCCCGGTAAAGATCTATGACGGCGGCATCGGCATTCACCCGCTGCATATCGTCCCGAGAAAGTGGACGGAGACCTATTATAATAAACAGGACGCGCTGAAGGCCTACCGGATGTACGAACATTACCTCGCCACCAACAGCTACCGGGGCGCAGCTACCGGTGAGTGGGTTGTAGACGACCGGAATATCCTCCTGAGCATCTATGCAGATCTCGAGGAAGGACGATTCCCGGTGGCGGATTAATACAAAAGGCCCGGACGTGGCCCTTCCTGCAATTTTTTCAGACAACAACTCAATCCCTATGAACTTTTTTGCCTACACTATTTTATATGTGCCCGATGTAGCCGCGGCAATTGCCTTTTATGAAAACGCGCTGGGCCTGCAGCGAAAGTTCGTCGCACCCGATGGGAGCTATGGCGAGCTTGCGACGGGCAGCACCACCCTTTCCTTTGCGGAGCACCGCCTCGCGGCGTCCAACCTGCCAGAAGGCTACCAGGAAAGCAGCCGGGGCGTAAAGCCATTCGGTTTCGAGATCGGGTTTACTACGGACGATGTTCCCGCGGCAGTGGAGCGTGCGCTCGCTGCGGGCGCCACCCTACTGGCACCGCCGAAGACAAAACCCTGGGGACAGGTGGTGGCTTACGTGCAGGACCCGAACGGCTTTCTTCTGGAGCTATGCACGCCAATGGGATAATGCGGTGATACGCAAAGCCAGTTCCACCGATACGCCACGGGAGCCTGTCTAAGCTGCGAAACGCCTTCGGTTTTCGATATTCGTTATTCAATATCCGATATTCTCCTGCTCCCCTATCTTTGCCGTCCGGTAAAAACCGGCATTCACATTTTGTTAACGCCGGAAGGCGTGCCATAAAACCAAAAACAAACAGCACACATGAATTCGTACATGTACCTGGTGCCCGTGATGGGCTTGATCGGATTGCTTTACACGTTCTGGAAATTTTCCTGGGTATCAAAGCAGGATGACGGAACCGACCGCATGCGTGAGATCGGCAACTACATCGCCGAAGGCGCCATGGCCTTTCTGCGCGCCGAGTGGAAACTGCTTGCCTATTTCGGCATCATCGTAGCTGTGCTCCTTGGTTACATGGGTACCCGCAGTGCGGAATCGCACTGGTCGATCGCCATTGCCTTCCTTATCGGGGCCTTCTTCAGCGCCCTCGCCGGCTACATCGGTATGCGCGCCGCCACCAAGGCCAACGTGCGTACTGCCCACGCCGCCCGCACCTCGCTGGCCAAGGCACTGAACGTATCCTTCACCGGCGGTGCCGTGATGGGTATGGGTGTTGCGGGCCTCGCCGTGCTTGGTCTCGGTAGTGTTTTCATCGTGCTCCTCCATGTATTCGCTCCCGATGCCATGGCCACCGATCATACGGTGACCCGCGCCATCGAAGTACTCACCGGCTTCTCGCTCGGCGCTGAGAGCATCGCGCTCTTCGCCCGCGTGGGTGGCGGTATCTATACTAAGGCGGCCGACGTAGGCGCCGACCTTGTAGGCAAGGTAGAAGCCGGCATCCCTGAAGATGACCCGCGCAACCCTGCCACCATCGCCGACAACGTAGGCGACAACGTAGGCGACGTTGCCGGCATGGGCGCCGACCTTTTCGGCTCTTATGTAGCTACCGTACTGGCCACCATCGTGCTGGGCCACGAAGTAACCGCCCCCGGCGGCACCAACCTGAGCGACGGCTTCAACGGCTTCTCGCCCATCCTGCTGCCGATGCTGATTGCCGGCGTAGGTATCATCTTCTCGATCATCGGCACCTTCTTCGTACGTATTTCGGAAGACTCGCCGATCTCCACCGCTGTTGTGCAGCGTGCGCTCAACATGGGCAACTGGGGCTCGATCATCCTCACAGCCATTGCTTCGTACCTCCTGTGCACCAACATCCTGCCCCAGGGCCAGATGACCCTGCGCGGCTTCGCCTTTGACCGCATGGATGTATTCTATGCCATCATCGTAGGCCTCGTGGTGGGTACGCTCATGAGCATCATCACCGAATACTATACGGCCATGGGTAAGCGCCCGGTGCTGAGCATCGTGCGCCAGAGCGGCACCGGCCACGCTACCAACGTAATCGGTGGCCTGGCAGTGGGCATGGAATCGACCTTCCTCCCCATCCTCGTGCTCGCCGGCGGTATCTACGGCTCTTATAAGTTCGCCGGTCTCTATGGTGTTGCCATCGCCGCTGCCGGTATGATGGCCACCACCGCCATGCAGCTGGCCATCGACGCCTTCGGCCCCATCGCCGACAACGCCGGCGGTATCGCTGAAATGAGCGAGCTGCCCAAGGAAGTGCGCGAAAAAACCGATACCCTCGACGCGGTGGGCAACACCACGGCGGCTACCGGTAAAGGCTTTGCCATCGCTTCGGCTGCCCTCACGGCCCTCGCCCTGTTTGCGGCTTACGTAGGTGTGATCAACGCCAACGGCCTCAACATGGACGGCATCAATATCTATAAAGCCGATGTACTTGCTTCGCTGTTCATCGGTGGCATGATCCCCTTCATCTTCTCTTCCCTGGCCATCCGTGCCGTGGGTGAGGCCGCCATGGCCATGGTGGAGGAAGTTCGCCGCCAGTTCCGCGAAATCAAAGGCATCATGGAAGGAAAAGGCAAGCCTGAGTACGACAAGTGCGTGGCCATTTCCACCGAGGCTTCGATCCGCAAAATGATGCTCCCCGGTGCGATTGCCATCATCTCGCCCCTGGTGATCGGCTTCCTGCTCGGCCCCGAGGCCCTCGGCGGCTTCCTGGCCGGTGCAACCGTTAGCGGGGTGCTGATGGGTATGTTCCAGAACAACGCCGGCGGCGCTTGGGATAATGCCAAGAAGAGCTTTGAAAAAGGCGTGGACATCAACGGACAGAAATATTTCAAAGGTTCGGATCCCCACAAGGCTTCTGTAACCGGCGACACCGTAGGCGACCCCTTCAAGGACACTTCGGGCCCCTCGATGAACATCCTCATCAAGCTGATGTCGATCGTTTCCTTGGTGATCGCCCCCACACTCGCTACTATGTTTAAAGATAAAAATGATGACCGTGCAGCGAAACCCGCAAGCGAAGTGTCTACTAAGACAACCGCGGCCGTTGCCATCCCGGAGAACACAGTCACCTATCGATAAACGCTTTGATACTGCTTAATGTGAGACGCCCCTACCATCCGGTGGGGGCTTTTTTTGGCAGGGCCTTGCAAAGTTTCCACCGGAATAGCGGACAACAAATAGCCAATATAGAAACAGGCCCCACTGACAGCGGGGCCTGTTTCATTCGTACTTCACTTCAAGTTTCGGCCTTCCTTGATCGATATTCAATAAGTTACAGGTTGCGGCGCAGGCTGTCGGCAATCCGCAGGTGCTCGGTCACCACCGGGATCTGCGCCGATGCATAGCCTTTCAGCGAGGGCGATGCGCCGCCGGCCACCTCGGTTTGCAGCAGTTGAAGGGTTTGGGTGTGTCCCTGTACCTGCATCGTGATATACGCAGAGTCAAATGCACGGCCGCTGAGCTGCATCAGCGAAGTGCGCGCGGAAATGGCCGCTGAGGAATCCAGGCTGACCGCCAGGTGTGCATTGTTGGCTGCGGTTTGCAACTGCGCCTGGGCAGGCGTATGCTCTGTTACCATCATCTGCCCGAAGGTCCGGACGCCGGTATTTGTGGCCATGCTTGCAGCCAGCCGCCCCAGAATGATCTCCATCGTATTGGAATTGGATGCCTGCAGGGCAAAATTGACGTCGTTAGGGTTGCTGGACTCTACTCCCACATCGTTGGTATTGTCATTGTCCTTATCACAGGCGCTGAACACGAGGGCAAGCGATGCGGCGGCGAATAAGAGCTTCATCTTCTTCATTAGCTTTTGTTTTTATTAGTAATCGATGTTTGCCGTTCTTCCTGCAAATTCCATGCACATCACGCTCATGCATAATGAGTTAAGTTATCAACCGCCCGTTTTCCGGGAGGAGCGGCCGTTTGTGAAGAAAGGGAATGCGTACCTTTAAGAATGGCCCCCGCGCTCCTTATTTATGCGATCCCGGTATTCCTGCTGCTGCTTGCCCTGGAGGCCTGGCTGGCCGCCCGGGAGCACCGCAACCTCTACGAAAAGCGCGATACGGTCACCAGCCTGGCCCTGGGGACCGGCAACGTGTTGACCGGCTTTGTCACCAAAGCACTCATCTTCGGACTTTTCAGTCTCCTTTACCGGTACCGGCTTTTTACCTTACCCGACCACGCCGCCTGGTTCTGGCTGGCGCTCTTCCTTGCCGACGATTGCTCCTATTACTGGTTTCACCGCACCGCCCACAGTGTCAACTGGTTCTGGGCTTCCCACGTGGTGCATCATTCTTCGGAGCGGTACAACCTGGCGGCCGCCCTGCGCCAGACCTGGACAGGCAACGCCACCGGCACCTTCCTTTTCTGGGCCTGGATGCCACTCGTCGGCTTTCACCCGGTATGGATCCTGCTGATGCAGCAGGTGTCGCTGATTTACCAGTTCTGGATCCACACCGAACTGGTGCGGCGCCTCCCCCGGCCGGTGGAATTCGTCTTCAACACGCCCTCGCACCACCGGGTGCACCATGGGAGCGACCTCAAATACCTCGACCGCAATCATGGCGGCATCCTCATTGTCTGGGACCGTCTTTTCGGCACCTTCCAGGCCGAAGAGGAGCGGCCCACTTACGGGCTTACCCGCAATATCGGCTCCTTCAACCCCTTTGTGGTGGCACTGCGCACCTGGGGCGAACTGCTGGGGAAGGTGCGGCGGGCGCGGGGCTGGCGGCAGCGCGCCGGTTATCTCTTTGGTCCGCCCGGCTGGAGCCCCGATGGCAGCAGCCTCACGTCCGCCCAGATGCGGACACGCGCCCGCGCGGGGGCACTTCTGCCGGGAGCGGGGTCTAAGAACCTCGGCGGGCAGTTGTTAAATAATGTTAAAGGATCGAAAAACGGTAAGGACGGAGTTGTTCGTACGAAATAGGTCGTATATTCGTTTTGAAAACCTGAATTACCATGGCAGCTTCAAAAGCGATTAAACCTACGGAAAGCGAGCTGGAAATCCTTCAAATCCTCTGGAGTAAAGGGTTGGCCACGGTTCGCGAGGTGCACGAAGAGCTGGCGAAAACCAAGGAAGTGGGCTATACCACCACCCTCAAGCTGATGCAGATCATGCATGAAAAAGGGCTGGTGAAGCGCGACGAATCCATGCGCACCCACGTTTACCAGCCCAGCGTTAACAAGGAAAAGACGCAAAAACATTTACTGACCAAGATGATCGATTCGCTATTTGGCGGATCTTCGACGCAATTAGTGTTGCAGGCATTGGGTGAGCAGAATAATGCGAGCCCCGAGGAGTTAGAGCAGATTCAAAAATTGCTGAACAACCTCAAAAACAAGTAAGCCATGGCCCTGAGCCAGTCGATCTTTCTGCAGGCCCTTGGCTGGGCCACCCTCAACAGCTTCTGGCAACTCGGGCTGCTGTGGTGTTTGTTCCAGCTGACCGGCTATTTTGCCCGTCCCAGCAGCAACCAGCGTTACCTCCAGGCGGTTTATAGCCTTGCCCTCGGGGCAGCCTGGTTTGCCTGGACCTTCTACACCTATTTAAAAAACGGCATCTCCGCTCCCGGCTTCCTGGCCGAGCCCATCGTGCAGGGTAAATCGGTGCTCCCGATGATCCTCACCGGGGCTTCGGTTACCTACATCCTGCTGCTGGTGGTGCCGGTGTTCAACGTGCTGCGCAACTGGCGCTACGTCCAGGCCATTCGCACCCGCGGCCTCAGCAAGGCCCCGGTGAAGTACCGCCTGTTTGTAGACAAGATCGCCGGCCACGTAGGCATCCGCAAGCGGGTACGCGTGTACCTTTCCAGCCTCGTCACCTCACCGCTCACCATCGGCTACCTCAAGCCGGTCATCCTGCTCCCGGTAGCCGCGATGGCTAACCTCACTCCGGCCCAGCTGGAGGCGGTGCTGCTCCACGAGCTGTCCCATATCCGTCGCTACGACTATCTCGTCAACCTCCTGATCACCGCTATCAACGTGGTGCTTTACTTCAATCCATTTGTCCGCCTTTTTATCCGTGCGGTCGAAAACGAACGCGAGAATTGCTGCGACGAGCTGGTACTCCAGTTTGAATACGACAAGGTAGGCTATGCTTCGGCGCTGCTCGAATTGGAGAAAAGCAACCACGTTTCCGCCGAGCTCGCCATGGGTGCAACCGGCCGCAATGCACTCCTGAGTCGCATCGAAAAAATCGTAGGCATCCGCAAAAAGCCGCGCATCAACGCCCAACACCTGATGGGCGCCTTTGCCGCAATGATCCTGGTGCTTACCCTTAACTCAATGGTGATCCGCGTGAAAGCGCCCGTGAGCAATGCCGGCAGCGAAATTTACGGGTCCGCCTTTCTTCCTTACAATTTCCCGGCAACGTCGGCGCAGGCCGACTCATCCCCGGTTGCAACTTCGGTGGCGGTGGTAGCCCCGGTAACAGCCGCCGCTGCCGCCATGGAATCTACCGCCAACCCGAAAGATATTATCCCGACACCGGCACCCGCACCTGAAGAGCCGGTAAGCGATTTTCGCCAGGTAGCCTTTGATGAAACCTATTCCAACCTGAGTCCCGAAGACGTGGAGAAGGTTAAGGCTACGGTTGAAAACACCCGCAAGACCCTCGAGGCACAATGGAATACGGTGGAAAAGAATTTCCCCGACGGACTGACGGATGAGGAACGCGTGGCGGCTCGCCACGACTATATGAGCCAGGTGGAAAGGATCAACTGGCAGCGTGTGGAACAGAACCTGAAAGCCGGCTATGAAAAGATTGACCTCGACAAGGCTAATAAACAGATGGCCTGCGATATCGCCTCTGCCAGGATGGACTCTATCCAGACCGTTTACCAGCAGACACTCGTGGAACTGGATAAGCTGACGGTTGCCGCCCAGAAAGGCCGCATCTCCGCCACTCCCCTCCCCGATGCCTCGATCTCCGAGTTGAAGAAAGCCCGTCGCGTGCTTTCACAGAAGATCGCCGAAATCAGCGAGCTGAAAGGCCGTGGCCGCAAAGACGGTGTGATCAAGCTGTAACCGGTTAATAGGTTCGTTGGTTTATTAGCAAGACTATTCCTTCGATAACTGATCAGAAATTACAAAGAAAGAGACCGCTCCGGCGGTCTCTTTCTTTTATCACTATGTCTCTCGATTGGCTCGTCCAATCCCGAACCGGAACCTAAATCAGACATCAGACATCAAACATCTTTACCAGATGTTCCTCGGGCAGGTATCGCCATAGTGGTTTCCGATCAGGAAACCGATCATGATCTCGTGGGTGCCGCGGCTGGCGGTATTGATTGGCGTGGTGGAATAATCGTACGAATAGCTCACGTTGAACGTATTTCCCACATTGAGCCCCAGCATGCCGGAATAGCCTTCCCGCACCCGGTAGCCGCCGCCCAGCCAGAGCAGGTCCTGGTACTGCAGTTTCAGGTTCAGGTCATATTGCATCGGCAGCGGTGCGCCGGCCACATACTTCACCATCACCGAGGGCGTGGCATTGATGTCTTCACTTAGCAGGAAGCGATATCCCGCGGTACCGAAAAGGTGGGGCACCAGCTTCCCTTTGTTGAAGGTGGCATCGTCGGCCACCACGTACTTCTGCGGGATTACCTGTTGCGCCGATATCCCGGCGAAGAAATCGGAAGAATAGAGATAAACGCCCAGGTTCAGGTCGGGACGAAACTTGCTCAGGTACACATTGACATCGCCGAGGGCAACATCACCTGCAACCGCGGGCGTTGCCTTTGAGCGGTCGTAGCTCATTTTGGAAATGCCGCCCGAAAAGCCGGCCGATAGATTCAGCTTCGGACTGAGCCCGAGGTGGTAAGCATACGAAACATCGGCGCTGAAGCAGTTCAGGTTGCCGGTGCGGTCATTGAGCAACACAAGGCCGATACCTGCATGTGGCGCCGAGGCGGTATAGCCATCCCAGTAGCCCTCGCCCCGCGGGTTTTCGCCCGGTACGGCAAACCCGGTCGGCGATGGCTTGTAATCCTGCTTGCCGATCGGTTTGTGGATCGTGAGGTAGGAAGTGCGCGGCGCGCCGTTCAGTCCTACCCACTGGTCGCGGATACTGAGCTTTACATCGGTGTAATTCTCGATCCCCGTCAGCGCCGGGTTGATGATATACTGGTTGAGCAGGTACTGCGTATAGTGCGGCCGCTGCTGGCCGGCGGCAGCCAGCGAAGCAACAAGACCCAGTGCGGTGCAGAGATGCTTGTTCATGGTTGTCAGCGGATAAGATCTACGAAGCCGGTCATCTGCTTGCGGCCGTTCTTCGGGTTGATGATATAATAATAGGTTCCGGTGGGAAGCAGCTGGCCATTCAGCGTGCCATCCCAGGCCGTGGTATAGTTAACCGAGCGGAATACGAGCTGGCCATAACGGTTATAAACTTCCACCGTGGCGCCCGGGTAGGACTCGAGGTGATTGATGACCCAGCGGTCATTAACGCCGTCGCCGTTCGGTGTAAATACGTTCGGGATGACCGGCAGGCGCAGCAGCTTCACAAATACCTGGTCGGTAGCAAAACACCCTTCTTCCGACGTAACGGTGAGTGTATACAGCTGGTCATCGGCCGGCCGCACCGCAGGATGCGCCACCGTATCCGTATTCAGGAAGCGGGCCGGGCTCCAGAGGTAGCGGACGTTGGAACCGACGCCCGAGCCGAGTAGCGAATCAACGCCTCCCTCCAGCACGAATTTGTCGGGGCCGGCATCCACGGTGGGGATGTCAAATACTTCGATCGTATGCACACTGTCGTTGACGCAGCCATTGTTGCCGCGGAAGGTATAGGTGATGTCGTGGATACCGATTCCGGCCGTCCGGGGATTGAAGAGCCCGGCAGCGTTAACGCCGGCACCGCTATAAAGCGGCTGCCCCGGCACGACGGCGCTGTTGGCCGAAGATCCCTGGTTGAAGCTGAAAGACGGCACATTGGCGCATACATCAGTGAGCGGGGCAAAGCGCACTTCCGGCGTTGCGAGCAGGCGCAGCGGTCGGGTGACATCGATGGCGCAGGTGGTACCGGAATAGGCTACCAGCTTGATATTGAGGTCTCGGTTCGCCGGGCTGAAGAATTCAGGATAACGGTGCGCATAAACCGTATTGAGCACCGGGTTCAGCACGGTCTGTACACTCGAGGGGTCGGCGGCATCCCACCAGATATCGAGGCGGACGATATTGCCGATATCCACCCAGGAAGAATCCTTGATCCGCACCGAGTCGTTGCTGCACACGGCACCCTGCAGCACGGCAAGTACCGGCACCGGCGAGGTGTTGGAAACGAACAGGTCCTGGCGAATGGTGTCGCGGCAGCCGAAGTTGGTCACCACCTCGAGGCTGGCCCGGTAGGGCCCTACGGCCGTATACCGGTGCCGCGGGTTTTGCAGCACGGAGAAGTTGCTGGAAGCAGGGTTGGCAAGCGCATCACCAAAATTCCACAACCACCCCGATATCGCATCCGGACCGGTCACGGAACTCGTGTCGGTAAACTGCGAGTAGGGATCGGCGAGACAGTTCTGAGGGATCACGAAGCCGGCCCGCGGACGCTGGTGCACACGCACCGTATCGGTGCGCGTGGCCGTGCAACCTTTATCGGTGACAACGGTCAGCGATACGCCATAATTACCCGCATCGGGATAAGCATGTTGCTGCGGCCCCTGCCCGGTCTGCACCGTGCTTCCGTCTCCGAAATCCCAGCTCCAGCTTTGCAGGATACCCGAATTGGCAGTAGAAGCATCGGTAAACGTAATGGCGCGGGTGGCGCAGAGCACCGCGCTGGTACCAAAGGCAGGCGAGGGCAGGCGATTAACCGTAACTGTGGTATCGCGGAATGCCGACACGCAGCCGATGGCCGAGGTCACCTGCAGCCGCACGGTGTAGGTGCCGGGACTCAAATAGGTTTTTACCGGGTTCTGGCTGGTAGAAAAAGTGCCATCACCAAAGCTCCAGTTCCAGCCCGTTACCGTCGAAGCAGGCGCCGTGCTCGCATCGGTAAACGTAAAGGCGGCGCCGATGCAGACCTCGCCCGCATTGATCGAAAACAGCGCTTTGGGCTCGGCATATACCGTGCTGAGCACTTTCACCGTGTCCTGCACACAACCGTTGTTCGAAGTGGCGGTCAGCTTTACGTTGAATGGCCCGGTCGTAGAATAGGTTGTATTCCCGTTGACGGTGGTGGCGGTATTTCCATTACCGAAGCTCCATTGGTAGCTCATGTCGGCGGTAGTGCCGCCGGCAATACCGGAGGTGTTCGTAAACGTTGCGGTTCCGGCGGGGAGACACACATTCGGCAGGGTAAAGTCGGGGACCGGCTTGGGGTGTACCGCTATCACGATCGTTGTATCGTCTTCACAATTGATATTCGAACCAACCTGGAGACGGATCGTGTAGTTGCCGGCAGTTGCCGGCAGGTAGGCGAGCGCCGATGTGGTGCCGGCCGGCGAGCCGTTTACCTCCCACTTGTACTGCGTTAACGCGCCCGCACCGGGAGTCGATACGGAAAGCGCCCGCAGTGTATCACGTTCACAGCGCAGGGCATTTACGGTAAAAGACGAAACCGGCGGCGGAACGATGGTGACCGTATCGCGGGTAGTATCGGAAACGCAGCCGATGGCCGAGATCACCCAATGTTTGATGATATAGGTGCCGGGTGTCGGGTAGGCGATCACTGGGTTCATTGCCGTGGAGGTGTTGCCATCGCCAAAGCTCCAATGCCATTCGCTGGTGGAGCTTCCCGGTGAGAGCGCCATACTCGTCAACCCCATAGCAGAATTAGGGCAGTAGAGGCTGTCGATCGGCGAAACACTGCGTCCGAACGCCGATGTCGGGGCTGCATAAACGGTATTGACAGTCTGCCGGGAGGTATCCGAACAGCCCGCCGCCGACTTCGCAATGAGCTCCACCTGGTGCGGCCCAACAGTCGCATAATTATATATCGGGTTTGCGCTGGCACTCACCGCTCCCGCCGGTCCAAAGCTCCAGGCGTAGGTAAGCGGTCCGCCCGCGGTAACCGTAGAGCTGTTGGTAAACGCCAGCGCGCCCGTAGGAAGGCAGGCATTTCCAAAGGTGAATCCCGCCGCGGGGCGCGGGTTGACTGTAATGGTTTTGGTGAATGCCGTGCTCGTACAACCCGAGGATTTTACCACCAGCGATACCACGTAGGTGCCGGGGTTGGCAAAAAGGTGCTGCTGCGCCACACCCGACCCGAGTGTGACCGGGGTGCTGCCGTCACCGAAGTCCCAGCTCCATTGGGTAATGGAGCTGCCGTTACCCGACGACTGGTCGGTGAAGGTCAGGGGGCTGTCTTCGCAATAGGGTCCAACCACATCGAAGCCGGCGGCCGGGGGCTGCGCCAGGGTCAGCGTTTTCGGCAGGGTGTCCGACACACAGCCGATATCCGTCACCACAAAATGATTGATGGTATAGCTGCCCGCTGTGGGAAAGGTAAAGCTGGTATTGGCCTGGGTAACCGGGTTATAGCCTCCGGCTCCGAAGCTCCAGAAATAATTCACGATCGTACGCCCCTGGCTGTTGCTTCCATCGGCGAACTGCACCGGGTCGGTCACGCAGCCGCTGGTGGTCATGGTGTACTCGGTCTTCGGCCGCTCGATCACCTGGAGGTCGTAGTTGATCTCCTGCTCGCCGGCGCAGCCGTCGGTGGTGGGGTTCTGCGCCAGGATCCGGATCGGGAAGGTACCGATGTTCGGCGTCACGTAGGTGCCGGCCAGCGTGTAACGGTAGAGCGTTTTCCCGTTGACCAGGAATACCGAATCGGCCACCGGCGTGTTCACGGTCACATCGGAAAAAAGCCCGTTAAACTGCCACTGGATCTGGGTGGGCTGGTACGGGAAGGTCATGGAAAACTTAAACGGCGTATTGCGGCAGGTTGCCGGGAAGTTGACGGTGGCGTACTGGTTGCGGATACCGGCATACTGGTACAGGTCTTTCACATTGGCGCCGGCCGAGTAGCCGTAGCTTTCCGCGTTGGCATAGCCATAGGCCAGGGCAAGAAAGCCGGAGTCGCTGGCCAGCGTGTGGTAGCCCTGGGTGATCGTATTTCCGCCCCCGCTGATATCCGCCATATAGGCGTAGGAGTACGAAGGGTCGGCGGGGTGGACTGTCCAGATGGAGGCCGGAACGGGGTTGCCGTCGAAGCGGAACGAAGAAATCGCCGTACCGGTGTTGGGAATAATAACGTGGATATGGTGCTGGTGCGGGTACTGCGCCGTGGAAGCGGCCGCGAGGTTCGAGCTCACCAGGGTTACCTTGTTGATGTTTTGCTCCACCGGGTTCAGCACGATCATATCGGGATCATACGGCTTGCCGGATGGGTTGCCGTTGCACCCCTGGGTGGTGAAATACTGGACGACGCTGATGGGCTGGTCGGATTCGATCCGGTTAGGCACGTTGCCGACAGGTAGCGTGTAGTAATTGTTTACAAAAGACCCGGCAGGGATCGGGGTGCCGTTCAGGGTGATATTGGCGGAACCGACGCTCCGGTAGATCCGGTAGTAATTGAACGGGTTGTTCTTGCTGGGAACCGTCAGGTATTTCTTACCCCAGGTGGAAATCGGATAAAGTTGCTGGTACAGGTTGTCGGACGAGTTGTTGCTGCAACCGCTCTGCGGAATCCGGATCTTGCCGGAGCCGGAAAACACGGCGATGCGCTTACAGCCGCCTGTGCCGCTTGAAATAGAGCGCACCGTGGTGCCGCTGAGATCGACACCGGAATAAGTTCCCCCGGACGGGGCATTGTTTTCAAAGCCAAGCACCTGGTACACCTGTCCCTTCTGTAGGGTGATGATCTGGGTACTCCCGGCAGCCCAGCCGCTCTTGGTGGCCGCGGTCGGCTTGATCTCCACGGTTGTGTTGCTGTCGACCGCCACAATCGTGATATAAGAGTTGGACCCCGGCTCATTCGAAACCTGCGTAAAGCTCGTGGTCATATACTCCTTTCCCAGTACCGGAACCGGCAGGCAAAGGGTGGCAGCCGAGGCCGCGCTCCGGGTAATATAGGAGTACACCACGATCGGCTTGTCGGCGGTAACACGGATTGCCCGGTTCAAAAACAGGCCTTCGTCGTTAACCATATACGTGGTAGGCACAGTTACCTGTACCACACTTCCGGCGGTCAGCGTGCCGGAGGCCAGGTTCGCGCCGCCGAAAATGGCTACATTATAGGTAGTGGTAACGTCCGAAGTAAGGTACAGGGTCATTTGCGGCAGACCGGTGCCCGACTGCATACCCACATGGTAAGAATAGGCCAGCCAGAACTCCTTTCCCTTGTTTGAAAAGTCCTGGGCCATAGCCTTCAGGCCTCCGGTGCATAATAGCAGGAGCAGCAGCAGTCGCGCAATTAGTGGTTTCATTTATCCGGACAGTAGTGTGGGAAATAAAAGCCCAAGTTACGACAAAGACACCGTGTGCTCATCCGCTGGATCTGCCTAAGGGGCTAATTCAGAAGGGTTTGGGATGATCGGTAATCCCGGCCGTATCCAGGAATATGATCGCTTAGAAGGAGCGGCCGCCTCGGGGTTTAACGGGCAGGTTGTTTTACTGTCTTTATGCCACTTTGACATCAACCCTTTTCCCTTCCTGTTTCCCATGCGGAGGGGTCCGGATCTCTGGCCAACTCCGGATCAGGTCGGCGGGCTGGTCGAGCGCCGATCCCGGTAAAGGGCATTCAGCGGCAAATTACGGCAATCGATCTGTTCGAGGCCGGACACCCCGCGTCGACCAAAAAACCTGCAAAATCAAGGATTGTGGATATCTCATCCGCGCATAAAGTCGTCGAATTCAAGTTATTCTATTATTTTTTATAGATATTTCATATAAGTAACTGTAAATGAAGTAGATATCTAACTGTCGTCAAATTTTGTTTAAATATTATTCCCGACCAGGCTGACAAATCAAAGATCGGCGCAGTTTTACTTATATTTTATTTGAGTAAATAACCATTATGTAATCATTTTATATTGATTAGGTAGTATTATAAATACTAAATAAAATAGCATGTTGTATGGAAGGACCATCTAGGAACTTGCTAACGAAATTAGCTGTGGATAACCGGGCTCTGCCGCCTGCTTAGCATTGTATTTGCCGGAAGGTATCCATGCGAATCGCCATACCCCTTTGCCTGCTCCTCGCCTGCGCCCTTGGTAGCTGCACCAAAATCAAAGACCCCGAATTCCGCAGGGTCGACGAATTCGGGGTCCGTAAATTGGGTTTCGAAGAATCAGTAGTCGGCTTTGCCGCCACCTATTACAACCCCAACAACTTTGGCGTATCTGTCAAAGAGGCAGGTATTGATGTTTATGTGGATACGATCTTTTTGGGCAAATTCACCCAGCCGGCAGAAGTGACGGTCAATAAAACCGCCGAGTTTTCCATCCCCCTCGAAGGACGGATTCCGGTGGCTAAAGCCCTGCAATTCGATTTACCCAAACTGCTGGGCAAGACGGTAACGCTTCGGGCTGAGGGTACGGTGAAGGTGGGGAAAGTAGGGGTATTTGTCACAAAGCCCATCCGTTATGTGGGCCGGCAAACGATCAGCATGGACCTAATAAAAAATCCCGCCGGAGCGGGACGTTGATTTCTTTATGGGATCAAAACTTAGTTCTGGGCGGTCGCCGTTTTCCGGCAGCAGGCCGGGAGGCGCTTCACCGCATCAGGCTCGGCTGTCACCTCGTTGGCATCATAACCGACATTAGCGATTGCCGCCTTGATATCCTCATCGGAAACGCGGTCGACCAGGTATTTCACGACAACTTCCTTTTTCTTCACATTTACTACGACACTGTTGACGCCGTCATAGCGCTTGAGGTAGGTTTCAATCTGCCCCTTGGCCATTTCGCATTGCACCGTGGGCAGCTTGATCGTCACGGTCTGCAGCGCCTTTGTTTGCGCCGATGCATTCAGGCCGGCAAGCACAAGCAGCAGGAAAAGAAGTTTCTTCATTATCGGGGTTTGAATTTGATAACAATTTAAGCCACACCGGTCCAGCTTGCCGGGTCTTCGCGCCATTTTAACAAAACCGACTGCTCCTCTGCCGCAACCTGCCCCTTCTGCACCGCGAGGGCGATCAGGTGCTCGTAGTCGGTAAGGGTGCAAAGCGGCACGCCGGCTTCGTCAAACCTGCGGGTACCCTCGGAAAAGCCATATTGAAAAATGGCGGCCATACCGTTTACCACGAGCCCCGCCGCACGCAATACTTCCACCACCTGCAGCGAGCTCTTGCCCGTCGACACGAGGTCCTCGAGCACTACTACCTGCTGTCCTTCCGTATAACTGCCTTCGATCTGGTTGCCCATCCCGTGCTCTTTCGGCTTCGGACGCACATAGAGGAAGGGAAGCTTCAGCTGGTCGGCCACCAGGGCGCCCCAGGCGATGCCCGCCGTTGCAACACCGGCAATCGCCTCCGCGTCCGGGAAACGCTCGAATACCAGGTTGCAGAGCTCGCTCTTGATATAATCGCGGATAAACGGCTGCGACAGCACGCGGCGGTTGTCGCAGTAAATCGGGCTCTTCCAGCCGCTGGCCCAGGTAAAGGGTGCCGAGGGACTCAGTTTCACGGCCCCGGACTGGAGCAGTTTTTCGGCGGTCACGTGTGCGTCGGTCATGCCGCGAAGGTAGGCGGAATGCAATTTTCCCGACCCTACATTTGTACATGCGCATTATCGATTACACCGGGCATTCGGTCTTTCTGCTGCCCTTCCAGGAGCCAGGCAACCCTCAGAAAACCGGCGAAACACCGGCCGGCGATCCGGAGATCGTGCAGGTAAACAACACCGGTGAGCTGCGTGCGGCCCTTGATTCTTTCGGGGCACGGGCGACCGGAAACTTCCGCGTGCAGCTTGGGTGGAAAACCGATTGGGACTACCTTTTCGACACACTGTTCCCGGTGCGGTTGCAAACCGGCGGCGGCCTGGTTGAAAATCAATCGGGCCAGCTGCTCCTGATCCGGCGCCTCGAGCACTGGGACCTTCCTAAAGGGAAACTGGACGAAGGTGAATCACCCGCCGACGCAGCCTTGCGCGAGGTGGAAGAAGAAACCGGTGTAAACCCGCTGTCGCTCGTCGGCCCGCTGGTTGTAACCTATCACACCTATATGCACAAAGGAAAGGAGGTGCTGAAAGAGAATCATTGGTTTTTGATGCGTACGGCCTACGATGGCCCCTTAAAGCCGCAGACGGAGGAAGACATTACCGATTGCATATGGCTTGATCCAGGCGGACTTGCGGCCTACCGGGATGAAATGTTCCGGTCGATACGACGCGTTTTCGACGCATATAACTCAGGTCGCGGCGTGGATGCTCCGTAGCACCACTTCGGGTACGAAACGCGAAATATCGCCCCCGTAGCGCAGCACATCGCGCACCAGGGTAGACGCTACCGAAGTGTATTGCGGCAGGCAGGTCAGGAAGATCGTTTCGATGCCGCCGTCGATCGTGCGGTTCATATCGGCGATCGCTTTTTCGTATTCAAAATCCGATACGTAGCGGATGCCCCGGACGATATAGTTAGCCCCCACCAGCTTGCAGCAGTCCACCGTAAGCCCTTCGTAAACGACGGCTTCCACCTTCGGAACGCCGGAGAAGATCCCCCGGAACCATTCGCGGCGCTGTTCCGCCGGGAACATCGGTTGTTTATTGGCGTTGACGCCGATACCGATATACAGCTTGTCGAACAGCGGCAGGGCGCGGTTGACGATGTCGATATGCCCGAGGGTCACCGGGTCGAAAGTGCCCGGGAAAAAGCCGATACGCATGGGAAGAGAATTTTACGATGTCTGATCGCTGATGTCTGATTTATTTTAAGTGTCGTTGCCTTTATCGCTTCACAGGAACCTACCAGTAAAGCGCAAACCACCGCGCCGGCCGTCATCCGTTTCGATTGGCGAGGAGGTAAAGAACGGCCATCCGGACGGCAACGCCGTTTTCTACCTGCTGCAGCACGAGTGAATGCGGGCCGTCGGCCACGTCGGAGTCGAGCTCCACGCCCCGGTTGATCGGGCCGGGGTGCATGATCGTAATCGGCTTTGCCAGTGCGTCGAGCCGGCGGCGCGTGATGCCATAGGCGAGGTTGTATTCGCGCAGGGAGGAAAAAAGCACCTGATTTTGTCGCTCCAGCTGGATCCGCAGCACATTGGCCACATCGCACCAGGCCAGGGCCTTTTCTACGCTGTATTCAACCCGCACCCCGAAAGCCTCCGTAAGGTAGCGCGGGATGAGCGTGGGTGGGCCGCACACGATCACCTCCGCTCCCATTTTCTGCAACAGGTGAATGTTGCTTTGGGCCACGCGGCTGTGCAGGATGTCGCCGATAATGGCAACGCGAACGCCTTCAAGCGTGCCGAGCTTCTCCCGGATCGAAAAAGCATCCAGCAAGGCCTGGGTCGGGTGCTCGTTGATCCCGTCACCGGCATTGATAATGGCCGCGGGAATGTGCTTCGCCAAAAAATGCGGCGCACCGCTGGCGCTGTGCCGCATCACCACCATATCGACCTTCATCGACAGGATATTGTTTACAGTGTCGAGCAGGGTCTCTCCTTTTGACACCGAAGAACCCGAAGCGCTGAAGTTGATGGTGTCGGCCGACAGCCGCTTTTCCGCAAGCTCAAAGGAAATGCGGGTGCGGGTAGAGTTTTCGTAAAACAGGTTGACGATCGTAACGTCGCGGAGCGAGGGAACTTTTTTAATGGGTCGCTGCAGCACCTCTTTGAATTGGGCCGCTGTTTCGAGAATGGTTGCGATATCCGAAGGGAGCAGCTCTTTGATGCCCAGAAGGTGTCGGGTGGAAAGTGCCATTAAAAGGCAAATTTAATGATGTGGGAAGTCTGATATCTGATTTATTACTGCCCGTCTTCTATTCCTGGTCCAGGAGGATCACTTCATCACGGCCATCGCGCTCTTTCCAGAGCACCTTTACTTTCTGCGACACGATAGAATCGATGGCGCGGCCCGCGTAGTTGGGCTGAACCGGTAATTCACGGGTGTAACGACGATCGATGAGCACGAGCAGCTCCACGCGCGCCGGGCGGCCAAAATCCATCAGCGCATCGAGCGCCGCGCGGATAGTACGCCCCGTATACAGTACATCATCCACCAGCACCACCCGCTTGCCCTCTATGGAAAAATCGATCTGCGTTTGTGCCGGCACGTGCAGCTCCTTGCGGATATCATCGCGGTAGAATGTGATGTCGAGCCGGCCATAGTCGAAGGCGGGGGCCCCGTTACGCTGCAGTTCCTGCACGAGTCGGTCGCTCAGGAACACGCCCCTCGGCTGGATGCCGATAAGCGCCGTTTGCTCCAGCAGGGCCGGATCTTCAAGCAGCTGGTGGGCAAGACGGCTCACGGTCAGCGCCATTTGTTCGGATCGGAGAATGGGTTTCAACGCAAAACTTTGCGCTAATTTAAGACATCCGCTTTCTTCAGGGCGCCCGGCGGGCATAGGACCTACCGATAAAATGAAAGACCGCCTTTCGGCGGTCTTTCTGATTGATAAAATGAACACTGAAGTGGAGCTTACTTGGCCGCACCGAAGTGGTAAATAAGACCGAAGCGCCAGGCACGATTGCGCAGTTTCTGGCCCGAGTTGGACGCTGCATTATCGTCTTTGATCACATTGGTGAAACCATTGAGGTAGGAGGCGGTAAAGCCTAAGCCGATCCGGGTTTCATAACCGATACCACCGATCGCACCGAAATCGGTCTTGTCGAAGTCAGCCTTGTTATCCGAGTTGGAAGGCTGCGTAGCACCGGATGTCTGGTCTTCATATTTCGCATTCACGAGGAAGCTTGCGTACGGACCTGCCTCGATAAAGAATCCATTATGGCCGGGCATGAGCTGGAACATCACCGGCACGGTGATATAGTTCAGGTTTTGTTGAAACGCATGCGTGCTGCTCACCGTTGTGCCGCCGGTGCCGACAGTGGTAAAGGTTTGGGTATACTTGCTGCCCAGGCCATTCCACATAACACCCGGTTGAATGCGCAGCGGGCCGATGGGGATGTTCACGAACGCACCACCGTAAATCGAGGTCTTACCGGTGACATCATATCCAGGCACATCTGTGACCGCAAACTTTGCTATGTTGATGCCACCCTGGAGGCCAAACCGCACCTTACGCGCCATTTCCGTGCGAACCGGTTTAAAATCCTTGGTGCCGGTAGTGCTACTCTGGGTATCCTGTGCCATTACTGAAGCTACTGCCATGCAACCCAGAGTAAGTAAACTGATCTTTTTCATATTGGTAAAGTTTTCGATTGGACCGTAGTATGCAAAAAAAAGGCCGCGGTGTGACAGGGCTCTGCCGTTGCCACACCTGCGTGCTTAACGGCGTGTACGCGTCGTGCCTTTACCGCCGATGAGGTAGAACACGGAAATCTGTCCTACCTGGTTTTTGATCGGGAGGTCCTGGTTCTTATTGATATTGGTCAAACCGAAATTGTACCGGGCGCCGGCACCAAGGCCCATCGACGATACGTAACCGAAACCGATCCCTACGCCAAAGTCGGCCTGCTTGAGGTCGTTCTTGATGTCGGTGGAACCGCCGCCGTTCTTCACCTTGGCGCTCAGCAGCAGGCCTACCTGCGGACCTGCCTCAATGCGGAGGCCGTCGGCAACCATATACTGCAACATGATCGGAACATTGAGGTAGTTGAGGTTCCAGTCGAAATTCTGCCCGAGGTATTGTTGCTTTGTTCCCTGGCCGGAGTAAAGGAGTTCCGGCTGAATGGCAAAGTTGGGCGACACGTGCGCATGCACCATGATACCGCCATGGCCGCTGAGTTTGTTTGATACCGTACCTTGCTTGGTAGAAATCGTTGCGATGTTGAGGCCTGCTTTAAAGCCGATCTGCGGAGCCTGTGCGCGGGCAGCAATGCCACCTGCGAGGGCGAGCAGTGCAAATACACTTTTCTTCATATCCAGTTTTTGCCCGCATGATGCAAAAAAAGGGCCGGGCCTGCTTTTTCCGGGGAAAAAGATGAGATTTCCGGTCGGTTCAATGAAAAAAGTTCCGCTTTACCGAAGATCTGCGTGCGCAATTACATAAGTATCGTATTGAATTACCTCGTTGTTGCGCACCACGATACCTGCACATAAAAAGTCCCGCCTTGAGAGCGGGACTTTTCATTTGGAAGGTATTGTTCAATTAGAACTTGGCCTTTACACCAATCTGGAACAGGGAACCAGCGGTGTAACCGAGTTCAGCGTAAGCACCGATGTTCTTAGAGAAGTAGTAGTTAGCACCCACAGCAGCCGTGTAACCGATAGCACCGGGAACAGCGTAAGTGAAGTCAGCCGATACGTCCTTGTCATTCTCTTTGGCGGTATACTTGAAGTTGTTGTAACCGAGACCGAGAGCAACATACGGGTCGAAGTTCTCACCGTTACCGAAGTGGTAAGCACCACGAACGACAGCAGTGATCTGGTTCAGCTGAAGAACGGTTTTGTCAGAGCCGTCAACCATAGTCAGTTTCACCTGACCGTACCCAACCTGAGCACCAACGCTGATCTTGTCAGAAACACCATACTCATAACCGATAACGGCGGGGCCCATAGCGGTAGCCTTAGCAGTCGGATCGAATGCTTCGTAGATTTTGAAAGTGGTGCGGTTTACGTTCAGAAGACCATAACCGAGGTTGATGGTAGAAGAACCTTTCTGGAAGGCCTGGGCGTTACCTGCGAGGGCAGCAAAAAGTACTGCGGCAGAGAGTAATACTTTCTTCATAATACAGTTGTTTGTTTTGATAGATTAGAAATCGCTGCAAAGAAAATGAATCCGGCGATCTCATCAAAATTTCAGCTCTTCTTTTTTAGCCCATCCGCTGAAAATACCTACAGACGGGTATTTTCAGCGAACGGCTTTTAAATGTGCTAAATTTTTTGTATGTAATTTTTTTATCAGATACCCTCGCTTTCACCACGAAGGAAGGGGTAACGGTAATCGGTAGGCGGAACAAAGGTTTCCTTGATGGTACGTGCGCTGAGCCAACGGTAAAGGTTAAGCGCAGAACCGGCCTTATCGTTCGTACCCGATGCGCGGGCGCCACCGAAAGGCTGCTGCCCTACCACCGCGCCGGTGGGCTTGTCGTTGATATAGAAATTGCCAGCGGCATGACGCAGTCGCTCCGTTGCCAGCACCACCGCCGAACGGTCCTGCGCGATTACAGAGCCGGTAAGCGCATAGGGCGAGGTGTTGTCTACCAGCTCCAGCGCTTCTTCATACCGGTCGGCGTCGTAAACGTGAATGGTCAGCACAGGCCCGAAGATCTCGTCGCACATCGTCACGTATTTCGGGTCGGTGGCTTCAATAACCGTAGGCTCGATGAACCAGCCCTGCGACTTGTCGTAGGTGCCGCCAACAAGAATGGAGGCTGCCGCACCACCGCTCGCTTTCACATCGTCGATGTATTTCGCAATCCGGTCGAAGCTTTTCTCGTCGATAACCGCGTTGACGAAGTTGTTGAAGTTTTCGACAGTTCCCATTTTGAAACTGTTGATACCATCAACGAGCAGGCGCTTTACTTCATCAGCGATATTCGAAGGAATGTAGGCACGCGAAGCGGCCGAGCATTTTTGTCCCTGGTATTCAAAGGCGCCGCGCAGCAAGGCCGTGGCCACCACGTCGGGCGATGCCGATCTGTGCGCGATGACAAAGTCCTTGCCCCCGGTCTCACCCACGATGCGCGGGTAGCTGCGGTAATTGCCCACGTTGGCACCGATGGTAGCCCACATCTGGTTGAAGACGCCGGTAGAGCCGGTGAAGTGCACGCCCGCGAACTCGCGGTGCCGGAAGCACACGTCGCCGATTGTGGGACCGTCAACATAAATCAGGTTGATGACGCCGTCGGGAAGGCCAGCCTCGCGCAGGATGCGCAGGAACATCTGGGCCGAAAACACCTGGGTGTTGGCCGGCTTCCACACTACCACGTTGCCGCACAGGGCAGCCGAAGTGGGCAGGTTGCCGCCGATGGCGGTAAAGTTGAATGGCGTAACTGCCAGCACAAAGCCTTCAAGCGGGCGCCATTCGAGGCGGTTATGCATGCCGGGGCCGCTGATGGGCTGCTGCTTATAAATTTCGCTCAGGTAGTGTACGTTGAAGCGGAGAAAGTCGATCAGCTCGCAGGCCGCATCGATCTCCGCCTGGAAGGCGTTCTTGCTTTGCCCCAGCATCGTGGTACCGTTCATGTGGTAACGGTATTTGGTGGAGATCAGTTCGGCGGCGCGCAGGAAGATACCGGCACGGTCTTCCCAGGGCATGGCCTGCCAGCTTTCGCGGGCCGCCAGGGCAGCGTCGATGGCCATCGTCACATGCGATGCGTCACCAGCATGAAAATGCCCGAGCACATGACGATGTTCGTGCGGCGGCCGCATGGCCACCAGCTTCCCGGTACGCACTTCGTCGCCGCCGATATACATCGGCACATCGATATTCTGGCCTTTCAATTCGGCAAGCGCCTTTTTCAGGGCTGCGCGCTCCGCGCTGCCGGGTCCGTAGCTCAGTACCGGCTCGTTTGCCGGCGTAGGGTATGAAAAGGTTCCGAGACTCATGGTAAATTGGTTAATTCGTCAATTGGTTAATCAATATCTTTTCCGCTACCACCTTTCAGTACACGAGCACTCCCTCGACTTCGCTCGGGATGACAAATCTTAGTCAGGCTGAGCACAGCCGAAGCCAGCACACTAAGCACTCTCCTCTTCTTTCGTCGACATCAGGTAGGCCTTGATAAAGCCGTCCAGCTCGCCGTCCATCACCGGGCCGATATTACCTACTTCAAAGTCGGTGCGGTGGTCCTTGATCATCTTGTAGGGATGGAACACGTAGCTGCGGATCTGCGAGCCCCACTCGATCTTTTTCTTGGAGGCGTTGGTGGCGTTCTTGGCTTCCTCGCGGCGGCGCAGCTCCTCTTCATAGAGGCGGCTTTTCAGCATCTGCATGGCCTTTTCGCGGTTACCCAGCTGCGTACGCTCGGTCTGGCACACCACCACGATGCCGGTGGGCAAGTGCGTGAGCAGCACCTTCGTTTCCACCTTGTTCACGTTCTGGCCTCCGGCGCCGCCGGAGCGGGCCGTTTCCATTTTCACCTCGCTGTCCTTCACCTCGATCTCGATGGTGTCGTCGACGAGCGGGTACACGAAAACGGAGGAGAAAGAGGTGTGCCGGCGTGCATTGGAATCGAAGGGCGAGATCCGCACAAGGCGGTGTACGCCGCTCTCGGCTTTCAGGAAGCCGTAGGCGAAGGGACCGTCAAACTGCATGGTGCAGGTCTTGATGCCGGCACCATCGCCGTCCACCCAGTCAAGCACGGTTACAGTCCAGCCCTGCTTTTCGCCGTACATGCGGTACATGCGCGCGAGCTGCTCCGACCAGTCCTGGCTTTCCGTGCCACCGGCGCCCGAATTGATCTGGAGCACGGCGGGGAGCTCATCCTCGGGCTGGTTGAGCGTGCTCTTGAACTCGGCTTCCTCGATGGCCGCAAGGGCCTTGTCGTAGGCGACGCGTACGTCTTCTTCGGTCCCCTCTCCTTCTTTCCAGAATTCGAAGAGCACGGCGAAGTCTTCCACGGCACCTTCCACCGACTCGTAGAGCCCGGTCCAGTACTCGTTTACTTTAATTTCTTTCAGGATGCCCGTTGCACGGGCGTTGTCGTCCCAGAAACCGGGCGACAGGGACAGTTGTTTGTCTTGAGCAATCTTGGAACGTCGGTTATCGACGTCAAAGAAACCTCCTCAGGACAACAACGCGGTCCCTCATATCTTTAATCGCTTCTTGTGTCATAGGGCGCAAAGATAAGGAGAACAGGCTTCTGAGGTTTTATGGTTCCGGGGTTCCCGGGTTTGGGTTCTGGCAAAGGTTTTGCACCATTTTTTCAAACAGCTTTCCTATGATCGGAGCCATGATCACCGAAAGGATCAATGAAATCAGCTTCCTGCTGTCACTTGGAGTATCGGCCTGGTTTTACCGGCAGTTTCGCCGCCTCGAGCTCGAGCAACGACGCGAAGAACTGCTGGAGCAATTACTGTCAGGAAGCAAGTAAACATCATAAACAGCAATGCCACCCCGCGGTGGCATTTTCGTTTTTACTATTTGTTGCTTCGCCCCGTGTTGTCGTTGTTAGGACGCGGGTTGCTGTTCTGACGAAGGCCTTCCTGGGCTTTGTTGCGTGCGTGACCGCTGTGGCCTTCATTCAAGGGCTCGTTCAGGTAGCCCACGTTGTCATCGGCGACGTTCTGCGCATCGGCCGTATTGTTGTTGTTTTTGCGGGGATGGCGATTGACAATGGCATCGTTGTTGGCGGTATTCTGCTCACCGCGCTTGTGCTGATCTGTTGACATAGGAATCGTTTTCCAAAAGCATCAAAAGGCAAGCCGAAAGCCGGTCCGGGATTTCAGATTTGTGATTTCGGATTTTTGATTTTCAGAAGCCTCGACCTTTTACTTCTGAGCTTCGGCCACAATCGCGCGCATCGGCACACTGGTTCCGTAGGTGGTTTCCTGTGCCTTCAGCGCCTCGCGGAGGCGTTGAATGATCCTGCCGCGCATCTGCGGCCCGTAGCGATCCAGGTACGCACCTAACGGTGATCCTTCCACGAAGCCGGCAGCGATCTGTTGCGGATCGGTATAGGTACCGGTCCGCGCCACCTTTTCGATGCGGATCTGCGCGAAGCCTGCTTCTTCCAGCAGAAGCGCGATCACCGATTCGTCGTGGAAGGAATAAGGCCCGGTACGCAAAAAATCCGGCGCCCCGGCGCCAAGCTCCTCCTGCATCACCTGAAGGATAATAGCGGCGCGCGGGTTGGCGCCAAGACCGTCCCAGGTGTTGAACAGGAAACGGCCACCGCGTCGCAGCACGCGGTAGGCTTCCCGGAATGCCTTTAGCTTGTCGGTGAAAAACATGACCCCGAACTGGCAAAGCACCACGTCGAACGAAGCGGAGGCGAAAGGCAGCTCCTGCGCGTTGACCTCCATCCATTCCACACGCGGGCTGTACACGATGCTGCGCGCGAGCTTCAGCATATCCTGGTTGAGATCGGAAGCAACAATACGTGCGTCCTTTCCGAGTCGCTGGTCGAGATGATGCGTCACCCGGCCGGTGCCGCATGCCAGTTCGAGCAGGGAAGTGATACCTGGCGGGACGCGCGCGGCAAGGTCTTCCGCATAGGGCTCAAAAAGCACCGGCCCGAGGTATTCTTCGTAGTTCTGGGGAATGTTGCCGGTATAGGCGGAGGCGGAGGACATGACGCGCAATTTGCACATAAAGATACACATCCGCCTTCGCGCATACGGCGCCGGGGCGCCCGTCACAGGGCCGAGTCCTCGTCGAGCGAGGTGCTCAGCTTGTTGTTCCCGAGATCATCATAGTGGGGCTTGTCAACCGGCTGCCGCGCACCCTGGCCGGAATGGCCATCGCTTTCCTGCCAGCGCAGCTCCTGCGTTGTTTCTTCCTGCGATAGTTGGCTGGCGCGCTCCGTCATATCGTAGTTCTTCTTTTTCTCGTCCATGATCCTGTATTAAATGATTCCGGATGTGTCTTCACCAAGGCGGGCCGTCTCACCTTCATCGAGGTCGTCGTTGGGGCTTCCCGGCGCCAGGTCAGGATCCTCTTCCATATCATGATCGGCCTGCTCGTGGGCCACGCGGGCCGCTTCCTGCTCGTTTTCACGGAGCTCACGACGCAGCGGGTGTTCGTGGCGTCCGCCGCCACCGGCTGGGTTTCTGGGTTGTGCCATGATTTTTTCTTTTCGATACCCGAAATACTGTGCCGTTATACGATTGCTCCTCCGCAATTTTCACAATCCCTGCACAACCGTGGGCGCGGCGGGCACGTCTTGTGCAAAAGCATTGTTATGAAAAAATACCTGCTCGCCCTCCTCTGCAGCGCCACTGCGCTCATCGCCGGCGCGCAATCGCGACCCGCGGTGCATAAAGCGGCTACCGCTCCCGACCGGCCTGCCCAGAGCGCCCGCGCCGACCTGTATGTGCAGGACAAAACGAACGTGACCGATCGGGCAAAAGACAAGCAGGGCACAGCGGCGAAAAAAACCCGGAATAAGAAAAGCTGCGGCAAGGGTTGCTGCCATAAGTCATAAAAAAATCCCCTCGCAGGCGAGGGGATTTTTTATTCATGTTGCCAGATTAATTACGGAACCCGCGGGTGTCCACGGCTCCTTTGAAACCGGTGACATCAAGTTTGCGGTTGCTGTTCAGCACCCGGTCGTCAATTGCACCTTGCAATTCGGTGCTGCGACCGGCGATCGCGAAGGTGCCGTTTACCGAATAATTGATAGCTGCCTGCAGACAAGCCTCGGTCGGATCGCCCCAGTCCTTGTCGAGCCCGTCGGGCACGGCGGCCGTAACCGGGATCCCGTTATAATACGAACCTTCGCCGTTCTTATTGACCGTCTTGAAGGAAACGGGGAAGATGTACCAGTCCTGCACCGGGATCGGGAAGAAGCCTACCGGCTTGCCGTGCGTAGCGGTGGGACCTACCAGCACCACGTTCATCCAGGGGCGCAGATTATTGATCAGCAGCTCGGAAGCCGATGCGGTGCTTTTGCTCACAATGAAAAATACACGCGGCAGGTTGAGGCTTCCCTGCTTGCGGAAATACGTTTCCGCGTTATAGGCGCTGTTACGTGCATTGAATTGCTGCTTCATCATAAGGCTGCCGTTGGCAGCCGCCGGCGCGATATAGTCGGCGAGATTCTCCGACATATACACGTAGCCGCCGCCATTGTAGCGGAGGTCAACCACGAGGTCGCTGACGCCCGCGGCGGCATACCGGGTAAAGGCGGTACGGAAGCCATCGGCCACCTCGGAGCTGTCACCCATAAAGGAGTTGAAAGCGAAATAGCCGATCTTCTTTCCACCTGCCTGCAGTACCGTATCCTTGATGATCGGCCGGTCGCGGTAGCCGCCGGCATTGAGATTAAGCGTCACCTGCACGTTGTCGGGACGCAGGAAGGTGAACTGGGAGGAAGCGCTTTGGAAAACGGCCTGCACTACCGGGTCGGTATTGGACGTGCTGAAGTTTTCGGAGCCGTTGATCTTGAGAATGCGCCAGCCGCGGCGGATACCCGCGCGCCCGGCCGGCGACTCGGGCTCCACGTGCTTTACACGCAGATCGGTTGTGGAGCGGAAAAAGACGCCCATCCCGAAATCGCCGGTAGCGGTGCCGTTGCTGACACCGTCCCACTCGGCACGGGTCACGGCAAAGCTCCATTTGTCCACCGGTCCGCTGAAGCCGGGCTCAGCGCTGTATTGCCGCAGCGAGGTCATCATCATCGAAAGGTCGGTGAAGGAGTTGCCGGTGAAGGAAGGAGGGATCTGGTCGTTCCAGAGGTAGATATCGCGGGCGTAGGCCACGGCCGTATCGCGAAAAGAGGCGGAAACCGGCGCTGCGGGCGTAGAGGGTGCCGGTGCGAGCGAAGAGGCCGGCGCCGCCACATCCGCCTTTTTACAGGCCGGTGCCGCGGCAGCCAGCAAGAGGGCCACCGGGAGGAGGTGTTTCAGGTGTCGCATGTATAGAAAAGATGGGTTTACGCGTGTGTTTGCCCCTAACAGCAAAAACAGGGCGCGAATTGCCCGGAATTTTCGATTTAACAGCTCTGTAATCCTCTGTTTCGCTAAATAAAAAAAGCCCCCGCCCGAGCCAGGGGGCTTCAACCCGTTCTGCGGGCTCAAAAGGGAATAAGCGCTACGATCTGTTCCAGGAATTCCCGGTCGGTTTCGTCAAAGGTGGCCAGCTCAGCACTGTCTACGTCAAGCACGCCCAGTACGGCGCCGTTGCGGATGAGCGGCACCACGATCTCGGAGCGCGACAGGGAGCTGCAGGCGATATGCCCCGGGAACTTTTCCACGTCGGGAACCACCAGGGTGCGGGCTTCGGCCCAGCTGGCGCCGCACACCCCGCGGCCCTTCCGGATGCGGGTACAGGCTACCGGGCCCTGGAAGGGTCCAAGGACGAGTTCGTCTCCCTTTACGAGGTAAAAACCGATCCACAGCCACCCGAACTGCTCCTTGAGGGCAGCGGCAACATTGGCCAGGTTGGCTACCAGGTCGGGCTCTCCTTCGAGGAGTCCTTTGATCTGTGGGATAAGGGCCTCGTACTGCTCGGCACGGGTGCCCTGGATAATCTGAAGGTCTTCTGCCATGGTTGATGAATGAGAAAGCGCAAGGTAAAACAGAAAAGCTGCCCCTTAGGACAGCTTTCACAATTCGATAAGTGGGGGAAATTAACGACCGCCGCCGCCATTCTGCTGCATGCGCTGGCGCTGCTGCGCGCGCTGCTCTTCGAAGAAGGTCGTCACGGTCTTCACCTGCTCGTCGGACAGCGGGATGGCCTTGAGTTTCTTCGCCAGGTCGGCATTCATTTCTTCCATCTTCTTCGCACGGTCTTCCTGCGACAGGTCGCGGAGTCCGCGCATCTGCTCGCGCTGGCCGAGGTAGATGTCCATGATCTTTTCAGCTTCGGTGTCGGAGAACTTCAGCTTCTCCACGAGCGCGGGTTTTACACGCTCCTTGTAGCGCTGGGCCATGGCGGCCGGGTCGCGCTGCTGGTCCTGGGCATAAAGCGAGGTAGAAGAGATCCCTGCGGTAAGTGCCAGCAGGAAAAATAGCTTTTTCATGATCGGTAGATTTGAAACCGTAAGTTAGCGATGCCTCCCGTTAACGGAGGTTAAAACTTTCGCATGAAATTGCTCGAACTCCGGCCATTGCTTTGGGTTCCCGACCTGCGGGCCGCCGTTGACTGGTACGTTGAAATCCTTTGTTTTACCGAAGACGAATACTCGGAAGAATGGCAATGGGCCTCGCTGCACCGCGACGGGGTCGGACTGATGATGGCCCACCCCACCGGGCATATCCCTTACGAGGGACCGAAATTCACCGGCAGCCTTTACCTGCGCACCGACGACGTGGAAGGCTGGTGGCAACGGTTGAAAGACCGGGCCGAAGTCGTATACCCGGTAGAAAGCTTCGACTGGAACATGCGTGAATTTGCTATCCGTGATCTGAACGGCTTTATGATCCAGATCGGTCAGGAGTTGGAACCATGAAAGCGATCCTGAACGCATTGACGGCCTATGTGCGGTCGCTGTCTGTCGGCACCTGGGCAACAGCGCTTCTCTTCACCGCCTTGCTGGTTTACTGCAATTTCCACTACGGGCTGGAGCCCCTCATCACGAGGTGGGTGCTGCTGCCCCGGCTGCTGGCGTGGTATTCTGTTTTTGCACTTGCCTTCTGGCTGCCCTGGCTGCTCCAGGGAGCGCCGCCCACGCGCCGTTTTCGTGTGCTGCTGCTGCTGGCGCCGGCGATATTCGCTCTTAAGCTGGCCCTTCCCTTTCCGCCGGGCATGGCGACGTTGACCCGCGGTTCCGACTATTGGCAGCGCATTCTCTACTATCCGTACAAGTTGCTGCTGACCACCGGTATCCTGATAGCCATCTGGCGGTATTGGGATGCCGACCGCCCTTTTTATGGCACCGGCGCGCCGCGCTCTTCCCTACGCCCCTACCTGCTGATGCTATTGGTAATGTTGCCGTTGATCGCCGCAGCGTCTACGCAACCCGACTTCTTATCCATCTATCCCAAATGGTGGCACTATGATTCCGTGCGTCATGCGACGGCCGCGGAGAAGCTTCTTTATGAATTATCCTACGGGAGCGACTTCATTACGATCGAGCTCTTTTTCCGGGGCTTCCTGGTGCTGGCGTTCAGCCGCATCGCGGGCACCAAAGCGATCCTGCCGATGGCCGTTTTTTATTGCACCATTCACTTCGGCAAGCCCCTCGGAGAATGCATCTCGTCATTCTTCGGCGGTATCGTTCTCGGGGTGGTGAGTTACCACACACGGAGTATCAGGGGTGGGTTGATGGTGCACCTCGGTATCGCCTGGCTCATGGAACTCGGTGGCTGGCTCGGGCATCAGTGGAGCTAAGGAAAACCGTGGTTTAGCGGGGATGGAAAACCGAGAATTTCCCGTTACGCTTTTGTCTGCGCATATTCCAGCACAATCGCCCACTCTTCGTCACGCACCTGCCCTACCGAAAGGCGCCCAAGCCGCAGCAGGTCCATCTCTTTAAGCCGCGGATCGGCTTTGATGGTCGCCAGCGTAACCGGTTGTTTCAACTTTTTAAATGGCTTGAAATCCACCACCGACCAGGTATCGTCTTCTGCGGTAGGATCGGGATAGGCTTCCTTGACAACCCTGGCGATGCCGACGATCTCGAGACCTTCATTACTGTGGTAGAAAAATGCCAGGTCGCCCTTTTTCATTGCCCGGAGATTGTTGCGGGCCGCGTAGTTGCGAACGCCGTCCCAAAAGGTCTGACCGTCCTTCTCGAATTGTTCCCAGCTGTACTTAAAAGGTTCCGATTTGATCAGCCAGTAAGCCATGTGTTGCGATTGAGGAGGCGAATGTAACTGCAAATATTTTTTCGGATCGTAAAACCAAATTGTATGGCGCGGCGTATCTAATCCGAACGCAACGCAAGGCATAAGGCCCTTATCGCGAAACAACTAATCAAATACCATTTTATGAAAAAAATGAAAGCAGTCCTGCTGCTTGCAGGCATCGTATTGTCCGTGAATTCCTTTGGCCAGGAGGCTACGATGGCTTCGATGAAAAAGGAAAAGACCGTAACCGTGGGTGGCGCGCCGATGTACCCGAGCCGCAACATCGTTGAGAATGCCGTCAACTCGGCGGATCACACAACCCTGGTGGCCGCAGTGAAGGCCGCGGGCCTTGTGGAAACGTTACAGGGAAGCGGCCCCTTTACCGTCTTCGCTCCCACCAATGCCGCCTTCGCAAAGCTGCCCGCCGGTACCGTAGAAACACTGGTAAAGCCCGAAAATAAAGCCACGCTCACGAAGATCCTCACCTACCACGTGGTTCCGGGACGCCTCGACAGCAAGGACCTGGAAAAGAAAATGCGCAAGAACGGCGGAAAGGCGGAACTGACCACCGTCCAGGGCGAAAAGCTCTGGATCATGAAAGACAACGAGGGCAAGTGGTGGGTAAAAGATGAAAAAGGAGGCACCGCCCGGATCACCATCCCGAACGTTTACCAAAGGAACGGGGTAATTCATGTGGTAGATAGCGTGCTGATGCCCTGACCTCCTCCCGGCCCTTCTCCCTGGGGAGAGGGGTGACTCCCGGGTAGTTTATTTTTGAAGTAACAATCTTCGATTCGATCCTGATACTGAAAAAGCGGATGCCTTTGGCATCCGCTTTTTGCTTTTGAAGTTCAATCAGCAGAAAGAAACAAAACCCAATGAATATACAACAGAGGCACCCCTCTCCGACCCGGAGGGGACGGGGGTGAGGTTTACCACCCACTGGCCAATACATCCGCCAGGTGCATCGTCCTTATCGGCGCGCCGCGGCCGTCGATATAGCCCTGCAGGTGCATGAGGCAGGAAAGATCGGTGGAGATGAGGTAGTCGGCACCGGTAGCCAACGCATTTTCCACCTTTTGCTCTCCCATACCGATGGAGATCGATTCGAATTTCACTGCGAACGCGCCACCGAAGCCGCAGCAGGTTTCCACATCCGAAAGCTCGGTGAGCTCGAGACCGGCCACGTTCATCAGGAGCCTGCGGGGCTCCTCCTTGATGCGACACTCCCGCAGCCCGGCGCAGGAGTCGTGGTAGGTGGCCTTGCCGGGAAGGCGCGCCCCCAGCTCGGTCACCCCGAGCTGCTGCACCAGGAACTCGCTGAACTCGAATATCTGGTTGCGGAGCGCCTGCACCCGGTGGTGCTGGGCGGAGTTATCGAACAGCTTGCTGTAATAATTCCGCACAAAACCGACACAGGAAGCAGATGGTGCCACGATGGGCAGGTCGGGTTCGAAGTCGGAAAGAAACTTGCTGCAAACGGCGCGGGCGTCGTCGAGGAAGCCCGAGTTGAAGGCTGGCTGGCCGCAGCAGGTTTGCGCCGGGTTGTATTTTACGGTACAGCCGGCTTTTTCCAGCACCTTGATCATATTGAAGGCGGTATCGGGGAAAAGCTGGTCTACGAAGCAGGGAATAAAAAGCTGGACGGTCATTCTTCTTTCTTTTTGAGCCTCCGGCTCAGCTGGATCATCTTGATGGCGGTAATGGCCGCTTCCTCCCCCTTATGGCCGTGCCGGCCACCGATGCGCTCGTCGGCCTGTTCCTGCGTGTTTACGGTCAGCACACCGAAAATAGAGGGCGCGGAAATCGAGAGGTTCAACTGGGTAATGCCCATGGTTACCGACTGGCATACATATTCGAAATGCGGGGTATCGCCACGCAGGACACATCCCAAAGCAATAAAGGCGGCGGGTCGGTCTTTTTTGCGGACGTTGTCCCAGTAATGCCGGATCGCAAAGGGGATCTCCACCGCGCCCGGCACCAGGATCGTTTCCGACCGGAGACCGTTACGCGAAAGAACCCGCAACACGCCTTCTTCAAGCGCGTCTGCGATGGCGGCATTCCATTCGGTCTTTACCAAAACAACGAGGGCATCCTGAAGCTCCGGGATGCCCTCGTTCAAATTCCATAACGTGCTGTCTTTGCTGTCAGCCATTCGGGTAATTACTTTTTATCGTCTGTGCTGTACACACCGAGCTGGGCAAGGTACTTGTCGGCCTCGATGCCACGCTGCGTACGGGGAAATTTGTTCTTCAGCTCGCGGTAGAGCGTCGTAGCCTCGCCGCTGTTGTTCTGCACGCGCTGGGCGAAGTAAGCTGCCAGGAACAGGTATTCCGAAGCATTCTGCTCGTCTTGCTCGAAGTGGTGGGCGGCTTTCTTGTAGTTGCTCAGGGCGTCGCCGTTCTTGCCTTGCTCGGCATAAGCATCGCCGAGCAGCTTGTAGGCGCGGGCCTGGATCTGGGGGGCTTCGGTGGAGAAGTCCTCGAGCTGCTTCTGGGCATTTTTGGCGTCGCCCAGCTGCAGGAAGCAGGCACCGGCATAGAAGTGCGCCAGCTCGCCGGCGCGGGTGCCGCTGTAGCGGTCGGCCAGCTTCAGGAAGCCGGGGTTAACGCCGTCGCCGTTCAGCGCCAGGCGAACGGAGTCCATGCGGAAATATTCCTCCGCCTTGAAGATGGCTTCCTGGGCCTTTACTTCCTGCGGCTCCTTATAAAACTTTTTATAGGCAAGGTAGCCGCCGCCCAGCAGGATGATGCCGAGGCCAAGCATCATGATCAGGCGGTTGTTGCGCGTCCAGAAGTCCTTTGCGCGCTCCACCACGATCTCGTGGTCTTCCAGGGGTTGTTGCGGGGTTACCATTTTCGTTTCAGCCATTTTTTGCGTTTTTAATGCGTAGGTATTTGCGTTTTAGTTTTGGTATCAGTCGGTGATGAACGGATAGTTCTGGTCTACATAGATATCCTTGTAAACCTCGCTGTCATCGGGCCAGGGCGAATCTTCGGCAAATTTCACGCTTTCGGCCACAGCGGCGTCCACGCGCTCGTTGATCGCCTGAATCTCCTCGTCGGAAACGAGGTTATTCTCCTTCATCGTGTGGAGCAGGGCGGTAATGGGATCCTTGCCCTTGTATTCTTCCACCTCTTCCTTGGTGCGGTATTTCTGCGGGTCGGAAATAGAGTGACCTTTATAGCGGTAGGTTTTGATCTCGAGCAGGGTCGGACCGCCGCCTTCGCGGGCACGCTTCACGGCGCGGCTTACGCCTTCGTGCACGGCTTCGGCGCTCATGCCGTCGATCACGTCGCTGGGCATTTCGTAAGCGTCGGCCAGCTTGTAGATGTCCACGATGTTGGAAGTACGCTGTACCGAGGTACCCATCGCGTAGTTGTTATTCTCGCAGATGAAGATCACGGGAAGCTTCCAGGTCATGGCCAGGTTGAAGGTCTCGTGGAGCATACCCTGGCGGGCGGCGCCGTCGCCGAAGTAGGCGAGGCAAACGTTATCGGTGCCTTTATACTTCTCAGCAAACGCCAGTCCCGCGCCGGTGCCGATCTGGGCACCTACGATGCCGTGGCCGCCGTAGAAGGCCTGCTCCTTGCCAAAGAAGTGCATCGAGCCGCCCTTGCCTTTGGCGTTGCCGGTGGCCTTGCCGTAAAGTTCGGCCATGCAGGAGTTAACGGAGATGCCCTTGGCGATGGCGAGGCCGTGGTCGCGGTAAGCGGTGATGAATGGATCTTCCGGACGCGTGGCGGTCATGCAACCGGCGGCGATGGCTTCCTGGCCCACATAGGCGTGGAAGAAGCCACGGATCTTGCCTTCCATCTTGTATTTCTCTTCAGCCATCAGCTCAAACTGGCGGATGAGCTGCATCAGTTCGTACCAGTACAGGTAGGTTTCTTTCGTGTATTTAGTCGACACGGGTCCAAATTTGAAGCGCGAAAATAAGACTTTCCAATGGGATGCGAATAGCCTTTTTCAGGCTGAGAAAGAAGGGTTTAAAGCGGAAAAAGAGTTTTTCACCGCCAGGAAAAAAGCCAAAGAAGCGTTTCGCTAAGTTTTGGTTGCGGCTTTCAACCACCGGAAACATAAGAAATACCTTAGCGTAAACCTTAGCCCCTTCTTTTCTTAGCGGTGAAAAACCCTTCTTTAACTTCGCCTCCTTGAGTCTCGCCGTTCAGGACATATCACTCTTCCAGTTCAAGAACTACTTCCACCAGGAATTCCGCTTCACCGAGCGGATCGTGGGCATCTGCGGGCGCAACGGGAGGGGCAAGACCAACCTCCTCGACGCCATCCACTACCTCTGCTTTACCAAGAGTTATTTTACCCGTCTCGACCAGAACGTGCCGCAGCACGGGCACGCGGGCTTCCGGCTGGAGGGCCACTTCCGGCTCCGCGGCAAGGAAGAAAAGGCCGTCTGCGTGCTCCGCGAAACGGGCCGCAAGGAGTTTTCGGTAAATGAGCAGGCTTACAGCCGCTTTTCCCAGCACATCGGCCGCTACCCCTGCGTGGTGATCGCGCCCGACGACGTGCAGCTCATTATCGGCGGCTCCGAGGAGCGGCGCAAGTTTACCGATACGCTCCTCTCCCAGCTTGATGCCGCTTACCTCCAGCATCTCATCGCCTACAACAAGATCCTGCAGCAGCGCAATTCCTTTCTGAAAAACTACGGCGACGGACCCAGCCGCGACCTCTCCGTGCTCGACGTCCTCGACGAGCAGCTGCTGCGCGAAGGCCTGCCTTTGTTTGAAAAGCGCGAGCGTTTCCTGCTGGGTTTCCTGGCCGAGGTGAAGCGGGGTTATAATGAAATCGCGCAGAGCTACGAGCCGCTCCAGCTGCTTTACGAAAGTGAGCTGCTGACCCAGGATTTCGAAACCCTGCTGCGGCAGAACCGTCCCCGCGACCTGCACCTCCAGCGTACCTCCGCCGGGCCGCACCGCGACGACCTGGTTTTCCAGATGGGCAGCCAGGCCTTTAAAAGCATCGCCTCACAAGGGCAGCGCAAGAGCCTGCTGTTTGCCCTGAAGCTGGCAGAGCTGGAAGTATTGCGGGAAGAAAAACGCCTCACGCCCCTCCTGCTGCTCGACGACGTTTTTGAAAAGCTTGACGAGGAGCGCATCGGCAACCTCCTCCAGAAAGTGGCCGGCGACCCCGACGCGCAGATCTTCATCACCGACACCAACTGCGCGCGACTGACAAAACAGCTGGAGGCTTTGGGTCAACCGTTCCAGATTATCGAGCTCTGAGCTTAGTGAATTGGTCTATTGGTAATTTGTACGTTACAACTTCCATTACTGCATTACTGCATTACCGCATTACCACATTACCGCACTAGCACACTAGCACATTAGCACACTAGCCCATTATCTTTGTGTTATGGCCCAGTATTCTTTAGGCGACGCGATCCAGAAGTTTCTCCAAGGCAGCCGCATCAAGGGTGAGATCCAGGCGCTGCGGATCGGCGACGTATGGGCGGAGCTCATGGGCGCAACCATCGCCAAGTACACGGAGCGCATTGCCATTATCAACGGCACGCTCTTTATCACCACGCATGTGGCGCCGCTCAAGCAGGAGCTCATGTACCAGAAGGAAAAAATAAAGCTTCGCGTAAACGAAGCTTTAGGAGAGGCGGTGGTCACCGACGTGGTGATTCAGTAACTCAATAACTCCAGGTAAAGTTCTCGGAGGTGCTTTCTTCTTCAAAGAAGCTTTTGCGCTTCGAAAGTGCCTGCTTCATCAGGTCGTGCGAGGAAACGACACCTTTGAAGTTGAAGCGGTCGTACACCGCCACATGCCGCACGTTGTAACGCTCCATCAGCTGCATGCAATATTCCAGCGAATCGCCGGCGGTGGCAACCGGGAGGTAGGTGCTCATAAAATCCTTTACCGTTGCCTGTTCCAGCTCGCCCGAACGGTAAAGCAACTTCTCGGCAATATCATGCTCGGTAAGGATGCCCATAAAGCGGTCTTCATCAAGAACGATCAGGTAGTCGACATTCTCGCAATGCATCTGGTGTAAGGCTTCGGTAATCCGGCGACGCGATGAGGTCGTGTTGAACTGGGGATACTTGTGACGGAGCACATCTGCTACTCTTTCCATGGTTAAGGGTTTAAAGGGTTGCCCCCTGGGTGTTCGGTGAAGCGGGTGACGTATGGCCCGGTAAAATTAAAACCATTTGTTATACGAGCAGGGCTTTGTGTACCCGGCACACGCTGCCTTATTTCACCCGTACCCGCGGATCGACGATCCCGTAGAGTATGTCTGCAAGGATGTTGATAACTATGAAAAACGTGGCCGACAGCAGTACCGCGCCCATAACGATGGGGAAGTCGAGCTTTTCCAGCGCATCAACTGTTAGCTTTCCGATGCCCTGCCACCCGAAGATGTATTCGATAAAGAAGGCGCCCGCGAGCAGCTCGGCAAACCAGCCGGTAATGGCTGTGATGACCGGGTTCAGGGCATTGGGCAGGGCGTGCCGCCACAGCACGGCGCTACGGGATAGGCCCTTCGCATAGGCGGTACGGATATAATCCTGCTGCAGCACGTCGAGCAGGGCACTGCGGGTAAGCTGCGTGATGATGGCCAGTGGCCGAATGCCGAGCGTCAGTGCCGGAAGGATTAGATTTTGAAGTGTCAGCCGGCGCTGACCGTTCATATCAATGGCCGACCAGCTGCCGGTGAGCGATAGCCCGGTCCAGTCGCTGAGCACGAATCCAAACAGGTAGGCGATGATAATACCCATGAAAAAGGAAGGCGCCGATATGCCGAGGATGCTGGTAAAAATAGCGGTGCTGTCAACCCAGGAGCCCTTGCGCACCGCCGCCAGCATGCCGAGCGGAATCCCGATCAGTACGGCGATCAGCATGGCCGCCAGCGCCAGCAGCAAGGTGCCGGGCAGGGCCTGGAGCAGCATAGCACCTACGGGCCGTTTTGTCTGGTAGGAACGCCGCAGGTAAGGCGTCTTCAGCACCAGCACCCGCTCGCCGCCAAGGGCGATGCCGCCAACAGCGCGCTCTTTCCAGTCGGAGCGCCGGTAAAAGCTAACGGGTGAAATGTCGTTGAGGTAATGAAAAAACTGGCTGCTTTTGGGTTGATCCAGGTAAAGCTCCTTCCGGATCGCCGCTTCCGTAGCCGCGTTCCCGGTCTGGCCCATTACCAGGCGCGCGGGGTCGCCAAAGCCCTGGAAGAGGATAAACACGAGCAGCACCACGCCGAGCAGAACGAGGAGCCCGTAGAAAAGCTTTTTAAGGATGAACGTCAACAATGCTGTGGGGTTGAATAAAATCGAATATTGATCAGGGAATAATGAAAACTGAATTGGGCTTCCCTTCGAATTTCGGTGTTCTTAAATCGATATCGGATATAATTCAGATTTTACTGATTACCCGTTTCACACTTCCTATTGCAGTTTTGTCGCGGATCGTTCCTTTTTCGACGAGGTAAACGGTGGGGTTAGCGCGGGCCGCCGTGCGCACAGCGGTATTGTCGCAGCTGAGGATGACGACTTCGCTGAGTCCGGCACCATTGAAGAGCACGCGTCCCTTCGAGGCGTTGGCGGTGATGACAAAGAACGGCACATTGCGCCCGCGCGCCTGCCGGTAGAGCTCGCGCACATCGGGCAGCCAGTCGTTCAGGTTATCGAAATGCAGCACGAATACCAGTACCGCTTTCGGCTCGGCAAGCACCTGCGCGGTGACGTCAGTACCGGCAGCATCCTGCAGCACAAAACCCTTGATGGGCGCCTCTGCATTTCCCTTGCGCACCAGCTTGTCCTGGCGGTCTACAAATTTATAGGCCGTATCCGTTGGCAGGTTGCTCAGGTCGAAGTCGTACTGCTTCCCTCCTTTCTGGTAGATGAATTTCATGGCGAAGGAATCCGGGACGGCACCGGCGGGGATCTTCATGCCTTCGGGAATGTTCTTACCGATCTTATACGGGAGGCAATCGGCGGCCGGCAGGTGGCGAAGGAAATACCACTGGATACCGAAGCTGAAGATCACCGACAGCACAAGCACCAGCCGCCCGGCGCGCAGCGAAAACAATGGTTGGATGTAGCGTTGAAAAACAAGCAGCCAGATGATCAGCAGCAGCAGCGCAATGTCTTTGCCGAAAGAAGCAAGTGGCGGTATCGGCAGGCAGTCGCCGAAGCAACCGCAGCTGCGGAACTTTCCGGAGAGCGTTGCATAGGCCGTGAGAAAGGTGAAGAAGATGATCAGCAGCAGCAACCCGTTGAGCACCCAGCGGCGCCAGATGCCGAGCAGCAACGCAACACCCGCGATGATCTCCAGTGCGATCATGAAAATGGAAAGCGCCAGCGCATGGCCGTGCAGCCAGTTGAACAGCCCGATGAGCGCGCCTTTTGCAAAGAAGCTGCCCGCCGCCAGCGACGCGTTCCACACCTCGAAGAACTCCTCCATTTTATAGGCAAGCCCAAGGGGATCGTTGGCCTTTACCAGGCCCGACACGATAAACAGCACGCCCACAAGGACGCGGATGACGTTGGTGGCGATTCTCATGACGCAGTGTTCGGTTTTACGGTTCCATCAGGATAAGTGCAAAGAGCGCGTAGTTCAGGATATCGTGGTAGTTGGCGTCGATGCCCTCGCTGATCAAGGTCTGGCCTTTATTGGCAAGTATCTGCCTGATCCGGGCGAGCTTCATGAGGATAAGATCGACAAAGCTTTCCTGCGACATCGAGCGCCAGGCTTCGCCGTAGTCGTGGTTCTTATCCAGCATCAGCGCCTTTGCCGCGGCCGATTCCTTTTCATAAAGAGTTACCGCGCGGTCTGCCGCGAGCTCCTCGGCGGCGTCGTCGGGGAGCGACAGCTGGATGAGGCCGATGATGGCATAGTTGGCGATGCCGATGAATTCGCTCCGGATATCATCGCCGATCCGCTGCGCGCCTTTTTCCTGGATGGTGCGGATGCGCTGGGCCTTGATGAAGATCTGGTCCACAATCGAGATGGGGCGCAGCACGCGCCAGGCCGTTCCATAGTCACGGGTCTTTTTTGAAAAGATGTCGCGGCAACGCGCCAGGGCGGCATCGTATTCGGCACTGGTCTTCTGCACATTCGGCTCGGGGAGGTTCATCGGTTCTTTGCTACTTTAGCTTCAAAAGTAGGGAATCGCGTGTCGCTGGCAAACGACAGGCGGAGCCTGCCATTGCGAGCGAAGCGAAACAAACTCCTGTATTACGCAGCGTTTCCATTACCCCGGGAGAGCGCCCTATGAAGCTCTTTCGGCCACGATCGGTATTCAGGTCGGGGAGTTTGCTTCGCTACGCTCGCAATGTAGCCGGACGGCGTCGCCGTCCGGCTACAAACAAGCCTTCAGATTATGACGACAACTTTCTCCCTCAACTGCCGCGGACAACTCGTCGGGCTCAACGAACCCGGCGTGCTGGGTATTCTCAACGTCACGCCCGACTCTTTTTTTTCGGGCAGCCGGGTACAGCAGGAAGCGGAGCTCCTGCGCCGCGCCGAGCAGATGCTGCTGGAGGGCGCGTTGTTTCTCGATATTGGCGGGCAGAGCACAAGGCCCGGCAGCGTACGCGTTGATGCCGGCGAGGAGCTGGCGCGGGTGCTGCCCGCCATCGAAGCCATCCGGCGCAACTTCCCGCTCGCCCTGATCTCCATCGATACCTATTATGCGAAAGTGGCCCGCGCCGCGGTGGAAGCCGGCGCTGTGCTTGTCAACGATGTCAGTGGCGGCAGCATCGACGCCGAGCTCATCCCAACGGTGGCTGCGCTCAAGGTGCCCTATGTGCTGATGCACCTCAAAGGCGACCCGCAGACGATGCAGGCCGAGGCGCGCTACGACAACGTCGTAACCGAAGTGTTCGACGCCCTCAACCGCCGCCGCCGGGAATTGACGGAGGCCGGCATCAACGATATCATTATCGATCCCGGTTTTGGCTTTGCCAAAACCAGCGCGCATAATTTCCGGCTGCTGCAGCAGCTTTCGTTTTTTCACGAGCTCGGTTGCCCCTTGCTGGTAGGCATCTCCCGCAAGGCCACCGTTTACCGCACACTCGGCATCACGCCCGAGGAAGCGCTCAACGGCACTACAGTGCTGCACACGCTTGCCCTGCAACAGGGCGCGCAGCTTCTCCGCGTGCATGATGTGAAGGCCGCTAGGGAGGCGATCCGCTTGCATGCCGAGGTGTGCAACGCCGGCTAATAAAAAAGGGTGAACCAACGTTCACCCTTTTTTATTGATCATTTTGAAGCTTGCTTAGTGAGCCGGGGGCGGCGGGGGAACGGCCTGCGCACCACCTTTGGGTTGGATGCTGCGGGGCTCCACGTCGAACACCAGGATGGCGTTGGGACCGATGCCAGCCTGCGGAATGCCCTGTGCGCCGTAGGCCAGCGACGAGGGAATATAAACGCGGGCTTTGTCGCCTGCTTTCATCTGCAGCAGCGCGTCTTCAAAGCCACGCATCATCTGGCCTTCGCCCACGCGTACCATCAGCGGCTCGGTGTGGTGGAAGCTCGTATCCGTATTGGAATCGAAGGCTTTTCCTTCCATGGTACGGCCGGTGTAGTAAACGTTCACCAGGTCGCCGTTCTGCACGTGCGGACCCGAACCCGGCGTCAGCATCTGGATGTAGGCGCCGGCAGGTGTTTTGGTTGCCTGGATATTGTTTTGCTGGAAGAAAGCCTGCAGGGTCTGGGCGTCCTTCTGCAGTTGTGCCTGGATCGTCTTGTCGGTATTGAAGGAGTTCTCCCGCTCTTTGCGCTCGTCGAGACGCGCGGCTTCCTGGCTGGGATATACGTCCACGATGCGGAGCGTAGTGGTCAGCTTGCCGCCCTTCTTGAAGAACGGGGGCGCCCCCGCCGGGCTGCGGCGCAGGAAGGTATCCACTGCCTGAACGACTACGACACTGTCACCCTTGCGCAGCATGGGTACGATCTCGGAGATATCGTAAGGCTGGCTCTGGCTTGTATTGACGGGCATGTAGACCGGGCCGCCCGAAGTGCGGGTTGACTGCAACACGCTGTCTTTGCCGTTGTTGGTGATCTTAACGGTATAGTGGATCTTAACCACCTCGCCGGTGCGCAGGGTTGCGCCTTTCTTGTCGGAGTAAATCTTGTAAGGCAGTCCGCTCTTCGTCTTTTTAAAGTCGACGCGGTTGCAACCGGTGGCCAGCAGGCCGAGCAGTGCGGCGGAAAGGAAATTCTTGAATTGCATGTATCGATGTTTATTGTAAAACAGAACTGTTTTCGTTGATGGCTTCACGGAAGCGGCGCACGGTTTCGCTGAGCGAAAGGCTGTCGCGGCCGCCGGCGGCATTGAAATGTCCGCCCCCTTCAAAATAGCGGCGGGCAAAGGTATTGCAGTCGAACTCACCCTTGCTGCGGAAGGACCACTTGCGCTCTTCATCGCGGTCGATGCAAAGGCCAACGAGCTTGATGCCCTGGATCGACAACGGGTAGTTGACGAGGCCTTCCGTATCGCCGGTCTTGATGTCGAACTTGAGCAGGTCGGCCTTCGGGATGGAGATGAGCGCGGTGTTGAGTTCATAGATTACCTCCATCCGGTTCATCAGCACATGGCCAAGGAAGCGAAGGCGGTTTTCGAGGTAATTGTCATAAAGGGCTTCGTGAATCTTTGTATGATCGAGGCCGCGCTCTTTCAGGTAACCCACCATATGGTGCACGGAGGCGCCGGTAGATGAAAAACGGAACGACCCGGTATCGGCCACCACGCCGGCGTAGAGGCATTGCGCGGCATCGTCGTTGATCTTTTCCTGCAGCCCCGCTCCTACGATGAAGTCATACACCATTTCGCAGGTGGAGCTTTTCGAGGTGTCGGAAACACCATAGGTGAACATCGCTTCATCGGGCTCCTGGTGGTGGTCGATGAGGACCTTGACGCATTTCAGCGCCGTCAGCTTCGGGGCCATATTCTTGGTTCGGCCCATATGGTTGAAGTCGAGGCAAAAAAGCCAGTCGGCACTGTCGAGCCAGGCATCGGCGGCGGCACGGTGCAGCTCGTAATCGAGCACATCCTTCGCTCCCGGCATCCAGTCTACCCAGCGTGCCCAGTTGGTGGGCGAGATCACCTGCACGGTATGCCCCAGCTGTACCAGCACGTGGCGCAGACCGAGGGTAGAGCCCATGGCATCAGCATCGGGCTTCTGGTGCATAGTGATGGCGATGCGCCGGGCCGGGCCCGCGAGCAAGGGATATATTTCGGAGATGGCTTGCATAAAAGAGGGGCAAACCTACGCCATTTTAAGCAATAGGCGGGCGGCCATCCGGACGCCCGGCGCCCTATCAATATGCGCGGCTGTAGGTGACGCCCTCCCGCAACAGCGCCGGGCGGCCTTCCTCCACCCGGAAGCGAACGGGCAGGGTGTTCCATCTATCGAAGCCGGCGCTAAAGATGACCAGGTGCAGGTGGGGACCGCTGCTCCAGCCTACGTTTCCGCTGTAGGCGATCCGATCGCCCGTCTTCACTGAATCGCCCGGTTTTACGGTCGCACCGTTCTTGCGGATATGGGCATAGTGCGCAAAGGTGCCATCTGGGTGCAGGATGGTGATGTAGTTATTGTATTTCTTGCAATCGGCCGTAGCGCAGGAGCGGTCGTTCTCCTGCACGACCTGCACTACCGTTCCCTCCCGGACTGCCAGAATTTCCGTACCCTCGGGCATCGAAAAATCCAGCGCGTTTTCGCCGGCGTGCGAGAACACCCCGTTATACCCCTGGAAAATCTGGTAGGCGGCGTCTTTCGCATAAGGGAGATCGTATACATGGTCGCGGCTGCGGGCAGCCGGACTAACATCGCCCATCGCCGTAAAATAACGGTAGGCCATGCTCCAGCTTGTATTGGCCGACACCGGTGTCAGGACGCCGATACGGAATGAATCGGTGCGTGGCGGTGCTACAAACTGGCTGCGTCCTCCTTCGGAAAAGCGCAGGCCGGTATTGGAAAACTCATAACGGATAGAGACCGGGTACAACTCCGGGTTTGATACGTAAAGCGTATAGCCGCCATCGGGAAGCCGGGTATGATATACCTTCAATTGTTGTGCGGTTGCGGCACTGGCCTGCAAAAGAATCAGGAGCGCGAATGCTATTTTCATGCGGTTTGGTTGGTCCGCACAAATTACACGGTTGCTGCAACATTTCCCTCCCCTATTTTCCGGATGACCCGGGCCGGGTTGCCGGCTACGAATACATCGGCTGGAACGTCTCTTGTCACCACGCTGCCCGCGCCGATCACGCTGCGGTCGCCGATGGTTACACCGGGCAGGATGACGGCGCTTCCCCCGATCCACACGTCGTCCCCGATCGTTACCGGCGCACCTGATTCGAGGCCTTGCGCCCGCACGTGTGCCTCCATTGGATGCGTGGCGGTATAGATCTGGACGTTCGGACCAATCAGCGTACGGTTGCCAACGCTCACCGGCGCTACATCGAGCACGACGCAATTGAAATTGATGAATACGCCTTTGCCGATGCGGATATTGGTGCCGTAGTCGCAATAAAAAGGTGGCTGTATCTGCAGGTCGGGCGTCGCATGGGGTAACAGCTCGTGCAGCACCCGCAGGCGGAGGCCGGGCGTGTCTTCGGGGCATCCGTTCAGCTGGTGCAGCAGGAGGCGGCAGCGGGTACGCTCGGCTGTTAGCTCCTCGTCGGCGGCGTTGTTTAAAGCGCCGGACAACATTTTTTCTCGTTCGGTCATGTCCAATTGTCTTCAGGTGAAAAAGAAGCCCGCTGGCAGGCGGGCTTCAACAAGATATAGCTGCTTTGTTTACTGACCCACCGTTTTGATGAGCGTTCCGGCAGCGAGGTTATCGGTCAGCTGCATCCCGTTGAGGATGGCCAGCTCCTCGAGCCGCGCCTGGGGCACGCCAAAACCGGTGAGTGCCTGGCGGAGTGTGGTGGCGCTTCCTACCGTGCGCAGGCGCACGCGTTCCGGCTTGCGGTTGAGCTTGTTCGGATCGGTCAGTTGCCGGAAGCCTTCCATGACATTTGTAAACGTGCTCTGGTAGGTGGCAAAATTCTGCGAGGAAGTTGCACCGATCAGGTGATAGATCGCGCCGCCATACTGGATGAAATAATTCAGGGTACGGGTAACGGCGCCGGTTTGGCCTCCCTGGCTTGCCTGCGCTGCCTGGTCGGCTACGACAATGAGCGCCGGGTTTCCGTTTACCGTGCTGCTGCGCGACTCGCGCGACTCGAGCCCGAATTTCTGCAGCTGTTGCGTGGCGGCGGTGTTGAGATCATTGCCCGGGGCCAGGGTGAGCACCATCAGCGCGGACCCGTCCTGGGGCGCCATCTGGAATTGCGCCGGCGTGTTCTGGGTCTGCCAGCCCGAAGGCACAGGGAATTGAAACTTCAGGTCGGGGTGGTAAAAGGCGCCCGCTTCCACAAATCCCTGGCGCGGGTCGGCACCGTAGGTAATGCCTTCGATGCGGCGCAGGTAAGAGTCGCGGTTCACCAGGAGGCCGGAAGTTTTGCCGGTTTTCTGCTGCCACTGCTCGGCCAGCTGGCTCACCGTTACAAAGCGGTCGCCCGGGTCGGGGTGGGTACTCAGGAAGGGCGGAAGCGTGGAGCCGCCGTGGGACTGCGTTTCGCGCTGGAGGGTTTGAAAAAATGCCGCCATGTGCTTCGCATCGTATCCCATTTTGGTGCTGTATTCCACGCCGAGCTCATCGGCCTGGCGCTCGTCGTCGCGGCTGAACTTCAGCATGAGCAGGCCCAGGCCCTGGGAGGCGGTCTGCGCCACCTGCCCCAGGTTCGGGTTCACGATCACCGTTGCCAGCACACCGGCCTGGCCGAGGATCTGGTTGCGCTGCTGGATCACGGAGTGGCGCGCGGTTACGTGGCCGGTTTCGTGGCCCAGGACGCCCTCCATCTGGGCTTCGTCGTTGAAATAGGCCATGATGCCGCGGGTAAAATATACGTAGCCGCCGGGGGTGGCAAAGGCGTTGATCACGTCGGAGTCGAGGATCTTGTAGCTCCACTGCAGGCCGGGGCGATGGCTCTGGGCAGCCAGGGCGAGGCCGTGCTCGCGGAAATAGCGCTGCAGGGCCGAATCGGGATAAAGCCCGAACTGGGCTACTACTTCGGGGTCGGCGGCGGCGCCTTGCTGGATCTCCGAGGCTTCCGAGGTGAAAACAACCTGCTTTTTGCCCGTCACGGGGTTGCGGGCGCAGGAGTTGGCAAGGGCCAGCGAAAGGGCTACACCGCCGTAAAGAAAGATTCTTTTCATGTTGTCGTCTATTAAGTGATAACGGTACAGGTACCCGCGGCTAAAAAATTGGGCCGCGGCTGTCCGGGCCCCGTTGCCGGGTGGCATAAGGCAGGGACGGCTTATATTTGAGTCATAACCTACTGCTAATGAGAAAAGTGCTTTTCCTCCTGATGCTGCTGACCGGCACCATCGGAGCCTTCGGCCGCACGATTTATGTAAAAAGCGCGGCAACCGGCAATAATAAGGGCAGCAGCTGGCTTCATGCCTACCGCCTGCTTGATTCGGCCTACCGGGTGGCGGTTTCCGGCGACACCATCCGCGTGGCGGAGGGTACCTACAAACCACAAACAAGATACTTCCTGGTGAGCGGTGTGGTGACACTCGGCGGATATGCCAACGACAGCACCAAGGTGCGCGACTGGCGGCGCTACCGCAGCATCCTCAGCGGAGAAACGGGCGGGCCGGCACTTTACGATAACTTACCGGAGATCATGCAAGGGTCGGGGCTCAATGCGGCAACCGTATTGGACGGCCTCTTTTTCACAAGCACCTACGTGCAATCTGCCGGCGTTTTCCAGGGCGCGCTGGTACTCACCGGCGGCAGCCAGGTTCAGCTGCGCAACCTTGTGTTTACAGGCAATTCAGCTGCGTATTACCTCGCCGCCACCGGCGCCCTTTCAATCGATAGCAGCACGCCCGCTATCGACAACTGCATTTTTCATGCAAACGGGAGCTCATCAAAAGGTGTGATCTGGCTGCGCAACAGCAGCGCCCTGATCCGCAATACCGTATTTGCACAGAACGGAAACGGCGATTCCACGAGCTCGGTTCAGGTTACCGGGGGCAGCGCCCGCCTGTTGCATTGCACCTGGTTCCGGAATTTCGGAATAACGGCGGTGGCGGCCACCAACGGCGCCTCGGTGCAGGTTACCAATTCGATCTTCTACGAAAATATTGCCCGCCCCTATTACGGTAACGAGCCCGTTACGCCCGACTCGCTCGAGGTAGGTGCGTGGGGTGGTACGATCAATGTCGCCAACAGCATCACCCAGAATAATAAGATCGGCAGCGGGCTGTTGCCGGCTGCCAATCCCCGCTTCCGCGATACTACAAACCTGCCTGGGGCCGACGGTTTCTGGGGAACGGCCGACGACGGCCTCCAGCTCACCAACCGCTGTTCCCCGGCCCTAAACGCGGGCGATAATGCGCTGACAGATCTCCCGATTCAGGACATCACCGGTGCCCCGCGCCGCTACAATGCCGGTGTGGCCGATATGGGCGCTTATGAATTCCAGGGCGCACCGGCGCCGGCCAGCCGCGTAGCGTATGTTAACGCGGCAGCCACCGGCCTCAACGACGGCAGCAGCTGGGCAAATGCGTACACTTCGCTTCAGGACGCCCTAGGCGATTGTGCCGATACACTTAAAGTGGCGGCCGGCACCTACACCCCGCACCAAAACGATATCTACGCCTCCTTTTTCCTCGGTCGCGGACGGGTGTTGTTAGGGGGCTACCCGGCCACCGGAAACCCAACTGATGCGCAACGTAACCCCGGTGCGCTGGAGACCCGCCTCTCCGGTACCCTCAGCAACGGGCAAATAAGCCGCCGCATCGTTACGTCCCGCGGCACCGACAGCACAACGGTGATCGACGGCGCGCGGATCGAGGGCTCCGGTTATTATTCCGGCAGCCTGCAACATGGCGGACTTTACCTGACCCAGGGTGCTTCACCCCTCGTGCGCAACTGCCGTATCATCAATAACGTGCACGCCGTTGCCGCCTACCACGACGCCCGACCGTATTTCTACAATTGCCTCATCGACAGCAGCACCGATGTTGGCTGCTACTTCGACAACTCCGAACCCCGCTTTGTGCGCTGCCGCTTCGTCGAAAACACCACGGTGCTCAACACGGGCGCACAGCCGCAGAACGGCGGCGCTATTTATAACCAGGCAAGCCGCGGCACCTATGACTCCTGCCTGTTTACCCACAACCGCGCTGACACCTATGGAGGTGCTTTCTATAACCGTCTCAGCAATATCCGGATCAGCAACTGCACCTTTTTAGGAAACGAGGGCAAAAGCCAGGCACCGGACCTATTCAATGAAGAATCGGTAGTGCAGGTACGCAATTGCACCTTCACAGGTGAGAGCATCAATTTCTTCAACACCATTATGACCGGGCATGCCGGCTCCGTATTCAACCTGCGCAGCACCGCTACTTTCCTCGATTGCCGCTTCATGGGAACACGCGCCCGCTATTCCGGGGGAGCCATTTACAACGACGGGTCGCAGGCGGTCTTCACCCGCTGCTCCTTCGACAGCTGCCAGGCGCGGTACGGTACGGGGGCCGTCTTTGCCAACGTCAACGGCAGCGACCTCACGGTGACGCAGGGCGTCGGCATCCGCAACTGGGGCGCCGAGGGAACCTTTCTCTCCAACTCCAACAGCCGCGCGCAGCTACTCAACTGCACGCTGATCGGCAATAACTTCCTGGAGCGCGAAACCAATACCACCAACACCTCCTTCGCCGTAATCAGTAATACGGACACGGGCAGGGTGGTGATCCGTAACTCCCTCTTCTGGGGTAATTTCTTCTCTTACGTACCGGGTCCCTACCCCGAGATCTCTAATACCAGCACGGCTTCGGGCGCGCTCGTACTGGAAAACAGCATAACCCAGCGTTTCCGCAACGGGGGCAGCGGCAACCTCGTGGGCATCCCGCCGCGGCTCGTCGACATCAACGTCCCGGCGGGTGCCGACGGCCTGCTGGGGACCGCCGACGATGGCCTCCGCCCCTCGCGCTGCTCTCCTGCCGTCAATGCCGGGGCGGCGCTCAGCCCGGTGGAAGCCACGGACATAACGGGCGCACCGCGTCTCGTCGGCGCCATCGACATCGGCGCCTACGAAGTGCCGCAAAGCCCATTACCCGTAGTGAATACCGTGTATGTGAATGCGGCGGCAACCGGCGCCAACAACGGCAGCAGCTGGGCCAATGCCTACCGCTCGCTGAGCGCCGCTATCGCCGACGCCTGCGCCGACAGCATCAAGGTAGCCGCCGGCACCTATAAGCCGGCTGTTGCCAGCCGCGACAGCGCCTTCACGCCGCGGCCCATGAGCGTGCTGCTGGGCGGCTACCCGGCCACCGGCGCCCCTACCGATGCGCAGCGCGACCCGGCCGCCTATGCCACCATACTCAGCGGCGAGCTGGGCAACCCCTTCGACTCTTCCGACAACGCCCGCCGCGTAGTGCGCATCAAGGATGCCGACACCCTCGTGGTATTCGACGGCTTTGTGGTGGAAAGCGCCTGCAACCTGAACAGCAGCTCGTACGAAGGCTCGATGGGCGGCGGCATGAGCATCGACAATTCGATCGTAGACGTTCGAAACGCGATCTTCAGGAATAACATCGCCAGCCGCGGGGCCGGCATCGCCGTTTTCCGCGGGCGCGCCGCCGTGCGACGCTGCCAGTTCCTGAACAACTACAGCAACGGCAGCGGCGGTGGCCTCTACATCGAGAACAACACGATTGATCCGGGCGACAAGCTGGAGCACCTCGTATTTTTCAACAACCGCGCGGATTACCAGGGCGGCGGTCTCTGGCTGTCGTCAAAGCGCGACATCGACAACGTTGTTTTTTATGGAAACTCCTCCTGGAAAGGCGGCGGCCTTTATGTAGCGGCCGGCGCCGTGCGGGTACGCCATTGCGACTTCATCCGCAACCGTTGCGACGAGCTGCTGGGTGCAGGCATCTACAACGGATCCAACAGCCTCACCTCGCCCGAGCTGTATAACAACGTCTTTTTCGGCAACTTCGCCTTCAACGATCCCACTGTCACCACTTACCTGGGCGTGGACATCTTCGACAATGCCTGCCCGCAATACTATGGTTGCAACCGTACCAATGTCCGTTTCAACCGGATCCAATCCTTCCAGGTGGTGTATGAAAATTCGAACGTGGCGATGCAACCCCTGTTTCGCAATGTGGACAACCCGGCCGGGCCGGACGGGAAATGGATGACAGACGACGACGGGCTGCAACTGCTCCCCTGCTCGGCCATGATCAACTACAACCTTGCCTCCGGCACCAGCGGCATCACGCAGGATCTGCTTGGCAATGCCCGGATCAGCGGCGTTGCCGCCGACCTGGGTGCCTACGAGTTCAGCGGAAATCAGACGACGGTTGCCCCCTCTGTCACGGTTGGCTATATCGGCTGTCCGTCGGCCGCGCTGCGCTTTTACGCCAACATCACCAACGGCGGCACCAACCCGCAGGTAGCCTGGTTCATCAACGGTGCGGCGGCCGGCTCGGGCAACCCGATCACGCTCAGCAATGTGCCGCTGAATGCGCAGGTTCATGCCGTGATTACGTCGGATGCGCCCTGCGCATTACCGGCAACGGCCCAGGCGCCGCCGGTGACGGTCAACTGCACCGGCACGGCCGTGCCGGCGATCTCCGGCAGCGGGTGGGCCCAGGTGTTTCCCAGCCCGGCGCGGAGCTACTTCGAGGTACGCCTCCAGCTGCCGCTAACGCAGCCGGTGCGGTTTATGCTCCGCAATGCGGCGGGCCAGCTGCAGTTGCAAACCGGGCCGCAACGCGTGTCGGGCAGCTTCTCACGCAGCTTCGCCACCACCGGCCTCGCCCCGGGTGTCTATTTCCTCGAGACGACGATCGGGACGAAAACCTATACCGACCGGGTGCTGGTACTTCATTAAGCGACGGACGCCAAGAGGAAGTTCCCCTATCTTTGCGCCCCAAAAGCAAGCAACAATGAGCAACAGAACTTTTACGATGATCAAGCCGGACGCCATGCGCAACGGCCACGCCGGTGCCATTCTCGACCAGATCATCAAGGCGGGTTTCCGCATCGTAGCCCTGAAGCAAACCAAGCTGAGCCTCGACAAGGCCGGTGAATTCTATGCCGTTCACAAGGAGCGTCCCTTCTACGGTGAGCTGACCCAGTTCATGAGCAGCGGGGTGATCATCGCCGCCATCCTCGAGAAGGACAATGCGGTAGCTGATTTCCGCACCCTCATCGGCGCCACCAATCCGGCCCAGGCCGAGGAAGGCACCATCCGCAAGAAGTTCGCCACCTCGCTCGGAGAGAACGCCGTACACGGCTCCGACTCCGACGAAAACGCCAAGATCGAAGGCGACTTCTTCTTCTCGGGCCTCGAGCAGTTCTAAGAATCTTTCGATCTCGGATCTCTGATCTCGGATCTTTTGATACCAACGCAAAAAGGATCGCTAAGCGATCCTTTTTGCATTTGATGACTTAGATCAGAGATCCGAGATTCCTACAGCGTTTTCTCCATTTTGCGGAGCATGTTATTCGCTACCGGCTCAACCGTGTAACCGGCAGCACGGAGCAACCGGATGAGGCCTTTGTCTCCCGGCAGGTGGCCAGCGCCTACCGCTACGAGCACCGAAGATTCGGGCATGAGCCGCTGCAGCTGCTGCACCCAGTTAGCGTTGCGGCGAAACAGCAGCAGGTCGTTGTAGCTGTCCATACCGGCGCCGTCGCGGCGGGTAATACCTTCGAGCTTATCAAGGCGCTGGAGCAGGTAGGCCTGCATCATTTCCTCGAACTCCTTGCGGCTGTCGCCCTTGCCATAGTTGCGTACATAGTCGATCAGCTGGCGGGCCTGCAACGCGTAGGGAATAGAATCGAAAATGCTCATCTGGAAGGACATGGTCTCAAGTCCTTTGATATCGCGTCCCTGCTCTTTGGCCTCAGCCATGATAAGCTGCTCCATGCTGATCGGGTTGGGACAATCCATATCGGCTTCCATGAGTGCGGACGCGGCCAGCATGGGCTTGAACTTCTCCAGCATCGCAAACGGGATCATATTGTCCTTATCGCTGAAAAAACTGCGCACCGAATCGTATTGCGGGCGCGGGAGCAGGTCGGCCAGCGTTGTATCGCCGTTCATTTTCATACGGCCCATGACGCCGGAGAGCTCCTGAACATTTTCCATATCCAGTTCGAGGTACACCTGGCTGGTCGATGCGATCGCTGCGCGCAGCGAATCACTCAGGTCGATCTGCTGGGCGCAGAGCAGGTGCATGGTTCCGAAAAGATACGAGGGCTGCTGGAGCCCGTTGCCGGAGATCCGCCACAGGAGCGTGTTTTCGTCGACTGCCGGAATCTTCTGTGCTGCAGATACTTTTTGTAACGCCGGTGTTTTCTGCGCCGCCCGTTTTTGTGCCGATACGCTTCCCACTCCCACCAGGAGCAGTAAGGCGAGAAAGATGTTTTTCATGATCGCGTGGTTAATCGGGCAGGCACAACCGAAAAGCGGCTCTGTGAATTTCCCCGGATTGCGGAAAGGACTGTCCTGTCGTATGTAGTTCAATCGGCATGCCGGAATCGTGAGGCGTCAGCTGCTTCGATTCACGACGCCACCGCCTCTTCGCCATAGATCTGTGCCTTATAGCGCAGCGAGGGCGATGGCAGGAACGGCCCGATGTTCAGGGCTTCCCACTTGGCGTCAACCGCCGCGATGGTGGCATCGTCGGCCACAATGATATTGGGCCAGTCGCGCTGAAAACCGTCATGCTCCCGGGTTTTGCGGGTGCCGTCGAGGCCCATGCAGGCCGTTAGCTTTCCGGGCTGCTGTGCCGAAGGGCCTTCGTAAAGCACCATATCGCGGCGCGGGTCGAGGTTGTTGCAGAACCGCCAGAGCGCGAGGCCCAGGTCGGCCGGGTCCACGTTGTGCTCCACGTAAAGGATCATCTTGATGCCCTCCAGCCGGGGACGTGCCGCAAGCTGCTGGTGCAGACCGCGCAGGTGCCCGGGGCGTTCTTTTTTCATGGCCACGATGAGTACCGGGATCCCTGCTTCAACCAGTGTGCTGTTCACCGCTTTTACCTCGGGAAAATCATTCGGGATAAACGACAGGTCGCCGGGGGTACCGAAGTAATACCGGTCGTCGGTTTCCTCGTCGTGCTTGGCGGTGCCGTCGAGGCACATCTTGCCGCCGAAGCCGAGCTTGCTGCAGCTATGGTCGAGCACATCCATCGGGCCCTGCGAAAAGGCGATATCGGTGGCCGGGTTGAGGTTGCGGAACGTGTATTGGGCCAGCGCCTTGTAGTCCTGTATCGAAACACCCTGGTCGGCGAGCACGAGGATCTTGTTGAACATCATCTGGCCCGCGCCCCACATGGCGTTCATGACCTTGAGACCCTGGCCGGCGTAATCCTTTTTGATCTGCGCGATCACCAGGTTGTGCGCCACGCCCTCCACCGGCATGTCCATATCGAGGATCTCCGGGATGAGGGTCATCTTCATCGGCGCGAGGAAGATGCGCTCCGAAGCCTTGATCAGCCAGGCATCTTCCTGTGGCGGGATGCCGACGATGGTCGCCGGATATATCGCATTTTTACGATGAGTGATCGCGGTAATATGAAAGCGCGGGTACCAGTCGGGCAGCGAGTAATAGCCCGTGTGGTCACCGAAAGGTCCTTCCCAGATCAGCTCCTCCGCGGGATCTACGTAGCCTTCGATCACGATGTCGGCATCGGCAGGCACTTCGATATCGGGCTGGGTGATGCACCGTACGAGTTCCACCTTCTTTTTGCGGAGAAAGCCGGCAAGCATGTATTCGTCCACGTTATCCGGCAGCGGCGCCGTGGCGCTGTAGGCATAAGCGGGATCACCGCCAAGGGCCACGGCCACCGGCATCTTTTTACCCAGCTGCCTGTATTCGTTGAAGTGACGCGCCGACACCTTGTGCTTGTGCCAGTGCATGCCGGTGAGGCGGGGTTCAAATACCTGCATCCGGTACATGCCCACATTGCGGATACCGGTGCCCGGGTCTTTGGTATGGATAACCGGCAGCGTTACAAAGGGGCCACCGTCCTTGGGCCAGCAGGTAATGACCGGCAGCTTCGTGATGTCCGGGTTATCGGTGATCACCACCTCCTGGCATTCTCCGCGACCCGAGCGCACCCTGGGCATCCAGTTGGCAAACTGACCCAGCATCGGCAGCATCCGGAGCTTGTCCATGATGCCTTCCTTGGGTGTCGACAACGCCTTGAACAGGCGCTCGATCTCGTGGGCAACATCATCGAGTTTTTGCACACCGAGTGCGAGGCATACGCGGCGCTCCGAGCCGTAGGCGTTCATCAGCACCGGGAAATCGTAGCCCGTGTTCTCGAAGAGCAATGCCTTTCCACCACCCGGTTCTTTCGACATGCGGTCGGTGATCTCGGCGATCTCGAGCTTCGGGTTTACGTAAGTCTTTATCCGGAGAAGCTCGCCTTCCTTTTCAAGAAGATCGATGAATTGCTGGAGGTTCTTGTATGCCATGTGAGGTGCAAAGGTAAAAACAGGGCAGGGAGTAAAAAGTTTAAGAAAGTAAAAGAAGCGTTTTGAACCGCAAAGAATAGAAGGGACTAAGGGTTACGCTAAGTTTTATTGTTTAATGTGTCGCAAAGAGTATGCTCAATAAAGTGTGTCAATTTAAAACTGATTAAATTGATATACGATGGAAAAGAAATCATTTGATTTTGATGCTTTTGTAAAGGAGGCTGGTGAGCAGCTTCGCTCCGGCAAGCCTTTAGTTGGAGCGGAAGGTGTTTTTACGCCGCTTTTAAAGCGCGTTATTGAAGCTTCTTTAGAAGGTGAGATGGACGAGCACCTTAAGGAGAAGAAAAGGCCGGGCGGCAACCGGCGCAACGGCCACACACAAAAAAATATACAAAGCTCGTTGGGCGGCTTTGATATTTTTTCTCCCCGCGACCGCGACGCCTCCTTCGAGCCACAGACAGTGGCCAAGCGTCAGCGGGTCATCTCCGAGGATATGGACCAGAAGATCCTGAGCCTGTATGGCATGGGCCTGTCTTATTCAGACATTCAGAAGCACCTGAAGGAGATTTATGACTTCGACATCTCGGATGGCACGCTGACGGCCATTACCGACCGGATCATCCCGGCGATCAAGGAGTGGCAGAACCGGGTACTGGAGAGCGTTTACCCGGTGGTGTGGCTCGATGCCATCCACTTCAAAGTCCG
>NZ_SJZI01000001.1:152043-162789 GCF_004337505.1 Flaviaestuariibacter flavus | reverse complement strand
GGAAGACATCTGCATTGCCTGCATCGATAACCTGAAGGGGTTTGCAGAAGCCATAGAAGACTTATTCCCCCAGACCGAAGTGCAGCTGTGCCTGGTGCACCAGATGCGCAACTCCATGAAGTACATGAACTGGAAGGACCTGAAGCCTTTTGTGCGTGATCTGAAGCAGGTCTATAAAGCTGTCAATGCCGCCATGGGCCTGCACTACCTGGAGGAAGCAGAAAAGAAGTGGGGTGCCAGGTACAGCATCATATTCAAAAGCTGGCGGGCCAATTGGGAGCGGCTCAGCACGTTCTTCAACTATTCACCTGCCATCCGTAAGATCATATACACGACCAACCCCATCGAAAGTTATCATCGCATGGTGCGCAAGGTCACCAAGACGAAAGGCGCCTTCTCTTCCGAAGATGCTATCGTCAAACAAATCTACCTGGCTACCATAAATGCAAACACCAGGTGGCAAGGCACCATGTTCGCATGGACCACCGTCCGCACAGAGTTAACTTTGAAGTACGGAGACAGGCTGAATAAATAAATGACACACTTAACTGAGCACTACCCATGTAATCATGTATTCATGTATTCTGTGCTCATGTAATCTCCCCTCTTCTCCTACTTCTCAAACTCCTTCGGCAGCTTCGCCCCTCCTTCCTCGTCCTGCCAGCTCAGGTTGGCGATCCACCAGCGGCCGCCGCTCTTTACCAGCGTAATGTAGTTGACGCCCCGCTGCTCCACCTTGCCACCGGGCGTAAAGCGGTACTGATAAGAAGACGCCACATGCGCCACACTTCCGTATTCGTTCACCTTGCGCACCAGCTCCTCTTCGTAAAAGCCTTGCTGCTCAAAGAGGGCGCCGCTGCTGCGCGCATACTGCTCGGGCGAAAAATCAGAGAAACGGCCGCCCGGCGCCGCCGCGCCCATACGGGCCGAAGGCAGGAACAAGCTATAGAAACGATTCCAGTTGCGCGTGCCCGCCGGACCGGAAATAACATCGTACGTCGTTTTTATGATCGCATCGATGCTGGCCACATCGGCCGGGGCCGCCGCCGGGCGTTCCGCGGGCGCGGGCTCCGCGCTCAGCCAGGCCTGGCGCACCCGCCGTTGTGCCGGCGTGGGATCGGGAATGAAGGAAAGACGGTTCAGCTCCACCTGCTGTACCTTCTCGGCGGGTGCGCTGAGCGTCAGCGTGTCGATGCCGCCCGAAGCGTTCCTCCGCCCCACTCTGGCAATAAAAGGCTCGCCCTCTTTCAGGCGGCTGCGGATGGCGTTCATCTGCTCCTGCTGCCCTTCGGCGGTAAGCGCCACGCCGTTGATGCTGTAGATCTCGTCGCCCTGCTGATAACCCATTTTCTGCCCAAACGCATTGGGGCGGAAGGGCGCGCCGATCGTGATCACACCACGCTCGTTGGGTCGCAGCGAGATGGCGCCGAACGAAAACACCGAGCGCTCGGTGCGGGGCGCGAAGCGCACACCGGCAAGGGCGAAATATTCCTCGTACGGGATGGGATTGCTGCCGGCAACGTATTTCTCCAGGAAGGCTTTTACTTCCGGGTAGGTCAGTTCGCCGATGGCGTCAAAGAGCTCCGCATCCTCAAAAGCGCGGTTCTTTCCATAACGCACTCCCAGGTCGTAGGTCAGGTTGCGCAGTCCATAGCGGCCTCCGCTCTTATCAAGTAGCAGCAGGTCGAGGCAGGCCGAGATGAGCGCGCCCTTCTGGTACACGTTGCCGTATTGGGCAGCCTGTGCGCCGGTAGCACCCAGACTCAGCTCCGTAAAGGCCAGGCTGTCCTTGTAATTCGTGCGCGAGTTGGTGATCTTCTGCGACAGGCGGTCGAGGAACTGCTGCGGCGAGATGAGTCCGTATTTCACCTGCACGTGGTGCGCGGTGTATTCGGTAGAACCCTCGTAGAGCCACAGGTGCCTGCTCATCACGGCTTTGTCGAAGTTGAACTCCTTCACCTCGCGCGAGGAGATCGTAAGCGGGGTAATGATGTGAAAGAATTCGTGCGAGCTCATATCCACGATGCCTTCACGCAGCTCCTCGGCCGGCGCGTCGGGCAGGTAATAATAAGAAGAAGTGGGGTGCTCGAGGGCGCCGCCGAGCCCGGGCGGGAAGCTATGTTTCGCGCCACGCTCGTGGAAGTAATATAAAAAGGCGTAGCGGTCGGCCGGGAGGCGGCCACCAAGGTACTGGCGGGCGGCATTCAGCAGGTCGCTCATCCAGCCGGCGATCTGGCTGGCGTGGACCTGCTTGCCGGGTGAGTATACCGACACGAGCACGGTGCAGTTGCCCACCTGTACCGAAGCCGTATCGGGCACCGTGTACATCACGGGGTAATTATAGAGCTCGTCGAGATTAGGTACCGAATAGGCATCCTCGTTAACGCTGCTGCGCACCGGCGTCAGTGCCGATGAAGCCCACATACCGGCGGGCTTGGTAACGGTAAAATCAAAGGGCAGGTTGCGCAGCCCCTCGAGGTAGCCGAAGAGGCCGGGGAAGTTGAGCGAGAAATTCTTGCCCGCCTCGAAGTTGGTGGCGGCCATCGGGTAGATCTGGTGCTTCGTGCCGGTGGCGTCGAAGATGTCTTCCACCTCGTAGCGGATCCGCGCCATGCGATCGCTGCCGGAGATGCGCCACTGGTTTACGTTGAGCTGCTTCACCGGCAGGGCCTTGCCCGCCGCGTCGAAGGCCTTTACATCGTGCACGAACTTGCCGTAGTCGGCCACCACGTACGTACCGGGGATGATCTTGGGCATCGAAAAGGTAGTGCTGCCGGCTTTCACCCGGGGCACCTGCAGTTCCACTGTAAGAGCGTCGTTGTGCAGGGCGTTCAGGTCGATGGTATAGCGGTAGCGGTCCTGCGCCCCGGCCGTACCGGCGAGGAGGAGGCCGCAGCTGAGCAGTTTGGATAGATGTTTCAACATTTTTGTGGGATTTATGACCCCGGTTTTAGCGGGGACAGCCTGAAAATACCCCGGTCCGATTATTTAACCGGTTGTATTTGGATGAACGGTGGCAACACCTCTTTTACTTTCCCGGACAATAGTTTGATATTTTCGATACCACCTTCTAGTTTATCAATGAAACAGAAGACCGGTTTTCGGCAAACGCCCGTCCGGCGGGCAAAAAGGCGCTTTCACCCCGCACAATCCATTGTCAGCCGATTGTTAAATATTGTTCCAACATCAAGTTCGTATGAAAACTTTAGGGACCTTTAAGGCGTTCTTACAAGTACGGACTTAAATCTTTAGACTATGCGACGTGAACGTGCAGTTTTGGCTAATACGATCCCCTTTAACCTGAAGACCTTGCAGCAGATCGAAGATCGCGGCTTCAAGTATGTGCAGGTAAAAGGCTTTACGACCGACCGGCATTACGACTACGTGGAGCCCCAGTTCCTGGTGCTGTTCCCGATGAAGGAACTGCCCACCGATCAGGACCTGAAAGACATCTACGAGCCGGTAAAGAGCGAGCTTCTCAAGCAGTGGGCGAAAGACGAACAATACGGCATGCCCGTAGTGATCGCCAAGGTCGCTTAATCGCTCCGGTCCGCTGAAGCTTACCAGGAAAACCGGTACCGGCATGCTCCCCGCGGGCAGCCGTATCACCTTCCTGACTCCCGGAAACGGGGGCCGGTTTTTCGGCGATATGGAAAATGTTTCATATGGAACGTTTCCGGAATCTATTTGCTGCAGCAACATTTTTAGCCCACCCCGTTCACCCGGTGTGGGCTTTTTTCATATGACCAAACGTAAAAAGACACCCGCGAAATCCGACTTACCGGTTAAGACCTGTGTCGCCTGCGGGCGCCCCTTCACCTGGCGAAAGAAATGGGAAAAGGTATGGGCCGAGGTAAAATACTGCAGTGAACGCTGCCGGGGATTGCGGAAGCAGGCAACTTTTTAGTTGCGCCGCCTGGCAGGCGAAGCGACAGCGTAGCTGTCATTGCGAGCGTAGCGAAGCAAACTCCCCGACCTGACGACTGATCGAAGCCGAAAAGAGTTTTGATTCGCAAAACTCTCTTCGGCTTCGATTACCCTGCGTAAATCCGGAGTTTGCTTCGCTACGCTCGCAATGTCGGCCGGAGGCCGTCGCTCCGCAACCTACCAAAGCTGAAAGCAGCCGTTTCGGCAACCAACGCAAAAGGCGCCACATATGCGACGCCTTACGTTTATCTAAACTTCTTTTTTTAAGAAATCACCGTCCCTTCCAAATCATAATCGTAGGCCCGGTCAATCTTCACATTCACAAAGGTTCCCGGCACCAGCTTCTTATCCGAATGGATAATCACCTCGTTATCCACCTCCACGGAGTCGAACTCGGTGCGTCCGAGGTAGCGGCCGGCTTCTTTCTTGTCTACAATGACCTTAAAGATCTGCCCCACCTTCTCCTGGTTCTTTTCTAAGGAAATCTCCTGCTGCACGGCCATGATCTCCTCGGCGCGGCGCTGCTTTTCTTCCGCGGGGATCGTATCCTCGAGGGCGTAGGCCGACGTGTTCTCTTCGTGCGAATAGGTAAAGATGCCCACCCGGTCAAAGCGTTGACGCTCCAGGAAGCCTTTCAGTTCCTCCACGTCGTCGAGGGTTTCGCCGGGGAAACCGGTAATGAGGGTCGTGCGGAGGCAAATACCCGGGACCGTCTCGCGGATGGCCACCACCAGGTCTTCCATCTCGGCCCGGGTGATCTGCCGGCGCATGGCCTTCAGCATATTGTCGGCCGCGTGTTGCAGCGGCATATCGAGGTAGTTGCAGATATTGGGGCGCTCGCGCATCACCTCCAGGATCTCCATCGGGAACTTATGCGGGTAGGCATAGTGCAGGCGGATCCACTCGATGCCCGGCACATCGGCGAGGCGGTTGAGTAGGTCGGCCAGTGCGCGCTTCTTATAGAGGTCGAGGCCGTAGTAGGTGAGCTCCTGTGCAATCAGCAGGATCTCTTTCACCCCGCGCTTCGCCAGCGTTTCGGCCTCCAGCACCAGCTCCTCGATGGAGCGGCTCACGTGGTTGCCGCGCATCAGCGGGATGGCGCAGAACGAGCAGGTGCGGTTGCAGCCCTCGGCGATCTTCATATAGGCATAATGCTGCGGCGTGGCCAGCAGGCGCTCGCCCATGAGCTCGGCCCGGTAGTCGGTCTCGAACTTTTTCAGGATGAGGGGCAATTCCATGGTGCCGAACCAGGCATCCACTTCCGGGATGCTCTGCTCGAGGTCGTCGCGGTAGCGCTGCGACAGGCAGCCGGTAACGTATACCTTGTCGAGGCGGCCCTTTTGCTTCAGGTTCACCTGCTCCAGGATGGTGTTGATACTTTCCTCCTTGGCCTTGTCGATAAAGCCGCAGGTATTCACAATCACAATGTTGTGATCCTTTTTGGCGCTTTCGTGCACCACATCAGTGCCGCCGGCAATGAGCTGGCCCGAGATTACCTCGGAATCCACCATGTTCTTGCTGCAGCCCAGGGTGATAATGTTGACCTTGTCTTTACGGAGGGTTTTCGCTTTCATGCCGCGCAAAGGTACGCGGCTCCGCCTCGAATAGCGAATATCGAACAGCGATTTAAGAATAAAGAAAGTACGGTTGAGTCGCACCCATGCCCTCTGCTTGGATCGGTCGAAGGCCAATGTTGCGCGCGTAGCGCCGGTGCGGGATGACGCCTAGAACGCCAGCCGCACCGGTATACTGAACCGGTAGGCTGTATTGGTGGCATTTCCCGACACGTTGAACATAGGCCGCCACTCAAGGCCGAGGTCGAGCGCCGTACCCTTCACCTTGGTTTCAATCCCCAGTATCGGGCGTATAAACACATCGTTGGGATTGTCGTATACCTTATATAAGGCCAATGCGCCCCCGACGCCCGCCACCCACTGCAGGCTGTGTACCCCCTTGAAGCGCCCGTTAAACTGGTACTCGGCATTCAGCACCGTGGTAAGGGTGCCGAAAAGCACGGACAGCTCTGTCCCGTGGTGCGCAGTATAGAGGTGCTTCCAGGAAACGCCCACCCAACTGTCGTAGCCAAATTCAAAGCGGCCACCATACGCGTTTTTGTACAGGCGCGCGTCCTGGGCATCCGCCCGGGCAGCGCAACAGATAAAGCCGGAAAATAATAGTGTTTGCAGGAGCTTCCGCATGGGCGTTTTCTCCCACCAAAAGCAAAAGCTGCGCCCGCCCCGCTCAGGCTGCCAGGATTCCCATCCGATCCTTTTCGGCGGCCTGAATGTCGGCGTCAAGACGCAGGCGCCGGCGGCCAAGATCATAGACGATCTGCTGCACGCGCATTCCAAGATCCCGCGTTGCATCGAGGGAGCGTTGGATGCGCTGCTGTACGATCCAGTCGGTGATGAGGTTGTCGAAAAAATAGTCGGCAAAAGTCGTCAGCCCGCCCAGGTCGAGTTCCCATTCAATCCGTCGGCCCAGGTCGCTGAGCTCGTTGCGGAAGGATTGGAGTACGTACTGTGCCCGGTAAAGCGCCTCACGGGCATCGTCGATATTATCGTGCTTGGCCCAGGTGGCCAGTGTTTCGCCCCCGAGCAGGTCCCAGGTGCCCCAGTTGGCGGCTTTTTTGAGGTAAAGCTCCACATCGCGGAGGGCTTGCAGCGCGGGCGCCCCGGCGGCTTCGGCTTCCTGCACCTCGCGCAGCTCACTGGCCAGGGAGCGCTGGCGGTCGCTCAGCTCCTGCAGGCGGCGGGCCCGCTCGTCGCCGGCGGCCAGGACGAGGGTTTCTTTCTCCCGGAGCAGGCTTTCGTACTCCGTATCGGCACCTTCCCACTGCTGCGATGACTCCAGCAAGGCGGCCCGGTCGGCTTCAAGCGCCGGGATGCGGGCCTTGGCTTCTTCGTGTTTCAGTACAGCGGCCAGGTATTCCTGCCGCTCTTTCTCCAATTGCTGTTCGCGGCTGCCGAGCACCGTATAAAAGAGGGAATGGAGGCTTCTGCCCTCCAGCCGGTCGAAGTCGCGCTTCTCCCTGGCAAGCACGACCTCCAGTTCCGCCAGCTGGCGGCGGGCCGTGGCGATATCGTTCTCGATCGCTGTAAACCGGGCGCGGGCGCGCAGCAGGCTTTCGCGACGGGCAGCCGCCGCATTGAGGCGGGCATTGAGCTCGTCGAAGGGTAGCAGCATCCTTGCTTATTTGAGGCTGAAAAGGCTATCCACGAACTCGTTCTTGTCAAATACCAGCAGGTCTTCCATCTTCTCGCCCACCCCGATGAACTTCACCGGGATCTTGAACTGGTTGGCAATCGCCAGCACTACACCGCCTTTGGCGGTGCCGTCGAGCTTGGTGATGGCGAGGGCGGTAACCGAGGTGGCCGCGGTAAAATGCTTCGCCTGCTCCAGGGCATTCTGGCCGGTGGAACCGTCGAGCACCAGCAGCACTTCGTGGGGCGCGTCGGGAAGGACCTTCTGCACCGAGCGGCGGATCTTGGAGAGCTCGTCCATGAGGTGCGCCTTGTTGTGCAGGCGGCCGGCCGTGTCGATCAGCACCACGTCGGTGCCGCGGGCGACAGCGCTTTGCACTGAATCGAAAGCCACGGCGGCAGGATCGGAACCCATGGCCTGCTTAACGATGGGAACGCCGGTGCGCTCGCTCCAGATGGTGAGCTGGTCTACAGCGGCAGCGCGAAACGTGTCGGCGGCGCCCAGCAGTACACTTTTACCAGCCTTTTTAAAGTTGTGGGCAAGCTTTCCGATCGTGGTGGTCTTTCCCACGCCGTTGACGCCTACAACCAGGATCACGTAGGGCTTCGAGGGCAGCTCCGAAGTAAAATCGTAGGAGGATCCGCCCACCAGCATGTCGGAGATCTCTTCCTGGAGGATGCGGTTGAGCTCGGAGGTGCCCATATACTTGTCGCGGGCAACACGCTTTTCCACCCGGTCGATGATGGCCACGGTGGTATCGATGCCTACGTCGGCCGAAACAAGGGCTTCTTCCAGGTTGTCGAGCACTTCCTCGTCCACCGTGCTTTTGCCCGCGATGACCTTGGTCATTTTGGTGAAGAAGTTCTCTTTCGTTTTCTCAAGGCCCTGGTCGAGGCTTTCCTTTTCTTTTTTGCCGAATAGCTTGTTGAAAAAACCCATGGGCGCAAGTTAGGGTAATGATGGGGATGTAGGGCGGGTCGTGAAGAGAGAAAGAACGCTGATTTTTTATGATCTGTTATGATGTGCGCGGATATCGGTACTCACATCCGCGTAAATCATAACCAATCTGCGTATCCTGCTTCAGCAGGATTAGCGTTCTTTCTCGCTCCCCGCGCATAAATGACAAAAGCCGTCCCTACGGACAGCTCTGCCAGAAAATTTATTAACCCCGGTGGCTTATTTGCCGCCCAGGAAGTCCTTGATCTTGTCCTTGTGGATGATCTGCTCTTTGAAGGTGTAGGCGCCGGTCTTGGGGCTGCGTACAGCCTTAATCACCTTGGTCCAGTTCTTCGCCTCGGCGGCCTGTTTCAGGTCTTTTACTTTTGCGTTTTTGGATGCTGCTTTTGCCATGATCCGTGTTTTTTGCGAATGAGGTAATATGCTAAAGGGCTAACGTACCGCTAATTAGCACATTAACTAATTAGCACATCAGCACATTATTACTTGATTTCCTTGTGCGTCGTCACCTTCTTCAGGTTCGGGTTGAACTTCTTCAGCTCGAGACGCTCGGGGTTATTTTTCTTGTTCTTGGTGGTAATGTAACGGCTGGTGCCGGGAACAGCAGTGTTCTTCTGCTCGGTGCACTCTAAAATTACCTGAACGCGGTTGCCTTTCTTTGCCATTGTAATGCGTTTATTTAGTTGCTAATGAACCGTTTCGTTCATTAAATATGCTGACCCTCGGCGCGAAGCTGCTTCACAACGCTCATGAGGCCATTCTTGTTGATGGTGCGGATGGCTTCCGTCGACAGCTTCAAAGTGATCCACTTATTCTCTTCTGCCAGGAAGAACTTCTTCGTCTGGAGGTTCGGCAGAAAACGACGCTTGGTCTTGATATTTGAGTGGGAAACCTTGTGACCACCGATCGGCGTCTTACCCGTAACCTGACATACTCGTGCCATGACTTGAAAAATTTGGAGTGCAAAGGTAGGGAAAAGATCTCAGATGTCAGACGTTTTGATGTAAGATTTTTTGTTAACCGGTTCAAAATTAGTCAAAATCCCGCCTTTTCCGGTCCCGGACAGCCTGTTTCCGATCCAAAACCATAGAACCTCAGAACCTTAGAACCCCAGGACCTTCCAAAGGGTTTTTCGCTTAGCTTCGTGCCGCTTTTCGCCTCCGCCCCTTTCCCGGGCCGGGGCAACATCCATCAACCCATAAAATACTGAATCGGAAATGGCTTACGACGTTGTAGTGATTGGTTCGGGTCCCGGCGGCTATGTGGCTGCCATCCGCGCCGCCCAGCTGGGCTTCAAAACCGCGATCATTGAAAAAGAAAGCCTCGGCGGCATCTGCCTCAACTGGGGTTGCATCCCCACCAAGGCCCTCCTCAAGAGCGCGCAGGTAATGGAATATATCAACCACGCCAAAGACTTCGGCATCGAAGCCAGCGGTACCCACAACTTCGAAGCCATCGTAAAGCGCAGCCGCGGCGTGGCCGACAAGATGAGCAAGGGCGTCCAGTTCCTGATGCGCAAGAATAAGATCGAAGTCATCATGGGCTACGGAAAGGTAGCCGGCAAGGGCAAGATCGAAGTGACCGGCGCCGACAACAACAAGCAAACCGTTGAAGCCAAACACATCATCATCGCCACCGGCGCCCGCGCCCGCCAGCTGCCCGCCATGCCCATCGACGGCAAAAAGATCATCGGCTACCGCGAAGCCATGGTGCTGCCCCAGCAGCCCAAGAGCATGATCGTGGTCGGATCCGGCGCCATCGGCTGCGAATTCGGCTACTTCTACAGCACCATGGGCACCAAGGTGACCATCGTGGAATTCCTCCCCGGCATCGTACCCCTGGAAGACGCGGACATTTCCAAAGAACTCGAGAAGTCCTTCAAGAAAAAAGGCATCGACGTGATGACCTCCTCGGAAGTTACCCATGTTGACACCTCCGGCAACGGCGTGGTAGCTACCATCAAGACCGCCAACGGCGAGGTGAAGCTCGAAGCCGATGTGCTGCTGAGCGCCGTGGGCGTACAGAGCAATATCGAAGGCATCGGCCTCGAGGAAAGCGGCATCAAGACCGAAAAGGGCAAGATCATGGTGGACAAGTTCTACCAGACCAACGTGCCGGGCATCTATGCCATCGGCGACTGCGTTCCGGGCCAGGCCCTGGCGCACGTGGCTTCCAAAGAAGGTATCATCTGCGTGGAGAATATCGCCTACAACGAAAAGAAATACAACCACCAGCCCGAGGGCCTCGACTACGGCAACGTACCGGGCTGTACCTACTGTGTTCCCGAGATCGCCTCGGTGGGTATGACCGAGAAGCAGGCCAAAGAAGCCGGCTACGAGCTGAAAGTGGGCAAATTCCCACTGTCGGCCTCCGGTAAAGCCTCTGCTGCCGGCCACACCGAAGGCTTCGTAAAAGTGATCTTCGACGCCAAATACGGCGAATGGCTCGGCACCCACATGATCGGCTACAATGTAACCGAGATAATTGCCGAGACCGTGGTAGCCCGCAAGCTGGAAACCACCTACCACGAGGTGCTCAACTCGATCCACCCCCACCCGACCATTTCCGAGAGCATCAAGGATGCGATCGAAGTGGCCTACGGTGAGGCGATCCACCTCTAAATCAAGTAACGACCTTATTCAAAGAGCGGCCTCCGGC
>NZ_SJZI01000001.1:0-151976 GCF_004337505.1 Flaviaestuariibacter flavus | reverse complement strand
CGGCACAACGAAAAAGGGACGCCGAGGCGTCCCTTTGAATATTAAAAACGTAGTGTCGTTGCGCCGTCGTGCCGTTGCGCTACTGGCTGCTAGCAGCCAGTATTACTTCGCGGCGCCGAATACCTTCTGCAGGATCTCCGACACACGGGCGGCGGGATCCTGGCGGATCTTCTGCTCTTCCTGGCCTACCTGGAAGAAGATGCCGTAGAGGGCCTTATCGGTAACATAAGCGGCCAGGTCGGGGTTGACCTTGTCCCTGCTCACTTTATTATACGTGGTAAAGAGGGTGCTCCAGTACTTGGTGGCATTCACTTTTTGCAGCGACTGCTCGATCACCGGGCGGAAGGCGGTGGTGAGCTCAGCCTGGGTTTTACCCTTCAGGTAGCTGGTAGCGGCCTGGTTATCGCCTTTCAGGATGCCGATGCCGTCCTGGATGGTGATGCCCTTGATGGCATTGAGGAAAATCGGTGCGGCGCTCTTTACCGCGTCCTCAGCACCGCGGTTCATGCTCAGGATGGCCTGGTCAACCTGCCTGCCAAAGCCGAGGTTGCGGAGTGTTTTCTCCACCTTCTGCGCCTCGGCGGGCATCAGGATCTTTAGTGCGGCATCTTTAAAGAAACCGTCAACTGCCGAAAGCCGGGCCGTACCGTTGTTGGTGCCCACGCTGAGCGCTTCCTTGAGGCCTTTGATGATATCGTCGTGTGAAAGGCTGGCGCTGCCGCCGGTGATTTTTGAAACTTCGCGGTTGACCACTTCGGTCACCTGGGCGCGGGCAGCGCTGTCTTTTACGGCCGTCTGCGCCTTGTTGAGCAATCCTTTGAGTCCCTGAGCCTGGCCGGAAGCGGCGATAAAGCCGACAGCCATCACGAGCAGCAATTTTTTCATAGAAGATGGTGTTGAAGGGTGAAAATACAGGAATCGGTCGTAAGTGCGCGTTAAAGTACCTTTATAATATGTTCAGTATCTGGGAAAAAGAAACGGTGCTGGCGCCACAGGACGTGGTGATTGCCGGCGGTGGCTTTGCGGGCCTGTGGACGGCTTTTCACCTGCTGCGTCGCTACCCGAAGGCGCGGATCGCCGTCCTGGAAAAAGACTTCATGTCGATGGGTGCCTCCACCCGCAACGCGGGCTTTGCCTGCTTCGGTTCGCTCGGCGAGCTGGTGGCCGACGCGACCGAGATCGGGAACGACTCCATGCTCGACCTGGTGGCCCTGCGTTACCGCGGGCTGAAGCAGATCAGGAAATACTGGAAGCCCTCCGACATCGACCTTGACTGGTGCGGCGGCTACGAGCTGTTCCCGCCCGGCGGCTTCAGCAGCGAGGTGCTGGCTGAAAATATCGAGTACATCAACCGGCTCCTCCGGCCGATCACGGGCGAAAAGCATACATTCCGCGAATGTTCGAATAAGATCTCCCGCTTCGGCTTCGGCAACACATCGGCAATGGTGGTCAACGAAGGGGAAGGCGCGCTGCACGCCGGCAAGCTGGCCGGCGCCCTGCGGCGACACCTGCAACGCAAGGGCGTACAGCTGCTGCACAGCGTGTCGGTTACTGCCTTTACCGAAGAAAGCAATTCGGTGGAGGTGCATACCGACCGCGACTTTTCGGTAAAAGCCCATTACCTCGCCGTATGCACCAACACGGCCGCGGGCTCCCTGCTGCCTGAATTGAGTGTAACGCCCGCGCGCGGCCAGGTGCTCCTCACCTCTCCTATTGAAGGACTGCCCTGGCGGGGCACCTTTCATGCTGATGAAGGCTACTACTATTTCCGCAACCTCGGCAACCGCGTGCTGCTTGGCGGGGCCCGCAACAAGGCTTTCGACGAGGAGCGAAGCAATGAACACGCCACTACCCCGCTGATCCAGGGCGAGCTGGAGCGTTTTCTCAACGAGGTGATCCTGCCCGGGAAGCACGGCACCTATTCGATTGAGCTCCGCTGGAGCGGAATTATGGGAATGGGAACAGACAAATACCCCGTGATGGGGAGTGTGCGGCCGCGCATCCTGGCAGCCGTGGCACTCGGCGGCATTGGGGTGGCCGTAGCGCCGGAGGCCGGAAGGAAGCTGGCAAAGCTTGTTAATTTATAACGGACGCGCCAGGTTGAATTGACTGCCCGATCATGCGCGCAGGTGAAGCAATATCCTTCGCACCCTGGCTGCAACAGGAAACCGGTGCTGCGATCCGGGTTTCGGACAAATTCGCACGGCGGTTCTTATTGCTTTACAAAAGATTTCCGGATCACTTCCTCGCCGTTGGTAGCCACTACCCAATATACACCTGCACTCAGGCCATTGGTGTTCAGCGGCTGGAGGCGGCTGCCGATCTGAACGCGCTGCACCATTGCGCCCTGGGTATTGTAAACGCGCAGCTCCTTGCCCGTCCAGGTATTGTTGCCGAAATCAATATGCAGCACCGACTGCGCCGGGTTGGGATAAACCGAAACAGCTCCCGAAGGCGCTTCGGTTGCGCGCGCCGCTGCCGGTGGCGTTGCCCACGACTTGCCGAGGCCTTTGCTTACCATGAGTGAAGCCCGCGGACCGCCGGGAGCGAAGTTGGCACGCATGCGGGCCGCCTGGCCTTCGGTGAACAGGTTGATGCAGGCGTCGTTGGTGTAGTCCATGTAGTTCATGTACATATCACCGGTAGCACTGTTGCCGCAGGAAGTGCGGATGGCGGAGGGGCATCCCGAAGTGTAATTGCTTTGCTTCGGAGTATCGACCACTTCGTCGTCGCCGCAATAGGTGTCGCCCCAGATATGCTTCAGGCCGAGCCAGTGACCGGCCTCGTGCACCGCGGTACGGCCTTTGTCGAAAGGTGCCGCGGCGCCAAGGGTACCGAAAGCCGAATAGTTGATCACGATGCCGTCGCGGTCGGCGGCACCACCCGGGGCGGAAGAATAACCCAGGATGCGGCCCATCGGGCAAACCCAGATATTGAGGTAAGAGTGACTGTCCCAGGCATTGTCGCCGCCGGCGGAGGCGAACTTCATCGCATCGTCCTGCTGCCACTGGTTAACGCCCGTGTATTTGCGCACGATGCCGCTGGTGGGATAGCCTTCGGGGGTAACGGAAGCCAGCACAAACTCGATGGCTGCGTCGGCGGCGAGGCTGCGGAAGTACTGCGGCGTATTTACCGAGTCGGCATTCATACGGCGGAAATCGCGGTTGAGCGCGTCGATCTGGCTGCGTACGGCGTCGTCGCTTACATCTTGTGCGGCATTAGCGTAGAGAATATGCACCACAACGGGTACGCGGTAGGTGACGCTGTGTTGCAGACGCAGGGTGGAGCGCTGTCCCAGGAAGGCGCGGGCGGCGTTGATGCCGGAGGCGGCAGCCGGGTCGGCAGCGATGCGTGCGGCAGTATATTCGGAGCTGCTGCAGGTGCGCTGGGCGCCAGCAAGCAGGCAGCTGAAAATTGTCAGACAGGTAAGTAGAAGCCTCATAGTTTCCGTGTTGGGTCGGAACCACAGGTACTGGATTGATTACGGCTTCAAAAAGGATTGGAAGTGTACGGGTTAGCGCGTGGACTTCAGGGGATAATGGAAAATAAGTGTTTTCACGGCGGCGGGATACAGAATTCCCTAGGATTGAGGACTAGGTACAAATATATACCGCCATATTGAAAATGCAAATAGAGTACCATTTTTTTCTTTAACGGTCCTGCGTAGCCCGAAATCTTATTTTTGCCCGCATGAAGCGCAACCTCATCATCGCCCTGATTCTCATTGTAGTAGCGGCATTCGTATATAATGCGTTCCGAAATGGCTCCGGCGAAACCGGCACCGAAACGACCAATCCAACTTCTGTTGAGAATTCCACAACCAGTGGTACACCGCAGATATCCTACACCGTCGCCGGTGCCTATCCGCATGATGTGACCTCTTTTACCGAGGGACTCAGCTTCTATAAAGGCGAACTCTGGGAAAGCACGGGCGAGAACGGGAAATCCTGGCTCCTGCAGGTTGACCTCGCCAGCGGTGCGCGCAAAAAGGCCGTCAAGCTCGATGAAAAATATTTCGGCGAAGGAGTCATTATCCTGCGCGATACCATTTACCAGCTTACCTACAAGGAAAAAACGGTGCTCGTGTACGACGCCAAAACCCTGCAGCTGATCAAATCGCTGCCGCTGGCGCAGCCCGAGGGCTGGGGCCTCACCACCGACGGCACCAACCTCATCGCATCCGACGGCTCCTCCAACCTTTATTATTATGAGCCCGGCACCTTCCGCCTGCTCCGTACACAGGGCGTAACCGAAAACAACATGCCCGTATCGATGATCAATGAGCTTGAGTACATCAACGGCTTCATCTACGCCAATGTGTGGCAAACCAACGAGATCGTGAAGATCGATGCCGGCAGCGGGCAGATCGTTGGCCGCATGGACCTTTCGCAACTGGCCGTTCGTGCCAAGGCGAAAAATCCCAACGTGGACGTGCTCAACGGCATCGCCTACAACCCCGACACGAAGAAATTTTATGTAACGGGCAAAAACTGGCCGGAGCTGTACGAGCTTACGCTGACGCTCTGAGCTGCGTTACTTCACCGCTTCCAATACATAGGTCAGCGAGCTGCAGCGCTCGGGGTTGAAGAAAGCTTTGAAATTCGAGCGCAGGCCCGCCATCGGGGCGCCGATCCAGTTGGTCTGCCCATGGCGGTAGCGGCTGCTCAGCAGGCTGATGTATACGGAATCGAACCACATTGGCTTCTGATCTACAAGGCGGAGACCGTTGCGCTCCGCAAGCGTTTTCATCGAGCGCGGTGAAAAATGATACAGGTGGCGGGGCACGTCATAAGCCGCCCAGAAAGCGCCATAGGTCTGCGCATCGCCCGACGTATAGTTGGGCACGGCGATGATCAGCTTACCCCCCGGCGCCAGTAGGGCGCGGAGCTGCTGCATATACCGCTGCAACTCGTGCACGTGCTCCAGCACATGCCACAGGGTGATGACATCGAAAGACGCATGCGGCAGCTCATAAAGCGCCTCCGCCGGCAATACTTCCAGCCCGGCGCGCGCAGCTGCGATCTTCCGGGCATCCGGGTCGGGCTCCAGGCCCGTCACTACCCAGCCCGCCTCTTTCAATGCCGCCAGGAAGGCGCCGGTGCCGCAGCCTACGTCGAGCGCGCGGCCGCGTTGCTTGCCGCTTACCCGCATCGCAAGCTTCACTTTTTGCTGCAGCGTATGCCGCCGTACCTGCTGGTAAATGCGGTTAACCAACCCCTCTTTGGTGTCGGTGTGCGAAATGTAATCTTCCGATTTATAGTAAGGACCGATATGCGCCGCATCGGGCACATCCTGGGTAAAGCGAAGACTGCAGTCGTCGCACTGCCAGATAACAAACTGGTTGCGGCTAACCGTGTGATCGGTAGCCGTCAGCAGCGGGTGGATGTTGCTGCTGTTGCAAACGGGGCAATGCGTGTAGTGAACGGTGGCGCTCATAATGGAGTGCAAAAATAGCGGCGCGGAAGCACAATGACCGAATTAAGGAAAAGTGCTTCAGAGGCCCGTCTGAAGCCCGGTGGCATGCACCGAGAAATGCTGCCGGTAAAAGCACCAGAGGATAAAGAGCACGGCCAGCACTACCAGCAGCCAGGCGAGCCACTCCAGCTCGTTGCGGCGGGTTTTGGTTTCCGGCGCCTGCTCCGCGTCCGACCACACTTCCTGCTCACCCACCCGAATGGAATGACGGGCATCGGCATGAATAACACGCGCGGCGGGCTGTGGCGCCAGCAGCACCGGTGTGGCAGGCTGCAGGGCAAGGCGTCCGTCCTGCCAGTGCAAGAGACCTACCCCGGGCCACAGGAAGGGTTCCCGCAGCAGGTGGCGGTGCAGGCGGCTGCCAAAGTCGGAAAGTTTTTCAGTCAGTATGCTCTCGCTTTCGCGCAGCGCGCCGGCAAGAAAGGCGATCTGCCGATCATCTACCGGGCGCTCCTCCCCTGCGTGCACGCGAAAGCCCGGGCCGGCCAGCTCGCGGTCGGCCACGCTCCAGGTGGCAGGCGAAGCCTCCAGGGTGAGCGAGCCGAGGTGCGGAATGGTGACACTGCGGGCGCGTGTCAGGTATTGAGTGAGCAGATCAAGCACTACTTTTTGTTTTGGGCGAACGAAAATACAACTCCACCCATGAACTGGAAGCCATAAGTTTTGTATTGGTTCCAGCGCTGGTACTGCGTGTTGAACAGGTTGTTGAACTGCGCCCAGAGTTTGATGTTCTTATAAACAGCGAATTCAAGCCCCGCGCTTGCATCCACAGCAGCACCCGTGCGGCCGGTGTTGCCGCTCTGATCGCGCCAATAAATACCATCAAATGCCCATACATCTCCCTTCACGTACAGGTCGCGGAGCACCTGCAGGCGCAGGGCCGTGTTGAACTCGAGGCGCGGAAGGCCCCAGGCGCGCTCTTCGGTTTCGAGGCTCGTATAGCGGTTCATATCGAGTGTCGAGCGCAGGTTGAACCGGTCACCCACGGCATAGCCGGCTTCGAGGTGCACATTGATCGTGCGCATGTCGGGCTCGTAGATCACGCCGAAAGAATTGTTGCCCGTGCCTTCGTTTACAAACAGCGGGGCGTTCACCTGGCGGTTGACGCCGCCACGCGCCAGGTAGCTGAAATGATCGGTGACGGTACCCTTGATGCCGCCGTAGATCTCTTCGATGCGGGTGTTGTTGATGGCCAGGGGCTGCGCGATCCACGGGTTGTAGCCCGCCAGGAACTGGAAGGTGTTGGGCCGCACGCGGCCGGTCCAGCCGGCGATTACAGAGAGCCGCTTATCCGCGGTGCCCACTTCGGCCAGCACGTTGGGCATCAGGTCGAAAGTGCCGTTATCCCACGAAGGTCGGATGCCGGCCTGCAGGTACAGGCTTACCGTTTTCACAAACAGCGAAGGCGACACCTGGAAATAGTTGTTGTCCGACTTCACCTTGGCGGCCGACTCGTAGTTGATAATACCACCGTCCAGGGCCAGTTCCACTTCAAAACGGCCCTCGATGGTCTTGCGCAGCGGCACATTGAAATAAGTGGCCGTCTCATTGCCGTTATGGTTGTCGCCAAATACGTCGAAACGCAGCTCGGGTGCGTAGGAAATGCCATAGGCGCCTACGTTGGTATTGCGCAGGCCGATGCGTCCCCGGAAACCGGTGTAGCGGAGCGACAGCGAATCTTTGGTGAGATGCGCCAGGGCAGCCGAATCCGTCCCGTAGCGATAATACTGGTCGTTCTGGAAACCAAGACGAGCCGTCACCTCGTGGTTGGCGCCGGCCTTCAGTTGGCCAACGGCATCGAACTGCCCGTGCGCCATTTCCTGGAAAGCAAGCTTTCCTTTCGACTGAAAGTAGTTACCGTAAACGTTCAAGCCGGCCTTCGATGCATCACCGATCGAAAGACCTGTTTCAATATAGGGCGTCTGTTGGGTACCATAGCCCGCCTTCACGTAGTTCCAGTTGTCCCACTTCAGGATGCTGTCGACCGAAAGCGCCACCGGTTTCAGCGATCCGGGCTGGAAGGCGAAGAGCAGGTTCTGGTTGGGGATGCGGTATTGCAGCACGGGCCGCGACGTATCGGCCACGGGCGGCGTTGCATTGAAGTTGATCTTGGCGGCTTCTTTCAGCTGGGGCCGGAAGGAGGCGGTCACATTCACCGCGCGGGGGCGGGTGGAATCCTGTGCCGATGCCGCGGCGGCCACGAGGGCGGCACCGCTTATGAGGAGCGTACGCTTCATCTTGTTTGTTTTGATCATTGTCCGCCGATTTTGGAGTTAGCGGCTTCTACTTCGGTCACCTGTTGCAGCTTGCGCGTTGCCTCGGCCTTCAGCTCGGGGTTCGTGCTGTTGTCGGCTACGCTCTGGAAGGTTGCCTTGGCATTGAAGTAATCTTTCTGACGGAAATACAGGTCGCCAAGCAGGAGGTAGGATTTCGTCACCCACAGCTCGTAGGAGCCCGACTTGTTGATCACTTCGAAGGCGGCCTTCTCGGCATCCTTATCGCGGTTGAGCGCGAGGTAGGATGCGGCGATCTCGTAGCGCGCTTCGGCGGCAAGTGCGGCTTTATTTACAGCGATGACGTTGCGGAAGGCGGTGATGGCGGCATCCCACTGGCCGGCAAGCTGGCCGGAGCGGCCAAGCACCATATTGGCAAGTGCCTTATCGTCGGTGCTGCTGCCTTTGAGGGCCACCAGGTCGCGAGCATTGGCGGTAGCATCAGCCCACTTCTGCTGCAGGTACTGGCTGCGCAGGAGGCCGCGCATCGCTTCGAGGCGGGTTTCCTGGCTGCCGGTAAGTCCTTTCAGCTGCTGGTAATATTTCTCGGCCTGCGCATAGTCTTTACGGGAGAAGAAATAGATGCGGGCGGCCTGTAGCACCGCGCCTTCGGCAAAGCGGTTGGGCGCGCGTTCGGCCACCACCTCGTAGTGCGGCAGCGCCGCCGCGGAGTCGCGTTTATTGATGTAGATACCTGCCAGGTTGTGATGCGCATCGAGGGAGTAAGCTCCGGTGCCGAAGCGCTGCAGGTAGCCCTCGAGCTGTGTTTGCGCCGCGGCGGTGTTGCCGTTCTCCAGTTGCAGCTGCGCGGCCGAATAGGTCAGCGAATCTTCCGCATTCACCGACAGCGGCTTACCGGCGCGGCGTGCCGCATCCACGTACGCGTTCGGCTGACCTTGCTCCACGTAAATGGTCCGCAGGTTTTCCAGCGCATCGTCGGCTTCCTCCGAAGCTTTGTATTGCGTGATGATGGTGTTGAACTGCGCGATGGCCTCGTTGTACTGCTTCTGGTTGAAGTAGGCGATGCCCAGCTTCAGGTACACCTGCGGCTTCGAGGTTGCGTTGCCGCTTGCCTTCGTAAGTGTTACGAGGTAGGGCACCGCCTCGCGGTAGCGTTCGTCGGCGAGATACGTGTTGGCGATCTCCATGTTGGCGTCGTCAACCAGCGAGGAGGAAGGAAACTTGCGAATCAGGTTATTGAGCAGGCTGATCTTCTCGTTCGAGTTGGTGATGCCGGTGATCAGCGCTTTTTGATAAGTAGCATAGTCTTCCGCAGGCCATGAGAAGCGGATCACGTTGTCGTACATCGTGCGGGCCTGCGCAAACAGCTTTTGCATGAAATAGGTGTCGGCGGCACGCAGGTAGGCATCCTGCGTCAAAGCATCGGACCCGAGCGACACATTTCGGGCGAGGGGCTCGAAGAAGGATTGCGCCACCTTGTAATTTTCCTTGCGCAGGTAGCTGTAGCCCAGGTTGTATTTTACGTTGCGTTCATTGGCATCGCCCCCGGCGGGTGCGCCTGCATTGAGATACGCGGTGTAATAGCGGATAGCATCATCAATCCGGTTGCCGCGGTAGGCGATCTCTCCTTTCCAGAAATTGACAAAAGGCAGTACCGGGGCATTGTCCGGCGCCCGCAACGCGCGGTCGAGCAGGGCGTCGGCTTCACCCAGCAGCCCGTCGTTGATCAGCTCGGTGGCACGCCCGTAGAGGATGCGGGGTAACAGGCGGCGCGCGCCGGGCGAAGGATTTTTCAGCCCTTCCAGCAGCGTGAGTGCATCGCGGTAGTTGTTGGTGTTGGCGAGTGCAGCCACCAGCAATTCCGTTGCCTCTGCATTATAGGGGGAAGCCGGATAATCATTTACAAATGAGCGCAGGCTGCGCAGGGCTTCATCCTGGTAGCCGAGCTCGTACGACAGCTTCGCATACTGGAAGCGTGCGATCTCGCGCTGCGACGCATTGGAGCTGTTGGATGCGCTGAACAGGAAAGCATTGCGGGCATTGCTTTTCTGGTTCGTTTTCAGGTAAGCGTCGCCGAGCAGGTACATGGCATGCTGGCTGAGCGAATCTTCCTTGCCGCTAAGCTGGCGGAAGCCTTCGATGGCCTTGTTGTAATCGGGCTGCTGGTAATAAGAATACGACAACTCATAGAGGTCTTCGCGACGTACCTTTTGTGAGCGGCGCACGTACTCTTCGAGGTAAGGCAGCGCCGCGGCGAACTGGCCTTTTTCAAAATAAGCGTGCCCGAGCAGCTGCTTCAGCTCAAGGTCGTATTGCTGCGCCTTGCCCTGCCGGATCTTCTCTTCGGCATAGCGGATCGCTTCTTCCTTGCGGCCCTGCACGTAATAGATCTGGGCTACGTAATAAGGTACAACGCGCTGGTACACCGGGTGGTCTTCCACTTCGCGGAAAGCGTTGAGGGCCTCACTGTAGTTGCGGTCGGCGAAGGAAATAAAGCCGTAGTAATAGGCCGCATCGAGGCGGTTCGGGTCGTCTTTGCGGGCACGTACCTCGGCGAAAAGCGGCCTGGCGGCGGCAAACTGCTTTTGGGTAAAGTAGGCATAGCCCTGGTGAAACTTCGCGGCTCCGAGCTCGGCGTCGGAGATGTTGGCGGTGCCGGCAGCTTCGTAGTGGGCCAGCGCCTCGGCGTATTGCCCCTGCCGGAACTCGTATTCGGCGAGCTGGAAGTTCATCTGCTGCACGCGGGCGTTGTTGCGCGTGACGTTGATGTATTGCTGGGCCTCCACCGCGGCGCGGGGCTCACCCAGCATCAGCATCGAAGCGATGGTGTAATATTCCACATCCTGCACATCGAGCGCACGGTTGATGCGATCGGTTTCGCGGATGGAGCGGCGCAGGTCGCGGAGCAGCGGCCAGGCAAGGTTGTATTGTCCTTTCTGGAAATACTCTTTGGCAAGACTGAAGGACGGGTCGGCCGTGTTGGTGGCCAGCGCCGACGCTTCCGGTGTACGCAGCGCATTGGGCTGCTGGGCCTGGCTGTGCAGCGCGGCTGCGAGAAAGAGCGGTGCGAACAGGAGTTGCTTCATAGACTGCTATTGCCGTTAGGGTGATAACGCCGGCGACCCGGAATTAGTATCGGTGAAGCATCACCGCCACCTACCGGTCGCTTTCAAAGGACGCAAAATAAGGGAACGGGAGTTACCAAAACTTTGTTAAGGGCCCTGCTTTTTTCCGGCAGCGATCCTTCGTATCATTGCCGCTCCAAAACACCTCTATGAAAAAACTATTCAGTACCCGCACCTCCGACTCGGCATTCACCATAGGCACCCTCCTGCTACGCCTCACCGGCGGCATCCTGATGATCCCGCATGGCTTCGACAAGCTGGCTCATTTTTCAGAAAAATCCGGCAAGTTCATGGACCCCTTCGGCACCGGCACTACCGTGGCCCTTGCGCTCGTTGTCTTTGCCGAGTTCTTCTGCTCTGCCTTCCTGATCATGGGTCTTTTCACCCGCCTTGCTTCCATCCCGCTGATCGTAACTATGCTCGTGGCGCTCTTCAAGGCACACGGCGGCCAGTTCTTCGGCGACGGGCAAACCGCGGCGCTTTTCCTCGGCATTTACCTGGCGGTGCTGCTGCTGGGCCCCGGCAAAGTGAGCCTGGACCGGTTTCTGGGCAAATGACCTCACCCCCGGCCCCTCTCCGGAGCAGAGAGGGGTGACTCCCGGCAATTTCTCTCACAGTCTCAAACAGTCTTCTGCTTAACCTGATACTAAAGAGCGGATGCCTTCGGCATCCGCTCTTTGCTTTTGAGCATCAATCAGAGTAATGGTTCAAACAGTAACGAATGCCCAACAGAGGCACCCCTCTCCGTCCCGGAGAGGGGCCGGGGGTGAGGTCAGACCCGGTGATAATCGGCTCTCCAGCTCTTTATCGCTTCCTTGATCTGCTTGTTGCCAAGCTGCTCCCGGAGCGCCCGCTCGGCAAGGGCCGGCAATTCTTCATCTGATGCAAAACGCAGTGCGATCACCTGGCCGACGCGCAACGAAGGGTCGAGCCGCTTGCCGGTGAGGATGAAATAACGCAAGCTTTCTTCGGCGCGGATGGCACGGTCCTGTGCTTTCAAAGCAAAGCTGCGGATGAAAACAAACAGCAGCAGGAGGATCACCGAAAGTAAAACGAATAACACCGCGGGATACTTATCGGCCGTCTCTTCCCGCACGAGGTACCGGATGGACCCGACAACGAAGATCACGATCAGGCCCAGGGTAACACCGTGGTAGCCGCTGCTCAGGCGGGAGTGGTTCTTGTAGTTTTGTTCAGCCATAATAAGAAGTCAATTGGTTAAGTAGCCAGGTCGTTAATCGGTTTAATGTTATTCGCAAAGCCTATCCAACTACGATACCAGTCACCAGAAATCTGACGTCTGGCATCTCGCATCAAACGTCTACTTAAGCTCGTTCAGCACCGCATACATCTTTTGCACGATGCTGCTTTCGCGGCCGTTGTAGTTGTTGACCAGGAATGAAAAAACGTATTCTTTCCCGTCTTTCGATTTGTGAAAGCCGCAAAAGCCTTTGACCGCGCTGATCGTGCCGCTTTTCATTTTCATGTCGTTGTAAACGGGGAAGCCGGTATAATAGCCACCGAACCACGACTGCTTCCGCGCATACTGCAGCACCTGCACCTGCGCATGCGTAGTGACGCGGGTTTCCGGTGAAAGGCCGGAGCCGTCGCGAAGGCGCAGCTCCACCGGGTCGATACCTTTTTCCTTCCAGAAGTCGCGGACCAGCTGGGCGCCCTTTACCGTCGATGCGCTTGTGCTTTGCTCCAGGGCAATGGTTTTCAGGAAAGCTTCACCATACAGGTTGATACTGCGGCGCAGGAACCAGTATACCAGGCTGTCGAGCGGCGGTGATTGCCCGCGGTAAAAAACGGTCATTTTCGCCGTATCGGCGGTTGGCGCCATCAGCGGCCCGCCTGATTGTTGGGCCGTATTCCGGAGTTGCAGGCGGAACTCCTGCGCGAACGTAGCCACGGGATTGGGCAATGAGCCTGAAACGGTGATCACTTTACCGGCGCCGATGCTGCCCCGCAGCGTTGGCCCCATCCCCCACGAAGCACCGCTTATCCCGATGGCGTGATAGAGATAGCTGTCGTCGCCGCTGCCTGCCGCGCCCGTGACAGCGGCAATGCGTACCGGCTGCACCGGGTCGGGCTTTGCTTCCAGCAGTCGTATGGAATCGCCGGCTTTGGTCCCCGGCTGCAGTTTCATATCGAACTGGTTCTCGTGCCAGGTAAGGCCGGTGCTGCCGGCTCCGTAGTATTGGCCGATGTCATTCCAGGTCCAGCCGTCGGGGATCGCTTCTTCGTTCCAGCCGGGAGCCACGATCGATAAGCCGGAATAAGTCCGGATGCCCTGGCTACGCACCGCCCGCGCCATCCGGGCCATCACCGAATCGGTACCGGTTTCTTTCCAGCGCCAGCTGCCAAGGCTCGGGTCGCCGGAGCCGATCACATAGAGGTTTCCGCGAAGCATTCCTTTTTCGATCTTCCCGTCGTATGCGAGCCGGGTGGTATACCGGAAGTCTTTTCCCAAAAGCTCATAGGCGCTGGCCGCCGTGACGACCTTCAGGGTGGAAGCCGTTGCCAGGCCGGTGTAAGCATTTTTCTCAAAAACCACGGTGCCGCCACCTGCTTCTTCCACGTAGAGCGAAGCCATCGCCGACCGCATCTGCGAATCACCTTCAAAGCGCTGCCAGGCGCGTGCCAGGCGCTCGGCAACGGGCTGGCCGGCCGCCGTCGAATAAGCCAGCGTGCCGATCAAAAAAACCGGAATAACGTTCAATCGCATGCGCCGAAGTTAGCCAAGCGCGAGGAATCCGCGAACGGTAGATCCAGGATCCTGAGATCCGCGATTGAAAGATTTCCCTCTCGTTATCTTGCGTCCATGAAACCCATCTCCGCTTCCATCATCACCATCGGCGACGAGCTCCTGATCGGGCAGACCATCGACACCAACAGCGCTTTCATCGGGCAGGAGCTGAACCGCGCGGGCATCTGGCTGAAGCGCCGCGTGGCGGTCGGCGACCTGCGCGACGAGATCCTGCAGGCGCTGGAGGCCGAGAGTCGTGAAAACGATATCCTCATCATCACCGGTGGACTGGGTCCTACCGCCGACGACATCACCAAGCCCGCCCTGCGTGATTACTTTGCTGCGGGCGTCCGCGTCGACGAAGACGCCTTGCAGAATGTGCACGATATCTTCTCGCGTTTCGGGCGGAAGCCCTCGGAAGTAAACCTGAAGCAGGCCGAGGTGCCCGACAACTGCACCGTGCTGCCCAACCGGCGCGGCACCGCGCCGGGGATGTGGTTTGAAAAAGATGGCGTCGTATATGTATCGCTGCCCGGCGTTCCGCACGAAATGAAAGGCCTTATCACCGATAGTGTGCTGCCCCGACTGAAAGAACGTTTTACGCTGCCCGGGATCAGCCACCGCACCGCGCTCACGGCAGGCAAGGGCGAGTCGGACCTGGCGGCGCATATCGCTGACTTTGAAGCAGCGCTGCCATCGTGGATCAAGCTGGCCTACCTCCCCTCCTACGGCCTCGTGCGCCTGCGGCTGACCGCCCGTGGCGACGATGCCACCGCAGTTGAAACGGAACTTGACCGGCAGTTTAACGAACTGAAGCACCAGGTGCGCGAATGGCTGGTTGCGGACGAAGATATTTCCCTCCCTGAGGCGCTGCACCGGGTGCTGAAGGCACGCGGCCGAACGGTGGGCACAGCGGAGAGTTGCACGGGAGGTTACCTGGCGCGCCTCCTCACCGAGCCGGCAGGCGCCTCGGCCATTTTCCTGGGCGGCGTGGTGGCCTATGCCAACGATATTAAGGAACACGTATTGGGCGTGCCGGCAGAAACGCTCCGCGCTCATGGCGCCGTAAGCGAAGAGACCGTACGGGCCATGGTAGCCGGCGCCCTGCAGGTGCTGGGCACCGACTATGCACTGGCCACCTCCGGCATCATGGGACCGACGGGCGGCACGCCCGAAAAACCGGTGGGCACGATCTGGGTGGCGGTCGGCAACCGCGAGCGTACAGATACCCTGCTGCTCAACTACCGCTTCGACCGCGCCCGTAATATGGAGCTCACTGCCAATGCGGCGCTCAACTTCCTGCGCCGGTTCATCCTCAATGATTTGTAATTTTTGATTTCAGATTTTCGATGTTCATACACAGGTTTGGCCCGTCCGGTAAACCCGAAAGCTGAAATCCCAAATCAGAAATCCAACTTCTGGGATTCTCTTTATTTTTGCGGCGATTGTTTGCAACACAAACCCCTTAAACACATTCACAACGATATGGCCACTGTTGACCTGGTAATGCCGAAGATGGGCGAAAGCATCATGGAGGCGACGATCCTTAAATGGCACAAAAAAGCCGGCGACGCCGTTAAGATGGACGAGACCGTGCTGGAGATCGCCACCGACAAGGTAGACTCCGAAGTGCCCTCCACCGCTGAAGGCACCATCGAGGAAGTACTGTTCAATGTCAACGACGTGGTGCCGATCGGCACTGTCATTGCCCGTATCCGCACCGGTGCTTCTGCCGCCACTTCGACTGCGGAACCCGCTTCCGCCCCAGCAGCGGCCGCTCCGGCACCCGCGCCGGAAGCACCGCGCAGTGCGGCTCCCCAACCCGCACCTTCGGTAAACGGCCAGGCGGCTACTGCCTCGGCAGGCAACGGCCGCTTCTACTCCCCCCTCGTGCTCAACATCGCCGCCCAGGAAGGTGTAGGCATGCAGGAACTCGAAGCGATCGCCGGCACCGGCAACGAAGGCCGTGTGACCAAAAAAGATATCCTCCAGTACGTTTCCGATAAGAAAGCCGGAAAGATTTCCGCCCCGGCCGCCCAGGCTGCGGCTCCTGCATCCGCGAGCGCCCCGAAGCAGGAGCTCGTGATCCCGATGAACCAGGTGGAAACAAGCGCTGCGCCCGCCCAATACCCCGGCAACGTGGAGATCATCGAGATGGACCGCATGCGCAAGCTCATCGCCGACCACATGGTGCGCAGCAAGCATACGAGCCCGCACGTCACCTCGTTTACCGAAGCCGACGTTACCAACCTCGTGCTGTGGCGCGAAAGGGCCAAGAAGGAATTCGAAAAGCGCGAAGGCACCAAGATCACCTTCACCCCGCTGTTCATCGAGGCCATCGTGCGCTGCATCAAGAAGTTCCCGCTGATCAACTCCTCGGTTGACGGCAACCGCATCATTGTCAAGAAGGACATCAACATCGGTATGGCTACCGCCCTTCCGAGCGGCAACCTGATCGTGCCCGTAATTAAGAATGCCGAGCAACTCAACCTCGTTGGCCTGGCCAAGCAGGTGAACGGCATGGCTGATGCCGCACGTAATAACAAGCTGAAGCCGGAAGATATTTCCGACGGCACCTTCACGCTCACCAATGTCGGCACCTTTGGCTCGCTGATGGGTACCCCCATCATCAACCAGCCGCAGGTGGCCATCCTGGCCGTCGGCGCCATCAAGAAGCGCCCGGTTGTGATCGAAACGCCGCACGGCGACTCCATCGCCATCCGCCATATGATGTACCTGTCGCTCTCTTACGATCACCGCATCGTGGATGGATCGCTTGGAGCAACCTTCCTCACGGCTGTGGCCAATGAGCTGGAAAACTTCGACCTGAACCGGGCGATCTAAGGATTAAAAGGAAAAGAAGGTTTTTCACCGCGAAGAGAATAAGAAAAGAAGTTGTTACGCTAAGGAATACATTTAAAAAGGTCCTGCCTGCGGCAGGACCTTTTCTATTATAACTTAGCGGATCGCTTATTTAACTTCTTTTCTTAGTGGTGAAAAACCTTTTTCAACTTCCACGCCTTCTTATTTCCCGTAACGCTCCCGTGCAAACGAAAGCTTTTTCCCCTTCCGGGTAATGATGAACAGGTTGTTATAGGCGGTGTCGGGCAGGTCCTGCAACAACTGCTGCCCCATGAACCGGTTCACGAGGTCGTCGACCGTATTGGAATGCCCCACGATGAGCGCGTTACCCTTGCCCCGCGCCAGCACACGCGCAACGAAGCTTGTGTCTTTAGGATCGTAGGTTTCGATACCGGCGCCGATCGCTTCTGCCGTCGGACGGGCCGTAGCTTTGGTGCGCTGGTAGTTGGTGCTGTATACGTATTGAATGTGGTTGCCCAGCAGGCGGCCGCGCAGGTCGCGGGCGCGTTGCTCGCCTGCTTCCGACAGGGGCACATCACTGCTCATGGAGGCGCCGGGAGCGGCCTTCTCGCCGTGACGCACAATATAATAACGGGTAGTCTGGCAGGAGGCAAGCAGCAGAGAGCAGACAGTGAGGTAGCGCCACATGGTTGAAAAATTTAACGGGTCAAAAATATTCCGGTACTCTATTTGTTTTTTTACCGTTCGTAAATTGGATGGAGCAAACATACGCCTATGAAGCAGCTATCTGAAACCTGGTTTGCCGAAGGCTATATCGACTTCGAGCTGAAGAAATACACCCTGCTGGCCTACCTGCAGGAAACAAACCGCTATTTCAACGAAAACCGCCTGTACCCGCAGCTGGCTGATGTTGTTTTTCATTACAACAACATCCTGGCGTTCCGCGAGAACAAGAAATACCTCCAGGAGCATTTCCCGAAAAAACTCACCGGTGTTCAGATTGAAAAATTGCAGCTGCTGTATGAACAGATGATCGCCGACGACGAGCTGATGACGGAACTCGAGGAGATCATCCATTATTCAGAAGCCAAACTGAAGACCACCATCGACAACGGGGCCGAGATCTACGATTTCGTGGAAGGCAACCTAAATATCGGGCCGGTGGGCCTCGTGCCGCTCGACATCCAGGAAGGCTACTTTTTCCTCAGCGCCGGCGATGCCCGCCAGATGCGCGTTTACCAGTACCGCCTTTCCATTTTTGAAAAGCACGACGAGAAATACCGCAGCATTAAGACCGCCTTCCTCGACGAGTGGCGCCGTAGCCCCTTTCAAACCTACGAACAGGTAAAATACGAGCTGATCCGCCGGCGTGCCGACTTGCCCAACCCCGCTGTTTACAGCATCGAAACGGGACTGCAGTTCCCCTACGAGGAGACGCTTCTGCCAATCGCGAAAAGGAGCCTGGTGAAGTACCTGAGTATAGCGGCGTGAGGACGTGAGTCGTCAATCGTGAATCGTGAATGCATTCTGGAAGCCGATTACTTCGTCGCTGTGCCCAGACCGACCGAATCAAGGATAGCAGGCGCCAGCCAAATCGGACATCAGACATCAGACATCGAAAAATTTCTTCTACATCTCCTGCATCGGGTTCTCCGCCATCGTCACCGTTTCTTTCTTCGGCCGCAGCAGGCGCCACATATGGAAGGCTACGGCAACCGAGATGAGGGCGAAGCCCAGGTAGAACCAGGGACTTACTTCGCGGTTTTCGCGGTAAAGCGCAAAGGCCAGCACGATGCCGTATACCGGCTCCAGGGTCAGCACCAGGTTCATGGTAAAAGCGCTTACTTTTTTCAGCGCGCGGATATACAAAAAGAAGGTACCGATGGTGCAGGCCCAGCTCAGGAGCGTCAGCCAGAGCCAGTCTTTGGCGACCGGAACGCTGTTGGGCTCCGGAAAGAAATGCTGGTATACGGGCAGCAGCAAGGTGAGCCCCGCAAAGCCCCCGGTGAGCTGGTAGAGCGTGATGGCTTCCGGCTCGAAACGATCGATGATCTTTTTGGTCGTGACCGAAACGAGAACCGTCAACACGGCCGAAACAAGCCCGATGATGATGCCGGTGGAGAATTGAAGGTGGGTATTGTAGATCAGGATAATGCCGGCGATGGCAAAAAGCCCCAGCCCGATCTCCCAGGGATCGAAACGGCGGCCGACGATGATCGGTTCGAGGAAAGAAGCCAGCAGCGCCGTTGTGGAAAGACAGGTAAGGGCGATCGTAACATTGCTGTACTTGATGCTTCCGTAAAAGCACACCCAGTGCAGGGCGAGGATAAACCCGATAAAGGCAATGAACAGCGCCGACTTCAGGGGCATCCTGCGAATCTTACCCAGCAGGGCATAGAGTATCCAAAGACTTACCACGGTGATCAGCAACCGGTACCACACCAGCCAGGTCTGGCTAAGGGTGATGGCGCGGCCAAGTACGCCGGTGAAACCCCAGAGAAAAACGGCAGCATGAAGTTGAAGGAGCGCCTTTCGCATGAATGGCGAATATCGGGTATCGAATGCCGAATATCGCCGTATGCGAATCCGGGTTTCCCAAAAAATTACCGGGAATTATTGTCTTACTTCCTGCACGGAACCCTCCCGCTGCCGCACTTTGCGGCGGTAAGAAGTAAAAAGGCTGTACCAGCGCAGCTTCAGCACACCCAGGATGCCTTCCTTGACGATGCCCTTGCTCATCTTCGACTCGCCGTAAGTGCGATCGGTAAAGAGAATCGGTACTTCCTTGATCTTGAAGCCGAGCTTCCAGGCCGCGAATTTCATCTCGATCTGGAAAGCGTAGCCCACAAAGTGGATCTCGTCGAAGTTGATAGCCTCCAGCACTTCGCGCTTGTAGCAGACGAAGCCGGCCGTGGGGTCGGCCACCGGCATCCAGAGGATCATCCGGGTATACACCGATGCTCCTTTTGAAAGCGCGATGCGATCCGTAGGCCAGTTGTGCACCCCGCCGCCGCGCACGTAGCGCGAGCCCACGGCTACGTCGGCGCCGCCGGTCTTGCAGGCTGCATACAGCTCCGGAAGCTTGGCCACGGGGTGTGAGAAATCGGCATCCATCTCGAAGATGAACTTGTAGTCGTGCTTCTGTGCCCATTTGAAACCGTGGATGTAGGCCGTACCGAGCCCGAGCTTTCCGCGACGCTCCTCCAGGAAGAGGGTGCCGGGGAACTCCCGCATCAGGCCGCGCACGATATCGGCGGTGCCGTCGGGCGAGCCGTCGTCGATGATGAGCACATGGAAACCGTCGTTAAGCCCCTGCACCGCGCGGATGATGGCTTCTACGTTTTCCTTTTCGTTGTAAGTTGGTATAATGACGATCTTCTCCACGAGCAGTAGTAACGTTGCTTAAGCCTTCTTTAGCATGATGCGGGTATAGATTTCGGTGAGCTTCTGCTTTGTATTCATCGGAAACTCACCCTTCATCATCCAGTCGTAATACTGGGGCTCGGCCTTCAGCACATCGGCAACCGTACGGCCCTTGTGCTTGCCGAAGTTGAAGCTCTCGATACCTTTTTCGTTATACACGAAACGGCGCGCGAAGTCGATGATCTGGTCTTCGCCGACGGCCTTGATGACCGTATCGAGCGAATTGCCCAGCTGCGGGTAACGTTCCACCTGCGCAAAGAGGATCTCGGCGGTTGCCGAAGCATCCACCTCCGCACCATGGGCGCCGTCGAGGGTTTTATCGCAATAGAATTTATAGGCGGCAGCGAGGTTGCGCTGCTCCATCTGGTGATAGATCTTCTGCACGTCCACCACCTTGCGGCTTTTCATATCAAAGTCCACGTCGGCGCGGATGAACTCCTCCACCAGCAGCGGCACGTCAAGGCGATAGGCATTGTAGCAGGCCAGGTCGCAGCCGTCGAGGTACTGCTTCAGCTCCTGGGCCACCTGCTTGAAAACAGGGGCGTCCTTTACCATCTCATTCGTGATGCCGTGAATGTCAACGATGGCGGGCGGAATTTCAATGCCGGGGTTAAGCAGCTTGCGCTTAACCGAGCGGGTGCCGTCGGGAAGCAGTTTCACGATGGCGATCTCCACGATGCGGTCGGTGGCCACGTTGTTTCCGGTTGCCTCGATATCAATGACCGCAAGGGGCTTTTTCAGTTGTAGCATGAACGTGTGTCTGTGGTTCTTAAGAGGGCCTAAAGATAGCGTATTGAGCGCGCTCAAATGTTAAAGATTACCGGTGATCCGCGCCACGAGCGGCTGCAGCTCGAGCCCGTCGTAGTTGCCTGAGCTCATCAAAACCAGTACGGCGTTTTCGTACGAAGCTTTTTCCAGCCAGGCTTCTAATGCCGCGCGGTCGTTGATCACCGCGATGCGCTCGTTGGCAAAGCCGGCACGCACGGCATCGGCGGGCAGGTCGGGCAGGCGCTTGATCTCGAGGGCATGCTTCGCATAGAACACCACCCCTTCGTCGGCGGCATCGAGCGCCCCGGCATATTCGCCCATGAATTCGGCGTTGAGGCTGCTGTAAGTATGGAGCTCCAGCACGGCTAGCAGGCGGCGGTCCGGAAACTGCTGCCGCACGGCTTCGATGGTGGCCTTCACCTTCGAAGGCGCATGGGCGAAGTCGCGGTAGATAATGGTCTGCTCGTTCTTACCCAGCAGCTCCAGGCGGCGGGCCGCCCCGGTGAAGGTGGCGATGGCCTTTACGAAGGTCTCCGCATCGAGGCCCAGCTCGCGGCATACCAGCCAGGCAGCATGGGCATTGAGCAGGTTATGGTTGCCGAACACGTTGATGGCGCTGGTAGCGCCGTCGATCGTCAGGGTCGTCTGGCCCCGGTCGATGCGGTGCTGCGGCACGCCGTAGGGTGCGTAGCGGATATCGGGGCGGCGGGTTTCCTCCACCAGCTGCGCCAGCGTTTCGTCGGTTTCATTGTATATAAGAATACCGTCTTTTTCAATCATCCCGATGAAAATCCGGAATTGCTCCAGGTAATTGTCAAAGGTGGGAAACACATTGATGTGGTCCCAGGCGATGCCGGTAAGGATGGCGATATGGGGAAAGAGGAAATGAAACTTGGGGCGCCGCTCGATGGCCGAGGCGGAGTATTCGTCGGCCTCGCACACGATCACCGGCGCGTCGGTGATGTTCACCGACTGGTCGAAGCCGGCCAGGCGGGCGCCGACGAGGTAGTCGAAATCGCGGCCGGCGGCACGCAACACGTGCATGATCATCGCCGTTGTAGTGGTCTTGCCGTGCGAGCCGCCCACCGCCACACGCTTCTTGTCGCGGCTTTCCTGGTAGATGTATTCGGGAAAGGAATAGATCGGGAGCCTGAGCTCCTTTGCGCGGATGAGCTCGGGATTGTCTTCGCGGGCATGCATCCCGAGGATGACGGCGTCGAGCCCGGGGTGCACTTTTTCGGGCACCCAGCCGGTTTCGGCGGGCAGGATGCCTTCGGCGCGCAGGTTGGAAAGGGCCGGCTCAAAGATCTCGTCGTCGGACCCGGTAATTTGGTATCCTTTTCGCTTCAGTGCTATGGCGAGCTGGTGCATCACCGAGCCGCCTATGGAAATAAAGTGGATATTCATTGCTATTTTTGCAAAAGTATCCGGCAATATTAATCCGTTTACGGTCAAACCCCTTGTCATGAAAAACAAAATCACATCCCTGGTCCTGCTTGGCGCACTGGCGCTCACCATGAGCTCCTGCTTTACCTCGCGCAGCAAGTACGGATGCCCTGCCACCGCATTCAAGCAATCGCAGAGCTCGAAAATCTAAGGCCCATGCAGTGGAAACATCTTACCTCGGAAGAAGAACTTACCGGGCTTGTTGAGCGCTCCAGGGAGCTGCCCCAGGTTATTTTCAAGCACAGCACGCGCTGCTCCATTTCCAATGTGGCTTTTCAGCGGGTAAACAAGGGCGCCGCCCCGGCGGGCTCGGAGTTTTACCTCCTCGATGTGCTTACCCATCGTCCCCTGTCCCTTAAGGTTGCGGAGCACTTTGGTGTCAACCACGAATCGCCGCAGGTGCTTGTGATCAAGAATGGTGAATGTGTGTACGACGACAGCCACCTGGGCATCTCGATGCAGGATATTACAGACCAGGTGTCCATGGCATAACCGGGAGCCGCCACGGTGCGCGGAATAAAAGATAGTTAACAAGGGATGCCGGTGGCATCCCTTGTTCGTTTGGTGCAAAGCCAGTTCAGGGTCAGATCGCCTTGCTGAAGCGCCCGGTGCCGTTGCCGGAAGCCGCGCCCCGCAGGAGGTGCAGGTCGAAGGCGGCGCAAACATTGCGGAGAAACTGGTAGCCAGGGCCGGTCAGCTGCAGCCCCTGCTCGTTCCAGAGAAGCAGCCCGTCTTCCGAAAGAGGTTGCAGCAGCGGGAAGCTATACTGCCGCAACAGCGCCGCATCATCGGAACGAAAGCGCGCCGCGCCACGGCAGGCGATATCGAGGATGTATTTCCGGAACACCCGGTCTTCCTCATTGAGAAAATATCCTTTTTTCACACTCAGCACTCCCTTGTTGATGTCGGCGTAATAATCGTGGAGCGTCTTCGCGTTCTGGGCATAGGCACCGCCGGCATCGGAGATGCTGGATACACCGAGACCAAGCAGCAGGCCGGTATCCTGGGTAGTGTAGCCCATAAAATTGCGGTGCAGGCGCCCTTCGGCGCGGGCACGGGCGAGCTCGTCGCCGGGCAGGGCAAAATGGTCCATGCCGATGTCTTCGTAGCCGGCGGCTATAAGCAGCTCCTTTCCTTTAAGGTAGAGCAGGATCTTCTCTTCGGGTGAGGGCAGGTGGCTTTCGTCAAAGAGACGCTGGGAGCGGCTCGTCCAGGGCACGTGCGCATAGCTGTAGAAGGCAATGCGGTCGGGCCGCAGTTTGATCACGGCACCAATGGTGTTTTCGATGCTTTCAAGTGTCTGCAGCGGCAGGCCGTAAATCAGGTCGAAGTTGACCGACGTGAAGCCCGCATCGCGCGCCGCCTCCGTGGCTTCCTGCACCCGCTCAAAGGGCTGGACGCGGTTGATGACGCGCTGCACTTCCGGATCGAGGTCCTGGACCCCGTAAGAGATGCGGCGGAAGCCGGCCTCGAAAAGCACCTTCAGGTGAGCCGGCGTAGTGTTATTGGGATGCCCCTCGATGCTGAAGGCATGCTGGGGATGCACGATGCTGTCGCGAAGAATGCTGTCAAGCAGCCGCTGCAGGTTGCGCGGCGAAAAAAACGTGGGCGTACCCCCACCGAGGTGCAGCTCGCGGATGACCGGTGTTTGTTGCATCAGCTTGCGGTAAAGCTTCCACTCTTTTGCGATCGCCAGGAGGTACTCCTCCTCCACCGAATGGTTGGTGGTGATCTTTTTATTGCAGCCGCAGTAGGTACACAGCGACTCACAAAACGGAAGGTGGATATAAAGCGAGATACCCTGCGTATGGTTCTCCTGGTGAAAGGTTTCGCGGAATACGTCCTTCCAGGCATCGACATTGATGCCTTCCTGCCAGTACGGCACGGTTGGATAGCTGGTATAGCGCGGCACGGGCTGATTGTATTTACGCACCAACAAGGGACTCACGGCTTCCGGTTTCATAACACAAAACTACCCGGACGTGGTCGCGGGGAAAATGACCCGTGTTAGGTGGGAGAACGAGTGTAATCAGGCACAGCGGACAGGCGCAGCCTGTCATTGCGAGCGCAGCGAAGCAAACTCCCCGACCTGAAGACTGACCTTACCTGGAAAAGCTTCAATGCGCAACTTCTCGGCCTGCGAACACCCTGCGTAAAGCCGGAGTTTGGTTCGCTGCGCTCGCAATGACGCCAAAGGCGTCGCGCAAGCGACGCCTTTGGATTTCACCGGGCCTTCCCGACAGTTCAATACAATAGGTTCTTCAGCTTCTCCAGGTTAATAATAGAGATCTTACCGCTTTTGATGTCGATCAGCTTTTCGCTCTTGAAGTCGCTGAGCGTGCGGATGAGCGACTCGGTGGCGGTGCCGATATATTGGGCAATATCGTCGCGGGAGAACTCGATGACCGAATCGGGGCGCTGGCTGTAAAACTTCGCGTGGATGTCCACCAGGGCCTTGGCCACCCGCTTCCGGAGCGAGCTGTAGGCCAGGTTGAGCAGGCGCTCCTCCTTTTCCTTTACGTTCTGCGTCATAATCTGAATGAACTTGGCGGCAATGCTGATATCGCTGTGGATAAGCTGCAGGAACTCATCGCGCGGTATCTGCATCAGTTCGCCGTCTTCCAGCACCGTGGCAGTATCATCATAATTCGCATCCTCGATCAGGGCTTTATAGCCGATGAAATCGCCCGCGCTGAAAAGGTCGGTGATGTATTCCTTGCCATCCTCGTGCACCTTGAAAGCCTTCACCTTGCCGCTTACGAGGTAATAGAGGAAGCGCGGCCGCTTGCCTTCGGCATACACGGTCTGTTTGCGGGCAAAGTGCTCCACGTCGTATTGACCACTGAGCTGCTGGAGCATGCCCGAATCTTTCACATCCTTTACGAACTGCGAAAGACCCTGCGCGGAAGGTGCGTAGTTGTGGCTGAGCACGTCGCTCTTTTTGAGCCGCACCTCGATGGCGTTGAGCAGCTCGATATCTTCAAAAGGCTTGGTCACATAGTCATCGGCCCCCATTTCCATCCCCTTCCTGAAGTCGCTGCGCTCGGTTTTGGCGGTCAGGAAAATAAAGGGGATCCGCTCGGTGTCGGGGTTTTTCCGGAGCAGGTGCAGCACCCCGTAGCCATCAAGCTCCGGCATCATAATATCGCATACGATGAGGTCGGGCTTTTCGCGGTTGGCCACTTCCACGCCCCGCTTGCCGTTTTCGGCGGTAAGGGTGGTGTAGCCCGCCAGGTCGAGGATCTCGGCGGTGTTTTCCCGCAGGTCGTTGTTGTCGTCAATAACAAGAATCGTCTTTCCCATATAAATAAAGCGTCTGTTGAGTATTAATTCTGTTCGTTAACCAGCACCGGTGCCGGGTTCCGGAACTTTTAAAACCGGTTGCCATTTTCGGCCCCTTCTTCCTTGAGGCGTACCGGGAACCGGACAACTACGGTCGTCCCCTCTCCCAGTCTGCTCCGGAGGCTGATGGTGCCCCCCATCAGGTCAGTATAGCGTTTCACAATGTGCAGGCCAAGGCCCGTACCCTGGATGTTGATCGCGTTTTTACCGCGGAAAAAGGTCGAGAAAAGGTGCTGCTGATCTTCCTCGGCAATACCAATGCCCTTATCGATGACGGTGATCTCGGCTGTTTCGCCGTTCACATGGCTTTCCACCAGCACTTCGCCCTCGGGGTCGGAGAACTTCAACGCGTTGCTCACCAGGTTGATGAGGATATTGCGAAGCAGCTTTTTATCGTTGAAAACGCGCTCGGCGCCCTGGTGGGCGAAGCGGATCTCCTGGCCGTCCTTCACCAGGCCGCGCACGTCGTCGATGGTATCGTTCACCGTTTCCGGGAGGTTGAAGGGAACCGGCTGCGCGCCGATCCTTCCCTCGTCGAGCTTACCCAGCGAGAGGAAGTCCTCGAGCAGGTCGTTGAGGTGCTTCACCGAGTCGCGGATGCGGTTGATGTGCTTGTCGCGGTTGGGCTGCTGCTCCGATGTGGTATACTTGGCAAGCAGCGATGCCGAAGAAAGCACGGCGCTGAGCGGCGTCCGGAACTCGTGCGACGCCATCGACACAAAGCGGCTCTTGATCTCGTTGAGCTGCCGCTCCTTGTCAAGCGCCTCGCTCAGCTCGGCCTGCGATTGCTCGAGCCGTTGCAGGGCTTCCTTCAGGATAAGGGTCCGCTCCTCCACTTTGGCTTCCAGTTCTGAATTGAGCTTGCGCACGTCGCTGGTGACCTTCTCGAGCTGCTGCTGCTGATCCAGCATGCTTTGCTCGATCTCCTTGCGGTGGGTAATATCCACGATAAAGGCGATCACGTATTGGTTGTCCTGCTGCTTGTACGAAGAAAGACTCACCTCCACCGGGAAGTTGGAACCGTCGCGGCGCTGCCCGTTGAGGTCGCGGCCGGACCCCATGCGGCGGTTGCTGGGGTTGTGGTAAAAATGGTCGCGCAGCTGCACGTGGCCGGCGCGGTATTTCTTGGGCAGCAGGGTTTCTACAGGCTTGCCGATCAGCTCTTCTTCATCATACCCGAACATGCGCGTAGCCGCCGGGTTTATCAATATGATCTCCGCATGGCTATTGGTAAGGATGATACCCTCAGTGGCATTTTCGAACAGGGAGGTCATGTGCGACTTGTCGAATTGCATGGCGGAGATGAGGCTCTTGATATATAGTACGATGAGCGTGGTGAACACGATCATAAGTGCGGTAAAGCCGTACTGCGTCCAACTGTCGCCCTGCTGCTTGCTGATGGAATAGAACATGAAGCCCAGCACAACAATGACGCTTACCACGCCGGCAATAATGGTGGAGCTGCGCGTGCTTACAAAAACCGACAGGAAGATCACCACCAGCAAACCGCTGAGACTGATGGAATAGCCCGGCATCCACCAGTTGAGGGCGATGGTGAGGAAGAAAGCGATCGCGGCAAGCCAGGAAGCCTGCCGGTGGGAAAGCTGCGGCATTTTCACGGAGCGGGGTTTTGCACAAACTTAAAGCCCTTCCTCAAAGCGCACGCAGTTCTTTTTCCATTTCCGCCACCCGGTGAAACAGCACATTATTCTCGAGATGCATGTGTTGCACCAGGTCTTCATCAAACTCGCGAAGGCAGTGATAGATCACCTGGTGGTTGGTGCAAGCGGCTTCGGCAAAGGTATAGTGGCCGGTGAGCGACCGAAGATTCAGTAAGGCTGCTTCGATCCGCCGGTGCTCTTCCGGCACGGTGTCGAGCGAGCGGCCCAGGGTGCGCACGAACAGTTTGCCGTACGATTCCTTACTCTCATAAGCACTGAAAAGCTGCCGCAGGTAAGGAAAAACGCGCTCTTCTTCGTCACGCATGTGCTCCAGCAGCTGAACCATCAGGAGGTTGAATGCATCCTGGACTTCGGCGAGGTAGGGATATTTTTTAAGATGACCCGGCACGAAGCTTTCGAGCTGCTGTTGCAGCCGGAGGCCGGCATTTCGGGCAAAACTGTGGTGCACATGCTGGATATAATCAACCAGGAACGGAAGGGGCCAGTTGATAGAGTCGATGGAAGCCGGGAGGCTGCGCCCGCGGCGGGCGTCGCGCAGCTCGGCTTCGATGAGTTCCTGGTCGAAGCCGGGGATCCGGCATACCTCCGCGAGCGGCGCATGACCGCCACAGCAGTAATTGATCCCCCACTTCTTAAAAACGTCGGCGGCGCGGTAATCGTCGCGCACCAGCTCGGAGACGGATTTTGTCGGCATACAGAACTAGTTGCTGGTAAGGAGCGCTATCCCGGTCCGGTCGGTGCCCAGGCTGCGGAGCAATACTTCCGGACCGTCGTTGAGAAAGCTGCTCATAAGTGTTTTGGTGAGCATATCGCGGAGACAGTTCTGCATCTCGCGCACGTGCGGGTGCAGCGGGCAGGGATTGGCGGGGTTACAGGCCTTCTGCTGCAATACGCAGGCATGAAAGTTCTCAAGGCCGTCGGTGGCAGCCAGCAGGTCGATGAGCGGACGATTCAGCGAGGAAGCAGGCACCCGGAAGCCGCCACGGGGGCCTTTGAGAGAAGCCAGGAAGCCCTCCTTAACCAGTCCCTTCAGGATCTTGGCCAGGAAGAATTTGGGCACTTCCAGCTCCCGGGCAATGTCTTCTACCTGCACCGGGCGGCCCTCCTGTTGGGAGGCGGCGATATAAAGGATGCCCCGCAGGGCATATCCGAATGATTTTGAAAACAGCATATGAAGCAACAAAGCTACCCGGCCCTTCCGGCGCGAAACATGACCTGTGTCATACGTTGAACTGAAAAAAAGCAGCTTTCTCAGCTGTTGACACCTATCAACCGGGCGTTTGACAAGCCTCACCCACCCGCCTGCCGCCCCCGGCTAGCTTTGACCCGATCGCTTTTGCAGGACACACCCGAACGATGCCGCGCGCTAAAAATCATCTTTCACTGAAAATTGATACAGCATGCAAATTGAAACCGGCCTTACCCTTTCGCAAATCGTCAGCAACGACTTTCGCGCCGCCCGCGTATTTGAGCGGCATGGTCTCGACTTTTGCTGCAAGGGCAAACGCCCACTTGCCGATGCCTGCTCGGAAAAAGGCATCGACCCGGGTACACTTATCGCCGAACTGGAAAACGCAACCGCGGCACCGGACGCCGCACCGAATTTTGACAGCTTTGGCCTGTCGGAGCTCGCCGGCTACATCCAGCGCGTACACCACACCTACGTGAAAGTAAACGGTCCGCAGGTGGCGCATTACCTGGCACGCGTCGCATCGAAGCATGGCGACCGCCTTCCGTATATCATTGAGGTCTACCATCTGTTTGCGGAACTGTTGGAAGGCCTGACAGAACACATGCAAAAAGAAGAACAGGTTCTGTTCCCGCGGATCCGCCTCGTTGAAGCCGGCTCGCTTGCCGGAAGCGCTATCAGTGGGCCGGTAGCAGTGATGGAATCCGAGCATGACCGTGCCGGCACGCTTACCGCAAAGATCCGGCAACTCACCAAGGATTATACGGCGCCTGAAGGCGCCTGCACCACGCACCGGATGGCGATCGCGGCCCTGGGGGACTTTGCGCAAGACCTGCACCGGCACGTGCACCTGGAAAATAACCTGCTTTTTCCGAAGGCAGCCGCATACCCGCAATCATAAAGGCAATGCCGGTGGGGAGCAGTCCGCTTGCCGCCAGCAACACCGCTCCGTTTTGCGGGAAATAAAGGCCGGATGCGTTCATCGCCAGCAGTAACTCGGTAGCGGCGAAGCCCGCAAGAAACAGGAAGCCCCCGCGCCGGCAGCGGGGGCTTCCGCTTACCTGGGAAAACACAAAGCAACTGATAAAACCCAGCAGCACGAGGTGCAGGTAGGCAATCACGAAACCCCGCTGAGCGGCCGCGAGCGCGGCAACCGCCGGAAGCGCGCTGAGGAACTGCAGCAAGAGTTTCAGGCCAAGCGCCGACAGGCTGACCGTGGCCATCAGATGTTGCCCCCGCCTGAACCCGCCCAGCAGCACAACATACCCGGCAAGCTGCAACCCGGCGCCGGCCGCGCCTGCGAAATTCCAGGCCGGGCCCGGGTTATGCCACAAAACCGACAAAGCAAAAGTGGGCACCACCGACGCATTGAACAGTAGAAATACCGTTCGCGAGCTTTGCCCGCTTGTGCGCACGATCCCGGCCCGGAGCATCAGGGCAAGCACGAAAAACGAGAACGCACCATTATATTGAAAGTGGAGGTAGAAATAAACCGCGTCGCGAAAGAGGGGCGAGTCAACACCCTTCATTATGGCAATAGGGCCGGTGGCAAAAGGCCCGATCGCAGAAAGGGTCATCCAGATAAAGCCCCACTTTATAAATGAATGCGCCGCTGACGCTGGCGCTTCCGCGAGCGCGCGCCATGCCAGCACTGCGGCATAGATACCGGCCGCGAGTGAAAGCGTGGAAAAGGCAATGCTGACGCTACCATAGCCCTGAACGGGAAACGAAAGCAGCATGCCCCATGCCGATGCGATCACCAGCACCGATACGATGGTCCAGTGTCGCCCCCTCCCGTTTTCGGCAAGCAGGGGAAAGTAGCGAAGCAGCAAGCCGAACAATGCAGGCTGCACCCATCCCCCGAAGGCAAAATGCGAGTGGCCGTGCAGGAGGTTGCGGTAGCTGAAAGGAAGCGGCGGCAGGAAGGGCATCGCCCGGAGCAACAGGCCAAACAAGGCCACCACCAGGAGGTTAGCGAACGACCAGCGCAGCAGCCGGCGCCAGCGCCGCCCGGCCATGGCATCGAGGGCAGGATTCATCGCGCAAAACTCGAAGGGCGGCTCGGCGCTTATGGTCTCCCTTGTCAATGGCCGGCCTGATTTTTATCAGGATCATGAGGAAAATCACGCCTTCGCGAAGTACTAATGGCAGATATTTGCACGCGCTCATGAAATTCCTGCTGGTTCCCATATTGCTCCTGCTCGTGCTGGTCCAATCCTTCGGGAAATGGATCATCCTGGCGGAGTTCCGTGCCAATCAGGCCTGGATCGCGGCGAAGCTTTGCGAAAACCGGAACCGTCCCCAGCTCAAATGCCGCGGCAAATGCCAGCTGATGAAACGGATGGCTGAAGAGCAGAAGTCGGCAGGCACGGCCGGCAAAGCCAAATTCCTGGAAGTTGCCTGGCCGCAACACCGCTATGAAGTGGCCCTGGCGCAACCACTTGCATCCCGTATCAACCACATCGATCACCCCCGTTCTTTATTCCCACAGCCGCACGGGAGCGCTGTGTTTCGTCCGCCGCTTGCCTGATCCGCATCAAGGACACGCAATTCTTCATTTCAAAACGGCGACATGAAAAAACTCGTTTACGCTGTGCTGCCCTGCAGCCTGCTGCTTGCTGCGCCTGCACGGGCCTGCGATATCTGCGGCTGTGGCGTCAGCAACTATAACCCCTATCTCTTTCCGCACCTTTCCAAAAGCTATATCGGGCTTTCATATATCTCCCGGAGTTACCGCACCTTCCCCATCGACGACGCGCCAAGCAGGGAAACCTACCGCAGTATCCTGCTCAGCGGGCAGTACCGGGTTGGCAAAAAGCTGCAATTGCTGGCGCTGCTCCCGTGGCAGCAGAATATGCTCCGTTCGGAGTCGGGCAACCGGACCCTGAGCGGCCTTGGTGACATCACCCTGCTGGCCCAATACAAGGTATGGGATCATTCCACGGAAAAAGTCCGCCATACGGTGCTTGCGGGCGCGGGCCTGAAGCTGGCAACGGGCCGGTTTACTCCTGCCGGCACCAATAAGGCCGCCGACCAGAATTTCCAGCTCGGCACCGGGAGCACCGACTATATCGTCAACGGCTCCTACCGCATCAGCACCGGTAAATGGCTCTTCGGTGCCGGCGGATCGTATAAGTACAATACGTCGAATGCCGATGGCTTCCGGTATGGCGATGTGCTGAACCTGAGCCTGCTGGCGGCCTGGCGCTACGAATGGGCCAACTGGTCGCTCCTGCCCTACCTGCAGCTCAGCCACGAAGCGCTCAGCCGCGATGCCGACCACAATGTGCTTCAGCGGCACTCGGGCGGTACCGTAGCTTACGCCGGTGGAGGCATCGACCTGAGCACCCGGGCAATTACTTTGGGCCTAAACTACCAGTTTGCGGCCGGCCAGCACCTTGCCGACGGCCAGATCAGCGCGGAGCCTAAATTTTCGGCGCACGCCTCCTTTTCCTTTTAAGAAACGTATTCACTCAGAGAAAAAACATCATGTTCAGAAACATACTCCTGCTTACACTCCCGTTAATGGCATGCTCCAAGCACTCCGGCGACGTGGAACCAACAGATGATATTATCCCGGTCGCCACGCTCGACATTGCGCAGCCCACCGCAGGCGGTACCTACCGCAACGGCGACACCGTACGTTTTGTAGCAACCGCCATTTCTACCGAAAACATACACGGCTACGATGTATTTGTGCGCAAGGCGAACGACACCGCCAATATCTGGTTTGAGCACATCCACGATCACAACGATACGCTCCGGATCAATGCATATTGGATAAACGACCGCACGGCACCACAGAGTATGGAAGCCAACTTCACGCTCTATCTTGATCACGACGGGCACCTGCTGAAGAAAAGCGTGCCCTTCCAGGTACAATAATCCAAAGCCGGCAACCGCCGGCTTTTTTCATCCTGACAAAAATCAGTTTTGAAGCTGAAGCAGGTAAGCCGCGCCGGGAAAATTTGAGCCGAATCTTGCAGTATCGATCAACCTCAAATTTCCGATCATGAAAATGAAGATGACCCTCGCTCTCCTCGCACTTGTCAGCAGCACCGCCGCATTCGCTTCCACGCCGCCGGTGGCGGGCTTCAGGTTGAGCACAACGGATGCTGTATCGCTCGGGCTCGTATCGGCCCTGATGATCGCCGTCCTGCTGTTTCGCGCGCAGGTGCGCAAACTCGCCCGCCAGCAATCCGCAAAGTGATGACCACCAGGCTTATGCGTTGCGTGTTAACCCGCAATTGCCTAGATTTGGCAACAAACATCTGCCATGTCGATTCTGAACAACAATAACAAGAAGAACGGGAAGGGCTCTGGTAAAACACAGAAGCCGCAAGGCAAGGGCTCGCAGTTTATGACCGGTGGCGGCGGCAATATGTCGAAGCCCGCCGGCGCACCCAAGAAAGTGCGCTCCACCGGCGCTAACCGCGGCAGCTAAGAGAAGCGACCGTATCGCGGCGTTGCTGTTTGCAGATTATAAAAGCAATAGCAGCGCCGCGAACAGCGCCGCCGCCAGCGTATTGAAAAAATTGACGCCGTCATTTGACAGGCGGCCCGAGCGCTGCAGCGTGGCGCCCAGCCAGGAATCGAGCAGGTTGCCGAAGGTGCCCGCGGCGACAATGACCAGCGCTGCCCGGATGCTTTGGTGCAGCCCGCAGTAATAGATTGCAGCGATTACACAGCTCCCGGTAAAGCCCGCCACCGTTCCTTCGAGACTGACCACACCGTCGGCGCCCCGGGTGCCGCGACGAAGCGAGCGCAGGTCGAAGTAATTGCGGCCAAACACATTGCCCAGCTCGGAGGCAAGCGTATCGGCCGTGGCTGCGCTGAGCGCCGACGCTGCCATCACCTGCAATAGGTGCACCCGCGAAGGATCGATTACCCATCCGGGCCGGTGGTACCGACCCGCAACTGCGGCACCAAGGGCGGCGGTAGCGGCCGCACCGCCATTGGCCAGCACCTGCGCCACGCGGCGCCCTCCGGCGGCTTCCCGCAGGCCAAGCTCCTGTTTCCACGCACCTTTATAGGAAGTGGCGGCTGTGCCCAGCAGAAAAAAAGCGCCCAACAGGGCCAGGCCGCAATATCCCAGACCGAGATACATAAATACCGCCACCGCGGCACCCGCGGCGCCGGCCGCCGGCGTCAGCTTCCGGAGCAAGACCGCGAGCAGCGCCGCTGCCAGGATAATCACATAAGAGAACATCCGACAAGATAGTACGACGCGTTTTCACGCAAGCGAATTACAACCGTAGCGGTTACCAGGTTGGTATAGGCGGGAAAATGTCGCCATGACGATTCGCGGATCTTCTGCCGGTTTTCTTATATTTATCGCCTTACTCTTTTCAAAACTCTGCTTGCGTATGAATGAGGAGCTTGCTTTTATGCGGGAGGCGATCCGCCTTTCCGAAGAGAACGTCGACACCGGCCGCGGCGGCCCCTTTGGCGCCGTAGTGGTCAAAGACGGCAGGATCATCGCCCGCGGTGCCAACTCGGTCACCGCCACCAACGACCCCACCGCACATGCCGAAGTAGTGGCCATCCGCGCCGCCTGCCAGGCCCTGGGCACCTTTCAGCTCGACGGCTGCGACATCTACACCAGTTGCGAACCCTGCCCGATGTGCCTGGGTGCCATCTATTGGGCGCGCCCGTCGCGGCTCTTTTATGCCAACACCAAGGAAGATGCCGCCGCCGTACAGTTCGACGACCAGTTTATCTACGAGGAGATCGCGCGCCCGGTAAGCGAGCGCAAGCTTTTCACCAGCCAGTTGCTGCGCGACGAAGCCATTGGCGCTTTTCGTAAATGGGCGCAGAGCGAACTAAAAACCGAATACTGATGATCCGCTTCCTCCTGAATGATTCCGAAGTGCAGACCGACCTTGCCGCCGGCAGCACGCTGCTCGACTTCGTGCGTTACCACAAGCGGCTTACCGGTACCAAGATCGGCTGCCGCGAAGGCGACTGCGGCGCCTGCACCGTGCTGGTGGGCGATTTCGAAGACGGCCGCCTTACCTATCGCTCCGCCACATCCTGCCTGATGCCGCTCGGCAACGCGTCGGGCAAGCATATTGTAACGGTAGAAGGACTCAACATGAACGCTCTTTCGCCCGTGCAGCAGGCGATGGTGAATGCCAACGGCACCCAGTGCGGTTTCTGCACCCTCGGCTTCGTGCTTTCCTTCACCGGCTTTGTGCTGCACCCGCAGGCAAGGGCTTACGAAGAAGCCATCGCATCGGTGGACGGCAATATCTGCCGCTGCACCGGCTATAAATCGATTGAACGGGCGGCACAGATCATCACCGACGCAGTGCAGGAAAAACCCGCCACCGGCACCACGGACTGGCTCGTGTCGAACGGCTTTCTGCCGCACTATTTCTCCACCATTGACGAACGGCTCCAGGCGTTGAAGCCGGCAGATCCCGATACTGCCATGTCCACCGACACCCTTACCATTGGCGGGGGCACCGATCTTGTGGTGCAGCGTCCGCATGCCGTCAAGGTGAGCGCGCTTCGTCTTGTTTCGGACCAGGCGGAACTCCGCGGCATTGTGCTCCGCGACGGAAGGCTGCACCTGGGGGGCGCCGTTACCGTATCCCAGTTGCTCGAATCGCCCATCGTCCGGAAAGCATTCCCCCATCTTCCGGAATACATAAAACTCGTTTCCTCCACGCCCATCCGCAATATGGCTACGGTTGGCGGCAACCTGGTCAACGCCTCCCCCATCGGCGACCTTACAATCTTCCTGCTGGCGCTCGACGCCGAACTGACGCTGAGCGGGCCTTCCGGCGAACGCACCGTGCTACTCCGGAACTTCTATAAAGGATACAAGCAGCTCGACAAAGCGCCGGGCGAACTGGTCCGGTCCGTCAGCTTCAAGGTACCTGCGGAAAACGACTACTACAATTTTGAAAAAGTGTCCAAACGGACCTGGCTCGACATCGCTTCGGTGAACTCGGCCTGCCAGATGCGGCTCGATCCGGATGGAACCATCACGAGCATCCACCTCTCCGCCGGGGGCGTCGGCCCCACGCCGAAATACCTCGCTGCCACGGTTGCCTATCTCACCGGCAAACGCTGGGAACCGGAAGTATTCGATGAGGCGTTGCGTGTCGTTAACGAGGAGATCAGTCCCATCTCAGACGCCCGCGGCACGGCTGAATACAAGCGCCTGCTGCTTCGCCAGCTGCTGGCCGCCCACCTGCAGCGCGCCGGCCTTGCTCCCCTCATCCTTCAAAACCTCTTGCCCGCATGATCACCGAAATTCATCCCGGAGAAAAAGTGCAGCCCGTGGTCAACATTGATGCGGCGGGCCACGTTACCGGCCGCTCACTTTACCTCGATGACCTGCCCCTGCTCGAAGGAACGCTGTTTGCAAAAATATACGACAGCCCCGTGGCCCACGGCACCGTCCGGCGTCTCGACTGGAGCGCTGCCGCCAGGGTCCCGGGCGTCGTGCGCATCTTTTCCTGTAAAGACATTCCCGGCCATAACAATATCGGCGGCATCATTCCCGACGAACCGCTGCTGGCCGAAGACACCGTCATCTTTGCCGGCCAGCCCCTGCTACTGGTGGTAGCCGAAAACGAGGACGCCGCAGAGGCAGCATTGAAGCTGATCGTAACCGAGATCGACCCGCTGCCGGTGATCACCAACCCGCGCGAAGCCTATGCGCAGGGGCTGCTGCTTTGCGGCTCGCGCCACTTCGAAAAAGGTTCTGTGGCATCGGCATTTGCTACCTGTGCGCATGTATTTGAAGGCAGGGCCGAGACCGGCGGCCAGGAGCACCTCTACCTCGAAACGCACGGCGCTTATGCGCAGCCGCTGGAAGGCGACCGGATCCGTGTGTGGTCATCCACGCAGGGCCTGCGCCATGTGCAGGAAACCGTAGCCCACCTGCTCGGCCGCGGCATGCACAGCGTGGAAGTAGATGTAACGCGCCTTGGTGGCGGCTTTGGCGGCAAGGAAGACCAGGCCGCGATGTGGGCCGCCATGGCCGCGCTGGCCGTGTACCACCTGCACCGGCCCGTTAAATGCGTGCCGCACCGCATGGAGGATATGCGCATGAGCGGCAAGCGCAACCCCTATCACTGCGACTACCGCATCGGCCTCGATGCCGACGATAGGATAGTCGCCTTTGAAGCGACCTACTACCAGAACGGTGGCGCCGCCGCCGACCTGTCGCCCGCCATCCAGGAGCGCACGCTCTTTCACGGTACCAATACGTATGGCATCGAACATGTGAGCCTCACCACGCACTCCTGCCGCACCAACCTGCCGCCCAATACCGCCTTCCGGGGCTTCGGCGGGCCGCAGGGCATGTTCATGATCGAAGCCGCCATCGACCACGCCGCCCGCGCGCTGGGCATGCCTGTATGCGACCTCCAGCGGCGCAACCTCATGACCGACGGCTATGAATTTTCCTATGGCCAGGTAGTGCAACGCTGCCGCGCGGAGCGCTGCTGGGAAGAAGCGGCTGAAACATTCCGGCTTGAGACGACCCGGGAGCGGGTGGCATCATTCAACGAGGCAAACACGTGGCAAAAGAAAGGCCTCGCGCTGATGCCCATTTGCTTCGGCATTTCGTTCACCAACACGATGATGAACCAGGCCCGAGCCCTGATCCATATCTACTGGGACGGCAGCGTGAGCGTGAGCACGGGCGCGGTAGAGATGGGCCAGGGTGTGAATACCAAGATGCTGCAGGCCGCTGCCGGCGCGCTTGGAATCGCGCGCAACCGCATCCGCCTCGAAAGCACCAACACAACCCGCGTTGCCAATACGTCACCTTCCGCCGCCAGCGCCACTGCCGATCTCAACGGGCGGGCCGTGGAAGAAGCCTGCCGCCAGCTGATGGCCCGCCTTCGCGGCGTTGCCCGCATCCTGCTTGGAGAGGGCGACGACAGCGAGATCAGCATCCGCGAAGAGCGGGTCTACGCCAATGGCATCGCTACCGACCTCCTTTGGGAAGCGCTGGTAAGGGACGCTTTTATGAAGCGCGTCAACCTGAGTGCGAAAGGCCATTATGCCACACCCGAAATCCATTTCGACAAGACAAAGGAAAAAGGTCATCCCTTCGCCTACCATGTATATGGCACCGCCATAACGGAAGTAACGGTCGACTGCCTCCGGGGCACCTACGTGGTGGACGGTGTGCAGGTTGTGCACGACTTTGGCAGCAGCATCAACCCGCTGATCGACCTGGGCCAGTGCGAAGGCGGCATCGTGCAGGGCATCGGGTGGATGACGATGGAAGAAGTGGTGTACAACGAGCAGGGCCGCCTGCTTTCCAACGCGCTTTCCACCTACAAGATCCCCGATATCTACTCGGTGCCGCGCACACTCGATGTACGCTTCCTTGCGCCCGAGCCCGATCCGCTGGCGATCCAGGGCTCCAAGGCCGTGGGCGAGCCGCCGCTGATGTACGGTATCGGCGCCTATTTCGCACTACGCGACGCTGCGCTTGCCTTCAACCCGAAGGCCGTGCTGCCCTACAGCGCCCCGATGACACCTGAAAAAGTATTGATGGGACTTTACCAGAAACAATGACCGAACAAGCAATCTATAGCGACCGCTGCTGGCTCGACGGCCGGCTGCAGCCTGCTACCGTATTTATACAGGACCAGTTGATTACACGGGTTGAGCCGGGCCGCTGCGAAGTAGCGGAAGACATCCCCTTTCTGGATGCAGGTAACTCGGTGCTGATGCCCGGCGTTATCGACGTGCACGTACATGTGAACGAGCCGGGGCGTACCGAATGGGAAGGATTTGCAACCGCAACCCGCGCGGCGCTGGCGGGCGGCATCACCACGATCGTAGACATGCCGCTCAATGCTTCCCCCGTAACCACCACGCTGGCCGCCTTCGAGGAAAAGCTCGCCGCCTCCCGCGATAAGCTCTTTGCCAACGTGGGCTTCTATGCGGGGCTCGTGCCCGGAAATGGGGGTGAGATAGAATCCCTGATCAACGCCGGCGTGCTTGGCGTAAAAGCCTTCCTGACGCATTCGGGCATCGACGAGTTTCCCAACGTAACGGCTGCAGACCTGGAGGCGGTCGCGCCCCTGCTGGCACGGCGCAATGTGCCGCTGCTGGCGCACTGCGAGCTCGATGAGGCCGGCACCAAAGCCGCCCTCGAACTGGATCCACGCTCCTACGCCGCCTACCTTGCCAGCCGGCCCAAGGTCTGGGAAAACCGCGCCGTAGAAATGGTGATCGACCTCTGCCGCCGGCACCGCTGCCCGGTGCACATCGTGCATGTATCTTCGGCAGAAGCGCTGCCCCTTATCGCTGCCGCAAAGGCGGAAGGCCTGCCGCTCACCGCCGAGACCTGTCCGCATTACCTGCTGTTTGATGCAGAATCGATACCCGACGGCCAGACGATCTACAAATGCGCGCCGCCCATCCGCGAGCGGGCCAACAACGAAAAGCTGAAAGCCGCCCTTGGCGACGGCACGCTCGACCTCGTTGCCTCCGACCATTCACCGGCGCCACCCGATATCAAGGAGCTGCAAACGGGCAACCTGCTGAAAGCCTGGGGCGGCATCGCGGGCCTCCAGTTCCTGCTACCCGCCAGCTGGACGGCTCTGCGCAACGTGCTTACTTTGGAAGAATTCATCCCCTTGCTCACGGAAGCACCCGCCAACTTCCTGCGCGCCGGCCACCGTAAAGGCTACCTCCGCGCCGGCTACGATGGCGACCTTGTGATCTGGAACCCGGAGGAGCAATTTGTTACCAGTGTCGCCGGCCTGAAGCATCGCCATAAAATAAGTCCTTATCTTGACCGTCAGCTGTACGGGAAAGTTCAACATACCATTATCGGAGCCGGTTATGACAGCACCGATACGCAGCAACCAAAACAACCTAAAGCAACATGGCTTTTCAGAAAGTAACCGAGATCATTAAAGAAGCACCGGCCTTCGCGCAGCTCACCGACCTGGCGGCCGCCCGCCTCGGCGGGAAGGTGCTCTACGCCACCGACGATTTTTTCGCGGAAAAGGAGAACCTCATCATGCCCGGACGCGGCATTTTCATTACCGACAAGTATACCGACCGCGGAAAGTGGATGGATGGCTGGGAGTCGCGCCGCAAGCGCACGCCCGGCCACGACTGGTGCGTAGTGCAGCTGGCGGCTCCGGGCCGCATCGCCGGCTTCGACATCGATACCAACTTCTTTCTCGGCAACCATCCACCGCATGCATCAATCGAAGCGGCCCGCATCGACAACCCCGATGCCGTAACCGACTGGGAAACGGTTGCCTGGACCGAGATCCTTTCCAAATCGCCGCTCGACCCCGGCAGCCAGAACTTTTACGCCTGTAGTTCTACGGAGGCCTGGAGCCACCTGCGCCTGCATATCTATCCCGATGGCGGCGTAGCGCGCCTGAAAGTCTACGGTCATGTTGAAAAAGACTGGAACGCCGTCCCCGGGGGCACGCAGGTAGACCTTGCCGCGGCCATCAACGGCGGTCAGGCCATCGCCTGCAACGACATGTTCTTTTCTGCCATGGGCAACCTGCTGATGCCCGGCCGCGGCATCAATATGGGCGACGGCTGGGAAACGAAACGCAACCGGACGCCCAATAACCGCGACTGGGTGGTGCTGCGCCTCGCCCACCCCGGCATCATCAGCCGCGTGGTGGTGGATACCGCACATTTCAAAGGCAATTACCCCGACCGCTGCTCCCTGGATGCGATCAATGCCGCTTCCGACGAAGACGCATTACGGTCCGACGCCGCGTGGCAACCGTTGATGCCCGAGCAAAAGCTGGGCGCCGACAATATCCATGACTTCATGAACGAGATCGCGGCCGTGGGCCCGGCGACGCACGTCCGCCTGAATATCTTCCCCGACGGCGGCATCAGCCGCCTCCGCCTCTTCGGAACACCAACAAAAGACTGATGCTGCACTTTGCCGTTTACATGATCCTCGGGGTCATCTTCTTCATGCTGGTGAACCTTTCCTACAAGCTTCCTGCCCTGGCCCAGGCGCGCCACGAGGCCGACGATGAAGACGGGCATACCCAGCTTGGCCTCTACCAGGGAATGCTCTACACCGCCATGGTAATCGTGGGACTGTCAGCCGTTTATTTCACCTGGTGGCTGGTGCGCGACACGCCCTGGGAAGGTCACCTGATGGAATGGCTTAACCTAGTGGTGCGGCTCATGCACATCACCTTCGGCATCGCGTGGATCGGCGCCTCTTTCTACTTCGTTTTCCTGGAGAATGCGCTGAACCGTACCAGGGGGCTGCGCGACGAGCTGGCGGGCAACCTCTGGGCCGTGCACGGCGGCGGCTTCTATTACCTGGAGAAATACAAGATCGCGCCGAAAGAAATTCCCAGGGACCTGCATTGGTTCAAATACGAAGCTTACTTCACCTGGCTTTCGGGTTTCAGCCTGCTCTTCGTGGTCTATTATTTCAATGCGCGGGCCTTCCTGATTGATAAGAACGTGATGGACCTGTCGCCCCTGGCGGCTGTTTCGATCGGCATCGGATCCTTCGTTGTGGCATGGGGCATCTACCACCTGCTCTGCAAAACGCCGCTGGTAAAAAAGGGGCCGCTTTTCGGGCTCCTGGGCCTGCTGGTGGCTACCGGCTTTGCCTGGTTCTACGCCCATGTATTCAGCGGACGTGCCGCCTTTATTCACTTCGGTGCCATGCTGGGCACCCTGATGGCGGGAAACGTTTTCTTTATCATCATCCCGGCGCAGAAAGCGATGGTTCAGGCGGCAAAGCGCGGCCTGGCGCCCGACCCGGCCAAGGGAAAATTTGCCGGCCTGCGCTCCCTGCACAACAACTACTTCACACTGCCGGTGCTGTTCGTAATGATCTCCAATCATTTCCCGAGTTCTTTCGGGCATGCGCAGCCCTGGCTCGTGCTGATGATCCTCACCGGAGGCACTGCCGGTGTAAAACACTGGCTCAACCTCCGCGAAAAGGGACAACTGAATGTATGGGTGCTGCCCGTATCGGCACTCATCCTGCTCGGCGCCGCCTTCATGACGGCTCCGCCCAAAAACCCGGGCGAATGCAAGGGAACCGCCACCATGGCGCAGGTACATGCCATCGTGCAGCAGCGCTGCGTGCAATGCCATTCCGCACAGCCTACCGACGATGTTTTCACCGCTCCCCCCAACGGGGTGAAATATGAAACGCCCCAGGATATCATCAGGCTCAAAGACAAAATCTACCAGCGCGTAGTGGTGACGAAAAACATGCCGCAGGGAAACAAGACCGGCATGACCGAGGAAGAGCGGGCAGTGATCCGGTGCTGGGTGGAGCAGGGCGGGGGAGAATAATGAGCTAACGGGGAAATGTGCTGATGGGGTAAAACCAGGGCGCTACCGAAAATCTGATCGAAAATGACATTAGCGGAATTTAATAGACAAACGAAAGACGAGGCTGCCGCGGCACTAGGCAGTTGCTGTGGCGCCGGGCGCTGGGTGGCGGAAACCATGAAAGGATTTCCTTTTGCTACCGAGGCAGATTTGATTGAACGCGCCACTACTGCCTGGTACAACACCTGCAGTGAGGCCGACTGGCGCGAAGCCTTTACCCACCATCCGAAGATCGGCGACGTGGAAGGCCTTCGTAAGAAGTTTGCATCCACCGCCCACCTTGCGGGCGCCGAGCAATCGGGTGTGAACAGCGCCGACGAAAAAACGATCGCCGACCTGGCGGCCGGCAATGCCGCATATGAACAGAAGTTTGGATTCATCTTTATCGTATGCGCCACCGGCAAGAGCGCGGCAGAAATGCTGCGACTGCTGCAGGACCGGCTCGAAAACCGTCCCGACGAAGAGCAGCGCGTGGCTATGGGCGAGCAGCATAAGATCACCGTTATCCGGCTCCGCAAATTGCTTGATGGCGCCGATTGGTCCTTTTTGAAAGTCAGCCAGCTCACCACCCATGTACTCGACACTTCCATTGGCAAACCCGGGAAAGATATCTGCATCCGCCTGCAGGCACCGGTGCAGGAAGGCCGATGGCAAACCATCGCGCAGGGAGTTACCAATGCCGACGGCCGCATACCCGACCTGCTGCCGCCCGGTCGCGTCCTTCCGGCAGGCAATTACCGGATGGCATTCGACACCGGCGCTTACTACCGTGCAAGCGCTACCAACGGCTTCTACCCGGCCGTAGAAATACAGTTCACCGTCTTCGACGACACACATTACCACGTGCCGCTGCTGGTTAACCCATTTGGTTATTCTACTTACCGCGGCAGCTAAAATCCATTTTCAAAACGAATTCTTCAGCAATATGACCTCCATCCCTAACGAACAGAAAGAGCAATTATTCGGTGCCCTCCGCGGCGCCAACCTCGCTTTTCAGAAAGTATATCCCGGCGACCGCAGCGAGCGCCAGCCGGTACACACCGTTTACGGCGGCGCCAACCTGTTCCGCTCCGACCTTGCCCGCGCGCTCGGCGAGCGTGCCGTAGAAACGTTTCAGACCTATGCGCCTGACGTTCAGACCTTCGGCAATGTATTCGGCCTGGGCAATGGACGACTGGCCTCCGACGTGTACCAGAAAGTGCTCCGCAAGCTGCAAACGCAGGCCGTGGAAGACTTTCGCATCGATTTCGAAGACGGCTACGGCAACCGGGCCAATGAAGAAGAAGACGAAACCGCTGCGAACGCAGCGCGCGAAGTGGCCAAAGGCATGGAAGCCGGCACCCTCCCGCCCTTCATCGGCATCCGCATCAAGCCTTTTACCGAAGAGATGAAAGAGCGCGGGCTCCGCACCCTCGACATCTTCATCAGCACGCTGGCCAAAGAAAGCGGCGGCCGCCTGCCCGACAACTTCGTGGTGATGCTGCCCAAGGTGACCATTCCCGAGCAACCCGCCACGCTGGCGGCCTTTTTCGACATCCTTGAGCAGCAGAATGGCCTGGCTGTCGGCAGCCTCAGGATGGAGATGATGGTGGAGACCACCCAGTCGATCATGGACCTGCACGGCACCAACCCGCTGTACCGCTTTATCCAGGCCAGCAAGGGCCGCTGCATCGCCATGCACTTCGGCACGTACGACTATACCGCCTCCGCCGGCATCACCGCGCGCTACCAGGAAATGGATCACCCCGTGTGCGACTTTGCCCACCACATGACCAAGGTGGCGCTCGCCCATACCGGCATCTGGCTTTCCGATGGCGCCACCAATACGATGCCCATCGGTCCGCACCGCGGCGACCTTACCGACACACAAAAAGAAGAGAACCGGGCCGTGGTGCACCGCGCCTGGAAAAAAGGCTATGACCATATCCGCCACTCGCTCTGGAACGGCTACTACCAGGGCTGGGACCTGAACCCGGCACAGTTGCCGATGCGCTACGCTGCTGTTTTTGCTTTCTTCCTGGAGAGCTACGATGATGCCGTAGACCGTCTTAAAACCTTTGTGGAAAAAGCCGCGCGTGCCACGCTCATCGGGGATGTATTCGACGACGCGGCCACCGGCCAGGGATTGCTCAACTTCTTCCTTAAAGCACTCAACAGCGGCGCCATTACCGAAGAAGAAGTGCTGCGCACCGGCCTCACCCTCGACGAGATCCGCGGACGCTCCTTCAAAAAGATCCTGGAAAACCGCGCGCGCAAATGAACACCTGGCTTTTCATCCGCGACAAACTGAACGAGTCGGTCCCCGTGCTGTTGCTCTGGGTACTTCAAAGCGAAGGAAGCTCGCCGGGTCGCAGGGGGTTTAAAATGGCTGTTGCCGCCGACGGCAACACCAGCGGCACGATCGGCGGCGGCATCATGGAGCACAAGCTGGTGGAAAAGGCCCGCTCCCTGATCCGCGCCGGGCAGTCGTCCGTATTTCTACAGGAACAGTACCACGACAAGCAACACAGCCGCGACCAGTCGGGCATGATCTGCTCGGGGAGCCAGGTGGTGGCCTTCCTGCCCCTGCAGCCTGCCGACGTGCCGCTTGTTGACAAGCTGCTCCATGCTTTTTCCGAAAGCCGCCGCGCCCGCGTGCACCTGACGCCGCAGGGCCTGGCGCTGAAAGACACCGACAGGGAAGCAACGGAAGGACTGCTGCTGCGCAGCGAGGAGGACTGGGATTACACAGAAACGATCGACCAGCGGCCCGTGGTGCATATCATCGGCAGCGGACACGTGGGGCTGGCACTGAGCCAGCAGATGGCTATGCTCGGATTTTACGTCAAGCTGTATGAAAACCGGCCCGACCTCAACACGTTTGTCGACAACGCCTTTGCCCATGAAAAGATCGTGGTGGACTACGAGCGGATCGATGAAAGCATCGGCGACGCCCCGGCCGACTACGTGGTGATCATGACCTTTGGCTACCGCGACGACAAGATCGTTTTCCGCCGCCTGCTGCACCGCAAATTTTTCTACCTCGGCATGATGGGTAGTGAGTCGAAGATCGTGACACTGATGCGCGAGCTGGAGCAGGAAGGCATCCCGCCCGAAGCCTGGCAGCATTGCCATGTGCCCATCGGTCTTCCTATTTACAGTAAAACGGCGCCGGAGATCGCGGTAAGCATTGCTGCCGAGATCATCCGTGAAAAGAACCGCGACCTGCCTACCGGCCGGAGCGGCGTAACTTTGGAGCTATGAGCGCAACCGAACTGATGACTCCCGCGCGGCGCTGGCTGGCCCTGCAACGGCTTACGGCGCTCTGGGCTTTTTGCGAGTCCGGGCTTGGCGGCGTGCTCCATGCGCTCAAGCTCCCGTTTACCGGCCTGATCGTAGGTTCCTTCTCTGTAATCTGCATCACGCTCATCGCCTGGTGTTCGGAGCGCCACTACCGCCGCATCCTCGACAGCCTCCTGCTGGTGCTGATCATCAAGGCGGTGGTGAGTCCCCATGCTCCACCCACTGCCTATGTTGCCGTTGCCTTCCAGGGCCTGGCCGGTTATGCACTCTATAAAACCGCAGGCATCCGTGCCGGCAGTATATATACACTGGCCGTGATCGCGCTGCTGGAGTCCGCCCTGCAAAAGCTGCTCAACATGACGCTGTTCTTCGGCAAATCCTTCTGGGCTGCGGCCGACGAGCTCGTGGCTTTTATCGGCCGCGAGCTGCGTATCGGCCTCCCCCCGGGAAGTATGGTGCTGGTGGTCGTATACGTTGGCCTATACCTGTTGGGCGGCGTCGCCTGCGGCTGGATGACCAACCGGCTCCTGCGCGACCTTTCGGGAACGGGGGGCCGCCTTCCCGACTATGTGCCGGCACGACGGCCCGTGTCGGAAACGGCGGCTGCACGGCGGCGCAAAGGCTACCTGGTGATGACGGTGCTTTTCGTGCTCATTTGCATCCTGGTTTACTTCGGGGCGGCCGATCAGAAGAGCGGCAGCCTGGCCCTCCTGCGCACCCTGCTCTGGACGGGCTGCGCCCTGCTGCTTTGGTATGGACTCATCGCACCGCTTGCCCTGCACGCCATCCGCCGTTACCTGCGTAAGCGCCAAAGCGCCCACAGCGGCCAGGTGCAGGAGCTGCTGCGCCTGCTACCCGGGATGCGCCGCCTCTCGCTGGCCGCCTGGCAGCAAAGCCGCAACCGTACCGGCCCCGCCCGCATTCCCTATTTCGTGCGCCTGCTGGTGCACTGGACGCTGGTGTATGATCCGGGCGAAAACGAACGCGCCTCCGCATGACCGTTTTTATCTTTTCGCGCCCGATCCGCAGCGGTAAAACGACCGACTTGCTGGCCTGGAGCCGCGGAGGGGCCGACGTACGCGGCATCGCGATGCCCGATTACAACGGAGAACGGCATTTCGAAGACCTTGCTACCGGTGAACGGTGGTCTGCCACTGCTGGTACAGAGACCGATTTACTGCCGGCAGGTCCCTTTCGTTTTTCGAAAGAAGCCTTTGCGAAAGCAGCGCGCCGCCTCGAACTTCCAGAAGGAGGCTGGCTTATCGTCGACGAGATCGGCAAACTTGAACTGGAAGGGAAAGGTTTTGCCAACGCGCTGGAACGGGTCATCGCCGACGGTGCGGGAACCGACTTTAAGCTGCTGCTTGTGGTGCGCGACACACTGCTGGAAAAAGTATGCAGTCGCTTCGGCCTGGGCGATGCCCGCGTGCTCCACGAACTGGGCGCGCTTTAGTCCCGCTTTACCGAATTATTAAGAGGTTGGCGCAGGCACGGAGCCGTATTTTTGCAGCCCATGTCGCTCCGCTTCGCCTCCATCAATTCCGGCTCCAACGGCAACTGCTATTATGTTGGCAACGACCAGGACGCCATCCTCGTAGATGCCGGCATCTCCTGCCGCGAGATCGAGCGGCGGATGCAGCGCCTCGGGCTGTCCTTGCAGTCGGTACGCGCCATTTTCATTTCGCACGAACACTCCGATCATATCCGCGGCCTTCCCACCCTGCTCAAGAAATTCCGCATCCCGCTTTATATCACCGCGGCTACGTTGCGCGGAAGTGGGATGTACCTCTATGAAGACCTGCTGCGCGACTTCAGCGGGCTTGAAGAAGTACGGATCGGCAGCCTGCGGGTACGGCCCTTTTCAAAGATCCACGACGCCGCCGACCCCTACAGCTTTACCGTGTCTTGCGGTGCCGCTACGGTCGGCGTTTTTACCGACCTGGGTCGTGCCTGTCCCAACCTGGTCAGCCATTTCAGCCAGTGCCATGCGGCGATCCTCGAAGCGAATTATGATGAAGAAATGCTGGAAAAGGGAAATTATCCCTGGCACCTGAAGCGCCGCATCCGGGGCGGGCAGGGTCATATCTCCAACCGCGAGGCCCTCGAGGTTTTCCGCGCGCACCGCCCGGCCCACCTGCGCCACCTGGTGCTGGGCCACCTGTCGCAAAACAACAACCACCCCGAATTGGTATCAGCGCTTTTTGAGCCGCATATGAATGGCGTGCAGCTGACTGTGGCATCCCGCTATGAAGAAAGCGCGCTCTTCGAGGTTTCCGCCGACGGCGTCTTCGGCCCGGCGCACCATACAGCGCCCGCCCCTGCCCAGCTGCAGTTGTTTGACGGAGGTGAAACAGCCTAGCTACGCCGCTCGAGGCTTGCCCGGGCTTGAAAACGGAGGTAGTTATCGGGCTGCAGCGACCGCGTCCAATACGACAAAATCTGAGACAGGACCTCTTGCAATTCTTTCGGCGAATGGGGCTTTACAAAAAAGCCCTGCACCATCAGGTCATAGGCGCGCACTGCGTCTTCCTCGAGCTCCGAGTTGGTAAGGTATACAAATGGAATGCTTTTACGGTGGAGGTAGTGGCTCTCGTTGGCGTTTCCGTGTCCTATTATGGCCCCGCAACATTTCTTGGACATCAGCCGGAAAATCGCCCCAAATGCACGCCAGTCAAGGCTTCCAAAATCCGACGAACCCTTTAGGCGTCGTAAGCGTTCCATTAAAGCGTCAGCGGCGCGGCTTCCGGGGGTGCTACATTTGTATCCGAACTGACAAACTTTTATATAGCAAGCAATCGTTACGTCCCGCTAGTCTTAGCGGGATTTTTTTATGCCGGCAATACCACTTCCATCCGGCAGCCGCCGCCGGACGTCTATCAATAGCTACCGTACCACCGGAATAGCATTGACCGGGGAACAATCGCCTGTTTCAAAAATCTCAGTTCGCACCCCGGATCAATGGAACAAAACGGAAGGACCCAAACTCTCGCTCGGTAATGTTTCCCCGGCTGTCTTTTTCAAAGCGGGTCATTTCCTGCGAGGCGCCGTGCGCGCCAATCGGTGCCAGCAACATGCCGTCGGGCGCCAGTTGCCGCAGCAGGGTTTCCGGCACGGCCGTAGCAGCCGCGGTCAGTAATATCCGGTCAAAAGGTGCGGCGGGCGGGTAGCCTTCATTGCCATCGCCGTACAGAAAGGTGACGTTGGGAAAAAATTCACCGAGGCCGGCGCCCGCAAGACGGTCGAAGAGCGCGCGGATCCGCTCAATGCTGTACACCGACACCGAAAGCTGTGCAAGCACGGCGGCCTGGTAGCCGCTGCCGGTGCCGATCTCGAGCACCCGCATCCCTGGTTGCAGCTCGAGCAACTCGGTTTGATAGGCAACGGTAAAGGGTTGCGAAACGGTTTGCCCTTCAACAAAGGGGAGCGCGATGTCCTCATAGGCAACATCACTGTTTTCCGGCAAAACAAAACGCTCGCGCGGTACCGCGCCGATTGCCAATAACACCTGCTCATCGCGGATGCCCTTTTCCCGCAATGCGTTTACCAGGGCGGCACGCTGCGCGCCGAACCCACCGGACGGGTTTGCTTCCATAACTACTCTTTCCGAAAAAGCCGAAAGAATAATGCCGTTTTATGCCCCGTACAAGAGCTGGCAATATGCTGCCGCAGGGTTCGGTAAAACAGCAGCATGGTGGCGAGCCCGAGCGTAAATGCCCGCACGGCGGGGTTTGGGTAAAAGAAAAGACAGCGAAGCCGGCAGGCAGCAGGCGTGTGAAATCGAGGTAAAACACCCAGCGGCGCTGCTCGGGGATGGCCCCGGGTTCAAACAGGCTCAACAGCAGAAAAACGGCCAGGGCTGCCGCCGGCCCACCGACAGTTGCGGTGAGAAGAAAAGCACCAGGAAGAGGAGTACCAGCGTCACCGCCATTTACGCACGTACGAGGCGGCGCACGGCGGCGGTTACCGGGCGCTGCTCATCGTGGTTGGAAAAGCGCTATTCATGAATGGGGCTGATCCAAAATAGCCGCGGACACTTAGTTCACCAAAATGTAGACTTTACCGGAAAAGTACCCAGCCGGTATTTGCCGGTACGCGAACGGTTCCTGTCACGGTGCGCTGCGCCCCGGCAAGCTGCACCGAGTTGCCGTCGGCGGCCAGCTTCCAGCCGCTGCCTTCGGGCAGGCGGAACGACTTCGCGTTTTCATCACCGTTCAACAGTACCACGATATCGCGCCAGCTGTCGCCCGGTGCATTTTGTAGGCGGTAGGCAAGCAGCAGGTCATCGTTGGTATCGATAAACCGAAGGTGCTCACGGACCAGGACAGCGGTCGGAAGCCGAAAGGCCGGGTGCTGCCTGCGAAGCGCAATAAGCCCCTGGTAATAGGCAAAAACCGGCGCGTACTTCGTCTTGCGCGACCAGTCGAGTGCATTCACCGAATCGGGAGCGTTATACGTGTTGTGCCGGAGCCCTTTGGTACGGAGCATTTCTTCACCGGCATGCAGGAAGCTCACCCCCTGCGCTGTAAGTACCGCGGTTTGCGCAAGCTTGTCCATCCGGATCTGGTCATCTTCGCTGATGCCGGGATTGGAAAGCCGGATGCGGTCGAAGAGCGTGGGATCGTCGTGGCAGGAAACATAGTTGATCGTCTGCGCCGGCTCCTTTGCACAGGGCGCTTTTGAATAGGATACCTTTTTGTAGTCGATCTGCGGATGTTGTACGGATCCGACGATGCCGAATTTGAGGCTTTCTTTGGTGCCTGCTTTTCCACTCACAAATCCGCTCACCTTATCATCGCTGAACGGTCCGCGGAGCGCATCGCGGATATCGTCGCTGAAGGCGGCAATGCCGCGCAGCTGCGGCGTATTTTTCTTAATGGCCCGTTGCGCTTCCGGAAGCGGCGAGTCGCCCGCCGTCCAGCCTTCGCCATAAATAAAGATCGTCGGGTCAAGGCGATGCAGTGCGTCGCTGATGGCATTCATCGTTTCTATATCGTGCAGCCCCATGAGGTCGAAGCGGAAGCCGTCGATATGGTATTCCTTCGCCCAGTAAAGCACCGACTCGATCATGAACTTCCGCATCATGGCGCGTTCGGAAGCTGTTTCGTTGCCGCAGGCCGAGCCGTTGCCCCATTTGCCGTCGGGCCACTGTCGGTGAAAATAGCCGGGCGCAAACTGGTGGAATACCGAATGTTCAATATCACTTGTGTGGTTGTATACAACGTCCATCACAACGCGCAATCCTTTCTGGTGGAGGCCCTGCACCATGCGCCGAAACTCCTTCACCCGAACGCGGCCATCAGCGGCGTTGGTGGCATAGCTGCCCTCGGGCACATTGTAATTAAGCGGGTCGTAGCCCCAGTTGAATGGAGCCAGCGCCTTGCTTTCATCAATCGAGTTGTGATCGAAAGAAGGCAGCAGGTGTACATGGGTAACGCCGAGTGCGCGGATGTGATCGACGCCGGTTACGGCGCCCTGCGGGCTATGCGTTCCCGATTCAATAAGACCGAGGTATTTTCCCTTGTTGCGGATACCGGAATTCGCGTTCATGGAAAGGTCGCGCACATGCAATTCGTACAGTACGATATCGGTTGCGTTTTTCAGTGCGGGGCGTTTGTCTTTCGCCCAGCCATCCGGCGTTAGTTTCTTTGGGTTTACGATCATGCCGCGGCGGCCATTGACGCCAACGGCGATCGCATAGGCATCGGGTACTTCGAGCGAAGTCTTGCCGTCGTGTACCATCTGGAAGGTATAGTAGCGGTTTTTCTGGTCGCCGTCAACAAGGGCATACCAGGTGCCCCCCTCCCCCCTTGAAAGGCTGACGGTCTGCAGCACATCGCCGCCTTCGCCCGCCTTGTACAGCCGCAGGGTGACGGAAGATGCCCTCGGTGCCCACACGCGGAACCGCGTTTCGCGGGGTGCATAGCGCACACCAAGGTCGGTGCCGTTGTAAACGGGCCACTCCTCGGGCCGGTAGGGCGCCGGCTGGCTGCGGGCAGTAAAAGACAGGGCAAGAAAAAGGAAAAAGACAGATGCGGCTTTCATTGGAGCAAGTTACTGTCCTTTCACAAAGGGTCAGGGGTTAGGCACAAAGTAGTGCAGCTCATGGGCCACGTCGGGCGCGGGCACCTCCGGGTGTTGCACGAGGCGGTTGAGTGTAGTTGCCGGTAACACTGCGGGCCGCTTTGGGGCTGATAATACCGCCATGCTGGCGGAAACGCCGATGCGGGCGTCTTGCGGGGTAAAGGCGCCGGAATTCGGTTCCGAAGACCGGACCTCATTAAGGGCTGAGCACGGTTTGTCAGCATGTGGTTTTTACGATGCAAAAATTCCGTATAAATACCGAGCCGGCATACCAAAATGTTTTCAGACCTTGTAGTTGCGAAAATGATCCTGTAGCCAACTGTCTCTCTACCCCCTGAAACGAACGCCTGCCGAAGAACACCGCTCCGCCCGCTAAGGGCTGCAAGTCCGTTCATCAAAAACCAAAACATATGGAACAAACGCTGCAACAATTCGGCATGGGCATTAAGTTCATCAGCGAAACCGAAGAAGACAAGGTAGACCTCGGGCCCCTCACCGCGCTTGAAGGCACCTGGAAAAGCAAGCCAGGCGACGGCTGGAACGTTATCGCAGTGCCGGGGCAGAGCGGTTTTGTGCTCGAGGTGATTCCTTACGTGGAAACGCTTTCCTTCAAGCCCGTAGTGGTGGCGCTCAACCGCGGGCCTTTCGCCGGCAAGACCGACTCCACCGGCGCCGTGCAATCGATCACCGGGCTGATGTACGAGCAGATCATCATCAGCGACTGCGATACGGATTTCTGCCAGCAGCGCGGCTTTGCAAAAGGAACGATGATCCATGGCGAACGCGGTCTTTTTCTCAACGTAAAGAATTTCAACGACGGCTTCGACGTAGTGCGCCTGGCCACCATCCCCCACGGCAATGCGCTGCTGGCGCTCGGCCAGTCGAGCGAGGCAGTTCCGCCCAACAACGACTTCTTTGCGGTAGCCAGCACGAAGCCGACACTGGTAGGCGGCGGCCGTTTACCGCTTGGCTACTCCGACATCTACGATCGTCCGCAATTCCCCGGCTTCAACCAGGTGGACCCGAACACCATCCTGCGCAGCCGCCTCGGCGACCGTAAGATCAACGCCATGACCACACTGCAGTTCTCCACCACGCACAGCAATGGCGGCATCCTCAATATTCCCTTCATCCAGCAGAACATTGATGCCACGCAGATGGACTCGATCTTCTGGATTGAAAACCTGGACGCCGTTTCCGATATCGCCGGGGCCGGACTGCAGTTGCAATACACGCAAACGATCAACCTGGTATTCCCTGCAACAGGGTCTAAGGCACCGATCAACTGGCCGCACGTCACCGTTAACACGCTTATTAAAGTAAACGAATGACCATGAAGCCATCTATCGAAAGCTTTCTCGACATTTCCGTGCTCCTCACCGGCTTCAACCGCGCCGAGCTTGAGGGCACGGGGATGGCGGAATTCTATTTCAAGTTCGTGCAGGAGCAATTCCGCCTGGCGCCGGATGTGCTTGCGGCATTTTATGAGGAAGCAGCGGAAGTGCTGCACTTCGAGGGGAGCGACCAGGCCATTGCCGTGCGCAAGAACCTGCTGCCCGGAGCCTGCTACAACGGGCTGGCTGTAGCCATCATCAACCTTTGGTATCTCGGCAACTGGAACGGCAGCCCGGTGTCGCCGCAGGCCTATGTGCAGGGACTGATCTGGCCGGCCGCCGGCACGCACCCCCCCGGCGCGAAGCAGCCCGGCTATGGCTCCTGGGGCTTGCCACCGGCACCCTTTCTTTCACTTCAAACCGCAAAGCCATGAGTGAGCACTTACCCGAATACGACGTCGTGATCGTCGGCTCCGGTATTTCCGGCGCCATCATGGCCAAGACCCTCACCCGCGCCGGCAGGCGGGTGCTGCTGCTCGAAGCGGGCTTAAAAGCAGGCATCGCGCTTACAAAGGCCGGCAGCTACCGCACCTACCAGGAATACCTCAACACCTTCTATATGAAGGCAGCTAAGGTGCCCAATTCGCCCTACCCCAACCTGCCGGTAGCGCCATCCTCCGATGTGCTCGATATCCGCAAGATCACCAACCCCGCCGAGCCTTCCACCGCGGGCTACCTGGTGCAGAAAGGCCCCGTGCCCTTCGCCAGCGATAATATGCGCGGGCCAGGCGGCACAACAATGCACTGGCTTGGCTCCACACCGCGGATGCTCCCGAACGACTTCCGAATGCAGTCGCTCTACGGCGCCGGCGTCGACTGGCCCATCAGCTACGACGACCTGAAGCATTACTACGAGCTGGCGGAAAACGAGATCGGCGTGGCGGGCGATGTGGATGCGCAACGCGGTCCCGGCGTGAGCCGCGCCAACTACGGCTCCGGCTATGTATTCCCGATGGAACCGATCCCGCAAAGCTACCTCGACAAGCAGGTGATGGCTGCGGCCACCGGGCTGGTCGTGCGTGTCGGCGACCGGCACTACCCGCTGGAGTTCGTCCCCACCCCACAGGGGCGCAATGCTGCCGCCAACCCGGAATATGCCTTTACCGGCGTGCGCTGGGAGGCCGGGGAGGGAAAGGAACCGGGCCGCCTGCGTCTGGTGCCTGCCGGTAAAGGCAGGCACCCGCATCATTATGCCCCGATCGGCTCCTTGTGGGATCCCTACACGGGCCAGCGCTGCGAAGGCAATTCGAGCTGCGTTCCGATCTGCCCCGTGCAGGCAAAATACAATGCGCTGAAGACCCTGCAGCAGGCCGATGCGAAGCTGCTGGAGATACGCACACAGGCGGTCGCGTCACGGGTGCTGCTTTCGGAGGATGGAACCGAGGTCACGGGTATTGAGTACAAGACCTACTCCTACGACAATGCGATCGTGTATGAGACTGCGGTTGCAAAAGGGAAGTATTATGTGCTGGGCTGCAGCGCCATTGAAAACGCAAAGCTGCTCCTGGCTTCCGGTGCCGCCAACTCAAGCGACCAGGTGGGACGCAACCTGATGGACCACCTCGTGATGCTGACCTGGGGCCTGTTTCCGCAGCCGGTATACCCGTACCGCGGCCCGGGTTCCACCACCAATATTCCCACCTTCCGCGACGGCACCTTCCGCAAGGAACACGCCGCCTGGATCTCGCCCATTGACAACTGGGGCTGGTCGTATCCCGGCATCGGCACCGACGCAATACTGCAGCAAAAGCTCGAACAGGGACTCTATGGCAAAGCGCTCCGCGAGGCCGTTAGCGAAAACATCAGCCGGCAATTGCTGGTGCATTTCGAGATCGAGCAGGCACCGCACCCGGAGAACCGCGTTACGATCGACCCGCAGTACCGCGACCAGCTAGGCAACTACAAGCCCGTGATCCAGTACAGTGTTACCGGGTACGAGCAAAAAGCCTTCGAAGCCGCCTGGGAAGTATCGCGCCAGCTGTTCAACAAAATGGGTGTGGATGACCAGACCGATTACAACACCAGTGCGTTCCGCAACGAGCTCGTGACCTGGAAGGGACGCCTGTACAACTTCTGGGGTGCCGGTCATATTGTGGGAACGCACCGTATGGGCAGCCGCAGGTCGGACTCTGTGGTTGATCACAACGGCCGCACCTGGGATCACTCGAACCTGTACCTGGTTGGCTGCGGCAATATGCCGACGCTGGGCACGTCTAACCCGACGCTTACGATGGCCGCGCTCACCTTCAAGACCGCCGAAAACATTCTTCAAGAACTTGAAAAAAACAAGCATGTCACCACTGTTCCAAAACAACAACCCGCAACGGCATAAGCTGACGCCATCCGCCGTACGGCAGGAAGCCCGTGCCGAAGGGAAGGCGGTATTAATGGCCGAGCCTGCCGGCGATCGCATCGAAACGATCGAAGACCTGCGCGAGGAGCTGCAGGATGCCATGCAGCTGGAGCTTTCCACGATACCCCCCTACCTGACCGCCCTCTATTCAATCCGCGAAGGCGCCAACTCCGAGGCGGTACGCATCATCCGCAGCGTGGTGGTGGAGGAGATGCTGCACCTGATCATGGTGGCCAACCTGATCAACGCCGTTGGCGGCAAGCCCGATGTCAATAAAGCCGCCGCCACCCTCTCCTACCCGACGGCACTGCCGCGCATCGTTCCCGACTTCGAGGTAGGACTGCTGCCCTTCTCCCGCGAAGCGATCAAAACGTTTATGCGGATCGAGCTGCCGCAACCACCGAAAGAAATGCCTGAAGGACTTTTGAAAGCCCGCGTCAAACGCCTCTACCCCACCATCGGCGCCTTTTATGAAGCGCTCCGCGAGGCCATCGAGCGACTCGAGCACGAAGCGAAAGCCGGGAATCCCGAGGACACCATTTTCACGGGCGACCCGAAGCTGCAGGTGCAGGCGGGTGAATACTATGGGAGCGGCGGCCAGATCGTGCCCGTATACGACCTGGCGGGAGCACGTCTCGTTATCGACGAAATCGAAGGCCAGGGTGAAGGCATCGACGGCACCATACTCGACGGCGACCACATCCGCTTCGGCGAAGGCATCGAGTATGCACATTACTTCCGCTTTAAGGAAATAGACGAAGAAAGCTATTACCGTGAGCACGACCACCCGGCAAAGCCGACGGGAGGCCCGCTGCGCGTAGACTGGAACGCAGTGTATCCACTGCTGCACAACCCTACGATGAAGCAATACGAGCGCCGCCCGGAGGTGTTCGCGCTGGCACAATCGTTCAACCAGGCTTACACCGACCTGATCGCCAATATTAATCTTGCGGTGAACGGAAAGCCGGAGAAAATGCAGCAGTCGATCGCGCTGATGTACGAGCTGCGTTACAAGGCCATTGCCCTGATGAACGTACCGGTGGACGACGGACGAAACGCCGCGCCGACATTCGAGATCGTAGACAAGATGTTCCAATAGTTCTGATGGTTCAAAAGAAAATGCCACCTCAACCGGTGGCTTTTTCTTTTGATTTGAATTCATTTAACCAATACAAACAGCACCAATTGCCGTACCCGGATAAAGAACGACGCTTCATGCAGCGGGCGATTCAATTACCGGCCTGACACCAGGTACTTTTTACACCAGGAGGCAACCAGCACACAACCCCTCTCTTTTCTTTTCAACAACCGGATTTGACAAGCATAAATAAGGCAGGATACAACCGCTGGTGTCTATGAATAAAATTTGTATTTTGATTTCACAATTGCCTTTGAACCGGCTGCTAACGTATGATCAAATTTCAGTTTTCCGAGACACTGATGCTCCGGACACCTCTTTACAGTTTTCAACAATACCGCGGCATAAATGAGAATACCATCTTAAAAACGCCGGATTTTCAACTGGCCATTTTCCTGGCCAGCCGCAACTTTTATGAAGAATTGCTGCGAAAAGACTTCTCCTATGACGCGCTGAGCGACAAACAGAAAATGAGCGTGAGGAAATACCTGAACCGCGCATCGTACCGGTCTACGCCGTTTGGCCTTTTTGCCTCGTTTTCAGCCGTTAGATGGGGAGACAATACGGAAAATGATCTCACTGTTGGATCGCCCGTGGTGGACGTGAAACCCGACTATGCCTTACTTTTCAATCTATGGCAAACGTTTCTGAAACACGAAAAGCCGGAGGGAGTTTACGTTGTTAACCACTCGCTTTTTCACAGCAAGATCGACCTGCGCTACACCAAGAGAGAATTCGGCGAAGGCCAGGAAGCCTGCTTTTCCATGGTCTCTATCGACCGGAATGCGTTTCTCAAAAAGCTCCTGCTTTATTGCAACAATGGGCGAACCTTCGACGAGATAATTACTTTCATTATCAAAGAAACGAATGCAGAACCCGAACCAGCCAGGCGGTTTCTTGGGGAATTAGCTGAAGAACAAATTCTCCTCCCCCCTACGGCCCCCAATATTACAGGCGCAGATTATACGTCGATTGTACTTCAGCACCTTTCGAGGCATCTTTCACTCAACGCAACAGCGGTCGCTACGAAAATCGATACCGGGGCAGAATACGGGAAAGCGCTTGCAGAAATCGCAGACGGGCTGGCTACCCTTGAATCGCTTTCAGAATCCAGATCGGCAAATCCATTTTATGCTACCAGCGAGCGAAAAGTTGAAAGCGGTCAACTTCCGATCCGCTATCAGAAACAATTGCTGGATGGCTTGTCATGCCTTGACCGGCTTTCATCAATATCAGCGCACCCGGACCTGGAGAACTTCAAAAAACGATTCGCAGAAAAATATGAGACCGGGGAAGTTCCGCTCCTCGAGGCGCTTGACCCGCAATTTGGAATCGGCTATGGGAATCTGGACAAGATACTCGACAGCACCCTGTTTACGATCCCCGTTACGAAAACGCCAGAGCCGGCCGGCAGCAGCACCTCTTTCCAGGACGAGACTTCAGTTTTGCTCCGGGAGTGGATCGCAAAAAACGCCGGTGCGGGGATAGATGAGCTGGTAATAACCGACGATCATTTAGCGGCACTTTCAGCCGGTAACCGGGACAGCAACCTGGCGCCGAGCCTTTCGGTAATATTTCGGCCTATGGGCGAACAGGTATATATCGAACAAGCGGGAGGCAACACGGCGCTATCGCTACTGGGGCGCTTTGCGGGATCAGACGCCATCTACCCACTGGCAAAAGAAATAGCAGAAAAGGAGCAGACCTGCAACGAGGACGTGGTTTTCGCTGAAGTGGCCCATGTCTGCGATTTGCACGCGGCAAACATCAACCGGCGACCATCATTAGTGCAATACGAAATCCCGGTGCTTACAACGTCAAAACTGGCGCAGGACAAACAAATACAGCTAGCCGATCTCTACGTTTCCGTAAAAGAGAACCAGATCCGCCTTTATTCCAAACGTCTCCGGAAGTTTGTTATTCCGCAGCTATCCTCGGCATATAACTACACCCGGAACGCCTACCCGGTATTCCGCTTCCTATGCGAACTGCAAAAGCAGGAGCTCAAAACGAATCTTACTCTTTCCTTGTCCACGCTGGCTCCCGGGCTGCAGTTTTACCCGAGAGTAACGTACAAATCCTGCGTTCTGCACCTTGCAGAATGGCATTTTCCGGCCAAAGACCTGCTCGATGCGCCGACCGAAACAGAAGCGGTGAAAAACTTCAAGAGCCTGGTAACGAAAAGGAGCCTTCCCAGATACCTGGCCTATGTAGTGCACGATAACTTTCTCGTGATCGACACGACCGTTGAAAGTGAAATAAACTTGCTGCTGCAGGAAATAAGCGGGAAGAAAAATATCGTACTGCGTGAATTTCCATTTATCCGGGCAAACGGGGTGTTCAATACGAAGCGGGAGCCGTTGACCGGGCAGTTTATAGCACCGATATACCGGGAGGAAAAAGTTTACCGGGTAGCAGATCCACAGGGCACTAAATCATGCCGGCCTTCAATCGCCGACACCAGCGACTGGTACTATGTCAAAATCTACTGCCACCCGCTATCCTCCGACCTTATTTTGCAGAAACACATATTGCCCCTCATAACCCACTGGAAAAAAGAAGCCACGATTGAATGGTTTTGGATACGTTATAACGACCCCGACTATCACCTGCGCCTGCGCATAAGAACGCTGCCAGAAAACAGAGCAGACATTATTGGCGCACTGACAAGCCGCCTGAACAAACTCATTGGAATGAAGCTGGTGCGCAGCTGTGAGACCGACCGCTATAAACGGGAAACAGAACGGTACTCACCTGAACTGATAGTCCCGGTCGAAGGAATCTTCCAGGAAAGCAGCGAGATCATCGGGGCCTTTTTAAAAAAGAACAAAGGGCAGAATCAAACAGATGAAACAAAAATCTCTACAGGTGTCAGATCTGTATTCGAAATGCTGCCATCTTTTGGATTTGACCAGCAGGAGCAAATCGCCTTTTGCCGGCGCCAGTTCGACCGGTTTCTGTCCGAATTTGACAATCCTAAGGACGTGAAAACAGATATTGAAAGGGGATACAAAAAACTGCTTACGCAAACCCTCGCCGAAAACTATAGAAGCAACAGCAAGACATACAAACGGCTCGCCCGGAATATCACGGATCTGGTACGAACCGCCTCGAATATCCAGGCTTCGGGCGTGTATCCCGAAAAGCTGGCTGCGGACATCATTCACATGCATCTGAATCGGCTCTTTACCTACAACCAACGTTATTGGGAAATGGTCACATACTACTTTACCTACCGTCAACTGGCCATGACCTTTCACAAAAACCAGCAAGAAATCACAGGCGTTTCGATCTGATCAGATGTGTGTCCATATAAGCCTGGAACGCCGCTTTATAACTCGGTCCCACCAGGAAACCCTGCGCGTTGTTTTGCATCCTGACCTCGTTACCCTGAACGGAAGTAATCTTATGCGAATTGATGATGTGCGATTTGCTGATTCTCAAAAAGAACGGGGGAAGTTTTTCTTCGATTTCGGTTAACGTAAGGTAGGTCAGGCTATTGCCTTGCACCGTACTTATCGATACATAATTTTTTTTGCTTTCGATAAACACGATTTCATTCGTAAACACCTTCAGCAGCTTCCCCTTGCCCTCGCTCTGAATATAAAAGAATGCATCGGTCTTCTCCGGAACTGGGTTCAGTTTCGGGGAGAGCTGTTCCTGAAGTTTCGTAACGCATTTGAGGAACCTCTGGTACGATACGGGTTTCAACAAATAATCACGAATCTCCAACTCAAAAGCCTCCAACGCAAATCCCGGGTGCGCCGTGGTAAAAACAATCGCCGTCTTGTCCTTGAGCAGTGAAGACATTTCCAGTCCTGAAAGCTGGGGCATTTCAATGTCCAGGAAAATGATATCCGGGTATCGGCTCATTTGCTGGAATTGGGCCAGCGCCGCTACCGGGTTCTCGTTATAACCGACCAACTCGATAAACGGTGTATCATCAATATACTTCGAAAGACTCTTGATTGAATGAAATTCATCATCAATGATGTAGCAACTCAGCATAACTGCAGTGTAGGTTTAGGTTCAGCTCAACCCTGAAATGAGTACGGGTTTCTTCGATCTTAAGGCGATGCATCGCGGGATAGCGGGCGTTCAGTCGTGTCCGGACGTTTGTTATGCCGATTCCGTGCGACGGCAGTACACGACCAGTCTTCTTCCGGTTGCCGGCTTTAAAACAAAGCGTCGAACCGCGTGCATGGATCTTGATGACAGCGGGATCTGCTTCATCCATGAGATCAGCATACTTAAACAGATTTTCAACAAAAGGGATTAACAATAGCGGCACGATGCGCAGATGCCCGAAGTGCCCTTCCATCTGAACTTCAATATTCAGTTTTGTTCTGAACCGAAGCTGGTTAATACCGATAAGATTCTCGATCTGTGCTATTTCCTCTTCAAGAAAGACTTTGCCATCCATTTCCGAGGGTGCCAGGGAATAGCGCATCATGTCCGAAAGCCCGATGATGGCATCGGATGCCACCGGCGACAGCTGTTGAATCTCGCTGTGAATCAGGTTGAGTGTGTTAAACAAAAGGTGCGGGTTCACCTGCGACTTTAAATATGCATTCTGTGTGGAAACGAGCAGCAATTCAAGGTCCTTTTTTTCCTGGATGCGCAGCAGGTCTTTCTTCTCAGCCTCCTTCAACAATCGCTCGTTTCGAAACGTTCGCTGAATGAACCAGAAGGCGGAACTGAAAATCAGGAAATAAATCCCCCGCCATAACTGTTGTATAAATGCAATCCGATCCCGGTAAAGGTTTAAGAAAAAAACGCCCTTGTCCGGACCGCGTCCCACGTCCTTCAGGCCCATTATAAGCAGGTACACAAACAGCTCCGATGCAATGAGCGCCAGGAAAATGAACCCATTTTTCCTTCGCCCCGACATAGCAACAGGGAATGTGAACAGGGAATGGAAATAGAACAGCGATATGTTCACCAGGTAGGGAATGACAAACAGATGCAACACGGAAAAATCCCTGCCCGAAATACGGATCAGACTTACGAATGAAACCTCATACGCAATAAAAATCAGCCATCCGGCCAAATGATAGAGAAGAGTACGATATCGATCCAAAAACCAGCGCGTTTTCACTTACACTAAATATACGGAAAAATGAAAATCATCTACAGAATATCGCGGGACGTGTAATATTCATTCCGCAAAAGAGCTGAATAAGTAGGTTAGTGAAACAAACACTAACGATGAGAAATACAAAGAACCTTTCCCTGAAAATCAGACCGAGAACCCTGGTTGTATACTCAAACAAGCACAACAACAATTTTAGCCTGCCCACCGATCCCACTACCACAACGATCACGATCACCGGCACCGGGCTGCCTCCCGTGCTTTTCCAGCAGAAGCTCCCTAAGTAAGGGGTGGGCTGAACACCGTCAGTACAGATGCTATACCGAAACCCGGCGGCTCCTGAGAACTTTCAGAAGCGCCGCCCGGACTACCATACCCGAAAACGTCCGTTATGCGATTGGCCCGATTGCTTGAGAAAAAAAGCAGCTCCAATGTCTCTGAGGCGACGCTTCAACTACTGAAAAAACTGAAGATTCCTGTCACAGCCTCCTCCGCCATTGAAAAGGTTGAAGGACATCCTGACTTTCCAAGCTTGTACAGTATCAGCGACAGCCTCAATACCTGGAAGGTAGCGAACGCTGCCATTGAAGTGGATCCGCAAACGCTCGATCAGCTTCCGACGCCATTTATCGCCCATGTAAACCGGGGAGGCGGCAGCTTCGTGATGGTCAACAACGTAAATGGCACAGTCGATTTTTTCAACGAAAGAGGCCGCAAAGAGCATCTGAGCCGAGAGGAGTTCTTGAAAAACTGGACAAATACGGCCCTGCTTGCTGAAAAAAACGAGCTTTCCGGTGAAGAAAAATATGCATCCAGGAAAAGGAAGGAACTGCTTTCGGGATTGCGTGCACCGTTGATTTGCGGAGCGGGATTGCTGTTGTTCGTACTCTTCGCAATCCTGGCTAATGCAAATGCAGCCGGCCACGCTATGACCGCACTTTTGTTTACGAAACTTCTCGGTTGCTCCGCCACCGTGCTGCTGCTCTGGTTCGAAGTCGACAAAACGAACCCCCTACTGCAACAGATCTGCTCCGGGACCAACAAAACGAGTTGCACCGCAGTTTTAGGATCGAGGGGTGCCAAAGTTTTCAACTGGCTTAGCTGGAGCGAGATCGGTTTCTGTTATTTCACAGGTTCATTCCTGGCCTTGGCCCTTGCGTCTACCAGTGCCCTGGCGCTTTTATCGTGGATCAATCTCCTGGCCCTGCCTTACACAGTTTATTCTGTTTATTACCAATGGCGGGTTGCGAAACAGTGGTGCCCACTTTGCCTGGCAATACAGGCCCTTCTCGTAACCGAAGCCATTACTTGCTATTTCGGGTATTGGAACAACGGGAAAAGCTTCCATTTGCCATCGTACCAGGCGCAGTTCACCATCTTAACCTCCTTTCTCCTTCCCGCATTGTTTTGGGTGGCATCAAAAAAAGCCTATTTCGACGCACAGGCAGGCAAACATTTTAAGAAAGAACTGAATAAGTTCAAATACAACAAAGAAGTCTTCGCGGCATTATTGCACCGCCAAAAGAAGATCGCCGGTTCAACAGAAGGGCTGGGCCTGAGCTTAGGCAACCCGGACGCCGAGCACACACTAGTGAAGGTTTGTAACCCGTTTTGCGGCCCCTGTGCAAATGCTCATAAGCATATAGATGCGCTGCTGGCTACCGGCCGGGTGAATGTCCGGATCATCTTTACCGCTGCAGACGCCGAAAATGATATTTCCAGGGTGATTAAACATTTCCTTACAGTTCAGGAGCTGGACAATGAAGCAGCCCTGGTACAGGCGCTTGACCACTGGTACGGATCGCCGAGAAAAGAATACCCGGCTTTCGCGAAAGCGCGCCCCTTACAAGAGTTCCCTTTTCCCCTTGGCGAAAAGCTGAATGACATGAAAAACTGGTGCGACCAGAATGCAATAATGTTCACACCGACATTTTTTGTTAACGGCTACCAATTGCCGGCGGCATACCGGATCGAAGATCTAAATCATTTACTATAAAGCCTTCCCGGCTTCCAACGTTTTGTGTGCACAACAAAGGTAAAAGCGTCCGGTACCTTAACCCGGGCCAAATCAATCAATCGACAAAAGTCTTAACGATGAAAAAATTGACCATCGCTCAAATTGAGAACAAACTCTCCCGCGAAGAAATGAAGTCCATCGTTGCCGGCAGCGGCGACAGCACGATCAAAGCATGTACCGGCACGATCGTACAGGTCGGCGCCTGTGCCTGGAACGGCTACCGTGCAGAAAGCACCGGCCCCGGTGTTTACGACTGGAGATGCTGCATCTGATGATAATCTTAAACCCGGTTATTTCCATAACCGGGTTTTCTTCCTTTTTCGCACATATGCCCTATTCAGAAGGTTTCTGTCACCCTTTCCGCGCCTCCGGCACCCTGCCAGGACGGAACCACCAATTACTAAATTCTCCAGCACAAGAAAATGGTTTATCGCCGCGGCCGATTCCCTATCCTGGCAACGCCCATAACCGGTTTCAATTTGTTCCTATCAACACGATGTTCCGAAGGAGTCTGGTCATATTATTCCTTTTACCGCTGCTGCTTCAGGCACAGCAAGGCAAACCGTTTAAAATAATCGGGACTTCCCGGCAGTATGAAAACCAGGAGCTGATTGTAGTGGTAGGCACCTACCCACCCTCCTTCAACGGCTGCACACTCTCGTCCAAAGACATTGACTCCGGCTACAACCCCAGGACACGGGTCGAAAACGGCCGGTTTGAGCTCCATGGCACCATCAGCTATCCCCACCCACTTTCTGTGTCTTACTACGATCCGAAAGCAAACCGGGGATATACTTCCCGTTTCTATTTCATCGACGGGGGCCCTGTTCAAATAAACGTCGGCGACCTGGCGACGGAAAAAACCCTTGGGCCGCGCATTCATACCCGGCCGAACGATGAGTATGCGCAGCTAAAGAAGCTTTACAGTGTAGCGGTTGACACCATCACGGGGGAGATCATTGATATGCCCGCGAAGCAAAGCCTGATGCGATCCTATGTGGCCGCGCACCCGGATTCTTACGTCGCAATGTGGGACCTTTTGTTCGATCTCGCGCACGCCCGCGACGAGCGTGTCAAAAAGAGCATTTTGGCTACCGCGCAACTCCTGTCACCGGCGGTAAAAGAAACCAGGACCTGTCAGGCCCTGATCGATGCATTAAACAAAGAGCTCGCGCTGACAACCGGCCAAAAATTCCCGGAGCTACAACTGAACCCGCACCTTTCGCTGGCAGGAGTGGCAAAAGAAAACAAGTATACACTGATCGAGTTTTGGTTCTCGCATTGCCCGCCTTGCATCGACCAGATACCGAAGCTGAAAAATATTCACACGGCTTACAGAAAGAAAGGATTGGGGATCATAGGTGTATCCGTCGACCGGCAGGAAGATGAGGCAGACTGGAAAAAGATCATCCGGAGGTTCAGGATTGAATGGCCACAATACCTCGATACGAATGGCGAAGAGGCCCGGAGGCTTTACATCAACAGCTTCCCGAGCAGCTTTTTACTTGACAGGGATGGCATTATCGTAGCAAAGGACCTCTCACCTGAAGAGCTGACAGTCTTCTTAGAAAAGAATCTCGACCAATAACATGGCAATCGACGAGCAATCATTTTCATAAAAATTCATCCGACGATGGCAAAGACAAAACTTGTTCAAACCTGTTACCTGATTGGTAACCAAAACCCATACGAGCAAAGTTGCGGCTGGGCCCGGCCGGAGTACCACCTGATCAGCTGGGCGTTCAGCGCGCTCCAGCTACGATCCCTGTACGGAGAAGTAGAATTGTATGGCAACAGTGCCGCCATCAGCCTGTTGGTAGAAGACCTGGAACTCCCCTATGCACAGGTACACGACACCCACGACTCTTTCGGGCTTCCGCACCCGAATCTCTGGGCCCTCCCGAAGATCTGGACTTACTCATTGCAGAACGAGCCCTTCTTGCACGTAGACGGCGATGTATTCCTGTTTGAGAAGTTCAGCAATACACTCCACGGCGCAGGGCTGGTTGCCCAGAATCCGGAAGTGGCCACTGAATACTACACGTCGACGCAAAAAATGCTTACGAGCCATTTTTCGTATTTCCCGCCTTCTGTAAAAGACGATTTTGCGAAAGATGTTCCCATCATGGCTGTAAATGCCGGTATACTCGGAGGCACGAACACCGCCTTCCTCAACGCCTATGCCGCGTCGGCGATGGAATATGTCGATAGAAACATTCCCTCCCTGTCCCGGATCAACGTCGACCGCTTCAACGTTTTCTTCGAGCAGCACTTGTATTATTGCATGGCTCGTGAAAGCGGCCTCGACATCACCTATCTCTTTCCCGAGCCGTTTTACGACCGGGGCTACATGTACCTGGGAAACTTTCATGAAGCCCCGGTGAAAAGGACCTACCTGCACCTACTCGGACATTTCAAAAAAGACGAGGTGACCTGCCGGCAGATGGCATCGAAATTCCGGTCGCTGTACCCCGAATATTACTATAAGATCATGTCCCTGTGCAACCGAAAGGTACCGCAGCACTTTATGAGCCGCTTTTACGGCAGGCGTACGGAGAAAGAGCTCAAAGCATTGCCGGAGCTGGCTAAAACGGCTTACCTCGAAAAACCGGTTTTCGCGCGGGAGTCGTCCGTCACTGCCGATGTGGCGAAATCAACGTTACCCTTCGGCCTTATGGACATATTTGTAAAAGATATCATCCAGGCAGGGCCGCCGCCGGAATACTTTAACCTACAGGCCGACTACGAGGCCTTCCGGACCCGGACCGCTGAATGGACAGCCAGCTCTTCATTCAGCCAGCCATATTTGTATGGCCGCGACCTGTCAGCAGACGATTGGTACGACTCAATTTTTAACGGGGGCGATGTCCTGGCTAAAAAAGTGTCGAAAACCGATGAATGTAGCGTTATCGTCACCGAATTCGACTGGGCCGGACTTTACAACAGCCGCACACGCTGCGGGGTGCAGTATTACGAAGAATGGGCCTTCAGAAAAGGAACTTTCTACAATCTGCTCATCGCGGAAGTTTCAGAAGGGAACATCTCGCTGGAAGACCTGGACGAGATCCAGTTTGCAATGTTGCAGCAACTCGGGCAGCCGGTAGAAATCCGGGAACTGTTCCAGCAACTCGAAAGCATGGTAGACCAGGAAATCCTGCTCAGTCACCGTGATGCTTTTTATAACCTGCTACACAAGCTTTTGGAAAAGCTGGTTCTCCTCAAAGCAGTAAAACCACTGAATTAAACCAACTGCTATAGAAAGCGACATAATTCCGCAGCAACAGCGGATGGTAAAAGAGCCCGGTACCTCAACCCAGGCCACCATTTCAAACAAACAGTTTCAGATCATGAAAAAAATTCAAGATTTCGGCAGGAGCCTGAACAAAACGGAACAAAAAATGGTCCGGGGTGGATTTGCCGCGGAAGGCTGCTCCAGTACCAGCTGCTTCTGCCAGGATGGCCGGAGCGCTGAACTGCGGTCAGCATCCGACAATCCTGACCCGGGCACAGCCAGTGGCTTTTGTTCCTCCTTTTGCGGACCGGTCCCGGTAGCGATGGTCAGCCCGGCATCACCGTGTTGAGCTGACAGCAAATAAGTCACATGGTGCCCGCACTGTGTGACTTATTCCTACCACTGCATAACAGCAACGTGCCGATAAGAATACCCAGCTATCGACGCTGCCAAAAGTATTTCCCTAAAATCTTTCTTTCTGATGGCCTTTCCCTTTTATAAGCAACCGGACGCGATGGACTGTGGTCCTACCTGCCTTAGGATGATTGCAAAACACTACAGGCGCTACATCCCTTTGCAGATCCTGCGCGACAAGACGCAGATCGGCAAGGAGGGCGTTAACCTGCTCGGCCTGAGTGAGGCCGCGGAAGCAATCGGATTTCGGACAAAAGCCTTCAAAATCGACCTGGACACCTTGTTAAAAGAGGCAGCTCTTCCGGCTATCCTTCATTGGAAACAGAATCACTTTGTTGTTTTATACAAGGCGAAAAAAAACACGGTATTCATTGCTGATCCGGCAAAGGGACTCGTAGAATACACCCGAAAAGAATTTTCGTCGTATTGGTCGGGCGACATGGGAGAACGCGGGCCGGAGGGTATCGTCCTCCTGCTCGAACCTTCGCCTGCATTTTATAAAAATGAATTAACCTCCGACAGTGAAACAGAAGGGCTTCAGATAAAAAACATCTTTCGATACATTCTTCCCTATAAGAAGCTTGCCTTTCAACTTTTGCTTGGCCTTGGCGTGTCAAGCCTAATCCAACTGGTACTCCCTTTCCTGACACAAAGCGTCGTCGACACGGGCATCAATACGGGCAACCTGCAATTCATTTACATTGTCCTGGCAGCACAACTGGCGCTCTTTGCAGGCAGGCTTGCAGTTGAGTTTGTACGCAGCTGGATATTGTTGCACATCAGCACCCGTATCAATCTCTCGATACTAACCGACTTCCTCATCAAACTAATGAAACTGCCGGTATCTTTTTTCGACAGCAAGCATACCGGTGACATTCTTCAACGGATGAACGATCACAGCCGTATTGAAAACTTTCTGACGGGCTCCTCACTCAACACCCTGTTTTCGCTGGTCAACCTTGTCGTTTTCTCGGTTGTACTAGCTTTGTTCAACAGCAACATCTTTGCGGTTTTTGCTATTGCCAGCCTGCTTTATGCGGTCTGGGTAGTGGCTTTCCTGAAAAAGGCCAAAGCACTGGACTATAAACGGTTTGAAGTTGCTTCAAGAGAACAGAGCGCCACCATCCAGCTGATCCAGGGGATGACGGAAATAAAACTGAATGGGGTTGAAAAGCCGATGCGCTGGGCATGGGAAGGCTTGCAGGCAAGAATGTTCCGACTGAGCATGAAGGGACTTTCATTAACCCAATGGCAACAGGCCGGCGCCTTTTTTGTAAACGAGGGAAAGAATATTTTCATCACCTTTCTTGCCGCTAAATCTGTAATAGACGGGCAAATGACGCTGGGTGCTATGTTAGCCGTGCAATATATCATCGGCCAATTAAACAGCCCCATTGAGCAACTGCTCGGTTTTCTGCAAAGCTGGCAGAATGCGCGAATCAGCATGGGTCGCCTGAACGAGATTCATACCCTGGACGATGAAGAGCGCGAGAGCAGCCAGTTGCAATTCGAGTTGCCGGCGTCATTTACCAGGCAACTGGTTGGCGGAGGCTACCTGGAGCCTGGTGTCCTTTTACAGAGAGAATACGAACATCATCCGGGCGCGCCCCGTGACTTCAGTAATGTTGTACGATCGGTAACGCTGAGCGAAACGCCTGCTTTTACTCATAATCCTGCCGCTGAGAAAAGGCTACCGACAGACGCCGTTACTTTCAACAATGTATCCTTTACCTACCCAGGGGCGGGAAATGAACCTGTTCTGCGCAATATCAATCTTACCATACCGGTTGGCAAAACAACGGCAATCGTTGGTGTCAGTGGCAGCGGAAAAACAACCCTGCTCAAATTGCTGCTTAAGTTCTACGAGGCGCAAAAAGGCGACATCCGGCTTTCGGCCACCTCTTTGGCGAATATCAGCCACAAATTCTGGCGAAGCCATTGCGGCGTGGTAATGCAGGAAAGCTTTATTTTTTCCGACACCATCGCCCGAAATATTGCAGTGGGAGCTGAAAGGGTGGACATGGAAAAGCTGCGTCGCGCAACGGAAGTGGCCAATCTCCGGGAGTTCATCGAAGCCTTACCACTTGGCTTTAATACCAAAATCGGGGCGGAGGGCACCGGCATCAGCGCGGGCCAGAAACAACGCATATTAATCGCGCGGGCCGTTTACCGGGATCCGGAATTCATCTTTTTCGACGAAGCCACAAACAGCCTTGATGCAAACAACGAAAACACGATCATTCAAAACCTTCATGAATTCTTCGAAGGAAGAACGGTAGTTGTAGTGGCGCATCGCCTGAGCACTGTAAAACAGGCCGACCAGATTGTGGTTTTGCATAAAGGGATCATTACCGAGCGGGGCACCCACCAGGAATTGGTGAATCTGAAAGGCGACTATTTCACGCTCGTAAAAAACCAGCTGGAGCTGGGTGCCTGAAGAAGCTGAACCAAGTACTGACCTGTCCGACAAATGCCGTTATAACGGCGGCAATCAAATATGTTGAACTATGCCACAAACAACGATCCGGCTCCAACAACTCAGGGAAGATATCATCAGCGATGAAGTGCGGGAAATTGTCAGCTACCGGCCGAACTGGATGGTACGCCACGGCAGCTTCGTGTTTTTCATGGTGCTGCTGTCGATAGTGCTGCTGACCGTTTTTATCCAGTATCCCGACCAGGTAAAAGGCTCGGCAAGAATTGTCGCTTTGAATGCGCCAAAGACTTCCGTTGCCCGTTCCCAGGGAACGATCACCGGCATTTTCGTGAAAAGCGGAGAAAGGGTCAGTGCCGGCCAGCGCCTGGCCCTGCTGGAAAACACCGCAGACTATAGAGAAGTAGTGCAATTGCAGGCCTGGCTTCAAAAGGAGGTCGCCGCCGTGAACGCGGGGAACGTTGACCATCTTACCAATATCAATCCGGTACATTTGGCCAACTTGGGCGATCTGCAGGACCCTTACCAGTCTTTTGTCCACGAGTGGAATGAACTCCGGCAATTCTTTGGCAACGGCTACTATCAAAAAAAGAAATTCGCGCTGCAGCGCGACCTGTTGTTCACGGCCGAGATAAAAAAGAATATCGGCAGGCAGGAAGAGCTAAGCCGGCAGGAAAAGCACCTGCAGGAAACAGAATTTATTGCCTACGATTCCCTGGCGAAAGAAAGGTTCGTAGCACCCATCGAATTGAATAAATACCGGACAGCCCTTCTTCAGAAGGATCAAAACCTCGCTCAAACCGAAGCCCAGATCATTAACAGCGATATGTCGGCACATAACAAGCAAAAAGAATTGCTTGACATGCAAAAAGCAGTAGCCGACCAGCACCAAAAATTCATGACCGCCCTGCTGCTGCTGAAAAGTGAAATTGAAAAATGGAATCAACGGTATGTGCTGACAGCGCCGGAGACCGGGACGGTGTTCTTGTTGTCGCCGATACAGCCAGGCATGCAAGTCAGCAATGGCGAAGAATTATTCTACGTACAGCCCGCAGTAACCACCTATTACGCTCAGTTGATGGCGGGCCAGGCGGGCCTGGGCAAGATAAAAGAAGGCCAACGGGTAAGGCTGAAGGTGGACAACTATCCCAGCGAACAATACGGCAATTTAAAAGGCATAGTGACTTCTATTTCCAGCTTTCCCAACCGGCGCGACAGCTTCCTGGTGCAGGTGAGGCTGCCGGAAGGGCTCACAACATCCTACCGGAAAGATTTGTTTTTCCGTAACAACATGTTGGCGAGCGCAGAGATCATTACAGATAACCGCAAGCTTTTCGACCGGTTTTTTGACCCATTGAGAACGCTTTGGAACCAATAACCTTCACCAGTGAAACAAATGCTTTATGAAAAACAGGCTGGCTCTGATTGCAGGGTTCCTTTCCCTCCCTTTTTTGACAAAAGCACAGGCAAAATGGTCCTTACAGGAATGCATTGATTATGCGGTCCGACATAACATTTCTGTAAAAGAAGCAGATCTTCAGAAGCGGCTCTCCCAGCTGACCGTGGATCAAAGCAGGGCTTCGATGTGGCCGGCAATGAATTTTGCAAGCAGCGCAGGTTACCGCTTCGGACTTTCTGAAAACCCGACAACGGGAATCCTGCAAAGCAGCAACTTTTTCAATTCCGGCTTTTCGCTTTCAACGAGCGTCACCCTGTTCAACTGGTTTTCGAAACGCCACCAGCTGAATAGCGCCCAGGCAGCAGCCAGGGCCGATGACATGGCTGCACAGGGGGCGGAAAACGATGTAGCATTGGCCGTTAGCGCATCCTACCTGCAGGTTTTTTTGGCCAAAGAAACGATAAGCATTGTGTCGGCTGACTTGCAGCAGCGCGTGGTGCAAAACGAGGCAGTCGCCCAAAAAGCCAGAATGGGCGTATTATCCCAATTGGACGTAGCACAAGTACGCCAGCAGCTACTAAGCGATAGCCTCTCTTTATTGGCCGCCCAACAGACATTTGAGAAGGCGACGCTGCAATTGAAGGCAGTTCTCGCGCTCGACGTCCGGTTTCCGTTGGAGCCGGTGCCACCGACAGCAGAAACCGACCCGTCAATTTTCCTCGCGCAAGTGCTCCCCGACGCCGTATATGCCGAGGCCGTAAATAAACTTCCACAGGGACGAGCTATTGAATTCCGGATTCAGGCAGCAAGGGAGCGCATAAGAGCCGCGAAAAGCACACTGTACCCGACCTTCTCGCTTTTCGGCTCGGCAGGCAGCAACTTCGTAAACATTTCGTCTGCGCAAAGCTTTGTATATGTGCCGCAACAGCCTACGGGGGCCAAAGTACAGGTAAACGGGACAAACTATGATGTCGTCGCGCCTTCCTACAGCGCGGGCACCTACGGGGTTACACCTTTCTTCCGCCAACTTCAAAAAAACTTTGGCCAGAATATCGGCATCAGCCTGAGCGTTCCGATCTTGAATGGAAAAACTGCCGTCATCAGCCTCAAGCGCGACGAGATCAGCCGGCAAGAAATCGAGCTTCAGAAAGACAAGTTCAGGCAGGATGTCAAAGTCGCGGTCTATACTGCTTATTCAGAAGCAGTGGCCGCCAATAAGAAGGTAGGCCTGTCTAAAAGACTGTTATCGGAAGCGACTTTCGTGTCAGAAGCAGCTGAAAAAAAATTCAACCTGAATTTGCTTTCCACTCAAGACCTGTTACTGGCACGAAATGCATTGCAAAAGGCGAAGCTTGACTTGTCACTTGCCGAGCATGACCTTTTATTCAGGATAAAACTCCTGGAATATTATTCCAAGCTACCCTGAGGTATCGTCGCCATACCCATCAAGCCCGATCAGCTTTGTCTTCAAATCCGGGTCTTTTTTAAAGATCAGGAATAAATAGCTGACAGCAAGCAATTGAGTTTCTCCCACCCAACGGCAACGCCCGGAACACGAATGGAACAAAAAAGCCGGCACTATTGCGCCGGCTGCAAAAGATCCTCTCAACATTACACCACTTTGCCAAATACATTGACCTTGCCGAGCCGTACCGGTAATTCCACCGGTCGCCCCTGGCGCAACACCCGAACCGTCACTTTTTGCTCCGGCTTGAATTTTTCTATAGCGGCTTCCCACTCTCGGGCATTACTGACCCCGATGTTTTCAACAGCGGTGATGATATCGCCAATAACAAAGCCTCCGTCTTTCCCTTCGCTGAAAAGTTTCTGAACGGTCGGTCGACCGTTTTGGTCCTGCACCTCGACGCCTGCAAAGGCCGAAACCCGCACTATTTCGTAATGCTCACCCGAAGTGGTTTCGCGCCAGACCCGGCTTTGAGCGTTTGCAGCGCTTCCTGCGCAGGCTATCGCAATCAGGAAAACAACATGTTTCATATAATCTTGTTTTAGTGTTTGCAATCAAAAATTATACGAAACAATTCGTACACCAGGCTCCATACATCCTCGTTAGAACCGTCTGCCTGTAAAGTCGCGGCTTCGGCATCTTCCCGGCGGATGCGGCAGGTTGCGACACGTCTCTACCATCGCTTACCCTTCCAGGAGTTTATCGGGTGTAAGGGGTAGTTCGCGGAGGCGCTTGCCCGTAGCATTAAAAATGGCATTTGCAACTGCCGGGGCAACACCGATCAGTGAGATCTCGCCGATTCCTTTTGATCCGAGTGGATTCGAATAAGGGTCTTTTTTGTTGACGAACAGGATATCCACATCGGGGATGTCGGCATTTACCGGCACGTGGTAATCGGCCAGGTTGTTGTTGATCGGCCGGCCGAACCGGTGGTCGAAGACAAGGTCTTCCATCAGCGCCATGCCGATCCCGCCCACAACGCCGCCGATCATCTGGCTGGCGGCCGTCTTGGGACTTACGATCGCCCCGGCGTCGGCACAGGATACCACATGATCGATCTTCACCCGCCCGGTTGGCGGGTGCACCCGCAGCTTTACAAAATGGACGGAGAAGGAGTACATCGAGTAAGGCTGTTGCTGCCCCTTCGATTCTTTCGTCAGTTCCAGCACCTGCAGGCCATTCGAGCGGAGCAGGTCGTTGTAAGAAACTTTCAGGGCAGCATTTTGCTTTAACGACAAACCGCTTTCGGAGAAAACAAGATCATCTGCTTTCACTTCATGAACGTTGGCGGTATGCAACGGCGAACTTTCCTTACTGGCTAATGCGGCCAGTTCATTTTTCAAGGCCGCGCAGGTTTCGTGTACCGCAGACCCGACTGTGGAGGTAACCGATGATCCACCCTGGGTAGGGCCCGGCGGAAATTCCGTACTGCCCATTTGTACCGTTATCCGCGCTACCGGTATTCCCATGGTTTCGGAAGCGATGGCAGTCATCATCGTGGCCGTACCCGGCCCCATATCGTTGACGGAGCATTGCAGCAGCAGCTTTCCATCGGGAAATAAGCGAACCTTTACAGAGGCCGTCCCCCTGCCGGCACCAAAAGAGCCGGTGCCCATGCCATAGCCGATGAGCCAATCGCCGTCGCGCAGGGAACGCGGCTGCAGCCTCCGCTCTTTCCAGCCGATCTTTTCCGCTCCCAGCTCGTAACACTCTTTCAGGAACTTACTCGACCAGGGCCGGTTCCGCTCCGGGTCGGTATCGGCATGGTTGCGAATACGAAACTCGATCGGGTCGAGCTTTAACGCATAGGCCAGTTCATCCATAGCCGACTCGAGCGCAAAGCTCCCCGACGCTTCACCCGGGCCACGCATCCAGATCGGCGTGCAGACATCCAGGGGAACAAGGCGGTAGCGGGTAGTTACATTGGGGCACGCGTACAGGAAGCGGGAGATATTGACCGTGGCTTCTGTGAACTCCTGGTACGAGGACGTCTCTCCCGTTGCCTCGTGTGTAAGCCCTGTCAATTTGCCGTCACTTGTTGCCCCCAACCCTATTTTCTGTAGTGTCGCCGGCCGGTACCCTACGTTGGTAAACATCTGCTCGCGATGCAGCACCAGCTTGACCGGGCGATCGAGCTTTTTCGCTGCCATAACGGCCGCGATCTCGTAGGGCCAGGTGCGCAGGGCCATTCCAAAAGCGCCCCCAATGTATTCGGCATTGACGGTTATTGCTTCTTTAGGTAATTTAAATGCATCGCTGATCGAGCGCCTGGTGGCCTCTACACCCTGCGTCTTTGTATAAACGGTGACCTTTTCCTCGCCATCCCAACGCGCAATGATATTGCCAGGCTCCATCGGGCTGTGCACGTCAGCGGGGTGGAAATATTCCTGCTCGATCTTAACGGCTGCGTTCTTATAGGCATCCGCTTCACCGCGGGTGTAATCCTCAAACCGCGGTCCGGTCGGAATTTTTGCTTTGCCAAGAGCTGCCTTGAAGTTGGTCTGATGCTCGGCTTTTTCATACTCAGCCTGCACCAGCTTTGCTGCGTGGAGTACCCGTTCGAAGGTATCGGCAACGACCAGGGCGATGGGCTGATCGTAATAAAAGATCTCGTTATCAAAAAAGATACGCAATGGCTGTCCTCCTGTCGGCGGCTTCGCGGGGTCTTTGCCTGTCTGGTACCCGGGTATCTTAGGTGCATTCAGGTAAGTAAACACAGCCAGCACACCGGGAGCCCGTTCGGCGTTTCGGGTATCGATACTTCTGATCCGGCCCCTGGCAATGGTACTTCCCACCAGGAAACCATAAGCAGTACCCTGCATTTTATATTCGGCCGCATAGGTAGCGGCGCCCGTCACTTTCGCTTTTCCATCAACGCGATCAATCGGATCAATGGCGTCCGAGTCGAAGAAGAAATTCTTATCCATATCGATCTCTTATTTTTTTCCAGCAGCGATCGTCAATGCCTCCACGATGCTGTTGGGTGCCAGCTTAAGCTTAAAATTATTTTGTCCATACCCTTTTGCTCCTTTCATAGCCAGGGCAGCCGCCTTGCGGAAGTTGGCCGGGGTAGCCGGTTTCCCCTTCAGAAACCGCTCCGCTTCGCCCAGACGCCAGGGCTTATGCGCAACGCCACCCATCGCCAGGCGAACATCCTGGATCCTGTCTCCCTGCAGATGTAGCGCCGCAGCGACGGAGACGAGTGCAAAGGCGTAGGAGGCGCGGTCGCGCACCTTCAAATAGTGCACGGTTTGCCGGAACGGGTGATCCGGTATTTCTATGGCCGTAATGAGCTCGCCCCGCTCGAGGTTATTGTCCTTTTCAGGTGTGTTACCGGGTAGCCGGTGAAAGTCTTCAAAAGGAATACGACGGTCGCCTTTGGGTCCGCTCACCTGCACAGAAGCACCCAGGGACACCAGGGCAACGCACATGTCGCTGGGGTGAACGGCAATGCAATTCTCCGACGCACCGAAAATGGCATGCATCCGGTTAAAGCCCTTAAGCGCGCCGCAGCCGGCTCCCGGCTGTCGCTTATTACAAGGCATATCAGTATTGTAGAAATACGGGCACCGGGTGCGTTGCAGCAGGTTGCCACCCACCGTGGCCATATTGCGCACCTGCTGCGAAGCGCCGGCATTCAGTGCGAGGGACAGCAGCGGATGCTCATTTAACACCCACTCATTTTCGGCAACGTCGCTATTGAGCGCCAGGCTGCCAATATGCACCCGGCCGTCTTCCTTCCTGATCTCCTTTAACGGAAGGCTGGTGATGTCGATCAGTTTCTCCGGTGCCAGAACGCCCTTTTTCATGAGGTCCACCAGGTTGCTGCCTCCGGCAATAAACTGGGCCGCCGCATCCCGGTCAAGCGCGTCGATAGCACCCTTAACCGTAGAAACGCGGACAAAATCAAAGTTGATCATACCTTTTGCCCTCCTTTCGCTACTTCGGTGATGGCTTTAACGATATTCGGGTAGGCGCCGCAGCGGCAGATATTTCCGCTCATATATTCCCGGACCTGGTCTTCGGAGGCCGCATGTCCTTCGCGGATGCAGGCAATCCCGGACATGATCTGTCCGGGCGTGCAGTAGCCGCATTGAAACCCGTCATGCCGGATAAAAGCCTCCTGCATCGGGTGCAGGTTGTCGCCGGTTGCAAGGCCCTCGATGGTAGTAATTTTTTTCCCGTTCTGCATTACCGCAAGCGACAGGCAGGAAAGCACGCGCCTGCCGTCAACATGCACCGTACAGGCCCCGCACTGCCCATGATCGCAGCCCTTTTTGGTGCCGGTAAGCGCCAGTTGCTCCCGGAGCAGGTCCAGCAGGGTAACCCGCGGCTCCACAGACAGCCTGTGGGCTATGCCGTTTACCTCGATCGAAAGCGGCACCTGCTCAAAAAAAGCAGCGGCCTTCTCATCCCAATCTGATTCGGCGGCCTTAACGAGGCCCGGCGGTGCTGCCGCCAGCGCGGCCAGCAGGGATGCCTTTTTGATAAAGCTTCGTCGCCCTTCATGTGCCGGGTTGTTTTCTGCAGAATTCCCGGGAGGTAGTTTTGATGCCATACTTTACGTTTTACTGCCGCAGCGCAATGCTGTCGAAATTAAAAAAGCAGGAAATGCAAATGCCCCTAACGCAAAATCATTTCTTTCAAAAACGAACGGTTCTGTTGACCCGGAAGGAAGCCTTCTGACCGCCGATCTCTGCGGCGAAATCACCTTCCTCAAGCAGCCGGCGGTTGTCGGGGGCGATGAAGGCAAGGTCGTTTACCGCGATCCGGAAGCGTACGGTGCGCGAGGCGCCGGCTGCCAGGCGAATCTTTTCAAAGCCACGCAACCGCCTGACATCGGGCGTCAGCGAGGCTACCAGGTCGGAGCAATACAGCTGCACCACCTCGCTGCCTTCGCGCGCGCCGGTATTAGTGACGGTGATGGTGAATTCGGCGCTGTCGCCGGGCAGGAACTGGTCCTTATTTATTTTGAGGTCACTATAGGCAAACGTCGTATAGGAAAGACCAAAGCCGAAAGGAAACTGCGGTCTTGCCTCTTCCTGCGAATTGCTTTGAGCCTCCGATGGCTTGTGGATATAGTTAAGCAGGTCATTCGCATAGCGCGGATACGTGATCGGAAGCTTGCCGCCTGGCACCACCTTCCCGGTAAGTATATCGGCGAGCGCATCGGCGCCGCTGTTGCCGGGCAGGTAGGTATAAAGAATCGCGGCTGTGCCCGGCTCGATGCGGCGGATGATGCGCGGGCGGCCTTCGTTAAGCACCAGGATCACCGGCTTGCCGGTTGCGATCATCGCCTGCGCCAGGGCAAGCTGGTTGCCGGAAAGCTCCAGGTCATTCAAATTTCCCGGTGTCTCCGTATAGCTGTTCTCACCAAGGCAAAGCAGCACGTAATCAACACGGGCTGCAGCCCGCACGGCAGGCTCGATTCCGGCAAGTGTATCTTCCCAGTACTTAGCTTTTGCCTTATACAAAACGCCGGGCTCATACACCACCTTGTCGCTTCCAAACCTTGCCCTTACGGCATCCAGAAACGTATGGTATTTACCCGCTGCAATGGAGTCTGTCCGGTCGCCCTGCCAGCTATAGGTCCAGCCGCCGTTCAGTGTGCGCAGGCTATGCGCATTGGGGCCTGTAACCAGCACGCGTGCACCGGCGTGCAGCGGCAGCACATTATCACGGTTTTTGAGCAGCGTGATGGACTCGGCGGCGACTTCATAAGCGGCCTGTGCGTGCTCCGGGCTGCCGAAACGCGGATAGTCTTTCGCTTCGGTGAGCGGTGTCTCAAAGAGGCCGGCTTCCATCTTGACGCGCAGGATGCGGCGCACGGCGTCGTCGATACGGGCTTGCTGCACCTTGCCTTCACGCACCAGCGCCGCCAGGTCGGTGCAATATTCCTTATAATCATAAGGAAGCATGGCCATGTCGATGCCGGCATTGGTGGCCAGCGCAATGGCTTCTTTGATGGACGCAGTGACGTGGTCGCGGCGATAGACGTTCTCGATGTCGCGCCAGTCGGAAACGACAAATCCGGTGAAGCCCAGCTCTCCTTTCAGGATATCGGTCAGTATATGCTTGTTAACATGGGTCGGGATACCGTTTATCAGCGCCGAGTTGACCATCACGTTGCGGGCGCCGGCCCGGATGGCTGCCGCGAAAGGCGGCAGGTGGTATTCGCGCAGGTAGTGCTCCGGGATCCAGGCATCGGTGCGGTCTTTGCCGGATTTCGGATCCGAATAGCCCAGGAAGTGTTTTACGCTGACGATCTTTTTTTCCCGGCTGCCGAGCGGCTCCTGCACCCCGCGCACAAAGGCGGCGCCCAGGGTTCCTGCCAGTAAGGGATCCTCCCCGTAGCCTTCCCAGATGCGTGACCAGAGCGGATTGACGCCCAGGTCGAGCACCGGTGAAAAGGTCCAGGGAACGCCCGCGGCACGTCCTTCGAAGGCGGTGATCTCCCCTAACCGGCGCACCAGTGCCGGATTCCACGTGGCGGCCTGGCCGATCTGCTGGGGAAAGAGCGTACTGCCGGCGACGTAGTTAACGCCATGAACATCATCGAGGCCGTAGAGTACCGGGATCTTTAAACGCGTCTGGCCTGCGGCCCCCTGGATCTCGCGGATAATGGCATTCCACTGCGCCGGCGTTGGCGGGTAGCCCGGATTATTCAACACAGAACCGATGCCATACCGGGTGACCGCATCTTTCAGCTTGTCGGAAAACAGGAAGGTGCCACCGCGGACCGTACCCAGCGACTCAATAGAAACCTGCGCCATCTGCCCGACCTTTTCTTCGAGCGTCATGCGATGAAGGAGCGCATCCACACGCTTCTCGATAACCGGATTCAGGCGCTGCTGCGCAAAAACAGCCGGGGCCGAAGCGACTACCAGGGCCGCAGTTATAATTAGGTTTCGTACCATAGTCAAGCGGTTCGTTTTCTTTATTGTATCATCCCACAGGCGCTTCGTGCAGAAAGCAGCTGGTCAAAGCGCCCGGTCGAGGTGCACGTAACCTCCATCCACATGGATCAGTTGCCCGGTAGTGTGCGAGGAGCGCTCCGAAAGCAGGAACAGGACGGCATCGGCGATCTCATCGGCGGTGGTCATGCGCTGTCCCAATGGAATTTTTTCCTGGATCTGCCGCAGCTTTTCCTCCGGGTTCGGCAGGGAACGGATCCAGGTTTCGTAGAGCGGCGTGTAGCATTCGGCGACGATCACGGCATTCACACGGATACCATATTTGAGCAGCTCCACGGCCCATTCGCGCGTCAGGGCGTTGCGGCCGCCGTTGGCCGCGGCATAGGCAGATGTATTGCCCTGGCCCGTCTCGGCCGTCTTGGAACCAATGTTGACAATAGCCCCGCGGCTCCTGATCAATTCGGGCAGCGCGTGGTGCGCCATCAGGTAATAATGAACGAGGTTGCGGTGCAGGCTTTCCATGAAGCCCTCATAGCTTCCCTTTTCGAGCCCGATACCGTCGTTGACGCCTGCATTGTTCACGAGCCCATCGATACGCCCGCAGGTGGCGACAATTTGCGCTATCGCTTGGCGGCATTCTTCAGGCTGCGTCAGTTCGGCTACCACCTGTTGCACCGTGGCATCGCCGGCACCGAGCTCATCGGCCAGCGCGCGGTTATCTTCCTCGCTGCGACCCACTATCACGGGACGGGCGCCCTCGCGGGCGAGTGCACGCACAATGCCGGCGCCGATACCCTTGGCGCCCCCCGTTACGATGATGACCTTATCGGTTAGTTGCAGATCCATAGTCTTCAAGTTTATAAAAACGGGTGGCATTGCCACCCATTATGGCTGCCCGCTCTGTTTCAGAAAGCCGGTCGACAAAACGCTCAACCACGTGCAGCACACGCTCGTAGCCGGCAGCCAATAAGCACACCGGCCAGTCGGTTCCAAACAGCACACGGTCGGGGCCAAATGCGTTCAGCACAATATCAAAATAAGGTTCAAAATCTTCTTCCTTCCAGTCTTTCCAATCCGCTTCGGTTACAAAGCCCGAGAGCTTGCAGCACACGTTCGGCATTGCTGCAAGCGCTTCGATGTCTACTTTCCATCCGCGCGTCTCACCTGATTTTATTTTCGGCTTTGCAAGGTGATCCACCACGAAGGCCTGGCCGGGAAACTGCGCCGCCAACGTGCCGGCATAGCGAAGCTGGTCGGGGTAGATCAGGATGTCGTAGGTATAGCCGCGCGCTTGCAGGGCCGCAATGCCGCTGGTAAAGGCGGGCGAAAGCATCAGGTCGCGCTGCGCTTCGCCCTGCAGGATATGGCGGAAGCCTTTCAGCAAGGGAAAGCTGCTGTAGTGGTCCAGTCGTTCCTCAATGCCGGATGATTGCAGGTCAATCCAGCCCACAACACCTTTGATAAACCGATGCTGCTCCGCGAGCTCCAGCAGAAAGCGGGTCTCCGCCTCCGATTGGTCGGCCTGAACGGCCACACAGCCATCCATGCGGGATGCGTGCAGCAGCGGTTCCAGATCTTCGGGCAGAAAGTCGCGGCGGATCACCGACATGTCATCGTTGATCCAGCTGTCGCGCACCGGGTCGAACTTCCAGAAGTGCTGGTGCGCATCAATCCGCATACGCCACTACGTTTTGACGGGCGCTGCCGAGGCCGTCGATGCCGAGCTCCACCACGTCTCCGGCCTTCAGGTAGCGCTGGGGATTCATTCCGAGGCCAACGCCGGCGGGTGTCCCGGTGGAGATCACGTCGCCCGGAAGCAGGGTCATAAACTGGCTCACATAAGAAACAAGGAAAGGGATGCGGAAGATCAGGTTGGAAGTATTGCCATCCTGCATCATTTCCCCGTTCACTTTGAGCCACAAGCGCAGCGTATCTATGTTGGTAATCTCATCGCGCGTGGCCATAAAGGGGCCCATAGGCGCAAAGGTGTCGCAGCTCTTTCCTTTCACCCACTGTCCATTGCGTTCGAGCTGAAAGGCCCGCTCGCTGAGGTCATTGTGGAGGCAATAGCCGGCAATATGGTCGTCAGCAGCATTTTCGTCAACGTAGCTTGCCTTCTTTCCGATCACTACTGCAAGCTCCACCTCCCAGTCGGTCTTTTCCGATCCGCGGGGGATCATGATGTCGTCATTCGGACCAACCAGCGCCGTGGTGGATTTGAAAAAGACGATCGGCTCGGAAGGGATCTGCGCCTTGGTTTCGCGGGCGTGATCGGCATAATTCAGCCCGATACAAATGATCTTCGACGGGCGCGCAAACGGTGCTGCCAGCCGTACGGAGGCATCGAGGCGGGGCAACCGGTCGCCTTGCGCTTCAACAAATTGGCGCAGGCGCTCGAGGCCGTTGCTCTCAAAAAAACGCTCATCATAATCTTCTCCAAAGGACGACGCGTCCACGTACGTCTCCCCTAATTGCAGGCCCGGGCGGATGCCCCCATCAGTATAAAAGCGAATCAGCTTCATAGTTTGCGTGATTATTATTTCAATGTTTCGTCAATTACCCAAACGCGGAGCGCCAGCGGCCCATGCGCGCCGATGACGAGCGACTGCTCAATATCGGCTGTTTTGGATGGACCCGCGATGAATAATCCATAGCCTTCCGCGTCGATGCGGATGCGGCGATAGGCTTCGTGCATGTCCGCTACGATCGATTCTGCGCGCAGCGCCAGCACAAGCTCCCGGCACGCAAAAGGCAGCAGCCGGTGCACCAGCGCCCCTTCCGAAAGCCAGACAGCACCATTCTCTGCCACGCCGAGCGCTCCCTCCAGGTACAGGACCTCCACAGCTTCCATGTCACTGCCGCTCATTTGCGCATAGGCATTTCCGTTAGCACCCTGCAGGGATCGTATGCCGTTTATTACTTTCCGCCCCTGGCGGAAAGCGGCGTCGAGATCCTCCTGCACCGCGCTGAGGCTGCCCGCAGTAAGCACCTGGCCGCCGATACCGGTGAGCACCGCCGAAAATGGACTCAACAGTGCCGGGCCCGACGCTCCCCCCTGGATGCTTTCGGGCAACGCGGTGCCGGGAGGCCGGTTCGCGCGGATGCGGCTCAATATAGATTCGCGGCTGCTCATCTCTTGTTCTTTTTATACCATTCCGTAAAGCTCTCTGCGGGCGCATCGGGCAGCTCTCGTCCCCGGTACCAGGGGTTCCATTTATGGGCGAGCGACCAGGGCGCCAGACGAAGCGCAGCGCGCGCCAGGCTGCCGCTGATCCGGAAGCCGGCAGGGCTGCCCAATACCGCCGCCATTACTTTCATCGAGGTTTTTTTGGCAAGACCGCCGTGTCCTTCCTTCATCAGCTCCTGGCGCCAGTGCCACAGCTGTTCGTGAATATTGATCTTCACCGGGCACACGTTGGTGCAGGAGCCGCAGAGCGTTGACGCGAAAGGCAGGTCGGCATTGGCCTTCCTATCGAGATTCGGCGCCAGTATCGACCCGATGGGGCCAGCCACCGCTGTATGATAGCTGTGACCGCCGCTGCGGCGGTACACGGGGCAGGTATTGAAACAGGCAGCGCAACGGATGCATTTGAGCGAGCCCCGGAATTGCTCGCGGCCCAGTTGCTGCGTACGTCCATTGTCGACGATAATGATATGAAGCTCGGAGCCGGGCCGGGGCCGGTGAAAATGACTGGAATAGGTGGTAATCGACTGGCCGGTGGCGCTGCGTGCCAGCAGGCGCAGGAAAACGCCCAGGTGCTCCGCCTTCGGGATAATCTTTTCAAGACCCATACAGGCAATATGCAGGGGTGCCGCGTGTGCCCCGAAATCCGCGTTGCCCTCATTGGTGCAGATCACGATACCACCTGTTTCGGCAACTGCAAAATTGACACCGGTAATTGCCGCATCGGCTTCCAGGAAGCGCTCGCGCAGCACGGCCCGGGCTGCCCGGGTAAGGTAGGTGGGATCGGCATTGCCGCGCTCCGTTCCTATGTGTTGGTTAAATGTGTCGCTGACATCTTCTTTTTTAAGATGAATGGCGGGCAATACAATATGACTGGGATGCTCCCGGCGCAGCTGCACGATATACTCGCCCAGGTCGGTGTCGGTTACCGTAAGTCCACGCGCTTCCAGGTAGGGGTTCAGACCACACTCCTCTGTCAGCATCGACTTGCTTTTTACAATGCGCTTTGCACCTTGCCGGAGCAGGAGTTCGTGCACGATCCGGTTGTGCTCGGCACCATCGGCTGCCCAGTGTACCCGGATGCCGTTGGCCGTTGCCTGCTGCTCGAACTGCTCCAGGTATTCATCCAGCCGGCCCAGCGTATGTTCTTTGATGCGCGATGCCTGCTCGCGCAGGGCTTCCCAGCCGGGAACCGTTCGCGCGGCTACATCACGCTTGGAGCGAACAAACCAGAGTGTCTCATCGTGCCAGCGCGCGCGCTCCGGGTCGCGCAGGAAGCCCGCTGCGGCTTCGCTATGGGTAAGCGCCTTGTTCATTCCGCATCCAGTATTTCAGCGATGTGAACAATACGCACCGGACTGTTTCTGCGCTTCAGGATTCCCTCCAGGTGCATGAGGCAGCTGACATCGCCGCCGGTGATAAAATCAACCTGGTTGCGCTCGTGCTGTTCCTCCCGGTCGCTGCCCATGGCTACCGACACGGCTTCCTCGGTCACGCAAAAAGTGCCGCCAAAGCCACAGCATTCGTCGCGGCGCTCCGGAAGCAGCAACTGCAGCCCTTCTACCTGCTGCAGCAATGCTTCTGCCTTGGAGAAGGACGGCTCCATCCGCTCCGACATCGAAGCGAGACCCAGCATGCGCTGGCCATGACAACTGATATGTAATCCTACCCGGTGCGGGAAACGCGCCTGCACCGCGTAATGAAGAACATCGGTCAAAAATTCGGTGAGCTCGAAAACCCGTCCGCGTATGGCGGCGGCGAGTGCTTCATCCTGGTCGTGCAGGTGTTCGCGGATGTGCAGCGCACAACTGCCCGAAGGCACGACAATGTGATCGAAGCCGGAAAAATTCCCGATAAAATTACGGTTGCAGCCGCCTGTATACGAAGCAAAGCCGGCGTTTGCCATTGGCTGCCCGCAGCAGGTTTGCCCGAGCGGGTATACAACGTTGCAACCGGCTTTTTCGAGCAGGGATAAGGTTGCCCGTGCCACATCGGGATAAAGCTGATTGATGTAACAGGGAATGAACAGGCCGACGCGCATCAGTTATTGAGCTTGATAAAACCGCCGTCGATCGGGTAATCGCAACCGGTGATGAACGAAGCCTCGTCGGAGCAGAGGTAGAGCACCAGTGCCGCGATCTCCGCCGGTTTGGCCATACGGCCGATCGGTTGTGAGCGGGAAAGCTTTTCGAACATCTCCTGCTCGCGGCCGGGATAGTTGGCCGCGATGAATCCGTCTACGAACGGGGTATGTACCCGCGCCGGGGAAATACAGTTGCAGCGGATGCCTTCAGCGAGGTAGTCGCGGGCCACCGAAAGGGTCATGGCGTACACGGCGCCTTTGCTCATCGAATAGGCAAAGCGGTCGGCAAGACCCACGTTGTTTGCAATAGAAGCCAGGTTCAGGATGACGCCCCTTTTCTGCGTGCGCATACCGGCCACAGCCGACCGCATGGCGTTATAGGTGCCTTTTACATTGACCTGGTACAGGCGGTCCAGGTCGGCCTCGGTGGTAGATTCGAGGTTGCCGATATGAGATACTCCGGCGCTATTGACCAGGATATCAACCGGGCCGATTTTCGCAAACAGGTCGGCCACTTCTTCCTGGCGCGTGACGTCGCAAGCCTTCGGCAGGGCCCGGCCGCCTGCCGCTCCGATCTCTTCTGCCGCGGCGCGCGCAGCGTCTTCATTGCGGTCGACGAGTTGCACGGTGGCGCCCTGCTGCGCAAAAAGTGTAGCTACGGCCTTTCCAATGCCGCTGCCACTACCAGTGACTGCAGCTGTTTTTCCATCCAGTCGAAACATCTGTTTGTTTTTATAGCGAAACCCCTCTTTTCCAGGGAATGAAATCATCCTGTCCCAGCAGCACGGCTTTGGGCGTTACCTCGCCACTTGCTGCGCGGATGCAATACTCGAGTATCTCGGCGCCCATTTCCTCGATGCTTTTCTCGCCGCTGATGATGGGCCCGGTATCGATGTCGATGATGTCGCTCATGCGTCTTGCCAGCGAGCTGTTGGTGGCGATCTTTATCGTCGGAGCTACCGGGTTGCCGGTGGGCGTGCCCAGGCCGGTGGTAAAGAGAATGAGCGTAGCGCCCGATGCGGCTTTGCCGGTGGTGGCTTCCACGTCGTTGCCGGGTGTACACACGAGGCTCAGGCCAGGCTTGGTTGCCGGCTCCGTATAGTCGAGCACATCCACCACGGGCGAGGTGCCACCCTTGCGGGCCGCGCCGGCGCTCTTGATGGCATCGGTAATGAGTCCGTCCTTGATATTGCCGGGAGAGGGATTCATATCGAAGCCCGAGCCTACCCTGCGGGCCATCTCGTTGTACGATTCCATCAGGTGGATGAACCTGCCGGCGATGTCCTTGTTCACACAACGGCTCACCAGGTCCTGCTCGGCGCCGCACAGTTCGGGGAATTCCGCCAGCAGCACCTTGCCGCCGAGGGCCACCAACAGGTCGGAGGTATGGCCGATGGCGGGGTTAGCTGAAATGCCGCTGAAGCCGTCGGATCCGCCGCATTTCACACCGATGGTGAGCGCACTGAGTGGTGCCGGACCGCGTTCCTGTTTATTGAGTTCCGCCATACCCTGAATCGTTTGCCGGATGGCCGCGCAGATCATCTGCTCTTCGCTTTGCGCCTTCTGCTGCTCGAACACGAGCAGCGGCTTGTCGAAACCGGGGTTACGCCTGCGCAGGTCGTCGATAAAATATTCCGTTTGCAGGTGCTGGCAGCCCAGGCTCAGGATCGTTACGCCGCCCACATTCGGGTGATCGGCATATGCGCCAAGCAACTGGCTCAGCGTAGCGGCGTCCTGGCGGGTTCCGCCACATCCGCCGGAGTGGTTGAGGAACTTGATGCCGTCGATATTTTTAAAATAACGCTCCTTCGGATGTTGCGAAGGAAGCAGGTCAAGCTCGTTGATATCGGCACCCTGCTCAAAGGCATCGAGCACCCGCCGGGTGTACTGTTGGTATTTGTCCGTGGATGCATAGCCCAGCTCGCGGTGCAAAGCCTCTTTAATAACATCCAGGTTGCGGTTCTCGCAGAACACGGTGGGAATGAACAGCCAGTAGTTGGCCGTGCCCACACGCCCGTCGTTGCGGTGATAGCCCTGGAAGGTGCGGTTGCGGAACGAAGAAATATCGGGCCGCTTCCAGTCGTCGCGGAAGCCCTGGTAGGCATAATCGCCGGCTGCATGTTTGGTATTGGAGGTCGTCATGAGGCTCCCGCGGGGAATGGCATCCTGGGCCTTTCCAACAAGCGTTCCGTACATGATGATATCATCGCCGGCCGCCAGGTCGTGAACGAAGAACTTATGCTTCGCTGCCACGTTCTCGCGAAGCTGGAGCTCCTCGTGGTTGATTGAAAATTTCGCTCCCGCAGGAAGATCGCGCAGGGCGACCATCACATTGTCGTTCGGGTGTATCCTGACAAATGCCTGCACACCGTTCTCCTCTTTACCCGTCATATCTCAAATGCGTTTAATTCAAAAATGTTCTCCATCAGTTTCCACTTCTCTCCCGGCGCCGACCCGGGAAGGGCCTGCTGGTAGCGCCACATGAGGGCCTCCCATTCCTGCACCCGCCCGTTGCTGCTGTCGGCCGCGGCTTTTTTTGAAAAGTCAAAAGCATCGGTTGTTTCCATAATCATCACCATGCGCGCCCCGAGCCGGTATATCTGCATGTCGGTGATGCCGGACTCGTGGATGGAGCGCAGCACTTCGGGCCACACGGCGCGGTGATGCGCTTCGTATTCGGCAATAAGTTGCGGATCGTCTTTCAGGTCAAGCGTCAGGCAGTAGCGTTTCATAGGTCTAGTGAGCATAAGCTAATACATCGGCAGGTGCGGCTGCCTTTCCATTGCGGACCTTTTCATTGCGGCGGAGCGCAAACAAAAGCACTACTGCAATGCAGGCGGCAGGCACCAGGTAGCCGAACTGAATGCTACCCGAGGCGTCGGAAATAGCACCCATGATCAATGGGAAGAACGCGCCACCAACGATCGACATGATGATGAAGGAAGAGGCGATCTTGGTTTCCTCGCCAAGGCCTTTTACACCGAGCGCGAATATGGTAGGGAACATGATGGACATAAAGAAAGGAACGGCCATGAGCGCATACACCGCAAGCTTGCCCTGCGTGAATACCGCTACCATCAACAACAGGATGCTGAGGAACGCATAGAGTGCCAGCAGGCGCTCCGCACGGATATATTTCATCAGGAAGGTGCCGACAAAACGGCCCGCCATAAAGCCAACCATGGCGATATAACCCCACCAGTAAGCGGCGTCCTTTTCCGGAAGCGCCATAGCCTGCTTGGCAAAGCGAATAAAAAAGCTGCCGACGCCTACCTGTGCGCCTACATAAAAGAATTGCGCAACAACCGCCCAGGCCACCTGGGGCATGCGCAGCACTTTCAGTGAAAAACGCGGCGCTTTGCTGTCGCGTGCGGGCGCGCCGGTCTCGGGCAGGCGCGATGCGGCGAAGAGTGCCAGCAGCAGCAGCACGCCGGCGGCGATCACCAGGTAGGGCGTACGCACCGTGTCGGCTTCCGATTGCAGGTAGGTGTTCAGCTGGCCACCCGCCGCCATCTGCTGCAGTTCGGCGGGTGTATGCTCGATGCCGGAAAGAATGAATTTGCCGCCGATGATGGGTGCCAGGAAAGCTCCTACGCCATTGAAGGACTGTGCGAAGTTGAGGCGACGGGCACCATCGCGCTCATCCCCCAGCTTGGTCATATAAGGGTTGGCCACCGTTTCGAGGAAGGTGGCACCGGCGGCGATCACGAAAAGCGCGCCCAGGAACAGCGCGTAGTTGCGGCTCGATGCGGCCGGCAGAAACAGGAGGGCGCCGACACCGTACAGAAGCAGGCCGAAAAGAATGCCTTTCTTATAGCCGAAGCGTTGCATGAAAAAACCCGCGGGAAGAGCGATGGTAAAATAAGCCAGGTAAACGGCCGTATCGATGAAAGCCGACTGTGTATCGGAAAGCTGGCAGGCTTTACGCAGGTGCGGGATCAGGATCGGGTTGATATTATGCAGGAAGGCCCAGAGAAAGAAAAGGGAAGTGACCAGGATAATTGGAATCGTGTAGCTCCGGTTTTGTTTCATACAGCAAGAATTGGAGCGGCAGGTAGGGACATGGATCGATGCTCGCAGATGCCGCGATTACAAAAAAAGAAAGAAAGGCTTTTTTTACGATACAGGCGATTGTCTATTCGTTCAACTATTTTAGCATGCCTCCAAACCGGCGCCAAAAAACCACCCGGAAACGCATGTGAAATTATTTTGATAGAACAAATTAATAAGCTAATTTGGCATCATATCCGTATTTTCCAACGATTGTTAGTCAAAAAAGCTGAATGAGACCTCAACTTTTCAAGGTATCCAAGGGCCCGGACCGATCCTTTAGTGTACGCCGCGACCTGGTTCCGCATGTCAATAACCGCTGGCATTATCACCGCGAAATTGAACTGATTCATTTCAAGCAAGGCGAAGGCACGCAGTTCATCGGCGACAGCATCAAGCATTTCCAGGCAGGCGACGTGGTGCTGGTTGGAGCCAACCTCCCGCATTACTGGCGCTTCGACGATGCTTATTTCGACGACCCCGCCCCGGCGCAGGCCGATGTGCGCGTATCTCATTTCGAGGAGCAATTCTGGGGAGCCGACTTTCTTGACCTCCCGGAGAATGCCGCCATCCGCACCGTGCTGGAAAAAGCAAAACGCGGCATCCAGGTGACCGGCGGCACCCGTGAGCGCGTGGCCGAGCTCCTTGAGCAATTACTGCATGCAGAAGGCCCGCAGCGTATCATCCTGCTCATGGAAGCCCTCTCGGTGATCGCCAACTGCAAGCAACTCGTGACCCTTTCCTCTATCGGCTTCAAGCCCGATCACCTGGAGGCGGAAAACGATCGCATCAACGCCATCTATGAATACTCGGTGAAAAACTTCAAGCGCAAGATCCAGCTCGAAGAGATCGCCGAAGTGGCCAATATCAGCCCCAACTCCTTCTGCCGCTACTTCAAGTCGCGCACCCGCAAAACCTATTCGCAGTTCCTCATTGAGCTACGCGTGGGGCATGCCTGCAAGCTGCTCATCGAGAATAACGAATGCATCAAGCGGCTTTGCTATGAGAGCGGCTTCAACAACTTTACGAGCTTCCACAAATATTTCAAGGCCATCACCGGCAAAAGCCCCCTCGCCTATCAGAAAGAATTTGTTTCGAAGCAGTAATGCGCGCAATGCCAAAATGAGTGAATGATTGGGCAAAGGCCGGAGGCATCGCTATGCCGGCCCTTTCTTGCTTTGCATCCAATCTCAGCCACTAATTCTTTGCTGTATGAAAAACTTACTTAGCCTGCTCCTGGCGGGCCTGGTGCCGCTGCTGCTCCGCGCACAGACCGTGGGCCCCATTACCGTGGAAACGCGCAACAGCGTACTTCAGCTTACAGTCTCCGGTAACAAGCGCCTTCTGCAATCCTACCTCGGAACAAAACTGCCTGCAACCGAGCTCGCCGCGATGAGCGGCGGCCGCGAAGCCTACCTTACCGCCGGTATGGAAAACCAGTTCGAGCCGGCCATCCGCATGGTACACGCCGACGGCAACCCATCACTCGACCTGCGGTATGTGTCGCACAAAAGCAGCGGCGCCGCAGGTAGCCAGACCACCAGCATCCTGCTGCGCGATCCGGTGTACGGTACCGAGGTAACGCTATATTATACGGCATATGAAAATGAGGACGTGATCAAAGCCTGGACGGAGATCCGCAACACCGAGAAAAAGCCGGTGTTGCTGACGCAATACGCTTCGGCGCAATTGCATTTCAACGCCGGCGAATACTGGCTGACGCAATTTCATGGCGACTGGGCGCGCGAGGTGCAGCTGGTCGAGGAAAAGCTCACCAATGGCATCAAGACCCTCGAAAGCAAGCTTGGTACCCGCACCAACTTCTACCAGACCCAAACCTTCATCGTGTCGCTCAACGGGCCATCCACCGAAACCAGCGGCGAGCTCATCGCCGGCAGCCTTGCGTGGACCGGCAACTACCAGTACACGTTCGAGGTGGATCAGCGCGAAGGCCTGCGGGTGCGCTCGGGCATCAATCCCTTTGCCTCCGAATACCACCTGCAGCCCAACGAAACATTCCGCACGCCCGACTTCATCTTTACCTTCTCCGCGCAGGGTAAAGGACAGGCCAGCCGCAACCTGCACCGCTGGGCCCGCAATTACGCGGTGCTTGACGGCAACGGCAGCCGTTATGTGCTCCTCAACAACTGGGAAGCCACCCACACGAACTTCAACGAGCAGCGCCTCGTGGAGCTGTTTGACGAGGGCAGGAAGATCGGCGCCGACCTCTTTTTGCTGGACGACGGCTGGTTCGGAAATAAATACCCGCGAAACGATGACAAGGCGGGCCTTGGCGACTGGCAGGAAGACCGGTCCAAGCTGCCCAGCGGCATCGGCTACCTGGTAAAAGAAGCAAAGCAAAAAGGCATCGGGTTTGGAATCTGGCTCGAGCCCGAGATGGTGAACCCCAAAAGTGAGCTGTACGAAAAGCATCCTGACTGGATCCTGAAGCTGCCGAACCGCGAGGAAAACTACGGTCGTAACCAGCTCGTGCTCGACCTCGTGAACCCCGCGGTGCAGGATTTCGTGTTTTCGGTGGTGGACGACCTGCTGACAAAGCATCCCGACCTTGCCTTTATCAAGTGGGACTGCAACCGCAGCATGACCAATGCCTATTCGCCCTATCTTAAAGAAAAGCAGTCGCACCTTTACGTCGACTACACCCGCAGTCTCTATAAAATTATGCAGCGCATCCGTGCGCGGCATCCGAAGGTTCCCATTATGCTCTGCGCCGGCGGCGGTGGCCGCACCGATTACGAGGCGCTGAAATATTTTACCGAGTTCTGGCCGAGCGATAATACAGATGGTCTGGAGCGGATCTTCATCCAATGGGGCTACTCCTACTTCTTTCCTGCCATCACGATGTCGGCCCACGTCACCAGCATGGGAAAGAACCAGTCGCTCAAGTTCCGCACCGATGTGGCCATGATGGGCAAGCTGGGCTACGATATCCGCGTCAACAGCTTCACGCCCGAAGAGGTGGCGTTCAGCCGCGAGGCGGTAGCTACCTACAAACGCCTGTCGGACGTGATCTGGAAGGGCGATCTCTACCGCCTTGTGTCGCCTTACGACGAGCCGCGGGCGGTGCTGATGTATGCCAGCGAAGACAAGCGCCACGCTGTGCTGTATCATTACCTGACCACGCCGCGCCGCAAGGACATGTTTGGCCGCGTGAAGCTGCAGGGCCTCGATCCGGCGGCCCGCTACCGCCTGCGGGAGGTCAACCTCATTCCGGGCACCAGGTCGACACAACCGGACAACAACAAAGTGTTCACCGGCGAACATCTTATGACCATCGGCCTCAACCTGGCACCCGGCCGCGCCAACCCGCTTACCAGCAATATATATGAGCTGGTAGCGGAGTAGCGATACAGCATAAACGAAAAAGGCAGGCGATACGCCTGCCTTTTTTATGGTATTTCTTTCCAACTATAACTTCACCGCAAGGGTGGCGCCATCACGGATCGTATACGTTTTTGCTTTCCCGGCCTGCACGATCCGAACCGCCAGCTTGTCGCGGCCGGAGCGGCTTACCTCGATATCGAACTGCTGTTCACCCGCACTGAAACGGCGCAGTGCCATGTGCTCCCAGGCCGCTGGCAGGCGCGGCGTAAGGTTGAAGGAGCGCAGGCCTGTAGGACGATAGCCAAACATCCCTTCCGTATAAATACGGGCATACAGGCCGCTCTCCGCCGACAGGTGCCGCTGGTTGCCCTCGGGGTAGGCTTCTACCGCATAGGGCACGTGCTCGCCCAGCAGGCGGCGCTGTGAGTAGTACGACAAAAAGCGCAGGGCCTTTTCCGTTTCCCCGGCAGCGAACGCACCGCGCAGACCATAGAGCGTGGAGCGGTCCCAGAAAGTGCGGTTGCCTGCCAGCGAGGCGAGGCCGTCTTCCGTCCACAGGCGCGGAGAGAACAGTGCAGCAATGGTACCTTCCTTTCGATCGAAAATGTCGACGGTAAGCGGCGTCGTGATCCAGGCGCGGAGCGTATCGTTACCGGCATAATAGCGGTAGGTGGCAAAGCCCTCTACCGTTTTGCCGAAGTAGCTTTCGATGTTCGTGTGCATTTCGCGGGCACGACGCTGATAGTCCTCAACCTGTGCCTTCGGCATTCCCAAATCGCGGCCCAGCAGCGATGCAGACTGCAGCGCATCGTAATAAAGCGAGCTCGTGTTGAGGTTGGCCGTGCCGGCAGGGAAGCGGTTCTCCAGCTCGTCGCTGTTCGATTTCACCACGCCCTGTTCATTGAGCTGGCGCTTCAGGTACTCCAGGCACCATTCGATCAGCGGCCACAAAACCTTAGCGGAATCGCGGTTGCCGTAGGCCAGCGCATAGCGGCTGGCGCCATAAGCGATCATGGCCATATCGCCCCGGTCCTTTGCCCCATGCCAGGTTCCGTCGCCCTCGGCAATGATGGAGCTCGGGATCGGCTTGTAATCGGGGTTCATATACCGCGCAAACCAGCGGTAGGCATTCATCGCCGACTTATTGCCGATCGGATCGCCGGCATAGGCGAAATAGGGATTCACGTATTCGGCCTGGTCGTTGGCCCAGATCGCTGCATAATAGCGCAATCCGCCCGGACCGTGCAGGTACCCCCCCTTCGTGTTGTAGATACTTTCCGTGGCACGGATCTTTGCAAAGGCAAACATGGTATTCAGCACCGGGTCGGGTGTTTCCAGCTGCAAGGGTGCCAGGATCTGCGCGATGCGGTTGCGGCGTTTCTGAAGCTCCCCGTTCACGTCGGCAAGCAGCGGTTGCCCGGTACCGCGCACGGCCTGGTAGGTGATGGCAAAGGCTACCGAGTCGCCGGGAGTTACGGTGTATTCGCCGTCATGGATTGTGCTGATCACAAAGCGATGCGGACCGTCTTTAGTACGCGATGCAGCAGGTGCCGACTCGCGGCGAAGGGCTTCCATCTCAATTTTTGCCGGCGTCTTCCCTTCGTTGAAGAACACCCACTGCTCCACGGCCAGCGGCAGATCAACGGAGGGGTAAAAGCGGCGGCGCAGGCGAATGCTCCGGTCGCGTCCTACCTCGCTGTTGATCTCCAGGATGCCTTTTTGGCGGATGCTGGTCACCTTTTCCGGCGCATCCGGCTGCACGGCAGCATTGAACACCCCGCTTCGGAACAAACGGTCATTGACGAGCACCCGCGGCAGCTCGGCGTCCTTCACGTCGTACATCATGTGAGCGATCGTGCGTTGCGGCAGCAGGCGATACGTTGGAAAAACAAGGGTGCGCGTGGTTTGTGCACGTCCGCTCGTGTCAACGCCGTATTGCATCCAGAGGGCGATCTTCTCGCCGGCCATTTCTACATGATCGCTGTGTGGCAGGCGCTCGTCGATCTTCCACTCGATGCTGCCATCGGGCGCGAGGGTCCAGCGATCCTGCTGGCGCGGGAGCGTGAGCTCCTGCGCCTCCGACGCGAAGGGAAGGGAAAAGGAAAGAAAAGCACAGGCGCGAAACAAAAAGGTCATAGTGTTACGTAGTTAATGAAAACAATCTATCGGGCAAAGCGGGCGATGAATCCGCCTCCGGAAACAAGGTCCAGTTCAATCGTATCAGCCCCGGAAAGGCGTTTCTGCTGCAAACGCAGGGCAGCCGGCTGCCCCGGAACATCAAGAGCCATTTCGGCGCCGTAGCTGCCCTTCAGAAAGGAAAGCGGGATGCGGATGTGCCGGGCCGTAGTACCGTTCATGACGGCAAGAAACCACTCCTTACCTTTTCGCCTTGCAAATACGGCTATTTCGCCGATCTCGGAGGGCGGCAGCACCCGGGTTTCATCCCAATGCGGCGGAATGGCACGGATGATATTCACGGCAGGACTCGCGAGCAGGCTATCGGGATTTGCGGCGTAGGTAAGCAGCGGGCTGCTGAGGATGGCGGCGCTCGCTACCTGGTGCGCCCAGGTAGTATTGGCGCGGCGCGCGCCAAAATGCACTACCGTATATTCTGCAGGACCTGCAATCAAACGCGTAAATGGGATGGTGGTTCCATGGGTGGCGCGGTCGGTGAGCTTGCTGGCCTCCATACCTTTTACCGCCTCTGCGGTGAGCTCGTTCGGGAAGGTTCGCATCAGCCCCGTAGGCTTGTTGGCGCCATGAAAATCGAGGAGCAGGTGATGGGCGGCTGCCTCCGTAAGGATGGCCTCATAAAGATCGATCACCTCCTTAGCCTCGTGATCGAAGAAATCGATCTTGGCGCCGGCAATTCCCAGCTCGCTGCACATCGTAAAAAAAGAGTCGCGGGAAGCGCGGGTGCGCAGGCCTTTGGAGTGCTTCCAGAGCCATATGCCAACGCCTTTGGCCCGCGAATAATCCACCAGGTCTTTCAGCTCGGCGCGCGACCAGCGGCTCCAGAACCCTTCAAGGATATTGTGCTCGAAGCCAAGGGCAGCTGCTCCATCGGTAAAGTGCCGCATTACTTCCGGCGTACCCTCGCCCCCGCCATCGAGGTACTTCCACACCGCCCGGCCAGGCCGCACCCAGGGCGTTTGCGCTCCCTGTGGAAACAGCTTCCGGTCCGGTGCTGCATTGAGGTTACTTACGATATCGTTGTTCACGAGCGTATTCAGGTTGGCACCGACAATAACCACGCGCCAGGGCGTTTGAAACGAGTTTCCCGCAAGGCGGGCGGGCTGCCGCAGGCGCATCGTATCCTCCGGGCTGTAGCGCAATTTGTAAGGGTAGGATGTGGGCTGCTCGTGCGCCAGGCGCAGGACAGCGCCGCCGCTGCCATCGCTTTGAAGGGCCATGCCCGGGTATCGGAGCAGCGCCGCTTCAGTGATCGCCGCATAATTGCCATCCGGCGTTTTAAAAACCGCCGGTGGGGCCAGCCACGCTCCTGCCGCAATTTCATCCAGCTTCTTTTTGACATGCACGCTTTCGTAATGCATGTTCAGGTCGTGATACCAGACCGTGCTGCCGGGAGCCATGCGGAAAACGGTATTCTCTTCGGGAATTAGTTCGGATGCCTTGCCCGTTACCAGGTGGCGGTAAGCCGCACCGTCGTTGAAGACCCGGATATCGAGGCTCATGCTCCATCCGCCCCGCCCCACAACCGGCACGCGCGCCCCGGTAAAGGAGTTGCTGGCCACGGCATGTGCTCCGGCGAGCTCATAGCGTTCATTACCGCGGTAAAAGGCAGCGGCACCGGTGTGCACGCCCCGGCACAGGTCCGTACCATTAACACCGAGGCCGATCGGCGAAGCCGCAACAATCCGCTGCCCACCGCGGGTAATCGAAAAGTGCAGTTGGTGCTGGCGCAGAAAGAGCTGGAAGCGCAGGTTGCCATCCGGACTTTTAACGGTGATGGTATCAGCCGCATGGGCTGCTATGCCCAGGCAGCAAGCAACGACAAAGACAGTAAGGGTGCGCAGTTTCATATAGCTAAAGCGATTTTGCTGGAGCGCTCTTGTGGCGCAAGTGAATTATTATTCCTTCATCCGCCTTTTGCGCCATTGGCCAATTATTCAGCAATTCTGGCAAGGGCGCGCGCCGCTCTGTTTTTTTACCGAACATTAATGGCACTAACGATCCGCACATGTATACACGAACCCTCGCTTCGCTGCTCCTCCTCCTGGGCACCACCGCCTTTATACGTTCCGACAACTGGCAATCGAAATGGGTACAGCAGGAAAGTTCCGGCGCCCTGCACTACACGCCCGACGAGAAAGGAAATATCATCCCCGACTTCAGCCGCGTGGGCTTTTACTCCGGCGATCGCGCCATTCCGGACGTGCCGGTAGTGGCCACTATAAGCCCTTCCGGCGCCGCGGATGACCGCGCGCGCATCCAGGCTGTCATCGACGAAGTGACCCGGCGAACGCCCGATGCATCGGGGTATCGGGGTACCGTACTACTAAAGAAGGGCAGCTATCGCATCAATGGCAGTGTGCGCATACCGGCAAGCGGCATCGTGCTTCGCGGCGAAGGCAACGGCGCCGACGGCACGCGGCTTATTGCTACCGCCCGTGAAAAAAGCGAATTGATCTCGGTTTCAGGCAGCGGCAATGCCATCGAAATACGGAACAGCAGAACCGCCATTACGGACACTTACGTGCCGACAGGCAGCTTCTCCTTCCACGTGGCCAACGGAGCCGGCTTTCAAAAAGGCGACGCCATTATCGTGCTGCGCCCCGGCACGCAAGAATGGGTCCACGACCTCAAGATGGACCAGATCGTAGAAAGAAACGGCACCAAGCAATGGCAGGCGGAAGAATTCACGTTTCGCTTCGAAAGGGTGGTGACCAAAGTGGAAGGGAATACCGTGTTTATCGACAACCCGATCGTGATGCCGTTGGAAACAAAATATGGAGGCGGCTTCGTGTATAAATATGCCTTCGACGGACGCATTCGTCATGTAGGCGTGGAGAACCTGTATTGCGAATCAGAATACGACAGCGACACCTCGGAGAACCATGCCTGGGACGCGGTGAAATTCAGCCGCGCCGAGCAGGGCTGGGTACGCTCGGTAACGGCGCGCCACTTCGCCTACTCCTGCGTCAACCTTGCTTCTACGGCCACGCATATCACCGTTATGAACTCCAACTGCTTCGACCATAAATCAGTGATCACTGGTGGCCGGCGCTATTCGTTCAACAACGACGGACAGCTGAATCTCTTTATGAACTGCACCGCTACTGATGGCCGTCACGATTTTGTTACCGGCGCCCGGGTGCACGGACCGAATGTATTTGTCAACTGCTCCGCAAAACGCACGCATGCCGATATCGGGCCGCACCACCGTTGGGCTATGGGAACGCTCTACGATAATATCGTGACCGATGGCGAGATCAACGTACAGGACCGCGGCAATATGGGCAGCGGCCATGGCTGGGTGGGCACCACCCAGGTGCTCTGGAACTGTACGGCAAAACGCGCCGCGGTGCAAAGTCCTTATGGCATTTCCGGCAACAACTATTGCATCGGCCTCAAAGGCGAGCATGGTGCCGGGCATTTCCCGGACCGCCCGGACGGTATCTGGGAAGGGCTTAACCGCAACGGGCTCACACCTGCATCCCTTTACGAGGCACAGCTGAAAGCCCGTCGCGGCGGCCATTAACGAAGCATGGCGTTGGCGCACCAGAGCAAGGGCGCCTGTCCGTGCAGGTCGCCGGTATTGCGCTTCCGGTCGAGGTAGTATTTGCGGTCGTTACGCTTATTGGTGCCTTCGCAAACGTCGGTAATGTCGCCGTCGGCATTGATGTAGCGCACCAGGGAGAGCCAGGCCTTGCGCGCGGCGGGCCCGTATGTGCGGGCATCAAGCCATCCTTCGCGCACGCCGGTAATGAATGCGGTTGTGAACATGCCGGTGCAGGAGGTTTCCTTCCACGATTCGGGATCATCGATCAGCTGGCGCCACATGCCGTCTTCGGCCTGGTAACGCAGCAGGGAGGCCATCATTTTATGATAGCCTTCCATGATCCGGGGGCGGTCCGGATTCTCCTTCGGCAGCGAGCGCAGCAGCTCGCTCATGCCCACCGCCATCCAGCCATCGCCACGGCCCCAGAAGAAAGGAACGTCGGGTGCATGGTAGAAGAGGCCGTTGGGACGCTGCAGCGTATCCAGGTACAGCACCATTTCGCGGGCTGCGCGGTTGACATAAGCCGTGTCATGGGTGGCGCGATAGGCCTGCGCCTGCACGGCGGTGATCATGAACATATCATCAATCCACATGCGGGTCTGCCAGGTCATTCCTTTGTTATAATAATGCCAGGAGAGCGCATTGGCACGCGAACCCTCGGGCTGCCCCCATTGCTTGTCGGCATAGCGCTTTCCGAGCTGGAGGTAACGGTCCTCCCCTGTTTGGCGGTACAGCTCCAGGGGCACCGATCCGAATACGGTATAATCCACGTGATCCGGCTTGGGCAACAGCGAATCGCGCGAGCCGAAGAGCGGCTCGAAGCGGTCCACCAGTCCACCCTTCAGCGAATCGTTCTTCGTAAGCTGTGAAAAGACGAGCGCACCGTACCAGGTGCAGGTTTCCGGGTAGGTGATCACGCGCGGCGGCGTGCTGCGGTTGAAATTCTGGTAGGGAACGGCCAGGAAGCGCCGCGCGATCGTCTGGCCCACCTCCTGCGGTGATGTTCCGGCAGGGAAATTGGCGAAATAGGCGGTCGTCGATTTTTTAGTGGCCGTACAGCCTGCGCCGGCAATGGCGATCAGCAGGGAGAGGCGTAGCAGGTTTCGTGTGTGCATAACAGTTATCTTATTTTCTGGTGCTTGTTTCATAACCGGTGTTGACCACCGCCTGGCGGCCGAGGCGTGCCTGCAGCTGCGCGAGGTACAGGCTCGAGGGGCTTACCCGCTTGCCATGGGCGTCATAGATCCCTTCGGGAAGAATGGGTTGTTCAAGAAAAGGGATGGCCTTGTGCTGGCGCTCGCCGCTGCTGCCGATGACCCAGTTGGCTGCTCCCGGCGGCTGCTGGTTGAGGAAGCTTCGTGCCGTACAATTCCAGGCAACAGCCCAGCCTATGGCCCAGCCATGTCCCGACCCCATCGAGCCGCGATTCATGAAATCGATACCTCCTTCCGGTACTGTGCAATTATCGACCAAAAGGCCGGTAGCCCAGCGCTGATGCGGCTGAATCCAGCCATTGCCCCGGAACGTACAATTCAGGAGCACCACCGGGCCGCTGGCCTTGGCACCTGTGCCGAAAAAAAAGAGGTTGTCGCCTTCGATGCGGCAGCGGTCGAAGAGCAACTGCTGCCCGCTGCCGTTGATATCGGCGGGTTTGGCCGCGCCTTTCGTTGCCAGCTCATGAGCGATATGGAGTCCCTGCACCGTGATGCGCCGTCCGGTGATGCTCACGCTGTTCACCGTATTGAATACTTCGATGTCGCGAAGCCAGCCGTCGGCAATGCCGCCCATCGTAATGGCACGGTGGTGGCCCTCGCTGATCGTTACCGATTGTGCCGGCGACACGATCCGCAGCCGTTCGATCCCAACTTCCGACAGTTCGCCCGAGCCGGTGATCTTTACCACGGTGGCGCCGGTGGGCCCGAGGTAGCGTTCGTCGTAGCTGTCCGTAAGCGGTACGTCGACCGTAATCCGGCTGCCGGCCACTTTTGTAATCACGCGGTCAACGCTGATCTCGCCGGTGATCCAGGTTTGCGGCTTTCCGTCCCGCACCATAGAGTCCATGCCCATGAAGTGCACCCAGCGCTCCGTTACCGGGCGGGCGATGCGCACCGTATCACCGGCTACGAACGTACGGGCGTCGGCAACCTGCAGGCTGATGCTGCCGGACGGCACATAGGCATTGGCGATCCGCACGGGAGCGCCTACCGGCCGCATGCTTACCTTTCCGCTCACCGAGATGCAAACGTGTTCTTTGCCCACCATGGTCAGTACCGTTCCCGAAGTACCGGAACCACTGCCGCGCAGCACGATGCCGCTTGCCGGGATCAGGATGGTTTTCTCGCAGGGATAATTGCCCGGCGCGAGCAGCAAGGCACCCCGGAAGCCGTTGCGGAGCGGCCTGCGGGCAAGCTCGTTGAGCGCGTCCTGTATTGCGGCGGACTGGTCTCCATCGCCCGGACCCAGAGTGAGTACCACGGGTACGTTGGGAAGGGCCACCCCGCCGCCCCGGTAGCCGGCATAGGAGAAATCAAGGATCCGGTCGCCGGCAGGCAACGTTTTATAAGTGAGCTTCCCGTCAGGGGCTGCTGTCACCCATTCACTGACCGTAGCGGCAGCGGCAACCGGCAGGTCCTGCGCGGAGCTCAATTGCGTAAGGGTGGTGAGCAGCGCAACAGCGACTGCCGACCGTAGTTGTACTGGATTCATTGTATCTGCGAAGTAGTTACGTTTTTACTTTTCGCGGCGGCGGGACGACGCGGCGGCACTGGTTCATGTTCCCGCTGCTGCACGTTGGCAACCGGGCGCTGCACCTGCAGGCCCGTTGTCTTTTTCATCCCGATAGCGGAGGGCAATGCACCGGATTTTTCCCAGGCAACGCCGCTGAAGCGGGCCCCGGCCACATCATCGAGGTATATAACATAGCGGCCGTCCTCCTTCTCATATTTAAACGAGCAGTTCTCTACTGCAAGGTTCCGCACGTGACGGGCCCAAAGCCCGTACGAAGGCTGCACCTTCAGGTTGGAGACATTGTACTGGCCCACACCCAGCTCCGGCGGTACGGCGGCGGTATCGCTCGCCGGGTGTCCGCCTTTCACTGTTACCCGCACATCGGTGAAACGGATATTCCGCACCGTTCCGGTATGCCGGCCATCAGCCAGGCGGAAGGGCAACCTGCCGCCTGCAACCTGGCTGCTGTCGGGCAGCGCGTAGCCAGCCACGATCGGGGTGGCGCTGCGTTGCTTGCCATCGAAAGGCTTCCACCGTGCACCGGCATCGCCGAAAGAGCTGCCCCCGTATACTTCGCTCACATCAACCCCGTTGATGAATACATTTTCAACAATTCCGATGTTGATGTTATTGATCAGCAGCTCGTCGTGAGCAACGCCGTCTTCGGTGAACTGAACGCGTGATGCCTTTGCACCAAGCACCCGGCCACGGTTGGAGATGGAGATAAAAAACGGCGTGGTGGTGCGGCGCATCTGCGAGCGCGCATGCAGCGGGCCGGTGTGGCCGCAGTTCAGGTGAATATCGCTCACGCGGGCCCCGTCGTTGGCGGAAATCGAAAAGCCTGCTTTGTTGGCGCCCAGCACGTAGATATTATCCACGCAGGCATCCCGGATGTCGTCGGCGGTTTCCGACCCGACCTGGAACAGGTTGCAATTGGTATCGCCGATAATATTACGAACCCGGAAGCGGCGCGCCGGCCGGGTAAAGCCCAGCGAGCAGTCCGACCCGGGCTTCACAATATCATCCGAGCTCACCTTCGAATAAATATTGGCGACGGTGACATCATTGCATTGCATGAAGTCGTAGATGTCACGGGCATTGCCGCTATGGGCTTTAGCGAAATAAGTATCGTGAACGAAGAGACTATCGGTGCCCGTCGCCAGCAGCGCGAAGTGTCCCGCCCGGTCGATGTGCAACATGTTCTCCACTTCAAAATCTTTGTTGCCGTTCTTCCCGATATAATAAGGCGCATCCTTTGCCTCATCGTACCAAAGGTCTTCAGCGCGTGCGAGCCCGCCGATCTCGACGTTCGTGCACAGCTTCAGCGCGAACATCTTGTCGCAGCGGTTATCAGGCGCATTATTCATCACCTTGTCGCTCGTCACCAGAACGCCGGCCCCGGTGATGCGGCCATTGCCGACGATCTTTACATTATCGAGCCGCTCACCGAAGAACATGCTGTTGCGGAAATAGTGATGCCCCACATCCTGCTTTGTAAGCCAGTTGTCGGGTTCCTCGTAAGGACCTGCATCGGTAGGCGAAAGGCCCGAGCGGTATTTGCGGTCGCTGAACCAGGTTGCCTCGGGCGCATCGCCGCCCTTTATTGCCTGCAGCGTGGCGTCACTGGCTATATAAAGGAACACATTGCTCCGGAGCTGCACGGTACGCAGGCGATAGGTGCCGCCGGCAAACAGCAGGGTACCGCCACCTAATCGGTAGAGGGAATCGATCGCAGCATTCACCGCCCGCGTATCGTCGAGGGTATCGGCGCCATCGGCGCCGAAGCGGCGCACGTCTAACTTTCCGCTGAAAAAGCGCACTTCGTTTGAGTAGCCTTTTTGGGGTCCGTCCTTAATATAAACTCGGAAACGGTAAAGTCGGTCCGGTACAAGGCCGGAGATATCAGCTGTATTTCCCCGCGTATTGCGCACATTTTTTACGGGCGTCCACTCCCCGCTCCCATCCACTGATTGCTCCACCACAAAGGGTCCGGCAGCGCCGCCCCAGCGCAGTCGGGTGCTGGTATAGAAGCCCGGATCTTCCCGGTAGCGTTTCGGTGCTTCGGCAACGCGCTCCAGGTCGGAAATGCTGCTGGTCACAGTCATTTCGGCCGTTTCACTGCCGGCGCCCGGGCTGCTATACCGGGCAGGTTCCGCCGTTTCGTAAACGGCTCGGAAGGTATACGTACCCGGGCGACCCATCCGTACGCCGGTAATACGAAGCACGATATCCGCCCCGTTTGCCGGACGCAGGTCGAGGTGACGCAGGGTCAGCACGGTGCTTCCGTCACTTCCGGGCCCAAGCACAAAACTGCCGACACGCTTGTACGAGTAAGCCGAGCCGGCGCGCCCGATCGATTGCGTGGGAAGATCGCGTAAAAGCACCTCGCCGCGCCCGATAACATTGATGTAGGTATTGTTGGGCGTAACGCGGATGCCGGCCGGTATGCTGATGCGCACTGTAGCATCGGGCGTGCGCTGGCCCGCCGTAAACAGGAGCCGGATCGGTGCAGTTGCGGATGCAGTGCGTTTGGATTGCTCCAGTTGCAGGGTGCCGCCAATGGCAGCCGGAGCCAGGGCAAGCACATAGCTGCGCAGTCTTCCGCCGGAAGACTGCAAAAGGCGATCGCCACGCTGCACCGCCCCGGTGCGTACGGCGCCGGCACGATCCAACAGGGTAACCGTACCCGTGCGCGCATGAAACTGCGCAAGCAGGGCGGCTGCCGTTGGAGTGGTGGATACAAGCCCCTGCCCTTCCTTCGTATCGACGGTGTAGGCGTAAGTGCTGCCACTCACAACGTAGACAGTGTCTTCTGTTACGCGGAGCACGTGTGTGGCGCCCTCGGAAACAGTAAGCTGCGGGGCGATCTGTGTGTAACCTTTGTAAGCCGCAGCAAAAAGAATCGTAAAGAGGATCGTGCGCTTCATCATAGCCGGGATTGAGAAACAGGGCGATTGATAATCGATCGATGCGAAAAAATATCATTTGCTTTTCGGGGAAGCGATGTCCTTCCCGGTCAGGCGTAAGGCGAGCTGCGCCTCAAACAGTGATCGCGGCATCACTTCCTTGCCTTGCTCTTCGTTGACCTGATAGTTTTCGAAGGTCACCGGGTTGTCGGAGCGGAAGCCTACCATCAGCGGGGCAGCAATCGTGTAATTACGGCGCCGCGACATATCCCAGAAGTTATAATGCTGCTCCTTGGCGGAACTGTGCTGAAAATTCCAGAGCACCAGGTATTTGCCGTGGTGCGGATGGCCCGGCTCCGGCCCACCCAGGTTGTAAAAAACGCCGCCCTTGATATCATCGTACAGGGTAGCATAGGGCTGTCCCGAGTGAATGTCGAAGTTCTGGTCGGTGCCGAGGCTGCATTGGGTAATGACGGTGCCCACGGCGCTGTAGCCGGTGCCGGCTCCATGATGCTGGGCCCCGTTAAAGCTGCAGTTCTTTACCAGCACGCCGTAGCCGGTGCGGGCATGCACCGAAGCGTGCCCTTTCTTGCCGCGGAAATGCGTGTTGGTCACGGTAACGCCATAGCCCGAGCGGATAAAGATGCCTTCGTTCCAATCCTCGAATACGCAGTTACGCACCCAGCTGTTCTTTACGAACTCCATGCCCACGGCTTCGTAGGCATAGTCGTGGATCTCGTTCTTGTGGTGGATGAATTCCTCGGGATAATTTTTCCAGTTGCTGGTGAAGCGGATGTCTTCGATACCCACTTCCTCGAGTGCCGTATATGGTACCAGCTCCCAGTTGGCGCCGGGCACGAGGCGCACGTCGAGGTGCAGCGGGTTGCGGAACGTTACCCGGTTGCCTTCAATCTTTTGAATGGTGTGGATCTCGAAGATCTGCATGCCGCCCTTTTCGCCGAAGAGGCGCGTCCATTGCGGCTTCAGGTCGAGCGGGGCAAAATACAGGCGCGTGAAGGCCTCGCTGCGGTGACGCAGCACTACGTCCTGCCCGGTCTTCAATTTGCCCGCGTCCTGTACTTCTACGGTAAAGGTTTCGCGCCCGGCGTCCTTTGAAAGGATCGCAAGGGCGGGTGATGGTGTGTCTTCCGGACGAAACAGGAACTGCCGCCCGTTGATGCGCATCGTTACCTGGTGAATGACGGTACCACCCGTTTCTGCTCCACTTCCTTTAAGCACGATGCCGCTTTTGGAAATGCGGATCTGCTTTTTGTTGTTGCTGTCCGGGGCGATCAGGAAGCGGCCGGGCGCAAAGAATACCACGCCACCGCCGGGGTTTGCCTCCGCAGCGTCAATGGCTTTCTGAATGGCCTCGTCGTCGAACACGTCATCATCAGGCTTGGCACCGTAATCAGTAACGTTGAATTGCTTTTTCCCGCGCAGATCGGGCAGGGCCTTTTCCGAAAAATGATAGCCGGCGTAGGAGAAGTCCGGAAGCACCGGCGTCTTGCCGGTATGCTTTGCCGAAACAAAGTCCTGCCACAGGGGCGTTACGGACTGTGCCCGTGCCGTGAGTGCCGAAGCGGGCAAAAGGAGCAGGAGTAGAAACTGTTTCATGATATTAGGGGCGGGCAATCCCGGCAGCAGTGCCGGTTGCCGTTGCTGTTTTTTGTGAGATACCGGGCGCTTTGATCTTCGACAGCTTCACGTTGCTGCTGCGACCCTCCAGCCGCACCACGGAGCCTGCCGAGCCACCCACCTGCACTTTCGAGATGCGCGCGCCGCTAACATCCTGCAGTCGGATAATGGTTTCTGCTCCCTCTGTTTCCGGAAGGGTCCAGGATTGCAGTTCAATGTCCGCCCCGTCCTCGCAGACAAAGGCAGGGCGCAGGTCGTTCTGCTTTATCCGGAAGGTGATATTCTTCATTTTCAGGCCGCGTACATGGCGCGCCCACACACCATAGGCCGGGATGATCGGGCCAAAGGTTTTCACTTCAGGGTATTGGTCGATCGCTTCGGGTACGGCATGGCGGGAAGCCTCTTTGTCACCGCTTCCGAGCAGGTCGATCTCGATGTTTTCAAGCGTCAGCCCGGTGATGTAGTGCCCGGGAATGCCGGTGATGAGGATCCCGGAAGGCGGCTTCAGCTGCGCCGAGTCGGCGGCTTTTGCCTTTACATTGCGGACTACCACATTTTCGAGGGTCCCGATGGGTTGCTGCGTGTCCTGTCCCTTGCGGAAAACGCTCAGCCGGGCACCCAGCCGGAAGAGCATCGGCGTGCGCACGTTATCCATGGTGATATCGCTGATGATGACATTACGCAGGTGCGCGCCGTCTACTGTCAGCAGCTTGATGCCCCCGTTGCGGGTGTCGTAGATATAGCAATTGGAAATGCGGATGTTCTCGAAAGGCGCCATCGATTCGGTGCCCATCTTGATGCCGGCCTGGTTGCTTTTAAGCCGCAGGTCTTTCACCTCGATATTGCTGCAGGCCATTTTGCTCGACGTTGTCTTGAACACGATAGCGTCATCGCCGCTTACGATATCGCAGCCGCTGATGCGCATATCCTGGCAGCCATCGATGTCGATACCGTCGTTGTGCGCTACGCCCACGCTCTGGATTTTTATGTTGCTGATGCGGATATTGCGCGACTGGAAATAATGCGAGGTCCAGGCGGCAGCATAATTGAGGGTGACATCCTGCACCCGCACGCCCTCGCAGCGCACGATGCGCAGCAGGAAGGGTCGGCGCCCCCAGCGCTTTCCTTCGGGACGGGTATCCTTCAGAATGTGTTCTTCTTTGAGCTTGGCACCCTGCCCGTCAATGATGCCTTCACCCTCGATGGCGATGTTCTTCAGGTCTACGGCAACCAGGAGGGCCCAGCCCACATCGATGCCCAGACCTTCGGTGAACGGATCCAGGTTGCGGTAGTCTTCAATATTGGTGCTGCCGAGCAGGCGGGCGCCTTTATTGAAGTGGAGGGTCACGCCGGAGCGTAGTGCGATAGTGCCCGACAGGTAGTTGCCTTCGGGAAAGAAAACGGTGCCGCCGCCCGACGCGCCGCAGGCGTCGATCGCGCGCTGCAGGGCATCGGAGGTCAGTGTCTTTCCATCGGCTATGGCACCAAAGTCCGTGACGGTTACATCGGTGGCTTCTGCCTGCACCAGGAGCAGGCTGCCTGTGCAAAGGGCTGAAAGGCGTTTCAGAAATGGGATCATCGGATAGTATTATCAGGGACCACTTAATCGAGCGCCCCGGTTTTCATCTTTTGTTTGCCCGGCAGGTTCACGTTCTCAAACTGCCCGCGGAAGGTAACGCGAATGACGGAGGCTACCGGGTCGGGTGCTGTAGCAGGCACTTGCAGCTTCAGGCCTTCCGGGGTCAGCTCGGTTTTTACCTTACCGCCGCCCAGTATGCTTGCCGAAACCACCTCCTTGCTGATGCCGGGCACCAGCAGGCGCCCGTCCTGCGGCCAGTCGAATACGGAGAAATAAAGAGTTGTCGTTTTTGCACCTTCCTTTCGCGTCACGCGGCCCCAGGGCAGCGGTGCAAGCGGGCTGGCCTTGGAGGCGTAGATCGCTTCGCCGTTCACCTTCATCCAGGCACCGATTTGCTTGAGGCGGCCGATGCTTTCCTGGGGTATGGTACCATCTTCCTTCGGGCCGATATTAAGCAGGTAGTTGCCGCCTTTAGAGGCAATATCCACCAGGTTGCGAATCAGCGTTTCCGTCGGCTTCCACTTGTCGTCCCAGCTTTTGTAGCCCCAGCTGCCGTTCATGGTCATGCAGGTTTCCCAGTCCTGTCCGTCGAGCTCGGCCTGTGTCGGGATCTTCTGCTCCGGGGTTTTGGTATCGCCCGGGAAGTTGGGGCGCTTCAATCGGTCGTTGGTAATGATCATCGGCTGAGAAGCCAGGGCGGCCTTCAGCTTGCCGGCGGCCTCATCGGTCATGCCGGTGGGCGTATCCCACCACAGCACGGCTACCTCGCCATAGTTGGTCATGAGCTCGCGTACCTGGGGCACCGCCACTTCGTCGATGTATTGCTCGAAGCTGCGGGTCTCCTGCGCGGGATCCCAGTGCCCCTTATGGGCGGCCGTGTAGGCATCGATGCGGGCAGAGTCGGGGTTGGCCCATCCCTCGCGCATTTCCTTACGCGCCACAGAGCCCCCGGGGTTGTTCCAGTCCTGTGCCTGCGAGTAATAAAATCCGAGCTTCATACCATGACGGCGGCAGGCTTCTGCCAGCGGCTTCAGCAGGTCTTTGCCATAGGCGGTGGCATCGGTGATGTCCCATTTGCTCGCTTTGGAATTGAACAGGGCAAAGCCGTCGTGGTGCTTGGCGGTGATGATGATATACTTCATACCCGCCTCCTTGGCGAGGCGCACCCAGGCGTCGGCATCATAGGCCGTAGGGTTGAAGGAGCGTGCCCGCTGCTGGTATTCGGCCACGGGAATTTTGGAGCGGTTCATGATCCACTCGGCACCACCACGAGCCTGCTGGTGGCCGTGGTATACACCTGCCCACTGCGAATACACGCCCCAGTGGATGAACATGCCAAAGCGCGCTTCGCGCCACCATTGCATGCGGGCATTTTTGGAGGTATCCTGTGCGAGCGCGGAAAGGCTCAGGAAGAAGAGGCCGCTGACGGCGAGCAGAAATTTTTTCATACAGCATTGCATTTTACCCGGACCGAGGAAGCCCGGCTGCCAGGTTGCAACTAACTACTTTTTACTGCGATGCAGCCGCAGCAGATTGGCCGTTTATTCAATGATTTTAACGCCGAGACGCGATGACGGCAGGAAAAACGGCTTTTATTGGAAAGATGCGCCTACTTCGGATGGCTGCAGCATATGGGCCGGCTTCTCCCCTTTGGCCACTTCATCCGCGCCGACGTCATAGCGTCCCTCGCGTCCCTGGCCATCCATATCGGTGGCCACGCGCTTATTGGCTTCGGCTGCATCAATGGCGGGACTCCCCTTGCGCAGGTGCCAGGTACCGTTCTTGTCCTGTTCGAGCTTCGGATCGGCAACGCGGAAGGATCCTTCCGGCATGGAGCCCGGCGCCGTTTCAAAAATCAGGTTGCCCTCCCAGGTATGGTGGTCTGCAGGCCCAACGATCGAGGCGGCGACCGGGCCGCCCACAATCAGGTTGTTCACCACCGCGATATAGGTTGATCCAAGGCCGTCCTTACGCGCCGTCTGCACGATGTTGGCTTTATTGTGCACCAGCGTATTGAAGGCGATCAGCACGCGGTCGGGGCGATCGTGTGAAGTAAGAGGCGCACCATCGGCCACCTCGGCGCCGCCATTGCCGATATTGATTCCCATGGAGCAGCTGTCGAAATAATTGCTGTGTACCAGGTGATCGTCGCCGAAGATGCGGAGGCCGGGCGTATGGGTGAAGTAGTTGCCATATACCTCGTTGAAGTTGCCATGGCGCAGGGTGAACTGTGCCGGGCAGTTACGGATGGTATTGTAGCGCAGCACGATGCCGGAAGCTTTGATCGAAATGAGCTCGTTCTCACCGGCGCACTCTTCGAAAAGATTATGCTCCACGATGCTTTTGCTCAGCGACAGGCTGAACCCGCTGAGTCCGAACTGCAAGGTCTCCGCACCATTCTTACCGCCCTGGTCCGCTTGTCCTTTGAAATAATTGTGGTGGATCCAGAGGCGTTCGGCGATCTGCTTGCCGGCGCCACGGATCGCCAGGAAGCGCCCCATGGCGTGCTTGTTGCGGAAGGTATTGTGGTCAACTTCCGTGTCGTTGCCGGCGATGGTGAGGTTTTCACCGTCCCCGGGTGTTTCGAAAATATTCTGTGTCCAGCGGCAGAAGCGGCTGCCCGCGTCCGAACGCGCTTTGGAGGCGGCATGCGTGAACCGGAAGCCGCTGATTACGATATAGCGCGCGGCGCTGTCAAGACGGAATCCGCACTTGCCGGTAATCTCCGCCGCACCGGCCTTGGCAGCGGCAATGTTAATGCGTCCCTTTTCGGTGCCGGCGGCATGTACCACGATATCGGCATTCGCATCATAGACGCCGGGCTTGAGTAACACTACATCGCCGGGTGCCGCGTGATCGATGGCAGATTGTAATTCGGCCAGGGAGGCCACGGTGATCGTGCGGGCAAAACAAGGTTGCATGCCGGCGAGGAGGAGAAGCGTTAATAGTTTCTTCATTGTTTTTCGGATTGTGGTGGCTGATGAATCAGAAAAGTTTTTTGCCCTCCTGCAGTTTCTTCCGCCGCAGGAGTGCTTCGAGATAATAATAGTCTGCGTAGTTGAGGGGCACATCCACCTCGCTGTTCGAGGGTTTGGACCCGGTGCTGTGCAGCAGCAGGAAACCGCGCGCGGTGCCCACCGGGGCGCGGTAGCTGCGCGTCAGGTTTTCTACGATCCTGTCCGCGGCGGCGCGATACTTTTTACCGTCTTTGCTGTAGGTGCTCAACTCGTATAGTCCCGAGGCGATCACGGCTGCCGCCGAAGCATCGCGCGGCTCGGCCGGAATAGCCGGTGCATTGAAGTCCCAGTAGGGCACTCCGTCTTCAGGCATATTGGGATGCGACAGGATATATGCCGCGATCTTTTCAGCCTGCTGCAGGTAGCGCGGGTTGCGGGTTTCGCGGAAGCACATGGTGTAGCCATATAGCCCCCAGCCCTGTCCGCGCGCCCAGGCAGAAGCATCGGCGTAGCCCTGGTGTGTTGTCTTTTTGTTGATGCGCCCGAATGCCGTGGAATCGTAGTCCACTACATGGTAAGAGCTGTAGTCGGGGCGGAAGTGATTCTTCATCGTATTGTCGGCATGGCTCACCGCGATGCGGTAAAAAGAGGAGTCGCCGGAAAGACGGGTGGCGGCAAAAAGCAGTTCGAGGTTCATCATATTGTCGATAATCACCGGGAAGTCCCACTTCTGCTTGCTGTGGTCCCAGGAGCGGATCACGCCGGCGGTCTTGTTGAACCGGGTGCTGAGCGTGCGTGCCGACTGCAGGATCACTTCTTTGTAATGCGCATCGCCCGTGAGCGCGTACCCGGTACCGAAGCTGCAATAGACCTTGAAGCCCATGTCGTGTGTGGTGGCGTTGGTCTTTTCTTTTTCGATGGGAGCTGTAAAGCGTGCTGCGACAGCTTTCCATTCCGGCTTTTGCGTGTAGGCATATAGTTGCCACAGCACGCCGGGAAAAAAGCCGCTGGTCCAGTCGCGCGCCGTAACGAGGCGGAGGCGCCCGCTGTCGAGGGTGCGCGGCGACACGAGGTCGACACCCGCGCTTCCCGGCGTGCCGCCTGTTGTGAGTGAAGAGCGTGCTGCCTGGGCCCTCGGAATCTCGCCGAGCATTACGCGCGTCTGTGCTTCCGCATCGGCAAAGACTTTCGGCAGGCTGAAGGCTTCCGCTACCGGCTCGAGTTGCAGCTCGAGGGGTTTCATCAGCTCGCTGCCACCGATTTGTACCGGCTTCAGCTCAATGCGGTTGAGGCCGTTCTTCAGCCACAGGTAGCCCAGGTCCTGCGTGACCACACCTTTGGACGTACTCACCGCTTGCTGCGTATAAAAGTCTCCGCCGGTAAGGGCATAGGTGCCGCCGCTGGTTTCTGCGGGAGCAAGGTAGCGGATGCGCAGGTGGTAGTTAGCGGCTGTGGGTGTGCGGAAAGTCCAGCTGAGCCACTGGTCCTTGCTTTTCCAGCCCTCTACGTAATAGCGGTCGGTTTTGCCGTCGCCGAAGGAAAATCCTTTGCCCTGCTGCCCGGCATCAAAAGCCAGGAGCCGCGTGCGCGCCACATTCGGGGAAAGGTACCGAACCGTATCAGCAGCGGGCTTGCCCTTGAAATCGAGCACGAGTACTGTATTTATACTGTCGATGGGCAGTGCAGGCAGTGAAATGACCAGACCGTTGTTCGTGCCGCGTGCCGTGAAGCTTTTCTTCGGGTCGGCCAGCAGCGACACGCGCGTGGGAGCCGTACGCAGGCCACCGACTTCGAGCTGTCCATTGCGTGGCCATTGGAAAACGTGCAGGTAAATGCGCGACCCGCGTGTTGTAGACACGCCCCAGCTTTGCGGGGCAATGCTGCTTTTTTCGGTTCCGTAAATGCTTTCCCCGTTCCGCTTCAGCCAGGAGCCGATGCCGGCCAGGATGCGCTGGTCCTTGTCATCGATGGCGCCGTCCCCTTTCGGGCCGATGTTCATCAGCAGGTTGCCGCCGCGGGAGGCAGCGCTGGCCAGCAGCTGCACAAAGTGGCCAACAGGCTTATGGCTGCTGTCGAACTTGTGGTAGCCATACGATTCGTTGGTAGTGGGAATCGCTTCCCAGTCGCCTTCTACGGGAAAGAACTCGGCGGGACGGTCGGCGGTGTTGCGGTAGTCGCCGAGGTTGGCGCCCGCGGTACGTACCAGGCGTCCGTTCACCACCACGTTCGGGTCGATGGCGCGGATGGCTTTGAGGATCCGGATGTTTTCCGACAGCGGCAGCTTTTGCGGCGTGTCGAACCAGAGGATGTCGGGATGGTATTTCGTCAGCAGCTCGCGCAGCTGCGGGATAACCTTTTCATCCACATAGTGCCGCGCCTTTTCGAGCATATCGGGATGCAGGTCGTACCAATCGCGGCCGCCATGCAGGTTCTTATCACCACCGGGATTATTGTATTCCCAGTCGTTGCCCGGCGCATCGGGATGCTCCCAGTCGAAGGCGTGCGAGTAATAAAAGCCGAAGCGGATCCCTTGCTTGCGTGCCGCCGCAGCCAGTTCGGCCATCGGGTCGCGCTTGAAAGGCGTGCGGTCCACGATATCGAAATCGGAGACTTTCGAGTCGAACATGGCGAATCCATCGTGGTGCTTGGCGGTAATGATGAAATAGCGCATGCCGGCGCCCTTTGCCTGGCGGATCCACTCGTCGGCATTGAAGCGCACCGGGTTGAAGTGGCTTGCCAGCTCCAGGTAATCGGCGCGCGAGATCTTTTCCTTGCGCATCAGGTGCTCGGCATAGCCGCTTACACGCTGCCCTTTCCACTCGCCGCCGGGCAATGAGTAGATGCCCCAGTGCATGAACATACCGAAGCGTGCTTCGCGCCACCACTGGATGCGTTTATCATGCGTCTTCATCGACACAGGCCACCAGGTCTGCTGCGCCTCATCGAGCGCCTGCTGGTCGCGGGCACGGCCGCGGTTGAACATTTCCTTGTCCTCGTCACCTACTGGTGTTGTCTGCGCGCCAACGGTCAGGCTGCCGCAAAGCAGGGCGGCCATCGCCCATATAAATCTCTTCATCATTGCCAAAGCTTTTCTATTAGAGTGTTCGTTTTATTCCATCCAGATCAGCGGGTGCCGTACCGGCAGGTTCCGCAATACTTCTTCCACCTGCGGCGCGTGGTCGAGGCGCTGCCAGGTGCTGAACCAATGTTGTTCGTTGTAAGCCGCCGCCCCAAAGACGAGCGCCGGTTGTGCCACCGGCCACTGCTCCCAGTACATCACGTCTTTCTGATAGGGCCACCGGCCCTTATCGTCGATGTAGGGAAACAGGAACGCAATGCCTTTCCGGATCGAGCGGCCGTCCGTAGTCGTATAATTCCAGAGGTTATCTTCTTTTGTCGAAAGCACCTGGCAAATGGCGGCCATCGCGTCAAGATTAAACAGTGAATACCCGTAAGGCTTTGTACGACGCAGCTCGCGCGGGAAGCTGCCATCGGCGGCCATCTGCCCGGGCAGCAGCACCTGCTTGTAGCGGGTGCGGCAAAAGTCGAGCAACTTTTCGTTGCCGGTAAACCGGGCGAACGCCGCTACCTGCATCACCCAGCAGGTGCCGTGGTTGTTCTCCGCATTCATCTCGTCCTTCCCGTATTTATGCGTGGTGAGCCAGGTGAGGTATTCACCGAACCAGTTACGGATAGCCACGAAATCACGGGGGGCCGCGCCTTTGGCGTGCTCCATACGCAGCAGGCCCTGCACCACTTCCATAAAATGGATCGTATCGATGATGCCGATGCCGCGCCCGGTGAAGCGCCCTTTGATGGCTTGTGCATAGAGCAGGCTCGGGTTCATGCGGGTGGCCGTATCCACAAACCAGGCACGGCAATGCTTCAGCGCGTGCTGCACATAGCGTTCATCGCCCGTTAGCAGGTAAGCCTGTGCCAGCGCGCCCACGATGCGGCTGAGGCGCATGACGGCCTGTCGGTGCGCCACGAAGTTGTCGGGGTTGGTAAGACCATCCTTCTGGATGTAGGGACTATCCGGGCTCGCCGGATTGGGCCACCAGTAATCACCTTCCGAAAAGAAATCATGACGACCTCCTGCACTGCGCGGCGAGCTGTGCGCCGTTACGGTTTCCGGTTCCTGCGCCAGCGCCCAGGCCGCTTCGGTGAGGGTCGTGCTGCGCAGCGTCGCGGCCGCTTGCTCCCCGATCGATGACGGAGTGCTTCTCCCGGCACGCTGTGGCGCGCAGGAAAAGAAGGAAAGGACCGCTATCAGAAAAAAAGTACGCATCAGGGCTTAGTCATAAAAGTGAAGCGCACGTTACCAACCGTATTGGGCTTCCCGGTCACCGGCGCCGAGATGCTGCCCTTAAGGCTTCCATCGGAACTCCGCTCCACGCGGATCTCGCGCCAGCTGTAGGCACCCTTTTCGTAGTTGAATGTTTCGCCGTCGTCGTCATAAAGCTTATAGGCAGAAGGCGCCGTTCCGTAGTGCCGGATTTCCAGGTCGACCTTTTCGCCAGCGCCGGGCGCATGCAGGCGGGGCGTCATCATCGGGATGATACCACCGTCCTTCACGTATACCGGTATTTTATCACGGCCGGGGCGCACGGTAAGTACGGTGCCGTCGCCGGCGAATTCACCCGTATAGAAGTCGTACCATTTCCCACGTGGCAGCACCACCTTACGTACCGTGTCGCCGGTAAAGAGCGGCGCCACCAGCAGGTATTCGCCCGCCATATACTGGTCTTTGATCTCGCGCGAAGTAGCTTCCGCATAGGGGTTTTCTTCGAGGTTGGCGGAGCCTGCTTCCTTCTTCACTTCCTGCTTGAAGCCGGCTTCCAGCGCCATACCGCGGAAGGGCGGCGTGCCCTCGAAATGGTATTTGGCAAACTCGCTGTACCAATACGGCATCATCCGCATGCGCAACAGCGCGAGCTCCTTCACCTGGTCAGCCACTTCCGGATACGACCAGGGCTTCGTACCGCTCGACCAGGCATTGATCATGGCCATGGGCGAAAAGACCACGGTCTGGAAGCGGCGCAGCCACTCCTCTCCTGTCTTGGAGGCCCGCACTTCGGGTGTCCACAGAACGCCCGCGGTGCCGCTGTTGATCAGGGCCGTAATGAAATCCTGGTGGTTGTAATAATCATTGTAGATCACGTAAGGCAGCGATACGCCGCCACCGTTGTTGGCACGTACGAGCCCGTAGGTACGCTGGTTCTTTTTGCGGAACATATCTACGCTGTAGCGCATGGCCAGCATACCGAAGGTCTGGCGCATCTGCTCGGCGCTGGTACCCGAGGGGAACGTAGCCACATCAGGCCACAGGTAATGGTCATATCCATCCACCTCATCGATCTTATAGCCGCTCACGCCAATGTCCACCTGGTCTTTTTGCAATTGCCCAAAGAAGGCACTGCGTGCCTGCGGCATGTTGAAGTCGGGCACTTCGCCCGTCCATACCGTATGCGAGCCCGTGTAGGGCTTGATGGCGGGATAAAACGAAGCGGCCTTCGAAACGTAGGGGTTGATCCAGAGGTTGAGACGAACGCCCTTTTTGCGCATAGCGTCTACAAAGCTGCCTGGGTTGGGATAACGGGTTTTGTCCCATTCAAAGGTGCCGGGATAGGCGCGGCTTTGCCAGCCGGGCTCGAGGCCCACGAAGTCGAGCGGGAAGCCCTTCTCTTCAAAGAGGGCCACTTCTTTTGCCACTTCATCGGCCGTGTAGAGCGAGCGCACACGCTGCGTGAAGCCAAGGCCCCAGCGCGGCGGCAGCGGGCCGCCGCCGTTGAACAGGTTGAAGCGGCGAACGGCGTCTAACGGTGTAGGACCAGCGAAAACGTATACTTCCACGCCACCCGCGGGAACCAGCATTTCAACGGCGTCGGAATAAGGCCGCGAGCTCCACGACTTATCCGTGTTGCGGTCCTTCTCCACCGGCGGGTTCTTGCTGTCTTTGCGCACGCCGCTGCCGGCATATACGTTGAGGTAGCGTGCCGTGTTTACAAATACACCATACCCGGCCGAAGACACATAGAAAGGCGTCGGGGCATGGGTGCGGCCGTTATCCTTGCCACCATAGTGGTCCATGTGCAGCTGCAGGATCTTTCCGCGCTGGTGCACCGTCTGGAAGTTGAGGCCGAAGCCATAGAGCTGCTCGTCGCGCTGCAGCGGAAAGCGCAGGTAGGTCTTGCCATCGGCTACCTTACCGGCAATCTCGGATTGCTGCAGCGGGAAGGCACCTTTCGGAAGCCGCGCAAGGGCCTCGCGCGCAGGCTGTGCGCCGGAGGCCTTGATGAGGTCATAGGCTTCGGGACGTCCGGCCACGCCCTTCCAGACGCCAGGCGCCACTTCGGTCCAGGTAATGCCCTGGGCGAGTGCAGCGCGGGAAGCAAAAAGACCAACTAACAGGAGAAGCAATGAGGTTATTTTCTTCATGAGAATCACGTTCAATGGTTATTGGGGTACGATCGTATAGGTCTTTCCTTTTTCAGTTTGTATCGTCACGGAATAGCGGGTCGGAGCCGAAAGTGGCTCCAGCGAAGCAGCCGGGTCTTTGCCGTAAGGCGGCTTGGGCACCGGAAGCTGGAGGACATTGGCGGCCGCTCCCTTCAAGGTTGCTGCCTCCCGTACGCGGATGGGCACCGGAGCGCTGATGCGGCAGGGCCCGCCGATGGCGGAGAAGATTCGGGCTTCGGTAAGCTTCCCTGCGGCCCAAATCATATTCACGGTAAAGTTGCCGCGTGCCTTGATGCCGGAGACGGCTCCGCGTTGCCATGCTTTCGGAAGTGCAGGAAGCAGCGCCAGCTCGCCATCGTGGCTTTGCAGCAGCATCTCGGTGATGCCGGCGGTGGCGCCGAAGTTGCCATCAATCTGGAAGGGCGGATGCGCGTCAAAGAGGTTGGGATAGGTGCCGCCGCCACCCATCACCTCCCGTTTAGCCTTCGGGTCGATGAAGGTGAAGGCGGAGCTGAGAATGGAGTAGGCATGCTCTGCATCGCGCAGCCGCGCCCACCAGTTGATCTTCCAGGCCATCGACCAGCCGGTGCTTACATCGCCGCGGTGCTGCAGTGAGCGCTTGGCAGCCGCAGCCAGTTCGGGCGTGCGGTCTACCGAGATCTGGTTGCCCGGGTAAAGCCCGAACAGGTGCGAGAGGTGGCGGTGCTTGTCGGCCGGATCATCCCAGTCTTTGAACCACTCCTGCAGCTGCCCGTGCTTGCCGATATGAAAGGGATAGAGCTTCGCCAGTGCGGCCTGCAGTTCCTTCCGGAAAGCGGCATCTACTTGCAGCACATCAGTCGCCCTGACGGTTGCGGTAAAGAGCTCGCGGATGATCGACATGTCCATCGTGGATGCGATACTGAGCTGGTATTCCTTGCCGTTGATCTTGATCGTGTTTTCGGGCGAGGTTGCCGGCGCGGTGACGAGGTAGCCGGTAGTGGGATCTTTAACCAGCCATTTCAGCAGGAATTGCGCGGCGCCCTTCATCAACGGGTAAGCCGTATCGCGCAGGAAGCGGGTATCGCCGGTGAAGCGGTAGTGCTCCCAAAGGTGTGTACTGAGCCAGCCGCCGGCCATGGGCCAGGCCGACCAGCGGGGCATTCCTTTGGGGTCATCCCAACCTTTGCCACCGGGCGGCGAGGTTTTGGCCCAGAGGTCGGTGTTGTGGTGCGCCACCCATCCCTGATTGATGCCGTAGTTGGTGCGCGCGGTCACAGCGCCGTTCACGGCGAGTTCTTTGAGGAAATCGAACAGCGGCCGGTGGCACTCGGAGAGATTCGTGTTCTCCGCCAGCCAGTAGTTCATTTCGGTGTTGATGTTGGTAGTATAATTACTGCCCCAGGGTGGCTGCACCTGGTCGTTCCAGATGCCCTGCAGGTTGGTGGGGCGTCCCCCCGGCCGGGAGGAAGCGATCATAAGGTAACGGCCATACTGGTAGTACAGGGCCACCAGCTGTGCGTCGGGGTTCCTCGCGAAGTTGCGGAGGCGCACGTCGGTCGGCCGCTTCAGGGCTTCGGCGTCCGACCCAAGGTCGAGGTTCACGCGACCAAATAGGCGCTGGTAGTCCTGCTGGTGCCGCTGCCGCAGATCCGTATAACTACGGGAAAGCAGGGCGGTCATCGCGGCCCGGGCAATAGGTGCAGGATCTTTTCCGTCGAGACCGGGCGAGCGGTTGAAGCCGTTGAAGCTCGTGGCTTCAGTAAGATACAGGGTTACTTCATCGGCACCGCTTACCACAAGCCCGCTGTCGGCAGCCTGAACCGAGCCGCCGCGTGCAACCAGGCGTACGTGCACCTCGAAATTCATACCCTCCCCTTTCCAGTCATCGTAACCAACCTGTATGGGCTCGTAATCGCGGTTGGCTACATATTTCGGAGCCTTGCCGCGCAGCACGAGGTAATTGCCTGCCGGGGCCGATACGCGGTAGTGAAGCTTGCTGGTAAGGTCGGTGCGGAAGTTCAGGGCGCCCTTGCTGCTGGCGCTGAGGCGCACCACGAGTGCTTTGTCGGGATAGCTGATGAAAGACTCGCGCTGATAACGCACGCCGCCGGCTTCGTAGCGCACGGTGGCAACAGCGGTTTCAAGATCGAGGTCGCGGTAATAGTTTGTGGCGGCAGAATCTCCTGCCTGCTTCAGCCACAGGTCGGCCAGGGGCAGGTAGCGCGCCGAGTAGGGCCCGTGCATTCTTTTCCAGAGCCGCGTGGCGCTGTCCCAGTTGGACGCAAAGAGTTGCCTGCGCACCTGCTCCAGTATCTGCGGACCTTCGGGCACATTACCGGGATCGGGAGCGCCCGACCAAAGCGTATTGTCGTTAAGCTGGAAGCGCTCCGTGCCGATGCCGCCGAATACCATGGCGCCGGTGCGTGCATTACCCAGCGGAAGGGCCTCTTCCCAGGCCGCGGCGGGACGCTCGTACCAAAGCTTTAGCGGCGTATCGGTGCTCTTTTGCGCCGATGCGGACAGGGCAAGCGCGCTGCAGAAAAATGAGAGAATATAGTTTCGCATGGGTATAGATCAAAGATTAAGGAATACGGTTGGAATCGTTTCTACCTGCGCACTGGCAACCGAGCGGCCCTTGCGCATGTCCACGCGGATGATGGCGCGCCCGTTGTACAGCTGCACGTAGCGGGAGCCCGAGGAGGTACCGAGATCATCCAGTAGGAGGCCATCGCCGGTGAGACCAAAGCGGATCCACAGCGCGGCATCGAGGCAGAGCACGTTCTTATCATCGAGCAGGCGGGCCTGCAGGGTTGCGACACCGTCTTCCTCGCCGATCTTTTCAAGTACGAGGCGCGCAGGCTTACCCCACTTCGCCGTCTGGTATTCAAAACTCACGCTGTCCTGCACCACTGTCTTTCCATTGCGCGCCTGCACGCGCACCTCGTTGCGACCGGGCTGCAGTACGGCGTTCCAGCGGAGGCCGGCAGCGGGAAAGTCCTGCGAGTTACGCTTTTTCACACCCAGGCTCCTGCCGTTCAGGAACAGCTCGGCCTCGGGGCAGTTTGAATACACCTTGATCATCTTGGCTTCACCTTCATCTCCCCAGCGCACCGGCATCGAATGGCCATAGAGATGCACCATCGGCTTGTCGGTCCAGAATGACTGGAACACGTAATAGGCTTCTTTCTTTGTGAGGTCACGCTCGACCACACCTTTCTGGTTCATGTAAGGAATCGGGTTGTCGGGGCGCACCGGTGTCGAAAAATCTTTGAAGGGCCACTGGGCCGCGCCGGTGAGCCAGGGCATCGTTACCTGTTCTTTTAAGTGCCAGTCCACAAGGTTGCAGATATAGGATTCGCTCCAGTCGCCATCCTTTGATACCCGTGCTGCGCCACCAAAAAGGGAGGCATCACCGGCACGCTCGTCGGCAGCACCCTGCGCCTTGATCTGCTGCAGGGCCTTGTCCGGGCTTTCCGAATGGCGTCCTGCATGGCTGTCACCGCCCCATTCAACGTGCAGGAAATGATCCACCTTATCGAATTCCGCTTTCGTTACATCCTTGTACTCGGTATAAATACCGCGATACCATCCGGCCCAGATAGAGGGCGAATACACATCCACAATGTCCTTGCAGAAATCGCAGCGACGGATGGCCGTTTTGCGTGCCCCGTCGAGGCGGTGTGAGAGGTCGTTAAGCTCACTCATGTAAGCGCGGATGCTGTCTTTGTCGAAGGTCGTGAAGTCGCCCGGCCAGTCGTTCTCGTTGCCAAGCCCCCAGATGATCACTGCAGGATGATTGTAATGCTGCTCGATCATGTTGGTAAGCATGCGCCGTCCTTGCTCCCGGTATACCCGACCGCCAAGGCCGCCGCGGCACCAGGGAATTTCTTCCCACACCAGAATGCCAAGGCTGTCGCAGAGATCCAGGATGATGCGCGACTGCTGGTAGTGACCGAGGCGGATGAAGTTGATACCCATCTCTTTCATCATGATCATTTCGCGGCGCATTTGCTCTTCGGTCATCGCGGCGGCTACGCCCGCATGATCTTCATGCCGGTGCGTGCCGCGCAACAGCAGGCGCTTTCCGTTGAGCAGGAAGGGGCCTTTCTTCACAAAAGTGAAGTTGCGGAAGCCCACACGCTGGCTGTCGGCAGCCGGCGCGCCGCCTGCGTTTACGGTAGCTACCACGGTATACCGCACCGGGTCGGACACCTGCCAGAGGCGCGGTGCCTTGACGCGGAACCGGGCCAGCTGCTGGTCTCCGGCAAGGGATGCCAGCCGGGCTTCGGTGCGCTGTACCACGCGCCCCTGCGGATCTTTAAGCGCTACAGTTACCGTTGTTGCGGTGGTACCGGCCGGCGCATAAAAACGCCCGCGCACATCAAGGGTGGCCGACTTGCCTGTACTGTCTACGCGTGCATCGATAAAGAGTTTATCTACCGACACGGCAGGCAGGTAAACGAGGTTGAGGTAGCGGTAGATGCCGCCATAGACGTTGAAGTCCGAAAGGTCAGAGGGCATCATCTCAAGATCGCGGCTGTTGTCGGTGCGGATCGAGATGGGCACTTTTCCGTAGAACTGTTTCCGGAAAACATCGGTCTTCTGGAAAGCAGCCACCGCGTCGGTGATATCGACCGAGAATTCATCATAACCGCCCACGTGGCTGCCTACGCGTGTTGTATACACATAGACGTCGGTCTTCTGGCCGGCGCCCTCAAAATGCAGCACCGTGCGGCCTCCGGCATAGGGATTGGCAACGGCAAGCTGGGTGCGGTACCAGGCGGGTCCTTGGTAGTAGTTCACATCCGGATCAACGGCGTCTTTAGCATTAACGCAGTGGGGCAGCGATACCGGTGTCCAAAGCGGAACATCCTCGGGGTTGCCCTGCTTCACGGGGCGCACGGCCTCCCAGATGCCGCCCAGGTCCTGCCTTAAAAATTGCCAGCCGTCGTTAAGCCTTGTCCTTTGCTGCGTTCTTCCGGCAATACCGGACAGAAGCAACAGAAAAAAGAAAATACAGGATCTCATAGTTATTTCATAGGGTGAACGCCCCAGTAATTGTTTCGGTCATCGCCGTTGACGCCGCGCGCCAAAAGGCTGGCGGGTCGCTGGCCGGAATATAGAATCACTTCCTGTCCTTTTTTAAGCGACACGGAAAGCAGGCCATCCGCGCGGGGCTGCAGCTTTACAGTTCCAGGCCCGATCATTTTCACAGGTCCCGCAAAGCCGGTGCGCAGCAGGCAGGGGCCGCCGGCGAGGCTGCGGATTCGGACAAAGCGGGTGACGCCACCCTGGCGCACCGCGCTCACCTCGAAGGCGCCGCGGGCCAGCAGCTTATCAAATGACACGTCGCTCCAGGCCGCGGGCAGCGCCGGGAAAATGCGGATAATGCCGTTATGGCTTTGCAGCAGCATCTCGTTAAGGGTCGTCACTGCCGAAAGCGGTGTTTCAATGACGGGACCTGCCTCCAGGTACATCGTGTTGGGCTGAATGGCAAAGCGGCCCTTCATCATCTCGTTGAGCAGCTTCCAGGTGGAATCGCCCTCGCCCATCAGGGCATGGATCGAGCCGGAACCCGTGTAGGAATAGCCGCGCCAGGACTCGTCGTTGCGCTTCCACTGCTCCAGTGAGCGGCGGATCAGGTCACGATCTCCCGGGCGGTCCCAGCTGATATCGTGGATCGGGTACACCATCAGCAGGTGCGAGTAGTGGCGGTGCGACAAGGTAAATGCGGCATCGCGCCCGATGCGGAAACCATATTGATCCTTCGGATAATCGGTGAGGTTATCGAGCAGGTCCTTCCAGGCACCGGCGAGCGTGTCGCGGTAACCGAGCGTGCGGTTGGCATCCAGGAGCGTACGCAGGCCCCAGCGCAGCACGGATAGGTCGTAGTTGGCGTCGCGGGTAATGCCTTTCGGGTATTCGGGCGAATAGGTATAAGGCAGGTGATAGCGGCCGTCGGGGCCTTTCTCCACGATATTCCGGTAGTAGTTGACCGCGCGTGTAAGCACCGGGTAGAGGCTGGCCTGGATGCGGTGATCCATCGTGTGCTCATAGGCCTGGTAACAGACATGCAGGAGCCAGGTGAGGTTGCCCAGTTCCATCGAAGCGGAGCTGCCGGTGCTGTCATTGCCCTTCGTCACCCGGACGGGTGATACCATGTCGTAGGGCCCGGAGCGTGCAAGCGCAGCGGAGTTGTGCTGGTAGGGAGCCGGCGCATTGCGCGAAAGGTTGTCGATATTGCCCGTTACCATATCGAGGAGCGGTTGTACCAGCGCCACGTGGTTGGAGGAAAAGAACGGGTAATAGGTAAGCTGGATATTGAGGTTCCACCAGTACTTCGGCCACGGCGTAATGCGGTACCAGGGACCCATCAGGTCGATGGGCAGCGCCCCGGGGCGTGTGGCGGCACCCATCTTGTATTGCTGTATCCACCAGAAGCTCTCCAGTCGCTTGTCCGGTATAGAGATAAAGCTCCGGGCATAGAACCGGTGCCAGTGTGCGCGGTGCGCATCTATGATGGAGCGGATCGCCGCTGGTTGCAGGCTGCGGAGTTCGATGAGTGCTTTGGATACCGAAGCATCGGTGCCACCTGTTGTGTTCTGTGCTAACGCGTTTGATTGACCATGGTCACCAAAGCCTTTGAATTCGCGGGAATTGGTGAGCGCGACGGCCTTCCATTGCCAGTTGCCGGCGCTTATGCTGCGCCAGGCGGTTGTATGTCCTCCGCCGGCCAGCAGCGGCTGCAGGTGATAGCTGGCTCCTTCAGATTGCCCGCTTTGTGCAGGCGGGTTGGGCGGGTACTTGCCGGCACTGTCGCGCCCAAGGGTCAGGAAGGGACTAACGGCCGGCTCGGGCTTCCATTGCCAGCGCACGGTTTCGGCACCGGAAGTCTCCGTACCAAACAAAATAAGATCGCGGGTGGCGGCCACCAGGGCGCGGAGGCGGATGGTGCCCTTTGCTGTTGTGAGTGTTCCGGAGAGTTCGGCATTCCAGAGATCGAGTCGGAGACGCACTCCGGTGATCGGCGCCGATGTCTCCAGCAGGAAGCGGCCGATAGGCAGCCGGGCGCGGCCGATCGAAGGATTGATGCCTTCGCGATGGTCGATCACATCGGTGCGTCCGAGATCAAACCGAAGGGCATTGGGTGATTCCCGGTAGACCATTACGCCGAGCAGGCCATTGCCCAGGAAGGCGCCCTGCTCCCACTTGCCCGTCAGCGAGTCGAAGAGAAGGTCCTGCTTTGCCATAAAAGCGGAATCTGCCTGGGCCCGGGCACTCGCCACGAGAAGAGAAAACAGTGCAATAAAGTAAATCCGCATGGTGTTCGGTTAACCGGATCGGTACCGGTTGAATTAAAGAAAGCCGGCTTGTCACAGCCGGCTTTCGAGTAATGATCTATGATCAAGCATGGTACGAAAACCCGCTGCAATTAGTAGCTGTAGCGGAACGGGTGAACCGTCTTGTCGTACACATGCACCTTGCCGTTGGTTGCGATATATCCGGCGGTGCGATCATCTGTGCGGTCGTTCACATTGATCGGTGCGTTCTGGTTGTTGATCAGCTTCAGGTTGATCTTGCCTTCGGGATCGAAGCCGGTGCCGGTAGCCTGGTTGAAGACAATGATGGATGCAGAAGCGGCATCGGGATTCGGTGTCGTCCTTGTTACTACCCATCCGAGCTTGGAATCATTCGGGTTAGCCGTTGCACCCGGCGCCAGCAGCGTCGGAACAGAAGTATTGTTGACACCCAGGTTATCGAAGGAGTATTCACCCTGCAGGATCAGGTAGGAGAAATAGTTCTTTACCAGCTGCTTCGGGTAATCGCTCCAGGTCAGTGCCGGACGGACAGAGTCGGCGGTCGGGTCGATCAAAGACTTGATATGGTTGCCCAGGGCATCTTTTACATAGATCGGGTAGTCGAAGAAGAAGCCACCGCTTACCTTGAGTGTGGCACCGCTGCCCGAAGTAGCGCGGATAGCGTTGTTGTGCAGAAAGATAAAGGTCCGGCCGGGGCGCTCGAACTCGGCGAGATCGATCTCGGCGTATTCAAGGCCCAGCTGCATCCATTTGAAAACGGAGTCGGAACCAGCGCCTGCTACGCCACGGGTAAGCAGAAAATCCTTCGCCGACATATTGATGGAGGGATCGAGCGTGGAAGGTTCGTATTTGTAGTCCTTCTGCAGCTTGTAGCAACCCGAAAGGGTAACAGCGGCGATCAGTATAGCAGAGAAGAAAGGAAGGAATGTCTTTTTCATGCGTAAGTTCTTAAGAGATGATTGGGGTCGCCTTATTCGGAGTAAGGCGGATTTTGCACGAGGAGGGGGTTTGCATTCAGCACGTTGCGGTGCAGGGGCCACACATAACGACGCTTGTCGGTTCCCCAGCCGATCTGGGTGGCGCCGGCAGCAAGCTGACGGTCCTTTAACAGTTGGTCCATTGCCTGGAGTACCTTATGGGTACGGGTCAGGTCAAACCAGCGCTTTCCTTCTGCAAACAGCTCCCAGCGACGCTCGTCAAGAATGGCATTCTCCATCTGGTCTTGCGTCGTGAGCTGTGCCGCTGTATATGCCGGCAGTGTTGCGCGCTGGTGCACCAGGTTGAGGTAACGTAATGCGTTGGCAGCGTCACCTGTTTTGTTGAGTGCCTCCGCATACAGCAGGAACATGTCGGACAAGCGGTACACCGGCACGTAAACAGGCTTATCGGTACCAACCACGGCATCCGACTGGGCACGTGTGAGGTAGGTGGATTTGGCGTTGGTATAACCGGAGGGACCGTACCACTTCAACACGCGGTCGAAGTTGTCGCTCTTGGCCGAGTCGATGCTTTGCTTGGCACGGATATCGAGGCCGGCGCGCAGCCAGGAGGAGGTTCCGGTGTAGAGTGATTTCTCCGTGCGCATGGGCGTATTGTTCACCGTGCTGGAAACACCCATCATACAGGGGCAGCCATTGGCGTTTACGTTCCAGTGAATGGTCCAGATAGTTTCGATATTGGCAGCCGGGTTGGTAAAGATCGACTTCCAGTCGGCAGTCGCAGCAATGTCGGCACTGGTGCCACCGGAGCCGGTAGTGGTGGTACCGGAAGCATTATAGGTGCGGCCGGTAGGGCCTTTCGCCTTGAACAGGTTCTTGAACCAGATTATGGCGTTGGGATAATCGGGCTGGATCGCCTCATCATGACTGCGCCACATGTATACGTCCGCCATCATCGCGGCGATAGCACCTTCGCCAATATACCAGGTGGTGGAAGTAGCTCCCTTTGCCGTAAGGTCGTAAGCCTGCTGCAGGTCGGCGATGATCTGGGCGCGCACTTCGGTTTTCGGAGCACGGGGGCGCGCAGCATTTTCGGTGAGACTCAGATAAGGAGTTGTCCAGATCGGTGCATCACCCCATACGCGCAGGATGTAGAAGTAGCACATCGCACGCATAGCGTAGCACTGGGCGAGGTAGCTTTTCAGCGTAGTTTCGGAGATACGCTCGCTGGCGCCCGCGTAATTATTGATCTCCGGGAACTTCGCGATGTTGAGGTTCGCACGTCCGATGACCGTGTAGAGCGGGCCCCAGTCGGCGAACGTGTTGTTCGGAGTGAGGCTGTTGAAATGGATCTCGTTTGAGTTGTTGTTCGGCGTGCTGTTCATCATATTGTCCGAACGTGCATCGCCCCAGTAGGTGATCCGGTTATTGAACTGCGATTCCCCGATCATGGTTGTCTGGAAAGCGCCGTACATACCAGCCATGGCCGCATCCGCATCGTATTTGTTGCGGAAGAACTGTTCGAGTGTGCCGTCGGAAAGCGGTTTCTCATCCACAAGCTTCTTGCAGGCACCGAGTGTCAGCAATAGCACAAAGCTGGTAAAAGCAAGTATTTTCTTCATTGCAATCGTTGTTTTAGAGTTGAATGTTTAAACCGAGGCCGAGTTCGCGGCGCTTCGGATAACGGCCGTTATCGTCACCGAGCTGAAGCGCGTTGCCGGAGCTGAACTCAGGATCGTAGCCGGAGTAGTTGGTCCAGGTGAGCAGGTTGATGCCATATACATACAGGCTGGCATTATTCAGGAAAGCCTTCTTGGCGGTTGCTGCCTTGAAGCGGTAGGTCAGGCGGGCGCTCGACAGGCGGATGAAGGAGCCATCTTCCAGGAAGTAGCTGTTGCCGCTGCCACGCTGGCTGCCGCGGGTATCCTTATCGGGGAAATAGGGATAAACGGCACCTTCCTGTCCCTGACGAACCCAGGCACCGTAAATAGCCTCGGGCAGGGCCGGTCCGTTGGAGGAGCTGTTGTTCGTAAGACCCTGCTTAAAGCTGTTGAACACCTTGCCGCCAATGGTGGCATTCACGATTACGTTGAGGCTCCACTGCTTGTAGGTGAACGTGTTGATCACACCCAGGTAAAAATCGGGCTGCGCGTTGCCGATGATATGACGGTCTTTATCGTCGATCACACCATCGTTGTTGAGGTCTTCCCACTCGGTATCGCCGCCCAGGAGCACAAGGCCATTGCCGCGTTTGCGGTAAATGCTGTCGGTGTAGGGCTTGCCGTTCAGCTCGTAACCCTGCACGGTAACAGTAGAATTACGGGGAGTCGATCCTTGCACGATCGTCAGTCCCACCGGGGTCAGCTTGTTTCCGTTCTGGTCGTATGCATTGTGTGCGTCTGTGGGATATACACCCAGGTTGGTCCAGCCATAGAAGTTACCCAGACGGCCACCTTCTTCAATATACCATTTGCCGGTGATGAAAGGCTGTCCGCCGCCCAGGCTCTTGATACGGCCACGCTCGAAAGCGATATTGCCATTCAGGTTCCAGGTGAAGTTGCGGGTAGCTACCGGGGTTGACATGAGCTGGAATTCAAGGCCGCGGGTTTCGATCGTACCGATGTTCACCTTCGTACCGCCGCTGTAGCCCACTTCAAAAGGCAGCGCTTTGTTGTAAAGCAGGTCATGGGTGGTCTTGACGTAGTAGTCTGCAGTCAGGCTGACGCGTCCTTTCAGGAAGGAAAGATCCAGCCCGAGGTTCTTCTGCTCGGTGGCTTCCCATCTCAGGTCGCGGTTGCCAAGGGTACCGCTGAGCGAGGCGCCGGCCACACCGTTGTAGCTGTTCGCACCCTGCGTCATGATCTGGAGGTAATCGTAGTTTCCTACGCGGTCGTTACCGAGCTGTCCCCAGCTTGCACGCAGCTTGCCATCGGTGAGGTAGTTGCCGGCCCAGTCCATGAAGCGCTCGGACGAAAAGCGCCAGGCCAGTGAGCCGGAGTAGAAGTTACCGACGCGGCTCTCATCTGCGAAACGCGAGGTGGCATCGCGGCGGAAGTTGCCCTGGACGATGTATTTGTCGCGGAAGCTGTAGATAAGGCGTCCGAAAGCGGAAGCTGTCGATACGGTTGCGGCGGTTGCGTTCTGCTTGGTAAGGTTGCTGATAAAGGCGCCCTTCACATAGTGTGCGGTCTCGATGACGAAGTCTTCTCCTTCCATGTGTAAGAGATCGTCTTTTTCGCGCTCTTTCGATACACCCAAAAGACCCACAATGCTGTGGCTGCCGAACTTCCTGTTGTAGTTCAGGTAGGACTGAAGCATCCAGTCAAAGCTCTTGTTCAGATCGTTGCGGCCGATATTCTCATTGCCGTTGTCATCCAGAAAACGGGGCATGAAATAGAAGCCCTGGAAGTTCGTCAGCTGGGCGTTGAACGCCGTAGTGAACTTAAGGTCTTTGTAGATCTGGAAGTCGATCTGGTGGTTCATCTGCGCCTTGAAGGTTTCACGGGTATTGTCTTCCATGAGCGCATTGGCAACCGGGTTACGCTTTGAGTTGAGGTAACTGGTCAGGCTGCCATCCGGGTTGTACACCCGTAGGTAAGAGGGACGGTCAAAAACGGGCTTTAGCGAATTGTTGATGCTGGTGAAGTTGCCGAAGGACCAATAGAAAGACAAGTTGGTGGTGTACTTGAATTTCGGCGAGGCCTGGAACTCCGTATTGATACGCGACTGGACCGACTTGTTCCAGGTATTGAGCGCAATACCCCGGTCGTTGATGAAGTTCATGCTCGCGTAGTAATTCAGGGTCTTCTGCGCACCGCTGATGCTCATCTTGATGTCATCGCGGTTGCCGGTATTGCCAAGAAGGAGGTCCTGGTAGTCGTTATCCGAGTTGAACGAAGGATTGAGCGAATCGGTAAAGGAGCCGCTTGTTCCGTTCAGGTTACCGTTCTGAATTTTGCGGTAGTAGCGCAGTTCGGAGGCATTTGCCGCCGGCAGCTTATGCGCCAGCCAGCCAAATACTTTGGAGTACTGCACGTCGAGACGGGCTTTTCCTTCCTTACCACGCTTGGTGGTGATCAGGATAACACCAGCTGCAGAACGGGCACCATAGATGGATGCGGAAGCCGCGTCCTTCAGGATTTCCACGCGCTCGATATCATTAGGATTGATGGCGGCTGCGTTGTCGGTGATCACCCCGTCAACAACATAGAGCGGGGAATTACCGTCCGCGCTGAAAGTATTGGCGCCACGGATCTGGATAGAGCCCTGTGCGCCCGGCTCGCCGTTGTCATTCATTACCAGTACGCCGGCAGCCTGTCCCTGTAATGCGTCAAACAGGTTGATCGGCTGGCGCTCCTGGATCTGCTTGTTGCTCACGGAAGCGATCGAGCCGCCGATATCGCGCTTGCGCACGGTCTGGCCGTAACCGATCACCACCACTTCGTCGAGGTTGTTGGGCTTTTCTGTCAGTGTCACATTCAGCAGGCGCCGGTCGCCGACAACCTGCTCCTTGTCAACCAGGCCAACGCCGGAGAAGACCAGTACAGAGTTCGTGGAAGGAACGGCAACGGAGAATGCACCCAGCGAGTCGGTGGTGCTGCCCCCATTGGAGCCTTTAACCGTCACAGAAATTCCGGGAAGGCGATTGCCCTTCGAATCACGAACCGTGCCCCCGACCTGGAGACTCTGGGCCGAAACAGACCCGGTTAGCAGTAAGAGGACAAAAAAGGCCAGCCAGCATTTAATGCGCTTTGCCGGCGCAAGGTTGACACGTAGTCTTTCCATATAGCAATCCGTATTTGAAATGATTAATGAAAGCAGTTAGTATGCAGACAGGGAGGTTAGCAAGTGTATGCAAGTAACATCCTAAAAACGGCGATGTGATTCCGGGAATTGTCAAAGTGTTAAGCTATTTTAACATTGCTGGAAACAACTGATGCGGACGCAAGGAATAAATAGCTTAATAAGTCCTGAAGTGCCCCGGCAAGGCTGCTTCGCGGCTACCTGATCTCGAATCGTTGCTTCTGCCGGATGTCGACCGAAGAACTTCCCACCTGCACTTCAAAGGTCCCGGGCTCCACCCGCCAGTTCATATCCTTATCCAGCAGGGCCAGGTCGTCGGGATGCAGCACGAAGCGCACCTGTTTTGTTTCACCCGGCTGAAGACGCACGCGTTCAAACCCACGCAATTGAAGCTCATAGGTCGTTACGCTGCTGACCAGGTCTTTCAGGTACAACTGCACCACTTCGTCGCCGGCACGCTTACCGGTATTGGCGACATCCACGAAAACCTCGATATCGGACTCGCTTCCGGGCGCTATTTGCCGCACCTTAAGATTGGAATAGCCGAAAGTGGTATAGCTAAGTCCATAGGCGAAGGGATATAAGGGGCCGTTCACATGGGTCTTTCCATAGCCGTTCGGGTCGGCACTGACCGACTGGCCGGCGTGCGATCCGGGTTTGTAAGGAAAATTGAGCTCGATCTGCCCCACTGTCTTGGGCCAGGTCATGGTGAGCTTGCCTCCGGGATTATAATCCCCGAAAAGCGCTTCTGCCACCGCCCTGCCGCCCGAAGGACCGGTAAATCCCGCCTGCAGGATGGCCGGTACAAACCGGTTCGCCCAGTTGATGGTGAGGGGTTGCCCGTTCACAAGTACCAGCACCACGGGCTTACCCGTAGCATAGAGCGCCTCGAGCAGCTGTTGCTGGCGGCCCGGCAGGTCGAGCGAGGTGCGGGAGAGGCTCTCCCCTACTGTTCGCTCGTCTTCACCCAGCACCGCGATGATCAGGTCGGCATCCTTGCCGGCAGCTACGGCACGGGCAATGCTATCCTGCTCGCCTTGAGAAAGCGGGGTTGGAATGATCTCCGTTTCGGGCCAGCCGGCATTGGTTACCGTGCAGCCCATTTCATAGGTGACCGATGTACCGCTTCCCGCCACCGAGCGCACGCCTTCCAGCACCGGGATAATGGGATTATTATTGGGACCATAGCGGCTTACGGAGTAGCTGGCGTCGTTGGCCAGCGGCCCCGTTACCAGGATGCGGCGGTAGCGTGCTTTATCCAGCGGAAGCAGTCCATCCGCGTTTTTCAGGAGCACCAGGGATTCGCGGTTCAACCGGGCCTCGAGCGAATCGCCGGCGGCGCCGTGTACCGTGCGGTCGGCTTCTTTCGGATCGGCAACATAAGGCCGGTCAAAGAGCCCCAGCTGGAATTTCACACGGAGCACCTCGCCTACCCGCTCGTCGAGGCGGGCCATGGAAAGGCGGCCTTCACGCACCAGCTCGCGCAGGGGCTCTATGAATACCTGCGGCATCCGGAAATTGGTGTACACGTTCAACCCTGCTTCCACGGCCTGGCGGATGCCATCCTTGAAGTCTGCCGCAACATGATGCTTTTCATGCAGGAACTCCACGGCGCGGCTGTCGGAAACCACGTAGCCGTTAAAGCCGTATTGCTTCCGCAGGAGCTCTGTCAGAAAATAGGGACTTCCGGTTACGGGCATGCCGTCCCAGTCATTGTAGCTGCTCATCACGCCCAGGGGCTTTGCCTCCCAGATTACGCGGCGAAACGGGTACAGGTACAACTGGTGCAGCTCGCGGGGCGCCACGTGCGGGTCGGTGCGCGCCTGGCCGTCGCGCCCGCCTTTGGGCACGCTGTATACTGCAAAGTGCTTCAGCGTGGAGGCAACACCCTGGCTCTGGATGCCCAGGCACATTTGCTTGCCGAGTTCGGCAATGAGAAAGGGATCTTCGCCATAGCATTCCACTACGCGTCCCCAGCGCTGATCGCGCGCCGCATCCAGGATCGGTGCATAGATGTTGGTATAACCCAGGGCGCGGGCTTCGCGGCCCACGGTTTCGCCGGCCTGGCGTACCAGGGCGCGGTTCCAGGTAGCACCAATGGAGATCGGCGCAGGTAATGGTGTTGCTTTTTCATGGGTAAGGCCATGAATGCCTTCATTGGTAAAGTCAACGGGAATGCCGAGGCGCGTTTCCTCCACAAACCAGCGCTGCACCGTATTGATCGCCTCCCCGTGCTTCCGGAACGGGTAGGAATGGGCGGTCTTTTCTTTCTGGCTGCTCAGGTGCTCGTCGATATTGGCGATGCCGTCCTTCCAGATCTCGTTCTTCCAGGCGGGTGTCGGCAGTTCGTCCTTCAGCACGCGCCCGTATCCGTAAAGCGTGGCCAGCTGGCAGGTCTTTTCCTCCAGCGTCATTTGTGCCAGCAGGTCTGCGACACGACGGTCGATGGGCTGTGCCGGGTCTTCATACACGTCACGGGTGCCGTTTTTATTGAAGTCAATCCACCCCTTCCGGTAAATGTCTTTCTGGGCCATGGCGGCCATTGTCATCAAAGAAAAGGGAACAGCGAGCAGTAGTCTTTTTCGCATAGCAAGGGCATTTGTAACAAGGGAAGCCCGGAACCGCCCGGGCATATCTGTTTTAGTCAGCCAGGCTCCGGAGAATACCGAGCTCCAGGCCGCGCAGCTCCGCGAGTCCGCGCAGGCGGCCGATGGCCGAGTAACCCGGGTTGGTTTTTTTCCGGAGGTCATCGAGCATCTGGTGGCCGTGGTCGGGACGCATCGGGATAGCGGTGCTTCGGTCCTGCATGATTTCCGTAATCGCCTTTACAACCGCGTACATATCCACATCGCCTTCGAGGTGGTTGTCTTCAAAAAAGTCACCGTTCTCGTTTCTGCGCGTGCTGCGCAGGTGCAGGAAATGAATGCGGTCGGCAAAGCGGCGCACCATAGCCGGCAGGTCGTTGTCGGCACGCACGCCAAAAGAGCCGGTGCAAAAGCAAAGTCCGTTCGCCGGCGAGGGTACCGCTTCGAAAAGGGCGGCAATATCATCGGCGGTGCTCACCACGCGGGGCAATCCGAAAATGGGATAAGGCGGGTCGTCGGGATGGATCACCAGCTTTACGCCGCAGGCTTCGGCCACCGGTGCCACCTCACCCAGGAAAAGAATCAGGTGCCGGCGCAGCGCTTCCGCATCGATGCCGTCGTAGGTGTCCAGCGCCTGCTGAAACTGTTGCAGGGTGAAGCTTTCTTCGCTGCCCGGCAGTCCGGCGATTATGTTGCGCTGCAACAGGCTGCATTCTTCTTCGCTCATAGCGTCCAGGCGCTTCCGGGCACGGGCTTTTTCAGCCTCGCTGTATTCCGCAGCCGCGCCTTTGCGTTGCAACAGCAAGGCGTCGAAGGCCACGAAGGCATCGCGCTCGAAGCGCAGTGCCCGGGAACCGTCGGCAACCGAATAAGACAGGTCGGTGCGGGTCCAGTCGAGCACCGGCATAAAGTTGTAGGTGATGATGCGCACGCCGCAGGCTGCGAGGTTGCGGATGCTCTCCTTGTAATTTTCGATATAGGTGGCAAAGTCACCCGAACGGGTCTTGATGGCCTCGTGCACGGGTACGCTCTCTACCACGGGCCACGTAAGCCCGGCGTCCCCGATCATTTGGAGGCGGGTGCGGATCTCCTCCACGCTCCATGCGGTTCCGTTCGGGATATGGTGCAGCGCGGTTACCACGCCGCTGCAGCCGGCCTGCCGGATATCCTGAAGGCTTACCGGATCATTGGGTCCAAACCAACGCATGGTTTGTTGCATCTGAAAGAAAGTTTTCATAATCCTGGGGCGGTTTAGAAGCTAAAGCGAGCGGTCCGGCTTTCGGGTATTTTCCTAAAGCCACCCGCAGCAGCGCGATGGTGTTCAACATGAGACACGGCGGGAAGTTTCTGGTGTCGCCCGCTATCCGGCCACACCTGCTCTTTGCTTCACCCGGGTAAATTGCTTTTTTTTTCTTCCCGTAGCTTCCGCCTGCGCAATTATTTTTACGGAATCGTTCCCGAAACCGTTTTCGAACCAACAGGCAGTATCAAATGGACCCGATCAATATCCGACAGCTGGCAGAAAGACTCAACCTGTCTGTTTCTACCGTATCCAAAGCCTTCCGAAACAGCTCGGAAATCAATTCCGCAACCCGGGAGCGCGTACTGGCCATGGCCCGGGAGCTCAACTACCAGCCCAATCCGGCCGCGGCCTCCCTGCGCACCCAACGAAGCAAGACCCTGGCGGTGATCATTCCTGCCATTGACAATACGTTCTTTGTCCAGGCGTTGAAAGGCATTGAAACGGTAGCGCGCGAGAAGGGCTTTCATGTGCTCATTTATCTCAGCTACGACGATCATGAAAATGAAGTGCTGCTGACGCAAAGTCTTCAGCGGGGCCGTATCGATGGCGTGTTGCTATCAATTGCCGACGGCGGCAAGGACCTGGGTCACCTCGCCGAGCTCGGGGCGAAAGGGATACCCGTGGTTTACTTTGACCGGGTTTATGAAAACGAGGAATACTTCCAGGTTACGAGCGACGACCACCAGAGCGGGTTTGCGGCTACGGAACATCTTATCGGACTTGGCTGCTGCAGGATCGCCCACCTGACGTCCGACCGGACGCTTTCCATTGCTACCCGGCGCCGGCAGGGCTATCTGGATGCATTAAAGAAGCAGGGCATTGAACCCGACGCGGCACTGCAACTGGCTTGTTCGAATGACCCGGAACAGAGCTACCAGGCAATCCGCGCCCTTTTGGAAAAGGAAAAGCCGGATGCGGTATTTTCTTCTTTCGAAAAACTGGCCCTGCTCTGCTACCAGGCCTGCCACGACTTGTCGCTCGCCATACCGGAAGCCATTAAGATTATCAGTTTCTCCAACCTCGAGATTGCGCCGCTGCTTCGCCCGTCCTTAAGCACCGTCCGGCAGGCAGCTTCCGAGATAGGGGCCGCCGCCACATCGATCCTGATTGCGCAGATCGAACAAAAGCCCCTCCCCGCTTCCCGGCAGGTGACATTTGCCGCAAGCCTGCAGATACATGCTTCAACCGTCGCGCCGGGTTGATATCATACTTGCTCGGGAATTGTAACCCAATCCCGGGACCGGATACCTCCTATGAACGGAGGTTCCGGGCATAAAAAAACCGGGCAGATCTTCAAAAATGAAGTCTGCCCGGTGATGTGGAGGTGACCGGAATCGAACCGGTGTCCAAACAGGACATTCAAAAGCTTTCTACATGCTTATTCCTCGGATTAATTGTCGGGATCGTGCAGGACCAGGACAAACCAACACGTTCCTTAGCTGGATGATCTTAAGCGACCGGCACAGCCTGTGGTCGCAGCATTCCTTCTTCTTTTTAAGTCGGCGGCGGCGATTGGTGAAGGACTAACCCCCGCGGCGGCCCGAATGACTAACTAATCACTGATTAGGCAGCCATGGCATACTGAGTATTGCCATTTGTGTTTTGAGTATTCAGATTAACGGGCTAATTACCCAACGCCCGGCATGCTTACACCTTCAAAGATCTCTGCTGTCAAAACCAAACACCCCCGGTTTGGTCGCTTTTGAAAGCGTTGTAAAAGTACGAAAAAGGGTCTTAATACCTTGTAAAAGGTTCTGAGGTTATGGGTTCTGAGGTTCTGAGCTTAGCAGCTCAACCAACGCTAAAAACAAAAACCATAAAACCCTTGCATTAGAAAATGTTCTTCACGATCCGCCAGATATCGAGGCCGAGTGCATAGGCCATCAGCGCCAGCAGCAGCACCATACCCACCATCTGCGCGTACTCCATGAACTTGTCGCCGGGTTTGCGGCCGGTGATCATTTCGTAGATCGTAAAGAGCGCATGGCCGCCATCGAGGGCCGGGATAGGCAGCACGTTCATAAAGGCGAGGATGATCGAGAAGATAGCGGTCAGCGTCCAGAAGCTCTGCCAGTCCCACTGGCTGGGAAAGATGCTGGCAAAGGAAAACACAGAACCCACCGACTCATTGGGATTGGCCTTGCCGGTGAAGAGTTGCTTGAGACCGGTGGTATACATACGCAGCGTGTTCCAGCAGCGCTTGATGCCGGCGGGTACGGCTTCGCCAAACGAGTAGGCGCGGGTTTCGCTCCTGAAGCCGATCTCTTTCAGCGGTGCGAGCGCCAGGCCGATGGTCCCGTCTTTGGTCACGGCCACCGGGATGCTGAGTACCTGGCCCTTCCGGTCTACCCGTACTTGTACGGTTTTGTTCCTGCGATCGCGCAGGGCACGCTGAAAGTCCTGGAAAAACGGTGTCGACACCGAGTCCACGCCAACGAGCTTATCGCCCTTCTGCAGGCCGGCTTCTTTGGCATTGGACTTCTTACCGAAATCGCCCACCACGCCGGGTACGCGCAGCGACGCGAAGTTGGCGCCCTTGCTCGAGTTGAGCGCGCGCACCATGCCTTCAGGCACCGGCAGCTCCTGCTCCGCGCCGTTGCGGAGCACGGTAATATGTTTTGCTTCCAACGTGATGATCTGCGGCGTTACGCGCAGCTCGTCCTTCACCGGAACACCATTTACTTTGGTAACGACGTCCCCATCGACAAGTCCCATGGAGCGTCCGAGGCTGTCGGCCGTAAGACCGTAGATCGCGTTCTGCGGCGGCAGGTATTCCTCGCCCCACTTCCAGGTGATGCCGATGAAAATGACGATGGCCAGGAGCACGTTGACCGTAACTCCGCCCAGCATGATGATCAGCCGCTGCCAGGCCGGCTTGCTGCGAAACTCCCAGTTTTGCGCCGGCAGCTTCATCTGCTCCTTGTCCATGCTCTCGTCAATCATTCCGGCGATCTTCACATAGCCGCCGAAAGGAATCCAGCCGAGGCCGTATTCGGTTTCACCCACCTGCTTTTTGAAAATCGAAAAACCCGGGTTGAAAAAGAGGTAAAACTTTTCTACCCGGCAACCGAACCACTTGGCCGGCAGGAAATGTCCCAGTTCGTGCAGCACCACCAGGATGGAAAAAGAGAGAATCAACTGGGCGGCCTTAATGCCCACCACGGCCCAGTCTATTGCGAGTAAATGCATCATGCGCGTTTGGTCAATAGGGACAAATATCCTGTAAAAAGGTTACGGAAGCGCACCGCGGGTGGAATTAGGGAAAGATTAAGGAGGAGCCGGGGAAAGAAAGAACGCAGATTTTTATGATCGTTTATGATGCGCGCGGATATTAGCAGCGACATCCGCGTAAATCATAACCAATCTGCGTATCCCGCCTGCGGGATTAGCGTTCTTTCTCTATACGCTCTTACAGTTTGGCAAACTCGCTTGCATACAGGCGCGCCTCGCCGTCGGCCTCGTAATATTCCTCAATGGACGGCTTTTCGATCCACGATACCTTCTGCATCGTTTGCTCGATCACATCGGTCATTTCCAGGAAGCCGAGGCGGTTTTTCAGGAAGGCCCAGACCGCGATCTCGTTGGCCGCATTGAGCACGCAGGGCAGGTTGCCGCCCTTCTTCAGGGCCTCGATGGCGAGGGTGAGGTTGCGGAAGGTGCGGTAATCGGGCTCGTCGAAATTGAGCGTATTGAACTTTTTAAAGTCGCAGCGCGGCCAGTTGTTGGAGAGCCGGTTGGGAAATGCCAGCGCGTACTGGATCGGCAGCTTCATATCGGGAAGCCCCATCTGCGCCTTGATGGAGCCGTCCTCGAACTGCACCATCGAATGCACCACGCTCTGCGGGTGGATCAGCACCTGGATCTGGTCGGGGCGCAGGTTGAACAGCCATTTTGCCTCGATCATCTCAAGGCCTTTATTCATCAGCGTGGCCGAGTCAACGGAGATCTTGGCGCCCATGTTCCAGTTGGGATGCTGCAGGGCGTGCTCGCGCTTGACGTTGACCAGGTAATTCGTTTTGCGGCCGAGGAAGGGGCCGCCCGATGCGGTGAGGATCACCTTTTCGATGGGGTTGCGCTGCTCGCCCACGAGGCACTGGAAGATCGCCGAATGCTCCGAGTCTACCGGGATCACCGGAACGCGCTTTTCGAGGGCGGTCTGCATCACAATGTCGCCGGCTACAACGAGCGTTTCTTTATTGGCCAGCGCAATGGCCTTACCGTGCTGAATGGCGGTGAGCGTGGGCTTGAGGCCGGCATAGCCCACGATGGCCGCCAGCATCAGGTCGTAAACGTCCATCGCCGCCACTTCGGCAAGTGCCTGATCGCCGGCAAACACCTTGATATCGGTGTCGGCAAGGGCATCGCGCACCTTGGTAAACTTTGCGTCGTCGCCGATCACAACAATGTTGGGCCGGTAAGCGCGCGCCTGCTGTACCAGCAGCGTGTCGTTATTGTTGGCGGTGAGCACTTCCACGGAGAGAAGATCAGGATGGGCCGCGATGACCTCGAGGGCCTGCGTGCCGATCGATCCCGTGGAACCGAATATAGCAATGCGTTTAACTGGTGGCGTGTTCATAATGGACGGTGGTAATCAAAAGTAGGGAGAATAGTTAATTGGATAATTGGTCTGTCGGTTAATTGGTATCGCGATTTGCGAAAAGCCATTACTGTCTCGCCAGGCTTTATCACGAAGGGGACTCCTACCGATTAACTAATTAACTGCTTAACTAATCAACGGCCGCAGGCCTACTCCGCTTTCCACTTAACAAGTTCGTCGGCGATCCGCCGGTCGTTGCTGAGACGGGGCACTTTGTTTTGCCCGCCCAGCTTGCCGATCGACTTCATGTAATCGATAAATCCATTCTTGCGCACGGGCGTGATCCGCAGCGGAAGCAGGATATTGCCGCGCATCAGGTCGTCGTAGTAGATATTCTTCTGGCGCAGGTTGTCGTTCACCTTTGCCGCAAAGCCTTCCATGTCGGCGGGTGCCTGCTCGAATTCCACGAACCACTCGTGGTAGCTGTAGCCTTTGCCCTGCTGCACCATGGGTGCAACGGTAAATTCGGTGATGGCGATCCCGCTTTCTGCCGCCGCCTTCAGCAAAGACTGTTCCACTTCTTCGCCGATGACGTGCTCGCCGAAGGCGGAAATGAAATGCTTGGTGCGGCCGGTCACCACGATGCGGTAGGGATCGGTGCTGACAAACTTCACGGTATCGCCGATATTATAGCCCCACAAGCCCGCATTGTTATTGATAATGAGCGCGTAGTTGACGCCCACCTCCACCTCGCGGAGCGAAAGCCTTGTTGGCTTTTCGTTAAAGATCTCGCCGGCCGGAACAAACTCGAAAAAGATCCCGCTGTTGGTGTTGAGCAGCAGCCCTTCCTCGGTTTGCGTATCCTGGAAGGCGAAGAACCCTTCCGAGGCGGGAAAGGTTTCGATGGTATGCATCGGCCCGCCGATGCTTTCGAGCAGGCGGCCTTTATAGGGCTCGAAGTTGACACCGCCGTGCACCAGCACCGAGAAATTCGGGAACAGCTCCCGGATCTTCTTGCCGCTCCGCTCCTGCAGCCGGTCAAAATACATCTGCACCCAGGGCGGGATGCCCGAGATGAGGGTCATATCCTGGTTGATCGTCTCCTTCACGATGGCTTCCAGCTTTGTTTCCCAGTCTTCGATGCAATTGGTCTCGTAGCTCGGCAGCTGGTTGCGCCGCAAGTATTGCGGCACGTGGTGGTTTACGATCCCGGAGAGGCGCCCGGTAGGAATCCCCCCTACCCGCTCCAGTTCGGGCGACCCCGAAAGAAAGATGAGTTTGCCATCGGCGAAGGCGGTGTTGCCGGTTTCGGCCATATACATCAGCAGGGCATTGCGCGCCGTATTGATGTGATTGGGGATCGATTCGCGGGTGATAGGTATGTATTTGACACCGGAGGTGGTGCCGGAGGTTTTGGCGAAATAGATGGGCTGGCCTTTCCAGAGCACGTTGTGCTTACCCGACTTGATCTTTTCGATCCAGGGGCGGAAAGCCTCGTAGTCGCGCACGGGCACCGCCTCGCGGTAGGCAGCATAGTCGGTAATGGCATCCAGGCGGTGCTCCTTTCCGAAATCGGTGGACTTGCCGGTCTTCACGAGGCTGCGGAGCACCGCGTCCTGGTCGGCAAGGGCCGATCGGGCGGACTTACGGGTCTGGTTATATATATAAGAAGCAAAAGGCCTGGCGAGCAATGATTTCAGCTTCATGGGAGCATATTTGGGCTGCCTTCGTTCGGAGGGCGGGTCCGCCTGAACCGGAGCACGGGCGGGATTCAAAGGCTGGCTACGCCGGCAAATATAGACCCCTTCTGAAGGGATTCCGTGTGGCGTTCAGGTCAAAATTGAAAAGTAAAACGTCAAAAAAGGCTCAAAATGGACGAAATTCGCGCCCCGGGTGCGTTTATTTTGACTTTTGCCATTTCAATTTGCACTTAATTCCCTACCTTTGCACTCCTAATTTTAGAACCGTTATGTTCGCAATTGTATCAATAGCCGGAAAGCAATTCAAGGTTGAGAAAGACCAGACTCTGTACGTGCCCCATATCGGAGGCAATACCGGCGATAAAGTAGAATTCGGCGATGTGATCATGGCCGACAACAACGGCAACCTGTCGTTCGCCAAGTCGGTAACCGTGAAAGTGCAGGCCGAGATCATCGACCATGTGAAGGGTGAGAAAGTAATCGCCTATAAGCAAAAGCGTCGTAAAGGCTTCCGCAAGAAGAAGGGTCACCGCACCCAGTACACCAAGATCCGCATCGCCGACATCGCGTAAGCATTATTGGTGTAACAAGTCACAAATCAGAAATTCTCAAATCTCAAATCCTTTAGATCATGGCACATAAGAAAGGTGAAGGTTCCGTAAAGAACGGCCGCGACTCTCAAAGCAAGCGCCTCGGCGTAAAGATCTTCGGTGGCCAGCCCGCCGTTGCCGGTAACATCCTCGTGCGTCAGCGCGGTACCGTTTATCATCCTGGTAAGAACGTAGGCGTTGGTAAAGACTGGACGCTCTTCGCACTCACCGACGGTGTTGTTGAATTCCGCAAAGGAAAGAACGACCGCACGCAGGTATCCGTAGTAGGTGTTGAAGCATAAGCGTTAGTGTGGATTTCGGGTGAGTAACAAAATTTGGTAGTTAAAATTTTGGCATTAATTTTACTACTGTTATTTCATTACTAACCCCCTAAATTCTACACACAATGGCAACAGCAAAAAAAGCTGCTCCGAAAAAAGCAGCAGCTAAGAAAGCCGCACCGAAAAAAGCAGCAGCACCCAAGAAGGCCGCCGCCGCTAAAAAAGCAGCTCCGAAAAAAGCCGCCGCTAAGAAAGCTGCCCCTGCAAAGAAGGCCGCTGCTAAGAAGGCTGCTCCTGCTAAAAAAGCCGCTGCCCCCAAGAAGGCCGCTGCTAAGAAAGCTGCCCCCAAGAAGGCCGCTTCTAAGAAGTAATCCTTTAGCAACTCTATTTTTAAAACCCCGATTCGTCGGGGTTTTTTTATTGGTTAACTGGTCTATTGGTTAATTGGTAACGCAGGACCTACCATCTTCAATTCCGGTAGTCCAGCTTGACTCCAGACTTGCGGAGATCAAGCCTTTTTACCAATAGACAAATAGGCCAATAGACTTTACCTTGCAGGCATGGACAACTACGCCATTGCCGAACAGTTTTCACTCCTCACCCGCCTCATGGATATCCATGGCGAGAATTCCTTTAAGAGTAAAAGCTATGCATCCGCCGCCTTCGCCCTCGAGAAGATGGAGGTGGAGGTGAGCACCCTCGCCCCGGCCGCCATCGCGGGTATCCGCGGCATCGGCAGCAGCACCGGCGCCAAGGTGCAGGAGTTGCTCCAGACCGGCCGCCTCGCAGCACTCGACGAGCTCATCGCCCGCACGCCCGCCGGTGTGCTGGAGATGATGAACATCAAAGGTCTCGGCCCCAAAAAGATCTATACCCTCTGGAAAGAAGAAGGCATTGATACGATCGCGGAACTGCAGCATGCCTGCCAGGAACACCGCATCGCGGCCATAAAAGGTTTTGGCGAAAAGACCGAGCAGAAGATCCTCGAGGCGATCCATTTTCACCAGAAAAATGCCGGCGTATTTTTGTATGCCCAGGTGGAACCCTTTGCGCTGGCCTTCGCCGAAAAGCTCCGGCTGGCACTTCCCGCCGCCCGTATTGAAATCACCGGCGACTTCCGCCGCCAGTGCGAAGTGGTGGACCGTCTCGAATGGGTAAGCACCGCCAGTGCGGCCGATGCCCTGGCCTTCTTTAAAAAGGAAGACCTGCCGGTTCTGTCGGAATCAGCACACCTGCTTGAAAGCGAAACCGCCGACGGCCTGCCGCTGCGCCTCCACCTGTGCAAGGAAGCTGATTTTGCAACAGTGCTCTTTCGCAGCACCGGCAGCGCAGAATTTCTCGGCAACTGGCAGCGGGCAGGTTATGGCGACACGGGCCCGGACGAGGAAAGCATTTTCCGGACTGCCGGGGTCAGCTTTATCCCGCCCTTCCTCCGCGAAGCAGGATCCGTGCTTGACAAAGCGAAGCAACAAACCTCCTTTACCGTTCTCCAGGAAAGCGACATCAAGGGAATCATCCACGCGCACAGCAACTGGAGCGACGGCGCGCATACGCTGGAAGAAATGGCTCAGGAGCTGATCCGCCGCGGCTATGAATACCTCGTGATCTCCGACCACTCCAAGGCCGCCTTTTATGCAAACGGGCTCGACGAAGCCCGCATCCGCGAGCAGCATGCGCTGATCGATGAGCTCAATGCCCGCCTCGCTCCTTTCAAAATCTATAAAAGCATCGAGTGCGATATCCTGGCCGATGGCTCGATGGATTACTCCGACAATATTCTCGCCTCCTTCGACCTCGTCATCGCATCCATCCACAGCAACCTTGACATGCCCGAAGAGAAGGCGATGATGCGCCTGATGGGCGCCATCCACAACCCGCATGTCCGGATCATGGGCCACCTCACCGGGCGCCTGCTGGCCCGCCGCAAAGGGTATCCCGTAGACCACAAGGCCATCATCGATGCCTGCGCCGAAAACGACGTGGTGATCGAGATCAATGCCAGCCCGCATCGCCTTGATATGGACTGGCGCTACGTTGACTATGCCCTGGAAAAAGGGCTGTTACTGTCCGTTAACCCCGACGCCCACTCCTTCGATGACCTCGGCTCGCTGAAGTATGGTGTGAAGGTGGCCCAGAAAGGCGGGCTGACGAAAGAGCGGAACCTGAGCTCCTTTTCACGGGATGAATTTGAAGCTTTTCTGGCGAAGAAAAAGTAGTGAGTCACCTCATCCTCCTGGTTTCTTCTCGCAGAGTTTGCAGAGCGTTTCGCAGCGGGCACGGAGGCTTTTTCTACGATTACAGTTTGGGGAGGCAGTTTTACTGGCCGGGTAATGTCCTACAATTCACGACAGTGAGATGTGGGAGCTTTGCCTGCCAGCGGCAGGCCTCCAATCATTGAGACATAAAGGTGGAATCAACATCGGTAGTTAATGTATTACCAAAGTGCACACCGGGTGCCCCTGGGCGCCCGGCCCCGCTTAGCGCCTTCCGCAACATACAACTAAAAGAGTCTCACTACTTCCGGAAGCAGCGGAGTGAATGCACGCGAGGACAAATCCCTAAAATATTCTTAGCGTAAAAACTCATCGCCGTCAGACAAATCCGACATCAAACATCAGCCATTCCCCCCGCTTCTCCATCTGCCAGCGGCAGCTCCACAAAGAATGTTGTCCCGGCTCCTCTTTCGGTTTCAAACCAGATGCGTCCGCCGGCCTGCTCGGCAATACTCTTGCACATGGCCAATCCAAGGCCCGTTCCGGAAGTTTTTGTGGTGAAGTTGGGAGTGAACAGGCGGTCGCGCATTTCTTCGGGGATGCCCTCACCGTTGTCTTTCACCGAAATGCGGACCATTTTCTCGAGTTGCACCTCGCCTACTTCGATCCTGCAGTCGGGCCGCGCGGCGCAGGCTTCAACGGCATTGGTGAGCAGGTTCGTGAAGAGGCGTACCATATGGGTGCGGTCGGCATACACCAGCAAGGGCTCGGGCAGGCGCCGCCATTCGAAATGCACTTTCGGGTTGGTCACATATAAACCTTCGAGGCTTTGCAGCACGGTATGGATGTCGAAGAGCTCGGGCCGGCCATTGCCGATATTGGCAAAGCGCGCGAAGTCGCTGGAAATCTTCGCCAGGTGATCGATCTGCTCGATGAGCGTCTTTGCCACACTGGTGGTCAGCTGTTGCACATTGGGTTGGTTGGTGCTTACTGCCCGCTGCAGGTACTGGATGCTCAGCTTCATCGGCGTCAGCGGGTTCTTGATCTCGTGGGCCACCTGCCGCGCCATCTCCCGCCAGGCGCCTTCGCGCTCGCTGCGGGCAAGGGCCGTGGCGCTCTCTTCCAGCTGCCGTACCATGCGGTTATATTGCTCCACCAGCACGCCGATCTCGTCGTTGCGCGGCCATTCAATCTCTTCATTCTGCTGCCCGAGGCTGATGGCGCGCATCTTTTCGCCAATGAGCAGGAAGGACTCCGTGATGCGGTTAGTGATGAACAGCGCAATGATACCTGCGATCAGGAAGATGAACGCGTTGAGGTTGATGATGGTGACGAGGAAATTGGAGATCTCCTGATTCAGGTCGATCTGCGACAGGAAGTAGGGTACGTTGAGGTACGCATACACCTCTCCTCTCTTGTTGGTGATGGCCGCATAGATGCTCATGTAGCGCAGCGAGCTGAGCGATTCTTCCTGTACATACTGCACCTCGCGCATTCGCGACAGGTGGTGCCAGGCCACCGGGTGCATGCGGGTGTTGAGAAGGCCGCGCTTATACACTTCCGGCTCTGAAGACAGCTGCAGCCCGCCGGAAGGATCATACAGGTTTACGTCTACGTTGTGGATCTCGGCCACCTCGTTTACCAACACCTGCAGGCTGCCCACTGAATCTTCATCGCCCAGCGAGGCGCCGATCGGCTTATCGGCCAGCACCCGCTGCTGCATCTCTTTCACCACGATGCCGGCGGTGCGGCTGAGGCGCTCCGTGTTGTTGCGCTGGTAGCGGTTGACAAAGAAAGAAATCGTAGCGGCGCCGATCACCACGAATGAAAAGATGCTGATGAAGATGATGGTGCTGTGCACCTGCGTGCGGATGTTGAACTGCCATAGCGAGCGCCGCCGCCAGGTTTCGCCGGCACGGAGCAGGAAGAGCGCAAAGCGCATCAATCCCACCAGGAAAAGAAAAGCGCAGAACAGGTAAGAGAACAGGGTGATGCTCTCCAGCAGCGTATCGCGTTTCTTGGCGATCACCACTACTTTGCTACCCGTGGCGCGGTACCAGAGCTCGTCGTAGGCGCCGTTTTGCCGTCGCTCATACTCGGTCTTCGGGATCTCGCCGCTTGCCAGGCTGATGCGGAACGAGTACTTATTACTCGAGCGCACCAGCAGGCGGTTCTTGTAGATGGCATAGGCATAGGGCGAATTCTCACTGTCGGTTTCACCGGTGCTTCGGAACAGCTCGGGGTAAAGGGCCTCCGAATTGTACCGCCGCGGCGTACTCACGATAAAGAAAGTGCCGAGCACGCCGCTGCTGTCGCTTACGCGCCGCCGGGTGATATAAGTGAACTCGTTGTAAGAGGTTTCGTAATAAGAAAGATCGGGCACCGAGGTGGCCTTACTCTGAACGGAGTAGAGATTATTCAGTTCGGTAAACGTTGCAGGTTCGGTATTGTTGACGGGGTCGTTGTTGGCGTCGAAGAGAAAGATGCGGGTGTTGTAGCGATTAAGTGCCCCCATGATGTTTTCACTGATGATGCTGTCGCGGAGCAGGCGGCTTTGCTGTGGATCGCGGAAGCGCGGAAAATTGGCGGCGAGGTATTCATTGTCGAGGTACACCAGCGCCATGCTCAGGGTATGCTCGCCGGAGGGATCGGTGAGCGCATCGAACTTCGCTGCGATAGCTTTCCGCTTTTCAAAATCCTTTTTCCGGTTTTCACCGAGGATGACGATTGCGAGCGAAACCGAGAACACAAAGATCCAGAAGAGCGCGCCGGCGACGCTGATGCGGAAGCGGTTGATAAAAAAATGGCTCCGGCTGACCACCGCCGTATAACAAAGCAGCCATAGCAGCACCGGGAGGTGAAACAGCACCACCTCGTTGCCGGTGCGCAGGGTAAGAAATACAAGTCCCATCAGGGCAAGGGCGAAATACAGGTAAACCGTATGCCCCGCGAAAGCCGGGAAGATGACTCGGTACAGCACGCGGGTGAAATAGTAATAGGTGAGCGTCAGCAGGGCCAGCACCAGGAAGCCTGCCACTGAATACACGTCGAGGCTGAAGAAATCGATGACGTTGAACGAAATGATGGAGTCGGCCACGAGGGAGCGCACCACGTTGGCAAACTGGAAGGTGCCCCACATCAGCAGGAAGAGCGCGGCTACCGCGCCCCCTAGCAGGCGGCGACGCCCCGAAAGGAAGGCCGGCAGGCGCCCTTCGGGGCCCATCTGGTGCCAGGTGAACACCGTGAGCCAGCACCCGAAAAGCGCGGTGATGAACAGGTCGCCAAGCGAGCGCAGGAAAGGATTGTAATAGTTGCCGTAGATCTTCGGATCGAAGAGGGTGAACTGGCGCAGGGAGAAAAGACCCGGCAGCAGGAGGAGCAGTACCCGGATGGCGAGCAGCGTCACCAGCAGGAAGGCGATGCCACGAAGGGCGCCCCGGTCGCGGGTAACCCGCTCGGCCACGAAGTGGAGATAGGCCAGCACCATGATAAAGGCCAGCAGGCGCAGGATCGAGGAGACCGCGTCGGGCCCGTTGCCGGGCAGGTCGTTGCGCGGCGCGATGTGAAACAACTTCTGGGTGCTTTTGTCGCGTATCGCATACGGCGAGGGGCCGGCCGACACGCGGATGCGCTTATAGGCTTCCTCGTCGTGCGCGAAAGTCGTTTTCAGGTAGGACGAATGACTATAGTCGTAACGATAGAGGATCGGCAATACGGCGATCACGGTAATGGGGCCGCGGGCCGCGGGCACGGTGGCGGTGCGCCGCATAGCAATAAAATAACCGTTGGCCAGGTTGACGAACTGGTTGCCGTTCCGACCCGAAATCACCGCCGGGGGTGGCAGCATCCGCTGGCTGTTCCAATAGCGGATGTTACTGCCTTCGTAAATGAACAAGCCAAAGGGCTCGGACAGCATCCGTTCGAATTCGGGGTTTGTCTCCTGCTGCAACAGCAGGCGCTGCAGGAGGCCCTTGTCGTCGAGAACCTGAACAAAGCGGTCCTCGGCGCCGTGGATATAGCGTTCCAGGCGGCGCTGCTCGCGCTCCATGGACGGCTGCTCGTGGAAATAAAGAGCGGTGATAAAGGAAAGAAAGAGCAACGCCGCCGCGGCCAGCAGCAGGGTACGTTGGCGAAAAGGTTCCTGTTCGTGGGTACCGGTCAAGTTCGTTCCTGTTTGATCTCGTTCCAGAGGGCGTCCATCTCGGCGAGGGTCATATCGTTCAGCGAACGGCCTTTCCTGGCGGCACGTTCTTCCATCTGTGTAAAACGTGATGTGAATTTATTATTGGTGACGGCAAGTGCGTTCTCCGCGTCCACGTTCAAAAACCGTGCAAAGTTCACGAGTGAGAACAACAGGTCGCCGAACTCCTCTTCCACCTTTTTGGGATCGCCCCCGGCGGCTGCTTCCCGCAATTCTGCGAGCTCCTCGTCCACTTTTTCCCAGACCTGCTCCTTGTGATCCCATTCAAACCCTACCTGCTTTGCCTTTTCCTGCAGGCGCATGGCCTTTACCAGGGCGGGCAGTGTTTTGGGCACGCCGGCCAGCACCGACTTCTTGCCTTCTTTGAGCTTGATCTGCTCCCAGTTCTTTTTCACGTCATCGGCGTCATTCACTTTCACATCACCGTAGATATGCGGGTGGCGGGTGATCAGCTTTTCAGAGATGCCGTTGATCACTTCTTCAAGCGTAAAACGTTCCTGCTCCCGGCCGATGCGGGCATAAAATACGAGGTGCAGCATCAGGTCGCCCAGCTCCTCGCGGATGCCCTTCCAGTCTTCATCCGTGATGGCGTCGGCGAGCTCGTAGGTTTCTTCGAGCGTCATCTGCCGGAGACTCTGGATGGTCTGCTTCCGGTCCCAGGGGCACTGTTCCCGGAGTTCGTCCATAATGGTAACGAGGCGACCAAAGGCAATCTGTTCAGGGGTCATATCAATGTATTTGGCTGGCGGAGATCATGATGAACACAAGAAACAGAACAACCACCATGAAAAACGCCATCAGGTTAAGGAGTACAAACTTAAGGATGGTTTTGCCGCGGCTTTGCTCGTAAAATACACGCATCCCCTTGTAGAGATAATACATTGCATAAAGCATGAGCGCGAAGTTGATCCAGCCAAACAGCCCCCAGCCGGTATAATCCCCGGCCTCTGCGGAAAGCATCACCAGCAACAGCAGGATAAAGCTGAAAATATAATGGTAGAGCGTGAAGATCAGGTGATCGCTGTAGAAGTAATTCTTGCGCCGCCGGAAGTACAGCATCTTCAGCAATAACGCGAAAAACGGCAGCGAAACGAAGAGCAGGTACGGCAGGCGGTGCAACACATCGTTGAAGATGAGCGACTGCAGCGTTTCATCGCCCCGCTTGACCCGCTCCTGGATCGCCTCCACCCTGCTGCGCGTGTAGCGCTGCAGCCAGCCCTTGCCCTTTAACCAGTCGCTATGCCCGAACTCGAATGAGTCCGGACGCGATAAAAACCCGTAGCGCTCGCCGCGGAAGGTTACCAGAGAGTCGGGGCTGCTTCGCTTCAGGGGACGGAAATAGACCAGCCGGGTGGTATCGAGCGATTCGCGCAGCACGTAGCGCGAAAAGCTGTCGGCGCCGGACTTTACCGATGCCGCAAGCGCAAACCGGTTTGCCGGCGAAAGCGGTCCCGCGGTGAGGCTGTCGTCGCGAAACTCAATTTTCTTGATCCCGAAAAAGATCAGGAAGAAAACCGCTGACGTGAACAGGTACATCCGGATTGGATCGAGGTAGCTTTGCCGCTTGCCGGAAACATAGGCCAAAGGAACCCGGCCGGGCCGGAAGAACAGGTATTTGAGGGTTTCGAAGAACTTGCCGTCGAAGTGGAAGATATCGTATACGAAGTGGGTGATCAGCGCCCAGGCGCTTTGCTTGTTGACGATGTTTTCCTGCCCGCAATTCTGGCAGTAGCGGCCCGCGACATCGGTCCCGCAGTTGAGGCAATTCGTTTCGGTGCGTAAAGGCTGGTGCGACACGTAAATGATTTCTTAAAAAATAAAGAGACCCGGCGCTTGCAACATTTTGTTACCGGACCCTTCGCAAAGCAAGGTGTATTTTTGGGAATGAACAAAACCCCGATGAAATTCCTGTTCACCGTTTTGAGCCTTCCGTTTGCCCTCGCCGCGTCGGCGCAATACTATTACAAAGACATCGTGGGCACCCGTGAATCGAACGAGCAGCTGCAGCGTTACCGCGCGGCGGGTGTGCGCAGCGTGACCCTCGCCAGCTATGATGCCGACGGAAGCCGCAGCACGGCGCTTGACGTGCAGCAGCGCTTTTCGGGCGACGCACTGACCACCACGACCGTGCTCGACTCCAACAGCTCCGTGCTCCAGTCCTTCCTTGACGGCCAGGGCCGCGTGACCCGGACAATCGACAGCAGCGACGCAAGCGTGAGTACCACCATCTATCAATACGATGCACAGGGACAACTCGGGCGCGTGGAGAATACTACCCGCGACCTGGCGGGCAGGTTCGTACAAACCGAGGTCCATGCCTGGGAATGGAACGGCGGCAAGCCCGCACGCATGTGGCGCATCAAAAACGGCCGCGACAGCGTGGCCGTAACATTCATTGCCGACGAGCGCGGAAATATCGGCGAAGAACGCACCCAGCGGCGCGGCCAGGAACCCGATGTGGTTTATTATTATTACGACGCCAGGGGACGCCTCAGCGATATCGTTCGGTTCAACCAGAAAGCAAAACGCCTGCTGCCCGAGTACATGTTTGAATACAACGATGCCGGGCAGGTGGTACAACGCATCACCGTGCCGGCCAACAATTCCAACTACACCATCTGGCGCTACCAGTATGATGAACACGGTCTCAAGATCAAGGAAGCGCTTTTTGACCGCTACAAGCAGCAGTCCGGGAAAGTCGAATACCAGTATACATTTTAAGATCTCGGATCTCCGATGTCCGATCTATTATTAAATCGGACATCAGAGATCGGAGATCCTTACATTTTCCATGGAGTATCGTTACCTCGGCGACCGCAACACCGACCCGGCACTGAAAGGCGCTGCCTGCAGCGCCGTGCGCCGCGCCGACGGCAAATGCATCCGCGGGAAGAACGGGTCGATGCTGGTGCGGCTGGAGGATGGAAGGAAAATGGTGGTGATCGGTCGTTTGTTGCGTAGACAAGCGTCCCCGCGCTGAATCTCACTTCTTCAGTTTGGAAACCTGGATGGCAATGAAATCGGGCAGATAGCTCGGAGTGCAGTTCTTACCGACAACCTCGTCGCGGAATAAGCCGGTCCGCTCGCCGAGCGCGATACAACGGGAACGGTATTCGGGCTGAAAAACGCCGATCTGACCCGCGGTGAAGTTCATTGCCCATTGAACCTCCGGTTTTTCCTTTTCGATCCGATCCTCGATAGCGCCAAGCAGGTGCTCCGTATTCGGAGGAGGCGCCTGCCCCACCCACCGGAGGCGCCCCTGGTAATACCAAAAGGTGCGTCGCTGGAGCGCAGACGGGCTGTTTTCCCAGGATTGCATCAGGGCAATCGTTCGTTAATCTTTTGAAAGCTGATTGGCTAGCAGCCAATCGATCAGTTGCAACCTTTCTTTCGTTGGGTGCTGCTGCATGTCCTGGTCAAGACGGTCAGCTACTTCCTGCGTGATCAGTTTCAGGTACATGATCAGGATCGCCAGTTGCCGCAACAGGTAGCTCTTGGCGGCCCACAACTCCATTGCGAGTTGATGGTCCTTCCCGGTATCGCTGGCGATTTTCCGCAAATCACCCAGCCGCGTGGTGCCCGGGGTAATCTGCGCACAGAGCATTTCTGCTTTCGTTGACAATTTCATGCGGATTAATTAGCGGTGGCCCCGGCATAAAAAAGCCTCATAAGCATTTGACTTATGAGGCTGCTGCTTCTTTGTGTGCCCCGGGCCGGAATCGAACCGGCACTCCCCTTGCGGAGAACAGGATTTTAAGTCCGGCGTGTCTACCAGTTTCACCACCGGGGCCCAACGGCAAAGATGCCGTAAATGAAAAATCCCGACGTTTCCGTCGGGATCTTCGAGCGGAAGACCGGGCTCGAACCGGCCACCCCGACCTTGGCAAGGTCGTGCTCTACCAAATGAGCTACTTCCGCTTGATTTTCAGTTTGTTATCACTGATTTGTTAAGAACTTCGGGTTGCAAATATAAGGGCCTTTTTTCTTTACCGCCAAAATATTTTTTAATTTTTTTTGGCGGTGGCCGCTTACTTATACTGCGGGGTGTACTGGGTGCTTCCCGGTACAGTGGCTTCTACCTTCGTCTTCTCATAGCGCTTGGTGTACAGCTTGTAGCAGCTACCGAAAAAGAAAGCAAGCAGGCAGAAAACCGACAGGTAGAACAGGAAGGCCGAAGACGATACCCAGCTATGGGTGAAGTCGCGGTCCTGAACTTTCTGGAGTTCTTCCTGGTATTCTTGCTGATGGTCGATCATACCTGAAAATTGTGGTGCAAAAATAAGGGGGGCGTTTAATTCCTTCCAAAAGAAAATCGTGCTTGTGGAAAAAGTTTTTTCGATCACCGCTTTTTTGAAAAACAATCGATGTGCTGTTAGCATACCTGATCAAAAACGCCCGACGATTTCCGAGAACTTCTTCTTGCCTTTTACAAAATGATCCCAGATCACATTTCCATGATACACGCCCTGCATCGTGCGCAGGCGCGGGCGGGGAAGGCTGCTCCGCTCCTTCTTTGAAAAGCACCATTTATAAAATGCAAAATGCGCCCGGTTAATCGCGACAAAATAACCGCTGTCGCCGCCGAGCAATCCCTTCAGGGCCGCTACCTGGTCGAGCAGGATACGGTACGGGATGCGCCACCAGCGTTCTGCCGGGGAAAGGTTCTTCGCCAGCATGATGTGGTTGTTGCGGAAGTTGAGAAAGGTCTTGCGCGAGTTGCCCTTGGGCAGCGTGCCGCCGCCAACGTGGTACACCACCGACTGCGGGCAGCAATACGCCGTGTAACCGGCACGCTGCAGGCGCCAGCACAGGTCGATCTCCTCCTGGTGCGCAAAGAAAAAATCATCCAGCCCGCCGAGCTCATGGTATACCGAAGCGCGTATAAAGAGCGCCGCACCGCTGGCCCAGAACACCGGCTGCACCGCATCATACTGCCCGTTGTCTTCTTCGGTTACATCGAAAACGCGCCCGCGCGAAAACGGGTACCCGAAGTGATCGAGCCAGCCGCCCGCGCCGCCGGCATATTCAAAATGATCGCGCTGGTGAAAGGCAAGCAGCTTCGGTTGCGCCGCCGCGGCTCCCGGTGTTTGCTCCAGCAGCCCGACCACCGGGGCGATCCAGCCGGGCGTTACCTCCACATCAGAATTAAGCAAAACGTAATAGTCGCTCTGCACCTGCCGCAGCGCCTCATTGTAACCACGGGCAAAGCCGTAGTTCTGCGGAAGCTGTATTATTTCCACCGCAGGAAACCCGGCCCGCACGAAAGCCACCGAGTCGTCGGTGGAGCCGTTATCGGCCACGATAACGCGCAGGTTGCCCCACTGCGACGCGAGCACCGAAGGCAGGAATTGCGCGAGATGATGTTTTCCGTTCCAGTTGAGGATAACGACGGCGACTTGCGGGAGAGCGGTCAAAGCAGCGGGTATATTTCGCCAAAAATAAGCGAACCGGAGAAAAAGGAGGAAGAGGTTCAGGAGGTTGTTCCTTGTGGTAGTGCTCAGTTAAGTGTGTCATTTATTTATTCAGCCTGTCTGCGTACTTCAAAGTTAGCTCTGTACGGACGGTTGTCCATCCGAACATGGTGCCTTGCCACCTGGTGTTAGCATTTATGGTGGCCAGGTAGATTTGCTTGACGATAGCATCTTCGGAAGAGAACGCGCCTTTTGTCTTGGTGACTTTGCGCACCATGCGGTGGTAGCTCTCAATGGGATTGGTGGTATAGATGATTTTTCTGATAGCAGGCGAGTAGTTGAAGAACGTGCGGAGCCGCTCCCAATTGGTTCGCCAGCTCTTGAAGATGACGCTGTATTTGCTACCCCACTTCTTCTCGGCTTCCTCCAGGTAATGCAGGCCCATGGCTGCATTGACGGCCTTATAGATCTGCTTCAGATCGCGCACAAAAGGCTTCAGGTCCTTCCAGTTCATATACTTCATCGAGTTGCGCATCTGGTGCACCAGGCACAACTGCACTTCGGTCTGAGGGAATAAGTCTTCGACGGCCTCCGCAAAACCCTTGAGGTTGTCGATGCAGGCAATCAGGATGT